>DASVNG010000035.1:0-16279 GCA_036383995.1 Pseudoxanthomonas sp.
GCTACGCCCCCGACGCGCGCGATGTCGGGGTTCATGTGCGTCGGGGGCGTAGCCCCGACCTACGATTCGGGGTGGGTATTACCCTGGCGCACCGTCAAGCCGCTTGCTACCAACGCCTGCACCGTCGCTTCGAACGCGTGGTCCTTGACCAGCACGTAATCGGTATCGAAAGTCGACAGCGCGAAGATGCCGATCTTCGCCTCGGCCAGCGGCTGCAACACCTGCAGCAGGATGCCGGTCTGATCGAAGGCGAACGGTCCCTGCAGCATCAGGCAACGCCAGCCGCGTTCGCATTGCACGGTTTCGGGCACTTGCGACTCGTGGCAGAGGATCGAGAGCTCGTCGTCTGTCCAGGAAACCGTTGCGAACGGCCCCGGACGGAACCATTCCGGCACCGTCGAACCGGCTGCCAGCCTGCACACCGCGAACGATCCGTCTATAGGTTTCAAACTCAACGGCATGCTCGATCAGCCTCCACGCGCGGCCCACCAGAACATCAGGTTGATCACCAGCACCACCACGCAGGTGTAGATCAGCGACAGCGGGCCGCCGACGCGCCACAGCTGCCGGCTGGTGTAGTTGGCCGGTCCGGTGATCATCGAGATCACCGGGTTGGAAGCCGTCATCAGATTGTTGGAAGCCGACAGCGCCACGATCAGCGCGAACGCAGTGGGATTGCCGCCCGCGGCCAATGCCAGATTGATCGCCAGCGGCACCATCACGATGGTGGCGCCGACATGGCTGATCACCAGCGAGAACGCGGTGGTCAGCAGCGCGATGGCGATTTCCAGCATCCAGACCGGAATGCCTTCCGGCAGCCTTTCCACCGTATGCCCCGCCACCCACGCCGCCGCGCCGCTGCTGTCCATGGCCCATCCCAACGGAATCAACCCGGCCATCAGGAACACGGTCTTCCAGTTGATCGACGCGTAGGCCTCGTCCATGCGCAGCACACCGGTGACCAGCATGCCGGCCACGCCGGTCATCAGGGTCAGGGAGACCGGCAACTTCGACGTCAATGCGATGAGGATGGTGATGGCGAAGATGGTCATCGCGATCTTGAACTTGTGCGGGCGCTGCTCGCCCTTGGGGTAGTCGGTCACCACCACGAAGTCGCGGCTTTCGGCGGCCACCGCCAGGTCCTGCCAGATGCTGTGGAAGACCAGCAGGTCGCCGGCGCGCAGGGCGACCTTGCGCACGTCTTCGCGCATGACTTTCTTGTCGCGGTTGATGGCCAGCAGGCTGATGCCCGACTGTTTGCGCAGGCGCAGCTCGGCGGCGGTCTTGCCGATATAACGGGAAGTGGGCGGGATGACCGCTTCGGAAATGCCGGCGCGGCTGGGATTGAACAGGTCGCCGAAATGGCGCAGCCGCGAGGACAGGCGCAGGAAATGGTTCTGCGCGAAATCGTGCACCGCTTGGCGCGCACCCATCACGCCCAACACGCTACCCACCCAGATGCGCATGTCGGCCGGCGGCGACAGGCGCGTGTCGCTGCCCGTTTGAAGCGCCAACATCAACGGCGCATCGTGGATGGCCTCGGCTTCGCCCAGCGACATGCCCACCAGCGGGCTTTCGGCGGTGACGGTCATTTCGAACACGTCGCCTTCGATGCCGTAGGTGCTGGCGAAATAACTTTCCGTGCGCGCCGGCGCCACATTGGTTTCGGTTTCCTCGCGCAGCTTCTTGTCGCCGTAGAAACGGAAGTAGAGCAGGGAGGCGGCGATCAGGGCCACGCCGACCGGCAGCGGCGCGAACATGCGCAGCGGTTCCAGCGTGGCCATGCCGGAGGGCAGGTTGTTGTTGGCCGACACCAGCAGGTCGTTGAGCAGGATCAACGGAGAGTTGCCGACCATGGTCAGCGCGCCGCCCATCACGATGGCCGCGGCGATGGGCAATAGCAGGCGCTGCAGCGACAGTCCGCTGCGCGAAGCCAGGCGCGAGGCGACCGGCAGGTACAGCGCCATCACCGAGGGGTTCTGCATGAAGGAGGAGTTGAGGCCGGCGATGCCGGTGGTCATCAGCAGCAGGCGCTGCTCGATGCCATGGCCGCGCCGCAGCAGCCAGGAAGCGAGCCGGTTGAGCGCGCCGGTGCGGTCCAGCCCCGCACCCAGGATGGTGGTGGCGATGATGCTCATCACCGCGTTGCCGGAGAAACCGCCGAACAGTTCTTCCGGCGCCACCAGGCCGGTCAGGCCCAGGATCACCAGCACTATCAGCGCGACCACGTCGGCGCGGATGCGTTCGAACAGGAACATCGCCATGGTGAAGCCGACCAGCCCGAGTACGAGCTTCATGTCGTTGGTCAGCGTCAGGGCGGTGTCCATTACGCGCCTTGTTCCTCGTCAGTGGTCATTTCAGCGACGGTCGTACACAAGATCCCACACCCCGTGGCCGAGCTTCTGGCCGCGGGTCTCGAAATGGGTCTGCGGACGCCAGTCCGGGCGCGGTACGTGCCCACGCGGGCCGGCGCGGTTTTCCAGTCCTTCGGCGGCGTCCAGCACGTCCCACATCTGTTCGGCATAGTCCTGCCAGTCGGTGGCCGCATGCAAGCGGCCGCCCACGCGCAGACGCGACACCAGCAGCGCCGCGAATTCGGGCTGGATCAGGCGGCGCTTGTTGTGGCGCTTCTTGTGCCAGGGGTCGGGGAAATAGATGCGCACTTCGTCCAGCGAACCTTCCGCCACTTCGTTGCGCAGCACTTCCACCGCATCGTGGTGGTACAGGCGCACGTGGGTCGCCGCGTCCGCGTCCAGCGCATTGAGCAGGCGGCCGACGCCGGGCGCGTGCACTTCGATGCCGATGTAGTCGCGCTCCGGATCCCGGGCGGCGGCGAAGCGCAGCGCATCGCCGTTGCCGAAACCGATTTCCAGCACGCGCGGCGCCTGGCGGCCGAAAGCCTGGTCGAAGTCGCGCGGCGTGCCGGCGTAGTCCAGACCGAACCGCGGCCACAGTTCATCGAACGCGCGCTGCTGCGCTGGCGTGAACCGGCCCTGGCGCAGCACGAAACTGCGTACGGCGCGGTGGCCGGTGGTGGCCGTATAGGGTTTGGGAGGGTTGGACGCCGTGCCGGTCATCTCAGCCGATCAATCCGTCGACCGGCGAGGAAGCGCTGGCGTAGCGCTTGCGCGGAATGCGGCCGGCCAGGAACGCTTCGCGGCCGGCTTCGACCGCCTTCTTCATCGCGCCGGCCATCAGGATCGGATCCCTGGCGCCAGCGATGGCGGTGTTCATCAGCACGCCGTCGCAGCCCAGTTCCATGGCGATCGCCGCATCCGAGGCGGTGCCCACGCCGGCATCGACCAGCACCGGCACCTTGGCGTTCTCGATGATTTCCAGCAGGTTGTACTTGTTCTGGATGCCCAGGCCCGAGCCGATCGGCGCGGCCAGCGGCATCACCGCCACGCAGCCGATTTCCTCCAGGCGCTTGGCCAGGATCGGATCGTCGCTGGTGTAGACCATCACCTGGAATCCATCGGCCACCAGTTGCTCGGCGGCCTTCAGCGTGCCGATCACATCCGGGAACAGGGTGCGCTGGTCGCCCAGCACTTCCAGCTTGACCAGGGTATGGCCGTCCAGCAGTTCGCGCGCCAGGCGGCAGGTGCGCACCGCGTCTTCGGCGGTGTAGCAGCCGGCGGTGTTGGGCAGCAGCGTGTAGCGGTCCGGCGGCAGCACATCGAGCAGATTCGGCTCGTTGGGCGACTGGCCCAGGTTGGTGCGGCGGATGGCGACGGTGACGATTTCCGCGCCGGCCGCATCGGTGGCGCGGCGGGTTTCGTCGAAATCCTTGAATTTGCCGGTACCGGTGAGCAGGCGCGAACGGTAGGTCTTGCCCGCGATGACGAGCGGATCGTGAAGGCTTGGGGAATTCATCGAAAGATTATCGCCGATGTTCACGGGCACAGGGCGGATTGTGTTGCGCCGCCAACATGTTTGGGCCGATGCCGCCCGCCTACCCGCCGCCCAGCGCGTGCACGATCTCGACCCGGTCTCCCGCCTCAAGACGCCGCGTAGCGTGCAGGCCTCGCGGCACGATTTCGCCGTTCACTTCGACCGCTACCCGGCGCTCGGCCAGGCCTTCGGATTGGAGCAGGTCGACCAGAGTGCCGCCGGTCTCGAGGATTTTTCGCTGGCCGTTCAATTGGATTTCCATATGCTCATTTTGCCGCATCGCCCGGTCTATGACGCAACGCAGCGTGAGCGCCGGCGGGCGAAATGAAACCATGCGCGCCTGTACGCCCCCGTACGTTCCGCCGCCCCGCCGGGATCGCGGATGAACTAGCCTCATGGAGAAATCTAGATGCAGCCCTTCGCCCGTCCCGTTCGTTCCGTTCTTGCCGTGGCATTGGCCGTCGCCGCCCTGCCGGCCTTCGCCCAGAACCATCCTTATTCGCAGACGGTGTTCATCGGTGACAGCCTCACCGACTCGGGCCATTTCCGCCCGGCGCTGATCCAGGCGGTGGGTCCTAATGGGGCGCTGATTGGCCGCTTCACCACCAATCCGGGTCTGGTCTGGTCCGAGTACGTGGCCGATTTCTACGGGACCAATGCGGTCAGCGACAACCAGGGCGGGACCAATTACGCCGTCGGCGGCGCTCGTACCGGCACCAATACCAGTGGTGCGCTCGGCCCCATTCCTTCGCTTGCCACCCAGACCGCCAATTACCTGGCGAGCACTGGCGGCCGTGCCGATCCCAATGCCCTCTACACGGTGTGGGGCGGGGCCAACGATCTGTTCGCGGTCGCGGGCGGAGCGCCGGCCCAGGCGACCATCGGCGCCGCGGTAACCGCGCAGATCGGCGTGGTGGGGTCGCTGCAGACCGCCGGCGCCCGCTACATCCTGGTGCCCACCATTCCGGACCTGGGCGTGACCCCGCAGTTCCGCGCGGGCGGCGCCGCGCAACAGGCGGCCGGCACGCAGCTTTCCACGACCTACAACACCGCCTTGTTCGGTGGCCTGTCGGCGGCGGGCCTGCGCATCATTCCGCTGGACACTTTCCACCTGCTGCAGGAAATCGTCGCCAACCCGGCGCCGTACGGCATCAGCAACGTCACCGGCACCGCCTGCAATCCGCAGATCACCGCTTCGTCGCTGACCTGCAGCCCGGCCAACTACGCGACCGGCGATGCGCCCTATACCTACGCGTTCGCCGATGGCGTGCATCCTTCTTTGCGCTCGCATGAAATCCTCGCCGACTATGCGGTGTCGGTTCTGGAAGGCCCGCGCCAGATCGCTTTGCTGTCGTACACCGCTTCGGTGATCGGCCGCGCCCGCGCCGACCGCGTCGGCTATCACGTCAACGGCAAGCCGGAATCCGACGGGGTGCGCTGGTGGGGCGACCTGCGCGGCGACTCGCTGCGTTACGACCACGGCCATCTGTACGACGGCATCGGCCCGGCCGGCCTGTTCGGCGTGGACTGGTCGCGCGGTTCGATGGTGTACGGCGCGTTCGGCGGCTACGGCCGCAGCGATTTCGACTTCGGCAGCCGCGCCGGCAGCTTCGACGAGTCCGACGCCACCCTGGGCGGCTTCGTCGGCTGGTATGGCGACCAGGCCTGGGTCAATGCGCAGCTCAGCTATAGCTGGATTTCCTACGACGTCGATCGCACCGTGCAACTGGGCCCGGCCACGCGTACGCACAGCGGCTCGCCCGACGGCACCAACCTGAGCCTGGGCATCAATGCCGGTTACGAATTCGGCCAGGACGCATTCCGCCACGGCCCGGTGCTGAGCGTGCTCGCCCAGCGCATCGAACGCGACGGTTATGCCGAAAGCGACCTCAGCGCCACCGCACTGGCCTATCCGGACCAGGACTTCGATTCGCTGATCGGCAGCGCCGGCTGGCAGGCCAGCTACGCGATCAACGAGAACGTGCGTCCGTACGCGCGCCTGACCTACGACCGCGAATTCGAATCGCAGGACGAAGAAGCGTTCGCATCGCTGCAGACCATGCCCGATCTGGCGCCGTACGCGGTGCCCGGCCTGAGCATGGACCGCGACTACGGCAGCTTGACCCTGGGCGCGCGCAGCACGGTATTCGGCCTGGCCGCCGATATCGGCGTGACTACTACGGTCGGACAGAAGGGCGGCACCAACGCAGGCGCTTTCGCGACCCTCAGCGGCAGCTTTTGAGTCCCGATCCGACGTTATCGATGCTACGGGCGCCCTGATCGGGCGCCCGTTTGCATGGGCGAGGCGCCGGAGCATAAACTCGCGGCCTCGCGGGTGTAGCTCAATGGTAGAGCTGTAGCTTCCCAAGCTACTGACGAGGGTTCGATTCCCTTCACCCGCTCCATGATCCGTTCTTCAGCGATAAGAAACTGATATTGAGCGGATGATTGCAAGCATAGCGAAACCCGGAACGACCCTCCCGAGGTATCGCTTCAGTTATCGCAACATGCCAAGGCCACTATTCCTGAGTCGACCGAGCGGGCTTCATGTTCGCTTCGCGTGCCCTCAGGATATGCGCAGGAACTCATGATCAGAATCATCGAGTACCGCCGCCATCCGAAAGCTTCATGAGATACGCGAGCGGATGCATCGCGTAATAAGGGTTACCAAAATTCCAGACTCAGGCTTAAGCCGGGTCGTTGCCCAAATCGCCGCGATAGCTAATGCCTGCGGTTCAAGCAGGCCAAACGGCTGAAAGCGGTTTCTGCTGCACTGCATGGTGACAAAGCATATCCGGGCTCATAGGCTGCACCTGCAATGTTAGCGCTACCACAGCGGTCGGGATCGGGATTGGCGAATGACCCGGACCCACTGCTATGCACTTGCGGCATTCGCGAAGACGGAACGCTTAATCGAACCGTTGATTGATGACTGTTTCAGCAAACGCAATGCGGCGCCCCTGGGGAGGGCGATAAGTCAACGATCTTTAGAGAGGGGAGATCAAATGAGGAATTGCCGGTTTGGCTGCTTCGCGCCGAAGTCGGGTGCCAAAGCAATGGTGAGTGATGTGTGTGCCGAGCGCTTCGTGCTTTCGGTCGTTCAAATCTCAATGCCGAGGACAGGTCCATGAACCACAAGTTGAAGCGTTTCAAGTCCACCGCAATGTTTACGTTTGTCGGGGGTGCGCTGATCATCAATCCGGCGTTCGCGCAAGACGCGCAGCAGGAAAACCAAGAAAAAACCACCCAGTCCGCCGCTGGTTCGACAGCCCCGGACGAGGCTACAACGCTCGATACCATCACGGTTACCGGCATACGAAGCAGCCTCAATCAAGCGATGGGAATCAAGCGCGACGCCGCGGGCGTGGTGGATGCGATCAGCGCAGAGGACATCGGCAAGTTTCCGGATACGAACCTGGCCGAGTCGCTCCAGCGCATCACCGGCATCTCGATCGAACGACGCGACGGCGAAGGCGCGCAGGTTACCGCGCGTGGCTTCGGCCCACAGTTCAACATGGTTACCCTCAATGGCCGTCAGATGCCGGGTGCCGATGCATTCGGCGCTTCCGGGCAGGTCGCGATCGGTGGCATAGACGGCGGCACACGGGCATTCAACTTCGCCCAACTCGCCGCCGAAGCGATCAACGGCATCGAGGTGTACAAAACCAGCCAGGCGCAGGTCCCCAGCGGGGGCATCGGCGCGACCATCAATATCCTGACCGACAGGCCTTTGAATCACGACGGCATAGTGGCCAGCGCCGGCGTCAAGGCTGTCTCCGACCAGAGCCAGCCCTTCGACAACGACGTGACACCGGAACTGTCCGGCATCTTCAGTTTCACCAACGCCGACAAGACTTTCGGCATAGGCCTGAGTGCGAGCCATCAGAAGCGCAAGGGCGGATCGGTCCAGGCGACCGAGAACTACTGGAACATCCAGCCGTGGACGGGGACCATGCCCGGCAATCCCACGGTGGTGAACGCGCCGGCCGTCGGCCAGCTCTATGCGCGCCCCAACGACCTGCGCTATGCCTTCTCGGAGTTCGAACGCGAACGTGTCAATGGCCAGGCGGTGGTGCAGTTCGCGCCGACCGACAGCTTGACCTTGACCCTCGACTACACCTATTCGACCAACGAGATCACTGAAAAGCGCGGCGAGCAGGCCATGTGGCTGCAGAACAGCGACTACACCGACATCGAATTCGACACCAGCGGCGCAGTGGCGACGCCCGTATACATTCGCGAAATCGCCGGCACCAAGGATTTCGGTCTCGAACAGCAGCGCAGCATGCAGAAATACAAGCTGGGCTCGCTGGGCTTCAATGCGGTTTGGGACGTGAACGACGACCTGCGTCTGACCTTCGATGCCCACAACTCCAAGAACGAGAGCCGTCCGAACGACCCGCTTACCGGTGGCGGATCGATCTTCATGAGTATTGCGGGCACCAACAACTGTACCGTGGGGCCGCATTGCGGAGGCTCGTGGGTGCAGGAGCTGTTCTTCAATGGCGGCCTGCCGGTTGGCACCCAGACCTGGTATCCGACCACGGGCGACGCGGTGGCCGGTACCAACGGGGTCGTCAACCCCGGTTTTGTGGAAGGCGAAATCGGCTCTCAGGTGCTGCGCATCAACGCGCAGACACAGATCAGCGAGATCAAGCAGGCGCGTATCGACGGCGAATGGAGTTTCGACCAGGGCCGCTTCCAGTTCGGCGTGGATACCAACAAGTCCACCACCCACCGCATACAGGCTGCCGAGGCCTACTCGACCTTGGGCGACTGGGGCGTGGCGAATGTGGATTCGGACGTGGCCGGCGGGTTGATGGACCATTTGCAACCTGTGGACCTGGTGGGCTTGTTCGACGATTTCAGCGTCAGCAGCTGGCCGGCGTGGCGCGGCGATGCCGGTGAGCTGGCCCAATGGGCAGCAGGTCAGTATGGCGTCGGGCTGGGCGTGAGTCCGCAACGCGCGGCCGACAACCGCGTGGAAGAGAAAACGAACTCGGCTTACATGCAGGTCGAATTCGAAGGGCAGTTGGGCGGCATGCGCACCAACACCCGCATCGGCGTGCGTTACGAGAAGACGGACGTGGTGTCGACCTCTGTGATCGCCATCCCCGAAGCCATCGAATGGTCGGCCAACAACGACTTCCGCATCGTGCTGTCCGATGAACAACAGCCGTTCAGTGAGAAGGCGAGCTACAGCTATATCCTTCCCAACCTGGACTTCAGCATCGACTTTACCGATGAATTGAAAGGCCGCGCCTCGTTCGGCAAGAGCATCGCACGGGCGCCTTACGGCAATCTTTACGCCGGGCCTGGCGCTCAGCAGCCGTTCGGGTCGGTGTTGCTCGATCCTTCCGCCCGGGCCAGCGGCAACGCGCAGAACCCGAGCCTGAAACCTTTGGAATCGGACAACCTCGATCTGGCGTTGGAGTGGTATTTCGCCGATGCGAGCTATGTGTCGTTGACCTACTGGAACAAGTCGGTCGCCAACTTCATCGGTAATACGGTCGTCCAGGAGTCTCTGTATGGTTTGAGGGACCCCACCTCGGGTCCGGATGCACAGGCCGCCCTGGCCTTCCTAACCAGCGCAGCCTGTGTGACCCAAGTGGGGGCCGCCAATGCGGCGGCGTGTTCGGGCAACGACACCTCTTTGTTCACCGCACTGGCTCTGTTGCGGAACGATCCTTCTGGATTGGCGGCGTTCAACGGCACTGGCGCCCAGGCGCTGGCGACCGAAACCGCCTACAACCTGGTGGGCGAAGCCGACGATCCGCTGTATCAGTTCAACGTCAACCGGCCGGTCAACCAGAACCAGGCCAAACTGCACGGCTGGGAGTTGGGCGGCCAATACTTCTTCGGCGACAGCGGGTTCGGCATTCTCGCCAACTACACGCTGGTCAAGGGAGATGTGGGTTACGACAACGGGGGCGATCCGGGCATCGATCAGTTCGCTCTGACCGGCCTGAGCGATACGGCCAATGCCATGTTCATGTACGAGAAATATGGCTGGTCGGTGCGTCTGGCCTGGAATTGGCGCGATGAGTATCTGATCCTGGCCAACCAGGGCGGCAGCCGCAATCCCTACTATGTCGAAGCGTATGAGCAGTGGGATCTGAGCGTGAACTACGCGCTCGACGATCACTGGTCGTTCGGCTTGGAGGCGATCAACCTGACCGGCGAGGACGTGCGCTGGCACGCCCGCACCAAGGAGCAGATCGTCAAGCTGGCCGATCAGAGCCCGCGCTACATGCTGGGTGTCCGCTACAAGTTCTAGAACTTGCCGGTAGCATCCTGCCCGGATGTCGTCAGGCGGGACCGCTGTGCAAACAGCGGTCCCTTTTACTAAGCGCGGTCTGGCTTCGCCTGATTCGGAGCGGGCGGCGGCGGTGATAGTCTTGGCAGGCAGGAGCCCCATGGCCCTGGTTTTGCGGTGGAGAGAACATGGCCCGCTTTGAGCTTCTCAATAACGTGGCGCATAAAGACCTGCGCGTAGCCACCGGCTTCGGCCCCCGGTTTGGCGACGATGTCGGGATGGTTCCGGCGTTCCCGAGCGAATTCGCCGAACTGCAGCGCGAGTACCCTATTTTTTTCCGAAAGGACGATGCCGGCCAATGGCAGTCGGTGGCGTTGCTGGGGTTCGAACAGCGCGAAAACCTGTATCTGGCCCATGGTCGGTGGAATGCGGCCTATCTCCCGGGCGCTGCGGCGAAGGGTCCTTTCCTGATCGGGTTTCAAGAGCGGCGGGTCGACGGGGAACTACGGCAAGAACCCGTCATGCATGTGGATCTGGATCACCCGCGGGTGAATTACACGGAAGGCGAGCCGGTGTTCCTGCCCCAGGGCGGAAACACGCCCTACCTGGACCACATCGCCGGAGTGCTTCGGGGCATACGCAACGGCACCGAGTTCGGCTCCGCCATGTTCGCGGCATTCGATTCGCTGAGATTGATCCAGCCCGTCAACCTCGATGTGCAGCTTGACGAGAGGCACCGGGTGAGCGTCGGCGGCCTGTACAGCATGGATCGGGACAGGCTGGCTGCCTTGGAAGGGGACTCGCTGGCTCGACTCAATAGAGCGGGGTATCTGGAAGGCGCCTATCTGGTATTGGCCTCCTTGCACAATATGCGGCGCCTGATGGCCGAGAAGCAGCGGCGGTTGCGTGAGCAGGACAATGCAACGAGCTGAGCTCCATGGCTGATGCCATCGCCCGGATGCGCACCATCGAAGGTTGCGACGCGGATGCGTTGCCGCTCGATCAGTTGTTGGCCGAGGGCACGCCCGTCTTGTTGAAAGGCGTCGCGCGCGACTGGGGCCTGGTGCGGGCAGGGCTGGGGTCCATCGGGGAAGCCATGGCCTACCTCGGCCGTTTCGATGGCGGCAAGCCGGTTCAATACTCCTATGGCGAACCGGATATCGGCGGGCGCCCGTTCTACAACGCCGACTTCACCGATTTGAATTTCGAAGTGAGACGTGGCGGCCTAAGCCGGGTGCTGGAGGAGATCGCCGAGCATCTGGAAGATTCGCCTGCGCCCACCTATTACATCGCTTCGCTGCTGATCGAGGGCGCTCTACCCGGGTTCGCGCAGGAAAACGCCTTGGCCCTGGCGGCTCACGGCATCGATGCGCCCCCCAGCATTTGGATCGGCAACCGGGTAGTGGCGTCCTGCCACTTCGATGCGCCCAATAATCTGGCGGTGTGCGGCGTTGGCCGGCGGCAATTCACTTTATTTGCGCCCGAGCAGATCGGCAATCTCTATCCTGGTCCTCTGGATCCGACTCCGGGCGGGCAAGTCGTGAGCCTGGTGGATTTTGCCGATCCGGATTTCGAGCGCTATCCGCGGTTCCGCCAGGCGCTGGCGAGCGCTCAGACTGCGATCTTGGAGCCCGGGGATGCGGTCTTCATCCCCAGCATGTGGTGGCACCATGTGCGCAGCCTGGAACCGTTCAACGTGCTGGTGAACTACTGGTGGCGATCCTCGCCGGCATTCCTGTCTTCGCCCTTGCCCGCGCTTCACCACGCTTTATGGACCTTGCGCGATCTTCCCGAACGCGAGAAGCGGGCGTGGGCCCAGGTTTTCGATTACTACGTCTTCGGCCCCAAAGACCGTGCAGGCGAGCATTTGCCAGAACAAGCGCGCGATGTCCTGGGACCTATAGACGACACGCTGGCGCGCCGCATCCGCGCCATGTTGATTGGACGGCTCAACCGTTAGCTGGTCAGGAGAAACCGCATTGGATAAGCCAGAGGCAACCCCGGGTCAAATACGCAAGGTCGTCATTGCGGGCGGCGGCACGGCCGGCTGGCTCGCCGCCTGCGCGCTTTCCCATCAGTTCCGCGATCGGCTCGACATCACCTTGGTGGAGTCCGAGCAGATCGGCACCGTGGGCGTGGGCGAGTCCACGGTGCCGCCTATCCGGACCTTCCACCGATTCCTGCAGATCGATGAGCAGGAGTTCCTTCGTGCTGTGGCGGGGACCTTCAAGCTGTCCATCTCGTTCGAGAATTGGCGCCGACCCGGCGAGCGCTACATCCATCCCTTCGGGATTACCGGACAGGGAACCTGGGCGGCGGCCTTCCATCATTTCTGGCTGGATAGCCGGCGCCGGGGCATGCCTTCGGAACTGGGCGATTTTTGTCTGGAAACCGTCGCCTCTCGCGGCGATCGGTTTTCATTGCAGACCCAGCCCCAGGTCAACTACGCCTATCACTTCGATGCGGGGCTCTACGCCAAATTTCTGCGACGTATCGCGGAAGGCTACGGACTGCGGCGCGTAGAAGGCAAGATTCGCGAGGTCCGACAGCACGCGGGCGACGGTTCGGTGGAAGCCTTGGTGCTCGAAGATGGGCAAGTGGTGGAGGGGGACCTTTTCATCGACTGCACGGGTTTCCGCGGTCTTCTGATCGAACAAACCTTGAAGACGGGATACGAGGATTGGAACCGGTGGCTGCCCGGCGATAGGGCGGTGGCGGTGCAGACCGAGTCGGTGGGCCCTCCGGTTCCCTATACCCGTGCTATCGCGCACGAGGCCGGATGGCGTTGGCACATCCCGCTCCAGCATCGTGTCGGGTGCGGCCTTGTCTTTTCGAGCCGGCACATGTCCGACGATGAGGCGCGTGCCAAGTTGTTGCGCGATGTGGCGGCGGCGCCCATACGCGATCCTTGGCTGGTGCCTTTTCGTACCGGACGCCGCCTGAAGGCCTGGAACAAGAATGTAGTGTCGCTGGGTCTGGCCAGCGGTTTTATCGAGCCACTGGAGTCCACCAGCATCCATCTGGCCATCAGCGCCGTGGTGCGCCTGATCCAGCTATTCCCGTTCGATGGCATTTCTCCCTCCTTGGTGGATCTTTATAACGAAGTCAGCCGGTCGGAAATGGAACACGTGCGGGATTTCATCGTCCTGCATTACCACGCCACGCAGCGCGATGAGCCGATGTGGAAAGAGTGCCGTGAGATGGAGCTGCCCGAGTCTTTGGATATCCGCCTTCGTGCCTGGCGCGAGCGCGCGCACGCGTGGCAGGATGCCGACGAACTGTTCAGGGTCGACTCGTGGACCCATGTGCTCTTGGGGCAAGGCATCGTGCCGGGCCCGCCTCACCCCTTGGCGCGCGCGCTTGCCGATGAGGACATGAAAAAGCTGTTCGACTCCATCAGAGAGCCCATCGGGCGCGCCGTTGCGCAAATGCCCTCCCAGCAGGGTTTCATAGACCAATACTGCAAGGCGGGTGCGGAAGTGTGGGGGTCGCGACCTTTACCGCGGTAGTCGGCCAGATGCTGCTGACACATCATCCGGATATCCAGATGACCCGGCGCAGCCTCGGCGAGGAAGGCGCGCCGCTGCTGATCATCGATAATCTGGTTTCCGACCCCGAGCGCCTGGTGCGTAAAGCCTCGAGTAGCCAGTTCGTAAAGCAGCCCTCGATGTTCCCCGGCGTCCGTGCGCCGGCTCCGCTTTCCTATCGGCAGTTTCTGCAAACCACACTGAACCCGCTCTTGCGCGAATGCTTCGACTTGGAACCGGCGCAATTTACGTTTCCCATGTGCCATTTTTCGCTGGTAACGCAACCGCCCGGTACGTTGGCCTTCTTGCAACGCGTGCCGCATATCGACTCCGTTCGCGGCGATGGCCTGGCGACTGTGCACTACTTGTTCCGAGGCCGCTGGGGCGGCACGGCGTTCTATCGGCATCGGCGAAGCGGCTTCGAATACATCGATGAAAAGCGCCATAAAGCTTATTTCGACTGCCTGGCGCAAGAAAGCAAACTCAAAGAGAGTGCCGGCGCTGGTTATATCGGTGAGGACACCGAACTGTTCCAGCGCATCGCTCAAGTCGAAGGCGTCTTCAATCGAATGATCGTGTATCGACGCAACTCGCTCCACTCCGGAAGCATCGACAACGCCCAAGTGCCGCCCGCCGACGCCGTGCATGGCCGATTGTCGATCAACAGCTTCATAGATCTGGTGCGATGATCGGAATTTCCGGGCAGTAGGGGCTTCATAACCCACTGTTTTGGATAGCATTCTGCGCTGCAGCACGCTTTTTTGCGCGGTGCTGGTTACAGTGCGGATCAGGAGCGGCAGGGGCGCGGCTTTCTCGGCAAAAACAGGCCTGATCAGCAATCGGCCTTTTTTTGGAACGCGAAATGGTAGCGCTAACATTTTTTAAATTCTGGGATTCGACCCATGACTTTTACCGCCGGGATCGATGCGGGCACGCAGGGCGTGAAAGTCGTCGTCTACGACGATCAGGCTCGGCGGGTCGTTGCTTCGAAAAGCGCGGCGCTCGATCTCATCAGCGGCGAGGACGGCTCGCGCGAACAGCATCCAGACGCATGGACGCAAGCGATCAGACAATGCTTTGCCGGCATCGACGGCGCCGTGCGCAGTCGGATCAGGGCCATTGCGGTTTCCGGACAGCAGCACGGGTTCGTGCCACTGGATGCAGAAGGGGAGGTCCTTGCTCCGGCAAAACTGTGGTGCGATACGAGCAGCGCGGCGGAATGCGCGGAGATCACAGAGACGATAGGTGGAGCTGCGCGTTGCATCGAACTGGCGGGAAATCCGATCCTGGCCGGTTACACCGCCTCCAAATTGCCTTGGACCCGAAAGCACCGGCCGGAGGCCTACCGTCGTCTGGCAAAAATATTGCTGCCGCACGACTACCTGAATTTCTGGTTGACGGGCGAGACGTTCTGCGAATTCGGCGATGCCTCCGGCACCGGCTGGCTCGATGTGCGCACACGACGGTGGTCGCCTGAGATGCTTCGCGCTATCGATCCGGATCGCGACCTTTCGCAGTGCCTGCCGCCGCTGGTCGATACCGACAGTGCGTTCGTAATCCGCGCAGACCGCGCCGAGCAATTGGGCGTGCCGGGCGATGTGCTGGTGGCCACGGGCGGCGGCGATAACATGATGGCGGCCATCGGTACCGGCTGCGTGGTGCCGGGACGTCTGTCGATGAGCCTGGGCACTTCCGGAACCCTGTTCGCTTACTCCGACAGCCCGGAAGTAGATCCACAAGGCCGTTGGGCCGCGTTCTGCTCATCCACAGGTGGCTGGCTGCCCCTGATCTGCACCATGAACTGCACGGTCGCTACCGAGACCATTGCAAAGCTTTTTGGCTTCAGCACCCGCGCTGGGGATAGCCATATCCAGGCTACTGAGCCCGGCGCCGGCGGGATCACGCTGCTGCCTTTCCTTAATGGCGAACGCACTCCCGATCTACCGCTGGCCAAAGGCGCCTTGACGGGTCTGACGCCTCACAACGCCAGTGCCGCCAATTTTTACCGCGCTGCGATGGAAGGCGCTACCTACACCCTCAAATATGGTTATGAGGCCTTTGTGTCGGCTGGCATGCGGTTCGAGCGCATCGTGCTGACGGGCGGCGGTGCGGGCAGCGCCGCTTGGCGCCAGATGGTGGCCGACGTGTTTGGCGTGCCGGTGCGGGTTCCGCGCGATGCGGAAGGCGCCGCCTTCGGCGCAGCGTTGCAAGCGTTGTGGTCGCTCTCGCGTGCTCAAGGCGGCAGGCTTCCGCTCTCGGAGCTGGTCGATGCGCATGTCGGTTTCGACGATGCGCTCGCGTGCAGTCCGCGGGCCGAAAGCGTTGAGGCCTATCAAGCGCCCTATCGGAGGTTTCTCGACCGTCTTGTCGCCGTCCAGCAGCTCTATTCCGGCTGACGGCCGTTCTACTCCCCCAAATTCTACTGAGAGGATCTGCGATGAGCGCTCAACATTTTGTCGGCAACAAAGAATATTTCCCCGGTATCGGCCGCATCCCGTTCGAGGGCCGCGCTTCGGACAACCCTTTGGCGTTCAAGATCTATGACGCAAACAAACGCATCGGCGGCAAGACCATGGCCGAGCATCTGCGCTTTGCGGTGTGCTAC
>DASVNG010000036.1:0-83922 GCA_036383995.1 Pseudoxanthomonas sp.
GCTCGCGCCGGGACGGCGCTCCCACAGAAATGACGAGTGTCGTGGCAGACTTGGCCCATGCGCCTATCTCTCCCGACCCTGCTGACCGCCCTCCTCTCGCTGGCCTTCTGCCTGGACGCCGCCGCCACCCAGCCGCAACCGCGCGTGCTGGTGTTCACCAAGACCACCGGCTGGCGGCACGATTCCATTCCCACCGCGGTTGCTGCGCTGCAACGGCTGGCCGCGCAGGAAGGCCTGGCGGTGGACCACAGCGAAGACGCGGCCGTTTTCAGCGACAAGAACCTGCAGCGCTACCGCGCCGTGATCTTCGCCAGCACCACCGGCGATGTGCTGGACGCGACGCAGCAGGCGGCGATGGAAAGCTTCGTGCGCGCCGGCGGCGGCTACATGGGCGTGCATTCGGCCGCCGACACCGAATACGACTGGCCGTGGTACGGGGAATTGGTGGGCGCGTATTTCAAGAGCCACCCGCCGGGGCTGCAGACCACCAAGGTGATGTTCGAGCTGGACGGAAAACCGACCGCGCCCGCGTGGACGGTGACCGACGAGATCTACAACTACCGCAGCAACCCGCGCAACGCCGTGCAGGTCACCGCCACGGTGGACGAACGCGACTACGAAGGCGGCACCATGGGCGCCGACCATCCCATCGCGTGGTGCCATCAATACGACGGCGGACGCGCGTGGTACACCGGACTGGGGCACGACATCAAGCTGTATGCGGACCCGCAGTTCGAAGCGCAGTTGCGGCGTGGGTTACGGTATGCGGCAGGATTCTCGCCGGTTTGCTGAGTGCGAAGTGGAGAGAGGATTCTCGCCCCTAGATAGCCGACGTCAGAAGCCTAATGTAAGACGCCCGGCAAATGCCGGGCGTCGGATACTCTCGTAAGCCAAATTCAGCGGCGCAATGCACCATCCCGCACATATACCCTACTGCTCCCGCACATATACCCTACCGCTGCCGATTGCACAGCGCTGATTGGTGCGATCGTCGCGCAACAGGCGAGAGCCGGTAAAACGAAGACAGTTGTCCCGATGCGCATCTCGGTCGATGGCGGAAACCGGCGTTACTTTGGCCTTCGCGTACCTGCGTGACTGCCGTTTCAGCATATTGGCCTCCCTGTCTTCCTCCGGTGTAGCGAGCCTGGATTTGCGCACTTGCGGTTGTTTCCCCACCACCGGTTCCGACAACGGCTCGCGTGATTGCGGTGCGGAATCCTGCGTGCCGATACCAGCCTGCGCTGTAATCGCCATCAAGGCGGCCAGAAAACCGAAAACGAATGACGTTGTTTTCATAGTGCTATCTCCCTGTTCGGAAGTTTTTTTGTACAGCAAGAAATTCACCTCAGCAACTCACACTTTCGTGTTGATCATCAGCTCACATTTCTTCGCCATCGCGCAGGGCGACAGCCATAGAGACTCCAGACCATCAAGGTGATGTTCGAACAGGTATGCCGACCCGCAGTCCGAAGCGCAATTGCGGCGCGTGCTGCGTTATGCGACGGCGATGCCGCCGGATTGCTGAGCGTTGGGGGCAGCGACGCTGCCAGAACTCATATCCCCTCCAACAGGTCATCCCGAGCGTAGCGAGGGATCTGCTGTTGCGAGCGATGAAGCAGATCCCTCGCTACGCTCGGGATGACATTACCTAGTGGATGACACTGCTTCAGTGCACTGCCGGATCCAGCCTGCGGATCGCATCGCGTAGGTCGACGGCGCCCGTGCGATCGATATCGTCGCGGTTGTACGCCCGGCCGGTGGCGATGGCGCACTTGCGGCCTTTGTTGTCTGCGCGGATGAGCCGCGAACCGGTGTGCTTGAGGCAGTTGCGGTCGGCAGCTTCATCCTTGGCGGCGGCCTTGTTCTGACTAGCCGACGCTTCGTCGGTTGTTTCAGCGGGGGCCGCGGCGGTCTGCGGAGTGGCGGGATCGGCAGCGGCGGGCGCTGCGGTCTGTGCGGAAGCGGCGAATGCCAGACCCATCAGGGCTGCGGTAAGAGCGAGACGTTTCATGGGGGGAATCTCCTGCGCAACATGCGCACTGAACAATGGTATGCATGGGTTATACGCCCAGGGGCATTTACCGGTCGCAGCCCCATTTTTCTGCGTTCATAAACGCCTCAGGCCGCACTGCACGCTTTGCCGCTGCCTGCGCGGAACGCCTTCACCGCCGCCTCATCGGCCGGTTCGGGGCGGTTGCCGTCGTCGAAGATCACCCGCCATGCGCCGTCGGCTTCCTGCTGCCAGACCGATCTGAAACGCCCGTGCCGGAACTTGCCCGTAGCCGGATCCTGGTACAGCGCCGGTCCGGTGGAAAAAGCGGTACGGCCATCGCCGCCCACGATGACCCGGTCCGGATACCACTCCAGCCTGATCGCGCTGCCATCGATGATGCCCTGCCACTCCTCAACGATCTTTTCGCGGCCGATGCTGGGTTGGCGCTCCACGCCGAACGCCGCCCGGGGGTGCAGGTGCTCGGCGAAGGCCGGCGTATCGTGGTCGGCGACCGACTTGGCGAAACTGAGCTCGCGCTGCCAGACCTGGCACCGCGCCGTATCGGCAGCGAAAGAAGGCGCTTCTGCCGCCGATGCCAGCGGCCCTGACAAAGCCAATGCGGCGATACAGGCGATCCTTCGAAACTGTGTCATGCGGGATACTCCGGAGTCTGCCAAGCTTGACGCATAAGATTCTCACGACGATCGCCTATGCACTTGCCATTCTTCAGGCTTGCGTGGCTGGCCGCTTTGCTGTTGTTGGCGGGCTGTGCCACCACCCCGGCCCGAACCGCCTCAGAGCCTGCACCGCTGTTACTGATTTCCATCGATGCCCTGCGCGCCGACTACCTGGGCAAGGGCGACACCCCGCATCTGGACGCTCTGGCCCGACAGGGGGTCCGCGCCGAATGGATGAATCCTTCCTACCCGGCCCTGACCTTCCCCAACCATTTCACCCTGGTCACCGGTTTGCGCCCCGACCGTCACGGCGTGGTGCACAACACGATGCGCGAGGAAGGACTGGGGAATTTTCGCGTGGGCGATCTGGCCGCGGTAGGCGATGGGCGCTGGTGGCGGGCCGAACCGATCTGGGTGGGCGCCGAAAAGGCCGGCCTGCCGACCGCGATCTGGGCCTGGCCCGGCAGCGCCGCGGAGATTAATGGCGTACGCCCTACCCGCTGGAAACCCTACGACGAATCCATATCCGCCGAACAACGCGCCGACGGGGTGGCCCGCTGGTTGGAAGAACCCGCCGCCACCCGCCCGCGATTCGCGGCGCTGTACTTGGAAATGGTGGATGGCGCCGGCCACGAACACGGACCGCAGGCGCCGCAGACGCGCCAAGCCGTGCGCCAAGCCGATGCCGCCGTCGGCCGCCTGATCGATTCGCTAGCGGGCAAAGGCCTTCTGGACCGGATCAACGTGATCGTGGTGTCCGACCACGGCATGGCGGCAGTGCCGCCCGGACAGGCGATAGCGGTAGAGGACATGGTGCCGGTGGAAGACGCGGTTGTTGTCAGCATCGGTCAGTCGGTGGGCATCGCTCCCCGCGCAGGACACGTGGAAACGGCGGAAAAGCGCCTGCTCGGCCGCCATAGCCATTACCAGTGCTGGCGCAAAAGCGAACTGCCCGCACGCTGGCATTACGGCCGCAATGCGCGCGTACCGCCGATCGTGTGCCAGATGGACGAAGGCTGGGACGCCATTCCGGCAACCGGCGTGGCCAAACGCGCGCTCGCCGCCACTCGCGGCTCGCATGGCTACGACCCTACACTGGCCTCGATGCGCGCGACTTTCCTCGCACGCGGACCCGCCTTCCGCAAAGGCGTAGTGATCCCCGCTTTCGACAACGTGGATGTGTATCCGCTGATGGCCAGATTGCTGGACATACCCGCGCGCGAAAACGACGGCGACATCGCGCCGCTGCTGCCTGCGCTGGAGCAGAAAACCCCGCCCCAGCATTGATGTCCGAAAACGGCGAGTCCGGCCTTCCCACCGGTGCTAACCTGCCTCCATGGAAAGCAACGGCGCCTTCACCGCACTGGACCCACGCGTCTGCGAACAGGCGCGCCTGAGTCGCGACGCCCGTTTCGACGGGCTGTTCTTCGTCGCGGTGAAAAGCACGCGCATCTATTGCCGACCCATGTGTCCGGCGCCCTCCCCCAAGCCGGTCAACATCACTTATTACGGCAATGCGGCCGCGGCCGAAGCCGCCGGTTACCGTCCCTGCCTGCGCTGCCGTCCGGAACTGGCGCCGGGCGACGGCGCCTGGCGGCGCGGCGATGAAGCCGTGGCGCGCGCATTGAAATTGATCGACCAGGGCGTACTGGCCGAACAACCGTTGTCGGCACTGGCCGAACGCGTGGGACTGGGCGAGCGCCAGTTGCGCAGACTGTTCACCGACCGTCTGGGCGCCGCGCCCATCGGCGTGCACGGCACGCGCAGATTGTTGTTCGCCAAGCAACTGCTCACCGAAACCGCCTTGCCGATCACCGAAGTGGCGCTGGCTTCCGGCTTCGGCAGCCTGCGACGGTTCAACGCCACTTTCCTGGAAGCCTACCGGATGGCGCCGCGCGATCTGCGCCGCCAGACCGTGATTGCGCAGGAAGGCACGCTGGTGTTGCGGTTGAGTTACCGGCCGCCGTACGACTTCACCGCCATGCTGGATTTCCTGCGCGGACGCGCCCTGCCCGGCGTGGAATCGGTGGACGAGCACGCCTACGCGCGCGTGATCGGCCCGGCCGGCACGCCGGGATGGCTGCGCGTGAGCGCATGGCCGAACGGCGAACACGCCTTGAAGCTGGAACTGCACGGCGTCGCGCCGACGCGGCTGCTGGATATCGTCAACCGGTTGCGGCGCATGTTCGACCTGGACGCCGATCCGCATGCCATCGCCGCCGCGTTGTCGCACGATCCGCGCCTGCGCCCTTTACTGAAGAAACGTCCCGGTCTGCGCTTGCCCAGCGGCTGGGACGGTTTCGAGATCGCCATGCGCGCCATCATTGGCCAACAGGTCAGCGTGGCGGCGGCACGCACGTTCACGGCAAGGCTGGCGCAGGAATTCGGCGAAACCATGGCCGAGGGTTTCGCGCCCGGCCTGCGTCATCTTTTCCCCACACCCGAAGCGCTGGCCGACGCCGACCTTGCCCGCATCGGCCTGACCCGCACGCGTGCCGACACCGTGCGCACCGTCGCCCGCGCGGTGCTGGACGGGCGCGTGGATTTCCGCAGCGAGCGCATGCTGGACGATTTCCTAGCCCGCTGGGTCGCGCTGCCGGGGATCGGGCCATGGACCGCGAACTACATCGCCATGCGCGCGCTGGGGCACCCGGATGCGTTTCCCGCCGACGATCTGGTTCTGCAAAAGGCGGTGCCGACCGACGGATCGCGCATGACCGCCAAAGCGTTGACCGCACGGGCGCAGGCATGGCGGCCCTGGCGGGCATATGCGGTGATACAGGTGTGGAAGGATTCGATGGGCGCAGCCAAACCTGTGGCCACGAACAAAATCGAAGGCAAGAAGAAAAAAGCCGTCATGACCAGCCATTCGGCTGTTGAAAACCCCGCGAAGGCGGGAACCCAGTGACTTTCGCTCTTTGCAGGCAAAAGCGCTGGATTCCCGCTTTCGCAGAAATGCCGATTTATCTATTCGTGTTGGAGGATTGAAATGATCCGCTATCAGTACATGGACAGCCCCGTCGAACCCCTGCTGCTCGCGGCGGGAGACAACGGCCTGCACCTGATCGAATTCCATTCGCCCCGCCACCCGATGGCGCGCCTGGAAAAATGGGTGGAAGGAGAGGACGCGGTGCTCGACATGACGCGCGCGCAACTGAAGGAGTATTTCGCCGGCACGCGCAAGCAGTTCGACCTTCCGCTGGCGCCGCAGGGCACGCTGTTCCAACAGGAGGTGTGGCACACGCTGGCGACGATCCCCTACGGCCAGACCATCAGCTACGCGCAACTGGCCCAACGCATCGGCAAGCCCACGGCGATGCGCGCGGTGGGCGCGGCCAACGGACGCAACCCGCTGCCCATCGTACTGCCCTGCCACCGCGTGATCGGCGCCGACGGATCGCTGACCGGCTTCGGCGGCGGATTGCCGACCAAGCAGTTTCTGCTGGAGCTGGAAGGCGCACTGGAACCGGCGAGAGATCTGTTCGAGATCAATAGGCACTAACTAATTGCCTGTTCCCCTACGCGAAATCCCCCTCAATCCCCCTTTGCAAAGGGGGCAAAGCAATCCCAGTGCGTGCACGCAACAATGGGATCGTAAACATCACTAGGCCAACAGTTGCCGCAAAGTACTTCCATAGCGGATAGCAATGGCATCGCGATCGGCATGCCTGCCGTCGGCGACCACCGGCCGCCCTGCCACATGCGCCTCGCGCACCGCAGGGCGATTGCCGCTGAAGATCCAGCGATCGACAACGTCGTCCGCATGCGCTCCTGCGAAAATCGGGGTGTCGTTCTCCAGCACGACGAAATCGCGCGCAGAATCCTGACCCGTCGCCTGCTGTGCGCTGCCCAACGCCCCGCGCAACAGCGTTTCGCCGACGCTGCTCGATTCCGGACCGACCGCGATGTTGCGATGACGCGTGATCAAACGCTGTCCGTATTCCAGCCAACGCAGTTCTTCCACCGGCGATACCGAGATGTGCGAGTCCGAACCGATGCCCCAGGCGCCGCCCGCGTCCAGATAGGCGCGCAACGGGAACAGGCCGTCGCCCAGGTTGGCTTCGGTGGTCGGGCAGATCGCCACGGTGGCGCCGCTGGCCGCCAGCTGCTTGGTTTCCACCGGGGTCAGATGGGTGGCGTGCACCAGGGTCCAGCGCGAATCGACTTCGAAATTCTGCTGCAACCACTCCACTGGCCTTGCGCCGCGCAGCGCAAGGCAGTCCTGCACCTCGCCTATCTGTTCGGCGATATGGAGGTGCACGGGAGCATCGGCCGGCAATGCCGCCAATACCTCGCGCATGGCCGCTTCGGGCACCGCGCGCAGACTGTGGAACGCGCAGCCGATGCGCAGCAAGTCGCTTTGCTCGGCGCGCAGGGTTTGCAGCAGACGCAGGAAGGCTTCGACATCGTGGCCGAAGCGTTGTTGGCGCGCGGACAAGGCGCGGCCGTCGAAACCGCCTGTCATGTACAGCACCGGCAGCAGGGTCATGCGGATGCCGGTATCGCGCGCGGCGGCGATCAGCGCGTGCGACATCGCCGCCGGATCGTCGTAGGGCTTTCCGTCCGGTGCGTGGTGCAGGTAGTGGAACTCGCACACCGTGGTGTAACCGGCCTCCAGCATCTCTGCATACAGCTGGGTGGCGACCGCATAGGTGCTGTCGGGGGTCATCCGCGCCGCGAAGCGGTACATGGTCTCGCGCCAGGTCCAGAAGCTGTCCTCAGGGTGGGTCTGGCGCTCGGCCAAGCCAGCCATCGCGCGTTGGAATGCGTGCGAATGCAGATTGGGGATGCCGGGAACGCACCAGCCGCCCTGCGCGGTTTGCGACAACAGTGCCGACGGATTGGCAGGTGGTGTGGACATGCGGGTTCCCGGTTGCCGGAAGGCGGATTGCGTTAGGCTAACGCGTCGCCGCTTCCCTGACACCTGTATGGAACTGTTCCTGATTGCATTGCTGGTCGTGCTGACATTTGCCTGGCTGCTGGCGCGCGTGCGCCGCCCCGGCCAGCGTTCCGATGGCGGCGGCGATAGCGGCTACGGCGGAGACTCCGGCAGCGCATGCGATAGCAGCGACGGGGGCAGCTGCGGAGATGGAGGCGGCGGTGGCGACTGAAGCCGCGCAAGGCGCGCGCTGGGACGGCCTGATACTCGGCGTGGACCTAGTCACGCTTGCGGGAGACAGCGGCTACGGCGCCATCGAGGACGGCGCCCTGGCGTGGAGCGACGGCGTGCTGCGGTTCGTCGGCCGTGCCGCCGATCTGCCGGCCGAGCCTGAGCGATGCGCACGGGAAGTGGTCCGTGCCTCAGGCGGATGCGTCACTCCCGGTCTGATCGACTGCCATACCCATGCGGTGTTCGCCGGCGACCGTGCGGGCGAGTTCGAACAGCGCCTGCGCGGCGCGAGCTATGAGCAGATCGCGCGCGACGGGGGCGGCATCGTTTCCAGCGTACGTGCCACGCGGGAAGCGAGCGAGGAAGAACTGTTCGCCCAATCGCTGCCGCGCGCGCGCGCCTTGCGCGACGACGGCGTGACCACGCTGGAAATAAAATCCGGCTATGGCCTGGACTTCGACAACGAACGCAAGATGCTGCGCGTGGCGCGGCGCATCGGCGACGAACTAGGCATTACGGTGCGCACCGCGTTCCTGGGCGCGCACGCACTACCGCCCGAGTTCGCCGGACGTGCGGACGACTACATCGCTGCGGTCTGCCAATGGCTGCCCCGCCTGCATGAAGAACGCCTGGTGGATGCGGTGGACGCCTTCTGCGAACGCATCGGCTTCACCCTGGCGCAAACGCGGCGCGTGTTCGAAACGGCGCGGGCGCTGGGCCTGCCGGTCAAATTGCATGCCGACCAACTGAGCGATGGCGAAGGTGCGGCGCTGGTGGCCGAATTCGGCGGGCTTTCCGCCGACCATGTCGAGCACACTTCCGAAGCGGGAGTACAAGCAATGGCCGCCGCCGGCACCGTGGCGGTATTGCTGCCGGGCGCGTTCCACTGCCTGCGCGAAACCGTACTGCCTCCGCTCGATCTTTTCCGTCTACACGGCGTGCCGATGGCCGTGGCCACCGATTGCAATCCCGGCACCTCGCCCTTGCAATCGCTGCGGCTGGCGATGTCGCTGGCCTGTACGCATTTCCGGCTGACGCCCGAGGAAGCCCTGCGCGGGGCGACATTCAACGCGGCGCAAGCGTTGGGTTTGCGCGACCGTGGGATGCTGCAGCCAGGCATGCGCGCGGACTTCGCGCATTGGAACATTCGCCAGCCCGCCGAGCTCGCTTACTGGCTCGGCGGCGATCCCTTGCTCGCGTCGTACTCGGGCGGCAAGCGACTGGCCTGATCCGACATGTCCTGAGCCCGCAAACGAAAACGCGACGCCAGGCGTCGCGTTTTTGCGCATGACGGCGGTGAGCCGGTCAGCTGGCTTTGGCCACCGTCTTCTTGGCGACTGCCTTCTTGGCCGGTGCGGCCTTGGTCACGGTCTTCTTCGCGACAGGCGCAGCCGGGCCGACGGCGACTTTGGAAACATGCGTGCGTGCGTTGCCGTAGCTAGCGATATTGCGCTTGCCCTTGGCGGTTCTGCGATCACCTTTGCCCATGGTTTTGCTCCTGTATTCAGCTGTAGCGCCTTGCGCGCGAGACCGCAAAGCCTATCACGCAGGCCTTAGTGCGTGCAGCTGGCATCGTGTATGTGCCAGTGGTTCAGCCGCAAATTGACGATATGGGCCAGCCCCACCAGGGTGCCGCCCAAGGTCATGACTACGGCGTGCGCCACCACTGGATGGTGCAGCGGCGGGTAATAGACGCCGGCCCACAGCACCGCCAAGCCGACCAGCAACAGGCTCAATGCGCGGAAGGTGCGATGGCGGCGATAGCCCCAGAGCAGGCTGAACAACCCCACCACGGTCACGAACGCCACGAAACCGCGCTCGAAGCCATCCGCCAGCCAGACCGACAGCCCCAGCGACGGAATCGCCGCCAACAGCACCGGCGTGAGCGCGCAATGCACCGCGCAAATCATCGAGCCGGTGGCGCCGAAACGGTCGAGCAGACTGCGGAAGCGGGAATCCATAGGCATAAGTATGACTTTCGGGAGGGGTGACTTTCCAATATTGGTATATTATAACATCCGTCAACCCCTCACGTCTCCTGGATTTCCGATGCCCCTCAGCCCTGTCCATTCCCGCCACAGGCTTGCCATCGCCCTGGCGCTGGCCCTCTTTCCGGCACTTTCCTGGGCCGCCGACAGCACGGCCGACAATGCCGGCGCGACAGCCGACACTTCGGCCGACGTACCGCCTACCGATCCCCGACACGCCCAGGGCGACGCCAACGACCGCCACGTCAAGGACCTGGATAGCGTGGTGGTGACCGCCAGTCCTTTGCGGGACACCGCCGATGCCTTGAGCAAGCCCACCGAAGTGTTGGCCGGCGAGCGCCTGGACGAAAGCCGCGCTGCCAGCCTGGGCGAGACCATCTCCAGCCTGCCGGGCGTACAGAGCTCCAACTTCGGCCCGGGTGTCGGCCGCCCGATCCTGCGCGGCCTGGACGGCCCGCGCGTGGCGGTGCTGAGCAACGGCCTGTCCAGCCAGGACGTGTCCACCGTCAGCCAGGACCACTCGCCGGCCGTCGAATCCTTCCTGGCCGACCAGATCGAAGTGCTGAAAGGCCCCTCCACCCTGCTCTACGGCAGCGGCGCCATCGGCGGCATCGTCAACGTGGTCGACGGGCGGATCCCCGAAGCGGCCATCGAAGGCGGCTTCAGCGGCCGTGCCGAAGTGCGTTTCGACAGCGTCAACGAAGGCAATACCGACCTGGTGCGCATCGACGGCGGCAACGACCGCTTCGCCCTGCACGCCGACGCCGTGTACCGCAACAACAAGGACTACGACACGCCGGACGGCAAGCAAGCCAATACTTTCATCGATACCAAGACCGGCGCGGTCGGCGGCTCCTTGCTGGGCGACTGGGGTTTCGTCGGCGTGTCGGCTTCGCGCTTCGAAGACGACTACGGCAACCCTGGCGAGCCGGGCGACCTGGCCGCAGGCGAACGCGGCGTCTGGTTGAAGCTGCGCCAGGACCGCTACGACCTGAAGGGCGGACTGACCGATCCCTGGGGCGAAGGCAGTAGCCTGCGCTACAGCTTCGGCCACACCGACTACAAACATATCGAGTTCGAAGGCGAGGAAGTGGGCACCACCTTCACCAAGAAGGCCGACGAAGGCCGCGTGGAAGCGGCGTTCGGCGGCGCTTCGGCGTGGAAAGGCGCGGTGGGCGTGCAAGGCAGCGATTCCACTTTCGCTGCGATCGGCGAGGAATCCTTCGTCCCTGAAACCCAGACCCGTTCGTTCGGCGTGTTCGGCGTGGCGCGCAGGAACTGGAACGACTTCCAGCTGGACCTGGGCGCACGCATCGACAAGGTGGAAGCCGATCCGGTGAACGCGGCGGCGCGCGATTTCAAGCCGCTCAGCCTGTCGCTGGCCGGCGGCTGGCGCATCAACGAACAATGGCGCTTGACCGCCAACCTGGACCACGCCGAACGCGCGCCGGCCGAGGAAGAATTGTTCGCCGACGGCCCGCATCTGGCCACGCTGGCCTACGAGATCGGCAACGCCGAGCTGGGCAAGGAAAAGGCCAATCAGCTGGAATTCGGCATCCAGTACCAATCCGATTTCATGGACGCGAAGGCTTCGGTCTACTACAACCGCTTCGACGATTTCATCTATCTGGTCGATACCGGCGAGGAAACCGAATTCGAGGACGGCGAGTTCCTGCCGATCCGCCAGTGGAGCCAGGCCGACGCGCGCTTCCGCGGTTTCGAAGGCGAGGCCACTTTCCACCTGGCCAAAAACGACAACGGCGACTGGGACCTGCGCGTGTACGGCGACACCGTGCGCGGAACGCTGGCTGCGGGCGGCAACCTGCCGCGCATCGCGCCTTCGCGGTTCGGCGCGCAATTGCGCTGGGAACGCGAAGGCTGGCGCGCTTCGCTGGGCGCGGTGCGTTACGACAAACAGGACAAAGTGGCCGTGAACGAAACCCCGACCGCGGGCTACACCCTGGTCGATGCGCATGTGGCTTACCACCACGACCAGGGCGACACCGCCTGGGAGCTGTTCCTGGACGGCAGCAACCTGACCGGCGAAACCGCGCGCGTGCACACCTCCTTCCTGAAGGATTCGGTGGTGCTGCCGGACCGCAACTTCTCGACCGGCATCCGGGTGTTCTTCTGACGGCCATACCGTGACCGGCAAGGCGGCTGCCCGCAAGGACAGCCGCCTTTTTGTTGACAAAATAGGTGCATATACACTTAAATGGCCGAACTGTACTGTCGGCGCATACCAATGCCCTCCCCTTCCGAAAGCGTCTGCACCTGTTTCCGCCTGCGCCGCGCCGCCCGCCAGATGTCCCAGATCTACGACCACGAGCTCGCGGCGGCGGGACTGAGCCTCAACGAATACTCGATCCTGCGCCATGCCGAACGCGGCGGCGATTGCCTGCTGGGCGAATTGGCCGATTCGCTGGGCATGGAGCGCACCACTCTGACCCGCAACCTGAAACCGCTGCTGGAAGCGGGTTGGCTGAAGGAAGCCCGCGGCGAAGATGCGCGGCAGCGCCTGATTTCCGTCACCGCCAGCGGACGCAAACGCATCGCCAGCGCGAAACCGCATTGGCTGCGCGCGCAGCGGCGCATCGAAGCCAGCTACGGCGCCGCCAACACCGAGCGTCTGCGCACGGAACTGGATCTGCTGGATATCGCATTGCGTTCTGAATCGGGGATCGCCGCATGAGCACCACTGCCAACGGACGCGCCGCACCGGCGATGCACTGGGGATTGCTGCTGACCGCGGCGGCCATGTTGATGATCACCATGGGCGCGCGCCAGACCACCGGTCTGTTCGTGCAGCCCATCCATCAATCCACCGGCGTGGGCATCGCCGCGATCAGTTTCGCGCTGGCCATCGGACAGTTCGTCTGGGGCGCGGTGCAGCCGATCTTCGGCGCCATCGCCGACAAGCAGGGTTCGACGCGCATCCTCGTCGCCGGCGGCATCCTGCTTGCTTTGGGCATGGCGCTGACGCCTTTCATGTCTTCGCAATGGGGGCTGATGTTCACCCTGGGACTGTTGACCGCGGCCGGCGCGGGCGCGGGCAGTTTCTCCATTCTGATCGGCGCCACCGCCTCGCGGCTGGCGCCGGAGAAGCGCTCGTTCGCAGCCGGTTTCATCAATGCCGGCGGGTCGCTGGGGCAGTTCGTGTTCGCGCCGCTGGTGCAGCTGGCGATCAGCGCTGCAGGTTGGGGCGTGGCGATGTTCGGACTGGCGGCCGCTTCGCTGCTGACGCTGCCGCTGGCCTGGCCGCTGCGGCGCAAACCTGCGGCCGTAGCCGCAAGCGCGACTAGCACGGTCGCTGCGCCGCCTGCGGAAATCACCTTGCGCGAACAACTGCGCATCTCCTTGCGCGACCGCAGTTACTGGATGCTGCATCTTGGTTTCTTCACCTGCGGTTTCCACATCGCGTTCCTGGTCACGCATTTGCCGGGCGAGATCGCCTTGTGCGGTCTGCAGCCAGGCGTGGCCGGCGCTTCCATCGCTTTGATCGGCCTGTTCAACGTATTGGGCAGCCTGGCCGCCGGCGCGCTGGGCCAGCGCTACCGGATGAAGCTGATACTGGCGGCGATGTATGCGAGCCGTGGGGTGATGATCGCGATCTACCTGCTGTCGCCGCCCACGCCGATGACGTTCTATATCTTCGCCGCCGCTTTGGGTTTCACCTGGCTGGCGACGGTGCCGCCGACCGCCGGACTGATCGGCAAGCTGTTCGGCCCACGCTATCTGGGCACCTTGTTCGGGCTTACCTTGCTGTCGCACCAGATAGGCGGCTTCTTCGGCGCATGGCTGGGCGGCGTGGCGATCGAGCGTTTCGGCGACTACACCTGGATGTGGTATGCGGACATCGCGCTGGCGCTGATCGCGGCGGCGGCTAACCTGCCCATTCGCGAAAAATCGCCGCGCTTGCAAGCCGCGGCCGTGGCGTAGGTGTGCTTAGGATCGCGTAGGAGCGACACCCCCTACAGAATCAAGCTGCGCAGCGTGCGCAGAGGCCGTGTACTTCCAGGGTCTGCGCCTGCGGCTGGAAGCCCAGCGCTTTGGCGCGGGACTCCAGTTGCGTGACCACCTCGCGGTCTTCCAATTCCACCGCGCTATGGCAGCGGTCGCAGATCAGGAACGGCACCGAATGCTGGTCGCTGTTGGGATGGTGGCAGGCCACGAAGGCATTCACCGATTCCAGCTTGTGCACGAAGCCGTTGGCCATCAGGAAATCCAACGCGCGATAGACCGTGGGCGGCGCATCGGCGCCCACGCCCTTCTTTTCGCGCACCAGCTCCAGCAGTTCGTAGGCCTTGACCGGCTTGCCGGCGTCGGCGATCAGCGACAGCACGCGCGCGCGGATCGGAGTCAGGCGCAGGCCGCGTTCCTGACACGCATGCTCCACCGCCGCGACGAAGCCGTGGGCGTCGTCGACGTGGTGCTTGGGATCGGTGCAGGAGTGCTTCTGGGCCATGGTGGGGAGGGATTATGCGTCCGCAGGTATCTTGATAAGCGCTGCGTCGATGCGTTTCAAGGCCTGATCGCGTCCGGCCAGGTAAACGGTCTGGGAAATATCCGGGCTGACCTGGGTGCCGGTGATGGCCACGCGCAGCGGCTGGGCCACCTTGCCCATGCCCAGGCCCAGCGCGGCGGCGGTGTCGTGCAGGGCTGCGGACACCGATTCGACGGTCCATTCCACCGCGTTGGCGAGGTGATCGCGGGCGGCGGCCAGCGGCGCGGACGCTGCGGCGTTCAGGTGTTTGGCGACTGCGGCTTCATCATAAATTTCCAGCGGGAGATACCAGACCGCAGCGCGTTCGGCCATTTCCTTCAGGGTCTGCACCCGGTCGCGCAGGGCGGCGACCACATCGGCCGGTGCGGGCCCGTTGGCCGGCTCCAATCCCAGCTTTCGCAATTGGTACTCCAGCTGCGGCGCGATGCTGGCTGGGTCGTCGCTCTTGAGATAGTGCTGATTCACCCAGCCCAGCTTGTCCATGTCCAGTCGCGCGGCTTTGGAATTGACGTCTTCCACCGAGAACAACCGGATCAACTCCTCGCGCGTGAACAGCTCCTGGTCGCCATGCGACCAGCCCAGACGCGCCAGATAGTTGATCAACGCATGCGGCAGGTAGCCGGCGTCCTTGTACTGCATCACGTCGGCCGCGCCGGTGCGCTTGGACAGCTTGGCGCCTTCCGGGTCCAGGATCATCGGCATGTGCGAGAACAACGGCACCGGCACGCCCAACGCTTCGTAGATGTTGATCTGGCGCGGGGTGTTGTTGATGTGGTCGTCGCCGCGGATCACATCGGTGATGCGCATGTCGATATCGTCCACCACCACCGCGAAGTTGTAGGTGGGATAGCCGTCGGAACGGAAGATCACCAGATCGTCCAGCTCGCTGTTGGCGATCTCGATGCGGCCCTTGATGCGGTCTTCGAACACCACGCTGCCGGTTTGCGGATTCTTGAAACGAATCACGCGGTTGGGATCGTCGCGATGCGGGAGATCGAGATCGCGCGCGCGGCCGTCGTAACGCGGCTTGTCGCCGGCGGCCTGGGCGGCGTTGCGGATGGCTTCCAGCTCTTCCTTGGTCTCGTAGGCGTAATAGGCCTTGCCGTCGGCGACCAGTTGCTCGGCCACTTCGCGATAACGGTCCAGGCGCTGGGTCTGGTAGATGGGGCCTTCGTCGTAGTCCAGGCCCAGCCACTCCATCGCTTCCAGAATCGCGTCGATGGCGCCCTGCGTGCTGCGCTCGCGGTCGGTGTCCTCGATGCGCAGGATGAAGTCGCCGCCGCGGTGGCGCGCCTCCAGCCAGCAGTACAGCGCGGTGCGCGCGCCGCCGATGTGCAGGTAGCCGGTGGGACTGGGGGCGAAACGGGTACGGCAGGTCATGGGAGGCCCAAACTGGAGCGGAATGGGGCATTTTACCTGCTGTGGGCAGGGCGACGGCTCAGATCGCGGAAAAGGGGTCGCTGCTTGCGCAGCTCCTACATGAATACAATTGGGGCATGACTACCCTCTTCATCTCAGACCTGCACCTGGATTTCAGCCGGCCCGCGATCACCGGATTGTTCGTGGAGTTCATCCGCAGCCAGGCCCGGTCGGCCGATGCGCTGTACATCCTGGGCGACCTGTTCGAGGCCTGGGTGGGGGACGACGACCCTTCCGCGGTCGGTGGCGCGGTGGCTTCCGCACTGAAGGAGCTGAGCCAAACCGGCGTGCCCGTCTACTTCATCCGCGGCAATCGGGATTTCCTGGTCGGACAGGATTACGCGCGGCGCGCCGGCTTCCGCATCCTGCCGGATCCGGCGGTGGTCGTGCTGTACGGCAAACCCACGCTGCTGCTGCATGGCGATTTGTTGTGCACCGACGATGTGGCCTATCAGGCATTCCGCACGCAGACGCGCAACCCCGACTGGCAGGCGCAGTTCCTCTCGCAGCCGCTGCAGGCGCGGCTGGCCTTCGCCCAGCAGGCGCGTGCGGCCAGCCAGGCGCACCAGGCCAAGTTGCGCGAAGGCGGCAACGATGTGCGCTTCGAAACGGTCACGGACGTGACTCCGGCCACGGTCGAGGCGACCTTCGCCCGTTTCGGCATCGACAGCATGATCCACGGCCACACCCATCGCCCCGCCGTGCACGAGCTGCAGGTGGGCGATCGCCCATGCACGCGCATCGTGCTGGGCGACTGGTACGAACAGGGATCGGTATTGCGCGTCGATGGCGATGGCCATCGGCTGGAGTCGTTGCAGGCCTAACAACGTGCGATTACGGCGCAAGCTGCTCCAGCGCGGCGATTTCCTCGGCATCGAAGCCGGCCTGCAATCTTGCGTGGTGATTGAAGGGGCCACGCAACACCGGCCCGGCGTACTTGGCCAGCAGTTCGCGGAAAGTCGAACGCGGCTCCCTGCCTTCGCGTTCGCAATACCAACGGTACCAGTGCGAGCCGGCGGCGACATGGGCCACTTCTTCGCGCAGGATCAGCTCCAGGATTCCGACGCTGGCCGTGTCACCCAGGTTGCGCAGCTTGGCGATCATGCCCGGCGTGACATCCAGCCCGCGCGCCTCCAGCACGCGCGGCACCAGGGCCATGCGCGCCAGGCCGTCGTGCGCGGTCTTCTCGGCCATTTCCCACAGGCCGTTGTGCGCGTCGAAGTCGCCGTAGCCGTGACCTAAACCGCGCAAACGATCGCGCAACAGCACAAAATGCCGGGATTCGTCGTTGGCCACCGCAACCCAGTCGGCATAGAACTGCGACGGCAGGCCGCGGAAGCGGTAGACCGCGTCCCAGGCCAGGTCGATGGCGTTGAATTCGATATGTGCGATGGCGTGGATGAAAGCCGCGCGGCCTTCCGCGCTGCCGATGCCGCGTTGCGGGAGGCCGCGTGCCGGGACCAATCGCGGCTTCTCCGGACGGCCGGGCATGCGGATGGGTTGCGGCGCGGGAGCATCGCGATCGGCCCGAAGTTCGCCACGCGCGAACGCGGCGGCGTACTCCTGCGTCAGCGCGACCTTGTCGTCTGCCAAAGCAGCGTCAAGGCACGCCCGCGCGGCATCGAAAAGTGATAAAGCCATAAAAAACGAATCGTCATCCCAGCGAAAGCTGGGATCCATCTTGACTTTGCTCTGGTATGCCCGACAGCAAAGGCAAAGGCAAGATCACAATGGATTCCAGCTTTCGCTGGAATGACGGCCGGAAAGATAGCTGGGACGACGACCGCAACGACTGTCGGGACATCGAAGACGTCACGACACCCGGCGCTTGCGCTTGGCTTCATCCGAGCGCAGCGACTCGATGCGCTCGAAATAACCCGGCTCGATGCCGGTCACGTAATCGCCATTGAAACAGGACGAATCGAAGCGCTGCAGATCCAGGTTGCCTTCGCGCACCGAAGCTTCCAGGTCTTCCAGATCCTGATAGATCAGCCAGTCGCAGCCCAGGAACTTTTCGATGTCCTCGATGCTGCGGTCGTTGGCCACCAGCTCGTCCACCGCTGGCATGTCGATGCCGTAGATGTTGGGGAAGCGCACCGGCGGCGCGGCCGAAGCCAGGTACACCTTGCGCGCGCCGGCGTCGCGCGCCATCTGTACGATCTGCTGGCTGGTGGTGCCGCGGACGATGGAATCGTCCACCAGCAGCACCACGCGGTTGCGGAACTCCAGCGTGATGGGGTTGAGCTTGCGGCGCACCGATTTAACCCGCTCGCCCTGCCCCGGCATGATGAAGGTGCGGCCGACGTAACGGTTCTTGATGAAACCTTCGCGGTATTTCACGCCCAGCACGTTGGAGATTTCCAGCGCCGCGTCGCGCGAGGTGTCGGGAATGGGGATGATGGTGTCGATGTCGTGGTCCGGACGCAGGCGCAGGATCTTCTCGCCCAGCTTCACGCCCATGCGCATGCGCGCCTTGTGCACCGAGACGTTGTCGATCATCGAATCGGGGCGCGCGAAGTACACGTATTCGAAGATGCAGGGCGCATGTTCCTGCGGCTCGGCGCAGATTTCGGCGAACAGCTCGCCGCGCGCGGTGATGACGATGGCCTCGCCCGGCTGCACGTCGCGCACGCGCTGGAAGCCCAGGATGTCCAGCGCCGCCGATTCGGAAGCGACGATGTACTCGGTGCCTTCGTTGTGCTCGCGCTTGCCCAACACCAGCGGACGGATGCCGTGCGGGTCGCGGAAGGCGACCAGGCCCAGGCCCAGCACCACGCTGACCACCGCATAGCCGCCCTTGACCCTGCGGTGCACGCCGGCGACGGCGCGGATCGCGGTCTCGGGAGAAAGCGTGCGCTGGCGGTCCAGTTCGTGCGCGAACACGTTCAGCAGCACCTCGCTGTCCGAATCGGTGTTGATGTTGCGGCGATCCTGGGCGAACACGTCCTGGCGCAGGGCGTCGGTGTTGATCAGGTTGCCGTTGTGCGCCAGGGCGATGCCGTACGGAGAATTCACGTAGAACGGCTGCGCTTCGTCCAGGCCTTCGGAGCCGGCGGTCGGGTAGCGGCAGTGGGCGATGCCCACGCGGCCTTCCAGCGTGCTCATCGCCTTGGGATTGAACACGTCGCGCACCAGTCCGTTGTCCTTGTGCACGCGCAGGCGGGTGCCATCTGCGGTGGCGATGCCGGCCGCATCCTGCCCGCGGTGCTGCAGGACGGTCAGCCCGTCATAAAGCTGCCCCGCAACGTTCTGGTTGCCGACGATTCCGACGATGCCGCACATGGTTTGCGTACTCCGCTTGCTTATTGCGAATTGGGCCGTTTCTGGCCGGTGGGACGTTTCGATGATTCGAGGTTGGCGGGGTCGCCTGCCGGGTCCTGCCCGCTCTCTTCGATGTTCGCGGGGTCCTGCCCGCCGGCCTCGATGTTCGCCGGATCCTTGCCTGCCGGGACGCTTCCCACCGCCTGCCGCTGCGACACGCCACCTTTGGCCTTGTCGATGACCTGCTGGACGACGCCGTCCAGCAAGGGTCCGGATGCTTCATCCGGGGCGCCATTATCGCCTGAGCGAAGGGCATTGCGAAAATCCATTTCCGGAACGGACCAGTCCGGCAGCTTGGAACGCATCCAGCCCGCCGCGGGCAGCAATAGCGGCAGCACGCTGGATTGCCGCCAGGAAGGCTCGCGCGGCAAGGGCGTGAAGCCCATCAGCAGCACCAGGATGCAGGCCAGGAAGGCTCCGCGCAGCAGGCCCAGGGCCGCACCCAGCATGCGGTCCACGCCCGACAGGCCGACCGAACGGACCATCGATTTGGCCAGGGCGCCGACCAGCGCCACCACCACCATCACCACCACGAAGCTCAGCGCATAGCCGCCGAACAGTTCGGTCATGGTGGGCTTGCCGTCGTCGGACAGCCAGGAGGCGGCCTCTCCGCCGAATTCGAAAGTGACCCAGCCGGCCAGCAGCCACGCGGCCGTCGACACCAGCGTGCCTACCAGCCCCCGGATCAGTCCGAGCAAGGCCGACCCGCCAATGATGATCCATAGCACGATGTCGATCATCGGGACGGATATCCCCTGATTGCTGCGAGTTGGCCTTTCATCCCTGGGGCCCGGTCACGTGTCAGGCGGTCACGGATGCGGACGGACCATGCCGTCGATACCCACTTTAGCCGCGACCTGCGCCTTCAGCTTGTCGGCGTCTGCGCGACTGGCGACCGGGCCTACGCGCACCCGGCTCAGCGTGCCCTTGTCGGTCTTGACCTGCTCGACGAAAGCGCTGAAACCGCCGGCGCGCAGTTTGTCGCGCAGGGCATTGGCGTCGGCGGCCTTGGAGAAGGCGCCGAGCTGCACGGCGAAACCCACATTGGAAGCGGCTGGCTTGGGAGTTTCGGCCGGTTTGGCCACCGGCTCGGACGGCTTGGGCGCGATGGCCGCCGGTTTCGGTGTCGCGGCCACCGGTTTCGGCGCCGCCGCAGGCGGGGTCTGTGCGGGTTTGGGAGATTCGGGCAAGGCCTGCGTGGTTACCGACGGCGCGGGCGCGGCCAGCGGCACCGAAGTCGATGCGGGCGCGGTCGCAGGGGCGGCATCCAGCGTCACCACCTGCGCTTTCACATCGCTGCGTACCTGCGAAGCCTGCAAGCGCACGGCCTCGGCATCGGCGCGCTCGGCATAAGGTCCGATACGCACGCGATAGGCGGTTTTGCCGTTGATGGTGGCGGGTTCGCGGAAAGCCGGAAGCGAGGACTGCTTGAGGCGCGCGATCACCGCATCGGCGTCGGCCGGGGTGGCGTAAGCGCCGAAATTGACCGCGAAGTTGCCGCCTGCGGTGCTGGCCGGCAGCATGGCGCCCGCTGCGGCAGCCGGGGCAGTGCCTAACGGAACGGCTTCGCTTGCGCTTGCGGGCACGGCGGGCGACTTCTCATCCATGCCCACCACCCCGCCTGCCGGGGCGTTGCCGGGCGTCACCAAGGGAAGCTCGCGGGTTTCGTACTGCCCGCCCGGTGCGGCCGGCACCTCCAGCGGTACGTTCGACACGCCGCTGTCGGGCGCCGGGCCCTTGATCAGCATCGGCAGGAAGATCACCGCCAGCGCCACCAGGACGACGGCGCCGATCAGGCGTTGTTTGAGGGCGGTATCCATGCGGGCTCGCAAAACGACGCGGCGGGAATGCCGTGCGAATTATACGGTGCGGACAAACGGCTTCCCCATCATTGACCTGAATGCAGGATCGCCAGCGCTTCGGCGACGGTGTGGAAAGAGCCGAACACGAGTATTCGATCTTCCGCATGCGCCTGCGTCCGAGCTGCCTGCAGCGCGGCATGTACATCGGCGTGGCGTGAGCCCGCGGCTGCGGCGCCGCTGACCTTCGACGCCAGCTCATCCACAGATTGCCCGCGCGCGCCCGCGCTTTCCAGACCGGCGAGAAACCACGCCGCGACTTCGCCCTCAAGCGCGGCAACCACACCCTGCACGTCCTTGTCGGCCAGAGCAGCGAACACCGCAAGCGTGCGTCCGGACACAGGTTCGGCCCGCAACCATGCCGACAGTTCGCGCGCGGCCTGCGGGTTGTGGCCCACGTCCACGATCACCGGCGTGCCGTGCAGGTCGAAGCGTTGCAATCTTCCCGGGAGCGTTGCCGTGGCGACGCCGGTCGCCAATGCGGAAGTCGGCAGCTCGATATCCAGCGCGCGCAATGCGGCGATTGCGCTAGCCGCGTTGGCGCGCTGCACCGGGGCGCTGAGCATCGGATTCGGCAGCTCGATCTCGAACCCGGCGTCGCGCCAGCGCCAGTGCGATTCATCCACCGGTTCGTGGATGAAATCGCTGCCCAGCCGCACCGCGTTGGCGCCGATGGCGTAGGCATGGCGCAACACGCTGGAGGGCGAATCTTTTTCTCCCAGTATCAGCGGTTTCCAGGCGCGGGCGATGCCGGCTTTTTCGAAGCCGATGCTTTCGCGGTCGGTGCCCAGCCAGTCGATGTGGTCGATGTCGACGGTGGTGATGACGGCGACGTCGGGGTCGACGATGTTCACCGCGTCCAGGCGGCCGCCTAGGCCGACTTCGAGCACTGCGAGATCCAAGTTCGATTGCTGGAAAAGCCATAGCGCGGCCAGCGTGCCGAATTCGAAATAGGTGAGCGGTACGTCTGAGCCCTCCCCTTCAAGGGGAGGGTTGGGTGGGGATGTTTTTTGTCCGACATCTGGGAAATCCCCGCTCCGCCGTACCCTCACCCCAACCCCTCTCCCGATGGGAGAGGGGCTCAGGCGCGCGGCCTCTACCGCCTCGAATGCTGCGACCAGTTCTTCATCGCTCGCCTCGCGCCCATCGATGCGCACACGCTCGTTGTAGCGCAGCAGATGCGGCGAGGTGTAGGTGCCGACTTTCAATCCCGCCGCGCGTGCGATGGCTTCGATGAAGGCAACGGTGGAACCTTTGCCATTGGTGCCGCCAACCGTGATGACGTGCGTGGCGGGCTTGCCCAGCGACAGCCGGCGCGCCGCTTCGCGCGTGCGCTCCAGGCCCAGTTCGATGGACTTGGGATGTTGCTGCTCGATGTAATCGAGCCATTCCTGCAGCGTGCGCGCCATGGACTTACAGCGCCCGATGCACCGCTTCGCCGAAGAACGGAGTGTGGTGCGCGCAATCGTTGAGGCGGACGATTTCCAAGTGGTCCACGTCGGGGCCTTCCAACAGGTTGAGCGTGGTCGGGGCCTGGCGGAAGCTCCACAGCTTGGACAAGGGCAGGCCGAGAATGCGGCACAGGATCACGCGGTTGACCGCATCGTGCGCGACGACCAGCAGCGTGTCGCCCTCCCCCAGGCCTTCGGCTGCGCGCGCCAACCCCTGCCAGGAGCGGTCCAGTACCTGGCGCAGGGATTCGCCGCCGGGCATGAGTACGGTTTCGGGTTCTTCGCGCCATGCGCGCAGGCGCGCGGGATCTTTTTCGTTGATTTCGCTAGCCAGCAGGCCTTCCCATTCGCCGTGCGCGATTTCCTGAAGGTCGGGATCCAGAGCAAGCATCGGCACGCGCGCTTCGCCCAGCGCCAGTTCGGCAGTGCGGCGCGCGCGCGACAGCGGCGAAGCCACCGCGCGGGTAATCTCGAAGTCCGCCAGACGCACGCCCAACGCGGCGGCCTGCGACTCGCCCATGGGCGACAACGGGATGTCGATCTGGCCTTGGTAACGGCCTTCGGCGTTCCACGGCGTTTCGCCGTGACGGGCAAGCAGGATGCGCATGGGGGAATGAATCCGTTGAAAGTGGAACTGTCGCCGTTCGGACAGGGGCCGTAAACGGCGACAGGAGCGAATGATACCGCGCCGCGACAAGCCTAAAGCGCCATGACACCAGAACGCGCCGCAGCGCGCCAGCAAGCCTCAACCCGCCAGTACCGTGGGTTGAGGCAAACCGTTGCCATAGGCAAGACGACGCCCGCGCCCGTCAGCGCGCCACGCCCATTTCCTTCAGCAACTGCGGCGCCGGGTAGACCTCCTGCATGATCCAGCGCAGGTAACGGCCATCGACGGAAATCATGCGGGTCATTTTCGGGTCGAATATCCAGTTGGAGCTGACCGACTCCCAATTGCCGTCGAAGGCCAGGCCGACCAGCTTGCCCTGCGCATCGAGAACCGGCGAGCCGGAGTTGCCGCCGGTGATGTCCAGGTTGGACAGATAGTCCACCGGCACCGTGCCAAGACGCTTGTCTTCCAAACCGCCGTAACGCTTGGCCTTGACCGCATCGAGCAAGGCCTGCGGCGCGTCGAACGGCTCCACGCCGGTCGCCTTGGCCGCGACGCCTTCGACGGTGGTGAACGGGGTGTATTCCACGCCGTCCTTGGGCTGGTAGCCGGTGACGTTGCCGAAGGTGATGCGCAGCGAAAGGTTGGCGTCGGGGTACACGAACTCGCCCTTGCTCTTGCGGTAATCGGCCACCGCCTGCAGATAAACCGGCCGCACCAGCAAGGCCTCGCCCGCGCGCGTCTTGCGTTCTTCCTCGAGCTTGAGCAGGGCCGGCATCACCGCCACCGCATACTGGATGGCCGGATCGGCGCTGGATTCAAAAGCCTTGCGGTCGGCCTTGAACCACTTCATGCGCTCATCGGTGCTGCCCAGCCGGGTCTTGGCCAGGCGGTCCAGTGCGCGGGTGAGGTTTTGCTCCTTGCCGCCGACCAGGAACTTGTCGATCGGCGCCACTCGCTGCGCCGCAGGCAGCTGCACGTATTGGCGCAACCAGTATTGCTGCAACTGCCGGTCCATCGCCGGCACATAGCGCCGCTCCAGCTGTTTCTGTGCGCCTTCGATGGAGGGATAGTCGCGTTGCTGATAGCCGGCCTCGCGCTCGGCGTCGGTTTTTTCGCGTTCGATGGACAGGCGGTACAACTGGACCGCCGTGCCCAGCATGGCGGTGTTGTTGAGCTGGCCGACGACCAGGTCGCGTTCGCGCGTGGCCTTGGCCGTCTCACCCAGCTCGATCAGTTTGTCGTGCGCCGCCAGCGCAGTGCTTCCCTGCGCGCCACGGCCGCGCAGCCACACCAGCACCGCTTCTTCGTCGGCATGCTTCTGCCATGCCGCATCGATGCGCTCGAACCCCACCAGCTGGCCTTCGTAATTCTTGCTGGTGTTGTTCCAGCCGGCCATGGTGCTGGCGTACTTCACCTGGATATCGGGATTCTTCTTGCCTGCCGCGTCCACCAATGCGATCAGATTCTTGTAGTGCTTGCCGATGGTCGGATAAGTCCAGCTGGCGGTGCTGTCGAATTCGCTGGCCAGCGCGTAGCGGTTGGTCGAGCCCGGATAGCCGGCCACCATCACGAAATCGCCTGCGCCCAGCGGCTTGTCGGCGAACTTCAGCCAATGCGTGGGCTTGTAGGGCACGTTATCGGCCGAATACGCGGCGGGCTTGCCGTCCTTGCCCACATAGGCGCGGTAGAAGGCGAAGTCGCCGGTGTGGCGCGGCCACATCCAGTTGTCGATGTCGCCGCCGTACTTGCCCACTCCGCTGGGCGGCGCGTAGGCCAGGCGCACGTCCTTGATTTCCAGGTTGCGGAACAGGCGGTAGGTGTTGCCGCCGGAAAAACTGTAGAGCTTGCAGCGGAAGCCGGCTTCGGCTTCGCATTCGGCGGTGACTTTCTTGTCGAAGGCTTCCAGCGCGCGGGTCCGTGCCAGCGGATCGTTGCCGGCCGAGGCGATTGCCGCCTTAGCCTCGGCGGTGAGGTCGTTGATCGAATCCAGCACGTAGATGCGCGCGTTGGGGCCGGCGCTGACTTCGCCGGCCGGCGTGGCCGGATTGAAGCCTTGCTTGATCAGATTCTTCTCGGCCGTCGAGTTCAGCTGGATGGCGCCATAGGCGCAATGGTGGTTGGTGACCACCAGGCCGCCCGGCGAAACGAAGCTGGCGGTGCAGCCGCCCAGCGCCACCACCGCTCCCATCGGGTCGCCGGTCAGGTTCGCCAGTTGTTTGGGACTCAGCTTCAGGCCGGCTTTCTTCAGCGGTCCGGAAATCTCGGGCAGCTGTTGCGGCACCCACATGCCTTCGGCGGCAAGGGCGGCGCCGGTCTGGGCCGCGAAGGCGACGGCTAGCGAAACGGCGAGCAGGTTCAAACGCACGGTCAATTCCTTGCAGATCATGGACTTTGGATTGTAGCCAGCCGCCCCGCCCCGCGACTCCATGACTTATGGCAGGGAGGGCCAACGGCCGGTCATGGGCGGCGGCGTATAATTCGCGCCCTCTCTCAAGGCAGGGCCTGCACCGTCATGGCGCAAACGATGAAAGCACTGGTCAAACGGGAAGCGGGCAAAGGGATCTGGATGGAACAGGTGCCCGTGCCCCAGCCCGGCCCCAACGAAGTGCTGATCAAGCTGGAGAAGACCGCGATCTGCGGTACCGATCTGCACATCTATCTGTGGGACGACTGGAGCCAGCGCACCATCAAGCCGGGTCTGGTGATCGGCCACGAGTTCGTCGGCCGCATCGTGGAGATGGGCCCGGGCGTAAGCGGCTATGCGCTGGGCCAGCGCGTTTCGGCCGAAGGCCATATCGTCTGCGGGCACTGCCGCAACTGCCGTGGCGGCCGCCCGCACTTGTGCCCGCACACGGTCGGCATCGGCGTGAACCGCGACGGGGCGTTTGCCGAATACATGGTGATGCCGGCCAGCAACCTGTGGCCGATTCCCGACCAGATCCCCAGCGAGCTGGCTGCGTTCTTCGATCCCTACGGCAACGCCGCGCATTGCGCGCTGGAATTCGACGTGGTCGGCGAGGACGTGCTGATCACCGGCGCCGGCCCCATCGGCGTGATCGCCGCAGGCATCTGCAAGCACATCGGCGCGCGCAACGTGGTGGTCACCGACGTCAACGACTTCCGTCTGAAGCTGGCCGCCGACATGGGCGCCACCCGCGTGGTCAACGTGGCCAAGCAATCTCTGAAGGACGTGATGGCCGACCTGCACATGGAAGGCTTCGACGTGGGCCTGGAAATGAGCGGCAATCCCACCGCGTTCAACGACATGCTCGATTGCATGTACCACGGCGGCAAGATCGCGCTGCTGGGCATCCTGCCCAAAGGCGCCGGCGTCGACTGGGACCGCATCATCTTCAAGGGCCTCACCGTGCAAGGCATCTACGGCCGCAAGATGTACGAGACCTGGTACAAGATGACGCAGCTGGTGCTGGGCGGTTTTCCGCTGGGCAAGGTGCTGACCCACCAGATGCCCATCGACGATTTCCAGAAGGGCTTCGACCTGATGGAAGCGGGCAAGGCTGGCAAGGTCGTGCTGAGCTGGAATTGAGGTAGGTCGGGGCTACGCCCCCGACGTGCGCAGACAAGGTTTCCGTGAGTCGGGGGCGTAGCCCCGACCTACAAAAAGGGCGCCTTGCGGCGCCCTTTGTATTTCTGGATACGGATTGGATTACAGACCGAGCGTAAGCGTGAGCACCACGCGGTCGTCGTAGATGTCGCTGCCGTCCTTGAGGATGTCCGCATCGGAACCGAAGGTGTCGTAATAACCCAGGTTGGCGTTGATCGGACCGAAGTCGCGGCTGACGCCGATCAAACCATCGAAATAGTCGTCGCGTCCGCCGCCATCGTACTCAAGGGTGGTGTAGCCGACGCCAGCATTCAGGCTGAAGCCGTTGCCCACATCGATCGACGTACCGATGTTGGAGTAGAACTCTTCGGTGCCGACATTCCCATAGTCGTTTGCATAAGCGACCAGGCCAGTGAGACCGACCTTTTCGGTGGCGGCGTACGAAACCTTGGCGATATATTCGTTGTAGTCGATATCGCCGTAATCGTCGCCACCCTTATGGTAGGTGTAACGGACCACGCTCAAGTCCAGGTTCCACTTGTCGCTCAGGTCCTTGTTGTAGCCGACGAAGCCGTCCAGCTCGATATCCGGGCCGGCATCGCCGAAGTCGACGTTCGAGGCCCACAGGCCCGCGTAGATGCCGACCGGAGAGGTATAGGTGAAACCCACCTGCGCGGCGGGCTTTTCGTCGGTCTGGGAAACACCGCGGAACACGTAATCGGAGGTGGCGGCCAGCGTCCAGCTAAACGGAGATTCGGCTTCCTCTTCCACCACAGCCTCGGCTTCCTGCGCGAACGACACGAGCGGCATGGCCGCCAGAACGAGTGCAACTGCAAAACTGAGTTTGGCGGACTTCATCCGGGTTCTCCTATGGGCGGTGGGTTTCGGGCATCGGCTTGAACAAAATCGCAATCATAAGTTCACGATTTTTTAACCGAATTGATATTGCGACGCAACATTCGCGTCGTCAAGTACCCGCGCCATAAAGTTCTCGCAAAACTTCGGATGATTTCAGATGGAACTATTTCTCCGCTGCGAACACGCCGAACCGCGAAGGGGCCAGCCGGATCTGCGAACCCACCGGATAGGCCGGAAGCCCCGCTCCACCGGGCAATTCCACCTCGACCTCGGCATCGCCTTCCTGCAAACGCGCCCATAGCCGCTGCCGAGGCCCGCTGCGCTGGCTAGCCGATACGGTCGCCAGCCAAGTGCCGTCCGCGTCGGTCACCGCTAGGTGCTCCGGGCGCACATAGAGTTCGATCGGACCCTGCAGCTCCGGTTTGTCGCGAAGATCCAGATCCAGTCCGGCGACCTGCAGGCGCCCCTGCGTTGAGTGCCCGGGCAATCGATTGACCGCGCCGACGAAGGAATACACGAAAGGACTGGCCGGTTCGTCGTAGGTTTCGGCCGGGCTGCCCAGTTGTTCGATGCGGCCCTGATTGAGGATGGCGACCCGGTCGGCCAGCTCCAGCGCTTCTTCCTGGTCGTGGGTGACGAACACCGTGGTCAGTCCGGTGCGGTCGTGGATCTCGCGCAACCAGCGGCGCAGATCGCGGCGCACCTGCGCATCCAACGCGCCGAACGGTTCGTCCAGCAGCAGCACGCGCGGCTCTATCGCCAGCGCGCGCGCCAGCGCCACGCGCTGGCGCTGGCCGCCGGAAAGTTGCGAAGGAAAGCGCGCTTCCAGACCTTCCAACTGCACCAGCGACAACAGTTCGCTGACCCGTTCGCGGATGCGCGCGTCCGGCCAGCGCTTTTCGCCGCGACGCACGCGCAGGCCGAAGGCGATGTTCTCGCGTACGTTCATATGCCGGAACAGCGCGTAGTGCTGGAACACGAAGCCCACCCGCCTGGCCTGCACGCTCAATTGCGAAGCGTCTTCGCCGCCCAGCAACACGCGGCCGCCGTCGGCCTGTTCCAGTCCCGCGATCGCGCGCAGCAAGGTGGTCTTGCCGGAACCCGAAGGTCCCAGCAACGCCAGCAATTCGCCGTCGCGCACGTTCAAGCTGATGTCGTCCAGCGCGGTGAAGTCGCCGTAACGCTTGCTCAGGTTTTCGATGCGTATGGTCATGGGTACAACCTCAATGACGATGATTGGCGGCGAGCGATTCGCCATGCCGCCATTCCAGGTAGGCCTTGACCACCAGTGTGATCAGCGCGGTGATGGCCAGCAGCGATGCCACCGCGAAGGCGGCGCCGTGGCTCTGGCCGATGTCGTTGTAGAGCGCTTCCACATGCAGCGGCAACGTGTTGGTGCGGCCGCGGATATGCCCGGACACCACCGATACCGCGCCGAATTCGCCCATCGCGCGCGCGCTGCACAGCAGTACGCCATACAGCAGCGCCCAGCGGATGTTGGGCAAGGTCACGCGCCAGAAGGTCTGCCAGCCGCTGGCGCCCAGGCTCAACGCAGCCAGTTCCTCGTCGGTGCCCTGCTGCTCCATCAGCGGCATCAGTTCGCGGGCTATGAAGGGGAAGGTGACGAATACCGTCGCCAGCACGATACCCGGCACGGCGTAGATGATCTTGGGCAATTGCAGCGTGATCGTGCCCAGCAAGGGCAGATCGAAATGCCAGCCCTGCTCGATCAACGGCCAGGCCCAGCCCTGCGCGCCGAAGATGAGCACGAACACCAAACCAGCAACCACCGGCGAAACCGCGAACGGAAGATCGATCAGGCTCACCAGCAGGCGCTTGCCGCGGAACTCGTGCTTGCTGATCGCCCAGGCCGCAGCGATGCCGAAGATCAGGTTCAGCGGCACCACGATCGCGGTCACCAGCAAGGTGAGTTCGATCGCCGCCAGCGCGTCGCTTTCGGTAATCGCATCCACGAACGCCTGCACGCCATTGCCCAGCGCTTCGGCGAACACCAGCACCAAGGGCAGCAACAGGAAGCCGAGCAGGAACAGCAACGCGGCGCCGATCAACAACAGCTGCACCCAGCGCGGTTCGGTGATCGCGGAAGTCGCGTTGTTGCGGCGGGCGCTGGCGGGTGTCACCAAGAGGGCCTCGGGCGGCAGGGCGATGACGGCGGAAATGGCTTCGCTCATCTTAACGCCCGCGCCGTGAGAGCTTCGACTGCAGCCCATTGATGGCCAGCAGCATCAGCAGCGACAGCAACAGCATCGCCAGGGCGATGGCCGCGGCGTCGGCATACTGGTATTCGTCCAACCTGAAGGTGATCAGCAACGGAGCGATCTCGGTCAGCCCCGGCAGATTGCCGGCGATGAAGATCACCGAGCCGTACTCGCCGACGCCGCGCGCGAAGGCAAGGCCGAAACCGGTCACGACCGCCGGCCACAACGCCGGCAGGATCACCCGGCGCACCGTCTGCCAGCGGCCGGCGCCCAGGGACGCGGCGGCTTCCTCCAGTTCGCGCTCCACTTCCGCCAGCACCGGCTGCACCACGCGCACCACGAAAGGCAGACCGATGAACACCAATGCCAGGGTGATGCCCAGCGGCGTGTAGGCGATCTTGACGCCCACGCTCTCGAACCAGCGCCCTACCCAGCCGTTGGGCCCGTACAACGAGGTCAGTGCTATGCCCGCGACCGCAGTGGGCAGCGCGAAAGGCAGATCGATCATCGCATCGAACACGCGCTTGCCCGGAAACCGGTAGCGCACCAGAACCCAAGCCACCAGCGTGCCCATCACCGCATTGAACGCCGCGGCGGCGAACGCGGTGCCGAAGCTCAACTTCAACGCAGCCAGCACGCGGGGTTCGGTCCATATCTGCCACAAGCCGCTCCAGCCCAGGCCGCCAGCCTTCAGCAGCAAACCGGCCAGCGGAATCAGCACGATCAACGACAGCCAGACCAGAGTGACGCCCAGGCTCAAACCAAAACCGGGCACCACGCGACTGCGTCGTGCCCGCGTGGCGGACGGCAAGGGTGCGGTTGCTGCCAACTATTTCTCCGACTGGATCTGGTCGAACACGCCGCCCTCGGCGAAATGCTTGGCCTGCGCCTGCGCCCACGAACCGAATACCTGATCGATGGTCACCAGTTCGACTTTCGGAAAGCGCGCAACGTCGGCCGGATCGGCATATTGGGGATAGCGCGGACGATAGTAGTGCTTGGCGGCGATCTTCTGCCCTTCCGGCGAGTAAAGGTATTGCAGGTAGGCCTGCGCCACTTCGCGGGTGCCGTGCTTGTCGACGTTCTTGTCGACCAGCGCCACCGGCGGTTCGGCCAGGATCGAGAGCTTGGGTACGACGATCTCGAACTTGTCAGGGCCCAGTTCCTCGACCGACAGAAAGGCTTCGTTTTCCCACGCCAGCAGCACATCGCCGATGCCGTTCTGCACGAAGGTGGTGGTGGAACCGCGCGCGCCGGTATCCAGCACCGGCACGTTGCGGAACAGCGCGCGCACCAGGTTGCGGGTCTTGGCTTCGTCGCCCTTGAAGATCTTCAGGCCATAGGCCCACGCGGCAAGATAATTCCAGCGCGCGCCGCCGGAAGTCTTGGGGTTGGGCGTGATCACCGCGACGCCGGGCCGCAGCAGGTCGGGCCAGTCCTTGATCTTCTTCGGATTGCCCTTGCGCACCAGGAACACGATGGTGGAAGTGTATGGCGCGCTGTTTTCGGGCAAACGCTTCTGCCAGTTGGCCGGGAACAGCTTGGCGCGCTGGGCGATGGAATCCACGTCGTAGGCCAGCGCCAGCGTCACCACGTCGGCCTCCAGGCCGTCGATCACCGCGCGCGCCTGTTTGCCCGAACCGCCGTGCGAAGTTTCGATCTCCACCTTCTGCCCTTTCTTCTGCAGCCAGTCCTTGGCGAAGGCGGCGTTGAAATCGCGGTAGAGCTCGCGGGTGGGGTCGTAGGAAACATTGAGCAGCTTCACGTCCTTGGCCAAAGCGCCTGCGGCGACAGTCAGGCCGAAAGCGAGCAGCAAGGTCCGGAGAGGCAATGGGATCGAGGCGAGTTTCATGGGAATGGCTCCGGTTTTTTCAGAAGGCTACTTGCAGGCGTGTGAATACGGCTTTCTCGTCTTCGCGATCGGCGCCGCCCGCGGCACCGCCTTCCAGACTCGTATGCAGATAATTCAATACCAGCTTGAGGTTGCTGTTGAGGTACCAGTTCAAACCCACCGTCCAGGAGGAGGCTTCGCGAGCCGACACCGCAGGATCGGCGAACAGCGGGAAGGCGTCTTCGTCGATCTCCAGCACGCCGTAACGGCCGACCAGTTCGAAGGCGCCCCATCCGTCCTTGCCCGGACTGAAGGGACGCGATGGCTTGACCACGCCGCGGTAGCTGGCGTCCTCGCCGGTCAGCACGTAGCTGGCGGTCGCCTGCCAGGCCTTGTTCGACAATTCCTCGTGGACGCCGCCCAGGCTGACCTCCTGCTTGGAAACAATGTACTCGGCAAGCAATCCGAATGCATTCCGGTAGTAGTAACCCTGCGGGGAAATACGGCTGTGCTGTCCATCGGCCAACGCCGCGGCACGGTAGTTGAAGAACTGCACCTGGCCGGGCGTGCGGTAGCGCGGCAGGAAATTGGCGCCGCTGCCCTGCTTGTCGCCGACGCTGGCGCCGATGCCGAAGCCCAGGCCGGACAGCGCGTTGGCGTCGTTCTTGAACGGCTCGAAGAACACGCGCCCCGCATATTCGAACTCGTTGTCGGGATTGGTGGTGACCGCATCGCGGCCGTCGACGGTGCCGTTGAACACGCCGATCGCGTAGCCGAAGCGGCCTTCGGCCACGTCGCCCTGCAGCTGCACGCCGATATCGCGATTGGGCGCCAGCTCGCTGGGCAGCGCGCGCTCCACATCGGATAGCGCCGACGAGGATTGCAAACGTTCCAGTCCCACCGGCGAAGTGAACTTGCCCGCGCGCACGGTGTAAGCGGGGTCGAAACGAAGATCCACATAGGCATCGACGATGCTGGCGCTGTCGCCAGCGAATTCCGGCGTGAAGCGGAAGCCCACCAGCTTGCCGAGCGAGCCTTCGATGATCGGCCGTGCGGTGCGCAGCAGGAAGGTATCGTTGTTGCCCGCCGGCACTCCGTCCAGGAAGAAGCGGCCATCGCCCTGCAGCAACCCGCGGATCTTGATTTCGTAGTCGCCATTGGCCGACTTGAAGGAAGCACCCTTGTCGTTGACCGCGATCACCGGCGCTTCCTTGGCCTTGGCCACCTGCTCTTCCTGCTGCAGCTCCAGCTTGCGCTCCAGGATGCGCAGGCGCTGGTCCAGATCGGCCAACCCCGGCTCGCCCGCCGTCGCGCCTTCGGCCGCATCGGCCTGCGTCCCGCTCAGGCGGCGCTCCAGTGCTTCCAGGCGTTGCTGCAACTGCTCCACGGTGAGCTTTTCCTGCGCCGAAACGGGAACGGCCAAGGCACAGGCCAGCGCGCCCACCCACCATGCGCCCTGGACTTTGACCTTGCTTCGCTGCATTCCTGTTCTCACGGCAGACTTTCCTGAATAGGCCTTTCGGCTGGAACGCAGATGCTGCGCATGCACATTGCCCAGGAGAAATGAATTAAGGCATGCCGCTTATGTCGGATCGGCATGAAGCCCGACCCTCCGGGTCTGGATGTGCGACGAATTGTTAAACTGGCGCTCTTTTCCGAAGCGCAAGACGCCATGTCCGACTCACAGACGCAGCCCGGCCCCACCCAGCACTACGCCGACGAACTGGACGCCATCCGCGCCCAGGGTCTGTTCAAGGCCGAACGCGTGATCACCAGCCCCCAGTCCGCCGAAATCGAGCTGGCCGACGGCCGCAAGGTGCTCAATTTCTGCGCCAACAACTATCTGGGCCTGGCCGACCACCCGGACATCATCCAGGCGGCCAAGGACGCGCTGGATACGCACGGCTTCGGCATGGCCAGCGTGCGCTTCATCTGCGGCACCCAGGATCTGCACAAGCAGTTGGAGGCGAAGATCGCCGAATTCTTCGGCACCGAGGACACCATCCTCTACGCCGCCTGCTTCGACGCCAACGGTGGCCTGTTCGAACCGCTGCTGGGCGAAAACGACGCGGTGATCTCCGATGCGCTCAACCACGCTTCGATCATCGACGGCGTGCGCCTGTGCAAGGCCAAGCGTTTTCGCTACGCCAACTGCGACATGGCCGACCTGGAGGCGCAATTGCAAGCCGCCGAGGCGGCGGGCTGCAAGACCAAGCTGATCACCACCGATGGCGTGTTCTCCATGGACGGCTTCATCGCACCGCTGGACGAAATCACGGCGCTGGCTAAGAAGTACGGTGCGCTGGTGCATATCGACGAATGCCACGCCACCGGTTTTCTCGGCGCCACCGGCCGCGGTTCGGCAGAGGTCAAGGGCGTGCTGGACCGCATCGACATCATCACCGGCACGCTGGGCAAGGCGATGGGCGGGGCACTGGGCGGATTCACCACCGCCAAGAAAGAAGTCATCGAACTGCTGCGCCAGCGTTCGCGCCCTTACCTGTTCTCCAACTCGTTGCCCCCGCATGTGGTCGCCGCCGGCATCAAGGCCTTCGGCATGCTTTCCTCGGCGGGCGAGCTGCGCGAGAAATTGGCCGACAACACCCGCTATTTCCGCGAGAAGATGACCGCCGCCGGTTTCGACATCCGCCCCGGCGTGCACCCCATCAGCCCGGTGATGCTGTACGACGCGCCGCTGGCGCAGCGCTTCGCCGAGCGGTTGCTGGAGGAAGGCATCTACGCGATCGGTTTCTTCTTCCCGGTCGTGGCCAAGGGCCAGGCCCGCATCCGCACGCAGATGAGCGCCGCGCATTCGCGCGAACACCTGGATCGGGCGATCGATGCGTTCGTGAAGATAGGCCGTGAACTGAACGTCGTGAAATCCTGACGCGCTACGGTCGGGGTTCCCGGCACGACGCAACCGCTCCGCCAGGACCGCGCGGACAGGCCATCGAGGCCTGCCCGTCCACCAGGGCTTACTTTCCCTCGTTCCTGGCGACTACCTTCTTCGAGGCCGCTGGCGCACCGGTGGCGACCCGGTAACCGTTCTTTTTCATCCAGGCGTCGAAGTCGTCCGCAGTCATCCGCTTGCCGTTTTGAGTCATGTGGAAGCGCTTGCTCGACCTGTCCTCGGCCCTGACTGATGTCGCCGCGGCCTTGCGGCGCTTTTTTGCGGCCAACTGCAGTCCGTCCCCGGCACGCGCCGGCAGCAGCGATGGCCGCTCCGCGCCGCGTGCCGACTCGAATGCGGCCGTCAGCACTATGTTCGTTTCGCCTTGCGGACGGTTGCGACTCGATATTTCATTGGCCGCGGCAATCCCGTGCACCAGCAACAGGCACGGCAACACAATCATGAACTTGCGCATGTTCCCCATCCCCTTAGTCGACACCTTCACCCGGTGTGGACGTAACAGAACATGCTCCGCACCCGCAAAAGTGGCGTGCCGCCACAATTTCGAACAAGGACAGGCACCCGGATAGGCGCAATTTATGCAGACGTGAAGTCAATCACGCCAGCACCAGCCTTGGATCACATCGGATTGGAGCGATCGATACGGAAGATCGAAGGCGTACGCTCTATTACGCACCACGACGACAAGGCTTTCACTTACCCAGGGCGGCGACTTCCCCAGCACTCAACCGCCGCCACTTCCCCCTAGGCAGATCGCCGAGCTCCAGCGCGCCTATCGCCACACGCACCAGCCGGAGTACGCCGATGTCGCAGGCCGCTAGCAGGCGACGGATCTGACGGTTGCGGCCTTCGTCCAGCACGATTTCCAACCAGGCGTTCTTCTCGCCGGCGCGCAGCAAGGTCGCCGATTTGGCGCTCAACAGCTCCCCATCGCACGGCACGCCGATTCGCAACCGCGCCAGCAGGGCGTCTTGCGGAATCGTGTCGACCTGCACGTGATAGGTCTTGTGCGGACCGGTTGCCGGATCGGTGATGCGTGCCGCCCACTCCGGATCGTTGCTGAAAAGCAGCAGACCCTCGCTGGCCTTGTCGAGGCGACCGACAGGAGCGATCCAGGGCAGGCCGGCACCGTCGAAGCATCGATAAACCGTGTCGCGGCCCTGCTCGTCCTTGGCCGTGGTCACCAGTCCGCGCGGTTTGTTGAGCGCCAGATAGTGGCGCGGGCTAGAACCGATTTCCGCACCGTCCACGGCGATGCGATGCAGCCCGCGGACCACCGGAAATTCAGCGTTCCTGACCACCCGCCCGTCCACCGATACCCGCCCGGCCGATATCCAGGCCGCGGCTTCGGTACGCGAGCAGACTCCCAATTTGGATAGCGTGCGCGCGAGCCCGTGCCTTGCGCCCGGCGTTGGCCTTGAAGTGTTCGCGGAAGCCACGGACTACCGAGTGCGCGCCGCGCCGAACGCGACGCAGCGCCCGATTATTTCTTCTTTACCGGCTCGGCAGCCGGAGCCACGGCCGGTGCGGGCGTTGCCGCAGCCGGCGCGCCCTTCACCACGCGCACGCCGCGCGACTTCATCCACGCATCGAATTCGTCGGCGGTCATGCGCTTGCCGTTCTGGGTCATGTCGAAGCGCCAGGGCGTGTTGTCGAAGGCCGTTTTCGGTTTATAGGCCGCTGGATCGTTGGGATTGGCGGCGCTCTGCGCGGGCATCGCCATCGCTACGTTCTGGCAGGCCTGCACCCGCAACCGGAGCAGCACGCGGTCGACCGACTGCGCTTCGTCGTACGCATGCGCCAGAACGCCGCTGGGGGCGCCCAGCGGGGTGGTGTTGGTGGCCAGCTCGGGAGCGACGGGCGCCAGCAAGCTCTGCGTCGAGGACAGCGGCGGCGATACGGCGTTACCCGTGCAATTGGGCAGTGCGTTGGCGCCTGGAATCGCGGCGAAGGCAAGCAGGCTGGAGACAACGAAGCGGCGCATTGGAAAACCCGGGCGTTGGATTGATCCTGAGTGTAGGAAGCGCGACAGCCAATATCAAGGAAACTCTGGCCGCGCGCCATCCGGATCACCGTGATCGCGACACCGCTCACGCAACCGCGATCCTTGCACGCAAAAAAGAAGCCCGGCGCTAGGCCGGGCTTCTGGTCTTGCTTGAACCTGCGTCCGATTAGTTCTGGACGTTCAGCTCGGTGCGGCGGTTCTTCTCGCTCTTGCAAGCCGGCAAGGTCTGGCCCAGGTCTTCCAGCGGACGGCTTTCGCCGTAGCCGATCGGACCCACCAGACGGCCGGCGTCGACGCCGTTCGTGGTCAGGTAGTCGTACACAGCCTTGGCGCGACGCTCGGACAGACCCTGGTTGTAGGCGTCCTTACCGCACTGGTCGGTATGGCCGGCGACTTCAACGCGCAGATCCGGGTAACGCTTCAGGATTTCGGTGGCTTCGCTCAGGATCGCAACAGCGTCGGGACGCAGGGTCGACTTGTCGAAGTTGAAGTTCACGCCCTTCAGGTCGATCGCCACGGCAACCGGGCAACCGTCCGGACCGATGGTCTGGCCAGCCTGCGAACCCGGGCACTTGTCGTTGCAGTTGTTGACGCCGTCGCCGTCGTCATCCAGGTCCGCGCAGTTCGGAGCGACTTGCGGAGCAGGAGCAACCGCAGCCGTCGGCGCCGGGCCGAGCGGGATCACGACACCGACCGAAGCCAGGATGTCGCTGAAGTAGCTCTCTTCCTGCTGGTGCGGGTAACCGCCCCAATCCGGGCCGCCTTCGGCCGCGAAGCTGCTGTCGTCGAAGTCGAAACGCATGGCCAGTTCGGCACGCACCGCAATGCGCTTGTCGAACGAGGTCTGGATACCCGCGCCCAGCTTGGCGGCCAGGTTGCCGTCCTTACGCTCGCCCGGGGAATTCGGGCTCGGGAAGGCGTCGTATTCTTCTTCCGAACGCTGGTAGCCCAGGCCGGCGACGATGTAGGGGTTCCAGCCGCGGCCTTCGGAAATGAAGTGGCGACGCAGGTCGAGCGACAGGCCGTACTGGCTCCAGTTCAGATCGTCGTTCGCGCCGGCGATGCCGCCGTCGAAGCTCGGATTCTGGTAGTTCAGCTCACCGTCCAGGGACCAGTTCGGGCTGATGAACTTGCCCAGGCCCAGGGTGACGAACGGGGTGTCGTCGGTGCGACGGTCGTCGTCCTGCATGTTGTAACCGGCCGAACCGGTGAGGTACCAACGGTCATCGAACTCCTGAGCGGAAGCGGCCTGCGCCCAGCTCAGACCGGCCAGCATTGCGGCACAGAGAAGTTTCTTGTTCATTTGCAGCTCCTTAAAAAAATCAGATGTAAGAGAAACCGGAGTACTTCGTTAAACGGTCCAACTTTATAGGTTGTTCAGACGGCCATGTCTGCACGCCATCTCATGCAGATTATGCGTGTCCATGTGAAGGCTGTGTTAACGGTACCATAACAAGTCGGTCGGGCCAACGGGCGCACTATCTCATAACTCTAGGCTCGGTACATGTTCATGAATGTGTCGACGGGGAGGGCGTCGAGCCCGGAAGGATCGGCCGCCAGGGCCATGATCCGATCCACTTGCCCGGCCGCCAGGTGGTCACGCAGGGCTGCCTCGCACTTGGCCATCAACAGCGGGATGCCTTCGGCCCGGCGCCTGCGGTGGCCGATGGGGAAATCGATCGAAATCCGGTCGGTGCGGCCGCCGTCCTTGAAGAACACCTGCACGGCGTTGCCGATGTAACGCTTGTCGGGGTCGAAGTAGTCCTGGGTGAACCGCGGGTTCTCCCTGACCTCCATCAGGCCGCGCAGGGCATCGATACGCGGATCGGCGGCGACGGCGTCGGCGTAGTCGCCGGCGGTCAGGCGGCCGAAGATCAAGGGCACGGCCACCATGTACTGCAGGCAGTGGTCGCGGTCGGCGTAATTGGCCAGGGGGCCGGTCTTGTCGATGATGCGGATGCCCGCTTCCTGGGTTTCCAGCACGATCCTGCCGATCTCGCCGATCCGATCCTTGACCTGCGGGTGCAGGGCCATGGCGCACTCGACCGCGGTCTGGGCGTGGAACTCGGCCGGAAAACTGACCTTGAACAACACGTTTTCCATCACATAGCTGCCGAACGGGCGTTCGAGCCGGAATTCCTCGCCCTTGAAGGCGACGTCGTAGAAGCCCCATGCCTTGGCGCTCAGGGCGCTGGGGTAGCCGGCCTCGCCATTCACCGCATTGAGCGCATGGATGACCGCGCGGCGGCAGGCGTCGCCCGCGGCCCAGCTCTTGCGGGGGCCGGCGTTGGGGGCGTGGCGGTAGGTGCGCAGCGCGCCGTTGTCGATCCAGCTCTGCGAAACCGCGTTGACGATCTGTTCCTTGCCGCCGCCCAGCATCCGGGTGGCCAGGGCGGTGGAAGCGAGCCTGACCAGGATCACATGGTCCAGGCCGACCCTGTTGAACGAGTTCAGCAGGGCATAGACGCCCTGGATTTCATGGGCCTTGATCGCGGCGGTCAGCACGTCGCGTACAGTCAGCGGCGCGCCACCTTCACGGCCGGCCTTGCGGCTGAGGTAGTCGGCCACCGCCAGCAGCGCGCCCAGATTGTCGGAAGGATGGCCCCACTCGGCTGCCAGCCAAGTGTCGTTGAAATCCAGCCAACGGATCTGTGCGCCGATGGCGAAGGCGGCCTGGACCGGATCGAGTTCATGGCTGGTGCCGGGAATGCGCACGCCGCCGCGCATGCCCGCACCAGGAACCACCGGACCCAGATGCTTCGCGCAATCCGGGAATTTCACCGCCAACATCGCGCAGGCCAGAGAGTCCAGCAGCATGTAGCGGGCGGTGTTGTAAGCGAGTTGCGAATCGATCCGGTAGTCCACCACGTAGTCGGCGATATCGGCCATGGCCCGGTCGGGAGGCGGTCGGGCGGCGGAGCGGAGCTCGTGCGGAGTCGTGCCGTGCGGAGTCATGCGATAACCGGGAAGTGGCCCGCAGGCATTGTTCCAGACGGCTCCGTCAGTGCGCGTGTGCATGGCGCGAAGCGGCCTCCGGCACATCCATGGCTGCAACACACCGGCTTGGCCGTAGACCTTGGCGCGATGCCCGTACGCCCCGATCCTGTGGGCATGGAAACCACTCACCTGCCCTCGCTGTTCCTGTCCCACGGCTCTCCGATGATGGCGTTGGAGAATTCGCCCACGGCCCGTTTCCTCGACGGGCTGGGGAAATCGCTGCCGCGCCCGCGCGCCGTGGTCGTCGCCTCGGCACACTTCCTGGCCAGCGAACCGACCGTGACCTCCAACCTGACGCCGGAAACCATCCATGACTTCGGCGGCTTTCCCAAGCCGCTGTACGACATCCAGTACCCGGTCACGGGCGCACCGGCCCTGGCCGGGGAAATCGCAGGCCAACTGGCCGCGGCCGGATTCCAGGCGCGCGTGGACGAGCGCACCGGCATCGATCACGGCACCTGGGTGCCGCTGCGGCGCATGTATCCGCAAGCAGACATCCCGGTGGTGGCGTTGTCGGTGAATCCTTCCCGATCCGCCGCCTGGCACTACCAACTGGGTCTGGCCCTGGCTCCGTTACGCGAGCAAGGCGTACTGGTCATCGGCTCCGGCGGCTATTCGCACAACCTGCGCGAGCTCGACTGGCGGCATGAGGACGCGCCTGCTTATCCCTGGGTGCAGGCGTTCACCGATGCGCTCAGCGAGAAGCTGCTGGCGAAGGATCTGCAGGGCGCGCTCGATTGGGAAGCGCTGCCGCAGGCTCACCGCAACCATCCGACCACCGAGCATCTGTTTCCGTTGTACGTGGCGCTGGGTGCGGGCGGCACGGGCGCGGACGTCGCCCGGCTGCACCATGCGGTGCAGATGGGAGGCATGGCTTTGGACGCATTCGCTTTCGGCACAATGGACTGAACGTTCACAACGCCAGGTCCCGCTCCCATGGCGCGTCGCCGAACCGCGAAACCAGAAAATCCACGAAGGCTCCGACCCGTGGCGGCACCAGCCGGCGCTGGGGCATGACCGCACTGATCGCGGTGGTGACCAGGCGGCAGTCCGGCAGCACCACGCGCAAGCGGCCGGCGCGCAGATCGTCGGCGATATGCCACAGGGAATGGATGGCGATGCCTTCGCCCGCGACCGAAGCGTCGCGCAGCAACTCGCCGTAATTGCTTTCGAACCGTCCCTGCACGCGTATCGCGTGTTCTTCGCCCTGCGCGTCGTGCAGGCGCCAGACGTCCTGACGGCCGTTGCTGCCGAACAACAGCAGGCAATCGTGCTCCACCAGATCCTTGGGCGAGCGCGGCTTGCCCCGGCGTTTCAGATAAGCGGGCGACGCGCACAGCACACGCCGGTTGGGCGCGACATGGCGCGCCACCAGACTGGAGTCTTCGAGTGCGCCGATACGGATCGCCAGATCGAATCCTTCGCTGACCAGATCCACCACCTGATCGCTGAGATGCACGCTGATCCGCAGCTTGGGATGCAGGGCCAGGAACTCGGGCAGCAGCGGCGACACGTATTGGCGGCCGAAAGAAGCCGACAAGGTCACCCGTAGCGTGCCGGCGATCTCGGTGGCGGTTTCGCGCAGGCCCGTGCCCAGCGACTCCAGGTCTTCCACCAGTACCCGCCCCTGCTGCGCCAGCGCCGCGCCTTCCGGGGTGGGATGCAGGCGGCGCGTGGTCCGGTGCAGCAGGCGCACGCCCAGATCGCGCTCCAGACGTTTCAAGCGCTGGCTGGCGACCGCCACCGACAGATCCAGGCTATGGGCCGCGGCGGTGATCGAACCCAGGTCCAGCACACGCAAAAACAGGATGAGATCGCCTACCCGGTCCATTATCAATAATCCATTGATAGTTATTAGCCATATTCGCTGTTTTTCATATTCAATGAAAGTCCCAAGCTGGCCGTCAATCGAAACCCGAGCGCCCCCTTGAACGCTATCGCCTCCCCTTCCCCCAAGCGATTCCCCATCGCCCTGTACGCGCTGACCGCCGGCGCCTTCGGCATCGGCACCACCGAATTCGTGATCATGGGCCTGCTGATGCAGGTGGCCAGCGACCTGCACGTGTCCATCGCCGCGGCCGGCCTGCTGATCTCCGGGTATGCCCTGGGCGTGTTCGTCGGCGCGCCATTGCTGACCGCCGCCACCAGCCGTATGCCGCGCAAGGCGGTGCTGGTGGCGCTGATGGTGATCTTCACCCTGGGCAATCTGGCCTGCGCCCTGGCGCCCAACTACACCGTGCTGATGATCGCCCGCGTGGTCACCTCGCTGGCCCACGGCACCTTCTTCGGTGTCGGCGCGGTAGTGGCGACCGGCCTGGTCGCCGAAGACCGCAAGGCCTCCGCGATTTCCATCATGTTCACCGGCCTGACCGTGGCCACCCTGTTGGGCGTGCCGGCGGGTGCCTGGCTGGGCCTGCACTACGGATGGCGTTCGACCTTCTGGGCGGTCACCGCTATCGGCGTAATCGCTACCGTGGTCATCGCCGCGCTGGTACCGAAAGACCGCGGCGATGCCGCACCGATGGCCTTCCGCGAGGAAATCAAGGCGGTGGCGCGCCCGCAGGTGCTGCTGGGCCTGCTGATGACCGTGCTCGGTTTCGGCGGCATGTTCACCGTCTACACCTACATCCAACCGTTGCTGACCGAAATCGCCGGCTTCGCCGAATCAGCGGTGTCGCCGATCCTGCTGGTGTTCGGCGTAGGCATGATCGTGGGCAATCTGCTGGGCGGAAAATTCGCCGATCGCCGTCTGCTGCCGGCGCTGCTGGGCACCTTGATCGCGCTGACTGCGGTGATGGGCCTGATGACGTTCGTGCTGCACAGCCAGTGGGCGATGGTGGCGTTCGTCGGTCTGTTGGGCGCGGCTGCGTTCGCCACCGTTTCTCCCTTGCAACTATGGGTGCTGCAGAAAGCGACCGGCGCGCAAAGCCTGGCTTCCAGCCTGAACATCGGCGCCTTCAACCTGGGCAACGCTTTCGGCGCCTGGCTGGGCGGCGTGGTGATCGTGCATGGCCCCGGTCTGACGGCATTGCCATGGGTCGCGGCGCTGGTGCCGTTCTCGGCATTCCTGGTGGCCTTGTGGGCCATCGCGTTGGAGCGCAGGCGCGAGAGTGTGGCGCTGGTCGAACAGACCGAGTGCGCTTGAACCCTTACTTTTTCTTCTGAAGGAACAACTCATGGAAACCCGTTTTCTCGGCAATTCAGGCTTCAAGGTTCCGGTATTGGGCTTCGGCGCCGGCACCTTCGGCGGCAAAGGGCCGCTGTTCAGCGCCTGGGGCAATACCGACGACGCGCAAGCCCGGCGATTGATCGACATCAGCCTGGAAGCCGGTCTGAATTTCTTCGACACCGCCGATGTGTATTCCGACGGCGCGTCCGAATCCATCCTGGGCGCGGCGATCAAGGGCCGGCGCGACCAGGTGATCCTTTCCACCAAAACCGGCTTGCGCGCGGGCGATAGCCCGAACGACGCAGGCGCCTCGCGCTTCCATCTGTTGCAGGCCGTGGACAAGGCCTTGCAGCGGCTGGGCACCGACTACATCGACCTGCTGCAATTGCACGCCTTCGATGCGATGACGCCGGTCGAAGAAACTCTGTCCACGCTCGATGGCCTGGTGCGCGCGGGCAAGGTGCGCTATCTGGGCGTGTCCAATTTCTCCGGCTGGCATCTGATGAAGTCGCAGGCCATCGCCGACCAACGCGGTTATTCGCGCTACGTCGCCAACCAGACCTACTACTCGCTGATCGGCCGCGACTACGAATGGGAACTGATGCCGCTGGGGCAGGACCAGGGCGTGGGCGCGGTGGTGTGGAGCCCGCTGGGCTGGGGCCGCCTGACCGGCAAGATCCGTCGTGGGCAGCCGCTGCCGGAAAACAGCCGTTTGCACGACACCGCCGATTTCGCGCCGCCCGTCGATGAAGAACGTCTTTACCGCATCATCGATGCGATGGATGAAGTGGCCGAAGAAACCGGCAAGAGCATTCCGCAGATCGCCTTGAACTGGCTGCTGCAACGGCCCACCGTTTCCACCGTGCTGATCGGCGCGCGCAACGAAGATCAATTACGCCAGAACCTGGGCGCGGTGGGCTGGAATCTGTCGGCCGAACAAGTGGCCAAGCTGGATGCCGCCAGCGCGCTCACCCCGCCCTATCCTTACTACCCGTATTGGCGCGGCCAGTTCTCCGAACGCAACCCGACCCCGGTCTGAAACCCCGCATCGAAACTGGAGCCCACATGAAAGCCATCGCCTTGACCCGCTACCTGCCGATCAGCGATCCCGAATCGCTGCAGGACGTCGAACTGCCGAAACCCGTCGCCACCGGCCACGACATACTGGTCCGCGTCGAAGCAGTCTCGGTCAATCCGGTCGACACCAAGGTCCGCTCGCCCAAGCCGCAGGTGGAAGCGCAGCCCAAGGTGCTGGGTTACGACGCCGCAGGCATCGTCGAATCGGTCGGCGAGAGCGTCACCCTGTTCGAACCCGGCGACGAGGTCTATTACGCCGGCGATATCACCCGTCCGGGCACCAACGCGCAATTCCATCTGGTCGACGAACGCATCGTCGGCCGTAAACCGACGACGTTGGATTTCGCCCAGGCCGCGGCATTGCCGCTGACCGCCATCACCGCATGGGAGCTGCTGTTCGACCGCATGCCTTTCTCGATCGATACCGACCCCATCGACATCGAAAGCAATCGGCGCTCTTTACTGATCATCGGCGGCGCGGGCGGCGTGGGCTCCATCGCCATCCAACTGGCGCGGCACGCCGGCTTCACCGTGATCGCCACGGCTTCGCGCAAGGAAACCATCGACTGGTGCATTTCGCTGGGCGCGCACCACGTCATCGATCACCGGCAACCGCTGGCGCCGCAACTGGCGGCCTTGGGGCATGCGCAGGTCGATGCGGCGCTCAACCTGGCCGACACCGACCGCTACTGGGAAACCATCGGCGAAATCATCGCACCGCAGGGAAACGTGGGCCTGATCGTGGAGCCCACCGGCCTGTTGAAGCTCGGCGATCCGTACAAGCTCAAGGCGGTGGGCATCCATTGGGAAACGATGTTCGCGCGCTCGCGCTTCAAGACCCCGGACATGATCGAACAGCACCGCCTCCTGACCCGCGTCGCCAGCCTGGTCGATGCCGGCGAACTGCGCACCACGCATACGGAGACCGTTGGCGCGATAAACGCCGTCAACCTGCGCGAAACGCATCGCCGGCTGGAATCGGGAACGACCATCGGCAAGTTGGTGCTCGCCGGCTGGAACTGAGCGTCGCAGGCATGCGTTGCGTGCGACCGATAGAATCGCCGTTCGCATGGGATCGCACGCATGACTTTTCCTCCACAGTTCGCACGCCGTTTCGCCCAACTCATCGTCGGCCTGTTCCTCTACGGGATCGGGATCAGCCTGATGGTGCGCGCCAGCCTGGGCATCGCGCCGTGGGACGTATTGACCCAAGGCCTGTCGGAACAAACCGGGTGGTCGTTCGGCGCGCTGACCAACCTGATCGGCCTGGTCGTGCTTTTGCTGTGGATTCCCATTCGCCAGAAACCCGGACTGGGTACGGTGCTCAACGTGCTGCTGATCGGGCCCAGCGCGCAGTTCGGGCTGTGGCTGTTCCCGGAATTCCAGGGACTGTGGCAACAGATCCCCGCCTTCGTCGGCGGATTGCTGATCCTTGCGCTGGCGACCGGCCTGTACATAGGCGCGAACTTCGGTCCCGGCCCTCGCGACGGGCTGATGACCGGCCTGCATCGCCGCACCGGATGGCCCATTGGCCTGGTGCGGACGCTGATCGAAGCCTCCGTGTTGCTGGCGGGCTGGCTGATGGGCGGCGATGCGGGCTGGGGGACCCTGGTCTTCGCGCTTTCCATCGGCCCGATGTGCGCGGTGACGATGCGCTGGTTCGCGCCCAAGCCGCGTGTGCCGGCCGGCAACGTCATCACCGAAGCTGCGCCACAAGGCTGAAGGCCTCCCCCTTTGGAAAAGGGGGATTGAGGGGGATTTGCTCTTGATCTTGAAGAGCCAATCCCTCAAGCACACTCACCCACCTTGCCGGGGGCCGGGATAACCGGCATCGTGCACGCCTCCGTACGCACACGTATCCGTTGCATGACCCTTTCGCCCAGCTCGCCCTCGCCAGCTCCAAACCCACACTACCCGCACCTGTTCGCGCCGCTGGACCTGGGCTTCACGCAAATCCGCAACCGGGTACTGATGGGCTCGATCCATACCGGACTGGAAGACCGGGCCAGCGACTTCCCCAAACTGGCCGCCTATTTCGCCGAGCGCGCCGAAGGCGGCGTGGGCCTGATGGTGACCGGCGGCTTTTCGCCGAATCTGGTGGGCTGGTTGAAACCCTTCGGCGGCAAATTGTCGTGGCCCTGGGAAGTGCGCCCGCACAAGTTCGTCACCCAGGCCGTGCACGACAACGGCAGCAAGATCTGCCTGCAGCTGCTGCATGCCGGTCGCTATGCCTATCACCCTTTCTCGGTCGCGCCGTCGAAGTTAAAGGCGCCGATCAATCCCTTCACTCCACGCCAGCTTTCCTCGCGCGGTGTCGAACGCCAGATCAGCGCCTACGCCGACGCCGCCCGCCGCGCGCGCGAAGCCGGCTACGACGGCGTTGAAGTCATGGGCTCGGAAGGCTATTTCATCAACGAGTTCACCGCCCCACGCACCAACAAGCGCAACGATGCCTGGGGCGGCACGCCGGAGAAGCGCATGCGCTTCGCGGTGGAGATCGTGCGCCGCGTGCGCGAGGCTTGCGGACCGGACTTCATCATCATCTACCGGCTGTCGCTGTTGGATCTGGTGGAAGACGGCAATCAATGGGAAGAGATCGTGGCCCAGGCCAAGGCCATCGAAGCCGCGGGCGCGACGATCATCAATTCCGGCATCGGCTGGCATGAGGCGCGCATTCCCACCATCGTCACTTCGGTGCCGCGCGCAGCCTTCGTCGAAGTCACCGCCAAGCTGCGCCCGCACGTGAAGTTGCCGCTGATCGCCACCAACCGCATCAACATGCCCGAAGTGGCCGAACGCATCCTTGCCGACGGCGTCGCCGACATGGTGTCGCTGGCGCGTCCGCTGTTGGCCGATCCGCATTGGGCCAACAAATCGCGTGCGGGCAAACCGCAATCCATCAACACCTGCATCGCCTGCAACCAGGCCTGCCTGGATCACGTATTCGAGAACAAGCGCGCCAGCTGCCTGCTCAATCCGCGCGCCTGCGCGGAGACCGAGCTGAACTACGCAAAGACTTTTTCGCCCAAGCGCGTGGCGGTGGTCGGCGCGGGACCGGCGGGACTGGCCTGCGCGACGGTGGCGGCCGAACGCGGACATCGCGTCACCTTGTTCGATGCTTCGGCCGAGATCGGCGGCCAGTTCAACTACGCCAAGAAAATTCCGGGCAAGGAAGAGTTCCACGAAACCATCCGCTACTTCACCCACAAGCTGGAGGAGACCGGCGTGGAAGTGAAGCTGGGCACGATGGCATCGGCGGAAACCCTTGCCGGGTTCGATGAAGTGGTGATGGCCACCGGCATCGTGCCGCGCCAGGTCGACTTCCCCGGCGCGGACCATCCCAAGGTGGTGAGTTACGTGGACGTGTTGAGCGGACGGGTGCAAGTGGGCGCCAGCGCGGCGCTGATCGGTGCCGGCGGCATCGGCTTCGACGTGGCCGAATACCTGGTGCACGAAGGCGACTCCTCCACCCTGGACCCGAAGCGCTGGATGGCCGAATGGGGCGTGGACCCGAGCTTCGAATCGCGCGGCAGCCTGGTCAAGCCGCAACCGGAGGCCCCGGCGCGCGCGGTCTGGCTGCTGCAGCGTTCGGCCGGCAAGCCCGGCGCCCGTTTGGGCAAGACCAGCGGCTGGGTGCACCGGGCCACGCTGAAGGCCAAAAAAGTGCAGATGCTGGGCGGGGTGGAATATCTGGGCGTTGACGATGCGGGACTGCGCATCCGGGTCGAGGGCGCCGAACAGGTCCTGCCCGTGGACCACGTGGTCGTCTGTGCCGGCCAGGAGCCCCGCCGCGATCTGCAGGCCTCCTTGCTGGCCGCCGGCCTGAAACCCCACCTGATTGGCGGTGCCGACGTGGCCGCCGAGCTGGACGCCAAGAGGGCGATCGACCAGGGCAGCAGGCTGGCCGCAGCCTTGTAGTTTCCTTCTCCCACCGGGAGAAGCTGCCCGAAGGGCGGATGAGGGAATGGACCATCCGCTCCCGGAAAATTTCGCTGGCCAGTCGTTGCCACTCCCTCATCCGGCGCTTCGCGCCACCTTCTCCCAGAGGGAGAAGGGACAGAGTCCAGAGTAAATACTCCATTTCCAATCAATCACTTAGCTTGATTGTCAAGCCTGGGGGTTCAGGCGGGGTTGGGGGTTGGGCCCTTACCTTGCGCCAACTTTTTCGGCCCGCCCCCGTTCCAACTGGCGAGCCACCCCGGCCCTGATTGCACCTTCTGGCCGGCCTTGGGCAGCTCGTCGGAGTAGCTGCCTCCCCATGACGCCCTGACGCCGTGTCTACCAACGCTCCTTTCCTGAGGAAGGGCGCGTGGACGCTGCCAAGACGGAGCAAGGAGTTCGTTTCAATGAAGTTGGCCTGGATCCTCTGGCTGTCGCACATGTTGCCGCAGCCTGCCGCAGACTCGCTCTGCCTCAGCACCACCGTCTACCTGGAAGCCCGCGACCAGACCCTGCGCGGACAGCAGGCCGTGGCCGAGGTGGCCCTGCGCCGCCTGGACAGCGGTCTATGGGGCGACTCGATGTGCGAAGTCGTCACCGCCCGCAAGCAGTTCGCCCCCACCCTGGTGGCCCCCGGCACCCGTCTGCAGAATTCGGATGCCTGGGCCAAGTCGATCAACGTCGCCCTGGGCGCCGAACGCAACTGGGCTTTGCCGCCCGGCCAGCGCAAGGAGATCGTCCCCGGCGCCAGCCACTTCATGGCGCACAACATCGCCAGCCCGAGCTGGCGCAACGCCTACCAGGTGGCCACCATCGGCGATCACACCTTCCTGCGCGTGCAGAAGCTGAAACCGAAGTCGTAATAGAAAAGACTGCGTAACGAAGCCTTACTTTCGCCGCATCGACAATACTGGAACGGGCTGGGAATATTCCCCGCCCGTTTTTCTTTGGAGACGTTGCGCATGAAGCTGTACACCAAACCCGGCGCCTGTTCGCTGTCCGACCATATCGCGCTGCGCTGGATCGGCAAGCCGTTCGACCTGCAAGTCATGGATGCAGCGGGCATGAAGACGCCCGAATATCTCGCGCTCAATCCCGCCGGCGCGGTGCCGGTGCTGGAAGTCGATGGCTGGGCGTTGACCCAGAACGCGGCGATTTTGAATTTCCTGGCGGACGTCTTCCCCGAATCGGGCCTGGGCGGCGACGGCACGCCGAAGAGCCGCGCCGAGATCAATCGCTGGCTGGCTTTCCTAAACGCCGACGTGCATCCGGCATTCCACCCGATATTCGGATCGACGCGATTCCTGGGCGACGAAGCCATGATCGAAAAGAGCAAGGACAACGCGCGCCAGAAACTGCGCGGCTTGTTCGAGCGCCTGGACGCGCAGCTTGCCGGCAAGGACTGGTTGACCGGCGCGCGCTCCATCGCCGACCCCTATCTGTTCGTGACCTTGCGCTGGGCCAGGGCTACGCAAGTCGATCTGTCGGGATTGGACAACCTGGAACGCTTCTTCAACCGCATGCGCGCCGACGACGGCGTCGCTGCAGCGATGTCGGCCGAAGGCCTTTAGGACAGACGAAGGCAGGGCACGGCGCAACCGCCCCCTTCTCTCAGGCTTTTACTTCTGCACGAGTGCGCGCCAGCCATTCGCTGGCGAAGGTGTGGTCCTTGGCCTTGGTCAGTGCCGTGGCGACTTCGGGCAACAACGCCAGCAACGCGTCCACGTCGGCACATTTCTCGACCTTCAACTGCAGGAAATAACCCTTCAGACCAAGGTGCCTGCGCACGGTGTCGGTGACGATTTCATAGAGACTGCGATAACGGCCGAAATCCGCGGGCAGCTTCACTTCGCCGGGCAAGGGGCCGGTTGCGGCGACAGCAAGCGCTGGGGCCGCGGGCACTGCCGGAGCAGCGGGCTCGTTGCGCTTGACCAGACCCATGACCAGCAGCTGTTCCAACGCATCGTCGGGCGCATGCAATCCGGTCATCAGGTCGCGCAACTGCGTCTGGTCGCGCTGTCCATCCACCATCAACAACAGCGAACGCAACGATGCGGGCAACTTACGCCCGCGGTCTTGGATTTCCTGCTTGCCGGCATCGGTTTTGAAATACAACTCGGCCACTTCCACTCCCCTGGACTGGCGTCTACGCGCAGTCGTCCCATTACAGGTATTTCCCCGACAGTAGGTTTACAGAGAAGCGACCGACGGTCCGTTATGGAGATCACAAATAAAGCCACGGCGATCCTTTCAGGACCACCGGCACGCCCCGGGACGAGACCTGGCCGGCGATCCGCCAGGAATCAGAACGCGTCGCCCGGTACGCGCACCGCGCCTTCCATCAGCACCCGAGCACTGCGGCTCATGATCGCCTTGGCCACCGTCCATTGACCCCCGACCTGTTTCGCCTCGGCGCCCACGCGCAGGGTGCCGGAGGGGTGGCCGAAGACGACGACTTCGCGGGTGCCGCCGCCAGCGGCCGCATTCACCAGCGTGCCCGGCACCGCCGCCGCCGAAGCGATGGCGACCGAAGCGGTGCCCATCATCGCGTGGTGCAGCTTGCCCATGGAGATGGCGCGGGCCAGCAGGTCGATGTCAGCCGCGCGCACCGGCTTGCCGCTAGAAGAAACGTAGTCCTTCGGCGGCGCGACGAAAGCGATCTTCGGCGTCAGCGGACGCATCGCGGCCTGGGCGGCATCGCCGATCAGGCCCATGCGCACGGCGCCATGGGCGCGGATCGCCTCCAGCTTCGCCAGCGCCCCCTTGTCTTCGTTGATGGCGCCCTGCAGTTCGGTGCCGTCGTAACCCAGTGCGGCGGCATCGACGAAAATCGTGGGCACGCCGGCATTGATCAGAGTGGTCTTGAACGTGCCCACGCCCGGCACCTGAAGTTCATCGACCAGATTTCCGGTGGGGAACATGGCGCCGCCGCCCTCGCCGTCGCCTTCATCGGCGGGATCGAGGAATTCCAGCTGGATTTCGGCGGCGGGGAACGTCACGCCGTCCAGTTCGAAGTCTCCGGTCTCCTGCACCTGGCCATCGCTGACCGGCACATGCGCGATGATGGTCTTGCCGATGTTGGCCTGCCAGATGCGCACGGTGCAGATGCCGTCGTACGGAATCTGCGCGGGATCGATGAAACCGTTGGCGATCGCGAACGGACCCACCGCCGAAGACAGATTGCCGCAGTTGCCGCTCCAGTCGATGAAGCTGTCGTTGAGCGGCACCTGTCCGTACAAGTAGTCGACGTCGTGATCGGGCTGCGAAGCCGGCGCGATGATCACCACCTTGCTGGTGCTGGACGTGGCGCCGCCCATGCCATCGGTGTGTTTGCCGTACGGATCGGGCGAGCCGATCACCCGCACCAGCAACGCATCGCGCGCCTTGCCCGGCGCCTGCGCCGCCGCAGGCAGATCCTGCAGGCGGAAGAACACGCCCTTGCTGGTGCCGCCGCGCATGTAGGTGGCGGGGATGCTGATTTGCGGGACGTGCGGCATTGCGGTTCTCCGGTCAGGCGGCCTTTGACGATTCGAGAAAATCCTGCGCGAAGCGCTGCAGCACGCCGCCGGCTTGGTAGATCGAAACCTCTTCATCGCTGTCCAGACGGCAGGTGACCGGAACCTCCACGCGTTCGCCATTGCGACGATCGATCGCCAGGGTCAATTCGGCGCGCGGAGCGAGTTCGCCGATCACATCGAAAGTCTCGGTGCCGTCGATGCTCAGGGTATTGCGGTCGGTGCCGGATTTGAACTCCAGCGGCAGCACGCCCATGCCGATCAGGTTGGTGCGGTGGATGCGCTCGAAACCTTCTGCGGCGATCGCTTCCACGCCGGCCAGGCGCACGCCCTTGGCGGCCCAGTCGCGCGAGGAACCCTGACCGTAGTCGGCGCCGGCGATGATGATCAACGGCTGCCTGCGCTGCATGTAGATTTCTATCGCTTCCCACATGCGCATCACCTCGCCTTCCGGCTCGACGCGCGCCAGCGAACCCTGCTTCACGCTGCCGTCGGCATTGCGCACCATTTCGTTGAATAGCTTGGGATTGGCGAAGGTCGCACGCTGCGCGGTCAGGTGATCGCCGCGATGGGTGGCGTAGGAATTGAAGTCCTCTTCCGGCACGCCCATCTTCGCCAGATACTCCCCTGCGGCGCTGTCGAGCATGATCGCGTTGGATGGCGACAGGTGGTCGGTGGTGATGTTGTCCGGCAGCACCGCCAGCGGGCGCATGCCGCTCAGCGTGCGCTCGCCCGCCAGCGCGCCTTCCCAATACGGCGGACGGCGGATGTAGGTGCTCATGCCGCGCCAGTCGTACAGCGGCTCGACCTTGGGGCCGTGCTCGATACGTACGTTGAACATCGGCGCGTATACGCTGCGGAACTGTTCCGGCTTCACCGAGGCCTGTACCACCGCGTCGATCTCTTCGTCGCTGGGCCACAGATCCTTCAGGCGAATCTCTTTGCCATCGACTACGCCCAGCACATCTTTTTCGATATCGAAGCGGATGGTGCCGGCGATGGCGTAAGCCACCACCAGCGCGGGCGATGCCAGGAAAGCCTGTTTCGCATACGGATGGATGCGGCCGTCGAAGTTGCGGTTGCCCGACAATACGGCGGTCGCATACAGGTCGCGGTCGATGATTTCCTGCTGGATCGCCGGATCCAGCGCGCCGGACATGCCGTTGCAGGTGGTGCAGGCGAAGCCGACCACGCCGAAACCCAGCGCTTCCAGTTCCGCCATCAGGCCGCTTTCGTCCAAGTACAACTTGACCGCTTTGGAACCAGGGGCAAGCGAGGTCTTCACCCATGGCTTGCGCGCCAGCCCCAGACGGTTGGCGTTGCGCGCGAGCAGCGCGGCGGCGATGACGTTGCGCGGGTTGCTGGTGTTGGTGCAGCTGGTGATGGCGGCGATGATCACCGCGCCGTCGGGCATCAGCCCCGGTGTTTCTTCCCATGCCCCGGCGATGCCCTTGGCCGCCAGATCGCTGGTGGCCACGCGCGCATGCGGATTCGACGGGCCTGCCATGTTGCGCACCACACTGGACAGGTCGAACTGCAGCGTGCGTTCGTACTGCGCCTGCTGCAGGCTGTCGGACCACAAGCCGGTGTGGCGCGCGTACAGCTCCACCAGCTTCACCTGTTGTTCTTCGCGACCGGTGAGGCGCAGGTAGTCCAGGGTCTGGGAATCGATGGAGAACATCGCCGCGGTCGCGCCGTATTCCGGCGCCATGTTGGAGATGGTCGCACGGTCGCCCAGGGTCAAAGCCGATGCGCCCTCGCCATGGAATTCCAGCCAGGCGCCGACCACTTTCGACTTGCGCAGGAATTCGGTCAGCGCCAGCACGATGTCGGTGGCGGTGATGCCCGGCTGCGGCTTGCCGGTGAGCCGTACGCCGATGATTTCCGGCAGCCGCATCCACGAGGCGCGGCCCAGCATCACGTTCTCCGCTTCCAAGCCGCCCACGCCGATGGCGATCACGCCCAGCGCGTCCACGTGCGGCGTATGGCTGTCGGTGCCCACGCAGGTGTCGGGGAAGGCGACGCCGTCGCGCACCTGCACCACTGGCGACATCTTCTCCAGGTTGATCTGGTGCATGATCCCGTTGCCCGGCGGAATCACTTCCATGTTCTTGAACGCCTGGCGTGTCCATTCGATGAAGTGGAAGCGGTCTTCGTTGCGACGGTCCTCGATGGCGCGGTTCTTGGCGAACGCGTCGGGGTCGAAGCCGCCGCATTCCACCGCCAACGAATGGTCGACGATCAACTGCACCGGCACCACCGGATTGACCTGCGCCGGATCGCCGCCCTGCTCGGCGATGGCGTCGCGCAATCCGGCCAGGTCCACCAACGCGGTCTGGCCCAGGATGTCGTGGCAAACCACGCGCGCCGGGAACCACGGGAAATCCAGATCGCGTTTGCGCTCTATCAGCTGCTTCAGCGAATCGGCCAGCGTGGCCGGATCGCAGCGGCGCACCAGGTTTTCGGCCAGCACGCGCGAGGTGTAAGGCAGCGTGGCGTAGGCGCCGGGTTGGATCGCTTCCACTGCGGCGCGCGCGTCGAAGTATTCCAGCGAGGTGCCGGGCAAGGGTTTGCGGTACTGGGTGTTCATGGCTGGCGATCCGTGGGGTTGCTGGCGCTGGGAATCGGTTGCGCGCGGGCAGGACCAAGCCTGCCCGCGCGTCGCTTAGCGCTTGTCGAGCGGAACGAAAGCGAGGTCTTCGGGGCCGGTGTAATTCGCGCTAGGACGGATGATCTTGCCGTCGATACGCTGCTCGATCACGTGCGCGCTCCAGCCGCTGGTGCGGGCGATGACGAACAGCGGAGTGAACATGGCCGTCGGCACGCCCATCATGTGGTAGCTGACCGCGCTGAACCAATCCAGGTTGGGGAACATCTTCTTGATGTCCCACATCACCGTTTCCAGGCGCTCGGCGATGTCGTACATCTTGCGGCTGCCCTGCTCGTCCGACAGCTCGCGGGCCACGTCCTTGATCACCTGGTTGCGCGGATCGCCGGTGGTGTACACGGGATGGCCGAAGCCGATCACCACTTCCTTGCGCTCCACGCGCGCCTTGATGTCCGCTTCGGCTTCGTCGGGCGTTTCGTAGCGCTTCTGCACTTCGAAGGCGACTTCGTTGGCGCCGCCGTGCTTGGGTCCGCGCAACGCGCCGATGCCGCCGGCGATGGCGCTGTACATGTCGCTGCCGGTGCCGGCGATGACGCGGCAGGCGAAGGTGGAGGCGTTGAACTCGTGCTCGGCGTACAGGATCAACGAAGTGTGCATCGCCTGCACCCAGGAATCGCGCGGCTTCTCGCCGTGCAGCAGGTGCAGGAAGTGGCCGCCGATGCTGTCGTCGTCGGTATCGGTGTCGATGCGCTTGCCGTTGTGGCTCCAGTGGTACCAGTACAGCAGCATCGGGCCCAGCGAGGCCATCAGCTTGTCGGCGATGTCGCGCGCGCCGGGATGGTTGTGGTCGTCCTTCTCTGGCGACACGCAACCCAACACCGACACGCCGGTACGCATGACGTCCATCGGATGCGCCGACGCCGGCAGTTGTTCCAATGCGGCCTTCACCGCGGCCGGCACGCCACGCAGCGATTTCAGCTTGGCCTTGTAGGCGGCCAGTTCGGCGCGGTTGGGCAGCTTGCCGTGCACCAGCAGGTGCGCGATCTCCTCGAACTCGGACGCGCGCGCGATATCCAGGATGTCGTAACCGCGGTAGTGCAGGTCGTTGCCGCTGCGGCCGACCGTGCACAGCGCGGTGTTGCCGGCGGCGGTGCCGGACAGGGCGACGGATTTCTTGGGTTTGAACGGGACGGCTTCGGTCATTTCAATTCCTCGATCTTGTTTTAAGCCCCTCTCCCATCGGGAGAGGGGTTGGGGTGAGGGTACGGCGAAGTCCATGCTGTACGAGCATCATGGACTCCGCCGCACCCTCATCCGCCCTACGGGCACCTTCTCAGCCTTGCACACCCTTCGGGCGCCGATGGGAGAAGGATTAAAGCTATTTCTTCGCAGCGAACAACGCATCCAACTTCTGCTCGAACTCGTGATAGCCGATGCGCTCGTACAACTCCTCGCGCGTCTGCATCATGTCCACCACGTTCTTCTGGTGCCCGTCGCGCCGGACCGCGGTGTACACGGCCTCTGCGGCCTTGTTCATGGCGCGGAACGCCGACAGCGGATACAACTGGATGGCCACACCGACCGAAGCCAGTTCCTCGCGGGTGAACAACGGCGTTTTGCCGAACTCGGTGATGTTGGCCAGCACCGGCGCCTTCACCGCATCGACGAAACGCTGGTAGGTGGGCAGGTCGTAGGCGGCTTCGGCGAAGATGCCGTCGGCGCCGGCTTCCACGCAGGCGATGGCGCGCTCGATCGCCGCGTCCACGCCGTCGACCTGGATCGCGTCGGTGCGGGCGATCAGGAAGAAGTCGGGATCGGTCTTGGCATCGGCGGCGGCCTTCACCCGGTCGACCATTTCGCCAGCCGAAACGATTTCCTTACCTGGACGATGGCCGCAACGCTTGGCCCCCACCTGGTCTTCGATATGGCAGGCGGCCGCGCCGGCCTTGATCAGCGACTTCACCGTGCGCTCGATGTTGAAGGCGCTGGGACCGAAGCCGGTGTCGATGTCCACCATCAACGGCAGGTCGCAGACATCGGTAATCCGACGCACGTCGATCAGCACGTCTTCCAGCGTGTTGATGCCCAAGTCCGGCAGGCCCAGCGAACCGGCCGCGACGCCGCCGCCGGACAGGTAAATGGCGCGATAGCCGGCGCGCTTGGCCAGCAGCGCGTGATTGGCGTTGATGGCGCCGATCACCTGCAGGGGCGATTCGGCGGCCAGCGCGGCGCGGAACTTCGCTCCCGGGGAAGCGGCGGCGCCAGCGGACGGGTTGCTCATGCGGCAGGACTCCTGTTGATCGTCGTGTCCGCCACGGCACCGTGGGCCAGGCGGCAGAGGTGCGCGAATGGTACGCCCCTCGTCGGGCCGCAAATCTGGCACCATCGGGAGCATTGATCAATCTTGATCCAATCAATCAATATATCGCCATGGCCGCCGACCTGCTCTCCGCCCGCGACACCTGCCGCATCCTGGGCATCAGCCAGTCCACGCTGTACGCCTACGTCAGCCGCGGCCTGCTGGAATCGCGGCCCGGCCCGGACCATCGCAGCCGCTTGTACCCCAGGCAGGACGTGGAACGCCTGGCGCAACGCAAGCAGGCCGGACGCGGCGCAGCCCGGGGCGCGGCGCAAAGCCTGGACCGTGGCTTGCCGGTGCTGGAAACGCGGATCTCGCTGATCCGGCCCGACGGCCCCTACTACCGCGGCAAATCTGCCATCGTCGCAGCGCAGGACGGCGCTACCCTGGAAGACATCGCGCGCCTGCTGTGGGATTGCGGCGATCAAGATCCGTTTGCTATCGAACTCGCCCCGAACTGGCCTGCGACCGTAGCCGGTATCGCCGGCGATGCCGGTCTGCCGCCGCTGGAACGAGCGATGTCGGCGATCCCGCTGTTGGCGCTGGAAGTACGCCACTCCTTCAACTCCGCGCCACGTGTGCGCCACGAGATCGCGGCCACCCTGCTGCGCCACAACGCCGCGTTGCTGGTCGCGCAACCGCCGTTCGCGGGCCCAGTGCATCGGCTGCTAGCGGACAGTTGGAAACCTGGCGATGAAAACTTCGCCGAACTGGTGCGTGCGGCGCTGGTGGTCTGCGCCGATCACGAATTGAATGTTTCCGCCTTCGCCGCGCGCGTGGTCGCTTCCACCGGCGCGCACCTGCATGCCACGGTCTGCAGCGGATTGGCCGCCTTGTCCGGCCCGCGCCACGGCGGCGCCACGGCGCGCGCGCATGCGCTGATCGCCGATGCGGGCGAAGCCCCGTCGGTGCGCGATTTCATCGAAACGCGCTGGCGGCGCGGCGATGATTTGCCGGGCTTCGGGCATGCGCTGTATCCGCAAGGCGATCCGCGCGCCGCCGAGATCCTTTCCCGGCTGCGGGCAACACAGACGGGCACGCCGATGATGTTGCGCCTCGAAGAAATCATCGCGGTTACCGAGGAAATCAGCGGACAGCGCCCGAACATCGACTTCCTGCTGGCTTCGATCTGCCAGGCGCATGCGCTCCCGGCCACTCCTGCGCTAGTGATGTTCGCCGCGGGACGCCTCGCCGGCTGGCTGGCGCATGCGCTGGAGCAACAGGCTTTAGGCAGGCTGATACGCCCGCGTGCGAGTTACACCGGAGTGTCTCCGGCACCGGACGAATGACAAGCCCCTTTCTTTATCGACCGTCATCCCGGCGAATGCCGGGATCCATCTTTGGCTACTCTGAAGATTCCGCAGAGAACGAACACGCGGCGTTCTATTGGAAGTGGCTTTTAGGAAAGTGCGCGTAACCGGCCGGATGGGTCCCGGCATTCGCCGGGATGACGTCTTCAAATATTGAACTCTCTTCGAATTCAACCACCCGTCACGTCACGTCACGCAAAACAGAGCGATGCATTGCGTCAACGTACATCGCAACACCACCTCGTATTTCAACTCCCCACTTCCGGCCCCCGCAGCAACGCCTTCCTGATTTCTTCCAGCGCGTTGGGATCGTCCAGCGTGGACAGATCGCCCGGATCGGTGCCCTGCGCCAGCGCCTGCAGCGAGCGTCGCAGCAGCTTGCCCGAACGCGTCTTGGGCAAGGCATTGACGATGTAAACGCGCGCGGGACGGGCGACCGCACCCAGGTTGTGCTCCACCGCACGACGCATGCCGTCGGCGGCGGCCACGCGCTCGTGCGGCTCATCGGTGTTTTTCCGCAAGGTGGCGAACACCACCGGCACCTGCCCTTTCAGCTCGTCGTAAACGCCGATCACCGCCGCTTCGGCGACGCCGCCGTAACCGGAAACCGATTCCTCGATCTCGCGCGTGCCAAGCCGATGGCCGGCCACGTTGATCACATCGTCGGTGCGGCCCAGGATGAAGAAGTAGCCGTCCTCATCGCGGATCGCCCAGTCCAGCGAGCTGTACAGCAGCTGCTTGAAGCGGCTGAAATAGCTGCTGAAGAAACGCGCGTCGTCGTTCCAGATCGTGGTCATGCAGCCCGGCGGCAGCGGCGGTTCGATCACCAGCACGCCTTTCCGGTCGGGCGCCACTTCGACGCCGTCGCTTTCGTCGATCACTTTCATCCGGTAACCGAGATTCGGAAAACCCGGCGAGCCGAACTTGACCGGTTTCATGTCGAGCCCGGGCAGCAGCGTGATCGCAGGCCAACCGGTTTCGGTCTGCCAGTAGTTGTCGATGATCGGCTTGCGCAAGGCATCGTGGATCCAGTGCGCAGTAGGCTCGTCCAGCGGTTCACCGGCCAGGAACAGATACCGCAGTTTCGACAGATCGTGATTGCGGATGAAAGACGCATCGTGCTTCTTGAGCACGCGGATGGCCGTGGGCGACGAGAACAGGGTGCGCACGCCGTACTTCTCGCACAGCGACCACCAGATGCCGGCGTCGGGACTGAAGGGCAAGCCTTCGTACAGCAGCGAGGTGGCCCCACCGATCAGCGGTCCGTACACATTGTAGGAATGTCCCACCGCCCAGCCCACGTCGGAAGTGGAGAACATCACCTGCCCCGGGGCGACGTCGAACACGGTGCGCATCGACAAGGCCAACGCCACCGCATACCCACCCACATCGCGCTGCACGCCCTTGGGCTTGCCGGTGGTGCCGGAGGTGTAAAGGAGGTAGCTGGGCTCGTTGGATTCCAGCCATGCCACCGGCACTTCGGCATCACCGACTTCCGCGCGCAGTGTGGCGTAGTCCACATCGCGTCCTTCGATCTTCGGCAATGCCGGATCGAGTCCACGCGACACGATCAGCACCTTGGGCGGCGGGGATTGCGACTGCGCGCAGGCCTGATCCACCAGCGCCTTGTACGGCAGCACCTTGCCGCCGCGCATGCCGGCGTCGGCGGCGATCAACAGTTTCGGCGTCGCATCGTCCAGGCGCAGCGCCAGGTTGTGCGCAGCGAAGCCGCCGAATACCACCGAATGCACCGCGCCTATGCGCGCGCAGGCCAGCATCGCGAATACGGCCTCGGCCATGTTGGGCATGTAGACGACTACGCGGTCGCCCCGGCCGACATCGAGTTTCTTCAGGATCGCCGCGAAGGCATTGACCTCGCGATACAGCTCCGCGTAAGTGACCTCGCGGGTGACATCGGTTTCGGTGGAGATGGCGACCAGCGCAAGCTGGTCGGCGCGTTCGGGCAGGTGACGATCCACTGCGTTGAAGCAGAGATTGGTTTCGCCGCCTACGAACCATTGGCGGAACGGCGGATTGGAATAATCGAGTATCCGTTGCGGCGGCTTGTGCCAATGGATGGCCCTGGCTTCCTCGGCCCAGAAGGCTTCGGGCTGCTCGATCGAACGGCGATAGGTTTCTTCGTAACCCATGTCGGCCCTCCGGGTTTGCACCCAACCCGGCGAGCATAATCCCAGGTAGCAGGCGTGGCCGTCCGACGATGGTCTTAGTCCTTCGACCTTGCGGTGGCCTGGCTCTCGCTCCGCTTTGCGCCTGGCTCTTGCTCTGCCCCCTTTGGAAAAGGGGGCTACGGGGGATTTGCTTTTGCTCTTGGTCGGGGCAAAAAAACAAAGTCAAAAGCAAATCCCCCTCAATCCCCCTTTTTCAAAGGGGGGAGGCACGCCACTGGCTGCGGAAAGTTCACAGGCGCCGGAAACAACAACGCCGGGCAAGCCCGGCGTCGCAGGTCCCGCTTGAAGGCAAAGATCAGCCCAGCAGATGCGCCACGCCGGCGCGCTCTTCTTCCAGCTCGGCCAGGGTCTTGTCCATGGCCGCGCGGCTGAAGGCGTCGATTTCCAGACCTTCCACGCGGGTGTATTCGCCATTGGCGGTGATCACCGGCACGCCGTACATCACGCCCTCCGGAATGCCGTAGCTGCCGTCGGACGGCACGCCCATGGTCACCCACTTGCCGTTGCTGCCCAGCACCCAGTCGTGGATGTGGTCGATGGCCGCGTTGGCGGCCGAAGCGGCCGAAGACAAACCGCGCGCTTCGATGATCGCCGCGCCGCGCTTGCCTACCTGCGGAATGAACGCATCGCTGTTCCAGGCCGCATCGTCGATCTTGTCCTTCAGCGAAGCGCCGTCGACGGTGGCGAAGCGGTAGTCCGGATACATGGTCGGGCTGTGGTTGCCCCACACGATCAGCTTCTCTATGTCGCCCACGGCCACGCCCGCCTTGTTGGCCAACTGCGACAGTGCGCGGTTGTGGTCCAGGCGCAGCATCGCGGTGAAGTTCTTGGCCGGCAGATCCGGGGCCGACTTCATGGCGATGTAGGCATTGGTATTGGCCGGGTTGCCGACCACCAGCACCTTGACGTTGCGCGAAGCGACCTTGTTCAACGCCGCGCCCTGGGCGGTGAAGATCTTGGCGTTTTCCAGCAACAGGTCCTTGCGTTCCATGCCCGGGCCGCGCGGGCGCGCGCCGACCAGCAGGGCCACGTCGACGTCCTTGAACGCCACTTCCGGATCGTCGGTGCCGACCATGCCGGCCAGCAGCGGGAACGCGCAGTCTTCCAGCTCCATCATCACGCCCTTCAGCGCGGCCTGGGCCTTGTCGATGGGCAGTTCCAGCAGCTGCAGGATCACCGGCTGGTCCTTGCCCAGCATTTCGCCGGAGGCGATGCGGAACAGCAACGCGTAGCCGATCTGGCCAGCGGCGCCGGTGACGGCAACTCGAACGGGGGTCTTCATGGTGCGAATCCTCAAAATGTTGTGGCGGGCAACAGGCGCCCGGCGGGTTACTTCAACTCGGAGAAGAATTCCTGGATCCGCTGCATCCCCGGCGCCAGCTGCGGCGTCGGGCAGGTGTAGCTGATCCGCAGCGCGCGCGGCTCGCCGAAGGCCGAACCCGGCACGCAGGCTACGCCCTTGGCTTCCAGCAAGGCATTGCAGAAGTCGATGTCGTTATTGATCGCGTTGCCGTTGTGCGATTTGCCGAAAGCCACGCTGATGTCCGGGAACACGTAGAACGCGCCCCGCGGACGCGGGCACACCACGCCCGGTATTTCGGCCAGCGCCGCCATCACCAGATCGCGCTTGCCCTGGAATTCCAGGTTCTTCGCTTCGGTGACGTCCTGCGGACCGGTCAGCGCTGCGACTGCCGCGGCGGTGGTCACTTCCGGGATGTTGGTGATGTGGTTGGAGTTGAGCGTGGTCACGGCCTTGGCGATCGATTCCGGTCCGGCCATGAAACCCACGCGCCAGCCGGGCATGCCATAGGTCTTGGACAGCGAATCCACGAACACCGTGCGCTCGCGCAATTCCGGGCGCGCCTGCACGAAGTTGTAGTACTCCAACCCGTCGAACAGCATGCGGTTGTAGATGTCGTCGGTGATGATCCAGGTGTCCGGATACTTCACCAGCACCTCGGCCAGGGCGATGATTTCTTCCTTCGTGTAGACCATGCCGGTCGGGTTGGAAGGATTGTTGAACAGGAACACTTTGGGCTTGGTCGCCAGCGCCGCATCCAGTTGCGCGACGGTCAGTTTGTAGTCCTGGCTGGCCGGGCATGGCAATTCCAGGATCTTGGCGTTGACGATCTCGGCGATGTCGACGTAGGTGGTCCAGTACGGCACCGGGAAAGCGATGGTGTCGCCCTCGTCCAGCAAGGCCTCGGCCAGGTTGTAGAGCACGTGCTTGGCGCCGATGCCGGTGGACAGGTTAGCGCGGGTGTAGCCGGTCAGGCCCAGGTCTTCCATGTGTTTCAGGAACGCGTCCAGCAACGCGTCGGCGCCGCGGTTGGAACCGTACTGTCCCGAGTCTTTGGCCAGCGCATCGCGCGCAGCCTGGTAGACGTGTTCGCCCGGCAGGAAATTGGGAACGCCAATGGAGAAACTGATGATGTCGCGGCCGGCGGCCTTGAGCTTCTTGGCCTTTTCGGCGACTGCCATGATCGCGCTGGGCTTGGCGCGGCCCATGCGTCCTGCTAGCTGGAGCATTGGAAAACCTCGTGGGGTGAGGGAACGGACTGGCTGCCGCAGCCGTTTATTGCGGCGCAAAATTTTAGCATGGCCCGCCAGTCGGCTTGCCGTTGCGGGAGGGGCCTGAACCCCTCCCGCGCCAGCCCGGTCGCGTCAGGCGCTCAGGTGGCGGTTCCACTCGGCCACGCGGTCGGCCTTGGCGGCCAGCAGCGCCGTGGCGTCGCCCTCGATCTTCACCGAATTGATGGCGTCGCCGCCGGCCACGCTGTCCACCACGTCCAGGCCTTCCAGAACCTTGCCGAACACGGTGTGCTTGCCGTCCAGCCACGGGGTGGCCACGTGGGTGATGAAGAACTGGCTGCCGTTGGTGTTGGGGCCGGCATTGGCCATGGACAGCACGCCGCGTTCATGGCGCACGCCGTTGTTGGTTTCGTCCTCGAAGCGGTAACCCGGGCCGCCGCGGCCGGAACCTTCCGGGCAGCCGCCCTGGATCATGAAATCCGGGATGACCCGGTGGAAGCTGAGACCGTCGTAGAAGCCGCGCTGGGCGAGGTTCACGAAATTGGCCACCGTCAATGGGGCCTTGTCGGGGTACAGCTCGATCTTGATGGGGCCGCGGGCGGTGTCGAAGATGGCGGTCAGGGACATTGGAAACTCCGGGGTAAGTGGCAAAGTATGGAAACGATTCAGCGGATTCTTCAGGATTGGGGCGTTTTTCCGTAACAAAACCGCCAAATTTGCGGCAGCAGCAGCCCAGATCGCTTGCCGGGAGCCCTCCCGAGCTAAAGCACTGCTTTAACCCGCTATAATACGCGGCTTCCTTCCCTGCCCCGAGCGCGGCTCAAATCGCGCCTTTCGTCATGTCCATCCAGAACCTGCGCAATATCGCCATCGTCGCCCACGTCGACCACGGCAAGACCACCCTCGTCGACTGCCTGCTGAAGCAGTCCGGTACCTTCAACGAACGTACCGTGCTGGCCGAGCGCGTGATGGACAGCAACGACCAGGAAAAGGAACGTGGCATCACGATCCTGTCCAAGAACACCGCCATCACCTGGCAGGGCAACCGCATCAACATCGTCGATACCCCCGGACACGCCGATTTCGGCGGCGAAGTGGAGCGCGTGCTGTCGATGGTCGACTCGGTGCTGATCCTGGTCGATGCGATGGACGGCCCGATGCCGCAGACCCGCTTCGTCACCCAGAAGGCTTTCGCGATGGGCTTCAAGCCGATCGTGGTGGTCAACAAGATCGACCGCCCCGGCGCGCGTCCGGATTGGGTGATCGACCAGGTGTTCGACCTGTTCGACAAACTGGGCGCCACCAACGAACAGCTCGACTTCCCGATCGTCTACGCCTCGGCCCTGCACGGCTACGCCAGCCTGGACGACGCCGCGCGCGAAGGCGACATGACCCCGCTGTACGAAGCGATCATGAAGCATGTGCCGCCGCCGGCCGTCGATCCCGATGGCGCCTTCCAGATGCGCATCAGCCAGCTGGACTACAACAACTTCGTCGGCCTGATCGGCGTGGGCCGCATCCAGCGCGGCAAGGTGCGCACCAACATGCCGGTCAGCGTGATCGACCGTCACGGCAAGAAGCGCCAGGGCAAGGTGCTGCAGGTGCTGGGCTTCATGGGCCTGGAGCGCATCGAAGTCGAGGAAGCCGAGGCTGGCGACATCGTCGCCATTTCCGGCGTGGCCGAACTCAGCATCTCCGACACCATCTGCGCGCTGGACACGCCCGAAGCGCTGCCCGCGCTGACCGTGGACGAGCCCACCATCAGCATGACCTTCCAGGTCAACAATTCTCCGTTCGCCGGCAGCAAGGAACACAGCGGCGGCAAGTTCATCACCAGCCGCCAGATCCGCGAGCGCCTGGAACGCGAAACCTTGCACAACGTGGCGCTGAAGGTCGAGGAAGGTTCGGACCCGGACAAGTTCCTGGTCTCCGGCCGCGGCGAGCTGCACCTGTCGGTGCTGATCGAGAACATGCGCCGCGAGGGCTTCGAGCTGGCGGTGTCGCGCCCTGAGGTCATCATCAAGGAAATCGACGGCCAGCAGATGGAGCCGGTCGAGCAGCTGGTGGTGGACATCGAAGAACAGCACCAGGGCGGCGTCATGGAGAAGCTGGGCATCCGCAAGGGCCAGCTGAAGAACATGGAATCGGACGGCAAGGGACGCGTGCGTCTCGATTACATGATTCCGGCCCGCGGCCTGATCGGTTTCCAGAACGAGTTCCGCACCCTGACCCAGGGCTCGGGCCTGCTGTTCCACGTGTTCGACCACTACGGCCCGAAGGAACAGGGCGCCATCGCCAAGCGCCAGAACGGCGTGATGATCGCCAATGCCGCCGGCGCCACGCCGGCCTACTCGCTCGGCCCGCTGGAAGAGCGCGGCAAGCTGTTCGCCGCCGAAGGCGACAACGTGTACGAAGGCCAGCTGATCGGCATCCATTCCAAGGACAACGATCTGACCGTCAACGCCATCAAGACCAAGCCGCTGACCAACATGCGCGCTTCGGGCAAGGACGACGCCATCAAGCTGACCCCGGCCATCAAATACACGCTGGAGCAGGCGCTGGATTTCATCGAGGACGACGAGCTGGTGGAAGTCACCCCGAAGGAAATCCGCCTGCGCAAGAAGTTCCTCAGCGAAAGCGACCGCAAGCGCGCCTCCCGCGCCGCCTGATCCGTTCGCTGCTGTAGTGACGGAAACCGCCTACAACCCGGCTCCGCAAGCACATCCGGGTTTGCATGTGCTGGCCCTGTTCGAGGGCCTGAAGGGCCTGCTGGCCCTGGTGGCGGCCGCCAGCCTGGAAGTGCTGGGGCCGCAGCCGCTGCGTAATCTGATCACTGGCCTTATCGCCAAGTTCAACCTCAATCCCGATCACGGCACCCTGCCCTCGCTGCTCGACGCCATCAACCCCGGCGCCGTGCATCTGGCGGTGGCGGTGGTGTCTCTGTATGCGGTCTGGCGCCTGGTCGAGGCCTGGGGCCTGTGGCGGGCCAAGGCATGGGCTTCCTGGCTGGGTTGCGTGGGCACCGCGGCCTATCTGCCGCTGGATGTGTACGCGCTTTACCACCACCACGGTTGGCACACCTGGGCGGTGCTGGTGCTCAACCTGATCGTGGTAGCGGTGCTGGCGCGCGACCTGGTCAAGCGGCGTGCGCCCGCCAGCGCCGAGATTGCGCGTTCCACGGATGCTGGGTAGCCTGCCCTACGCACTTCCCTGGACGAATCCAATGCGGCGCATACCGCTTCTGCTGGCCCTCACGCTCGCCCTTGGCGCATGCGGCCCCAAAGCACCCGATGCCGCCGTCCCGCCGGCGACCGAACCTACCGATTTCACCTTCGCCGAAGCCGACATCAGCGACCTGCAGACCCGCATGCAGAGGGGCGAACTGGACAGCCGCACGCTCACCCAGGCCTACCTCAGCCGTATCGCCGCCATCGACAAGGCCGGGCCGACGCTCAATGCGGTCATCGAAATCAATCCCGACGCGCTGAAGGAAGCGGCCCTGCGCGATGTCGAACGCAAGACCAATTCCGTTCGCGGCCCGCTGCACGGCATCCCGATCCTGCTCAAGGACAACATCGGCGCCACGCCCATGGCCAACTCCGCCGGCTCGCTGGCGCTTAAGGACTTCCGCCCCAAGACCGACGCCTTCCTGGTCCGTCGCCTGCGCGAAGCCGGTGCTGTGATCCTGGGCAAGACCAACCTCAGCGAGTGGGCCAATTTCCGTTCCACCCGCTCCACCTCCGGTTGGAGCGGCCGTGGCGGACAGACGCGCAATCCTTATGCCCTGGACCGCAATCCCTGCGGCTCCAGCTCCGGCAGCGCGGTAGCGGTATCGGCGAATCTCGCCGTGGCCGCGATCGGCACCGAGACCGACGGCAGCATCATCTGCCCCGCTGCGGTGAACGGGTTGGTGGGATTGAAGCCCACCGTCGGCTTGGTGAGCCGCGACGGCATCATCCCCATCTCCTTCAGCCAAGACACCGCGGGTCCGATGACCCGCAACGTCTCCGACGCCGCCTATCTGCTGACCGTACTGGCAGGCCGCGACACCGCCGATCCGGCGACCGCCAACACCGCCTGGAACACCACGCTCGACTACCACTCGCATTTGAACGCCAATGGGTTGAAAGGCGCACGCATCGGAGTGATGCGCAGCAAGCTTTCGATCCATCCCGATGCCGCCGCCGCGATGGAAGTGGCCATCAAGACCATGCGCGAAGCGGGCGCGACCGTCGTCGATGCCGAAATCCCGACCGATGGCCAATGGTCGGACGACGAACACACGCTGTTGCTCTACGAATTCAAGGCCGGGCTGGAACGCTACCTGCAGAAACAGGATGCGCCGCTCAAGACCCTGTCGCAGTTGATCGGCTACAACCAGCAGTACCCCACTTCGGAAATGCCGTTCTTCGGACAGGAGTTGTTCGAGCAGGCCAACGCCAAGGGCGGACTGGGCGAGATGGAATACATCAGCGCCAGATCGCGCGCACGCCGCCTCGCCGGTCCCGAAGGCATCGATGTCGCGCTCAAGGCGCAGCAGCTGGATGTGTTGATCGCTCCGGCTACAGGCCCTGCCTGGGTGACCGATCCGCTGACCGGCGACCACTTCCCCGGCGCCGGTTATGGCGCTGCGGCCGTGGCCGGCTATCCCAGCCTGACCATTCCGATGGGCAGCAGCAATGGGCTGCCGCTGGGCATCGTTTTCATGGGCGCCGCCTGGAGCGAGCCGCGGCTCATCGAACTGGGCTACGCCTACGAGCAACTCACGGGCGCGCGCATGCCGCCGCAGTACCTGCCCAGCGTGACCGTCGCGCGCAAACCAGCGCGCTGACGAGACGTTTCGATCGGATCCGAATCGCGACAGCCTGCCTAAGACAGGCTGCCTTGCGCACGAACTATCGCGCTGCGGGCGCGGCCAGCTGGTTCTGCTTGCGCACGATCGACATCGCGATCTCCAGCGACTGTTCGTAGTTCAGGCGCGGATCCACCGTGGAGCGGTAAGCGCGTTCCAGATCCGCGTCGGTGAGTTCGCGCGCGCCGCCGGTGCATTCGGTCACGTCTTCGCCGGTCAGCTCCAGGTGCACGCCGCCCAGGCGCGTGCCGGCGGCGGCGTGCAGATCGAACGACTGCTCCACTTCGCTGCGGATATTGTCGAAGCGGCGCGTCTTGTAGCCGTTGGACGTGCTTTCGGTATTGCCGTGCATCGGATCGCATACCCACAGCACGCGCCGGCCGTCGCGGCGCACCGCATCCAGCAGCGGCGGCAGCTTCTCGGCGATCTGCGCGGCGCCCATGCGATGGATGAAGGTCAGGCGGCCCGGCTCGTCTTCCGGGTTGAGGATATCGATCAGTCGCAGCAGCTGGTCGGGATTCACCGAAGGCCCGACCTTCAGCGCGATCGGATTGCGCACGCCGCGCAGGTATTCCACGTGCGCGCCATCGACCGCCGCGGTGCGCATGCCGATCCACGGATAATGCGTGCTCAGGTTGAACCAGCCCCACTGCCGCGGCACTTCGCGGGTCAGCGCTTCTTCGTACGGCAGCAACAGCGCTTCGTGCGAGGTGTAGAAGTCGATGCGGTTGAGGTTGTGCACTTCCGAGCCGGCCAGCGTTTCCATGAAACGCACCGCGTCGCCGATGGACGTGGCCATCTGCTGGTATTCGTTGGCGTTGGGCGAATAGCCCACCCAGTTGAGGTTCCAGTACTCGGGGTGGTGCAGGTCGGCGAAGCCGCCGTCGATCAGCGCGCGCACGAAGTTCATGGTCATCGCCGAACGCGCATGCGCCTTGATCATGCGGCGCGGGTCGGGGATGCGCGCTTCAGCGGTGAATTCGGGCTGGTTGACCAGATCGCCGCGGTAGCTGGGCAAAGTCACGCCATCGCGGGTTTCGGTGTCGGTCGAGCGTGGCTTGGCGTACTGGCCGGCGAAACGGCCCACGCGCACCACCGGCAGACGCAGGCCGTGCACCAGCACCAGGCTCATCTGCAGCAGCACTTTCAACCGGTTCGAGATCAGGCCCGATTCGCAATCGCTGAAGCTCTCGGCGCAATCGCCGCCCTGCAACAAGAAGCGCTTGCCTTCCTGCGCCTCGGCCAGCTGTTTCTTCAGCGAAAAGATTTCCCACGAAGTCACCAGCGGCGGCAACTGGCGCAGTTCGCCCAGCGCCGACTCCAACGCCTCCGCATCCGGATACGTGGGCATCTGCACCGCCGTGCGCGAACGCCAGGAAGCGGGCGCCCAGTCGGTGGGAAGATTCACGGCACGAAGATTGCGGTCGGTATTGCTCATGGTGCTGCTACTCATGGTGATGCCCTTAGCGGATCACCATGTTGCCAGATTGATGCGCCGCGTCAAAATGTCGTTACGCTTGCAACTTCCGCCGGCCGAATGCGGCAAACAGCGCCCAGGCCAGCAAGGCCAGGAACCAGGCCAGACTCCATTCGGGCATCGACAGGCCCAGGAAGGTCCAGTCCACCACCGCACACTCGCCCGACCCGGTGAACACCTTGCGCAGCACGTCGGCGAAAGGGAACGCTTCCATCATGTAGGCCAAATCCGGACCACAAGCAGGGACCTTGTCCGCTGGCAGGTGTTGCAGCCAAACATGACGTCCAGCCACCGCGATCCCCAGGGCCGCTGCAATCAGCGCCAGGATGCCGTAAGCACGACGACCGCCTGCACCGCGTGGCGAATGCAAGGCACCGATCAGGAATGCCACTGCCAGCAGCACAAACGCACCGCGTTGGAAGGTGCATAGCGGACAAGGATTGAGGCCTAGGTAGTGCTCGGAATAGAGCGCGAAGCCCAGCAGCGCCACGCAGATAACGAAACCGGTCAGGAATTGGGTGCGGAACGACCAGCGGAAAGGGTTCATGGCAAGCCTAGGCAAGAACGATGGCCGGCATTATCGCCGTGAGAACGGAAGGGCGTCACATGCCACAAGTGCCGGCTACGCGGCTATCTGATGCCGGCGGCCCGAAAAACAAAACCCCGGCACTGGGCCGGGGTTCGTCGGATCTTTCGGTGTTCCGAGGATTACTCGGCCAGAGCTGCCGCTTCCGGACGGTCAAGCAGTTCGACATAGGCCATCGGCGCATTGTCGCCAGCACGGAAACCGCACTTGAGGATGCGCAGGTAGCCGCCCGGACGGGACTGGTAACGCGGGCCCAGGGTGGTGAACAGCGTACCCACCGCTTCCTTGTCGCGCAGACGCGCGAAAGCGAGGCGGCGATTGGCGACGCCATCGACCTTGGCCAGGGTGATGAGGGGCTCTGCGACGCGGCGCAGTTCTTTTGCCTTCGGCAGCGTGGTGCGGATCAGGCCCTGCTTGATCAGCGAAGCGGCCATGTTGCTGAACATCGCCTGGCGATGGGCGCTGGTGCGGCTGAACTTGCGGCCGGCTTTCTGGTGGCGCATGGTTTTGGTTCCTATTGAATGGTGTCGCTATTGAGGTTCGCTGTCGCCTTCGTGGCGTTGTTGCCCGGACTGCGGATGGCCCTAGCCCGTTCGTCCTGATCGGGCATCGCCGCGCACCTTCGGGCGCGTCGGCGTTGTGTTGCGGTACGACGTGTTGCGGTTACAGCCGGAACCCCGCATCGCTGCGGGGTTTCCTTGTTACTCGATCAGCCGAGCATGCCGTGCTGCGAGACGCCGGCCGGCGGCCAGTTCTCCAGCTTCATGCCCAGGGAAAGGCCGCGCTGGGCGAGCACTTCCTTGATCTCGGTCAGCGACTTCTTGCCCAGGTTCGGGGTCTTCAGCAGCTCGACTTCGGTCTTCTGGATCAGGTCGCCGATGTAGTAGATGCTCTCGGCCTTGAGGCAGTTGGCCGAACGCACGGTCAGCTCCAGGTCGTCGATCGGGCGCAGCAGCACCGGATCCACGCCGCTGGCGGCAGGCTTGGCCGCACCGCGGTCGCGGTGGGTGAAGTCGCCGAACACCGACAACTGGTCGCTGAGGATGTCGGCGGCGGTGCGCACGGCTTCCTCGGCGTCAATGGTGCCGTTGGTTTCGATTTCCAGAACCAGCTTGTCCAGGTCGGTGCGCTGCTCGACGCGAGCGGCTTCCACCGCATAGGCGACGCGGCGGACCGGCGAGAACGAGGCGTCCAGCATCAGACGGCCGATGGCGCGGGTTTCTTCATCCGGACGACGACGGGCGGCGGCCGGCTGGTAGCCGAAACCGCGCTCGATCTTCAGGCGCATGTTGATCGCCGTGTCCTTGGTCAGGTTGCAGATGACCAGTTCCGGGTTCAGGATTTCGACGTTGTGGTCGGTCTTAATGTCAGCAGCCGTGACCACGCCCGGGCCCTGCTTGGCCAGGGTCAGGGTGGAGCTGTCGCCGGTGTGGATGCGGATGGCGACGTCTTTCAGGTTCAACAGGACTTCAAGCACGTCTTCCTGCAGGCCTTCGATGGTGCTGTATTCGTGCAGAACGCCGTCGATCTCGACTTCGGTGATGGCGAAGCCGGGGATGGACGAGAGCAGCACGCGACGCAGCGCGTTGCCCAGGGTGTGGCCGTAGCCGCGTTCCAGCGGCTCGATCACCACCTTGGCGCGATTGTCGCCAAGGCGTTCGATTTGCGGGCCGCGGGGGCGCAGCACCTGCTGTGTGGTAACCGTCATGTTGCTTGGTCTCCTGCAAATCCCCGGCTGATCCGGGGATTCGTGATGGGATTACTTCGAGTACAACTCGACGATCAGCGCTTCGTTGATGTCGGCAGGCAGATCTGCGCGATCCGGCACGGCCTTGAACACGCCGCTGAACTTCTTCGAGTCCACTTCAACCCACGAGGGGCTGAGGTCCATCTGGGCGGACACGGTCAGCGATTCCTGGACGCGCAACTGCTTCTGCGCCTTTTCGGAAAGCTCGATCGCATCGCCGGCCTTGACCTGGTAGGACGGCAGGTTCACCGACTTGCCGTTGACCAGCACGCCGCGGTGCGAGACCAGCTGGCGGGCCGAAGGACGGGTGATGGCGAAGCCCATGCGGTAGACGACGTTGTCCAGACGGGTTTCCAGCAACTGCAGCAGGTTCTCGCCGGTGTTGCCCTTCTTGGTCGAGGCCTTCTTGTAGTAGTTGCGGAACTGACGCTCCAGCAGACCGTAGATACGCTTGACCTTCTGCTTTTCGCGCAGCTGGGTGGCGTAATCGGACAGCTTGCCCTTGCGGGCGGTAGCGCCGTGCTGGCCGGGCTTCTGCTCCAGCTTGCACTTGGAATCCAGCGCGCGCGCCGGGCTTTTAAGGGAAAGATCGACGCCTTCGCGGCGGGCGAGCTTACAGGTAGGACCAATATAACGAGCCATTTCTCTTCAGCTCCTCAGACGCGACGCTTTTTAGGCGGGCGGCAACCGTTATGCGGGATAGGCGTAACGTCGATGATGTTGGTGATTTTGTAACCAACGTTGTTGAGCGAACGCACCGCGGACTCGCGGCCCGGGCCGGGGCCCTTGATGCGCACTTCCAACGACTTCAGACCGTAGTCCAGTGCTGCGCGGCCGGCCTTTTCGGCGGCGACCTGCGCTGCGAACGGCGTGGACTTGCGGGAACCGCGGAAACCCGCGCCGCCCGAAGTGGCCCACGACAGCGCATTGCCCTGGCGATCGGTGATGGTGACGATGGTGTTGTTGAAAGAAGCGTGGACGTGGGCGACGCCGTCGGTGACGACGCGCTTGATCTTCTTCTTCACTTTTGCTGCTGCTGGTTTGGCCATGATGCGCGCCCCTTACTTCTTGATGGCTTTGCGCGGACCCTTGCGGGTGCGTGCATTGGTACGGGTGCGCTGGCCACGCAGCGGCAAGCCACGGCGATGGCGCAGGCCGCGGTAGCAGCCCAGATCCATCAGGCGCTTGATCGCCATACCCACTTCGCGACGGAGGTCGCCTTCGACGATGAACTTGCCGATTTCGGCGCGCAGGCGCTCGACTTCCGGCTCGGACAGGTCACGGATCTTGGTGGTGGAAGCCACGCCTGCGGTTTCGCAGACCTTCTTCGACCGGGTACGGCCTATGCCGTAAATGCTCTGCAACCCGACCCAGACATGCTTCTGGGCAGGCAGGTTGACACCTGCAATACGCGCCATGACGCGACTCTCCAACTGTGTTTGATGGCCCGATTGCAGGCAAATCCGTGAGGATTCGGTGCAAGCCGGCGGAGTGAACTACGAATTTTAACAAGATCTCGGGTTTCTGGGAAGCCCCGCGGGCCGAAGCCTGCAGGACCACGGCATGGGGAGTGTGCCCATGCTCCGGCGCCGGAACCTGCCTGGATCGGCCCGATTGCAGGCTTGCGCCCTCCTCGTCCCGGCCCGCCCCGCGCTACTCTTGCGCAGGGACTGGCTTGTTCTCACCCACGCACGAGATCGCTGCATGAGCCGCCCATCTAAGTCGCCGGCCCGGGGACGTCCTCCCCGCAAGCCTGCTGGTGTTGTTCTTAGCCCCGCGACAAACCGCCGCGCGAGCCGCCTTTCAGGTTCGCCTTCTTCAACAGGCTTTCGTACTGGTGCGACATCAGGTGCGCCTGGACCTGGGCGATGAAATCCATCACCACCACCACCACGATCAGCAGCGAGGTGCCGCCGAAGTAGAACGAGGTGCCCAGCTGGGTGCGCATGATTTCCGGCAGCAGACAGACCGCGACCAGGTACAGCGAACCGACCGCGGTCAGACGGGTCAGCACCGCATCCACGTAGTCGGCGGTCGCCTTGCCCGGACGGATGCCCGGAATCAGCGCGCCCGACTTCTTCAGGTTGTCGGCCGTTTCCTGCGAGTTGAACACCAGCGCCGTGTAGAAGAACGCGAAGCCGATGATCATCGCCGCGAACACGATCATGTGCAGCGGCTCGCCCGGCGCCAGCGCCTGGGAGATGCGCTGCAGCCAAATGGTCGAGGTGGACTGGCCGGACCACAGCGCCAGCGTGGCCGGGAAAGCCAGGATGCTGGAAGCGAAGATCGGCGGAATCACGCCCGCCATGTTGAGCTTGAGCGGCAGGAACGAGGTCTGGTTCATGTACGCGTTGCGGCCGCCCTGGCGCCTGGCGTAGTTCACCGTGATGCGTCGCTGTCCCCGTTCCATGAAGACCACGAAATAGGTGAAGGCCGCGACCGTCAAGGCAATCAGGATCAACGCGATGGCGCTGATGGTGCCGTTGCGGAAGCCTTCGATCGTATTGATCACCGCCACCGGCAAGCCGGCCACGATGCCCGCGAAGATGATCAGCGACACGCCGTTGCCGACGCCGCGCTCGGTCACCTGCTCGCCGACCCACATCAGGAAGATGGTGCCTGCGGTCAACGCCACCACCGCGGTCAGCACGAAGCCCATGCCCGGGTTGTAGACCACCGGCATGCCGCCCGGCGCGACCTGGTTCTGCAAGGCGACCGCGATGCTGCCGCCCTGCACCACCGCCAGCAACACCGCGCCCATGCGCGAATACTGGGTGATCTTGCGGCGGCCGGACTCGCCTTCCTTCTGCATCGCTTTCAGCGTCGGGAAGATGTGCACGGCAAGCTGGAACACGATGGACGCCGAGATGTAAGGCATCACGTTCAACGCGAAGATGCTGAAACGGTGCAAGGCGCCGCCCGAGAACATGTTGAACATGTCCACGATGCCGCCGCCTTGCGCCTGCATCATCGCCAGCATCGCATCGGGGTTCACGCCGGGAACCGGAATGAAGCAACCGATGCGGTAGACGATCAGCGCGCCGACCACGAACAGCAGACGCTGGCGCAGTTCGGTGAACTTGCCCAACCCGCCTACGCCGCCTGCGTTGCCTTGCGCCATTCGTCGATTACTCCTGCACGCTGCCGCCGGCGGCTTCGATCGCCGCCTTGGCACCGGCCGTGGCAGTGATGCCCTTCAGCACGAACTTCTTGGTCAGCTCGCCCTTCTTGACGATCTTGGCGCGCTTGGCCGAGGTCGGCACCAGCTTGGCGGCGCGCAGCGCGGCGAAATCGATCTCGCCGGCTTCGAGCTTGTCCAACTGGTAGGACAGCACTTCGGCGCAGTCCAGCTTCAGCTTCGAACGGAAGCCGACCTTGGGCAAGCGCTTGATCAGGGGCATCTGGCCGCCTTCGAACTTGGCCTTGATCTTGCCCTTGCCCGAACGCGCGAACGAACCCTTGTGGCCGCGGCCGCAGGTCTTGCCCAGGCCCGAACCGATGCCGCGTCCGACCCGCTTGGGTTCGGTGCGGGCGCCTTCGCCCGGCTTCAAAGTATTGAGATGCATATCGATTACTCCTCGACGCGCACGAGGTAGTGAACCTTGTTGATCAGGCCGCGTACCTGCGGGCTGTCCTTCAGTTCACGCACATCGTTGAGCTTGTTCAGGCCCAGCGCCTTCACCGACAAGCGGTGGATGCTCTGGGAACCACGCAGGCCACGCACCAGGCGGACCTTGACCGTACCGGTCTTGTTGGACTCACTTGCCATAATTGAGTTCCTCGATCTTCTTGCCGCGCTTGGCCGCGATGCGGGTCGGCGACTGCATGTCGCCCAGGCCCTTCAGCGTGGCGCGCACCAGATTGATGGGGTTGCGCGAACCGACGGCCTTGGCCAGCACGTTCTTCACGCCCACCGCTTCCAGCACGGCGCGCATGGCGCCGCCGGCGATCACGCCGGTACCTTCGGAGGCCGGCTGCATGTACACGCGCGCCGCGCCGTGGCCGGCCTTGACCGGGTGCCACAAGGTGCCGTTGTTCAGGTCGACGTTGAGCATGCCCTTGCGGGCGTATTCCATCGACTTCTGGATGGCGACCGGCACTTCGCGCGCCTTGCCGTAACCGAAACCGATCTTGCCATTGCCGTCGCCCACCACCGTCAATGCGGTGAAGGTGAACTGGCGACCGCCCTTGACCGTCTTGCTGACGCGGTTGACCGCGACCAGCTTCTCGATCATGCCGTCGTCTACTTTCTCTTCGCGGTTGCGGTCGCGATCACGACCCCGCGGTGCACGTTGTTCTTCAGCCATTTGCGTATTCCTTCGATGAGTAAGTGATTACGGCTGAGCCGCTTATAGTTGTGGAATGGAACGGTGGACCGCAGGCGCGCGCAAAAGTCGCGGTGCGTCCGACAGAATCCCCTGCCGGCAGGTCAAAGCGTGGGGACGGGCCCCACCGATTTCAATCAGAACTGCAGGCCGGCTTCGCGGGCGGCGTCGGCCAGGGCCTTGATGCGGCCGTGGTAACGGTAGCCCGAACGGTCGAAGGCGATCTTCTGGATGCCAGCGGCCACGGCGCGCTCGGCGATGACCTTGCCCACGCGGGCGGCGGCATCGCTGTTCTTGCCGTTCTTCAGGCCTTCGCGCACATCGGCCTGCAGCGTGTTGGCGGCGGCGATGACCTTGGAGCCGTCGGCGCTGAACAGCTGCGCATACAGGTGCTGGCCAGTGCGCAGCACCGACAGGCGCGGCACGCCGAGCACACGGATGTGGGCGCGGGTGCTCTTGGCGCGGCGGAGACGGGCGTTGTTCTTGATGCTCATGATCTTGATCCTTGGGAAGCGGATAGGCCTTAGGCCTTCTTGGCTTCCTTGCGAATGATGACTTCGTCGGAGTACTTCACGCCCTTGCCCTTGTAGGGCTCCGGCGGACGGAAACCGCGAATCTTGGCGGCCACTTCACCGACGCGCTGCTTGTCCGAACCCTGAACCAGGATTTCGGTCTGGGTCGGGGTGGAGATGGTGATGCCTTCCGGGGTCTTGAACAGCACCGGGTGCGAAAAGCCCAGCGACAGGTTCAGGTCCTTGCCCTGCATCGCGGCGCGGTAACCCACGCCCACCAGCTCCAGCTTGCGCTCGAAGCCTTCGGACACGCCCTTGACCATGTTGGCCAGGATCGCGCGGATGGTGCCGGTGATCGCGTCGTCGGACGGGGTGACCGGGGACAGGTTAAGCACGCCGTCTTCGAGCTTGATCTCGACGCCGGCCGGCTTGGCCAGGGACAGGTTGCCCTTGGCGCCCTTGACGCTCAGGGTCTGGTCCTGGTTCTTGAACTCGACGCCCTTGGGCAGGGTGATCGGCTGTTTGGCTACACGGGACATACGTTTACTCCCTTAAGCCACGAAGCACAGGACTTCACCGCCGACGCCCTGCTGGCGCGCCTGCGAGTCGGTCATGATGCCCTTGGAGGTGGAAATGATGGCGACGCCCAGGCCGTCCAGCACCTTGGGCAGGTCGGCCTTGCTGCTGTACTTGCGCAGGCCCGAACGCGAAACGCGGGTCAGGCGTTCGATCACCGGCTTGCCTTCGAAGTACTTCAGCACGATCTCGAGCTGCGGCTTGCCTTCGACGGTGTTGACGCGCGAATCGGCGATATAGCCTTCGGCCTTCAGCACGCCGGCGATGGCGACCTTGATGTTGGACGACGGCATCTTCACCGTCTGCTTGCCCACAGCGGCCGCATTCTTGATGCGGACCAGCATGTCGGCGATGGGATCAGTCATGCTCATTGCGTATTACCCTTTGAGTAGCACCGATATCCGCTTTCGCGAAAATCTTAGGTTGGTCGGATTTTACCAGCTGGCCTTGCGCAGGCCAGGAACGTCGCCGCGCATGGTGGCTTCGCGCAGCTTGTTGCGGCCCAGGCCGAACTTGCTGTACACGCCACGCGAACGGCCGGACAGCGCGCAACGGTTGCGTTCGCGGCTGGGCGACGAGTCGCGCGGCAGCTTCTGCAGCTTGGTCACGGCTTCCATTTTCTCTTCGTACGAAGCGCTCTGGCTGGAGATGGTCTTCTTCAGCGCTTCGCGCTTGGCGGCGTACTTCTTGGACAGTTTGGCCCGCTTGATGTCGCGGTTAACCATTGAGGTCTTTGCCATGCTCAGGTTTCCTTAGCGAATCAGTTGCGGAACGGGAATTTGAAAGCTTCGAGCAACGCCTTGGCTTCGGCGTCGGTCTTGGCGGTGGTGGTGATGGCGATATCCATGCCGCGGACCGCGTCGACCTGGTCGAAGTCGATTTCCGGGAAGATGATCTGTTCCTTCACGCCCATGTTGTAGTTGCCACGGCCGTCGAACGAACGGCCGGACACGCCGCGGAAGTCGCGCACGCGCGGCAGCGAGACGTTGACCAGGCGATCGAAGAATTCGTACATCTTCGCGCGGCGCAGGGTCACCTTGCAGCCGATCGGCCAGCCGTCGCGGATCTTGAACGAAGCCACCGAGACGCGGGACTTGGTCGTGATCGGCTTCTGGCCGGTGATCTTGGCCAGGTCGGCGACCGCGTTCTCCAGGATCTTCTTGTTGGTCGCGGCTTCGCCCACGCCCATGTTGATGGTGATCTTGGTGATGCGCGGCACTTCCATGGGATTGGCGTAGCCGAACTTCTCGGTCAGGCTGGGAACAACCTGTTCCTTGTAGAACTTTTCGAGACGGGTGGTCATGACTTCATTCCTTAGGCGTCGAGCGCCTCACCGCTGGAGCGGAACACACGCAATTTGCGTCCATCCTCCAGCACCTTGAAACCGATACGCTCGCCCTTGCCGGTAGCCGGGTTGAACAGCGCGATATTGGAGATGTGCATCGAAGCTTCACGCTCGACCACGCCGCCGGCGACACCCGCCTGCGGGTTCGGCTTGGTGTGGCGCTTGATGATGTTGACGTTGGAGACGATCACGCGATCGCCGTCCACACGCACCACGTCACCACGCTTGCCCTTGTCCTTGCCGGCGATGACGACCACCTGGTCGCCCTTCTTGATACGGTTCATATATATATCCTCGGCTCGGCTCAGAGCACTTCAGGCGCGAGCGAAACGATCTTCATGAACTTCTCGGAACGCAGCTCGCGGGTTACTGGCCCGAAGATGCGGGTACCGATCGGTTCCTGCTTGTTGTTGAGCAGCACGGCCGCGTTGCCGTCGAAGCGGATCAGCGAACCGTCGGCGCGACGCACACCCTTGCGGGTACGCACCACGACGGCGTCGTAGACTTCGCCCTTCTTGACCTTGCCACGCGGAATGGCGTCCTTCACGGTCACTTTGATGATGTCGCCAATGTGCGCGTAACGGCGCTTGGAGCCGCCCAGCACTTTGATACACATCAGTTCCTTGGCGCCGGAGTTGTCGGCCGCGTCAAGGTAGCTCTGCATCTGGATCATGATTCAGGTTCCTTGTTAGACGGCCGCGCGGGTGACGATTTCCACCACGCGCCAGTTCTTGGTCTTGGACAGCGGGGCGATTTCCACCACGCGGACCACGTCGCCTTCGTTGCAGGCGTTGTCGGCGTCATGAGCATGCAGCTTGGTCGAACGGCGGATGTACTTGCCGTACAGCGCATGCTTGACCTGACGCTCCACCAGCACGGTGACGGTCTTGTCCATCTTGTTGCTCACGACACGGCCTTCGACCGTGCGCTGCGATTTGTCTTTGTTGTCGCTCATCACGGCGGTCCTTACTTCTGCTTGCTCGGTTGCGGCTGGCCGAGCAGGGTCTTGACGCGAGCGATCTCGCGGCGAACCCGACGGGTCTCATGGGTCTTGGGCAGCTGACCGGTGACCTGCTGCATGCGCAGGGAGAACTGCTCCTTGCGCAGGTCGGTCAGGTGTTCGTTCAGCTGGTCGGCCGACTTCTCACGGAGTTGTTTGAGTTCCATTAGCGCACCGTCCGGGTAACGAAAGTGGTGGTCACGGACAGCTTGGCCGCAGCCAGGCGGAACGCCTCGCGTGCGATTTCCTCGGTCACGCCTTCGATTTCATAAATCATGCGGCCGGGCTGGATCTGAGCTACCCAATATTCCACGTTGCCCTTACCGGAGCCCATGCGGACCTCGATGGGCTTCTTGGTGATCGGCTTGTCGGGGAACACGCGGATCCACATCTTGCCGCCACGCTTGACGTAACGGCTGATGGAACGGCGCGCGGCCTCGATCTGGCGCGCGGTCAGCTGACCGTGCGCGGTGGCCTTCAGGCCGTACTCGCCGAAACTGACGAGATTGCCGCTCCAGCTCAGGCCATCGTTGCGGCCCTTGTGCTGCTTGCGGTACTTGGTACGTTTTGGTTGCAACATGGCCGGTTACCTCGCGTCACGGTCACGGGCCGGGCGAGAAGGACGTTCGCTGCGCTCGGGGCGCGCTTCGTCCTGCTTTTCCTGGCCAATCTGGGAGAAGTCGAACACTTCGCCCTTGTAAACCCACACCTTGATTCCGATGATGCCGTAGGTGGTCTTCGCCTCGGCAAAACCGTAGTCGATGTCGGCGCGCAGCGTGTGCAGCGGCACGCGGCCTTCGCGGTACCACTCCGAACGCGCGATTTCCGCGCCGTTCAAGCGGCCACCCACGTTGACCTTGATGCCCAGGGCGCCAAGGCGGATCGCGTTGCCGACCGCGCGCTTCATCGCACGACGGAACATGATGCGGCGCTCGAGCTGCTGGGCGATCGACTCGGCAACGAGCTGCGCGTCCAGTTCCGGCTTGCGCACTTCGGTGACGTTGATGTGCGCCGGGACGCCCATCAGGTCGCTCACTTCCTTGCGCAGCTTCTCGATGTCCTCACCGCGCTTGCCGATCACCACGCCCGGACGGGCGGTGTGGATGGTCACGCGTGCGGTGTTATTGGGACGCTCGATCAGGATCTTGGAGATACCTGCCTGCGCCAGCTTCTTGCGCAGCATTTCGCGCACCTTGAGGTCGGCAGCCAGGTACTCGGCGTACTGACCCTTCTTGGCGAACCACTTGGAGTTCCAGTCCTTGGCGATGCCCAGGCGGAACCCGATCGGATGAACTTTATGACCCATCGTTTTTTCCTTCCGCCTTTACTTGCCTGCGCCCACAACCACAGTGATGTGGCTGGTGCGCTTGAGGATACGGGTGCCGCGGCCCTTGGCCCGGGCCATGAAACGCTTCAGCGACGGACCTTCGTCGACCATGATGGTCACGATCTTCAGTTCGTCGACGTCGGCGCCCTGGTTGTTCTCGGCATTGGCGATCGCCGACTCAACCACTTTCTTGATCATGTGCGCCGCTTTCTTGTCCGAGAACTTCAGCAGGTTGACGGCGCGTTCGGCCGAAAGACCGCGCACCTGGTCTGCGACCAGGCGGGCTTTCTGTGCGGAGATGCGCGCGGTGCGCAGGATGGCTTTAGCTTCCATGGTCATCTCCTTAGCGCTTGCCCGGCGCGGCTTTCTTGTCGCCACCGTGACCCTTGAAGGTACGGGTGACGGCGAATTCGCCGAGTTTGTGGCCGACCATGTTCTCGTTGACCAGCACCGGGATATGGTTCTTGCCGTTGTGCACGGCGATGGTGAAACCCACCATCTCCGGCAGGATCATCGAACGACGCGACCAGGTCTTGATCGGACGCTTGCTGCCACCGGCGGCCTCCACCTTCTTGATGAGGTGATGGTCGACGAATGGGCCCTTCTTGAGTGAACGTGCCATGGTCGATTAGCCCCTACGATCGCGGACGATGAATTGCTGGGTGCGCTTGTTATGGCGCGTCTTGTAACCCTTGGTCGGAACGCCCCACGGGGTGACCGGATGCGGGTTGCCCTGGCCGGCCTTGGCCTCACCACCACCGTGCGGGTGATCGACCGGGTTCATGGCCGCGCCGCGAACGGTCGGCTTGATGCCGCGCCAACGCTTGGCACCGGCTTTACCCAGCTTCTCGAGGCTGTGCTCGGTGTTGCCGACTTCGCCGATGGTCGCGCAGCATTCGATCTGCACCTTGCGCATTTCGCCGGAGCGAAGACGCAGCGTGGCGAAACCCTGCTCGCGTGCGACCAGCTGCACGCCGGCACCGGCGGCACGGGCGAGCTGCGCGCCCTTGCCGGGCTTCATCTCGATGGCGTGGATCGTGGTGCCGACCGGGATGTTGCGCAGCGGAAGCGTGTTGCCGGCGCGGATCGGGGCATCGCTGCCCGCGATGACCTGGTCGCCCGCCTTCAGACCCTTCGGCGCGATGATGTAACGGCGCTCGCCGTCGACATAGCACAGCAGCGCGATGTGGGCGGTGCGGTTCGGATCGTATTCGATGCGTTCGACACGGGCGGGAATGCCGACCTTGTCGCGCTTGAAGTCGATCAGACGGTAGTGCTGCTTGTGGCCACCACCGATGTGACGGGTGGTGATGCGGCCGTGGTGGTTACGGCCACCGCTCTTGCTTTGCGGCTCGAGCAGCGGCGCGTGCGGCGCGCCCTTGTGCAGGTCGGGCGTCACGACGCGGACCGCGGAACGGCGGCCGGGCGAAGTGGGCTTGAATTTCATTAATGGCATGGGATGTTCCTCAGGCCTTGGCGGTTACGTCGATGGCCTGGCCTTCGGCCAGGCGCACATACGCCTTGCGCCAGCTGCCGCGGCTGCCGGTGCGGTTACGGAAGGACTTGTTCTTGCCCTTCACGTTCAGCACGTTGACGCCTTCGACCTTGACGTCGAACAGCTGCTCGACCGCGGCCTTCACTTCGGCCTTGGTGGCGGTGCTCGAGATTTCAAAGACGTACTGGTTGGAGACTTCCTGCAGACGGGCGGTCTTCTCGGAAACCCGAGGAGCGCGCAGCACGCTGAAGATTTTTTCGTTGCTGATTTTGACGGCGGTGCTCATGCCAGCCACTCCTCGATCTTCTTGACCGCATCGGCGGTGATCACCACGGTGTCGGCGCCGACCAGCGAGGCCGGATCCAGGCCCTGCACGTCGCGCACTTCCACGTAGGGAAGGTTGCGGGCCGACAGGTACAGGTGCTCGGAGGCCTCTTCGGTGACGATCAGCGGACGGCGACCGACTTCCAGGCCCTTGAGCTTGGCGATCAGGCCGGTGGTCTTGGCCGAATCGACGTCGAACGAGTCGACGACCATCAGACGGCCCTGGCGGTTGAGTTCCGACAGGATGGCCTTCATCGCCGCGCGGTACATCTTGCGGTTGACCTTCTGTTCGAAGCTGCGCGGCTTGGCCGCGAAGGTCACGCCGCCGCCCACGAAGATCGGAGCGGTCAGGGCGCCGTGACGAGCACCGCCACCCTTCTGCTTCTTAGACTTCTTGGTGGTGCCGTTGACTTCCGAGCGCGTCTTCTGCGCTTTGGTGCCGGCGCGGCCCGCATTGCGGTACGCGACCACGACCTGGTGGACCAGGTCTTCACTGAATTCGCGGCCGAACACTTCGTCGGAAACCGACAATTTGTTGGCGCTGCCTGTGATGGCAAGTTCCATCATCGTTCTCCCTTATCCCTTGCTCGACGGACGTACGATCACGTCGCCGCCCGGGGCGCCCGGAACCGCGCCACGAATGGCGATCAGCCCGCGCTCGACATCGACTTTCACGACTTCCAGATTCTGCGTGCTCTGGTTGACCGCACCCATGTGGCCGGACATCTTCTTGCCCGGAAACACGCGACCCGGCGTCTGGCGCTGACCGAGCGAACCCGGCTGGCGGTGCGACAACGAGTTACCGTGGGTGGCGTCGCCCATGGTGAAGTTCCAGCGCTTGATGGTGCCCTGGAAGCCCTTGCCCTTGGTCACGCCCTGGACGTCGACCTTCTGGCCCACTTCGAAGATGTCGGCCTTGATTTCGCCGCCGACGGTGAAGTCGCCCAGCTTGTCCGCTTCCACGCGCAGTTCCCACAAGCCACGACCGCCTTCGACCTTGGCCTTGGCCAGGTGACCGGCTGCCGGCTTGTTGATCAGCGCGGCGCGGCGCGTACCCACCACCACCTGCACGGCGCTGTAGCCGTCGGTTTCGGGGGTCTTGAGCTGGGTGATGCGGTTCGGGGTTGCTTCGATCAGGGTGACCGGGATGGACTTGCCATCTTCGGTGAACACCCGGGTCATGCCAGCCTTGCGGCCGACCAGACCCAACGAATATTTCTTCGCGGTCATGTCAGTGGCCTCAGGTCAGCTTGATCTGGACGTCGACGCCAGCGGCCAGTTCGAGCTTCATCAGCGCGTCCACGGTCTTGTCGTTGGGGTCGACGATGTCGAGCACGCGCTTGTGCGTGCGGGTCTCGTACTGGTCACGCGCGTCCTTGTCGACGTGCGGCGAGGTGAGGATGGTGTAGCGCTCGATCTTGGTCGGCAGCGGGATCGGGCCGCGCACTTGCGCGCCGGTCCGCTTGGCCGTTTCTACGATCTCGCTGGCCGAACGGTCGATCAGGCGATGATCGTACGCTTTGAGCCGGATCCGGATCTTTTGGTCCGCCATGACGGAGTTTCCTTGGTTAAAAGAGCGACGGGCGCGGCCTCTGGGATGCCTTGCCCCTGATTGATCTTGCTGGTTATTTCCCCGCTAGCCGCTGCTGGAACCCGCGACCGCAATGTGGGGATTCATCCTGAAAAGCTAGGCGGCCCGGTAAAACCGGCCCGCCCAGACAGAAAAGTATAAGACGCGTGAACCGCCCCGTCAATAGCGGGGGCGCCAATTCTGGCAATCACGCGACATTTCCTTGTCTGGCGAACACGAGGCGCTTCCTGCACCTCTTTTCGCGGTAGCCGGCGACCTCCCAGGAGGCGCTGGCGGATACTGCAAAATAACGCCCGGCCTGAAAGCCGGGCGCGAATAATACACTTACTTGTGGAGCTTTGCCAACACTTGGATGGCTTGTTTCTGGACCCCCGCCTTCGCGGGGATGACCGCTTGGCAAAACCGTAGCCGCTATGTGGCTAGGGGCCGCCTTTTTGGATCCCCGCCTTCGCGGGGATGACCGCCTGGCAAAACCGTAGCCGCTATGCGGCTACGGGCCAAAAGGTCACTTGATGATCTTGGCCACCACGCCGGCGCCGACCGTACGGCCGCCCTCGCGGATCGCAAAACGCAGGCCTTCGTCCATCGCCACCGGGTTGATCAGCGTGACCACCATCTTCACGTTGTCGCCCGGCATCACCATCTCCACACCCTCCGGCAGCTCAACGGCGCCGGTGATGTCGGTGGTGCGGAAGTAGAACTGCGGACGGTAACCCTTGAAGAACGGGGTGTGACGGCCGCCTTCGTCC
>DASVNG010000037.1:0-6099 GCA_036383995.1 Pseudoxanthomonas sp.
GCCGGCGTTATCGAGGATATCGGTCAAACGATGGGCGGCATCGTAGGTATAGGAGGTAAAGGCACCATCGGGCTGAATCACCTTCTTCACCAGGCCAGTGGGCCAGTACTCGATGCGGGTGATGGCATCGTCGGTCTCGACAGAACTATTGGCGCCGCGCGTCTTGCGGGCCGTGAGCCAGCCGCGCGGGTGGTACTCCAGATCGGTGACCACGCCATTGGCGTCCTTCACCGACAGCACGCGTCCGGCGCCGTCGTAGGCCAGGGTCTCGGTGACCTGGCCCAGGGCGTTGGTCACCTTCCACAGATCGCCCTGTCGATGGGAGCAACTGCTCGGTAACGATGCGCACGCCGAGTCGTCAGTAGCGTAGTACGTGAATGCCGTGGTGTCTGCCACATCCGTGCGCGCACCGTTCGTTGACTGGACCAGGCCCACCAGAGGACAAGTCCCCAGAGCTACGTCTCCCGACTCACAGTACTGCACCAACGAAGAGCGGGTATTGCTAGTTAGAGGATCTACGTGGTTATAAGCAACCCCCTGGCCTCGCGCGTTGTAAGTCCAAGTGGACTTTTCCACCAGTGCCGCAGCTGCGTTGTAGACCCTGCGCTCAACAGGCGAGCGAAAGCCAGAATGCCAATCCGTTTGAACGGTGCGTTTGTTTCCGGATGTGTCGTTGGCCGCTGCAATCTTCTGCGTCAACAAACCACGGGTGTTGTACTCGGAATCCGTCGTCGTGCCACGGAAGTCGGTTGCGCCATCCGCATATCCGTTCGCGTCGTACGTCCTGGACGCGATCGAGCTGCTAGCGCATCCAGGACAAAGTTTGTTCGAGCTGGCCAACTTCGCTCGTCCGAATTGAGCCAGGCGAGTGTGGGTTACGGCTTCTCCTGAAGGGTAGGTAACGACCGTGCCTGTCGGGCCGTAGGAAAATTGAAGTTTATCGATGTTGCCAGATGGATTGCCTTTTACCGTGCTCTGCACCTTGCCAGTCGAGTCGTAAGCCCAACTCACGTAAGTATTATTGCCTTCATCCACCTTGCTGGTGAGCGCATAAGGCCGAGCGCTGTCTTCGTACTTGTACTGCACAGCATCGAACTGAGGAAGTCCGCCGGAGACACCTTTTTGGTACTCGACGGTGGTCAGGCGCTCGCCTGAGTCGAAGCTGTAACGAATTTCGTTGCCGTCTGGGAGAATCAAGCTAGAAAGACGGCTGCCCGTATAGGTGAACGTTATTTTACGGCCATGCCTGTCGGTGAGCGCAGTTGGCTTCCCGGAGGTGTAGGTAACCGAAACCTCATCGCCGTTGACTTGGGTGATGGCAATGAGTTTTCCATCCAGGCCATAGGATTCGATTGTATCGTCGGGTGTCGTGACCACCCACCCCGTCTGGGTAGATCCACTCATTCGAGGGGAAAGGCCATACTTGATGTCGGTGTCGCTAGTCCAACCGCCGCCGGAGCCCTGAGTGTAGACATAGATGTCGCCACTGGGTCGGCTCACGAGCGCCATTAGGACGCCAGAGACGTCGCGTACAGCTACTTGTCTGTCGAGCGAACTCTTCCAGTGGTGTCCTAGCGAGGTGCGAGTATCGTGCGTCGGTAGTTGACTCGAATAATACCGTTTCCATTCCAGGCCCCCAGTTGGCGCCTGGAAGTCCACGGCTGTTTCAAGTTTGGATCCAGTGAGGTAGTTGACGGGATTACCCGCTAACACAGGCCCGGTAACTGCGCAGTCGCCGCAATCATTGTTCTTCGCGACGTCTAAAAGATCTGCTGGTGGGGTCCGAAAAAGATATACAAGCCAATGATTCTGCGGCGATTGGTAGGTGCCGCCGCTTACGTAGTCGAAGGCGCAGGAGAATATTTGTCCGTAATTGCCAGCGCCGGCAACTATGGTCATCCCCGATTTCGTACGCCAATTGGTTTTCGGGATGCCTCCGCTATGAAACAACTTGCAGTACTCAATAGCTAGAGACTCATCCGTAGCTTCGATAAAGGCTTGGCTGGCCAGACACATCCTCGGCGTGCTTGTTGTACAAACACCTGCCGCTTTGGCCTGGCCCATCGTCATATAGAGCAATAGCAGAGTAAGAATCAGGACAACAACTGCTCGCATGGACGCCCCAAGCGGGCGCGACAGGGAGCAGGGATTTGTCAACGGATCATGCATAGGTGTCCCCTGTGAGGTTTGATGGTTTTCACACCGATCCCGTATCGTCTAGCCCGATGTTTCCCCATAGGCTTGTTGGGTAGTTCATCAACAAAATGGGGCCAGAGAACATATGCGGTTCTCTGACTGGATTTTCCCGCTTCCTGCTGCCCCCCTGATTCGCAATGACGCTTGCTTGACTACAACCCCAGCGTGAAGCACGTCTGTCAGAAATTTTGTGACCGTCTCTGAAGAACTTTTTTGTGAGAGCGCTCTCTTTTTGAGGTGGCGGGCAGAGGCTTGCACAGCCATCATGCCGATGAGCGTGGTTGTCACGCGCATTCAATAGCAGGCTAGTACTGGATCGAGTACCCAGCGTCGTAGATACATCGCCCGCGGCGATTACCGAAATGCTGCGGGTAACACGTTGGGTTGCAGCCTCAACATTCGAAAATTCAAGCGCGAAGCATCACCGCGCGTAACGCCCCTTCAACATCTCAAACGCAGCCCGCAGCGCCATCGCCTCGCCACCCGCAGGGCGCCCCGCACGATCGCTGTCGTTCCAAGCGTACACATCCAGATGCGCCCACTTCTGCTGCGCAGGCACGAAGCGCTCCAGGTACAGCGCCGCGGTGACCGCGCCGGCCATGCGCGAACCGGCGTTGGCCATGTCGGCGATGCCGCTGTTGAGATAGCGCAGGTAAGGCCGCCACAACGGCATGCGCCAGAGCGGATCGCGCGTGCGTTCGCCCGCCGCGATCCAGTCGTTGGCCAAGGCATCGTCGTTGGCGAACAACGCCGGCAGATCCGGCCCCAGCGCGATGCGCGCCGCGCCAGTGAGCGTGGCGAAGTCCAGCACGATGTCCGGCTCCAATTCGCCGGCATAAGTCAGCGCATCGCACAGGATCACCCGGCCCTCGGCATCGGTATTGTCGATCTCCACGCTCAAACCCTGGCGCGTGGCGATCACCTCGCCGGGGCGGAACGCCTCCGGACCTATCGCGTTTTCCACCGCCGGCACCAGCACCGTCAAACGCACCGGCAACTTGCGCGCCATGATCAACTCGGCCAATGCCAGCGCATGCGCCGCACCGCCCATGTCCTTCTTCATGTTGCGCATGCCGTCGGCCGGCTTGATGTCCAGGCCGCCGGTATCGAAGCACACGCCCTTGCCGACCAGCGTCACATGCGGCAGGCCGCTGTCGCCCCAGCGCAGCGCGATCAAACGCGGCGCGCGGTGCGAAGCGCGGCCGACTGCGTGGATGGCCGGGAAATTACGCGCCAGCAGTTCGTCGCCGGCGATGACTTCCAACTGCGCGCCATGGCTCGCGGCGAGTCCGCGCGCGACTTCTTCCAGTTGCTCCGGCCCCATATGCTCGGTAGGCGTGTTGACCAGATCGCGTACGCGCACGCAGGCGGCCAGCAAGTCCAGCGCTTCGGCATCGGCATCCTGCAGCAGCAGGCGCGCCGGCTGGCGCGCGGGTTTCTTGTAACGGTCGAAGCGATAACTGCCCAGGCCCCAGCCGAGCTGCAACGCCGCGCGTGCTCCGGTGTCGAGCGACGAAGCGAGTTGCCAGTCGCCTGGCGGCAAGCCGTGCGGTGCATGCGCATAGGAGTAGGGATCCAGCGGATCGCCGATGCCGATCGCGGCGGCGGCGATGCCGTGTTCGCCCGGCAGCAGCAACAGCGCACCCGGCGCTGCTGAAAACTGCTGCGCGTCCACCCAGGCCTGCAAGGCGGGCGACAAACCATCGCGCCACTCGCCGAAGCGGTCGCGCTCCAACACGTGCAGCGGCAGTGCGGAAGAAGAAGTATCGGTGAATCCGTTCGGCAGGCTCATGCGGCGGCGTGCTCCGTAGCGTGGAGGTGCGTTGCGTCCAGCCAGTCGGCCAGTGCGGTGAGGTCGGTGAATTCCAGATCGGGGCGCAGGGTGGGATGGGTCCACACCTGCGCCTCGCGGTTGATCCAGCAGCTGCGCAGACCGGCCTGCGCGGCGCCGATCACGTCCATCTCGATATGGTCGCCCACATGCAGCACCTCACCGGGCGGCACGCCCAGGCGCTGGCAGGCGGCGTGGAAGATGCTGGCTTCGGGTTTGGCCGCGCCGTGTTCGCGCGCGCCCAGCTGGAACGCGAAATGCCGCGACAGGCCGATGCGTTCGAGATCGGCGTTGCCGTTGGTCACCGCCGCCACCGGCACGCGCGCGGCGATGCGCTCCAGCGCGGCCAGACTGTCGGCATAGCATTCCACCTGGTTGCGCGCGGCGTAGAAGATCTCGTAGGCCGGTTCCAGCAGCGCGGGGTCGGCGCCGCTTTCCTGCAGCGCGCGGCGCAAGGTGATCCTGCGCAGTTCGCTGAGGTCGTGGATCAGCTGCGGGTGTTCGGCGAAGACCTGTTCGCGCAACGCACGCATGGCTTCGATGGGGAAGCGGGCGGCGGTGGGGGGGCTGTGTTCCAGCATCCACGCATGCAGCACCTGCTCGATCCGTGCGCCGATCGGGGCGAAGGGCCACAGGGTGTCGTCGAGATCCAGGGTGATGGCGTGGACGGGGAAATTCACGTTTGCATTCTAACGGTGCAAGGGGTGGGGCACGAAACGGGAGATGCCCGGCTTTTGCCTCCCCCTTTGAAAAAGGGGGATTGAGGGGGATTTGCTCTTGCTTTTGCCTTACTGCTTTCTGCATGAAGCAAAAGCAAGATCAAGAGCAAATCCCCCGTAGCCCCCTTTGTTAAAGGGGGCAAAGCAACGGCAGGGGCAAGGCAAGAGCTAGAGCCAGAGCCAGAGCAGCTCAGGGCCGTCCCTCACTCCAGCAGCCGCGTCCAGCCCTCCATCCCTTCCACCCGCGCCAGCACCAGCTTGATGCAGACCAGCAGCGGCACCGCCAGCAGCAGGCCGACGATGCCCCACAGCCAGCCGAACAGCATCAGCGCCAGGATCAGCACCAGCGGCGACAGTGCCATCCGCCGGCCCAGCACGATGGGGGTGACGATCTGGCCTTCCAGCGTGTGCAGCCCCAGATAGACCAGCACCGGCAATACCGACAGCCACGGTTCCTTGTAGGTCACAAAGCCCACCAGCAGCATCACGCCCATGCCGATCAACGCGCCCACGTAAGGGGCGAAATTCAGCAGCGCCACCATCGTGCCCCACAGCAGGGCTTCCTGCAGGGGCAGGTCCAGCGCATACAGAATGCCCGCGTAGACCAGGCCCACCACCGCGTTGATCACGCTGATGGTCAGCACATAGCGCGAGAGTTCGCGTTCGATGGAGTGCATCAGGTCCACGGTGAACTTCTGCTTCTGCCGGCCGGGCAGCAAGGCGATGGCATTGCGCTGCAGGGTTTCGCCGTAGACCAGGAAAAAGAACGTCAGCAGCACCACCGCCAGCACCGAGGCCAGCAGGCGCGGGGTGGCGGTGATGAACTTGTAGGGGTCGTCCACCTGGGTGCGCACCACCTGCACTTTCTTGGCGCTCTCGCCGCCGGCGGCACGGGCGATGTTCTCGGCGGCGCGGTTGGCGTCCTGCATGGGCTTGGCCAGCTGGCGCAGCCTGGGGGTGAGCTCGCGCAGTTCCTGCGGCACGTCGCGGAACCAGTCGCCGGCCGGCACGATCAGCTGGCTGCCCAAAGCGCCCGCGCCGGCGATGCCGCCCACCACCACGATCAAGGCGGCGACGAAACGCGGCACCCACAGCCGCTTCAGCAGACGGATGATGGGGTTGGCCACCAGCGCGAGAAACATGCTCAGCAGGATGGGCAGCAACAGATCCTGCGCCGCCCACAGGGTGTAACCGACCGCCAGCGTGGCCAGCACCCGCAGCGCGGTGGAGGCGCGCGGGCGGCGTGGCGGCGCCACGGTTCCGGTGTTGTGGTCAACCGCTTGCGGATCGCTGGGGGAAAGGCTCAAGGGACACGCTCGCGCAGGAGGAGGGGACGACCAACAAACAATGATC
>DASVNG010000038.1:0-41565 GCA_036383995.1 Pseudoxanthomonas sp.
TACGGCGCGATGCCGCCGCTGGTGGTCAGGCTCTGGCTGTAGGCGATGTGGGTGATGCCGTCCGGCAACGTCGCCGGCGTGATCGTCAGCGTCGGCGGAGCGATGTTGAAGCTGAAAACGCGGGATGCCGTCTGGCCGTTGCTGTCGGTGGCGCGCACGGTCAGCGAGAAGCTGCCGTCGGAACGGGGCGTGCCCGAGAACTGGCCTGCGGAGCTGAAAGTCATGCCGACCGGCAATGCGCCGCTGAGCAACGAATAGCTGTACGGCGCAACGCCGCCGCTGGCGCTCAAGGCGGCGCTATAGGTCGCGCCGACGGCGCCGTCGGGCAGCGTGGCCGGAGCGATGGTGATGGCCGGTGCGCCGACCTGCAAAACATAATTTTTGCCGACCGAATACGGCGCTCCGCTGCCGGTGCTGCTGTCGGTGGCGAGCACGGTGATCGAATAGCTGCCGGGCACGGTTGGTGTGCCGGACAATCGGCCGGTACTGCTGAGCGAGACGCCCAGCGGCAGTGCACCGGCGGCCAACGAGTAGCTGTACGGACCGGTGCCGCCGCTGGTGGTGAAGTCCTGCGAATACGGCGCGCCATAGGTCAAGGTCAGCGTGCCTGCGGCCGGCGTCAACACCAGCGTCGGCGCGGCAACCACCACACTGTAGCTAAGGCTGCCGCTGTAAGGACCCGGTGCGGCGCTGGTGTCGGTGGCGGCGATGCGGAAGATGAAGGAGCCGCCGGCCGTCGGCGTGCCGCTGATCGCGCCGCTGGGACTCAAGGTCAGACCCGTCGGCAAGGTGCCCGAGATGACGGCGAACGTGTAGGAACCGCTACCGCCACTGGCGCTGACGGTTTCGTTGTAGGCCACGCCTACCGTGGGAGCCGGCAACGACGCCGACAAGGTCACCGGCATATCGTCGTTGGTGATCGTGCCCGTGCCGGTCGCTGCGGCGATGGTCGCATTGGCGGCGGCACTGAGGCCGACGGTGAACGTCTCGTTCGCTTCCGGCAGAGTTTCGCCAATGACCGGCACCGTGACCGTCTGCGTGGTCTGCCCCGGGGTGAAAGTCAAAGTGCCGCTTTGCGCGGTGTAGTCGCTGCCGGCGGTGGCGGTGGCATTGGCGGTCGCGTAGTTCACCGTCACTGTCTGGGTACTGGCGGCGCTCAGGGTCACGGTGAACACGGCATTGACCGTTCCGGCATTGCCCTCGCCCACGGTAACGTTGCCGATCGCCAGGGTGGGCACGTCGTCGTTGACGATGGTGCCGGTGGCGCTGGTGGGCGAGCCGAGGGTGTAGCCGCTGCCGGCAGCAAGGCTGACCACGACCTCTTCATCGTCTTCGATAGCCGTATCGGCGGTCGGATCGAGGGTGATCGTGCCGGTGGTGCTGCCGGTGGCGATCACCAGCGGATTGCCGGAAGCGGTGTAGTCGGCGCCGTCGGCGCTGCCGCCCAGCGAGTAATTCACGCTGATCGGCGCAGCCGCGGGCGTGCTGAGGGTGACGGTGTAGCTCAGGCTCTGCGCGCCGTCTTCGGTGACGCTGCTGGTGGCCGCACTGATCGTAGCCGTAGGCGGTACCGGCACATACGGCACCGTGAAGGTGTTGGCGATGTTCCTGGTCCGTGGGGCGCCGAGCGTGGTGACCCGGAAGGTGCCGGACTGGTTGAGGTTGAACACATCGCCAGGCTGGGTCGTATAAGTGAAAGAGCAGGTCGTGCTCTCCAACGGATCCAGAGGCAATCCCACGCAACTGATGGGGCCGACCGTGCCGTAGGCGATCCGGGTCAATTCGACCGAATTGGTGACCGCATTGGACCCGCCCAGGCTGACATGGAACGTGATCGTTTCCCCCGCCCCCGAGAAGGTCGTGGGCGTGGCGCCGGTGATGGTCATCACCGGTTGCTGGGCGCTGGCCGGGGCGGCCACGGCAAACATCGCCAACAGCGCGGCGGCCCAGCCCAGCAAAATGCGGGAACGCGGTCGCGTGCCGGGGGATGGCGGCTGTGCCGTAGCGATCAGGGAAAGTGAGGTCCGCCCGACGCGACACGGTGCCTTGATGGCAGGCGCAAGCAAACGACCGAACAAGCCTCGCCCTGCGGCGATGCGCGCTACCTGCAACATATGTTTTTCCCCTGATGTCGAGCCGCAAGAAGGACTTGGACGGGACTGAAGCCCCGTCAGCCTGCTCTTTGTCGTCTCGAAGCGCGCGTCCCGGCACCCGCCGGGATCCCCAACACGCACTCCAATTATTAACCCTACCGCTGTCAAATGAAAAGAGTGTTACACATCTCACTATTGCCGCCTCAACCGTCCCATGGCCTTGATCGTGCGCACCAGCGCGTATGCGGACGGACATCGGCGGCCCAGCCCAGGCACTGCTTCGGCAGGTCCAGCCTGGGTCATGAAACGCAGATCCACGCGAACGCCCAAGCGGACTGTGCTGGAAACAACATAAAATGAAACTGGACAGTGCACTATTGTTCAGCCGCCGACCGTGATCCTTCACGGTCGCTTTGGAGTTTTCCGTGCCGATGACCTCCCCCGATTCGCCTGCAGTGCGCCTGTCCAATACCCGGCTAGACCGGGGCGGACGCACGATCCTGCGCGATATCGACCTGTCAGTGCCGCGCGGCAGCATCACCGCCGTGCTGGGCCCGTCGGGCAGCGGCAAGTCGACCCTGCTGGCGGCGTTGACCGGCGAACTGCCGCCGGCGGCCGGCACGGTGGAAGTGTTCGGCAAGCCGGTGCCCCGCGGCACCCGCCACCTGCTGGAAATGCGCAAAGGCATCGGCGTGCTGCTGCAGGGCAATGGCCTGCTGACCGACCTCAGCGTGGGCGAAAACGTCGCCCTGCCCCTGCGCACGCACACCAAGTTGCCGGCGGCGCTGGTCAAGCGCGTGGTCGACTTCAAGCTCAACGCCGTGGGCCTGCTGGCCGCGGCCGACGCCTACCCGCGAGAGCTCTCCGGCGGCATGGCCCGGCGCGTGGCACTGGCCCGCGCGCTGGCCCTGGATCCGCCGTTGATGATCTACGACGAACCCCTGACCGGACTGGACCCCATCGCCAGCGGCGTGATCATGAGCCTGATCCAGCGCCTCAACGACACCCTGGGACTGACCAGCGTCATCGTCACCCACCACGTGCACGAAACCCTGCCCATCGCCGACCAGGCGGTGGTCATCGCCAACGGCGGCATCGTCTTCTCCGGCACCCCGGCGCAACTGGAAGCCAGCACCGACCCGCTGGTGCAGCAGTTCCTGCGCGGCCAGCCGGACGGGCCCATAGCCTTCGATGCGACCCCACGGACGGAGGCGGCATGAGCCACCCCACTTTCATAGGCAGCGACGCCCTGGCCTTTGCCCCCTTTGCAAAAGGGGGCGGGCGGCCGCAAAGCGGGCGACGGGGAATTTGGCGCGAAAAGCAAATCCCCCACAGGCCGCTGTCGCGTCTTGTCGCCCCCTTTTCCAAAGGAGGCTGTTCCGAGCGCTCAACTGTTGTGCTGACCGGGACGGTGCACTGATGCCCCTCGCCGCCTCCCTCCGCTCCGTCGGCCGCGCCGGCCTGTTCACCCTGTCGGTGTTCCGGTCCTCCAAGCCCACCAAAGACTTTTTCGCCGAACTTACCCGCGAAATATACAAAGTAGGCGCACGTTCGCTGCCGATCATCGCTGTGGGCGGCGCCTTCGTGGGCCTGGTGCTGACCCTGCAGGGCTACCGCACGCTGACCACCTTCGGCGCCTCCGACGCCCTGTCCACGCTGCTGGGCTTGTCCCTGTACCGCGAGCTGGGCCCGGTGCTGACCGCCCTGCTGTTCATCGGCCGCGCCGGTTCGTCGATCGCCGCCGAACTGGGTCTGATGCGGGCCACCGACCAGATCAAGGCGCTGGAGCTGATGGCCATCGACCCGGTGGCCAAGGCCGTGGCTCCGCGCTTCTGGGCGGCGGTGCTGACCGTGCCGCTGCTGACCGGCTTCTTCTGCAGCCTGGCCATCAGCGCCAGCTACTTGGAAGCGGTGCACGTGCTGGGCCTGGACAACGGCGTGTTCTGGTCGGCGCTGAGCAACAGCGTCGACTTCTACGACGACTTCGGCGTGGCCCTGTTGAAGTCGGCGGTGTTCGGCGGCACCTGCGCCCTGGTCGCCGCTTACGAAGGCTTCCATGCCGAGCCCACCATCGAGGGCACTTCGGTGGCCACCACCCGCGCGGTGGTGAACGCCTCGCTGCTGGTGCTGATGTTCAATTTCGTTCTTTCCGCTTTGCTGTTCAGGAGTTGATGCCATGGCCGTCCGTGGACCCCGTCTAGAATTCGCCGTCGGCGCCTTCCTCGTCCTGGCGCTGGCTTCGCTGCTGGTGCTGGCGATCGCCTCCACCAACAAGAAGTTCGGCTTCGGCAGCAGCAGCTACGAGCTGACCGCGCGCTTCACCAACCTGGGCCAACTGCGTCCGCAGGCGCCGGTGAAGATCGGCGGCGTGGTTATCGGCCAAGTGGCCGGTATTCAGCTGGACCCGGTCAAATTCGAATCCATCGTGACCCTGGATATCGACAACAAATACAAGGATCTGCCCGCCGACACCTCCGCCGGCATCTACACCAGCGGTCTGTTGGGCGAAAACTACATCGGCCTGTCCCCGGGCGGCGACCCGGAAGTGCTGAAGCCCGGCGAAGAGATCGCCTACACCCAACCCGCGGTCGATCTGCTGCAGCTGGTCGGCAAATACATGTTCAGCGGCGGCGGCAAGCCAGCAGAGGGCGCCGATGCCGGCGCCGACGCCAGCGCCCCGCCCGCCGCTACCCCGCCCTCCGAGGAACCCGCCAAATGAAGAAGTCCCTGCTCTCCCTCGTCATCGCCTCCGCACTGCTGGCCGGCGCTCCCCTGCTGGCCGCTGCCCAAGCCGCCAAGCCGGCCGCGGCCGTACCCGCCCAAGGCAGCGCCAGCAAGATGGTGCTCGACAGCAGTACCCGCATCCTGACCACGCTGGAACAACGCCGCGCCGAATTCCGCAAGAGCCCGACCGCGCTCAAGCAATTCATCACCACCGAATTCAACCGCATGTTCGACCGCGATTACGCCGCCCGCCTGGTGCTGGGCGTGCACGGCCGCGGCGCTTCCGACGCCGACGTGAAGTTGTTCGCCGACGCATTGGCCGACAATCTGACCGCCCGCTACGGCACCTCGCTGCTGGACTTCAACACCAAGCTGCGCGTGCGCATCAAGTCCGAGTCGCCGCTGCCCGGCAACCGCGGGGTCAAGGTTTCCAGCGAGATGCTGCGCGACGGCGGCGACCCGATTCCGGTGGATTACCTGCTCCGCAACGTCGGCGGCCAATGGAAAGCGTTCGACGTGATGATCGAAGGCATTTCCTACGTGCAGACCTTCAAGAACCAGTTCGACACGCCGCTGCGGCAGAAGTCCATCGCGCAGGTCGCCGCCGACCTGCGCGCCGGCAAGATGCAGGCCAATGGCAGCAACTGACGCGACCGCCGAACGCGCTGGCGACGCCCTGATTTTCGCCGGCGCGCTGGACCGCACCGCGGCCGCCGCCTTGTGGCCGTCGGCCAGCAAAATGCTGGCCGGCGCGCAACGCATCGTCCTGACCAAAGTCACTTCCGTGGACAGCGCCGGGCTGGCATTGTTGGCCGAACTGGCCGCGCGCTTGCGCGCGGCGGGCGCGGCTCCCCATCTAGAAGGCGAGCCCGCCGGCTTGTCCGAACTGCGCACCGCTTATCGATTGACGTCCGGGCTGGATTTCCCCGGCACCCCCACGCCGTAACACCCAGGAAAACAGGATGAACCTGTTACGCATTGCTGTTGTAGTCGTTCTCGCTGCGCTGGCCTCGGCCTGCGCCTCGACCAAACCCGCCGCTTCCACCGCGCCGCCGGCCGAAACCATCGTGGTCGGTCAAGCGCCGCCGGCTGTTCCCGCGGAAGCGCCCGTGTCCGCCGACGTCGAAACCGGTGTCGTGGCCGCGCCCGAAGCAGCGCCCGCCACGGTTTCCACTGGCGGCGAAACTGCGGCCGAAGACGATTTCGCCGCCATCTACGGCCAGGACGAATACAACCCGGTCGCCGACCCCTCCCTGCCGCCCGGCGTGGAAATGCCAAAGTCCTACGATCCGTGGGAAAAATGGAACCGCAAGGTGCACACCTTCAACAACGCGGTGGACCGCACCATCGCGCGGCCGTTGGCCAGGGGCTATGTGAAAGTGGTGCCGCGGCCGGTGCGGCTGGGCGTGAGCAATTTCTTCAACAACCTGGGCGAGCCCATCACCACGCTCAACAGCCTGCTGCAGGGCAAGCCCAAGCAGGCCGGACAGTCGCTGGGCCGTTTCCTGTTGAATTCGACGCTGGGCATCGCTGGCATCTTCGACCCGGCCAGCGACGCCAAGCTACCGCGCAAGAACGAGGATTTCGGCCAGACCCTGGGCGTGTGGGGCTGGAAGCGCTCGCGCTACGTGGAGTTGCCGCTGTTCGGGCCGCGCACCATACGCGATGTGTTCGGCCTGATCGGCGATGCGCCGCTGTCGCCCATCCGTCAGGTGGAGGACGACAAGACCCGCCTCTTCCTGCAGGGGCTGCAATTGGTCGACGTGCGCGCACAGCTGCTGTCGATCGACAGTCTGCGCGAGGGCGCGGTGGACGAATACGCTTTGTTCCGCGATTCGTGGCTGCAGCGCCGCAACTACCAGATCGGCGAAGACCGCAAAAAGTCGGACGACGAGAACCTGCCCGATTACCTGCTGGAAGAAGAAGACAACCCCACCGTGCCGATGGACGCGATGCCGGCGATCGTACCGACGCCGGGCGGTTGATTCATTGCGTCCTTCTCCCCTGCGGGGGAGAAGGTGGCGCGCAGCGCCGGATGAGGGGCGAGCGAAGCGGGGGCGCCAAAACCTCCGCTCAATTACCAGACTGTCATCCCAGCGAAAGCTGGGATCCATCTTGATCTTGGCAGGATGGTCGAGGGGGCAAAGGCAACAGCAACGTCAAAATGGATCCCAGCTGTCGTTGGGATGACGATTCACTATTTTCCAGGCGTCATTTTCTAGACATCCCAATATTCCTGGGCGGCCGATCTATTCCTGCGGGTCCTCGACCTCGTTCCCCAGCAACCCCGGCTCCCCCTCGCTAGGCAACGACTCCACTTCCCGCAGCCTGCGCTCGATGGCCCGCGTGCGCACGCCGGTCTTTTCGATCTGGGTGCTGGCCTGGTCCAGCTTGCTCTTCACCGAATCCAGCACGTCGCCGAACTTGGAGAATTCGGTCTTCACCGCACCCAGGGTCTTCCACACTTCGCTGGAACGCTTTTCGATGGCCAGCGTGCGGAAACCCATGTGGAAGCTGGTCATCAGGGCGAGCAAGGTGGTCGGCCCCGCGACGGCGATGCGCTGGTCGCGCTGCAGCGCGTCGACCAGGCCGGGGCGGCGCAGCACTTCGGCGTACAGGCCTTCGGTGGGCAGGAACAGGATGGCGAATTCGGTGGTGCTGGGCGGCGACACGTATTTGTCGCGGATGCGCGCCGCTTCCAGGCGCACGCGGCGTTCCAGCGCATCGCCCGCGGCGCGCGCGCCGTCGGCGTCGGCTTTTTCCTGGGCGTCCAGCAGGCGTTCGTAATCTTCGCGCGGGAATTTGGCGTCGATCGGCAGCCACACCACCGAGTCGGCGGAAGAACCCGGGAAGCGCACGGCGAATTCCACGCGTTCGCTGCTGCCGGGCACGGTGGCGACATTGGCCGCGTACTGGTCGGGGGCGAACACCTGCTCCAGTAATCCGGCCAGCTGCACTTCGCCGAACACGCCGCGCGATTTGACGTTGTTGAGCACGCGCTGCAATCCGCCGACGTCGGCGGCCAGTTTGTTCATGTCGCCCAGGCCCTGGTGCACCTGGGCCAGCATGGCGGTGACGTTGCCGAAGCTTTCGGTCAGGCGGGTTTCCAGGGTGGCGTGCAGTTTTTCGTCCACGGTCTGGCGCATCTGTTCCAGTTTGGCGGTGTTGTCGGCCTGCAGTTCCTTCAGCCGCGACTCCAGGGTGGCGCGCAGTTCGCCGATGCGCAGTTCGTTGCGCTGGGTGAGTTCGTTGAGGCGCTGGCTGAGGGTGTCGCTGAAACGCTGCTGTTGTTCGCCGCTTTCCAGCCGGCCCTTGCGGGCGTCTTCGCCCAGGGCTTCGCGCAGCAGGTCCAGCCGCTGGTCGGTGCGGGTGCTCAGTTCGGTGAGGTTGCGGCCGAAGCCTTCGATGCGGGTTTCCTGTTGTTTGGACAGGCTGTCCAGCTGCTCCCGCAATTCGCTGCGCCCACTGCGTTGTTCCTCGCGCAGGGCCAGTTCCATGCGCTGCTCGGGGCGGCGCAGGAGCAGGACGACCAGCAGGACGACGGCGGCGGCGGCCAGGACCAGGAGGATCAGCAGGAGGGTGTTGGTATCCATGGGGACAGTGTAGCGGGGTCGGTCTCAGGGGTTGAGTCTGACGCATCGTTCGAAGAAACAAACAAATTAATAGCTAGGCTGCAACTATTGCGAACCGCAGCTTTCGGTTAAGTTCCATGCTCAATCTTGGATTCGTGTGCGGTTTTATTCGCCGAGGGGGATGGGTGCTGTACGCAAGCCGTGAATGGTTCTATTCATACCGGAGAATATTCGGGTTATGCACTGAGGCGAAGGCAGGCTCGGTTTCAAACGCGGTATTGTCGCAATACTCCAGGCTGACAAAGGCTTGGAGCAAAAACAAAAACTCAGAATGGACTTGTCGAATATACCTAGCAACCAAAATGGTTCTGAACGCGACCGTATTGCTCAATAGCTTGAGTTTTTCTCGACGATCCGGGATGCGTGCAGCGAACCCGTACTTTGAATATTACTCCGTTCTTTCCGTTCTCAGGGCCGTTGTTTATACCTTGCCGAGTGAGAATTGGAACGATGGCGATCTGATGTCCATAACCCACTCCAAAGCGATAAACATAGTTTTTGACTGGCTCGCAAAGTTCGACAAAGAACATGCTGCAAGACTGAAAAATGTCGCTCTGCAGCTGAAAGCCCAACGAGAGGTCATTTCATATAAAGCGCCTGCCAGCGGAGACTCAATTCTTGGGGAGGACTACGATCTTGTCGAACTTCTGATCGTACTCGCCGAAGTAGCACAACTTAATTCTGAATTGCTTGAAGCCTCCGTAACCAAAAATGCCGCAGCCGCCGATTTCGAGGTTATGGACAAGCACATCAACCAAATAGCCAATTTCTCTCTCGAAGGATTTTCATTTAGCGATCCAGAGGACCGCCATAGGCTAGGCTACGCACAAAGAAAACAGCCCAGACCTTACAATCTTGCTCTGTTCATGACCGAAGGCCAGACGGAAGACTTTATCGGCGCTTGGGATGGCAATGAGGACATGGATGAGATGTTCACTAATGGACCTCCCTCGAACTGGCAGGAAATCTTCGACATTCCATGATGGCGTGGCATTGGGTTACTACTACAGACTTAGACTTACTCAATGCATTCATAACATGTGCCTCGGTATCACTTCACTGGATAAGCCATGCACCACTCCCGACTCTGCGCCCTACTGATCGATTGCAACACCCCCGATGTCGACCAGGCCGCCGGCTTCTGGGCCGGGGCATTGGGCCGCGCGGTAGACCCCGATCACCCCGGCACTCGCGGCAACTACCGCATGCTGGAAACGCCGCCCGACGAACCCATCGTGCAGATCCAACGCGTCGAGCACGAAAGCAGGGTTCATATCGACATCGAAACCGATGATATTCCCGCCGAGGTGGCGCGCCTGGAGAAACTGGGCGCCAGCGTCGTCGATCGTTTGGAGCGGTGGGTGGTAATGCAGGCCCCCACCGGGCAGCGGTTCTGCGTGGTACGTGTCCAGCGGCCCGGCTTTCCTAAAAACGCGAACCAGTGGGACTAGCCGTCAACCTTGTGCCGCTGCAGGGCGGGTTAGCTTTCAACAGCGAAGCTGGTCAACCCGCCCTACGCGTGCAATCGCCCGTCTTGGCATAACCGGGCACGCGTAGGTTTCGCTACGCTTTATCGGCTTCGTTCCTTCCGACAACCTGGAAACCATCATGACCGAACAGGCGCCCTCCGAATACCTCGTGCTTTCCCGCGGCCGATGGGATGCAGACGCCGCGCCCGCGGACATCCAGGTGGCCATCGACGAGTTCTACGACTGGCTGGAACGCATGATCGCCGAAGGAAGAATGAAGACCGGGCAGCGCCTGGATACGCCCGGCGCCACGGTTTCCAAAAAGAAGGGCGTGGTGACCGACGGACCTTTCGGCGAATCCAAGGAAGTGGTGGGTGGCTACTGGTTCATCCTGGCGCATAGCCTGGAAGAAGCCGCGCAACTGGCCGCACAGAATCCGTGCATGCAGTACGGCCTGTTCTACGAGATCCGGCCGATAGACCCGCAGAAAGGCAGCGCCTACAACGTGACCAACGAAACGCCGACGGCATAAGTGTCTGCGCCCTTGCCTCCCCCTTTGAAAAAGGGGGATTGAGGGGGATTTGCTCTTGCCTTTGATCTTGCTTCTAAGGCAACAGACAAAAGCAAGATCAAGAGCAAATCCCCCGTAGGCCCCCTTTGCAAAAGGGGGCAAAGCAAAAGCAAAAAACGGCAACGGCATCATGAAATCGCGAACAGGCCCTGAGACCTACGAATGACCCACCCCATCCCCACCCTCTACCAATGGGCCGGCGGCATCGACGCCCTCAACCGCCTGACCGCACGCTTCTACCAGCGCGTGCACGACAACGAAATCCTGGCGCCGATCTTCGCGCACATGGACAGCGAGCACCCGCAGCACGTCGCCGCGTTCCTGGCCGAAGTGCTGGGCGGGCCGGCGGAGTACTCGGCCACCCACGGCGGCCACCCGCACATGATCCGCCAGCACCTCAACCGCCACCTGAGCCAGGCGCAGCGCCGCGAATGGGTGGCGCTGCTGCTGGATACCGCCGACGAACTGGAGCTGCCGGACGATCCTGAGTTCCGCTCGGCCCTGGTCGGTTACCTGGAATGGGGTTCGCGGCTGGCGGTGATCAATTCCCAGGACGGCGCCGAGGCGGACGAAAACGCGCCGATGCCGCGCTGGGGCTGGGGCGAGACCAAGGGCCCCTACCCGCCGCCCGGCGGCTGATCGCCGCAGCGCACATCGCATCGCCGCGGCCGATGCGCCACTATGTGCCCCTTTCCAACGGCAATCTCAGGGGCACGCATGCAGACTTGGCTCAGGCGCAAATCGATCGACCAGGTGACCGTGCATGAGGAAGGCCGGCGGCTGGTTCCCACCCTGAGCTGGCCGCACCTGATCGCGCTGGGCATCGGCGCCATCGTCGGCACCGGCATCTACACCCTGATCGGCGTCGGCGCCAACCTGGCCGGGCCCGCGGTGCTGCTGTCCTTCGCCATCGCCGGCATCGTCTGCGCCTGCGCCGCGCTGGCCTACGCCGAGATGGCCACGATGATGCCGGCCGCCGGCAGCGCCTACACCTACAGCTACATCGTGCTGGGTGAAACCCTGGCCTGGATCGTGGGGTGGAGTCTGATCCTGGAGTACTCGCTGGTGGTGAGTACGGTGGCGGTGGGATGGTCGGGTTATGCGGTGGGCTTCCTGAAGGGCCTGGGCGTGGATCTGCCGCTGTGGGCCACGGCCGGGCCGCATGCGGGCGGATTCATCAACCTGCCTGCGGTGGCGATCGTATTCGTGGTCGCCGGCATGCTGATGGCCGGCACCCGCGAAAGCGCCACCTTGAATGCGGTGCTGGTGGTGGTGAAGGTGATCGCGCTGGCGATCTTCGTGGCCATCGCGCTGCCGCACTTCGACGCCGCGCGCCTGGACCCGTTCATGCCGTTCGGCTTCGCCAAGTCGATGGGCGTCGACGGCGTGGAACGCGGGGTGATGGCGGCGGCGGCGATCATCTTCTTCGCCTTCTACGGGTTCGATGCGATTTCCACCGCGGCCGAGGAAACCAAAAACCCGGAACGCGATCTTTCCATCGGCATCGTCGGCTCCATGGTCGGCTGCACGCTGATCTACATGATCGTGGCGCTGGCCGCGGTCGGTGCGCTCAGCTACACCGTGTTCGGCAACAGCCCGGAACCGCTGGCGCTGATCCTGCGCGAGTTGAAACAAGGCAATGCAGCCACCATCATCGCCGCCGCCGCCGTCATCGCGCTGCCGACGGTGCTGCTGGCGTTCCTGTACGGCCAGAGCCGCATCTTCTTCGTGATGTCGCGCGACGGCCTGCTGCCGCGCGGCTTGTCGAAGGTGAGCAAGCGCACCGGCACGCCCATCGCCACCACGCTGTTCACCGCGATCCTGGTCGCCGCGCTGGCCGGCGTGGCGCGCCTGGACGAAATCGCCGCGCTGGCCAACGCCGGCACCCTGGCCGCCTTCATCGCCGTGTCGGTATGCCTGCTGGTGTTGCGCAAGCGCGATCCCTCGCGCCAGCGCGTGTTCCGCACGCCGCTGGCGTGGGTGGTGGGGCCTATCGCGATCTTCGGTTGCCTGTATTTGTTCTGGAGTCTGCCGCAGCGTACGCAGCTGTATTTCCTGATCTGGAACGCGATCGGGCTGGTGGCTTATCTGGCTTATGGGCGGCGGGCGAGCCTGTTGGCGAAAGGCGGGGATGCCTGAGTCATTTACCGCTGAACAATCAATGCCGTCATCCCAGCTTGACCAGCTCCGCTGTTGAGAGCCGCTGGAATGACGGCCGTTTATTGCGCGTGAGATGACTGTTGTTGCGCGTAGTCTTTCTGTGGAAGGTTTCGACGCACAGCCTACAAACGCGCATCCAACCACCGCAACACCCGCTCCAGCACATCGCGCTCGTGCTCCCGTTCGTGGAGCCAATGCGGCCCGCGCGGGTAGCGGACCATTTCCACCGGCGTGCCGTTGAATTTGAGCGCGCCGTAGAACTGCTCTCCCTGTGAAATGGGCACGCGCTTGTCCTGTTCGCCATGCAGGATCAGCACCGGCACTTTCACCTTGTCCGCATAGCGGATCGGCGAGTGCTTGTCGTACGCGTCGCGCTGGGTGACCGGATCGCCGAAGTAACCGGGCAGGTAATCAGGCGTGTCGGTGCTGAGCGCCATGCCGACGATGTCGATCACCCCGGCGCCGACGATGGCGGTCTTGAAACGGTCGCCCTGGGTCACCGCCCAGGCCGACAGATAGCCGCCGTAGCTCCAGCCGCCGATGGCCACGCGCTTGGGATCGGCGATGCCCTGCTCGATGATCTGGTCCAGTCCGTCCAGCACGTCCTGGTAGTCGGCGCCGCCCCAATCGTTGCGCGCCATTTCGGTGAAGGCGCTGCCCTGGCCTTCGGAACCGCGCGGGTTGGGCATCAGCACCGCATAACCATGCGAAGCGAGCAGCTGCGCCCATTCGTGCCACGAGCCCAGCCATCCCGACCACCACGCCCACGCGGGGCCGCCGTGGATCTGCACCAGCGTGGGCAGGCGCGTGCCGGGTTTGTAGTCGGGCGGCAGCATCAGCAGGCCGTGGATCTGCAGACCATCGCGCGAACTGCGCCAGCTGATCTCGCGCAGCTGACCGCGCGACCATTGCGCGATCTGTGGATTGGTCGAGGTCAATGCGCGCGATTTTCCATCGGCTAGCGACCAGATCTCGGCCGGGGTGTCGTTGCGCATGCCGACGAAGGCGACGTCGCCGTTACTGGCTACGCTGAAGGCTTGCCACGGCGCCTGCGCCTGGGCACGGGTCTTCCACTTGCCCGTGTTCGCGTCGATACGCAGGAACTCCGCGCGTACGCCGCGCTGTCCTTCGCCGACCAGCCGGGCATCGTTCTGCCAGCGCGCGCCCCACAGCGTGCCTGGCCAATCGGCAGCCAGCGGCACGCGTTTGCCGTCTTGCAGATCGTGCACGAACAAGGTGGCGGTCATGCCGTGTTCGCCCAGCTGCCCGTAGAGCAGTCGCTTGCCGTCCGGCGACCACCACAGCGGCGCGGCGGAGGCGCGGTCGCACAGCGTGCGCAGCAGGCGGCCGTCCACGGCATCGACCAGCACCACGTGCGAGCGGTACCAGTAGTCGTTGAGGGTGGCGCCGGTGGAAATGCGCAAGGCCAGCTGTTTGCCGTCCGGCGACCAGACCGCTTCGTGCACCTGCATGCGTTCTGGCGTGAGCGCGCGCGCGGCTCCGTTCGGCAGATCGCGTACCCATAGCCGTGCGAACTGCTGCGGATGGTCTACTTCGATGGCGTCGTCCTTGCGCTTGCCCCGCGCCGCCGCTTCTGGCGAAAGCGGATCAAGAGCGACGTAGGCCAGCGAGCGCCCATCGTGCGAAAGCGAGAAGGACAGCACTTCGCCGGCCGAGGCGGTGAGTGCGCGTGCATCGCTGCCATCGTGCGGAACCTGCCAGACCTGGGTAGAGGCGACAGCGGGTTCGGACTGCTTGCCGTCGGAAAGGGCGCGGTCGGAAAGGAACAACAGCTGCAGGCTGTCCGACGACCAGCGCGGCGCGCGCTCGTTGGCCGCCCCTGGCGCAGCCAACTCCACTGCGGTGGCGTCGCCCGTGGCGGCGATGCGCCAGATCCGGCTCAGCGCGGGCTTGCCTTCGCCGCGCGGCGTGGCGATGGTGTAGGCGATGCGCGTGCCGTCGGCGCTGATCTGCGGATCGGCGACCTGCTTGAGTTCGACCAGATCCTCCGGGGTGATCGTGTGCGTGCCGGCGAGAACGGGCAACACGAACGCAGATGCCATCAGCACCGCCGCCCAACGACGCAGGATCATCGCGCTCATAGCTGAGTATCCACCTCGAGTTGTTCCCGAAGCCAGCTTGCGCCCTCTTCGATCGCCTGTCGCGCCAATGCGGAGATCGACATCGCTTCGAGGAAGCTATGCGAAGCGCCGGGATAGCGGCGAAGCGTCGCCACGTTGCCTTGCGCGCGCAGGAGCTGGGTCATGCGCACGCTCTGCTCGGACAGCACATCGCGTTCGGCCATCACCAGGAAGGCCGGAGGCAGATCGTGCAGCGCGGCGCGCATCGGCACCGCCAGCGGATCGTTGCGGTGCTGGGTGTCTTCGCCGAGATAGCTGCTCCAGAACGCATCCATTTCTTCGCCCGACAGCATGTCGTCGGACGTGCCTAACGTGGCGCGGGCGTGCTCCGAAATCTCGGTGTCGAAGCCGCCGTAGTTCAGCAGCAAGGCGCGAAGGCCATGGCTGGAATTTTCGTCGCGCAGAGACAAGGCGGTGCTCAAGGCGAGGTTGGCGCCCGCCGAGTCGCCGGCCAGCGCTATGCGCGAAGCATCGATGCGCAGTTCGTCGGCATGCTCGCGCAACCAGCGCACCGTATCGACGCTCTGTTCCAGGGCGACGGGATAGCGGTGCTCCGGCGACAGCGCGTAGTCCACGCCCACCACCACCGCGCCGGTGGCGTGCGCGTATTCGCGCATCAGGCGGTCGTGGGTGTCGATGCTGAAGATGGACCAGCCGCCGCCGTGCAGGTAGACGATGGCGGGCAACGCGGCGTTGCTGGCCACGGGCCGGTACAGACGTATGCGGAAGTCGCCGTCGCTCCAGCGCAACCATTCCTCGCGCGTATCGGCCATGACCGGACCGCCGGTGCGCCAGGGCTGCCGCGCGATCTCGGCGATGGGCCGTTTCTGCGCCCAGTCCAGCGTGCGGCCTGCGGCAAGCCGCGCCGATTCGGCGCAGACCGTTTCCACGAACCGCCGCACTTCCCGATCCAGCGCTTCCAGGCTGCGGTTCATCGTCCACCTTCCGTTGCGCGGGCATCGAAATCCCGCATCCAGCGGACCAGATCCGGTTCTCCCTGTTTTTCCAGTCCACGCACGATCTGATCGAAGTCGTAGCGGCGTTCGTCCTGGCCCAGCTTGAAGGTGGCGCGGATAGAAACGATTTCCGCGCGCAAGGCGATCACGCCCTGCGCCAGCCGCGCCTGGCGCTCGCCCATTTCCTGCAGACGCCAGGCGTGGTCGCGTCCAGATTCCATCTGCGTCACCAGAGCGTCGAGTTCGGCGGCGATGGCGTCGGCATCGGTCTGAAGCGAAACGCACACCTCGAAACTCGCGCTGGCGTAGTTCCAGGTCGGCGCCTGGGTGCGGTCGTCCAGCCAGGACGGCGACACATAGGCATGCGGGCCCATCACCAGCACCTGCGCCATCGGATCGCGCTGCAGGCGCGCGGCATGCGGATTGCGTTTTGCGAAGTGGCCCAGCAATGCGTCGAGTTTCCCGTCCGCGTCGAAACCCGCGCGCAACGGCAGCGGCGTTGAAGCGGCATCGTCGTCGCCGGCCGACACCAGCCAGGCCAGCGGTTGCGCGGCCAGCAGGGCGACCAGATCGTCCTGCGAGCGCGCGGCATACAAGGTATCTCTTGCGTGTCCCATGTTTTTCCGTGGTTCAGTGCTTGGAAGAAAGACCGGCGACCGAATGCGGCGGCCAGCGGTCGCGCCAGGGCGACGCCGCTTCCAGTTCGAAAGCCAGCGCCAGCAACAACGCTTCCTGGCCGCGGTCGGCGACGAACTGGGTGCCGACCGGCAACCCTTCCGGGGTCGAGGATAGCGGCAGCGAGAGGCCGGGCGTGCCGGCCAGGTTCTGCAACGGCGTGTACGACATCCAGTCGAACAGCGCCGGCATCAGTTCGGCGAATTCGCGATCCGGCGCAAGCTCACCTATCGGCGGCGGCGGCGCGCGCAGCACCGGCGAGAGGATCACGTCGAAGTCCTGGTGGAAGGTGTTGAACGCCGCCGGCAGATGGGCGAGTTGCGCGTAGGCCTGCTCGAGTTCTTCGATGCCGCAGTTCTGACGGTTCCAGCGCGCGAGTTCGAGTGTCCAAGGTTCCAGCAGCGACTGCGAACCGAGCGCGGCTGGGTTGGCGTCCTCGCAATCGGCGGCCAGGTGCGACCACAGCGTGTACAAAGCCCGCGCGACCGCGGCGCCATCGACCGGCCACGGCTGCACTTCCGCACGATGGCCTAGCGACGCGCACAGCTCGGCGCTGCGGGTAAGCGCAGCGGCTACCTGCGGATGCGGTGCATGGCCGACCAGGTTGTTCTCGACCACCGCGATGCGCAAACGCCGCGCGGCCGGTCCGGTCACCGGTTCCTTTTTTTGCGGATGCGCATTGGCGAACGCCCACGCGGTATCGCGCACGCTGCGCGACATCAGGCTGTCGCCCACCATCAGGTCTTCCAGCACGTGGCGCGAGCGCACCCGCACCACGCCGCCGCGCCCGGGCTTCAAGCCGACCACGCCGCAACAGGCGGCCGGCATGCGGATGGAACCGGCGCCGTCGCTGCCATGCGCCAGCGGCACGATGCCGGCGGCGATGGCCGCCCCTGCGCCGCCGCTGGAACCGCCGGGCGAATGCGACAACGACCAGGGATTGCGCGTGACCGGGCCGCGCAGCGGTTCGGTGGAAGGCATCAGCCCGAATTCGGGCATGGTGCTCTTGCCGATGGGCACCAAGCCGGCGTCGTCGAGGCGTTGCACGAACGGAAACGCGCTAGTCGCCAGCGCATCGCCGCGACTGCGCGAGCCCGCATGGGTGGGCATGTTCGGATAATCCAGAGAATCCTTGACCAGATACGGAACGCCGGCATGACTGCGGGAGTCGTCTCCATGCGCATCGATTTCCTGCGCGTGCTTGCGGGCCAGATCGAAAGCCCGATGACTGATCGATCCAAGCGTATCGTCCAACTGTTGCGCGCGCAGGATGGCCGCTTCCACCAGTTCCGCAGCCGACACTTCGCCCGACCGCCGCAACGCGGCCTGGTCGTGCGCATCCAATCGGCCGATGTCGAGCGCATCCTGCAGCGCCATCGTTTGCTTGCTCATGCCGCGTTGTCCCGTTCCGCCAACGCTATCCGGCGCGAATGGCGCAGGCCATAGAAGAAGTAGATCGCGATGCCGGCGACTACGTAGACCGTCAGGATCGTGGCCGGCAACAAGTCGCCGCGACGCACCTGGGTGAAGATATCGGCCAGCACCGGCGCCATCATCGACAGGCACATGACGATGCCCAGCACCGGCACCACGCCTATCCACAGCTTGCCGATGCGCACGCCGCCCAACGGTACGCGGAAACCGCCGCGCAGGTCGGGACGATGGGTGCGCATCCACATCACCGAGAGGCACACCACGATGAAGGCCGAAGCGATGCCCAGGCAGATCAGATCGCCCAGCACGCTGATCGGCAGCGTCGCGGCCAGGATCGCGGCGATGCTGCCCAGCACCAGATTGCCTTTCCATGGCGTGCCGAAACGCGGATGCACACGGGTGAACACCGGCGGCATCAGCCCGTCGCGGGCCATGGTCAGGCACATGCGCGAATGTCCGTAGGCGTTGGCCAGCAGCACCGAGCCCAGCCCGGTCAGCGCTCCGATCTTGATCAGGATGGCGAAGCCGGGCCAGCCGATGCGGTCCACCGCCAGCGCCACCGGATCGGCCACGCCCAGTTCGCGGAACGGCACCAGCCCGGTCAGCACTGCGGCGGCGGCGATGTACAACACCGTGCACACCACCAGCGAACCCAGAATGCCGATGGGCACATCACGGCGCGGATTGCGCGCTTCGGCGGCGGCCATCGAGACGGTTTCGAAACCCAGGTAAGCGAAGAACAGCATCGCCGCCGCGCGCAGCACGCCGGGCCAGCCGTAGGCGAACCCGCCTTCGTTGGCCGGCAGGAACGGCTGCCAGTGATCGGCCTGCACATAACGCGAGCCGACCGCGATGAAACCGACCAGCACCGCGACCTTGATCAACACCAGCGCCGCGTTGGCCAGCGAAGAGCGGCCCACGCCGAAGATCAGCGTCACCGCCGCAGCCATCGCCGCTATCGCCGCGACCAGATTGATGCCGCCGTTGAGTTGCAGCGCGGTGTGTCCGCCCAGTTGGCTGGCGCCGACGGTGGAGACGGCCAATGCTGCGGGAATGGAGATGCCCATATCGCCGAGCAGGCTGAGCAGATAACCGGAAAAGCCCACCGCCACCGCCGCCGCGGCCAGCGTGTATTCCAGCATGATCATCCAGCCCAGCGCCCAGGCGAGACCTTCGCCCAGCGTCACCTGGCAGTAGCTGTAAGCCGAACCCGACACCGGAATCACCGACGACAGTTCCGCATAGCAAAGCCCGGTGAAGCCGCAGGCCAGTCCGGCCAGCACGAACGACAGCAGCACCGCAGGCCCGGCGAAACTGGCGGCCGCTTCGCCGGTCATCACATAGATGCCGGCGCCCAGGATGTTGGCCACACCCAGGATCAGCAGGCTGCCTGCGCCGAGCTGCCGGCGCAGGCCGCTGGCTTCGCCGTCGGCCAGCACCGATTCCAGCGGCTTACGCGCCAGTGCGCGTTTCCAACGCGAGCTCACCGCGCGCCGCTCAGTAGCGCCAATGCGCGGTCACGCCGAAGGTGCGCGGACGTACGATGCCCTCGCCCAGTCCGTTGACTTCCGACACGGTGCGGGTCACGCCGCGCTCGTCGGTCAGGTTGCTGCCGAACAGGGTGATGTCGGTGTTGCCGAAACTCATGCGGAAACGCAGGTCGAACAGGTTGTAGTCGCCCTGCTTGTTCGGCACCGCGCCGGGCACGGCGGAGTTCAAATCGCTGATGCCCTCCGATAAGTACTGATGGGTCAGGGTGAGCGTCGGCGAGTAGCGCGCGTCGAAGCGGTAGCTCAGATTGTTGTTGACCGACCAGTCGGAAGAGCCCGGCAGCCGTGAGCCCTTGGGCGCGGTGCCGGCGAAGAGGATGAAAAGATCCTCGTCCAGGCGCGCATGCTGCCAGGTGACCGAACTCAGCCACTGGAACCGGTCGTTCGGGCGCCAGCCGGCCGACAGTTCGATGCCGCGGCTGTAGGCCTTGCCGCCGTTGGTGGCGTAGTTGAAGAAATCCGGCGTCTGCAGACGCAGCTGGATATCGCTCCAGTCGACGTAGAACGCGGTGGCGTCCAACTGCAGCCGGCCGTCCAGCCAGGTGGTGCGCGTGCCGAGTTCGTAGTTGGTCAGGCTGTCGCTGCCGCTGCCGGCGGGAATGGGGTACGCGCTGAGGCCGGGCGTGTTGGGCGTACCGAAACGGAAGCCTTCCGACACCAGACCGTAGAACATCACGTTGTCGCTGGGCGTGTAGCTTAACGACACCTTCGGGTTGAAGCCGCTTTCGTCGGTTTCCGACGGCGTGACGATGGGGTCGCCCGGATAGGTCGAGAAACCCACTTGCGTAGAGATGATCCTGACCTTGGTCTTGAACAGACGGCCGCCGACGGTGAGTTTCCATTCCGGGGTGAACGCGTAGGTGCCTTCGCCGAACAGCGCCGCTTCCGAACCGTCGACATCGGAATAGAACGCGTTGAAGATTTCGCCGTCTGGCGCGATCACCGCGCCGCTGCCGGGCCCGTACAGCGAGGAGTTGTCGAACGCCGCAGCCGCGCCTTGCGCGCCGATGGCCTCGTACAGAGTCTTGTCGGTATCGAAGTACATCGCGCCCAGCAGCCATTCGAAACGTCCGCCCGAAGGCGAAGTCAGGCGCAGCTCCAGGCTGCGGCCTTCGCTTTCGCCGCCGGAGTTGATGTAGAGCGGCGAGGTCAGGTCCAGGTCCAGGTCGGCGTTGTAGAACACCCGGATCGGCGTGAAATCGAAGCGCCAGTCCTGCTGCTTCTTCTGGTAGGAAGCCAACGCGGTGAAGTCGGCCCATCCGAAATCCTGATCCCAACGCAGGCTGTGCAGGGAAATGTCGGTATCGGTGAACTCGGCCACGGCGGTGTTGCGGACCAGATCGCCGAGCGCGGGCATACGGTAGCTGTTGTCGTCCGAGTCGGTTTCCTGCAACAGGCTGAGCCAGGTCAGCGTGGTGTTTTCGTTGGGCGTCAGCACCATCGACAGGCGCCCGCCGGAAACGGTGACGTCGTTGGAGCCGTCCTTGCCCAGGCCGATGTTGTCCAGATAGCCCGGATCGTCGCGGTACTGCGCCACCGCGCGGATCGCGAACACATCCTGCTTGATCGGAACGTTGACCATCGCCTTGACCCCGAAGCCGGTGTCGGCGTTGCGGGTCTGGCTGGCCGTTGCTTCCACCGCGGCGTCGAAGCCCGAGGCGTCGGCGGTGTTGGCGACGTAGTTGATCGCGCCGCCCATGGACGCAGAGCCGAACAAGGTGCCTTGCGGGCCGCGCAGCACTTCCACCCGGTTGAGATCGAAGGTGTCGATGTCGGGCACCACGATGGTCCAACCCGGCTCGGTCAGCGGAACTTCGTTGAGGAAATAGCCGGTGGTGGCCTGACCCTGCACGTTGCCCGAGTTGCTGGCGATGCCGCGCACCACCACGTGCGAAACGCCGGGCTGGTACTGGTTGAAGACCACGCCCGGCACGCTCTGGATGTAGTCGGACAGGCTCTGCGCGCCGATGTCCTGCAGCTGCTGGCCGGTGACCGCGGAAACCGACCCGGCGACCTCGCGGACCGACTGTTCGCGCTTGCCGGCGGTGACGGTGATCCTGTCCAGGGTGGTGGCTTCGGGGGCCGCGGTTTCTGCGGGGGCCGCTTCCTGCGCCCAGGCCGGGGCGCCGCCCATCAGGCTGCACAGGCAGGCCAGGCGGATAGCGTTGAAAAGGGTGTGGCGGACGTGCGATTTCATGGGCAATCCCCTCGATGGCGGCGTGGCGTAAGGCTGCGGAGCAGGAGCGCTGCCGACGGCGCGCCAGTGACCTCCCGTCGCGGCGGCATCAGAGGCCTGCTGGCTAGCAGTAATAGGTGACCAATCAGGCTACGTCCAGCAGAAACAACGGAGCATGCTGTTCTGATAAGCTGCTGAAACAGAAAGATTTACTTGCATGCATTCCGCATTGCCGACGGATTTTGACGGCAATAACCGCAGAATCTTCTGGATTGTGTCTCACATTCCCCACAACCTGCGGCCCCACAACGTTCCCTTTCACCATCCGCCGCCACCCGCGAGCCCGAACATGTCCCAGAAGACCCCCGACCGCCTGGATCTGAAGATCCTCGATGTACTGCAGCAGGACGCGCGCATCACCAACCAGGCGCTGGCCGATCTGGTGGCGTTGTCGCCCAGCGCGTGTCTGGCGCGGGTGCGCGCGCTGGAAGCGCGCGGGTTGATCCGCAGCTATCGCGCGCACGTGGCGGTGGACCGCATCCGTTCGGCGACGATCGTGTTGGCGCAGGTGACTTTCAAACAGCACGCGCTGGACGAGTTCACCGAATTCGACCACCGCATCCTGGCGATGCCCGAAGTGGTGGAAGCCAGCCGCGTCAGCGGTTCCTACGACTACCTGCTGCGCGTGATCGTGCACGACGTGCACCACTGGAAGGACATCGCGCGCTTGCTGCTGGCCGGCGAGTACGGCGTGGAGAAGATCGTCTCGCACTTCCTGATGGACGAGGTGAAGCCGTTCTCGGGTTATCCGTTGACGCCGCGGCCGATGCGCGAGTAACGCATCAGAACATTTCCGATCGATTGACCTCCCCCTTTGGAAAAGGGGGATTGAGGGGGATTTGCTCTTGCTTCTGCTCTTGATCAATACAAGCAAGATCAAGATCAAGAGCAAATCCCCCGTCAGCCGCTACGCGACTGCCCGCCCCCTTTTGCAAAGGGGGCAAGAGCGTCAAAACACCCTGCAAAACACCGCCTTCAGATACCGCGACTCCTGCACATGCGCCATGAACGGATGGTCGGCGCCGGCGCCGGAGACTTTCAGGATCTGGATCGTGCGGCCGGAGAAATAGGCCGCGCGACGCAGCATATCCAGGAATTCCTGCTCGCTGACCAGCCCCGTGCACGAGAACGTGGCGAACAACCCGCCCGGCTTCACCACGCCCAGCGCCAGCTTGTTCATGTCCAGGTATTTCTTCAGCGCCGCGATCACCTGTTCGCGGTCGCGGGTCATCTTGGCCGGGTCCAGGATCACCACGTCGTACAGATCCTTGGCGTTGCCCGCATCGCGCAGCCACGGAAAGATGTCGGCCTGCACGAACTTCAGCTTCACGTCGTTGAGCTTGGCGTTGCCCTTGGCGATGGAGATCACGTCCTCGTCGATATCCACGCCCACCACTTCCTCGGCGCCGCGCACCTTGGCGTACACGCCGAAGCCGCCGGTGTTGCAGCACAGGTCCAGCACGCGCTTGCCGGCGACCTGCTGCGAAAGCCATTGGCGGTTTTCGCGCTGGTCGGCGAAGAAGCCGGTCTTGTGCGCGCCGGCCGGATCGGCGCGGAAACGCACGCCGTATTCGCTGATGATCGCCGGCGCGGGCGGCTCGGTGCCGCGGAAGTCGAAGCTTTCCTGCTTCTGCACGTGCTCTTCGGCGAAGCTGTAGAAGCGCGCGCCGGGGAATTGTTCCTTCAGCGCTTCGTAGATCCACTCGCGGTGGCGGAACATGCCCGCACTGAAGAATTCGACCACCAGCAGATCGTCGTAGCGGTCCACCACCAGCCCGGAAAGCCCGTCGCCTTCGGCATGCACCACGCGCCAGGCGTTGGAGACTTCGTCCAGCTTCAGCACGTCGCGGCGCAGCGACACGGCTTCGGCGATCTTGCGCGAGAACCAGCCGGCGTCGACCGGCACGTCGGGGTCGGTTTCCAGGATGCGCACGGCGATGCGCGAGTGGCCGTTGTAGAAGCCACGGCCGATCCATTCCCCTTCCACGCCGATCACATCGACGATGCTGCCGGGCTTGGGTTTTTGTTCGGGTTTGGCCACCAGTTTCTGGAAGATCCAGGGGTGGCTGGAACGCCAGGCGTTCTTGAGGTGGACTTGGGGGAGTGGGGTATTCATGTGCGCATTCTACCGGCTGGCATCGCTCCAGCCCCGCCGAACAAACCCGCGCCGCGTCCTTCTCCCCTTCACGGGGAGAAGGTGCCCGTAGGGCGGATGAGGGCGAACGAAGTGCGAAACCATGCGCCCCGAGGAACTGCAGCGAGCAGCTCTTTGAATGTCCCCGGACATCGCGATCTGGGGCGAACAGCCGCGGGATTCACCATCCCGACCCCTCCCACCCTTGCATTCCCGCGCCCCGTCGCCATCCCTTGCTCATGGACCCCTATCACCCCGACGACCCGCGCCACGATCCCGAAACCCAAGCCAAGGCCGACCGCCGCCGCCTGATCCGTGCGCTCAACCTCAGCCTGGCCTTCGTGCTGTTGCTGATCCTGGTGTACTCGGCGCAGGGCAGCTTCGATTGGGCGCCGTTCGCCGTTGCGCCGCATAGCGCGCAAGGCCTGCTCGGCGTGCTCACCGCACCACTCCTGCACGGATCGGTGGAGCATATCGCCGCCAACGGCGTGGCCCTGCTGATGTTGGGTACGCTGGCCGGCAGCGTGTATCCGCGCGCCACGTTGTGGTCGCTGCCGTTGCTGTGGATCGGCTCGGGACTAGGCGCGTGGTTGCTGGGCGATGCGGGCTCGCGCCATCTCGGCGCCAGCGGCGTGACCCACGGTTTGATGTTCCTGATTTTCGGCCTGGGCGTGCTGCGCCGCGACCGGCCCGCCATCGCCACCGGCATGATCGCGTTCCTGTTCTACGGCGGCATGCTGCTGACGGTGTTGCCGCACGAACCCGGCGTGTCGTGGCAGTCGCATCTGGGCGGCGCGGTGGGCGGCCTGCTGGCGGCGCTGCTGTTCCGCAAGCTGGATCCTGCCTTGCCGCGCAAGCGCTACAGTTGGGAAGACGAGGAGGAAAACCTCGCGTCGCTGGACGACGAACTGGAACCGCCCGCGCCGCGCGAAGTGCCGGTGTTGTGGGTGCGTCCGCACGAGGAAGAGACACGCGGGACGGTGCTGCGCTTTCCGCCGCGCGAACCGCCGCATACCTGACAAGACATCCGCGGGGACACGCATTCGGCCAAATTTTGTCCTGCCCGGCCACCTTGTTTTGCTTACCGGTCGGCCCTGCTGCCGGCATCGCGCCGCTATAGTTGGCCCCCCTGACGATCGCGGGAGGCAAGCGGAGAATGGAAATCTTGCGTGATTGCGCCATGCGACTGACGGCAGGCGTGCTTCTGTTCTCGGCTTTTTTCTGCGCCGCCCACGCACAGGACGCGGCGCGCGACTACCGCATCATCGGCTATGTTGCGGATGGCTCCACGCTGCCGAAGATCAGCGCGGACAAACTGGACGTCATCAACTTCGCCTTCGCCCAGGTCAATCCGGCGCATGAGGTTTTCCTGCCGTCTCCGACCGCCGCGGGTTCGCTGACGGGTTTGGTGGCGTTGCGCAAAGACAATCCTGACTTGAAAGTGCTGCTGTCGATCGGTGGTTGGGGCGCGGGGAATTTTTCCGAAGCCGCGCTCACCGACGCCGCACGCGCGCGTTTCGCCGACACCGCCGTGGCGCTGGTGCGCACGTACGACCTGGATGGCTTGGACATCGACTGGGAATATCCGGCCCATCCGGGACCCGGCATCAGCCATCGCCCGGAGGACAAGCAGAACTTCACTCTGCTGCTGCAGACGATCCGCGCCAAGCTCGATGCGCTGGGCGCTGGCAATGGCGGCCGTCGCTATCTGTTGACCATCGCCGCCGCCGACGGCGAAGCCGCACGCGGCCTGGAGATCGCCCGCATCTCCGAGGTGCTGGACTGGATCAACCTGATGACCTACGACTTCTACGGCAGCCTCACCCCGACCACGGGACATCACGCATCGTTGTACCGTTCGCGCACGGCCGCGCCGGGCAGCCGCACGACCGAGCAGGCGGTGGACGAGTTCCTGAAGGCCGGCACGTCGCCGCGCAAGCTCAACGTAGGCCTGGCGTTCTATGGCCGCGTATTCGGCAAGGTGGCCGACGCGCAACAGGGATTGCACCAGCCTTTCGCCAGCGAAGGCGGCTTCGTCACCTGGCAGGAAATCGCCCGCGATCATCTGGACAAGGGCGGCTTCGTGCGTCTTTGGGACGAACAGGCGCAGGCGGCCTGGCTATGGAACGAAAAAGACCGGCGCCTGATCAGCTACGAAGACCCGCAGGCCTTGCGAGCCAAGGCGCACTTCGTGCGCGAACGCGGCCTGGGCGGCGTGATGTATTGGGAACAGCGTACCGATCCGGACGAGCAACTGTTGGGCGTAGTCCACGCGGCCTTAGCGGAGCCCGCACCGTTGTAGGAGCGACGACACCTCCCTAAATGCCATGCGGCGCACGACTATAATCGCCGTTTTCCGAATGGCGGCGCGCATATGCGGATACTGGTCACCGGCAGTGCGGGACATCTGGGCGAAGGTCTGGTGCGCATGTTGCGCGCGCAAGGCCGCGAAGTTACGGGCATCGACATCTCGCCTTCATCGCATACCGACCAGGTCGGCTCCATCGCCGACCCCGCCTTCGTCGACCGTTGCATGCGCGGTATCGGCGCGGTCCTGCATTCGGCCACGCTGCACAAGCCGCACGTGGCCACGCACACGCGGCGGGATTTCGTGGACACCAACATCACCGGTACGCTCAACCTGCTGGAAGCGGCCACGCGCAACGGCGTCGGCGCTTTCGTGTTCACCAGCACCACCAGCCTCTACGGCGATGCGCTGGTGCCGCCGCCGGGCGCGCCTTCGGCCTGGATCACCGAGGACGTGGTGCCGGTGCCGAAGAACATCTACGGCGTGACCAAGGTCGCGGCCGAAGACCTGTGCCAGCTGTTCCATCGCAACGAAGGGCTGCCGTGCGTGGTGTTGCGCGCCGCGCGCTTCTTCCCCGAGGCCGACGACCGCAGGCAGGTGCGCGATAGTTTCGCCGACGCCAACATCAAGGCCAACGAATTCCTGTACCGGCGCGTGGATCTGCGGGACGTGGTGGATGCGCACCTGCTGGCGCTGGAGCGCGCGGGCGATATCGGCTTCGGTCGTTTCATCGTCAGCGCCACCACGCCGTTCACCCGCGAGGATCTGCAACAGCTGCACGACGATGCGCCGGCCGTGGTGGCGCGGCACTTTCCCGGCTACGAAGAAGACTACGCGCGCCTGGGCTGGCGCATGTTCGCGGGCATCGAACGCGTCTACGTCAACGCCGCCGCACGGCAGGCGTTGGGATGGAAACCGGTCTATGGTTTCGCCCGCGTATTGGAGCGCCTGCGCGCCGGCGAAGATCCGCGCAGCCCGCTGGCCGTCGAAGTCGGCGCGAAGGGCTACCACGCGCAGACCTTCGAAGACGGTCCTTACCCAGTGAATTGAGCGGCTCTCCTTCGGCGAAGGAGAGCCGCCGTCGCATCAGAACTTGGCGCTGAACTCCACGCCCACCGTGCGCGGCTCGTTGAGGAAGCCGGTGAGGTTGTTGAAGTCGATGCCGCCGACGATGCGGGTCTGGTCGGTGATGTTGCGGCCGTACACCGCCACGCCGTAATCGCCCTGGTTCCAGTTGTAGCCGATGCGCAGGCCGCCTTCGAGCGAAGACTTGCCGGTGAACTCCACCGATTCGTACAGGAAGAAATTCACTTCGCTACGGTAGGCCCAGTCGGTGAATACGTAGAACTCGCCGCCCTGGCCCACGGGCATGGCCCAGCGCGCGGTCACGTTGTGCACCCACTTGGGCGCCTGCGGCAGCGAATTGCCGTCGATCGAGTAGCCGTTGGCGGTCAACGGATCGGTCACCGTGCAACCGCCGCCGCAACCGGGCAGGAACAGGCTGGGATCGTCGATCTCGGTGTCGTTGTAGCTGCTGCCCAGGGTCACCAGCAGGCTATCGGTGAGGTAAGCCTCCAGATCCAATTCGAAGCCCTGGCCGATGGTCTTGTCCGCGTTGAGCAGCGTGGCGATGTTGGAGCCGCCGCCCACCGCGATGATCTGCTGGTCGTTGACGTCGTAGCGGAACACGTTGAAGCCGATGCGCGCGCGCTTGTCCCACAGGTCGGCCTTGATGCCGGCCTCATAGGAAATCACTTCTTCCGAATCGGCGGTAGACACGCCGCCATTGGGCGCCGTGGCGCTGGCGAACAACAGGCGCCCCTGGATCGACGGCGCGCGGAAACCCTTGGCCACGCGTGCGTACAGATTGATGTCCTCGTTGAGCGCGTACACGGCGCTCAGGTCCCAGCTGACGTCGTCGACATCGGTGTTGACAAGGTACGGGCCGCCCACCGGTGCGCCGAACGGCGCGCCTTCCAGCACCGAGGCGCTGAAATCCTTCTTGTCCTTGGTGTAACGCAGGCCGCCGCGCAGCTTCAACTTGTCGGTGACATCGAAATCGCCGGAAGCGAACGCCGCCCAGGCCTTGTTGCGCTGCTCCTGGATCGCATGGCCGGCCTGCGGATTGCCGGCGGTCAGCGAATCGTAGTTGAAGCTGTCGATGGTGATGTCTTCGTCGTAGTAGAACAGGCCGGCCTGCCAGTCGAAGCGGCCCCATTCGTTGGACTCGATGCGGAATTCCTGGGTGATCTGGCGGTGGTCGGGCAAGCCGTCGGCCGATTCGGATGCGAACGGGATGAAGCCCGGGCCGGAATTGCCCGGGCCGAGGAACGCGGCGCCGAAGCCGCCGTCGATGTCGCCGCGGTTGAGCGATTCGGCGGTTTCGTAACCGGTGATGGAGTACAGGTTCACGCTGCCCAGTTCCCAACGCAGGCGCGCGCTGCCGCCCCAGGTGTCGAGCTCGGAGAAGTTGATGCCGTCGGTGGACACTTCATCGCGATCGAAGCCCGGCACCAGATTGTTGGTGCCCGGATCGATGATGTTGGCGCGGAACAGACGCGCGGTACCGTTGAGGTGGCGCTTGTGCAGGTTGAACAGACCTTCGAAGGTGTCGCCCTCGTACAGGAACTGCACGCGCGCGGCCGATTCGTCGTAGCCTTCGGCGCCGCGGTCGGGGCCGGGGATGTAGGTGTTGGTGACCGAATCCTCGCGGCGCTGGAACAGCACCGAGGCGCGCGCCGACCAGCGGTCGGTCAGGCCGCCGCCGACGGCGCCTTCCACGTTCCACATGTTGTCGGTGCCGTAGGACACCTTGCCGTAGCCGCCGAATTCCTGGGTCGGCTTGGCCGATTCGAACTTGACCACGCCGGCCGGCGTGTTGCGGCCGAACAGCGTGCCTTGCGGACCGCGCAGCACTTCGATGCGCTCCAGGTCGAAGACCGGGAAGCCTTTCAGCAGCGGGCTTTCCTGGACCACGTCGTCGTAGATCAGCGACACGGGCTGGGAAGCGTTGAGGTCGAAGTCGGTATTGCCCAGGCCGCGGATGTAGAAGCGCGGGAAGGCGCGGCCGTAGGAGGATTCGATGTTGAGGCTGGGCACGCGCGCGGACAGGAAGCGCACGTCGTTGCCGCCGGAAGCCAGCACGTCGAGCTTCTCGCTGCTGATGGTGCTGATGGAGACGGGTACGTCCTGGATGTTTTCGACGCGGCGCTGCGCGGTGACTTCAACTGCATCTAGCGTGGTGGCTTCGCTTTGCGTCGACGCGGCGGGCGCGGCTTCCTGGGCGAGGACTGTGCCGAACGGCAACAGGGCGGCAATGGCGAGGGCGAGTCGGTGCGGACGCACGGACGAAGAGCGGCTGGCGGGCATGTTGGCTTCCGGAGGGTGGTGGAAGGAGGCTAAGGCGGGATTCGGCGCCTAGCACGCGCATGTTGCAGGACAGCAACAGCCGGGGCAATGGCCGGAAGTCCCGTTCAGCCAATCGGGTCACGAACCCGGCTTCCCGGATTTTGCGATCCTGCCCCCTTCCCTGTCTGCGGAGAACGGCGTGAAGCAACCTGGATTGGTGGCTCTGTTGGCCTGTGGCGGGCTGTTTTTGTCGGCCTGCTCGCCTGTCGCTGCTCCGCCGGAGCCGGCCGAGGCGCCCGCCCCGGCGGTTTCCGCGGCGCCCGCTGCCCCACCGGCGGCTTCCGTGCCCGCCATGCAATCGGCGCCGGTAGAGCCGGAATTGGCCCAGCAGATCAACGCTGAAATCGACGGCAAGGGAGCCAAGGCCGTCATCGCTGCGCTGGACCAGGACCCGGTGCGCTTCGGCAAGGTCGGCGACGCCATCGCCACCGCCGATCCCGTCTGGCTGACCATCGCCCTGCGCCTGCGCGCCGGTTCCGACGCCGGCACCGGCGAAGCCTTGAGCCAATCGCTGGCGCGGGCGCTGCCCAATGCGCCCGAGCGCGTACTGGCGCTGGCGGGCCACGGCTACAGCGTCGGCAACCTGTGCAGTTCGCCTTTCATCGAGCCGGCGCCCGGCGTGGCCGAGGCGTATGAAGCGAAAGCGCTCGCCGCGCTGCAGTCGGTGACCGATCCGACGCTCAAGACCACGGTCGAGGAATGCATCAAGGGCGTGACCCTGCCGTAGACGCGAACCTCCCCCTTTGAAAAAGGGGGATCGAGGGGGATTTGCTTTTGCTCTTGCTGTTGTCTTCGCTCGCTAAAGAGCAAACATAAAATCAAGAGCAAATCCCCCGTAGCCCCCTTTTGCAAAGGGGGCGAAGCAACAGCAAAAGCCGAAACTGCGCAGCCCGCTATTTCCGCGCAGTCCGCTACTGCAAATGCCCCAGCGGCAACGCCCGCGTCTGCTTCACCGTGCGCAACACGAAACTGGAATTCACGTCGGCCACGCCGGTGGCGTTGATCAGTTTGTCCAGCAGGAATCGGGAGAAATGCTCCAGGTCCTGCACCACTACCTGCAGCAGGTAATCCATGTCGCCGGTGAGCGCATGGCAGGCGACCACTTCATCCCAGTCGTTCACGCCTTCGATGAAACGGTCCAGCCCCAACTGCCCGTGCTTTTCCAATTGCACGCGCACGAACGCCTGCAGGCCCAGACCCACGCGCTTGGGATCGACCATGGCCGCGTAGCCGCGGATCACGCCCGAGGATTCCAACCGCTGGATTCTTCGCAGGCAGGCGGACGGCGATAGATTCACCTGAGTAGCGATCTCGGCATTGGTGGCGCGCCCGTCCTGCTGCAAAAGGGCCAGCAGGCGCAGGTCGGTGCGGTCCAGGGAAACGGATTCGGCCATTTCATGCTGACTTTTGATATTTAACGCACGAATATTGCGCCAGCAGCAGGGATCCCTGCAACTTTGCAACCCTGTTGCGCGGTAGCGGCGCTACCATCGAATGCCGCTTTCATCCCCCGGAGAACCCCATGAACGAGCCGCGCCGCGTCGAGCACCAACAGACCGACAAGGGCTACGTACCGGTCTATACGACCGCCGTGGTGGAACAGCCGTGGGAGGACTACAAGGCCGAGGACCATGCCACCTGGGGCACCCTGTACCAGCGCCAGCGCGAGCTGTTGGTGGGCCGGGCCAGCGAGGAATTCCTGCACGCCCAGGACGAGATGGGCATGACCCCGCACGCGATCCCGCGCTTCGACCAGTTGAACGAAGTGCTGGGCGCGGCCACCGGCTGGACCCTGATCGGCGTGGAGGGCCTGCTGCCGGAGCTGGATTTCTTCGATCATTTGGCCAACCGCCGCTTCCCGGTGACCTGGTGGATACGCCGCCCGGACCAGATCGACTACATCGCCGAACCGGATCTCTTCCACGACCTGTTCGGCCACGTGCCGCTGCTGATGAACCCGTTGTTCGCCGATTACATGCAGGCCTACGGCCGCGGCGGGGTGAAGGCGCACGGCATCGGCCCCGAAGCGCTGGTCAACCTGACGCGCCTGTACTGGTACACGGTGGAGTTCGGTCTGATCAACACGCCGCAGGGTCTGCGCATCTACGGCAGCGGCATTGTTTCGTCGAAGGGCGAGTCGCTTTACTCGCTGGAATCGGACGCGCCCAACCGCATCGGTTTCGACCTGGAGCGGGTGATGCGCACGCGCTACCGCATCGACACCTTCCAGAAGACCTACTTCGTCATCGACAGCTTCGAGCAGCTGATCGCGGCGACCGCGCCGGACTTCACCCCGATCTACGCGCGGCTGGCGCAGGGCGAAGCGTATCCGGCGGGCAAGGTGCTGGACACCGACAAGGTGTTCACCCGCGGCACCGGCGAGGGCTGGGCGATGGACGCGGATGTGTAGGCGTTGTTGCTGGGCCTTACAGCGTCAGGATTGATCGGTCGGCAAAAAATAAATGGTCGTCATCCCGGCGAATGCCGGGATCCATCTTTCCGTTGATGTGGGGAATGGATCCCGGCATTCGCCGGGATGACGACTCTTTGTTACGTGATGCGCCATCATGGCGCATGAAATCGAAGATCCCTATCCTCGCTTTGCTCGCCTTTGCCTTGTCTAGCGGGAGCGTCCGCGCGCAATCCCCCGGCGGCGACCCCGTCACCCTCGACCGCATCCGCGTGCAGGCCACGCGCCTGGTCGGCGTCGACGATTTCGACACCCCGGCTTCGGTCGATACCGTCTCCCTTGGCGAAGACGACAACGGCAACGCCGTCAACGTTTCCGATGCGCTGGGCGGCGTTCCCGGACTGCTGGCCCGGGACCGCCAGAACTATGCGCAGGACACGCAATTGTCGATCCGCGGTTTCGGCGCGCGCTCGACCTTCGGCGTGCGCGGCGTGCGCCTGTTCTCCGATGGCATTCCCGCCTCGATGCCGGATGGGCAAGGGCAGCTTTCGCATTTCAACGCGCTGGGCGGCGAACGCATCGAGATCATGCGCGGCCCGTTCTCCGCGCTGTACGGAAATTCTTCTGGCGGCGTGGTGCAGCTATGGAGCGCGGAAGGAAAAGAAGGCGATCCGTGGCGGGTCCGCGCCACCGCCGGCAGCGACGATGCCTACACGCTGGGCGCGCAGTTGCGGGGCGCCAGCGGCGCTCTGGGCTACAACCTCGCCGCTTCGCGCTTCGACACCCAGGGCTATCGCGACCACAGCGCGGCGCGGCGCGATTCGCTCAATGCGCGCTTGGATTTCCGCATCGATCCTTCGCGCAAGCTGACCCTGGTGCTGAACCATGTCGATCTGCCCGACGCCGACGATCCATTGGGTCTGACCCGCGCGCAGGTGCGAGCCGATCCGCGCCAAGCCACATCGGTGGCCACGCTATTCGATACGCGCAAGTCGGTGCGCCAGAGCCAGGGCGGATTGACTTACGAACAGCGAGTCGGCGACGCGCAGACCTGGCGTGTCATGGCCTATGCGGGACGGCGCGCGGTGGAGCAGTTTTTGGCGTTGCCGATGGCGGCGCAGGCCAACCCGCTCAATGCCGGCGGCGTGATCGACCTGGACAGCGACTACGGCGGCGCCGATCTGCGCTGGAGCTGGCGCGGCGAACTGGCCTCGAAGCCGTTCGAGTTCACCGCCGGCGCCAATTTCGACCGGCAGGACCAGCAACGGCGCGGCTACGAGAACTTCATCGGAACCACGCTGGGCGTCAGGGGCGCGCTACGGCGCAACGAAAGCAACCGGGTACGCAACGTGGACCAGTTCGCGCAGGCCTGGTGGCGGTTCGCGCCGCGCTGGTCGCTGTTGGCCGGCGCGCGCCACAGCGAAGTGGAGTTCACCGCCCGCGATCGTTATGTCGCCGCCGGCAATCCAGACGACAGCGGCCAGGTGCGTTATCGCGATACGACGCCGGTGGCCGGGCTGATGTTCGAGCCGGGCGAGGATCTGCGCTTCTATGCTTCCGCGGGCCGCGGTTTCGAGACGCCGACCTTCAACGAACTGGGCTACCGCGCCGATGGCGGCGCAGGCCTGGCTTTCGATCTGCAGCCGGCGATCAGCCGCAATGTGGAACTGGGAATGAAATGGCGTGGGGAGGGCGACACGCGCCTGCAGGCCGCGCTGTTCCGCGCCGACACCGACGACGAGCTGGCGGTGGCGCGCAATGTCGGCGGGCGCAGCAGCTTCCGCAACGTGGGCCGCGCGCGGCGGCAGGGTTTGGAGACTTCGTTCGAGACCGCGCTCTCGGATAGTTGGCGCCTGCGGCTGGCCTATACCTGGCTGGATGCGACTTTCCGCAGCGCCTATCTGGTCTGTACCGGCGCCGGTTGCACCGTGCCTTCGACGCCGGTGGCGGCAGGCTCGCGCATTCCGGGCGTCGCGCGCCAGCAGTGGTTCGGCCGTCTGCAATGGCACGGAAGCGTGTGGAGCGCGGCGGCGGAAACCGAAGGCGTGAGCGACGTGGTGGTGAACGATATCGCCAGCGAATCGGCGCCGGGCTATCTGCTATTGCATCTGGAAGCGGCGCGCGAGTGGAAGTTGGCTTCCGGCGGGCTGCGTGCCTTCGCGCGGATCGAGAACGCCTTGGATCAGGGATATATCGGTTCGGTGATCGTCAACGAAGGCAATGGGCGCTTTTACGAACCCGGCCCCGGCCGTACGTTCCTGGTCGGTGCGCAATGGCAATGGGGTCGGTGATCTTCGCTTTGCCCCCTTTGTAAAAGGGGGCTACGGGGGATTTGCTTTTGCTCTTGTCTTTGCTTGGATCAGGAACAAAAGCAAAAGCAGAAGCAAATCCCCCTCAATCCCCCTTTTTCAAAGGGGGAGGCCGATCTTCTCCGTCGTCGGTCCTTCATGCGGCCGCACCTTATCCCCTTAAATTTCCGACCGCAGCCCGTAGGTCGGGGCTACGCCCCCGACGCACGCGAAGGTTCAGCGCGAGAGTCAGCGTCGGGGGTGTAACCCCGACCTACCTTTTCTCTGCCGTCCGCAAATAAGCATCCAGATCACGTCCAGCGCTTTCGACGAAAGCTTCCCCAGTGGCCTCCAAACCCACAATCCGATCCGGCCTGAAGTTGCGGAAATCCCCGCGCAGCCGGCACCACGCACCCAGCGTCCAACTGCCGCCCCAGAAACTCAAACACAGCGGCTCCACTTCGCGCGTGGTTTCGCTGCCGGACGGATCGCGGTACTGCAGGCGCAGCACCTGTCGCGCTTCCACCGCCGCATGCAGGCGGTCGATCATGCCGCTGGCTTCGATGCGGTTGTCCAGCTCCGGCGCGTAGATGCGGGTGCGGCGCGAGCGCTCGCGAAGTTCCGGCGGCAAAACCGCTTCTATCTTCAGCAACGCCGCGCTTGCGCTCACCCCCAGACGCTCGCCGCCGAAGGCGCGCACGAAACGCGTGCCCACCACCAGCGCTTCCAGTTCGTCTGCGTTGAACATCAGCGGCGGGATGTCCGAACCCTTGCGTAGCACGTAGCCGATGCCGGCCTCACCTTCGATCGGCACCCCGGACAGCTGAAGGTCGGCGACGTCGCGGTAGATGGTGCGCAGGGAGACATGCAGGGTTCCGGCCAGTTGCTGGGCGGTCATCGCCGAACGGCGGCCGCGCAGGGCGTGGATGATCAGGAACAGGCGGTCGGCGCGGCGCATGCGGCCATCATGGCGTGCCGCGGTGTCCGGATCAAAGGCTCATCGCGCAACCCGCGTCATCCACATGTGCCAGTTGGTTTCCCAACTGACGCCTTCGTCGGTGGAGAACGCCTGCTGCCAGTGCGCCGAATCGGCGCCGATGTCCGACCAGATGAAACGCGCCAGCACCGGCCGGCCTTCGTGGGTATCGCGTCCATGGAAAGTGCCGACGCCGTTCTCGAACCGGCCCGTCACCGGCGGCTCCAGCACCCCGCTGCGGTTGCTGGCCCAATAGATGCTCCATTGCTTGGCCTGCAGATCGAACAGGCGCAAGGTCATGCCGCGGAACCCGCCGCCCCATTCGGTGACGAAGTCGTCCTGGTTGCCGATGCCGTCGAGCAGCGGCCGGCAGCGCTGGGTGGCTTCGAAGGTTTCCCAGTCGTCGCTGCCGGCCAGGCGCTGTTTCAGGCGTTCGTTGCGCACCTTCCAGTAACCATAGTAGAAATCGAAGTCGTGGCGTCCGTCGTCGTCGGCAAATGAGGCGATCATGGTTGCTCTTCCCAGGTTCCGCGCAGCAAGGATTGCGACGTCGGCGATAGATACAGGCGTTCGGCCGGGCCCGACTCGAACGGAGCCAGCGCTTTCGCGATGTCTTCCAGTGCGACCCGCTGCGCGTCGTAGGCGGCCTGGTCTGCGAAACCCGCCACCCACACCAGCACCTCCTCGCCCAGCCGCACCGGCAAGGCGGTGAAGGTGTTTTCGGCATGCTCGCTGACCAGCACCGCCTGCAGCCGCGCTCCGGAGGATCGCAGGGCCGAACGCAGATGCCGCTCGAGATCCCGCGTCGCCGATGCATCCGCAGGCCGCTGCAGAGAGTGGAGATAGGCGACCACCAGTCCCGCCGGTCGCCGGCCGCGCGCCAGTCCCTGCAAATCGAATCCGGAGGTCTCCGTAGCCGGCCGCAACAACAGCACGTTGTCAGAATCGATCATGGTGCCGTTGGCGGTGGCGCGGTTGCCTTGCCACACCGGACCGCCGTAGAACGTTTCCAGCGCCAGCTTGCGTTGCGGCATGCCGGCGAAACCGCGCAGCCAGACGAAACGGTCCGGCGCGTCCAGATCGCGGAACTGGCCGACGATGGTCATGCCGACGGCTTCCTGGCCGGCGACGAACTTGCCGTCGAACAAATCGATCAGCGCCTCGCGCTGGCCGGGCTTGAGCGTGTACTGCCGCAGCTCCAGTACAGCGCAACAGGTCGTGGTCGTTTCCATGGGTTTGGCTCCTGTTGTTTCGGCATCGTTCGCGTGCGCGGCGGCGGCGGAACTCAGGCATGCGCCCAGCAGCAACGCGAGTCGCAGTTTTGTCGTCTTCATGCCGGCATCCTGCCCGCCGGCGCGACCCGCAACGCTTCGACCGTCGCCGGTTCCAGTTCGAGCACGATGGAAGTGAAGTTCTCGATCAGCGCCAGGATCGCCGCGCGCGGGCCGTCCTTCCATTCCTGGCTGCCGTAGAAGGCGTCCTGGCTCTGCTGGCGGTCGGCGAGGCTGGCGTAGGCGCGGATCAGATAGTAGGAATCGTCGTCGTGCGGCGACGGTCCATGCGCCACCACATCCACTTCCCAGCGCCGCAGCATCGGAATGGCCTGTTGCGTAACGATGCGGTCGAACTCTTCGCGCGTGCCGGGCTTGAGCGCATAGGAACGTATTTCTACGAATTTGCTCATGGGGACTCCGTACTTGTCGTGGGTCAGGCCTGCCGGGTCATGCGCATGATCCAGTTGGTTTCCCAGGTCTTGCCGCGATCGGTGGAGAAGGCCTGTTCCCAGTGCACCTGGTCTGCGGCAGGTTGCGACCACAATGCGCGGATCCGCACCGGGCGGCCTTCGAATTGGTCGTCGCCGAAAAACGTGCCGACGCCGCCGGAGAAGGCGCCGATCACCGGCGGGCCGAGTATGCCGGCGCGTTTGGTCGCCCAGTAGTCGCTCCACTGCCGCGTGGCCGGGTCGTACAGGCGCAGGCTGAGGCCGTGGATGCCTTCGCCGAAATCGGCGACGACTTCATCGATATTGCCGATGCCGTCGAGCAGCGACTGGCAGTGCAAGCGGCCTTCGAATTCGACCCACTCTTCGGAATTCGCCAGCCAGGTTTTCAGGCGCCGGTTGTGCAGATGCCAGCGGCCGTGGAAGAAATCGAAATCGTGGCGGCCGTCGCTGGCAAGGCCGGACGACGGACTCGCCGCCGCCCCTCTTGTGGAGGCGGCGCTGTTGGTTTGGGCAAGGGCATCGCCCAGCAGTGTGGCGGCGGTGCCGCCGAGGCAGGCGGCTGTAATCAGTCGGCGTTGCGGGTCCATGGGTATCGCCATAGCTTGGGTATGGCCAGTCTGTGCGCCCGCTGCTGACAGCGTGTTGTCAGCAGTCCCGGTTTACCCGCGGATCTTTTAACGGAGGGACCGAGCAGGACCCGCTCTCTTCAACGCGAAGCGAAATGACCGTGAAACCCCAGCGGCACGGTGTAAGGCAGCCACGCCTGCGCCAGCGGGCCGTCGTCCACGCGCTGCGCATCCAGCACCGCGATGCCGCTGCGGCCGCGCGCGCTGTCCAGCAGCGTGCCCACCAGCCAGCCGTCGCCGGCGCGCGTGCTGCCGGGGCGCGGCACGAACACATGTTCCTCCGCCAGCACCGATTCGCCGTAGCTGTGCACGCGGCGGCGGTTGCTTTCCACCTCATAGGAAGCGACCGCATTGAAATACGGCGCGGTGTGGGCGCCTTCGTTGGTCGGCGCGTACAGGCGCGCCGCGCGGTCGCCGCGCGTGCGCGGATCGAACACTGGGAACTCGATGCCTTCCACGCCGGTGTCCTGCCAGCGCGCCTTGCCGTCGCGCAGGCCCAGACGCAGTTCGCGCAGCCTGCCCTTGCCGCCCTCCACGTCCGCATGCCCCTTCATCGCGGCCTGCATCGGCGAGCGCGCTTCTTCGATGTCCAGGTGCTGCACGGCGCGCATCACGATCTCGCCGTTGCGCTCGTAGGCATCGCCGAAATGATAGAGGGCGGCGAACTCGGCCTCGAACCACTTCGCCTGCGTCGGCGCGTCCTTCGGCACCACCGCCACGCGCAGCGACTGTTCGGGTTGGAAGCGCAGGCGCTCGAAGAACGCGCCTTCGCCTTCCAGGTAGCGGAACGGAATCAGGGCGAACACCAAGTGCTTGTCGGTCATGGCGAAGCTGTGCAGATAGCCGCGTATCGGCGTGTCCAGAAGGTCGGCCGAAACCAGCTTGCCGTCCGCGCCCACGTGCCAGATCACCAGGCCCGAGCCGCCCATCAGGCCGATCGCACCGAAGTTCCAGGCCGAGCCGTCGCGGTCGATCAACGGATGCGCGGAGAACGGCAGGCTGGCCAGGTCCGGGCGCCAGGTCACCGGCCCCAGCGTGGTCAGCTGGTCGGGGTCCAGCTCGAAGGCCGAACCCGCTTCGCACAAGGCGAACAAGCGGCCATTGAGCGTCATCACCGAGGTGTTGGCGGCATTGGCGTCGTCGTTGTTGCGCACCGGCTGCGAATCCGGAATGCGCGTGCCCGCGGCCGGATACAGGAAGCGCCCGGCTTTCTGTTCGCGGGTGAACTTGGGCGTGGCGACCATGCGTGCGCGATGGGTCAGCTGGTTGCCGTCGAAGCGCCAGCCATGGACCATGCCGTCGCCGTCGAACCAGTGTTCGTAGCGGAAGCCGGCGCGTTCGGTCCAGGCCGGTCCGTTGCGGTAGAGCGTGCCGGCGAAGCCCGCGGGCAGGCGTCCTTCTATCTGTACGGTGGCCGGGCCCAGCGATTCGGCGGTCACGCTTTTCCAACCCGCCATCCAGGGATGCTCGCGCAGGCCGCGCGCGAATTCGGCGGCGTCGCCAGCGAACGCGCTCTGACCTTGCAGCAGCGTTGGGCCCAGCGCCATGACCGTGGCGCCGGAAAGCAGGTTGCGCAGAAAACGACGACGGCTGTTGCCGGTGGTGCTCATGGCGGTGCTCCTGATGGGCGGCTCGGCGCGGAGGCGTCTCAGCGCAGGTCGATGTCGATGGCCGCGCCGGTGGCGGCGACCTCGAAGCGGGCTTCGTCCCAGGTCGGCTTGCGCATCACCTGCGGGTTGTTGCTGAAGCCGTAGCCTTCCAGCGGCATGCCCACGACGTTGGTGTCCATCTTGCCGTTGCCGTTTTCGTCGTGGGTGATCATCACCGCGTAGCTGCCCGGCTTGAGGTCCTTGAACACGAAGCTGGCTTCCTCGCCCTGCGCGGGAGCGCCGTCGGCCTGCACCGGGGCGGCCTTGCCGTCCCATGCCTGCTGCGAATCGACCACGGCCACCTTGACCAGGCCGGTCTGCGCACGGATGCCGTGCAGTTTCACGGTGAGGTCGCCGGCGAACGCGCTGGCGCTCGACAGCGCGGCGATCAATGCGAACGGAACGATTCGGAAAGCAGCGGCGGTGCGGTTCATGGCGAGGTCCTGTGCTGTGGTGGATGACGGGGCCAGTGTGCCCAGCGGACCTGCGCCGATCAGCTGCCGACAGTCACCACTACGCAGTGCCGGAAGTCACTTTCGGCGCCGGACGCATTGCCAACGCCGCGGCCACCCCGCAGCATGCCGGCATGCGCGCACTACGCCACTTGTTGCGACCCCTGAACCTGGCCCTGTTGCTGACCTGGCTGGCGGTCGGTCTTTCCCTGCGGGATGCGGAACCGCAAAGCCTGGCCCTGTGCTGGGGTCTGATGGTGGTGTTCCTGGTAGCCAGCCTGAGCTGCGACCTGCCGCAACTCAGGCCCTGGCAGATGAATGCCTTGCTGGCGGTCATCGCCGCAAGCGCATTGGCGTTGGTATGGCTGGCGCCGCGCACGGGCACCACGCCGGTGTTGCTGGTGGTGCTGGCCGCGCAACTGAGCATGGTGTGGCCGCTGCGCGCGACGCTGCTGGCCATGGCGGTGGTGGACGTGCTGTTCTATCTGCTGCTGCGCGATGCCGGCTTTTCCTCGCCGTCGTTGATGGTGCTGATCTATGCCGGCTTCCAGGCGTTCGCCTTGCTGGTAGGCCACTACGCGAGCAATGCCGAACGCACCCGCGACCGGCTTGCGCTGGTCAATGCCGACCTGCTGGCCACCCGCGCGCTGCTGGCCGACAGCGCGCGCGATGCCGAACGCCTGCGCATGGCGCGCGAACTGCACGATGTGGCCGGACACAAATTGACGGCGATACACCTCAACCTGCGTGCGCTGGCGTCGGACCCCGCGTTCTCCGGGCGCCAGGAAATCCACCTTGCGCAACGCCTGTCCAGCGAATTGCTGACCGACATCCGCAACGTGGTGCAGGCCTTGCGCGACAGCCGCGGCCTGGACCTTGAAACCGCATTGCGCGCGCTGGCCGCGCCGTTGCCCAAGCTGCGCATGGATCTGCGCATCGGCGGCGACGTGCAGGTGACCGACCCCGCCCTGGCCGAAACCCTCCTGCGCCTGGTGCAGGAGTCGCTGACCAACGCGGCGCGCCATGCCGGCGCAAGCCGCGTATCCGTGGAAATCTCACGCGAAGGAGAACAAGTGATGCTGCGGATCGAGGACGACGGCGTGGTGAAAGGCGTCATACGCGAAGGCAACGGCATGGCCGGAATGCGCGAACGCGTGGAAGCCTCGCGGGGCGATTTCCGGATAAGCGCCGCACCGCATGGCGGACTGCGCATCGAGGCTGGATTTCCCGTATGAGTACCAAGTCGATCCGCATAGCGTTGGCCGACGACCAGGCATTGGTCCGCGCCGGCCTGCGCGCACTGCTGGTGCAGCAGAACATCGACGTGGCGCTGGAAGCCGAAGACGGCGACGAACTGCTGCAAAAACTGGAGCAGCAATCGGTGGACGTGGTGCTCAGCGACATCCGCATGCCGGGCACCGACGGCATCCAGGCGCTGCTGCGATTGCGCGAACGCGGCGACGCCACGCCCATGCTGCTGCTCACCACTTTCGACGAAAGCGAACTGCTGCTGCGCGCCGCCGATGCCGGCGCGCAAGGGTTCCTGCTGAAGGACGCCGCACCGGAAGACCTGCGCGACGCCATCGTACGGGTGGCCGCCGGCGAGACCCTGCTGCAGCCGGTGAGCACCGACCCGGTGCGCGCGCGTTTCCGTTTCCGCGACGAAGCGGCGCCCACCGAAACCTTCGGCGCCCGCGAAGTGGCGATCCTGCGTCTGCTGGCCGGCGGTTATTCCAACAAGGAAATAGCGCGCAGCCTGTTCCTGGCCGAAGGCACGGTGAAGAACTACGTCTCCACCATCCTGGACAAACTGGGCACCCGCGACCGCACCCGCGCAGTGCTGAAGGCGATCACGCTCCGCATCATCTGATGCGGCGTCCCAAGCGCGGGAGCGACGTCAGCGTGGGAGCGGCGTCACGCCGCGAGCTCTTTGCTTATGCTCGGATTCCG
>DASVNG010000039.1:0-19532 GCA_036383995.1 Pseudoxanthomonas sp.
ATGCGGTGGCGGCCAAAAGCTCGCGGCGGGACGCCGCTCCCACGGTCTGCTTAGTTTGATGCGCGCCGGGACTCGATCATCTTCCACCCGTTGCCCGAAGGATCGCGGAAGTTCGCGTCCACGTTGCCGTAGCGCTCCTCCGGCGCCTGGGTGAACTCCACGCCGCGGGCGCTCATGCGTTCGTACGCGCCGCGGCAATCGTCCACATTGAGCACCAGCGGCGGCATGGCGCCCTTGGCCACGATCTCGCGCACGCTTTGCGCGGTCGAAGCGTCCAACTCCGGCGCCTGCGGCTTGAACAGGCCAAGCTGCAAGGACGGCTGGTCCGGATGCTGCACCGTCAGCCAGCGGTAGTCGCCGTTGCGCGCATCGGTGTGCACGCGGAAGCCGACCTTCTCGACATAGAACTCAAGGGCTTCGTCCTGATCGCGAACGTACAGCCCAACTACTCCAATACCCTGATTCATGGAACCTCCGGTTTCTGCGGGAGTTCATTTGTAACACCGGCCTCCTGACGCCGCTTCTCCGAAACTGCGGTTGTGAGCCCGGGCCGGTACGCAGCGCTGACATAGCAGGCTGGCACCCGCTCAAGTTCGTGCCGCGCGGCCCGTTCGCGTGCGCGCAGTTCGCCGGGGCTCTGGCCGGTGACGTCGCGGAACGTACGTCCGAACGTACCCAGGCTGTTCCAGCCGGTCTGCAGCGCGATCTCCAGGATGGGCATCTCCGTGTCGCGCAGCAGCGCCTTGGCCCGCTCGATCCGCCGCGTCAGCAGGTAGCGGTGCGGCGGCAGGCCGAAGGCTTCCTTGAACGACCTTGCGAAGTGCGCATCCGACACGCTGCTCACCTTCGCCAGGCGCTGCACTGGCCATGCCTCGTGCGAGGCGGCGTCCATGCGGTCCTTGGCGCGGAGCAGGCGGCGCAACAGCTCGGGGTCCTGGCTGGTGCTTTCTTTTTTTGTCACTGGCCGTGCTCCAAGAGTTGGCAGATCGGGTCTGTCCGAACGTGGGAGCGGCGTCCCGACGCGAGCTTTTCGCGCAGCCCCACACTCAGGGGAAAGCTCGCGGCGGGACGCCGCTCCCACGCCTCGGCTTTGAGTTGCCTAGGCTATGGACTATCGGGCTGCCGCAACAACTCGCGCAGCTTCAGATAAACGCCATTGCTCCAACCGAAGCCGATCACGTTCTCGCTATAGCCGGCGCTGATCTTCACGTCGGCGTTGCCGGTGGCCATGTTGTATTTCTCGCGGATGGTGCCGTCGTGGGCCAGGCTGTCGTCGATGGTGGCGACGAACTTGCCGCCGACGCGCTTGGCGTCTTCGTGGAAGCCGTAAGCATCCAGGCCGGCGACCGCCAGCCAGTTGGTCGGCGCCCAGCCGAACGGCGCATCCCACTGCGCGCCGCTTTCGTCAGCGCTCATCGCCAGGCCGCCCTTGTGTTCGAACAGCGGCAGCTTTTCGCGCACCGCCTGCGCCTGCTGCTTCGAGGCCGCACCGGCCCACAGCGGATAGAACGTGGTGATGTAGGGATCGACAGCGGATTTCTTGGCGACGAAATCGTAGTCCTGGTACATGCCGGGGCCGGCCTGCCACAGATATTTGTCCATCGCGGCCTTGCGCGCTTCGGCGGCTTTGGCGAAGCGCTGCGCGTCGTCCTTCTTGTCCAGGCGCAGGGCGAAGTCGCGCAGAGAAATTTCATATCGGTAGAGCAGGCTGTTCAAGCAGACCGGCGCGTAGTGATGGGTGGAGCCTGCGAAGGGGCCGAAGTGGAAGTTGACGTCGAAGCCGGACTCGCGCATGGCACGGTCGCCGAGATAATAATCGGCGCTGAGCCGGTGGCCTTTCGCCCAGGCCTTGGCGCACACTTCGGAGGTGCGCACATCGCAACTGGTGGTCTTCAGCCGTTGCGCTTCGGCGTCGTCCGGATGTTCGGACGCCTCCACCAGATAACCGGGATCGCGCCCGGGGTGGGCGAGCAGCCATTCGATCACGCCGCGCAGATAGTCGGCGTCGCGCATTTCCAGCACCGGGCCGGCGCCGTAGTCGAAATAGCGCGCCAGGCCGGTGTCGCCGGCGCGGTGTTCGGGACGGTTCCAGACCGCATAATCGTGCAGCGCCAGCGGGTACGCGTGCGCCAGCCAGGCGTCGGCTTCGCGCCGATCGGCGAAGCTGGCGGGAGCGCCCAGTACTTCGCGGATCATTTCGCCCAGGAACGGCGGCTGCGAGCGGGTGAGGTAATAGGTGCGGTTGGCGTTGAGTACGCCGCCATAGTGCTGGGCCTGGAACAGGAAGTTGTCGACCATGTCGCGTGCCAGCTTTTCGCGCTTGTCGGCGACCAGGCCCAGCACGATGAAATAACTGTCCCAGCCGTACATCTCGTTGAAGAATCCGCCCGGGACGACATAAGGCTTGGGCAGATACAGAAGGCCTTGCTGCGGCAGCCGCGACGGATCCAGTTCGCCGATCTGGCGCACGGCCTGCGGCAGCACGCGCACATCGATCTTGCAGCGCTTGGCGATCGCATCGATGCCGGCGGTGCGCTTCAGGTCCGCGGGCAGATAGAGGACCGGACGGGTCTTGACCTTGTCGTCGTGCAGCGAGGAGCAATCGTCCATCGAACGGGTCAGCGTAGTCCATCCCTTATCGATGTAGGCCAGGGTCTTCGCAGGGTCGGGCGCGGCGGCGTTGGCGTCGAAGACCAATGCCAGCGAAAGGACGAACGCGGTGGCGCGAGGCAGGGTGGGCATGGGAGGTTTCCTATGATCAGGTCCTGACTGTGGAAGCCGGGGTTTGGACTGTAACCCATGTGGGAACGGCGCTTGCGGACGGGGTGCCCTGTTCGGGCCATGTCGATTCCGGGCCGGCCCGTTCGTCGCAATGAGGAAGGCGATGGGCATGGGCCCTTTTCGTCAGTCCACAGGAGGAGCCATGTCCCACACCGAGAGTTGCGTGTTCATTGAAAGCATTCGATGCGACACATCGCGCGCAAGCAGCGCGCAAAGGCCGCGCGGGCTGCGTTCTGCGGTTACCATCGGCGTTTTCGCGAACCAGGGAGCCATGCGCGCATGAGCACCGAACCGCAATCCGAAGCGACGGTAGCCGCGCCCGTACCCGCACAATCGCTGTGGGCCGAACTGCGCGACGCCATCCGCGGCACCAATGCCGACTACACCAAGATTCCGCTGCGCAAGGCGGTGTTCCTGCTGGCCGTGCCGATGGTGCTGGAGCTGGTGCTGGAATCCACCTTCGCGGTGGTGGACATCTTCTTCGTCGGCAAGCTGGGCCCGTCCGCGGTGGCCACGGTAGGGCTCACCGAGAGCCTGCTGTTCCTGCTCTACGCCATCGCCATGGGCCTGGCGATGTCGGTGACCGCGGTGGTGGCGCGGCGCATCGGCGAGGGCAAGCGCGAGGAAGCCGCCAATGCCGCGGTGCAGGCCATCCTGGCAGCGGTGCTGCTGTCGGTGCCGTTCGCGGTGGCCGGCATCTTCTTCGCCAAGGACTTGCTGCGCCTGATGGGTGCGGACGCCTGGACCCTGGAACACGGCTATCCCTACATGCAGTGGATGCTGGGCGGCAACGTGGTGATCATGCTGTTGTTCGTGATCAACGCGATCTTCCGCGGCGCGGGCGACGCCGCCATCGCCATGCGCGTGTTGTGGCTGGCCAACGGCCTGAACATCCTGCTGTGCCCGCTGCTGATCTTCGGCATCGGGCCTTTTCCGGAAATGGGCATCAAGGGCGCCGCGGTGGCGACCGTCATCGGCCGCGGCACGGGTGTGCTGTACCAGCTATGGGTGCTGTTCCATGGCGGCAAGCATATCCGCGTGGCGAGTTCGCAGTTGGCTTTGCATGGGGCCACCATGTGGAACATCCTGCGCACCTCGCTGGGCGGCATCGGCCAGATGATCGTGGCGATGACCGCGTGGATCTTCCTGATGCGCATCCTGGCCAATATCGGCAGCGAGGCGGTGGCCGGTGCGACCATCGCCATCCGCATCATGATGTTCACCTTGATGCCGGCCTGGGGCATGTCCAATGCCGCGGCCACGCTGGTGGGACAGAACCTGGGCGCCGGGCAGCCGGGCCGCGCCGAAGCGTCGGTATGGCGGATCGGCTGGTACAACATGGCCTTCACGATGTTGATTTCGGTGCTGTTCTTCTTCCTGCACGAACGTCTGATCGGCATCTTCACCGACGATGCGCGGGTGATCGAGATCGGCGGCGAATGGTTGCGGATCCTGTCGTATTCCTACTTCGTCTACGGCTGGTGGATGGTGGCGGTGCAGGCCTTCAACGGCGCCGGCGATACGGTCACGCCCACCAAGATCAACGTGGTGTTCTTCTGGCTGCTGCAGATTCCCTTGTCGTACGTGCTGGCCATCAGCCTGGGCTGGCAGGAATCGGGCGTGTTCTGGGGCGTGTTCGTTTCCGAAACCTCGGTGGGCCTGTTCACCCTGTGGCTGTTCTCGCGCGGCAGGTGGAAGACGGCGAAGGTATGACGTGAGTCGGACAGGCCGCGACCCGCCTGCTTCGCAAGAGGCGGGTCGCTCGCTGAGGTCTTCTACTTCTTCAGCACTACCACCGGCTGGAAGCCGCCGTAGATCATGCGCTTGCCGTCGAAGGGCATGGGCGGGTTGTCGGGATTGGCCGGGTCCATGCGCGGGTCTTCCATCATTTTTTTCATGCCCGCGTCGCGGGTGGCCTTGTCGGGGTATTCGACCCACGAGAAACCCACCGTTTCGTCGCTGGTGGCCTGCACGGCCTTGCGGAAATCGGTGACGGTGCCGTCCGGAACGTCGTCGGCCAGCGCTTCGATGATGCGGGTGGCGCCGAACTCCATGAAGATGGTGTCGAAGGTGCGCGCGTAGTCGGTGAACGCCTGCGTCCCGGCCGTGGGCACGGCCATCACGAAACCATCCACGTAGGGCGTGCCCGTGCCGGGCGCGCCCAGTTCCAGCACCGGCGCGTAGCCGCCGTAGATCAGGCGCTTGCCGTCGAAGGGCATGGGGTTGTCCGGGCTCAGGCGCGGGTCCTTCATGGCGGCGGCCCAGCCCGTATCGCGCACGGCTTTGTCGGGCCATTCGATCCACGAAAAGACCACCGTCTCCTCGTCCTTGGCCTGCACGGCCCGATAGAAATCGGTGAGCGTGCCATGCGGCACGTCGTCGCCCCAGCACTCCACCACGCGGGTGGCGCCGTGGTCGAGGAAGGCGGCGTCGCAGGCGCTGGCGTGGGCGATGAATTTCTGCTTGTTGGCGGTGGGCACGGCGGCCACGAAGCCATCGATATAGGGCATTGAAGATCTCCTTGGGTCCGGCGCCGGCTGGCGCCTTCGTTGGGTCGACGAGCGGGCAGGGCGAAAATCGACAGGTCCATCATGGCGGTTCGGGCCATGCACGGAAAGTTACGCCTAATCGAATGAACCGGTGCGTATCTCGCTTTCGCGGACATGGCGCGGGATCACGATGCCGGCATGGCGGTGCGATTCGCACCGTCCTGATCCCGTGACTGTGGCAACATCGCGACCCTGTCCGATGCACCGGGAGTGGAGTGTGCGCTTGATCCTGATCGTCGCCGTATTCGTCCTGATCGTATGCCCGCTGCTGCTGGCCATTGCCGGCGCATTGCGCGCGCGCACCGAACCGCCTGCGGCCGCCGTTGCATGGGATGCGCGGCAGACCGCGCTGTCGGCTTTGCTCTATACCCTGGCCTTCAACGTGGCGTTCTTCGTGCAGGAGCTGTTCCTGGTGCTGCCCAAGGCATTCACGCCCGGTCTGCAACCGACCCTGTTCCACAACAATCATCGCTGGGAAGGCGAACACCCGCTGGCATCGCTGTTCCAGGGCACTGGCGCGCTGGCGACCCTGGTCATGGGACTTGCGATCCTGCTGTTGCTGCGGCGGGGCGTCGGGCGCTCTTTCGGCATGCGTTTGCTGCTGATCTGGCTGGCGTACTGCGGCGTGTTCATGGCCCTGCCGCAAGTGGTGGTGGGTGCGCTGAGCGGCGGCAGCGACCTGGGCATGGCGATGGGGTATTTCCAGTTCGGCACTAGCGCAAAGTCCATCGCCGCATTGCTGGCGCTGGGGGTCGTGCCGCTGTTCGCGCGCGAGTTCTGCAAGCACTTGCTGAGTCTGGCCACTCCCGCACAACTGGCGGGTGCGGGCGCACGCAGCCGTTTCATCCTGCAGATAGCGGCCTTGCCGGCGCTGATGGCGATCGTATTGATCCTGCCGTTCCGCGTGCCGCGTGAATGGCTGGAAGTGCTGTTCCTTCCGGCGGTCGTGTTCCTGACGGGGATTCCTTGGGTCCAGGCTGGCGCGTGGCGTGTGCGCAAGGTGGAATCCGCGCGGCTGGCGCCCTCGTCTTCGATGGCCTATCCACTGACGGCGGCCGTATTGTTGCTGGCGGTATTCCAGCTTGTGCTGCGGCCGGGCATCGCTTTTTATTGAAAGGCCGGTGGGCCGCACCGGCCGGAGTTTCCGCTACCGCCGCATGCAGCGCTGGCAACGCTCGTCCACCCGTGTAGCGAACCATGCGGTGGTCAGCTCGCGGGTGATCTTGGGGCTTTCCAGTTTGATGCCCGGAATGATCGCGCGCGGCAGCGGTTTGCGTTCGTGGGCTTCGGCCAGCGCGAAAACCCTGGCGTAGAGATCGGTGTCGTCGAAATCGAGCCGGTCGCCGCGTTCCAGCGCATTGCGGATCGCCCGTTCGTCCAGGTCCAGCTGTCCGCTCAGCGCACGCACCGCCAACTCGGTCTTGCCGGGACTGTCCAGGCGCGCGCCGGGCCGCAGCAGATCGCCATCCAGCGCAAGCGGAATGCCCGAGGCCAGGCCGACCGCATTCTGGAACGCCGCATTGCGGCTGGCATACCAGCCGGCGTTGTAGTCGGCGAAACGGTGCAGCTTGCGGGTGTACGGCGTGCGGTATCCCAGCAAGTGGGCGATGCCGAAATACAGACCGCCGCGGCGGGTGAACGCTTCTTCGCGGATCGAGCCGTCGATGGGGTAGGGATAGTCGCCGGCATGGGATTCGGCGAAGGCGATGCTGACCTGCATCGGCCCGGCGGTCTGCACCGGGTTCATGTCCGCGAACAGGCGCTTGCCCAGCGGTACGCGGCCGATCATGTCTTCGTAGATCTCGCTGAGCTGGCGTTCGGTGCGCGCGGCTTGCAGGCGCTGCGCATACGACCTGCCGTCGGAGGATTTGAAGTTGAGCGCGGCGTCCACCAGGAATTTGGGAATGTGCTTGGAAGCCGCGCGGCGGTCGATCTCGCCGCGCGCGATTTTCGGCAGGCCGGCCACGACGGGATCGGCCTGGTAGCCCGATTCCTGTTCGGTCACGGCGAGCACCGCGCAGATGTTCTCGCTGTTGGGCTCGATGCGTTGGGCGGCGAATGCGCTCTGGATATCGGCTGCCCAGCCGGCCCGGTCCGTAGTCGCCGGCATCCGCCGCGCTATCTCGGCGCGCACATCGGTGGGGCGTGGCCCTGGTTCCAGCGACCCTTGCGTCGCGCAGGCGGTCAGCAGGACGGGCAGCAGGAATGCCAGGCGGTGTAGCTTCCATTTGCGTGACGAACTAGATACAGCCGCGTGTGCGGGCAGTAGTGGCGACTGCATCATCAGGTCGTTTTCGCTCATGCCGGCAGCATACGGTCGACTTGGCATTCCTGCCATGCCAGTGCCCCCTTTGCAAAAGGGGGCGACAAAGCGCGACAGCGATTTGTGGGGGATTTGCTCTTCGCGCGAAGAGAAAATCCCCCGTCGCCCGCTTCGCGGACGCCCGCCCCCTTTTGCAAAGGGGCAAGCTGGGGCGGTCGCTCTTCAGTGCGGCGCGACACTAAGTGCGGCTTCTTCAATCCGGAATTTCGGCTTCCACCAGCTTGCCCAGCAGCACCAGCGATTCCTGCCAGCCCAGATAGCATTGTTCGGCCGGGATGACCTCGGGGATGCCTTCCTGCACGACGTGCAGCTCGGTGCCGCAGGACACTTCGGCCAAGGTGATGGTGGTCTGCATTTCGCCGGGCAGGTTGGGGTCGTCGAAACGGTCGCTATAGCGGATAAGCGCGTTCGGCGTCAGCTCCTGGTAAGTGCCGCCGAAGCTGTGGCTGTTGCCCGTGGAGAAATTGGTGAACGACATCTTGTAGGTCCCGCCGACCTGCGCGTCCAGGTGATGGACCTTGCAGGTGAAGCCGTTCGGCGGAAGCCATTTGGCCAACGCGTCCGCGTCAAGGAAAGCGCGGTAGAGGCGCTCGGGCGTGGTTCGCAGTACACGGTGCAGCCGTACGGTATTGGCGGTCATGCTGGATTCTCGTTGGCAGAGGCAAGCCCTCTGTCTTTACGACGACCGGGCGCGCCCGGAATCGACAAAGGCCGATCATGACACCGCGATGGGCCGCCGGTTTTATTTTCGTTCAACCCTGGTTTGTGGAATATTCACTTTCCGCATTGCGCACGTGCGTCCAATATCGCGACTTTCCGATCCGACCCGAGGGAACGAGAGCATGCCGCTGCAATCCGTTTCCGCTTCGGCCATGGCCCTGGGTTTGCTGCTTGCCGCGCAGAGTGCGCCGGAGCGGTGGACGCCGGCGGAGATTTCGACCGACCAGTACGAATCTTCGCCGACCCTGTCGCCGGACGGCCGCGAACTGTTTTTCTTCCGCGCCGACCGCCAGTTCGACCATTACCGCCTGCTGTCCACGCGTTGCGTCGGCGGACGCTGGTCGGCGCCGGCCGAGCCCGCTTTCGCCGCCGCACCGGGCGTGCTGGAGACCGACCCGGCCTTCAGTCCGGATGGCCGCCGTCTCTATTACGGCAGCGACCGGCACCGCAAGGACGATCTGGATATCTGGAAAGTCGAGCGCGCCGCCGATGGCGGGTGGGGCGCGCCGGTCCGCTTGCCGGAGCCGGTCAATTCGACCCACAGCGAATTGCTGCCGCGCGAACTGGCCGATGGCCGCCTGTTGTTCGGGTCCGACCGGCCGGGCGGACCCGGCGGCCGCGATCTGTACCTGGCAACGCCGCAGAGCGATGGAGGATGGCGGGTGGAGCCGCTGCCCGGCGGCGTCAACACCGCGGGCGACGAGTACGAGGCCGATATCGCGCGCGATGGCAAGACGATGGTGGTGGTGGCCAATCGCGGCGAACGTTCGCATCTTTACCGCTACGAACGCGTGGACGGCGTATGGCGCGAACGCGGGCAAGTGCCGGCGCGGCAGGACGTTTTCCAGGTCGGGCCTTTGCTGTCGCCGGACGGCAAGCGGCTGTTGTTCGCGCAGGCCGACGGCGAGAAGTCGGGGGAGCTGTTCCTGGTGGATCTGCAGCCCGGTGCGGATCATGCTTGGCCACGCGCCTGCGACTGAGCGGCACGGAATTCGAAAATTCTGCATGAAGGCATGAGTTCGCCCGACGCCGGGCGAAAACCCCCGCCAATGTGACCGTCCGCACAGTCGGGCGAAGCAGGCCCTCCCGTGCACGTGCGCATATGCGCCGGGAATGGCAAGCTGTGCGTGCGAAGCCATGGCGGGGAAGCCGAACGGCCTAGCGTTCCGACGCCGCAACACACTGGGGAGTGTGATGAAGCAAGAGTTCGACCTACCGGCCATTGTCCTGGCGGCCGGCTGATGCGCATTGCTTTTTTCGCGGTCGCGCTGGCGATCGCTGCGCCGGTTTCCGCCCAGACCGTCAGCGACAATCTGGACCGCATCAGCGGCGAGCGCACGGTCGCCTACACCGCCGACGGCAGCATGGACACGAGCATGCCGGTCTTTACCTTCGAGGCCGTTTTCATTGGCGACGCATCCTCGTCGGCGATCAATCTGGCTTTCGTTTCGGGCAATGAAGGATCAGGCGCTGCGGCGTCGCGATTCTCCTCATGCCACAACATCGACTGGTTCGTGGATGGCCGGCCCTTGCCCGCCGGGCCGGCGTCGTACCGCGGCAAGGTCGTGGATGGGGAAATGATCGAACTGATCGGCCAGGGCGTCACCCCGGAATGGGCCAGCGCCGTCGGCAGCGCCCAGGACGTGCGCTACCGTGTCTGTCGAAAGGAATACGCCTTCACCCACAACGATATCGAAGCCTTCGCAAGGATCGCCGCCAAGCTGAGAGGCGCCGTGCTGTCGCCTTCCGCGGCCCGGACGGGCGCGCCTGCGCCCGCGCCCAAGAGCGAGGTCGAATACAAAGGCATGAACTGGCGTCCGAAGCACCCGGGATCGTTCTGAGAAGATCGGTCGGTGCGAAGAATCGCCCTTTGCCCGCACCCGTTCCTGATTCCGGATAACCTTGCCTCGCGCGTATCCGCATCCCTCTTCGATTGCAGAGACTCAGGAGTCATCCGATGAAGCGAGCAAACCGAATGCTCGAGGGTTTGGTTCTGCTGATCGCATTGCAGGCGATCCCGTGTTTTGCGCAGCATGCCGGTTCCACCGCGCCATTGCCGCAAACGACGACGCGAACCTGGTCCTTCGAAGCGACGCCCGCCTGGCAGGACGAGTTCGACCATGCCGGCGCTCCTGATCCCGCCAAATGGGGCTACGACCTCGGCGGAGACGGTTGGGGCAACAACGAGCTGCAGTACTACACCGGCAGCCTGGACAACGCATCGGTCGCCGACGGCGTGCTGACCCTCACGGCCAAGAAGAAAAAGCGCAACGGGCGCGGCTATACCTCTGCGCGGCTGGTGTCGAAGGGCAAAGGCGACTTCCTGTACGGCCGTTTCGAAATACGGGCCAAGCTGCCGCCGGGGCGGGGCACTTGGCCGGCGTTATGGATGCTGCCTACCGACCAGGCCTACGGCGGATGGCCGAAGTCGGGCGAGATCGACATCATGGAGCACGTAGGCTACGACCCGAACCGCGTGCACATCACCATGCACACCCAGGCCTACAACCACACCATCAATACGCAGCGCACCGGCATCGAGCTTGTCGACGGCGCCATCGGCAATTTCCATGTCTACCGCACCGACTGGACCCCCGACACGATCCGCGGCTATATCGACGACAAGCTGGTGCTGGAGTTTCCCAACGAAGGCACCGGACCGGCCGCATGGCCTTTCGACCAGCGCTTCCACTTCTTGATCAATATCGCCGTGGGCGGGAACTGGGGCGGGCAGAAGGGCGTGGACGACGACAGCTTCCCTGCGCGCATGCAGGTCGATTACGTCAGGGTCTATCGGTTGGCCGAAAAATAGGGCCGGCCCGCAGAACTCCGGCCGGGCGAGCCGTTTCGGCTCGCCCGCTTCTGTTTGGAACGTTCTGTCCGGAGTGTTTCGATCTATCTAGTGTTTGGTCTTGGAACCGAGTTCGACCACCGGCGAGAAGCCGCCGAAGATCATGCGCGCGCCGTCGAACGGCATCGGATTCTGGTCCGGCGACAGTCTGGGGTCCTTCATCGCCTTTTCCATGCCGATGTCGCGGGTGGCTTTGTCGGGCCACTCGACCCACGAGAACACGACCGTCTCGTCTTCCTTGGCTTTCACGGCGCGGCGGAAATCCGTTTGCTTGCCGTCCTGCACGTCGTCGCCCCAGCACTCTAGGATGCGGGTGGCGCCATGCTCAACGAACACCGAATCTCCGTCTTTTGCATGCTGAATGAATTTCTGTTTGTTGGCGGTGGGTACCGCAATCACAAATCCGTCGATATAAGGCATCTCTGGTCTCCTTCGCGCGGTTGGGGATCCGCAACGCCCAAGATGCGCTTAACCAGGTTAATGCCGGGTCACAAACGCGTTCGCCTCATGTTCTTCGTATCGCATAACATAGGTTCTCCGTGATTCGGAAACCGTCTTGATGCAGCTCTCAGGCCTCTATCTGTACCCGATCAAGTCCTCCGCCCCGCTGGAGATGCGGACGGCCGCGGTGGAGCCGCGCGGCCTTCAGCACGACCGCCGCTGGATGGTGGTGGATACGGAGGGCCGCTTCCTCACCGGGCGGGAGCGGCCGCGCTTGACCTTGGTGCGCGCGCAGCCGGACTTGCGGGGCCTTTCGCTGGAGGCGCCCGGCATGCCATCGCTGCGGGTTCCGTTTCCGCAAACCGAAGCGACCGTACCGGTCAACGTGTGGAAGAACGAGGTCGCCGCCAAGCGCGTAGACGCGGCGGCCGACGCCTGGCTAAGCGAATTCCTGCAACAGCCCGTGCATCTGGTGCACATGGACGCCGGCGTCACCCGGCCGATGACCGATCCGCAGTCGCAACCGGGCGATGAAGTCAGCTTCGCCGATGCCTTCCCCTTGCTGCTGATTTCTCGCGCCGCGTTGGATGGCTTGAACGCGCGGTTGGCCAAGCCCGTATCGATGCTGCAGTTCCGTCCCAATCTGGTGGTGGACGGCGTGGCTGCGCATGCGGAGGACGGCTGGAAACGCATCCGTATCGGCGAAGTGGAATTCGAAGTGGCCAAGGCCTGCACGCGCTGCGTCTTCACCACGGTCGATCCGGTACTGGGCGAAAAAGATCCTGACGGGGAGCCGCTGCGCACCTTGATCGGCTATCGGCGTACGCCCGGGGGCGTCACCTTCGGCCAGAACCTCATCCCGCGTTCGTCGGGTAGCGTGTCCGTCGGCGATGCGGTGGAAGTGTTGGCTTGAGACGAAGTTCTTTTCGTCGAGCTACGGTATGTCGATCGACCGCTTCGGCGTGCCATGGAGGGTGGTAGTGCCGGGCTAGAAACCGCTTGAGAAAAGCCGCCATGCGCTAGAACGAAGGCTTCTTCGGCTTGCGCTGCGGAGGTTTTTTGTCGGAGGCGGCTTCGGACTGGCTGTTGCCCGTATCTTCGAGGTGATCCCTGTCCTGGTTGCGGCTGGTGTTGTCGTCGCGGAATTCGTCCGCGGATCGGCTTACGTTCTCCACCAGCGCGCCATAAGGATCGGTGCGCGGGTCCTGCGTCTTACGGACAATTGGCGGCTGGGCTTTCGGCCGCGCCGCGCCCGTTGCCGGTACCGGCTTGCGGGTTTGTTCTTCCAGCGGCTCTGCCGAGGCGGATGCGGATAGCAATTGAGCGAAGATCAGGCCGAAAAACAGGGTTTTCATGGCCAACTCCATTGGAATGCGACCGGGAATCCTGACACGTTGGAACAAGAATAGCCGAGGGTCCCTTGCAAGCGCCGCTCTGGAAAAGATTGCTCGAACGATGGCAGACTCTGGGCTTCCATGAGTCCGCATCCCCTCGACAATCCCATCTGGGAATCCCTGAGCAGCCGGCACCGCTCGCTGGCTCTGCGCCAGAACGATGTCGCGCGCTATCCGCCGGACGTTGCGCCTTTCCTTGGCGTGCCGGCCGACGGTGTCGACGCGGCCGCATCGCTGGAATCGCTGGTCCCGCACGGCGACACCGTCTTGCTGCTGGGCCGGACGCCGGCGCAAGCCGAAGGCTGGCGATTGCAGCAACTGGCATTGCTGGCGCAGATGGTTTGCCCGGCTTCCATTCCCGCAGTGGATGGCCCGGACCTTATCGAATTGACGGAAGCCCATCGCGCCGATGTGCTGGCGCTGACCGCGCTGGTGTACCCGCATTACTTCCGACCGCGCACGGTGGAGCTGGGCCGCTATTTCGGTATCTACCAGGACGGCCGGCTGGCCGCGATGATCGGCGAGCGGATGGGCATGGACGACCACACGGAAATCAGCGCGGTCTGCACCCATCCCGATTTCAACGGGCGCGGTTACGCGCGCCGCTTGCTGGCATGGCTGTCCAACGACGTTCTTGGCCGCGGGTTGACGCCCTTCCTGCACGTGAGCCACGAGAACCGCAGGGCCAAGGAGCTGTACGAGCAAAACGGTTATCACCTGCGCCGCGATATCGCGTTCTGGTCGTTGCGGCGCGATGGTAGTGGCGCTTGAAACCGGATCGCTCGCTCGCATGAACCACTACATCGCCCTGTTGCGCGCGGTGAACGTCGGCGGCACCGGAAAGCTGCCGATGGCCGACCTGCGCGCCATGTGCGAATCGGCCGGCTTCCAGGACGTGCGCACTTACATCGCCAGCGGCAATGTGGTGTTGCGAAGCGCCTCCAGCGCGGCGCAGGTGAAGACGGCACTGGAATCGGCGCTGCTGCGCTATGCGGGCAAGCCTGTGGGCGTGCTGGTGCGTACCGCGGCGGAAATGGCCGCGATACTTTCTGCCAACCCTTTTCCCCAGGCCGCGCCCAATCGCCTGGTGGTGGTGTTCCTGGATCATGCGCCGGCAGCGGACACGTTGGCCACGCTCAGTCATGTCAACGGGGAAGAAGTAGCGTTGGGCGCGCGCGAGCTGTACGTGCATTACGGCGACGGCATGGCCGATTCGAAGCTTAAGATTCCGGCGGCCAGAACCGGCACCGGACGAAACCTGAATACGGTAGCCAAGTTGGCGAAGATGGTCCTCGAGTAGGCGCCAGTTGGCGCAAAGCGGGGTAGGCGCGCCGGGCAACATTGCCGGACGTCGCTGCCATCGGCATTCCGCAGGCGCATTCACCCTTGGTTTTGTTCGTTTCCCGGGCACGCACTAGACTGGAGCCCATCGCGCGGTATCGCGATGCTGCGCCCCAGCGGTGCCCCCTCATCCCGGAAAACGACGCGGCATGCCCATCCCCAAAAGGTTTCTGATCGTTCTGGCCGTCTGCCTGACGGCCTGTCAGCAAAAGACTCCGGTCCAGGCCCCGGTCAGGATCGTCGATGTGCCCGCAAGCGCAGGGCAGGGCGGCGCGCTCAGCGGCGGCTCGCCGGCGCCTGCGCCGGTCGCGCGCAAAATCGATGTGTTGAAAGGCACGGATTGGCCGGCGGTCGAGCTGACTTCCGGGCAGGCTTCGATCAGCTGCGATTCGGTTCCGGTCGAAGCGAAGAGTCCGATCAAAGAGAAAGATCAAGTCGAAGAGAACGGTCAGGCTGAGGCGAAGAGCGGTCAGCCGCTCACCGATCTTTCTTATGCGGGAGTGACCGCCGCGCTGGAGAAATGCAAAGAAACCGGAATCCTTCGCTTGAGCTACGAGGGCAAGATAGCGACCGATTTCACCGCGCTGGTGGAGCGCGTGGGCAACGTCGCCGAGCGGCTGAAGATAGAGCGGCGCATCCTGGACCTGAATTCCAGCGGCGGCCACGTGGAAGACGCGATGAAGGCGGGCGACGCCATCGGCGCCTCGCAATGGACCATCCATGTGGGAGAGCACGCCATCTGCCACAGCGCCTGCGTGCTGATCCTGGCCGCGGGCGACGACCGCCAGATCGCCGGCAAGGTCGGCATCCACCGGATGATCCGCGTGGACTCCACTGCGACCACGCGCGCCGAGCTCAGCCAGGAGCTGCGCGAGGTCTACGAAAAGATGAAGGAATACCTGGAGCGCAACGGCGCATCGGTCGCGGTCGCGGACCTGATGATGACCGTGCCCAACCGCAAACTGCGGCTGCTGTCGGCGGACGAGCTGGTGGAATATGGGTTGGACGGCACCAATGCCGTGCAGGACGATCTTGAGCGCATCCGGCTGACGCGCAAATGCGGCGAAGATTTCGTGCGGCGCAAGGACGAGTTCATGCGCGCCTTCGAGCGCGAATGCCAGTTGCCCGACAGCTCCGCCGAAACGGTGGATGCCTGCGGGCTGGCGCTAAGGGAAAGCTACGGTTTTCCGGACGGAAAATGCCCGATCGAAAGCCCGCTCTCGGTGCACCAGGACGCCCCTGCGCAGGCCGCCGATCAGGCAGGAAGCGAATAGGCGGTATCGGTTCCTGCCCAGCTGTCGCACAGCTCCCGTTTCTGTGCGGGCGAAAGTTGCTTGATGCGGTACTCGGCCCGGCTGGCTTCGGAGCGGTCGGGGTATGCGCATTGGCCCAACAGCCGCAGCGGTGGATGCGCGCGGGTATAGCGGGCTCCCTTTCCCGCCGCATGCTTCGCGTAGCGCAGCGCCACGTCGACGGCTATGCCGGTGTACAGGCTGCCGTCGCGGCATTCGATAAGGTAGACATGCCAGAGCGGCGGCGACTTTTTATGTCCGGGCATCAGCTATTTAAACCAGTTAGCGAAGCTGAGGGCGAGAAAGACGAACGCGAAAAAGTATACGTAGCTATTTTTTAGGATATTTCTAACGGACAGTTTGGATTTTGCCTCCAGGAGCTCGGCGCGAAACCTTTCCTTGGTGGCTGAGGAATGCTCTGACTTTTCTATGCTTGTTCCTATCTGTTTAAATCTTTTGGAAAAGCTTGGGCCATCAGTTGTTGCATTGGAGGAAAATATAAGGAATGCCAAAAGAAAAGCTATAAATTGCATCGATTTGTCTGTAACGCCCCATATGCCAAGAGTGGTAAGAAAAAGCCATACGGCCTCTCGGTTGAGCCGAGCAAGATGAGTGTTGATTGCATTTGAAAGGTTTTGTATTTCGCTGGTTGAAGTCATTAATCATTCCTTTGATGCGACATTGAAAATAAAGTAATAGTTCTGTCTTTTCATTGCTTGGAGAGTGGGTTGGAATTCATTTTCTTCGGAAAACGCACTCTGACCGTGTTCTCGCACACCGTCCTTGGCTTCGACGCCAATGCAATCCGATTCATGGCAATGGTGGGCCAAGGCCCATCCTGCGAGGTCTTAGCGTTCTTCAGAGAGCCCAGCAAGCAGACATAAAACCCTTCATCTGCTTCTTTCGTAGATATCCACTTAGATGCTTTCCGCCTCTTATCAAGAATGGCCTCATACATCGGTCGCTGATATTCATCGAAACAATCCAGCGCAAGAAGAAGATCGATATTCAAGTAGGAGGATGAACTAATGCAGTCTGCTGCGATGGCCGGAGGAAATTGCAACAGTTCGTCGCCGGAGCGATCATATACTTCGCGGAGCATTTCAGTGGTCGAATCAATGTATCGCTGCTTATCGTCCCCCAGATCGTCTCTCGCCTGTAATGCTCTGAGCTGGTCTTCCATCGTTTGACCATCGAACTTGTTAGCAATCAGGAAATACACAATCATTGCCCTTGCCGAGCACTGACCGATATACGACCACTCGTTAGTCAGATGCCAGTCTTCAGCAGTGCGCTCGGAGCCGTTGGCAGGATCAGCAGGAAGGCTGGCCGGTAGCCCGCCAGCTCCGCATCCTATTGGAAATAGCGACAGCAAGATGACCAGAACAATTATTTGTATTTTTAGAAAAAGGCTACTTCGCATTAATCGAACTCGGCAAGGAGCACAGGATGCTGGATGAACTCTATATTCTTCTTATGGATGAATTTGCTCCGCTTCGAGTCTCTGCATGATCTACTTGAGCTTCTCTGGCTTGGAATTGTAGATGTCCCAAGCAATCTTTCGACCAAGTTTCTTATCGCCGGCCTCGAAAGCGGAAAGCATAGAGTTCAACTTCCCATCCAGCACGGTTGCCTGATTTAGGTCTCGCCGTATCTTTGGCCGCGCAGCCGCCCATAGTTTTCGAATTTCCGCCATATTGAATTCATAGGTGATGTAACTCCCGGGATCATATTCATCGGGAGCCATCGCTGCAGCTGCACCAACAGCTCCAGCTAGATCGTCAAGATTCTTTCGTAATGACATTATTTTCCCCTAGGCCGTAAAGTGTGTTCGGGAATTTGAGATCGCGGAATTACGTAAGATCCACCAAGTTGGGTCGGCCTAATAATTATGGTGTGCCCAGGCCTAATGGCATTCCAACGCTGGATTTGCACCGTTTCAGCAGTTTTTCGTGACAGTGTGGCATCCGAATACAGGTTATAGCCAAGTCGATTGTCTGGAATTGCGTGGCTATCCGGAATTTCGATCTTGATGCGTCGATTGATGCCCCATATCTTTGACGGGCCGCTGTCATTGATGCCTTCTGCTCTGGCCATGGCTCGAAGCTCTAGCTTTTGGTGGCGGTCCACGTAATTTCCCAAGACAAGTGCGTACTGCCCATTCTCTACTTTGATATCTCCCCGTTGTATTGCTTCGACGCCTTGTGTATAAGCACGATCCACCGCTTTCTGCTGCGCATCCAACACCCACTTCTCAAACTCCAACACATTCATCTGCGACTTGCCCAGCCGGATGTCCTTGTAATTGTCGCCCCACATCTCGCGTAGACGATGATCCTGCATATGATCGAGATACTGGTTGGCTAGTTTGTTGAGGGTGCCTGCGTAGTCATCGCCCTGCCGACCCCCGGCGAAGTAAGCACGATCGTAGCCTTCCGGGACATTCTTTACCCCCGCGTCGATCATGCTTTGGCGGAACGAGTCCACCCGCTGCTTCATCATGGCGTCGTTGAGCTGGGCCATGGCTGCCTTGGTGGCGAAGTACGGTTCAAGCAATCCCAGCGGGTCGGCTGCGATGTTCAGTGCCGCATCCCATCCCCGGTTCTCGGCAATGGGAATGCCCGGTGTCGGCATGCGTACGGGTCCGCCGCGAGCCTGCGCGAACTCCATTCCCGACGCTGCTGCCTCTTGGGCGGCAAGTTCGACCCAAAGACGCCGTTCGATATCTGCCGTCGTCGGCATTGTCGAGTGTTGGACTTCATGCGCCCCCGATGCCCACTTCACCTGATCCGAATTGCCCTCCGCCGGCAGCGTATGTCTGAACTGGTGTTGGACAGGGTGAAGCTCTTGCGACGCTTCCTGAGCCACTCCGGCATAGCCATCATCGGCTGAGCCACGCCCACCCATGCCACCCCCAAACACCGACTTCGGACTGAAATTCCCCAACACCCCATTGAAGAACTGCGCCGCCATCGGCGGGGCGCTGAGGATCAGGATAGTCAGCACCAACCCCAGGCAGCCCTGCTGCATGGCCAGGCTGGTCAGGCCATCGGTGCTGCCCGTGAGCACGCCCGTGGTCCAGAACGCGGCCCCCACCTTCAGCATCATGTCCAGGGAGATACCGACGATCACGCTCAGCACCGCCAGCGAGAACATCGTGCCGATGCCGTAGTACAGCCACTTGCCGAACAGCCCCTTGGTCTGCTCGAACAACAGACTCAGCACGAACAGCGGCCCCAGGCCGATGAACAGGGCCAGGGCGATCTGGTTCATCAGCAACAAGGAACCGCCGCTCATCGCCGGCCCGGCCGTGCCCAGGCCGGCGAACCACGAGGCGCGGCCCTTGGCGCTGTCCAGCGTGGTATCGCCCATGACGTCCAGCGCGTCGATTCTGCCCACGGCAATCTGCATCAAGGCCAGATTGCGGTCGATCTGTTCGTTGATCGGCGCCGCATCGCCGGTCACCACGCGGGAGATTTCGTTGGGCAGGTCGCTGCCCAGCAATTCATAGAGGTCGGACCCGCCCAGGGCCATGCCGCAGGCCAAGCCGAGGATCAGCGTGGTGCGCAACGTATCGACGACCAGACCCATCATCGGCTGAGGCGACTGGCCGGTGACGATGCGGTAACCCCGGATCAGGATCCACAGCGTCAACACGCTCAAGGCCGCGGTGCTGACCAAGGCCATGGTCCGGGCCAGCAGATCGATGGCGAACTCGTCTATTTCGCTATGAATGAAATCGTAGAGGGCGCGAAAGAATACGAACTCGCTCAGCTCTTCCATGTCGCCGCCTGCACTTAGCCGTCTTGGCTTGAGTGCGAGCGTAGCGTCGCCTATCTG
>DASVNG010000040.1:0-131825 GCA_036383995.1 Pseudoxanthomonas sp.
GCGGGGGCCCGCCGCTCCCACACCGCTGCCAGGAGCTTTCACGACGTTCCAGCCCCCTTCCGCAGGCGCAGCTTGACCGCCTGCCCGGCGCACCCCTATCGTGGCCGCCATGGACAACGACGCCATCGAACAGCTCCGCACCCTGGCCGCGCGCGTGCAGGCGCTGGTCGAACGTTGCCAACGCCTGGCCGACGAAAACCGCAGCCTGCGCACCCAGCAGGAACAACTGGTCGGCGAGCGCTCGCAGCTGCTGGCCAAGAACGAACAGGCGCGCTCGCGCGTGGAAGCCATGATCACGCGGCTGAAGTCGCTGGAGCAGCACACATGAGCGGCAGCGAACCGGTCAGCGTGCACATCCTGGACCGCGAGTACACCGTGGGCGTGGAAGCGGGCGAACGCAGCAGCCTGATGGCGGCGGCCAAACTGCTGGACAGCAAGATGCGCGAGGTGCGCGGCGGCAACAAGATGGCCGCGGTGGACCGCGTGGCGGTGCTGGCCGCGCTCAACCTGGCGCACGAACTGCAGCAGTTGCGCGACGAACGCAGCGCGCGCGACCGCGAACTTTCCAGCACGCTGGACGATCTGCACCGCAAGCTGGACAGCGTTCTGGAATCTTCGCGCTGATCCTGTTTCACGGCCGGGCGCGGCCGCGTGGAACAAACGCGATCACGGCGATGCACACTGCAGAATGAATTTCGACCGACGAACGGACTTTGCATTTCCGGCGGCATCGCTATACTGACCGCGCATCCTCTGCTGTGAACGACGGCGTGCAAAACATTCGCCTTGTCCCTTAAATACGACCACGGGAAGGGAACGGAAGCCAGGAGTGCAGGTCCGCCTCGCAGCGGAAAGCCCGACGGCCCCCAACTCTTCCCACTTGAACCCCGGGTTCAAGGTCGTTTCGCAAGCATCGTCATGGCGGAGGATGTATTTCTTCCTTGCGCGAGCAGTGTCGTCGCTGTTCGCCGTCATTCGGCGGATCTCCCGTCGAATCAACGCACCGGATCGCCGGTCGCGCTTCCTGCCGACACGGCATACCGCCAGCTTTCCGATTTTCCTTGGCCGCATTCGGCCGCCAGGGCCGGCTTGGCTTAGAATTCCGCACATGAATTTTCCCGCGCGGCTTGCCCCATGATCCAGGACCGCGCCCGCCTGCGCAGCGAGCTGCGTTCGCAGCGCCGCGCCATCCCCGCCCCGCAGCGCATCGCCGCGGCCGATGCGCTGGCCAACCGCCTGCTGTCGCTGGCCTTCGCGCCCGAATCGGGCTACGTCGCCGGTTATTGGGCGATGGACGGCGAGATCGCTTTGCACAGCTGGCAGGTGCGCCTGCCGCGCGCGCTGGTCTACTGCCTGCCGGTGCTGCACCACGAAAACCAGCTGCGGTTCGCGCCGTGGCGGCCGGGCGATGCGCTGGTGACCAATCGTTTCGGTATTCCGGAACCGGATGTGGAGTCGGCCTCGGCGTTGCCGCCCGAAGCCATGTCGCTGGTAGCCATGCCCCTGGTCGGGTTCGATGGCGCCGGCCGCCGTCTGGGCATGGGAGGCGGCTGGTACGATCGCAGCTTCGCCTTCCGCAACGCATCGATGCCGCCGCCCTGGCTGGTGGGCGTGGGCTTCGACGCGCAACGCATCGACCGGCTCGCCGCCGAAGCCTGGGACGTAACGCCCGACGCGATCTGCACCGAAACCCAAACCCTGTTGGCCGAGCCCCGTGAGGACGAGCCCCCTGAGGACAATCTCCGTGAGTAATCGCAAACGCTATTGGCTGATGAAGTCCGAACCGGACGCCTTCTCCATCGACAACTTGCAGAAAGTGGGCGTCGAACCCTGGAACGGCGTGCGCAACTACCAGGCGCGCAACCACATGCGCCAGATGCAGGTCGGCGACGGCGTGCTGTTCTACCACTCCAGCTGCGCGGTGCCTGCCATCGTCGGCATCGCCAAAGTGGCGAGCGTGGCGTATCCGGACCCTACCCAGTTCGACCCCAAATCGGACTACTTCGATGCCAAGAGCACGCGCGAGGAACCGCGCTGGTCGCTGGTCGATGTCGCTTTCGAGCGCAAGCTCAAGCGCGCGATCCCGCTGGAAGAAATCAAGCAACACGCCGATGCGCTGGGCGAAGGCTTCGCGCTGACCCAGCGTGGCTCGCGCCTGTCGGTATCGCCGGTCAGCGCGGCGCAGTGGAAGCTGCTGCTGTCCCTCGAATAACCCAACTACCGGAACCAACCCCGTGTCGCAGAACGAAGCAAAACGCCTGGCCGCCGAAAAAGCCATCGAGTACGTGGAAGACGGCATGATCGTCGGCGTCGGCACCGGTTCCACCGTGGCCTTCTTCATCGACGCGCTGGCGCGCATCAAGCACCGCATCGCCGGCGCCGTCTCCAGTTCCGATCAGAGCACCGAACGCCTGCGCGCGCACGGCATCGAGGTGATGGAGCTCAACAACACCGGCAATCTGGCCTTGTACGTGGACGGCGCCGACGAGTGCGACCCGCACAAACGCCTGATCAAGGGCGGCGGCGCGGCGCTGACCCGCGAGAAGATCATCGCCGAGGCCAGCGAGAAGTTCGTCTGCATCATCGACCCGATCAAGCAGGTGCCGGTGCTGGGCAAGTTCCCGCTGCCGGTGGAAGTGATCCCCATGGCGCGCAGCCTGGCCGCGCGGCAGATACTGGCCATTACCGGCGGCCAGCCGGTGTGGCGCGACGGCGTGGTCACCGACAACGGCAACGTGATCATCGACGTGCACGGACTGTCGATCGTCGACCCGGTGGCGATGGAACGCGAGTTGTCGCAGATTCCCGGTGTGGTGTCGGTGGGCCTGTTCGCGCGCCGTCCGGCGGACGTGGTGATCGTAGGCGGCGAGCCACCCAAAGTCCTGTAAGCCTCCCCCTTTGAAAAGGGGGATTGAGGGGGATTTGCTTTTGATTTTGATTTTGCTTTTCCGCTTACAAACAAAAGCAAAAGCAAATCCCCCGTAGCCCCCTTTTCCAAAGGGGGCAAAGCAAAAGCCCCGTAGGTCGGGGCTACGCCCCCGACGCCACGCTCAACCCTTCGCCAACGCCTTGACCAATTCCCCCACCAACTCGCGCCGCTTCGGCGGCAACGCCAGGAACGCCTCGATCACCTGACGCTCGCGCGCTCCGGTGCCGCTGGGCCAGGCCGCCTGCGTTTCCGCCCCCCGGTGCTTGGGCTCCTTGCCAAAACGCAGCACCTGCGGTTCGATGCCGAACAGCGCCGCCAGCACCTGCAGCTTGTCCTGCTCTGGCATGGAGCTGCCGCTCAACCAGCGCGAGATGGTCTGGAAACTCACAGAACGGCCGCGGTACTTGGCATTGAACAGACGGAACAGCACCGACGGACGCGGCTCGTAGCCGAGCGCCTGCATCGCCTCGGCCAACCGTAAAGAAAACTGATAACGCTCGTCGCTCATGACCGGGAAGTTACTGGCGCGCATGACCCCCTGATTCACAACTAATGTTCATTGACATGAACTTATTGGGTAAATACAGTGATTCCAAGGCGATACGGCAGAACGCTAGGCATCGCATTCCCGTCGGCGCTTCGCCCTGCCATGCCGGATTGGCCTGGTTCCTTCGATGACATGGAGAGAGTGCCGATGAGTCTGTCGTTGCCGAGTGAACCGGGCGAGGAAACTTCCAGGGAAACCCCGCCCGAGCCCGCGGCTGCGCTCACCAGCCTGGAAAGCCTGGTCCACCTGTTGCAGGGCATCTCCCGGCCGAACCTGGCCGATGTCGGCATCACCACCCTGCCCCATGCCCAGCTCGACCGGCTTCACGGCAGCGCCCGGCAGGAAGCGGAGCTTTGCCAGGACCGCTCGGAACTGTTGCTGGAACTGCTGGAGTGCTGTGTGGAACACAACGCCACTCCAGCACCGGACACGCTGCTGCGCATGACCCAGCAGCTGCTGAGACTGGCGCGCGACCAGCGCCGCTGGCACGACCTGGCCGACAACGCGGCCTACTACCGCGACAACGTGCAGGTCGCCGCCCGCATTTCCAGCTATCTGTTCCCGCGCGATCGCCACGACTGAGCCGGCAAGGGTATCTCCCGCACTGAGACGGCGCGGCGCGATACTTCTCCCCCAAGGGAAGCCTCGCCATGACCCTGCGTTGCCTGTTCGTCGATTTCAATTCGTTCTTCGCCTCGGTCGAGCAATACGACAACGAAGCGCTGCGCGGGCGTCCGCTGGGCGTGGTGCCGGTGATCGCGGCCACCACCTGCTGCATCGCCGCCAGCGTCGAAGCCAAAGAGCACGGCATCGGCACCGGCACGCTGGTGTGGGAGGCGATGGAGAAGTTTCCCGGCATCGAGTTCGTGGAAGCGCGCCCGGCGCGCTACGTGGAACTGCACCACGAACTGATGGCCGTGATCGCGGACTGCATTCCGCATGGCAAGGCCGAATCGATCGACGAAGTGCCCTGCTACCTGATCGGCCGCGAACGCCAGCGCGGCAATGCCGAAGCCATCGCCCGCACGATCAAGGCCAAGCTGGCCGACCGTTACGGCTCGGCCATCCGTTGCTCCATCGGCATCGCGCCCAATAAATTCCTGGCCAAGACCGCCTCGGACATGGTCAAGCCCGACGGCCTGACCGTGCTGGAAATGGACGATCTGCCGCACAAGCTGCACGCGCTGGAACTGCGCGACTTCTGCGGCATCGGCCCGTCGATGGAACAGCGCCTGCACGAAGCCGGCATCCGCACCGCACGGCAACTGTGCGCGGCCACCCGCGAGCATCTGCGCGCGGCCTGGGGCAGCCGCGAAGGCGAACGCTTCTGGATGCAGCTGCGCGGCCTTGACGTGCCCGACCGCATCACCCAGCGCGGCTCCATCGGCCACTCCCACGTGCTGGGCCCGGAACTGCGCAGCTTCGAAGGCGCGCGCTCGGTGCTGTTCAAGCTGCTGGCCAAGGCGGCGATGCGTCTGCGCAAGGACCAGTTCCTGGCCAGCGGCCTGGCCATCCGCATCCGTTTCGTCGGCCAGGACGAGCGCTTCGAACGCGACCTCTCCTTCGCCCCGGTCGACGACACGCCCAGCTTCCTGCACCTGCTGGGCGAACAGCTGCTGCAGCTGGAGCAGGCGATCGGGCGCGGCCGCTGGAATCCGCGCCGTCATCCGCCGCTGTCGGTGGCCGTCACCCTGGTGGGACTGGAACAGGTCGGCAGCGTCACCGGCGAGCTGATGGAGCAACGCCAGCGCGGCCGCGACATGAGCCGCGTGGTGGACCGGATCAACCAGAAGTACGGCAACAACTCGGTCTACTTCGGCGCCATGCAGCAGGCGCTGGCGCACGACGCGGCGCCCATGCGCATTCCGTTCGGCCAGATCCCGGAAACCGCGCGCGAGGAAGACGTGCCCGGCAACCGCAAGGGCGCGGCGCGGCAGGCGGAAACCCTGGACGAGCTGTTCCTCAAACGCGAGCGCCAGTTCAAAGCGATGGCCGAAAGCGCGCACCGCGAATCGCAGAAGCGCAAAGGCCACCCCTCCGAGGCCGGGGGCGAAGCCTTCAAGGCCGGCGCCGGCGGCTGGCGATCCGGCAGGAAACGCAACGCCGAACCCGAAATCGGCGAGACCCGGCCCCTGTTTTGATCGATTCGTTGCGACCGCCCTGTGCTGATGGGCGGCGGCTTGCCGATACACTAGCGGCCCACCCCCGCCACCGGAAACCGGCATGTCTTCGACCCGTTCTTCCCTGCTTTTCCTGATGCTGCTGCTCAGCGGCTGCGCCAACGCCAGCAGTTGGGTGGAACTGGGCGGCCAGCGCTACAAAGTCGAAGTGGCCGACGACGACGCCGAACGCGCGCGCGGGTTGATGTTCCGCGATCAACTGGCGCCCGGCACCGGCATGATCTTCCTGCACGACCGCGAAGAGCCGCAGGCGTACTGGATGAAGAACACCAAGATCGCGCTGGACATCCTGTACTTCGACAGCGCGCGCAAGCTGGTGGCGCAGCAGCGCGACGTGCCGCCCTGCTCGGCGGGCAACGCCTGCCCGCCGTATCCCAGCAACGCGCCGGCCCGCTACGTGCTGGAACTGAACGCGGGCGAAGCGGCGAAGCTGAAACTGAAGAACGGCGCCGAGCTGAAATTCAGCAAAGATATTCCTGTGCTGCCGTGACGTGGGAGCGGCTTCCAGCCGCGAGCTCTTGTCTGCCGCCATGTGAGCACGATCCGAGCAAAGCTCGCGGCTGGAAGCCGCTCCCACCAAAGCGCATGCCGGGGCTTGATTGTGACGGCGATTGACGCCAATCTTGGGCCATGGGGGTAAGACTGACATTGCCGGACTGGAGTTCGCTGGCGGCGCAGGCTGACGAATCCGTGCCCCTGCTGGAAACCGCGCTGCTGATCGCGCGCGACGAATATCCCGACCTCGACGCCGACCTCTACGACACCCTGGCGCAAAGCCACGCCGAGCACCTGCGCCCGGAGATCGAGGCCATCGACGCCTGGCCGCTGAAGATGGCGGCCATCAACCGGCACCTGTTCGACGAACTGGGCTACACCGGCAATCACGACGAGTATTACGACCCCCGCAACAGCTACCTCAACGAAGTGTTCGAGCGCCGGCTGGGCAATCCCATTTCGCTGGCGATGGTGCAGATAGAAGTCGCGCGCCGCCTGGGCGTGCCGCTGGACGGGGTGTCCTTCCCCGGCCATTTCCTGGTGCGCCTGCCGGTGGACGACGGCATCCTGGTGATGGATCCGTTCAACGGCGGCCGGCCGCTGGGCGCCGACGAACTGCGCGAACGCGCCAAACCGCATCTGGGCGGCGACATCCCCGACGACAACGCGCTGATGCATATCCTGGACCCGGCCTCGCACCGCGCCATCCTGATCCGCATGCTGCGCAACCTGCACGGCGTGTACGCCGAACGCGACGAATGGGACCGCGCCGCGCGCAGCGCCGACCGGGTGCTCAAACTTTCGCCCGAACAACCCGAAGCGCTGCGCGACCGCGGACTGGCCTACCTGAAGATGGATTACCTGCAGGGCGCGCGCCACGACCTGGCCCGTTACCTGCACGTGGCGCCCGAGGCAGCCGATGCGCAAGCGTTACGCGAACGCCTGGTCGAATTGAACACCAGCAAGTCCCGGATGCACTGACCCGTAATTTTGCGGGAGCGCCCCATGGGCACGCTCCTGCGCGGGTTCTCAATCGACTTCGACCATCTCGAAATCGTCCTTGGTCACGCCGCAATCCGGGCAGGTCCAGGTATCGGGAATGTCCTTCCAGCGCGTGCCGGGCGCAAGACCCTCTTCCGGCAGCCCCTTGGCCTCGTCGTAGATGAAGCCGCAAACAACGCACATCCAGGTCTGGTAACGGGTGTCGTCGGCGTCGGTCATCGGGGGATAATGGCGGGGAAGCGGGCGCCCATTGTCCCATTCCCCACCCCACACCGGAAGTTTGCCGATGAATTCCCCCTTGCCAGGCCACGGCTTGGCCGCTGGCGCTGCGTCGGGTTTGTACCTGATCACGCCCGACGAAGCCGAAACCGCCCGTCTGCTGGAGCGCACCGCGCCGTTGCTGGCGGCGGGCGCGACCTGGCTGCAGTACCGCAACAAAAACGCAGGCCAGGCGCTGCGGCATGAACAGGCCACGGCGCTGCAGGCGCTCTGCGCCGAGGCGGGAGTGCCGCTGATCGTTAACGACGATGTGCGCCTGGCCAAGGCGGTCGGCGCGGCGGGGGTTCATCTGGGCGAAGACGATGGCGATATGGCCGCAGCGCGCGTTCTGCTGGGCGCTGGCGCGATCATCGGAGCTTCCTGCTACGACCAGCTGTCGTTGGCGCAGGCCGCCGTTGCGGCCGGCGCGGACTACGTGGCTTTCGGCGCTTTCTTTCCCACCCGCAGCAAGACCGGCACGCGCCGGGCCGGGCCGGAGCTGCTGACACAAGCGGCCTCACTGGGCGTGCCGCGGGTGGCGATAGGCGGCATTACCCCGGACAATGCACGCAGTCTGGTGCAAGCCGGCGCGGACCTGGTGGCGGTGATTTCCGGTGTTTACGACGCAGCCGATCCGGTGGCTGCGGTCCATGCCTACCTCCAATGCTTCAACCCTGCACGTCCGTAGGAGCGACGTAAGTCGCGATGGATTTCGCCGATCGGACTTCATCGCGACTTACGTCGCTCCTACACACACCCAGCCCCTCTCTATTCGATGACTCCATGAACCACGAAAAATCCCACACCCTTTTCAAACGCGCCCAGGAACTGCTGCCCGGCGGCGTCAACTCGCCGGTGCGCGCGTTCAAATCGGTGGGCGGAGAACCGTTCTTCGTGCAGCGCGCCGACGGTCCGTATCTGTTCGACGTCGATGGCAATCGCTATATCGACTACGTCGGCTCCTGGGGCCCGATGATCGTCGGCCACAACCATCCGGCCGTGCGCGAAGCGGTGCAGCGCGCGATCGGCGACGGCCTCTCGTTCGGCGCGCCCTGCCCGGCCGAAGTGACCATGGCCGAAACCCTCACCCGGCTGGTGCCTTCGTGCGAGATGGTGCGCATGGTCAATTCCGGCACCGAAGCCACGCTGTCGGCGATCCGGCTGGCGCGCGGCGCCACCGGGCGCATGCGCATCGTCAAGTTCGAAGGCTGCTATCACGGCCATGGCGATTCGTTCCTGGTCAAGGCCGGCTCGGGAATGCTCACGCTGGGCGTGCCGACCTCGCCGGGCGTACCGACGAGCCTGAGCGAGCTGACTTCGACGCTGAGCTACAACGATTTCGAAGGCGCCACGGAATTGTTCGACTCGCTGGGCGGCGAGATCGCCTGCGTGATCGTGGAACCGGTGGTCGGCAACGCCAACTGCCTACCGCCGCGCGAAGGCTACCTGCAGCATCTGCGCGAGCTGTGCACCCGGCATGGCGCGCTGCTGATCTTCGACGAGGTGATGACCGGTTTCCGTGTCGCACTCGGCGGCGCGCAGGCGCATTACGGCGTGGTGCCGGATCTCACCACCTTCGGCAAAATCATCGGCGGCGGCATGCCGGTGGGCGCTTACGGCGGCCGGCGCGAGCTGATGGCGCAGATCGCGCCCAGCGGCCCGATCTACCAGGCCGGCACGCTCAGCGGCAACCCGGTGGCGATGGCGGCGGGTCTGGCCATGCTGGAACTGGTGCAGGCGCCCGGATTCCACGACAAGCTGACTGCGTCCACCCATGCGTTGTGCGACGGACTGGAAGCGGCCGCACGCGAGGCCGGCGTGGCGCTGACCACTACGCGCGTGGGCGGCATGTTCGGCCTGTTCTTCACTTCCGAACAAGTCGATACCTACGCCCAGGCCATCGCCTGCGACACGGCCGCGTTCAACCGCTTCTTCCACGCCATGCTGGAACGCGGCGTTTATCTGGCGCCATCCGCCTATGAAGCCGGCTTCATGTCCAGCGCGCATGACGAAACGATCATCGCGCAGACCATCGCGGCCGCGCGCGAAGCCTTCAAGGTCGCCGCCGCCGGATGAGTACGCCGGCGCTGGTCCTGTTCGACCTGGACGGCGTACTGGCGCACTACGATCACGCACCGCGGCTGCGCGTGCTGGCCGAGCGCACCGGCACCAGCGAGCGCGCGGTGTCCGCGGCCTTGTTCGAATCGGGCCTGGAACTGGAAGCCGACTTGGGCCTGCACGATGCCCAGGGCCACGCCGACGAACTGGCAAGAAGGCTGGGCTCGCCGGTTTCCCCTGCAGACCTGATTGCGGCGCGCGCGGCGGCCATGACCGCCAACGTCGAGGTGCTTGCGCTCGCCCGGCAGGTGGCGCGCAAGGCGCGCGTCGCCATCCTGACCAACAACAACCTGCTGCTGCGGGACAACCTGGCCGCCATTTGTCCGCCGCTGTTTCCGTTGTTCGAACAACGCGTGTTCTGTTCGGCGCAGTTCAAACTGGGCAAGCCCGATCCCAAAGTGTTCCTGCTTTGTCTGGAGGCGCTGGGCACGCCGCCCGGGGACTGCTTCTTCATCGACGACAAACCCGAAAACCCCGAAGGCGCGCGCGCCGCCGGGCTCTCCGCCCACCACTATCTCAACGACACCCTGCTGCGAGCGGAGCTGTTCCAACGCGGCCTTCTGGAGGATCGATCCGATGCGCCTTGAAACCCTCGCCATCCATGCCGGCGGCGAAAGCGACCGCGAGACCGGCGCGGCCAGCCCGCCGATCCATCTGGCCACCACCTTTCGGCACGGACCGGCTGGCGAACGCATCGCCGGCTACGAGTACCAGCGCGAGAGCAATCCCACCAACGATCGGCTGCGCACCGCGATCGCCGCGATGGAAAGCGGCGAGACCGCGCTGACTTTCGCCTCGGGCATGGCGGCGGTCACCACGCTGTTGGAATGTTTGCCCAGCGGCGCGCGCATCCTGATCCCCGACGACTGCTATTCCGGCGTACGCATGCTGGCGACGGAATTCCTGCCCGAACGCGGCATCGAGATCCTGCGCCTGGACATGGCTGACCTTGCGGCTGTGCGCGCGGCCTGCGCCGGCGGTGTGGATCTGATCTGGGCGGAAACGCCTTCCAATCCGCTGATGAAAATCAGCGACATCGCCGCACTGGCCACGCTGGCGCACGAACACGGCGCGCTACTGGCCTGCGACAACACCTTCGCCTCGCCGGTGCTGCAACAGCCGCTGGCTTTGGGCGCGGACATCGTGATGCATTCCACCACCAAGTACTTCGGCGGCCACAGCGACGTGCTGGGCGGCGCGCTGGCGTTCAAGCGCGACGACGATTTCTGCAAGCGCGTGGCCCACCGCCTGCACATCACCGGCGCGGTGTTGGCGCCGTTCAACGCCTGGCTCACCCTGCGCGGCTGCCGCTCGCTGCCCGCACGCATGGCCCTGCACTGCTCCAACGCACGCCGCATCGCCGAGTTCCTGGAAGCGCAGCCGCAGGTGGAACGGGTCAATTATCCGGGCCTGGCCTCGCATCCCGGCCATGCGCTGGCCGCGCGGCAGATGCGCGATTTCGGCGGCATGCTCAGCGTGCAGCTGCGCGATGGGCGCGAGGCGGCGCTGGCGATGGCCGGCAGGCTGCAGCTGTTCACCAATGCGACCTCCTTGGGTGGCTGCGAATCGCTGGTGGAGCATCGCGGCTCGGTGGAAGGGCCGCACACCACTACGCCGCAGAATCTGCTGCGCTTGTCGGTGGGGTTGGAGCATGTGGACGATCTGATTGCGGATCTGCGGCAGGCTTTGCAGGAAGCCTGAGCACGCCGCGCTCTAACCCTTCTCCCACCGGGAGAAGGTGGCGCGCAGCGCCGGATGAGGGTATGGCGGAGTCAGAATAGTTCACCATCACGGACTTCACCGGACCCTCAACCCAACCCCTCTCCCGATGGGAGAGGGGCTTTTAAACTGGAGGGGAGCTTTAGGCTACTGGCGTCTTCTTCGCAAAAATCGACAAAGCAGAGCGCAAGCGCGCCAAACCATCAGCAACTTCCACATCGCCGATGTTCAACGCCGGCACGAACCGCAACACATCCGGCCCCGCCTGCAGCAACAAGAGCCCTTCGGCAGCGGCGTGATCGAGAATCTCGCCGGCACGCCCCGCATATTCCGGTTTCAGCACCGCACCCAGCATCAAGCCACGGCCGCGCACTTCCGAGAACAGCGAAAACTCCGCATTCAGCGAATCCAACCCATCGCGCAATGCCTGCGACTGCTTGCGCACATTCGCCGCAATCTCATCCGAGCCCAGCTTGCGCAACGCCACCCGCGCCACCGCAGCGGCTAATGGATTGCCGCCGAAAGTAGTGCCATGCGCGCCGAACTGCATCACCTCGGCGACCTTCGGCCCGGCCAGCATGGCGCCGATGGGAAAGCCGCCGCCCAACGCCTTGGCCAGGGTGACGATGTCGGGCGTGACGCCTTCCTGCCAATGCGCGAACAAGGTGCCGGTGCGGCCCATGCCGCACTGGATTTCGTCCAGCGCCAGCAACGCGCCGTGGCGGTCGCAGAGCTCGCGCACGCCGCGCAGGAAGCCCTCGGCCGCCGGCATCACCCCGCCTTCGCCCTGGATCGGCTCGACCAATACTGCGGCGACATCGCCGGCAGCCATGGCCGTTTCAAGTTGCCCCAGGTCGTTGAAGTCGACATAGCGGAAACCGCCCGGCAGCGGTTCGTAGCCTTCCTGATATTTAGGCTGCGCGGTCGCGGTGACCGCCGCCAGCGTGCGGCCATGGAAGCTGCCGCGGAAGGTGACGATGACGCGGCGATCCGGCGCCCGCCCCTGCGCGGTGGCCCACTTGCGGATCAGCTTGATCGCCGCTTCGTTGGCTTCGGCGCCGGAATTGCACAGGAACACGCGCGAAGCGAAGCGCGAGGCGGTGACCAGTTCCTCGGCCAGGCGCAGCGGCGGTTCGCTGTAGAAGACGTTGCTGGTGTGCCACAGCTTGCCGGCCTGTTCGGTCAGCGCGGCGACCAGGTCGGGGTCGTTGTGGCCCAGACCGCACACGGCGATGCCGGCCGACAGATCGAGGTATTCCTTGCCGTCTCGATCCCAGACCCGCGCGCCCTGGCCGCGCGCCAGGATCACTTCGCGCGGACGGTAGACGGGAAGGTAGTAGTGCTGGCCGGCGGCCAGCAGGTCGTTGGTGTCGGACATGGGATTCGGGAAGTGGCTCAGGAGCTGAAACGGATCTGTTCCGACGGCAGCGCTTCGATCACCGGCCCGAAGCTGCTGATCTCGGGCAGCGTCGCGTTGTGGTGCGTGCGGATCTGGGCGGCCGTGGCGTGCGGCTTGTCCTGGGTGGTGTGCGCATCGGCGGCCAGGATCACCGCATAACCGTGGGCGGCGGCGCTGCGGGTGGTGGTGTCCACGCAGAATTCGGTGGCGTAGCCGCAGATCACCAGCTGTTCGACGCCGGAGAACGCCAGCACTTCGTCCAGGCCGGTGCGCAGGAAGGAATCGGGGGTGGTCTTGCGGATACGGTGGTCGCCCGGCTGCGCCTGCAGGCGCGAATCCAGCTGCCACCCCGGCGCGCCCTGCTGCAGTTGGGTGCCAGGCACTTCGTGCTGGATCAGGATCACCGGCACGTCGCTGGCGCGCGCGCGCGCGGCCAGGGCGTTGATGCGTTCGATCACCGCGTCGGCCTCGGCCGGGGCCGGGGTTTCGTCGAACAGGCCTTGCTGCACATCGATGATCAACAACGCGTTCTTCATTCGTTCGGTCCCGGTCGGTGGTGATCTGCCGCAGAAACCGTCTGCGTGTCGCCTCATTGTACATAAGGCGAATTACCGTCCAGGGAAAGTTTGTCGCAGTTCGGGGCATCGAGCGGCACCCCATTCCTGCCATCCCGGACTCAGCCAGAGATCCGCTTAGTCCGTGGGAGCGGCGTCCCGCCGCGAGCGCTCGGGACGACAAAAAAAGCCCCGGCCGAAGCCGGGGCCCAACTTCGTTGCATCAGGGTGTTGCAACTCAGTTGAACGACATACCCCATGAAGTCAAGGTTGCCGGCGTCGTGGACGTGTTGTTCACGCGCAACTGCCAGGTTCCCGCCCTCGCTTCGTTGGAAAGATTCAGCGTGTAGGGCTGGTTGCCCAAGCCGAAGCCGGCCTGCAACGGATAGACGGAACCATCGGGAGCGACCAGTTCAAGCTGTGTGGGCGATGGGCCCATCGGGGAGAACGAAACGAAGACTTGCGTCTTGCAGGACGCATTGCCAGGACCGGATACGGTCGCGGTACGAACCCCGACGGTCTGCGGGGCGATTGCCGATCCCGCATTGCCGGCCACGCTGAGCGGAACCGCCATGGCGGCATTGACCGCATTCTGGGCGTTGACGATTCCCGTTCCGATGGGCTGCGAAGGCGTCGATGGAAACGGAGTGGCCGTGCACTTGATTAGAGTTTCGACCTGCGCCGGAGTCTTTGGCGTTGCCACAACCGACTGGATCAACGCCACTACGCCGGCCACATGCGGCGCGGCCATAGATGTTCCCTGGTAGCTGACATAGTTTTCAGCACCAGGCGAAGCCGTTCCTGCGTTGAGCGTAGATCGAATGTTAGAGCCCGGTGCAGCGACATCGACAAGCGAACCATAGTTGGAAGCGGCATCAGGGACATTGGGATTGAATATGGAGCGTGCGCCCGCGCTGTTAGTTGCTCCGACGGCGATAACGTTGCTGCAGCTCGCGGGCGCGAAGTCGGCCGCATTCTGATTGGAGTTTCCCGCCGCGACGACCACCGTCGTGCCACGACCTACAGCATGATCGATCGCCTGCTGATAGGTCGCGCCACATGCTCCCGACCCTCCAAGACTCATGTTGATCACTTCAGCGGGATTGGCATTGACCGGCACGCCCGGGACATTGCCGCCCGATGCCCATTCGATCGCATCGGCGATGTCGGACTCATAGCCGCCGCATTTGCCGAGTACGCGCACCGGCACCACCTTCGCCCCGTGGGCGACGCCAGCAACGCCCTGTGCGTTGTTGGTCACAGCCGCAACCGTGCCGGCAACATGGGTGCCATGCCAACTCGAAGTATGCGCGATAGGGTTTCCGCACTGATTGGCGATGATCCAGTCGCCCATATCGCTCGGATTACCGTCTCGACCGTCGAAATCGGCTGCCGCCCATGAATTACTGATGAAATCGTAGCCAGGCAAGATGTTCGCGTTGAGGTCGCTGTGGTTCGTGATCCCGGTATCGATCACCGCCACGACGACGCCGGCGCCATTGGTGACGTCCCAAGCATAGTCGGCACGAATGCCGTAGGTTCCCTTGTAACCCCACTGCTGGGTGTACTCGGGGTCGTTCGGCGTCATTACTGCCTGCATGCGTCGGTCGACCGCGACATACTCCACATCCGGATCGACAGCGATCTGCCGCATCAGCGACTCAGCCTCCACGCGATCGAGCTTGCGATCGGCATGCACCACGTCAGAACCGATAGCCATGCGCCGCAGGTGCTTCAGCGCAAGCGCCTTGCCGCCCACCTGCATCGATGCAGCACGAGCAAGCGACTCCTTCGCCTTGGCTACGCTGCCACGCTCCGGGCTGCCGCTGCGATAGCCGACGATAAACTGGTCATAGGTCTGTTCCGAACTCAGACCCGCAAGGTCCGCTTTGCCGGCCATGGCTGGAGCGGCGAGTGCTGAGACCGCGATAGCGATGGCGAAGGAAAGCGCATGTAAACGCATACGACGATCGACTACAAAGGACATAGGGATGTTCTTCCTTGTGCATGGATTTAATCCGTCTTGAAGGACGGTGGAATGACGCGTGCGCCGAAGACGCGTCACGAGCCTACTACGCCGTGAACGGCGTAGCGCACGTTGCTATGCAAGTGTGCTCTTACCTACAGATAAACCGCGATCTTTCGACCTCACAACAAGAACATTTTTTGCGATGCTTAGTCTTGTTTTATAGATGTTTTTCTTACGCACACATTCCGGCGACATATGAAGTGCGAACCGTCTTACATTTACTTGATGCGGACGGATCGGGATGAACATTCGCGCTATTTCCGATCGATCCGCCTTGCGATCATCGCTGCAGCGAAACCGACCATGCCAGCATCGCCAGCCACAACGGAAGAACGAAGGCTGCGCTACGCATGAGCGCGCGCGGAGCGGTGCCGCGCGCAATGGCCACCAGCACGCCGAACAGCGGAACCAGAATCCCCAGCTCGATGAGCAGGTTGCGCCAAAGGTAGTAGTTGTCCAGCGTCAGCCGGCCCGCACTGGGAAGCAGGCCGAAAGGCAATGCCACTTGCCGATCGGTGAAGGGCCACAGCAACGGCAATCCGTGCGCACCGACCAGCAGGTCCAACAGCGGATGCGAAAGGCTGGCGAGCAGCAGCGCAGGAAACGGAATATTGGCCAGCGACCTGACCCGCAAAGGCGTCGTGAGCCCCCACATCAGCACGCTTATCGCCAACGCAAACAGCAACGTGTGGGTCAGCCGCAACACCGGCTGCGCATGCCACCACCAGATGGCGAAATAATCCAGGTCGGGACAGATGGCCAGGAACACGAAAGCGGGCAGCGCCAATAACGCGCGGCGGTCTTTGGTCCGGTTGCAGGCCAGGTAAACCGCAACTCCCGCCAATCCATGACCGACTATCGACGACATCTGCCTGGACGATAGTCAGACATTCGCATTCGAAGCGCTCAGTCGCCAGGGCCGCATGGAAATTGATGCGCGCAACGGCCTTGAAGCGAGAATGGCCGTCTCGCTTCCCATCGGCACGTCACCACACGCCGGTATTCGGCATCGACAACCAAGGCTCCTGCGGCGGCAAACGTCCGCCTTTCTGCAGCAGTTCGATGGAGATCAGGTCGGGCGAACGCACGAAGGCCATGCGCCCATCGCGCGGCGGGCGGTTGATGGTGACGCCTTGCGATTGCAGGTGCGCGCAGGTGGCGTAGATGTCGTCGACCTCGAAGGCCAGATGCCCGAAGTTGCGCGCGCTGCCGTAGTCCTCGGTGGGCGAGCCATCAGCGGGCGGCCAGTTGTAGGTGAGCTCGATTTCGGCTTCCGGATTGGCTGGAGCGCCGAAATAGACCAGGGTGAAACGCCCGCCTTCGTTTTCGATGCGGCGGGTTTCGGCCAGGCCCAAGCCTTGGGTGAAGAACTTGGCGGTGGCGTCCAGGTCGTGGACGCGGATCATGGCGTGCAGGTATTTCATCGTGGCGGGGGCTCCGATGGCGTTGAGCGATTTGGTCAATCGAGGAACAGGTCGGGATAAAGCGGCTTGGAAGCATCGACCGCGTAGCCGGAAAGATCGGTTACGCCGGCTTCGGCCAGCACTTCGTCGTCGATCAGGAAATTTCCGGAGAATCCCGCAGCTTCACGCGTGAGCACGGCATGCGCCGCATCGGCCATTATTTCCGGCTTGCGTCCGTTGGCGGCATCCACGCCGGGAATCATGTTCAACGCCTCGGTGGCGATCAGCGTGCGCGGCCACAGCGCGTTGATTGCGACGCCTTGAGGACCGAACTCCGCTGCCAGACCAAGAGTCACGAAACTCATGCCCATCTTGGCCAGCGTATAGCCGGTATGCGGGCCCCACCATTTCGGGTCCAGCGACGGCGGCGGCGCGAGCGTGAGGATGTGCGGGTTCGGCGCCGCCAACAGATGCGGAAGGCAAGCCTGCGCGCACAGGAAGCTGCCGCGCGAATTGACCTGGCTCATCAGATCGAAACGCTTCATCGGCGTATCCAGCGCGCCGCGCAGCCAGATGGCGCTGGCGTTGTTGACCAGGATGTCGATGCCGCCGAAGACGTCCACGGTCGCAGCGACCGCAGCCTTCACTTCGTCTTCCTCGCGGATGTCGCATTTGAGCGCCAGGCCCTGGCCGCCGGCGGCGTTCACCGCTTCGGCGGCGCTGTGGATGGTGCCCGGCAGCTTGGGATTGGGCACCGACGACTTGGCGGCGATGGCCACGTTGGCGCCGTCGCGCGCGGCCCGCAAGGCGATGGCCAGGCCGATGCCGCGCGAGGCGCCGGTGATGAAGAGGGTTTTGCCTGCGAGGGTGGTCATGTGGGTCCTGTTTTTTGGCCGTCATCCCAGCGCAAGCTGGGATCGATTTTGATTTTGCTCTTGTGGTTTTTACTTTCAGGTCCACGCCAAGATCAAGATGGATCCCAGCGTTCGCTGGGATGACGATAACGGGGGTTCGGGTTCGGTTTGGATTCCGACTCCAAGGAACCACCACCCGCGCATCGATGTCCCATAGCCGACGTCTGGTCACAGTCTAAACCCACACTCCAGGCCTGGCTCGGGCGCGCCCCTTATAATCGACGGCAATGAATCCTTCCTGGTTCGACAACCTGCTGGCCTGGATCACTGCGCATCCCGTGGCCGCGGGAGCGGTGATCTTCGCCATCGCGTTCTGCGATGCGTTGATCGTGCTGGGCGCTATCGTGCCGGCGCTGCCATTGCTGTTCGCGGTGGGCATGCTGATAGGCCTGGGCGAACTGTCCGGGCCCTATGCGGTGGTATCGGCGGCGGCGGGCGCGTTCGCCGGCGATGCGATCAGTTTCCAGATCGGCAGGCGCTGGGGGCCGCAGCTGCGCAACCACTGGCCGTTCCGCAAGTATCCGCAGTTGCTGGATCGCGGCGAGACGATGTTCCGCCGCAACTCGCTCAAGAGCATCCTGATAGCGCGCTATGTGGGGCCGATCCGCCCTTTCGTGCCGGCCATCGCCGGCATGCTGAAGATGCCCTGGCGCCGCTACCTGCCGGCCAGCCTTATCGCCGCGGTCAGCTGGGCGATGCTGTTCCTGGCCCCGGGATGGGTATTGGGCGAGGCCTACGATGCGGTGGCGGCGGTCGCCGGACGGCTGGCGCTGGTGTTGGCGTTGGTGCTGGCGGTGGTGGCCGTAGCCTGGGCGGGCGTGCTGTACACCTACCGCTGGTTCGCCGCGCATGCCGATTCGCTGCTGGCGCGCGCGCTGGCGTGGTCGCACGAGCACCCGGTGCTGGGGCGCTATTCGATGGCCGTCTTCGACCCGCAACGGCGCGAATCGGTGCCGCTGGCCTTGCTGGGCGTGATGCTGCTGGCCATCGGCTGGATCTGGTTCGCGTTCCTGGCGCTGGTGCTGGGGCATGGCGAACCCCTGGGTATCGACCTTGCCATCCACCAGGCGATGCAGGCCTTGCGCAATCCGCTGGCCGATTACCCCCTGGCCGCGCTGGCCTCGCTGGGCGATGCGCAGGTGCTGACGCCGGCCGCAGCGCTGGTGCTGCTGTACCTGGCCTGGCGCAAGCGCTGGATGGCGGCGGCGCACTGGCTGGCGGCGTTGGCCTTCGGTTTGGCCTTGACCGCCTGGCTGGGCGTGTCGGTGGATTTTCCGCGCCCCCCCGCAGTGGGCAGCGGCTTCAGCTTTCCTTCCATCACCATCACCATGGCCACGATCACCTTCGGCTTCTTCGCCGTGCTGATCGCGCGCGAGCTGCCGGGGCGGCGGCGCATCTGGCCTTATCTGGTGTCAGGCCTGGTGGTGGCGTTGATCGGTTTCGCACGCATCTATCTGGGCGCGCACTGGTTGAGCGACGTGATCGGCGGAATGCTGTTCGGCATCGTCTGGCTGCTGGTGCTGGGCATCGCCTACCGGCGCCGCACCGTGCGCTCGCTGTGGATGAAGCCGCTGGCGTGGTTGTTCTACAGCGCCATCGCCGTGGCGGCGCTGTGGCACGCGCCGCGCAACATCGCGCCGCTGCTGGCGCAATTCGAAGTGGAGCAAGCCACCGTTTCGCTGCCGCTCGAAAGCTGGTGGGAAAACGACTGGCAGCAGCAGCCGGCGCGGCGCAACGAGTTCGACGACGAACAGCGTTGGCCGCTGGACGTGCAGGTGGCCGGCCCGCTGGGGCCGTTACGCGCGCAGCTGCAGGCGAAGGGCTGGCGAACGCAGGATGAAGCGGGCTGGGAACAGGCCCTCAACCTGCTGGACAGCGATCTTCCCGAACAACGGCAGCCGGTGCTTCCGGCCACTCTGGATACCCGCGCCGAAAGCCTGCTGATGCTGCGCGACGGCGCGCGGCCCGGCGAGATGCTGGCGCTGCGGCTGTGGGCCACGCCCGTGCGCCTGCAACCGGACGGCGCGGGCTCGGCGCAGGCCGTGCCGCTGTGGATCGGCAGCGTGCAGACGCTGCAGCACCAGCGCGCCTTCGAAGTGATCGGCATGTGGCGTCCGTTGCGCGAGGCCGGCTCGTCGCTGGAAGCGCTGACCCAGGCCGCCGAAGGATTGGAGCACCGCGTCGCTTTGCATCCGCAGTCGCAGGTGCCGGTGTTGCGGATCCGGACGGATCGGCCGGCGCCGCGCAAATAGAAAAGCTGGTTTCTTCGCTCAGGGCATCAGCCGCAACAGCATCGACAAGCGCTCATGCGCATCGTCCTGCTGCAACACCGACAGGCGTTGCGCATCCTCCAGCGGCAGGAATTCGGCCAACCGCCACCCCACCCAGGCCGCATCGTCGAAGCGTGCGTTGCTGACCTTGCTGTGTTCGCCGCCGATCTTTTCCAGGAAATGCTGCAACACCGTGGCCAGCAGCGCGTGTTCCGGGCGCAGCGGATCGTCCGGGTCGGTTTCGCGCCATTCCACCTCGCCCATGATCAAACCGTTGTCGCGCACGCGCGTGCGGTTGACATGAAACCGCCGCGCACCACGCACCTGCAGCGTGAGCAGTCCGTCCTCGCCGGTGCCGAAATCCTCGATCAACGCCTCGGTGCCGAACGCGGCCGGCGTAGCGGGCCTGCCGGCTTCTTGTCCGTCCAGGATCATGCACACGCCGAAGCCATGCCCGCTACGGCCGCAATCGCGCACCATGTCCAGATAACGACGTTCGAACAGGCGCAAGCCCAGCGACGCGCCGGGCAGCAACACAGTGTGCAACGGAAACAATGGCAGCGATTCGCTCATGACCTACATAGGGTGGGCCCCGGCCCACCATTGCCATCCAACAACCCGCGACGGCATCGGAACGAAACGGACGGCAAGCCAAAGCCCACGTCAGCCCGACTCCCGCAACGCCGCCAGGAAACGCCGCGGAGCGCCGTCGAAGCCGCCATTGGACATGAACACCACATGGTCGCCCGCGCGCGCGACCGACTTCAGCGCGGCGATCAATGCGTCCACGTCCGCTACCGTGCGCGCGTCGCCGCGGATGGCGGCCACCACCTTGCCCGCATCCCATGCCAGTTCCGGGCGGTGCAGGAACACCACCGCATCGGCGCCGTCCAGCGAAGGCGCCAGCGCGTCCGAATGCGCGCCCAGGCGCATGGAATTGCTGCGCGGCTCCATGGCCACCACGATGCGCGCATCGCCGACTTTCGCGCGCAGGCCCTGCAGCGTGGTCTGGATGGCGGTGGGGTGGTGGGCGAAATCGTCGTAGAGGGTGATGCCTTCGGCCTGGCCGATGACTTCAAGCCGGCGCTTCACGCTGCGGAAATCGGCCAGTGCCGGAATCACGGCGGCGATATCGGCGCCCACCGCGTTCACTGCGGCCAGCGCCGCCAGTCCGTTCAACACATTGTGCCGGCCCAGCATGGGCCAGCGCACCACGCCGATCTCGCTGCCGTTGTGGAGCACGGCGAAGGCGCTGCCGTCTTCGTTGAGCAGGCGTGCGCTCCATTCCAGAGAATCATTGAAGCCAAAGCGCTCGACCGGCGTCCAGCAACCCATCGCCAGCACTTCGGCCAATCTTTCGTCCTCGCCGTTGACGATCAACCGCCCGCGCTGCGGCACCGTGCGCACCAGATGGTGGAACTGGCGCTGGATCGAGGCGATGTCCGGGAAGATATCGGCGTGGTCGTATTCCAGATTGTTGAGGATCGCCACCAGCGGCCGGTAGTGCACGAACTTGCTGCGCTTGTCGAAGAACGCGGTGTCGTACTCGTCGGCCTCCACAACGAACTCACGGCCGCCGCCGACGCGCGCGGACACGCCGAAGTCCTCGGCCACGCCGCCGATCAGGAAGCCCGGATTGCGGCCGGCCGCTTCCAGCAGATAGCTGAGGATGGTGGTGGTGGTGGTCTTGCCATGGGTGCCGGCCACCGCGATCGTGTCGCGGCCGGGCAGCACGTTCTCGGCCAGCCACTGCGCGCCGGAGGTGTACTTGCGGCCCGCATCCAGCACCGCCTCGACCGCCGCGTTGCCGCGCGAAAGCGCGTTGCCGACCACGATTTCATCGCAGTCGGGAGAAATATTCTGCGGCAGATAGCCTTGCGAGAACGCGATGCCCAGCGTTTCCAGCTGGGTGGACATGGGCGGATAGATGGCTTGGTCGCTGCCTTCCACGGCATGGCCCAGTTCGCGCGCCAACGCGGCGACGCCGCCCATGAAAGTGCCGGCGATGCCGAGGATATGGAGTTTGCTCATGGGCGAATTGTCGCCGGTTTCCAGCGCAAACTGGTAGGAGCGCCCCATGGGCGCTCCTACGGCATTGGATTCAGCCGACCTCTTTGGCCGGCGACAACGCCTCGATCAGACGGCTGAACACTTCGTCCAGCGAGCCCACGCCGTCGACCACGGTCAGCTGGCCGTGCTGGCGGTAGTAGTCGATGACCGGGGCCGTATCCTTGTTGTACTTGTGCAGTCGGTTGCGCACCACTTCAGGCGTGTCGTCGGGGCGTCCTTCGGCAGCGGCGCGGCCGGCGATGCGTTCCACCAGCAACTCGGTGGGCACTTCCAGCTGTACGCCGTAATCCATCGGCCTGCCTATCCTTTGCAGCAGGCCTCCCAGAGCGTCGGCCTGGGCCAGATTGCGCGGGTAGCCATCGAGGATGAAACCATTGGCGGTATCCGGCCGCGCCAGGCGGTCCTCGAGCATGCCCAGCAGGATCTCATCGCTGACGAAATCGCCGCGGGCCATCACTTCCTTGGCCTGCACGCCCAGCGGGCTGCCGGCGGCCACTTCGGCCCGCAGCAGGTCGCCGGTGGAGATGTGCGGAACTTGCAGGTACTCCTTGAGGCGCGCGGCCTGCGTGCCCTTGCCCGACCCGGGCGGGCCCAGTAGAACCAATCGCATTGCTGACTCCCAAACCAAAAATGACCGGATGGCGGGCGGCGGCGCTAGACTTTGCTGCGCCAGCGCGGCCCCGCGCTATGGCCCAAGCTTACCGCATCCCACCAATCCGGAACGAACTAGACCATGGCCGCAGGCACCCTCCTTTATGCGCAATCCGGCGGGGTAACCGCCGTCATCAACGCCTCCGCATCGGCCGTGATCACCGAGGCCCGGGCCCGTAAAGTCAAGGTCCTGGCCGCCCGCAACGGCATCCTGGGCGCCCTGCGCGAGGAGCTGATCGACACCTCGAAGGAATCCGCCGCCGCCATCCGCGCGCTGGCCCATACTCCCGGCGGGGCCTTCGGCTCGTGCCGCTACAAGCTCAAATCGCTGGAAGCCGACAGCGCCAAGTACGAGCGGTTGCTGGAAGTGTTCAAGGCCCACGACGTGCGCTACTTCCTCTACAACGGCGGCAACGATTCGGCCGATACCGCGCTGAAAGTGTCGCAACTGGCCAAGGCCTACGATTACCCGCTGACCTGCATCGGCGTACCCAAGACCGTGGACAACGACCTGGCCGTCACCGACACCTGCCCCGGTTTCGGTTCGGCCGCCAAGTACACGGCGGTGTCGGTGCGCGAGGCGGCGCTGGACGTGGCCGCCATGGCCGAGACTTCGACCAAGGTGTTCGTCTACGAAGCCATGGGCCGACATGCCGGCTGGCTGGCCGCCGCGGCCGGATTGGCCGGCAAGCATCCGGACGATGCGCCGCAGATCATCCTGTTCCCCGAACGCGCCTACGACGAGGCGGCGTTCCTGGCCCAGGTCAAGAAAGTGGTGGCCAAGGTCGGCTGGTGCGTGGTGGTGGCCAGCGAAGGCATCCAGTACGCCGACGGCCGCTTCGTGGCCGATGCCGGCGGCGGCAAGGATTCCTTCGGGCATACGCAGCTGGGCGGCGTGGCTTCGTATCTGGCCGGCCGGGTGAAGAACGAACTGGGCATGAAGGTGCACTGGACCCTGCCCGACTACCTGCAACGCTCCGCGCGCCACATCGCCAGCAAGAGCGACTGGGATCAGGCGCAGGCGGCGGGCAAGGCGGCGGTGCAGTTCGCGCTGAAGGGACAGAACGCGGTGATGCCGGTGATCGTTCGTACGTCGGATTCGCCGTACAAGTGGAAGATCGAAGCGGCGCCGCTGACCAAGGTGGCCAACCACGAGAAGAAGATGCCGAACAACTTCCTGCGCAAGGACGGTTATGGCATCACCGAAGCGGCACGCAAGTACTTGGAGCCGCTGATCCGCGGCGAAGCCTATCCGCCGTATGGGCGCGATGGATTGCCGGCCTATGTGTCGCTGAAGAATGTGGCGGTGAAGAAGAAGTTGCCGAAGTGGGAAGGTTGATCTCGCAGGGTGGCCCCCGGCCCACCCTGCGATCCTGATCGCATAGAAACCTCGCAGGGTCTCGGTCTCACACCGTCGTCATCCCGAGCGCAGCGAGGGATCTGCTTGTGCTCCTGCGTGAAGCGAAAAGCAAGAAGCGGATCCCTTGCTACGCTCGGGATGACACGGCTCTGATCAACCAGCGTTTTTGCTCGAAGACCATGCTTCGCACGCACCGCAACATCAGCGTCAGTGGCCGCCCGCCTATTGGAACCTCAGTCGGATTCGGTTAGCCTCCCTCGCAGGGGAGACAGCAGGTCGGGGGACTATGCTCAAGTTGGGATACGTGCTGCTGGCGCTGGCGGCTTCGCCGTGCTGCGTGGCGCAGGAAATCGCGCCGGCTACGGAGACAGCGGCGCCAGTGCAATCGCACGATGCAAGCATCGCGTGCTGCCGTATCGCCGACGGCACGGCGGTGACCATCGAAATCCTGGAGCCTTTGAGTTCTGCGCTGGTCAAGCGCGGCGATAAATTCCGTTTGCGTCTTGCCGAACCGGTGTTGGCGGAAGGAAAGTCCGTGCTCGCTGCCGGCGTCGAAGGCATGGGCGAAATCGTGCATGCCGAAAAATCGCGTAGCGGCGGCAAGGCCGGCGAATTGCTGATCGCCGCGCGCTACCTGGAAACTTCGGGAACGCAGGTTCCGTTGCGCGGATTGAAGCTTGGCGGCAGGGGCAAGGACAACACCAATGCGGCCATGGCCACCGCCTTCGCCGTCGGTCCGCTGGCGCTTTTCGTGCGCGGCCGCGAAATCGTGATTCCTGCCGGCACTCTGGCGCAGGCGAAGATCGCAAAAGAATTGCACCTTTCCGCGCAATCGGACGCGCAACCGTCCGCGCCGGCGACAGGCGCTTCGGAAAGCACCGCCTCTGCATCCGATCGCATCCCCGCTCCCGTGCCGCCGCCCTCGTTACCGCCCGCCGAATCCATTCCGGAAGGCCAGACAACGCAACCCACGACCACCGAATCCACCCAAGAACCGAAGGAATAATCCATGAATTCGATGCTGCACCGCTCGCTGCTGGTACTCGCACTGCTTTGCCCCGCATACGCCTACGCGCAAACCGAAGCCGCGCCGCCGGCCACCGGGGAAACCACTGCGTCGGAAGCGACCGAGCCGGCCGCCGACACGGCCGAAGCCGCTGCCGAAGAAACCGGCGAAGACACCGCAGCGCCCGCCGCCGGCTCCATCGGCGCTCCTCCGGCCGGCAAAGGCCAGATCGTATTCTTCCGCGAAAAGAAGTTCGTCGGCGGCGCGGTCGGCTACAAGGTGCGCGAAGGCGAGAACGAACTGGGCAAGCTGAGCAACGGCACCTACTTCGTCGCCGTCGTCGAGCCGGGCAAGCACGAATACACCGTGCATTCCGAAGCCAAGGACATCCTGAACCTGGAAGTGGAAGCGGGCGAAACCTATTACGTGACCGGCGGCATCACCATGGGCGTTTTCGCCGGCCGCCCCAACCTGTCGCCTTCCGATCAGGCCGCTTTCGACGCGCTGGCCGGCAAGTTGAAGCCCGCCAAGCCGATCAAGAAAAAATAAGCACCGCCGGTAGCGAAGAAAGGCCGCGCAAGCGGCCTTTCTTTTTTGCGTTCAGCCTCCGCAGGCTTTACCCTCGACCTTCATCTCCGCCGCATACATCGTCACCGGCGGCAGCTTCTTGCCGGCGGCCGCGTTCTCTTTCGCTTCCTGCAGATACACGCGCGCGCTGCCCTGGCCGTCCAGTTTGGGCGTGTTGTCGGCAGGCAAACGCCACACGCGCACCACGGCCTGCTGCGAGGGACAACCGGCGTTGGGCACGCGGATCACATCGTTGAATTTCCAGCCGCCGGCCAGCGAAGGCTTGGCCTTGGCGAAATCGACGAAGCGCGCACGCGGCTGGCATTGCGGGCTGGTGCGCACCACCGCGTATTTGTACGGCTGCGCGGCATCGGCGGTGAACATGCCTTCCAGGCGCGCGCAGGCTTCGGGAATGGTGCGCAAAGTGTGAGCCGCGCCCACCGCCTGCGCGGTGCCGGTCGGGCGCTTGATCTCAGGCGCCGGATCGGCGGCCCAGACAGGCGAACAAACCGCCGCCAAGCCAGCGGCCAGCAGGGTCGGAAACATCGGTCGCATGCGGTTCTCCATGCTGTTTCGAAGGCCGCAGGCTGCCATGGCGCGGCTGAACCCGGGCCGGCGTCTGGCGGCTGCGGGGCCATCCGGTCATACTCGGCGGGCTCCAGGGATTGCTGAACACACCGCGACACGGGCTGTCGGAACGCTGAATCGTTCCGGCGGTCGCCAAGTCCGCTGCCTAGTTCGAGTGACTTGCCCCGTTGTTGCGTTGACGTTCCTCAAGCGGTTCGCTGGGTTGCATCCACCAACCTTGGGAGGGGTCATGCTGGAACAAAACGGTTTGGCGTTGGCGCTGGTCTGCGCCGCGATTGCGATTCTCTACGGCATCATTTCCGCACGCTGGATCCTGAAACAACCTGCCGGCAACGCCCGCATGCAGGAGATCGCCTCGGCGATCCAGGAAGGCGCCAGCGCTTACCTCAACCGGCAATACACCACCATCGCCGTCGCCGGCGCGGTGCTGTTCGTGCTGGTCGGATTCTTCCTCAGCTGGCCCACCGCGATCGGTTTCCTGATCGGCGCGGTGCTGTCGGGCGCGGCCGGCTATATCGGCATGAACGTCTCGGTACGCGCCAACGTGCGCACCGCCGAAGCGGCGCGCAAGGGCATCGGCGCGGCCATGGACGTCGCCTTCCGCGGCGGCGCCATCACCGGCATGCTGGTGGTGGGCCTGGGCCTGCTGGGCGTAGCCGGTTACTGGCTGGTGCTGGGCAAGATGGGCATCACCGGCGAGCCTGCGCTGCATGCGCTGGTCGGCCTGGCCTTCGGTTCTTCGCTGATCTCGATCTTCGCGCGACTGGGCGGCGGCATCTTCACCAAGGGCGCCGACGTCGGCGCCGATCTGGTCGGCAAGGTGGAAGCCGGCATTCCCGAGGACGACCCGCGCAACCCGGCGGTGATCGCCGACAACGTCGGCGACAACGTCGGCGACTGCGCCGGCATGGCCGCCGACCTGTTCGAAACCTATGCGGTCACGGTCATCGCCACCATGCTGCTGGGCGGCCTGATGATGGACCAGGTCGGCAAGAACGCGGTGCTGTATCCGCTGGTGCTGGGCGGCGTGTCGATCATCGCTTCGATCATCGGTGCGTTCTTCGTCAAGGTGAAGGAAGGCGGCTCGATCATGGGCGCGCTGTACAAGGGCGTGATCGTCTCCGGCGTGCTGGCCGCAATCGCGTTCTACCCCATCACCACGCAGTTGATGGGCGATTCCAGCTACGGCGCCATGAACCTGTTCTGGTGCGCGTTGATCGGTCTGGTGCTGACCGGCGTGATCATGTGGATCACCGAGTACTACACCGGCACCCAGTACAAGCCGGTGCAGCACGTGGCCGCCGCTTCGACCACCGGCCACGGCACCAACATCATCGCCGGCCTGGGCATCTCGATGAAATCCACCGCGCTGCCGGTGATCGCGGTGTGCATCGCGATCTGGGGCGCGTACGCGCTGGGCGGCCTGTACGGCATCGCCATCGCCGCCACCGCGATGCTGTCGATGGCCGGCATGATCGTGGCGCTTGACGCCTACGGCCCGATCACCGACAACGCCGGCGGCATCGCCGAAATGGCGGAACTGCCGCCGGAAATCCGCAACATCACCGATCCCCTGGATGCGGTGGGCAACACCACCAAGGCGGTGACCAAGGGTTACGCCATCGGTTCGGCGGCGCTGGCGGCGCTGGTGCTGTTCGCCGACTACACCCATAACCTGCAGACCGCGCATCCGGGCAACGTGTTCACCTTCGATCTGTCCAACCACATGGTGATCATCGGCCTGCTGATCGGCGGATTGATTCCGTACCTGTTCGGTGCGATGGCGATGGAAGCGGTGGGCCGCGCGGCCGGTTCGGTGGTGGAGGAAGTGCGCCGCCAGTTCCGCGAGATCGCCGGCATCATGGAAGGCACCGGCAAGCCCGACTACAGCAAGGCGGTCGACCTGCTGACCAAGTCGGCAATCAAGGAAATGATCGTGCCCTCGCTGCTGCCGGTCGCCGTGCCGGTGATCGTGGGCATGCTGCTGGGTCCGCAGGCGCTGGGCGGGTTGCTGATCGGCACCATCGTCACCGGCCTGTTCGTGGCCATCTCGATGACCACCGGCGGCGGCGCCTGGGACAACGCCAAGAAGTACATCGAAGACGGGCACCATGGCGGCAAGGGTTCGGAAGCGCACAAGGCCGCGGTCACCGGCGACACCGTCGGCGATCCGTACAAGGACACCGCCGGCCCGGCGATCAATCCGCTGATCAAGATCATCAACATCGTGGCGCTGCTGCTGGTGCCGGTGCTGCCGGTCAATGGCTGGCTGGGTGCGGGCGATGCGGCTGCCTCGCATGCGCCGGCGGCGATCAGCGCGACCGCCGATGAGGCTCATCTGGCCAAGCTGTACTTCGATGTCGGCGCGACCTCTCCCACCGGCGCCGATGCGGCCCTGGCCAAGGTGCTGGCCACGCTGCAGGCCGATCCGGCCAGCAAGGCACGCATTTCCGGCTACCACGACGCCAGCGGCGATGCGGCCACCAATGCCGAGATCGCCAAGGGACGCGCGCAGACCGTGCAGGGCTTGTTGGAGGCCAACGGCGTTGCGGCCGACCGGATCGTGCTGGACAAGCCGGTGCTGACCACCGGTGCGGGCCCCGCCGAGGAGGCGCGGCGGGTCGAGGTGCTGGTCGAATAACGGCCTTAGTTGCAGGCCTGGATTAGAAAAAGGCGGCCTTGGGCCGCCTTTTTTTGCCTCCTCCCTTGCGAAGCAGGGGAGGATTGAGGAGGGGTGCCTTTGATCTTGCCTTTGACCTTGCCCAATCGAACCCGCCCGGCATGGCCAAACCCTGCGCCGGACACTCAGCGCCAAGAGCGCCCCTCCTCAATCCTCCCCTACCCGCTTACGCGGGCAAAGGAGGAGGTCTCGCCTGCTGCGGCGCAACACGCAAGCGGTTAGAATGCCCGCCCCCGTATTCGCAGTTTTGGAGCAAGGCATGGGCCTGGACCACGTCGCCACCGGCAAGAACCCGCCGGACGAAATCAACGTCATCATCGAGATCCCCAAGGATTCGGAGCCGGTGAAGTACGAAGTGGACAAGGAAAGCGGCGCGATCTTCGTCGACCGCATCCTCTCCACCCCCATGCGCTACCCCTGCAACTACGGCTACGTGCCGCATACCCTGTGCGGCGACGGCGATCCGGCCGACGTGCTGGTGGTGCTGCCGCTGTCGCTGATCCCCGGTTCGGTGATCCGTTGCCGTCCGGTCGGCGTGCTGCGCATGACCGACGAAGCCGGCGGCGACGAGAAGATCCTGGCCGTGCCCGCCACCAAGGTGTTCAACGGCTACGCCCACATCGAGGACATCGGCCAGGTCTCGCCGCATTGGCTGGAGCGCATCGGCCACTTCTTCGAGCACTACAAGGACCTGGAGAAGGGCAAGTGGGTCAAGCTGGACGGCTGGGGCAACGCCGAAGAAGCCAAGCAGATCCTGCGCGAATCGATGACCCGCTACGAGACCAGCAGCGAGAAACCGAAGTTCTGACGTCCGCCGGGCACGCATTCCGGCGAAAAAAAGCCCCGGCATGCCGGGGCTTTTTCTTTTGCCGCTTTTCGCCGCTCAATTGAAGCTGAACTTCGCTCCCACCGTGTAGTAGCGGCCGACCGCGCCGCTGAAATGCAGCGGGTTGTAGTTCACCGCGCCGTAGGTCAGCGGATCCAGCGGAGCGATCTTGTCGGTCACGTTCAGCACCGAGGCGAACACCTCGAACGAATCGGTGGCCTTCCAGCGGCCGGACAGGTCGATGGTGTAGAACGACGGGATACGGCAACCGCGCGGGGCGTCGGTACCGTCGGCGAAGGTGTTGGCGCAGGTATCGCCTTCGAACGCCACGTTCTTGAAGCTGCCGATGTAGTTGACCACGCTGCTCAGGCTGAACCGGCCCACGTCCCAGGTGGCGGCGAAGTTGATGCGGTCCTTCGGCGTGCCGATGCAGTTGGTCACGTCGCAATTGCCGTGCGTGCCCGCGTACTCGACCACGCCGGTGCCATCGTCGCGTTCGAACGAACGCAGGCGCGACCATTGCAGGTCCAGTCCCAACTTGCCGTAGCGGCCCATTTCGAAGCGCTGGTTGATGTCGAAATCGAAGCCTTCGACCTTCGTGTAGGACGAGTTGATGTAGTCCACGCTCACCGCCAGCAGCGTGCCGCTGTTGGGGATGCCCGGCAGGTCGTTGTCGCCGCGCACGCCGCGGCCCGCGGCCAGCGCCTCTTCGGTGTCGCCTTGGTTGATCTCGTTGGTGCGTTTGATCCGCCAGGCGTCGAAGGTCAAGGTGGTCGAAGAGGTTGGCTCCAGCACGATGCCGATGTTGTAGCTCTTGGATTCTTCGGGCTCCAGGTCCGGGTTGGGTGTGGTGATGATGGCCAGGTTCACGCCGCAGTCCGCTGCGGTGGCGCCGGGTGCGGGAACACCGCCAGGGCAACGCACCGGGTCGCGGACCGTGCTGAAACCGGCCAGGCCGCCGTCGCCGTTCTCGGCCGGGTTGGGCGCGCGGAAGCCTTCGGCGTAACTGGCGCGCAAGGCGATCCAGTCGGCCGGGTTCCACTTGATGCCCAACTTCGGCGTGGTGGCGGTGTCGCCGCCCTGGTACTTGTCGACGCGGAACGCGCCGGACAGTTCCAGCGTCTCGGTCACCGGCGCGGCGATTTCCGCATAGGCCACGGCCACTTTCTGCACGCCGCCGTAGGCCGAATAGCCCAGGCCGATGATGTCGCCCTGGTCGGTAAAGCTCTGCGGAGAGAGCTTGGCGGACTGACGGCGGTACTCGGCGCCGACCGCCAGGCCCAACGGACCGCCCTTGAGATCCATCAGCGCGCGCGAGGCCTTGAAGTCGATCATGTTCAAGGTGGTCGAAGCGTTGGCGTGGATGGTGGGCGAAATGAAGTCGTACAGCTCTTGCGTGTTGAGGTCGGCGTCGTCGCCGATGCGCCACCAGCCGACCGGGCTGTTGGGATCGGTCAACGCGGTGCGCACGGCGCTGTAGCGCAGGAAGCCGTCGCGCTCGTTCACCAGCGCGGTGGACGAATGCAGGTAGGCCGTATCGATGTCCCACTCGCCCCAATTGCCCTTGGCGCCGACCAGGAAGCGCCTGAACTCGTTGGTGTTGCGGGTGACGCGCGGGCCGACATCGAACGCCGCATAGCGCAAGCGCGCATCCACGCCCAGCGGATTGTCAGGATGCAGGGCGCCCAGCACCGTCGCGCCCGGACCGCTGCTGGCGTTGACCGGACCGCCCGGATAGCCCCAGGAACCGGATACGCCGGAAGGCGTGTTGTAGAAGGTGTTCTTCTTCTTCGAGTAGCCGACTTCCGAATACAGGTCGAAGCTGTCGGACAGCTTGAAGGTGGCGCGAGCGAAGAAATTGCCGAACTCTTCGCTGGGCGTCAGGCTGCGGAACTGCTGGGTTTCCCACAGACAGCCTCCATTCGGATCAGTCACGCCGACGTTCGGGAACTCCGCGCAACCTGGCAGCGAAACATACTGGCCATCGGGACCACGGATGTTGCCGACGGGGGAGTTGGTGGCGTTGCCGGCCAGCAATTGTCCGGTGTCGGGATCGATCACGCCGGGAATGATGTTGCCCACCAGGTTGAAGAACTGGCTGCCGCCGAAAGGCAGGTATCCGTACGGGCTCAGGTCGCCGTTGCCGATCCACTTGCGGTTGCGGCGGTCGCTGATGGCGATGCCGTCGGTCTTGCTGACGTCGATGCTGACGAAGGCGTTGAAGTCGTCTTCGGCCAGGTTGCCGACGCCGGCGGTGAAGGAAGCCTTGCGCGCGTTGCCGTCGCTGTCGCCCGAGATGCCGTAGGAGGCCTTGCCGGTGACGCCGGTGAAATCGCGGCGCAGGATGATGTTGACCACGCCGGCGATGGCGTCGGAACCGTAGATGGCCGAGGCGCCGTCCTTCAGCACTTCGACGCGCTCCACCGCATCCATCGGGATGACGCTGAGGTCGGTGAAGACTTTCTGGCCGTCGTCGGCCAGGCCGTACGGCGCGATGCGCCGGCCGTTCAGCAGCACCAGGGTCGATGACGCGCCCAGGCCGCGCAGGGAGATGCCCGCGCCGCCGCCGGCGAAACCGGTGCCGAAGGATTTGGGAATCGAACCGGCGCCATCGGCGGTCAGGGTCTGCAGGAATTCGGCGATGGTCGCCTTGCCGGTGCGGTCGATCTGCTCGCGCGAGATCACCTGCACGGGCGAGGAGGTTTCCAGTTGCGTGCGCGGGATGTTGGAGCCGGTGACCTCGATGCGGTCGAGGGTGGTGGCGTCCTGTTCGGTTTCCTGCGCGAACGCCAGCGGCGAGGCCAGGATCAAAGCGATGCCGGCCGGCAGCGACGCGCGCCGTAGTGTCTTGTAGATCATGGGTGGATCTCCGTGTTTCGTGATGAGTACGTGATTCGTTAGGAGTCTGTTAACGCCCGACGAAGTTACGTACCGAACGCGAGAACTGCTTTGCTGTCGCTGCCGCGTGACTGTGCGGAATCTGGCGTGACGCTTGACGTACCGCTGCCTTTGGCTTCCAGCCGATAAAGCGAAGGCGGCGTGCCGTAACGCTCGCGGAAGGCCCGCGAGAAGCTGCAGTTGTTCTCGAACCCGCACACCGCGCCGATCTCGCTGACCGACAGCATGGTCTCGGACAGCAGGCGCGCGGCGCGGCCCAGGCGCAGGCGCGCGGCCATGGCCTGCGGGCCTTCTCCGTAGAGCGCATGGAAGATCTTGGTGAAATACCAGGTGGAGACATTGCTGAGTTCGGCCAGTTCGGCCAGCCGCACGTTGCGGTCCACGTTGCCTTCCAGGAACAGGCGCGCGCGCTGCATGCGGTCGAACACCTGGCTCTTGCGGCGCATGGAGCGTCCCGGGCAGTGGTCGATCATGCGCCTGAAGTCGTACTGCACGTTGCAGATATGGCGAAGCAGCGGCACCAGCGGATTCACTTCGTCGCTGGCGTAGACGCGTCCGCTTTTGCCGAACAGCCCGGTCTGGCGCCACAGCCGCAGGCATTGGCGCAGCTCGTTCCTGTCCAGTTCGCCCCGTCCGGTGTGCAAGTCGAGGTGGGTGAACTGCTTGATCCGCGGCCGCATGGCCTGCGACAGGGTCACGCCAAGGATCAGGCTGCCGCGCTCGGCATACACCGACGGGCGCGAATCCGGCTCCAGCACCACCCACTCACCGGCCCGCAGGTGAAAGTGGCCTTCACGCGCCTCCAGATCGGCGCTGCCGCGTATCACCACCCAGAACGAAACCAGCGGCGATTGCAGCACGATGCTGCCGGTGCGGCTCACCGCCATCACTCCGACCAGTTCGGGATTGTTGAAGTCGGCTCCGGCTTCCAGCAACTGGTTGCGGTCTATCCACGCGGTTTGCATCTTCATGGCCGTTTCCTTTGGGGGATTGGCCATTGGTTTGATGCAGGCGGCTCCGAATCTCAGGAAATCGCACCGAAATTTTTCCGATATCTTTCCAAAATTCCGCAACTCCCTTGCGCTTCAATAGTTTGCGTAAGCGATCAGTCGTCCGCGCGTTTCGCAACCGCCGTGCCGGAAGTCACGGTTGAAATGTCGGCAAGGCCGATATCGGCGTTGTTGGAGACGTCCAGCGTGAGGAAAATCTTCTTGCCGGTACGGTCCATCGTGGGCGGCAGCGCCCAGGCTTCCACTTCGCGGTCCAGACAGTACGCCGGTTGCTTATCGGGTGAGCCCATCTTGATCCAGCCGGTAGCGCACTGTTCGCTCCAATCCATGTAGTACACGCCGTCCGGCCCGATCGCCCAGCGCTTGTAGTCCTTGGCCATGCGCGGCCGATACGCGTCCAGCACCTTTAGATCGTCCAGCATCGGGCTTGCGCTCCAGATGCCCGGCTTGGTCATGCGGGTGAAGTAGATACGGTCCTTGGGCGCATCGAAACGAACCAGCGCCACATCCTGCAGGCTCGTTATCTCTCTCCATGGCGTCTTGGACCGGTCGTACAGGACCACGCGCAATCTGCCCTCTCCGCTGTCCGACCCCACCAGCAACAGATTCGGGTCGGACGTATAGGCCGCATAGATGGGGCTGGGCGCCGGCACGGGCAGCAGATGGGTGCGCCCGCTTTCCGTTTCGACTTCGTAGAGCGTCTGCTGGTCGTCGCGCTTGGCGACCACCAGCATCTTGCTGCCATCCTCGGACCAGACCGGAACGTGGCGTGGAATCGGCATGATGCCTTGCACAGGCCGCGCACTATCGGGTTTGTCCACTTCGCCCACCCACAATTCCAGACGCGAACCGCGATCGGAAATGAAAGCCAGGGTACGGCCGTCGGGCGAGATCGCCGGCAGCATATCGGAGCGGCTGGACGGGAACACGCGCTCCTTGACCACTTTTCCATCGGGAGCAGAAGGCAGCGTCAGGCGGAAAATGCCCGACGTGGACTGATCGACGGTGAATGCCAGAGCGGAGGAATTGCGGGCTACATCGGGGAAGACCGCGAAGCCGTCCATCTTCAAGTGAGTGACTGCACCGCTGGCCATGTCGTAGCGGAACATGCCGATATCGTTGCCGATGTAACTGAAAACCAGGCCGCTGCCATCCGGCAGCCAGTCCCAGCCGCGGATGTCGCTCTTCACGTGGGTCAACCGCTGCGGCGTGCCGCCCGTAGCCGGCATCTTCCACAGATCGGACAGCGAGATGGCGCGGCGGAACACGATCCATTTCCCATCCGGCGAATAACGTGGATCGATGTCGATGTCGCCTTCGGAAATCGCATAGTCCAGCGCCTTCCACTGCCCGCTGGCGATGTCCAGCAGGCGCAAGGGGCTGCTGCGTTCGCCGGGCAACTTGATTTCCAGGCCCATTAGCAGGCCTTTGCCGTCGGGGGTCCAGTCGTAGCTGGCGGCGGTGCCGCCGAAGCAATCGGCGATCTTGCGTTCGTTGCCGCCGCTGGCGGCGATGAGCATGATTTGGCAGCGACTGGACGGGTCGAAACGCACGAACGAGATGGTGCGCCCGTCCGGCGACCACACCGGCATGGTGTCGCTGTAGCCGGCGGGTGTGGCAGTCAGCGGACGCGGCGGCACGTGCACCGTGGTCTGCAACACGATGGTGCCGTGACCTTTTTCGTCGACTTGCACATAGGCAACCATGGCGCCGTCGGGCGACAGATTGGCGTCGACCTCGCGCCCCGGTCTGGAGGTGATGGTCACGAAAGGCAGGGTGGGTTCCATCGCGGCGGGGCTGGCTACTGCTGCCGTCTGCGCCGTGACGGGCGCGCGCTGGGCGAAATGCCAGACCGCCGCGACGCCGGCAACGCCCGCCAGTGCGACCGCCGCGACCGCCCAGAGGGGTCTGCGGCCGCCATGGGGCGGTGAAGACGGCGTGATGGGTGCGACCGCAGGCGTTTCGCTTTCCGCCACGATCATCTCCGCAGCGGGCGGCCGAGCGTTGTCCAGCCACTCCACCGGCGCCAGCAGGCGGTACCCGCCCTTGGAAATGGTTTCCAGGTAGCGCGGCGCGTCGCGATCGTCGGCGAAGGCCTTGCGCAGCTGGCCTATCGCCTGCGTCAGCACGTCGTCGGTGGGCAGGGTGTCGGGCCAGACCCATTCCAGCAACGCTTCGCGGCTGACCACCTTGCCTTGCTGCCCGGCCAGCGCCAGCAGCACGTGCAGGGATTTGATCGTGAGCCGGGTCGGCTCGTGCCCGTTGGCCGCCACCACTTCCCGGCGCGGCACGTCGACCACGAATTCGCCGACCCGCAAACGGTCGGATTCCTGGTAAATCGGCTGGGAGCGGGGATTTAGCATGTGTGGTTTTTGGATTCCGGAAGAATAGTGTGCACAACGATCGGGCCGAAACATGCCGGGGCAAGCAGCCGGACAAGCTTCGCGACAAGCTTTGCAAAGCAGGCGTCGGCACGCCGCATAACACGTTGCCAGACCGCCTATTAAATTCGTGACTACAAGATCCCGTATGCCGAGCCGCAGACGCCCTCTCTCTCGCCTGCCGATGGTTCTTCCCGATTGCGCCGGCCGGCGCAATTTTTTTATCGCGCGGCTTCGGCCCACCATCCGGACGAAACGACGCTTGCATCGCAGCATCTTGCCACCCTTGTCCGACTGCATGTGCCGTTGGTATCGGGCGCGGCTTGCAAGTGTGGCGTGGTTCAATGTTCCATGGCGTTCATGAACCCGCGCAACTGCAACATGGCGGGCGCTCCGGCAATGGAGAGGCGCCCATGAATCCCGCCGACAGCGCCGCCTGGGCGCAGGCGCAGCAACATGTGGCCGCGCGCCGCTGGGACCAGGCCGCCGCGCAACTGCGGACGCTGTTGCGCGCCCATTCCGATGCTGCCCCGGTGCGGTTGTTGTTGGCCGGCGTGATCCTGGCCCAAGGCGGTGTCCGCGGCGCCGCCGAGCAACTGATCGCCACGCTGCCGTCGCTGCCGGCGGACATGCACCTGATCTGCCGTGTGGCCCAGTCGCTGGCCAAGATCGGTGAAACGACCGCTACGCTTCAATGCCTGCAGCATCCGGAGATCGCGCGCAGCCGCTCGGGCCCGGCCTTGCTGGCTCTGGCGCATATCCGCCAGGGCCTGGGCCAGCATGAACAAGCGTTGGCGTTGATGGAGCGCGCGCGCGCGGCGGGCCTGAACAATGCCGATTTCCTCTACTTCCACGCGCTGCAACTGCAATTCAACGGGCGCATCGCCGAAGCCGAAGCCGAACTGGAATCCTGTCTGGCCAAAGGCCCCAGTTTCGGCCGCGCTTCGCTGACTCTGGCCCGCATCCGCCGCCAGACCGCGGAGCGCAACCATCTGGACGCCTTGCATGCGCGCCTGGCGGCGGTGCCGCCCGGCAGCGAGGACCACGCCGCGTTCGAATTCGCGTTGCACAAGGAGCTCGACGACAACGGACGCCTCGACGAAGCCTGGCAAGCGTTGCAACGCGCCAACGCGATCATGCACGCGCGTCTGGGCTACGACGCGGCCGCCGAGGAAGCGGTGTTCGACGCGTTGATCGAACGCTTCCCGCAATCGTTGCCGGCGGCCGGGGCCGCGCCGGTCGATGGACCGCAACCGATCTTCATCGTCGGCATGCCGCGCTCGGGCACGACTCTGTTGGAACGGATCGTCGGCAACCACTCGCAGGTCGCGGCGGCCGGCGAACTGGCCGATCTGCCCAGGCAGTTGCGCTGGACCGCCGATCGGCACGGCCACCGCTTGCTGGATCTGCCCTTGCTTGAGGCCACGCGCACGCTGGATGCGGCCGCACTGGGCAGGCGTTACTTGGAGCAGACCCAGTGGCGCGCCGGCAATCGCCGTTACTACGTGGACAAGCTGCCGCCCAACTTCATGCTGGTGGGTTTCATCCGCCAGGCCTTGCCGCAAGCCAAGATCCTGCACATGGTGCGGGACCCGATGGAGGTCTGCTTCTCCAACTACCGCGCGCTGTTCGGCGACTCCTACGCCTACAGTTACGATCTGGAATCGCTGGCCCACCACTACCGCCAATACCGCAGGACGATGGCGCACTGGCGCCGGGTCGCGCCTGGCTTCGTTCTGGATGTCGCTTACGATGCGCTGGTGCAGGACACCGATCCGACGGCGCGCCGCGTGCTCGATTTCTGCGGGCTTGCGTTCGAAGCCCAATGCCTGGACACCGCCGGCAACCGCGCGCCGGTGGCGACCCTCAGCAGCGCGCAAGTCCGCGCGCCGATCCACCAGCGCGCACTGGGCGAGTGGCGCCGCTATGCCGAACCGTTGCAACCGTTGCGCAAAGCCCTTGCCGCGGAGGAGTGAAGGAAGGCCGCATGGGCGGCCTTCCTGTGGACTTCAATTGTTGGTTCCGAAATCGATCCGGTACTGCAGCCAGAACGCCCGCCCGTAACCGTTGTAGGCGAAGATGTTGTAGAACGGCGGCGCGAAACCCTGCGAGCCGTCGTAGGTGGGGTCGGACGGCGGTTTGGTGTTGAGCACGTTGTTCACGGTCAGGCTGAGCGCGCTCTTTTCGGTCAGATCGTAGCTCACGCTCAGGTTGTAGAGCATGTGCGGGCCGACCCTGCCCTGGCTGGTGCCGGGCGTGGTGTCGACGCCGAACTGGGCGGCGTAGTTGGGCGTGGACCCGTAGCGGATGCCGTGCACGTTCGCCGACCAGTCGTTTTTCCTCCAGCTGATATCGCCGGTCAGCACACTCTTGAATTCCGCGCTCAGCGCCTGCTGCGGCGACAGCAGGTCGGTTTCCGGATCGCCCGGGAAAGTGACCGTGGTGTGGTCCAGGGTCAGGTTGTAGTCCAGTCCGAAAGCGAACTCGCCCCAGCGGCCCCAGTCGAAGCGCGCGCTGCCGCCGGCGGTGATGCCGCTGATCTGCTCCTCGGCGATGTTGATCGCCTTGATCGTCACCAACTGCACCGATTCGCTGAGCAGCGGGTTGGCGTTGAGCGGCCCGCGCTGGATGCGCGACAGCGCGTCCACGCAGGTGGGCGAGTTGATGTCCAAGCGTCCCTGGCGGCACTCGTTCTCGTCGAACAGCGTACGCGCGAAGGACTGCGGCAGCACTTCGTCCTCGATGCGCACGTTGTAGTAGTCCGCGCGCAGTTCGTAGCGGTCGCTGGGCGACCACACGAAGCCGAAACCGTAGGACTTGGCGGTGATCGACTTCAAGTCCGGGTTCGCCACCTGCACCCCTTCCAGAGACAACCCTTCGAACGGGCAGTCGGGGTTGGGTCCATAGGTTTCGCACTTGTAGTAGTCGGTCTGCGAGGAGAAGAAGCCGTTGCCGCCGGTGAACACGTAGCCCATGTCGGGGGCGCGGAACGCGGTGGCGTAATTGGCGCGCAGCAATAGACTGTCGACCGGGCGGAATTCCAGTCCCACCTTGTAGGTGGCCTTGGCGTCGGAACCGGCGCGGATGTTCTTGTAGGAATCGTAGCGGCCGGAAACGCTGGCGGTCAGGGATTTCAGCAACGGGATGCTGAACTCCACGCCGACCGCGCGGTTGGCGCGGTTGCCGCTGCCGCTGGTGCCGCTCAGGCCGAAGTAGTCGTCGCCGCTGACGCCCGGATCGACCGGATTGTCCCAGTGCTGGTAGCCGAGCTGGAATACGCCGGCCACGCCCACCGAACCTGCGGGCAGCTGGAACAGATCGGGATTGGTCACCTGTACGTTGAAGTTGTGGGTCCAGGTGGAGGAGGTGTTGCGCAGGTTGCCGGAGAACGCGCGGAACTGTTCCGGCGTGATCGACTGGTAGAACGCCGGCTTGTTCGGCTCGTACACCGGGTAGCCGTAGTAGGTGCCCAGTTGCGGACCCAGGAACTGTTCCTGGAAGAAGGCGTCCATCTCGTCCACCAGCGGCCATAGCTGGTCGGATTTCACTTCATAGCCGGAGCGGCTGTAGTAGACGTCGTAGTCCCAGTTCGAATCGCCGATGGTGCCGTTGACGCCCAGGGCGATGTTGTAGGAGCGCGAGTCGGTGGTGAAGTTGGTGATGCCCTGCTCCTCCGGCGAGAAAATGTGCTGGTAGGTTTCCAGGGTCTGTTCGGTCTGGTTCCAGATGTAGCCGTCGGTGCCGTCGTTGTAGTTGGGGATCCAGAAGCGCGATCCGGAATCGTTCTTCGCCTCGTTCTTTCCGTACAGGATGCTGGTGTAGAAATTGGCGTTGTCGCCCATCCGCAGGTTGGAATTGAAGTAGGCCGACACGCCCTGTTCTTCGTTCAACAGCGTGGCGTAGCCGGGCTGCGCGCGGCTGCCGCAGAAGAAACCGCGGCCGGGACGGAAATCGCGCATGGTGGTGCCGTCGAAATTGGCGGCCACGTTGTCGCAACCGACGCCCGGGTCGTCGTACTGGCCGGTGAAGCCGTTGAGAATGATGAAGGTGCGGCTGCCGTAGCGCAGATTGGGGTTGGGATTGTCGTCGGTGGTGTCGGTGAAGTCCCGCTGCCGCATGTAGATCGGATCCTGATGGCTGTATTGCAGGCCATAGGTGATGTCCAGGTTGTCCCAGGCCTTGCCGCCGGTCAGCTGCAAGCGTTCGTTGTCGCCGCCGCCGTCGGAGTAGCCGCCAACGCGCGCGTCCAGCTGCATGCCGTCCAGGCGCTTCTTCAGGATGATGTTGACCACGCCGGCGATGGCCGCCGAACCATAGATAGAGGATTGGTTGCCGGGCAGGATCTCGATCCGCTCCACCATCGCGGTGGGAATGCTGGTCAGGTCGGTGAAGTTGCTCTGGCCGTTGTAGAGCAGCGGATAGTCGGCCAGCGGCCGGCCGTCCATCAGGATCAGGGTGAAGCTGGGCGACAGGCCCAGCAGGCTGATGGTGGTGGCGTTGGAAGTGAAACTGCCGGCGTACTGGTTGTCCTGCACCGCGCCGGTGGCCAGCGGCTGCGCGCGCAGCACGTCGGACACATTGCGGAAACCCTGGCGCTGGATGTCTTCGGCGCTGATGGTGATCACCGGCGAGGCGGTCTCCAACTGCGCGCGCGGGATACGCGAACCGGTGACCAGGATGCGGTCGAGCTCGGTGGCGTCTTTGTCTTTGTCCGTGTCCGCTTCGGTTGCGGTTTCCTGGGCGTGCACGGCGGTAGCGGCCAGCGGCCACGCCAATGCGGCGCAGATGGCGGTGGCCAGGAGTTTGCGGTTCATGGTGTTTCCCCTTACCTGATCGAACGAGTTGCACGGTGTGCGTGTTCGTACGATGGCATGCAGGCGGGGAAACGCAGTTGATCCGAATTGTTGCAGTGGTTGACGCGGATTGTCGCGATTGCCGAAGATTTAACACCTGCGGCGTAGGTTCCTTAGTGCGGATCGTCGTTCCGCGCGGCCGTCCTCAGCGTGGTGAGCCCGATCAACCGCGAGACCACCAGGGCGATGTACATCACTCCGGCGAAGGATTCGAACATCACCAGCGCACGCGCTTCCGGCCGCACCGGAACGATGTCGCTCAGGCCCACGCTGGACAGCACGCTGAAGCTCAGGAACAGCAGCTCCATCCAGGTGCGCGGAGCCTGCGGATCGACCGCGGCGATGAAGCTGCCCGGATACCACTGCTGGCATACCGAATAAGCGAAAGCGAACGCCCAGGCCAGCAGGGTGAAGGTGGCGCCCGCCGCGTACAGTTCGTCGCGGGTGACCCGATGGTCCTGCAACATGTAAGCGGTGAGGCTTGCGGCCGTATAGAAGTAGAGCGCGCCTTCCAGCAGATGCGCATAGACCAGCAGCCCGGGCATCTTCGCCCATGCCGAAAGCAGCGACAGCACCACCGCCGGCACCGCCATGCACCAGGCGATCCAGTTGATAGAAGCGCTGCGGTTGACCACCCACAGCGCCAGTGCCAGCACCAGGATGCCGAAGGCGCCGAACAAGGCGCGACCGGCCTGGGTGTTCTCCATGGCCGGATACAACAGCACGCCGCCTAGCTGCACCACCAGCAGGAAGGCGGACGGATGCCTGCGCGCGGTGACCAGCCAGCGCAGCCAGGCCGAGGGCATCGTCATGCGCGGCGCTTCATTCGAAGTGGCGTTTCATTTGAAGTGATAGACCAGCGCGTAGTAAATCACGTAGACCCACGAAAGCAGGCCGTGGATCACCGCCCACAGCAGCGACTTGTTCGCGCTCCATGAAATGGTGATCGCCAGCGCCGTGCCGAAGCCGATGCCGGCCTTGGCGACCGTGGCGCCTCCGCTCATGGCTGCTGCGCCACAGGCGCGGCGCTCCCGGCCCGGTACGGATAGCGGGCGAAGATTTCGGCCAGGGTCGAATCGATCCGTGCGGCGCGCTCGGCGGGCTTGAGCTTGGCGATGCGACCCACCGCGATGCCTTCCCAGACCAGGCGGTTCTTCTGCCGGTCCACCAGATCCACATTGAGCGTGCCTTCGGTGTACTGGCGCACCTGGGTCTGGTCGCGCCAATAAGGCACGGCGAAGTAAGCGCGGGCGCGGTAGCTGTAGTAATAGCTGTAGTCGACGGTCGGGTAGGAGGTGACGTCGGTGCGCTCCTGCATGTAGGCGTTGAGGTTCACCCACAAGTCGGGCTGCTGGGTAGTGTAGGTGTAGCCGCGCGATTCCAGTTGCGCGCGCGCGGCAGCCTTGATGCGGTCGGTGGTGGGCGTGGCGTAGCCTTCCTTCTCCAGCGCCAGCGGCGTGTAGAAACCGAAGGTGCGGTAGCTGCCGAAATCCGCTTCCGGGTCGGCTTCGCTGGTGATGCGCGGACCGGTGGCGCAACCGGCCAACAACAAGGCCAGCGCACCCACCGCTCCGAGAATGAAACGTCTTTGAACCTGCATGGCTTTATCTCCTGGGCTTCCGTGGTGGACAGAACCTAGCACCGGTTCATTCGTCCTCGGTGAAGGTACGCGGCAAGCCGGGGGAAGGTCGCAAGCCCTCCCCCGTTCCGTTCAGCCCTGGTGGTAGACCTGCGCGCCGGCGGCGCGGAATTCGGCCGATTTCTCCGCCATGCCTTCTTCCAGCGCCGCGGCTTCCTCCACCCCGTGTTCGGCCGCGTAGTCGCGCACGTCCTGGGTGATCTTCATCGAGCAGAAATGCGGGCCGCACATGGAACAGAAGTGGGCCAGCTTGTGCGCGTCCTTGGGCAGGGTCTCGTCGTGGAAGTCCTTGGCCTTCTCCGGGTCCAGGCCCAGATGGAACTGGTCCTCCCAGCGGAACTCGAAGCGCGCCTTGCTCAGCGCGTTGTCGCGCACCTGCGCGCCAGGGTGGCCCTTGGCCAGGTCCGCGGCATGGGCGGCGATCTTGTAGGCCATGATGCCGTCGCGCACGTCCTCGCGGTTGGGCAGGCCCAGGTGTTCCTTGGGCGTCACATAACAGAGCATCGCCGTGCCGAACCAGCCGATCATCGCCGCGCCGATGGCGCTGGTGATGTGGTCGTAGCCCGGCGCGATGTCGGTGGTCAGCGGCCCGAGCGTGTAGAACGGCGCCTCGCCGCATTCGGCCAGCTGCTTGTCCATGTTCTCCTTGATCATCTGCATCGGCACGTGGCCGGGGCCTTCGATCATGGTCTGCACGTCGTGCTTCCAGGCGATCTTGGTCAGCTCGCCCAGCGCTTCCAGTTCGCCGAACTGCGCGGCGTCGTTGGCGTCGGCGATGCAGCCCGGGCGCAGGCCGTCGCCCAGCGAGAAGGCTACGTCGTAGGCCTTCATGATTTCGCAGATGTCCTCGAAGTGGGTGTAGAGGAAGTTCTCCTTATGGTGCGCCAGGCACCACTTGGCCATGATCGAGCCGCCGCGCGAGACGATGCCGGTGACGCGCTTGGCGGTCAGCGGCACGTGGCGCAGCAGCACGCCGGCGTGGATGGTGAAGTAGTCCACGCCCTGCTCGGCCTGTTCGATCAAAGTGTCGCGGAACATCTCCCAGGTCAACTCCTCGGCGCGGCCGTCCACCTTCTCCAACGCCTGGTAGATCGGCACCGTACCGATGGGCACCGGCGAATTGCGGATGATCCATTCGCGGGTTTCGTGGATGTGCTTGCCGGTGGACAGGTCCATCACCGTGTCGCCGCCCCAGCGGATCGACCACACCAGCTTCTCCACTTCCTCGGCGATGCCCGAAGACACTGCGCTGTTGCCGATGTTGGCGTTGATCTTGGTCAGAAAGTTGCGGCCGATGATCATCGGCTCGCTTTCCGGGTGGTTGATGTTGTTGGGCAAGATGGCGCGGCCGCGGGCGATCTCGTCGCGCACGAATTCCGGAGTGATGAACTTCTGGATGCTGGCGCCGAACGACTCGCCGGGGTGCTGCTTCAGCAGCAACGCATCGCGCACCGCGTCCAGGCGCTGGTTCTCGCGGATGGCGACGTACTCCATCTCCGGGGTGATGATGCCCTTGCGCGCGTAATGCATCTGGCTGACGTTGGCGCCGGCCTTGGCCACGCGCGGCAGGGTGCGGCCGGGGAAACGCACCGCATCCAGGCGCGCGTTGGTTTCGCGGCCGCGGCCGAATTCGGAACTCAGCTGCGACAGCCGCTCGGTATCGCCGCGCTCCTCGATCCACTTCGCGCGCAGCGCCGGCAGGCCGACCGACAGGTCGATGCGTGCGTTCGGGTCGGTATATGGACCGGAAGGATCGTAGACGGTGATCGGCGGATTCTCTTCGCCGCCGAACAGGGTGGGCGTCTGCGTCTGCGCGATCTCGCGCATGGCCACCTGCAGATCCGGGCGCGAACCCTGCACGAAGATCTTGCGCGAACCGGGAATGGGCCGGGTCACGGATTCGGAAAGCTGGTCGGTCTGCTGCAGCAGGTTGCTGGGTACGGCGTTCATCGGCATCGTCCTGGGCGGTTACGGGACGAAGCGGCGGCGCATGGCGGCGAACGGATTGCGGGCCAGTAGCTGGCGATACGGCAATGCGGCGCATCCTGCGAAGCTTCCCTACGCCGGTCTTAACCGGATCAGGTTCGAAGGGTCTGTCTCAACCGCCGCACCCACTGGGCCGGCGATACCCCCGCTTCGGGGCGAATTAGACCACAAACCGACCAGTCCCGCCCCGCGAACCGGAGCTTGCCCATGCCTAGGCAACGACCTTGCGCTGCGGCGACAATCGGCCCTACTTCCTCTCCCGGGCAATTCGACTTCCTCTATGTCCGCACCCACACGCATCACCTGGCGCGACCGCCTGCGTTACCGCTTCGAAAACACACTGTCCAGGGGAACCATCGCCATCATCGGCTGGCTGGCGCTGATTTCCCTGAGCATCGTGCTGTTGGCCGCCATCGTCCTGGCGCTGTTGGGCGTCGGCGCCGATCCCGGGGACCCCGGCAGCCGGCTGGGTCTGGTCGAAGGCGGCTGGCAGAGCCTGATGCGCACCCTGGATCCGGGCACCATGTCCGGCGACGAGGGCTGGACCCTGCGCATCATGATGCTGCTGGTGACGCTGGGCGGCATCTTCATCGTCAGCATGCTGATCGGCACCATCACCTCCGGTCTGGAGTCGCGGCTGGGCGAACTGCGCAAGGGCCGCTCGCGGGTCGTCGAAACCAACCACACGTTGATCCTGGGCTGGTCCAGCAAGGTGTTCTCGATCATCGGCGAACTGATCATCGCCAACGAGAACCAGAAGAACCCGCGCATCGTGATCCTGGCCGACCGCGACAAGGTGGAGATGGAGGACGATATCCGGGCCAAGTTTCCCAACACCAAGAACACCCGCGTCATCTGCCGCAGCGGCGACCCGCTGGACATGGACGACCTGGCCGTCGTCGATCCGCATGCGGCGCGCTCGATCATCGTGCTGGCGCCCGCCACCGACAACCCCGACATCCACGTGATCAAGTCGGTGCTGGCCATCACCAACAACCCGCACCGGCGCGAAAGCAGCTACCACATCGTCGCCGAAATCCGCGAACCGCATAATCTCGAAGCCGCCCACCTGGTGGGCGGCGACGAAGCCGTCTTCGTCCAGGGCTCGGACCTGATCGCCCGCGTGACCGCGCAGACCTGCCGGCAGTCCGGCCTCAGCGTGGTGTACACGGAACTGCTGGATTTCGACGGCGCCGAGATCTATTTCACCGAGGCCGCCGGACTGGGCGGCAGGACCTACCGCGAAGCGCTGTCGAGCTACGAGGATTCGGCCGTGATCGGGGTGATGCGCACCAACGGCAAGGTGCTGATCAATCCGCCGATGAACACCATTCTGGCCCGCAACGACAAGGTCATCGCCATCAGCGAAGACGACGACACCCTGATCCAGTCGTCGTCTTCCCCGCCCGCGCCGGATGCCAGCGCCATCGCCGACACGGAGAAATCGGAACCCTCCCCGGAGCGCACCCTGATCCTGGGCTGGAACGACAAGACGGCTGCGGTGATACGCGAGCTGGACAACTACGTGGCGCCCGGCTCCGAAATCACCGTCGTGCGTCGCCCGGATACCGGCGCCGGCGACGCCGATTGGAAGGCGCTGGCGGCGGAACTGCAGCGCCAACGCCTGCAGGTGATCGAAGGCGACATCGCCAGCCGCGCCATGCTGGAAGCCGTGCAGGTCGCCGGATACCACCACATCATCGTCATGAGCTACAGCCAGCTGCCGATCCAGGAAGCCGATGCCCAAACCCTGATCAGCCTGCTGCATCTGCGCAACATCGCCGAGGCCAGCGGCAAGCCGCTCAACATCGTCAGCGAGATGATGGACCTGCGCAATCGCGCGCTGGCGCAGGTCGCGCGCGCCGACGATTTCATCGTCAGCGATTCCCTGGTCAGCCTGATGCTGTCGCAGCTTTCGGAGAACAAGCACCTGGACCGCGTCTTCCGCCAGCTGTTCAGCGCCGAAGGCTCCGAGGTCTACATCCGTCCCGCCAGCGAGTACGTGCTGCCCGGCAGACCGGTGGATTTCTACACCGTGATCGAGGCCGCGGCACGGCGCGGCGAAACCGCCATCGGCTATCGTCTGGTCGCGCACAGCAACGACCCCGGCCGCGGCTTCGGCGTCACCGTGAACCCGACCAAATCCCAGCGGGTCGGCTTCTCCGAACACGACAAGATCATCGTGCTGGCCGAAGACTGAGCGGGACGCTTTGCGGTCGGCCGCACCGCTTCGCCTGTTGTCCGCAGGCGAAGCGTCGGTCAGAGCGCATCGATTCGCGCCTTAAAATCAGCGGGAATTTCGTTTCCGATGAAACCTTCGGATAGCCATCGACCGCCTGAAACCGGGCGATCCGCGACGTAGCGGAACAGTTGCACGCGAAACAGTCGCCTGATGCTTGACAGCCCCAGACGGGCATGTTTTCCTGCACCAATGTTGCAGCGCCACACACCCATGAATCACGACCTGACCGCGCCCCGGGGCGCAGCGGCCTCGATTCTCGTACTCGTGCTTATTACCTCACACCAAGGTGCGGGACGAACCGGCGCGTAAGTAGAAACAAGCCAGATTCGACGAAACCCCGCACTGAGAAGTGCGGGGTTTTTTGTTTTCAGAAGAGTCAGAAGCCCTGCTACAGGATCCATCGCCCCATGCAAGACGACGACAATCCAGCGAAACGACGCAACAGCGACGCCATCAAGTCCGGCACCGCGCACGCGCCCGCGCGCGCCATGCTGCGCGCCACCGGCCTGGACGACGCGGCCATCGCCAAGCCCATGATCGCGGTGGTGCACACCTGGTCCAACGTGTCGCCCTGCAACCTGACCCTGCGCGAGCTGGCGCAACACGCCAGCGACGGCATCCGCGCTTCCGGCGGCACGCCGATCGAGTTCAACACCATCGCCATCACCGACGGCATCGCCATGGGCAGCAGCGGCATGCGCGCTTCGCTGGCCTCGCGCGAGGTGATCGCCGATTCCATCGAACTGGCCGTCAGCGGCCACTGCCTGGACGGCGTGGTGCTGCTGTGCGGCTGCGACAAGACCATTCCCGCCGCGGCCATGGCGCTGGCGCGTTTGAACGTGCCGGGCGTGATCCTGTACGGCGGCACCATCATGCCCGGCAAGTGCAAGGGCAAGGCGGTCACCATCCAGGACGTGTTCGAGGCGGTCGGCGCGCATTCGGCCGGCAAGATCGACGATGCCGAACTGGCCGAAGTGGAAAAGGCCGCCTGCCCCGGCGCCGGCGCCTGCGGCGGCCAGTTCACCGCCAACACCATGGCCATGGTGCTGACCTTCCTGGGCGTGTCGCCGCTGGGCTTGAACGACATTCCCGCCACCCATGCGGACAAGAACAAGGCCGCGTTCCAGTGCGGCCAGACGGTGATGCGGCGCCTGCAGGAAGGCGGTCCGCTGCCGCGCGACATCATCACCGCGCGCGCGCTGCGCAATGCGGCCCACGCGGTGTCCGCCACCGCCGGCTCCACCAACGCCGCCATGCACCTGCTGGCGATCGCGCACGAAGCCGGCGTGGCCTTCGACCTGGAGGAATTCCAGGCCGCCTCTTCCACCCCCGTGATCGCCGACCTGAAACCGGGCGGCCGCTACACAGCGGCGGAGATGTTCGAACAGGGCGGCACCGCACTGGTGGCGCGCGAACTGAAAGCGGCCGGTCTGATCGAGGACATTCCCACGGTCACCGGCCGCAGCTTTTTCCAGGAGGTCGATGCCGCCGCCTATCCCGCGCAACAGGACGTGGTGCGCCCGCTGGGCAATCCGATCAAGCCGCAAGGCGGCTACTCGATCCTGTACGGCGACCTGGCCCCGGAAGGCTGCATCCTGAAACTGGCCGGCCACGGCCGCAACCACTTCAGCGGCCCGGCCCGCGTGTTCGATTCGGAAGAAGCCTGCTTCGCCGCCGTCGATGCGCGCCGCATCAATGCCGGCGACGTGGTCGTGATCCGTTTCGAAGGCCCGGTGGGCGGCCCCGGCATGCGCGAGATGCTGGCGGTCACCGCCGCGCTGGTCGGCCAGGGCTTGGGCGACGACGTGGCGCTGATCACCGACGGCCGTTTCTCCGGCGCCACCCGCGGCTTCATGGTCGGCCACATTTCGCCGGAAGCCGCTCTGGGCGGCCCGCTGGCGAAGCTGCGCGAAGGCGACATCGTCAGCATCGACGCCGCCGGCCGCACCATCGATGTCGCCGCCGACTTTTCCCTGCGGGAGCCGGCGCGCATCACGCCGCGCATCACCACCGGCGCGCTGGCCAAGTACGCGCGCAGCGTGGGTTCGGCATCGAAGGGCGCGGTCACCGCGCCCGGCCCGCTAGACGGCAAGACCATTCCCTCCATCACCACGACCGCGTCGCACGACGACCTGATCCTGGTCTGACTCTCTTTTCGGTTTTCACCTTCAACTTCAACTCCGGGACACACACGATCATGACCACGCAGACCCTCCCCAACACCAAGATCGCCACCATCGGCTACGGCAGCCAGGGCCGCGCGCATGCCTTGAACCTGCGCGAATCCGGTTTCGACGTCACCGTCGGCCTGCGCCCGGGCGGCCCGACCGAAGCCAAGGCCAAGGCCGACGGCTTCGTGGTGAAGACGCCGGCCGAAGCGGTGAAGGATGCCGACCTGGTCGCCGTGCTGACCCCGGACATGGTACAGCGCAAGCTCTATGACGAAGTATTGAAGGACAACCTGAAGCCCGGCGCCTGCCTGCTGTTCGCGCACGGCTTGAACGTGCACTTCGACCTGATCAAGCCGCGCGAGGACATCGACGTGGTGCTGGTGGCGCCCAAGGGTCCCGGCGCGCTGGTGCGCCGCGAATACGAAATCGGCCGCGGCGTTCCGTGCATCTACGCCGTGCACCAGGACAAGAGCGGCAATGCCGAAGCTCTGGCGCTGGCCTACGCCGCCGGCCTGGGCGGCGCGCGCGCCAACATCATCAAGACCACCTTCAAGGAAGAGACCGAGACCGATCTGTTCGGCGAACAGGCCGTGTTGTGCGGCGGCGCTTCGTCGCTGGTGCAGGCCGGCTTCGAAACCCTGGTGGAAGCCGGCTACCAGCCGGAGATCGCCTACTACGAAGTACTGCACGAACTGAAGCTGATCGTGGACCTGTTCTACGAAGGCGGCATCACCCGCATGCTGGAATTCATCTCCGAGACCGCGCAGTACGGCGACTACGTCAGCGGCCCGCGGGTGATCGACGCGGCCACCAAGGCGCGCATGAAGGACATCCTGACCGACATCCAGGACGGCACCTTCACCAAGAACTGGATCGCCGAGTACGAAGCGGGCCTGCCGAACTACAACAAGTTCAAGCAGGCCGACATGGAACATCCGATCGAAGTCGTCGGCAAGAAGCTGCGCGCCAAGATGGTGTGGCTGTCGGCCAACGCCTCCGCGCCCGACGCCGATGACGCCACCACGACAGAGAAGGCCGCCGCCGCATGAACGCAACCGCCGCCGCTGCCCCACGCAATGGCGCCCGCTGGCTGACCCAGGCGCTGGAGGCCGAAGGCGTGGAAACGCTGTTCGGTTATCCCGGCGGCACCATCATGCCGTTCTACGACGCGCTGGTGGATTCCAAGCTGAAACACATCCTGGTGCGCCACGAACAAGGCGCGGCGCTGGCGGCCAACGGTTATGCGCGCGCCAGCGGCCGGGTCGGCGTGTGCGTGGCCACCTCCGGTCCCGGCGCTTCCAATCTGGTCACCGGCATCGCCGACGCGATGCTGGATTCGGTGCCGATGGTGTGCCTGACCGGACAGGTGGCCACCCACCTGATGGGCACCGATGCGTTCCAGGAACTGGATGTGTTCGGCCTGACCCTGCCCATCGTCAAGCACAGCTTCATCGCGCGGCGCGTGGAAGACCTGCCGGAAATCGTGCGCGACGCCTTCCGCATCGCCCGCGAAGGCCGCCCCGGCCCGGTGCTGATCGATCTGCCGAAAGACGTGCAGGTCGCCGACGCCTCGCACCTACCCGACCACGTGCCGGCCGAAGTGGAATTGCCGCCAGCGCCTGCGGACGTGGCGCTGGCCGAAGCGCTGGCCGCGATCGCCGGCGCCGAGAAGCCGGTGATCTACGGCGGCGGCGGCATCGGCCTGGCCGGCGCGGTGGAGGTGTTCCGCGAATTCGTCGAAGCCACCCAGATTCCCACCGTGCTGACCCTGCGCGGCCTGGGCGCGTTGCCCGGCGGCCATCCCAACTACCTGGGCATGCTGGGCATGCACGGCACCCGCGCGGCGAACATGGCCGTGCAGGAATCGGACCTGCTGATCGTGGTGGGCGCGCGCTTCGACGACCGCGCCACCGGCAAGCTGGCCGAGTTCGCGCCGTTCGCGCGCGTCATCCACCTGGATGCCGACGCCTACGAAATCTCCAAGCTGCGTACCGCCAACATCGCCGTGCCCGGCGACGTAGCCGCCGGTCTGCGCGCGCTGGCCGGCGCGCGCAGCACCTGCGACGACTGGCGCAAGCGCTGCCGCATGCTGGGCGAAAAGCACGGCTTCCGCTACGACGCGCCCGGCGCCGACATCTATGCGCCGGCGCTGCTGAAGCGCATGACCGAACTGGCGCCGGACGATGCCATCGTCGCCTGCGATGTCGGCCAGCACCAGATGTGGGTGGCGCAGCACTGCAAGTTCAACCATCCGCGCAACCACCTGACCAGCGGCGCATTGGGCACCATGGGTTTCGGCCTGCCGGCGGCCATGGGCGCGCAGTTCGCCTGTCCCGACCGCACCGTGCTGCTGGTCAGCGGCGACGGCAGTTTCATGATGAACGTGCAGGAGTTGGTGACCATCGCTCGCTGCAAGCTGCCGGTGAAGATCGTGCTGCTGGACAACAGTTCGCTGGGCATGGTGCGGCAGTGGCAGGAACTGTTCTTCGCCAAGCGTTACAGCGAGATCGACCTGTCCGACAACCCGGACTTCGCCGCATTGGCCGAAGTGTTCGGCATTCCCGCCAAGCGCATCGACCGCCGCGAGCAGGTGGAAGACGCGCTGGCCGATCTGCTGGCCCAGCCCGGTCCGGCGCTGCTGCACGTGGCCATCGACGTCAAGGCCAATGTCTGGCCGCTGGTGCCGCCCAACACCGCCAACAGCACCATGCTGGACAACAACCCGGCCGACCAGGCCGCTGAATCCAATGCAACAGAGCCGCGAACGGAGTCCCCGCATGCGCTACCGGCTTGACCTGGTGTTGAAGCCTGCCGAAGGCGCGTTGACGCGCGTGATCGGCATGGCCGAGCGCCGTGGTTTCACCCCGCAGTCGATCAATGGCGAACCAGCCACCGAAGACGGCCGCTGGCGCCTGCAACTGGTGGTCGACGGCCAGCGCCCGGCCGAAACCCTGCGCCTGCAGATGCTGAAGGTGTACGACTGCGTGTCGGTCGAGATCACCCCGGTGGAGGGTGTGCTGTGAACGTCAACGTCAACAGCAAAGACAAGAGCAAGAGCAAATCCCCCCTGCCCCCCTTTTTCAAAGGGGGAGTGCATCGGCATTCCGGAAACAATGCGGCGACGGAAACCGCCTCCCCCTTTGAAAAAGGGGGATTGAGGGGGATTTGCTCTTCGCCACAACGCTTCCGCGCTAGCAAGGAACGAGTCTCGGTGGCCCATGGCGGGCAATGCCCGCCCTACGCGGTTGCACGGAGGCGTCTTCTTCCAGCGTCGTCCGCACACCTTTCGCATTTCCGTGCCTGATTCACGCGCCAGCGCCAGCAACGAACCGGACGTAAGCGACGTAGTCGTCACCGTGGCCGACGTGCTGGCGGCGCAGGCGCGTTTGCGGCGTTACCTGCCGCCGACGCCGATGCACCATGCCGAACGTTTCGGCGTGATGCTGAAGCTGGAGAACCTGCAGCGCACCGGTTCCTACAAAGTGCGCGGCGCCTTGAACGCACTGCTGGCCGCGCGCGAACGCGGCGATCTGCGTCCGGTCATCGCCGCCTCGGCCGGCAACCACGCGCAAGGACTGGCCTGGGCCGCCTACCGCCTGGGCGTGCAGGTCATCACGGTGATGCCGCACGGCGCGCCGGCCAACAAGATCGCCGGCGTCGCCCACTGGGGCGCGACCGTGCGCCAGCATGGCGACAGCTACGACGAAGCCTATGCGTTCGCGCGCGAACTGGCCGAGCAGAACGACTACCGCTTCCTGTCCGCGTTCGACGACCCGGATGTCATCGCTGGCCAGGGCACGGTGGGCATCGAGATCGCACCGCATGCGCCGGACGTGGTCATCGTGCCCATCGGCGGCGGCGGCCTGGCTTCCGGCGTTGCACTGGCCTTGAAATCCCAGGGCGTGCGCGTGGTCGGCGCGCAGGTGGAAGGAGTGGATTCCATGGTCCGCGCCTTGAAGGGCGATACCCGCGCCATCGCTCCGGTCGCCAGCCTGGCCGACGGCGTACGGGTCAAGGTGCCCGGCTTTTTGACCCGCCGCCTGTGCGCCAGCCTGCTGGACGACGTGGTGATCGTGCGCGAGGCCGAATTGCGCGAAACTCTGGTGCGCCTGGCCCTGGAAGAGAACATCATCGCCGAAGGCGCCGGCGCGCTGGCCCTGGCCGCTGGCCGTCGCGTCTCCGGCAAGCGAAAATGCGCCGTGGTTTCCGGCGGCAACATCGACGCCACCGTGCTGGCAGGCCTGCTCTCCGACGTGCGCCCGCGCGCGCCGCGCAAACCGCGCCGGCGCACGCAGGAACTGCATCCGGTGGAACCGGGACTTGCCGGCGCCGCGCTCGTTCCCGCCCTTCCCCCAACCAACCCCATTACCGTCGATGCGCCCGTGGCGCGTCACACCGTCATTGAAGAGGAGTACACCTGGTGAGCGACATTCCCGTAACGCCCCCGGCCCAGGTCCGGATTTTCGACACCACCCTGCGCGACGGCGAGCAGTCCCCCGGCTGCAGCATGTCGCCTTCGCAAAAACTGGTCATGGCCCGCGCGCTGGCCGAGCTTGGCGTCGATGTCATCGAGACCGGCTTTCCGGCCAGCTCGCAATCCGACCGCGAAGCCGCCGCGCTGATCTCGCGCGAACTGCGCGACACCAGCCTGTGCGTGCTGTCGCGCTGCCTGCCCGGCGACATCGAGGCCTCGGCCCGCGCGCTGGAGGGCACCGCGCGTCCGCGCATCCATCTGTTCCTGTCCACCAGCCCGCTGCATCGCGAACACAAACTGCGCATGAGCCGCGAACAGGTGCTGGAAGCGGTGGCCAGGAGCGTGAAGGCGGCGCGCGGTTTCGTCGGCGACGTCGAGTTCTCGGCCGAGGACGCGCTGCGCACCGAAGAGGATTTCCTGGCCGAAGTGATCGCTGTGGCGATCGCCGCCGGCGCCGGCACCATCAACCTGCCCGACACCGTCGGCTACACCACGCCCACCGAGATCCGCGGCCTGTTCGAACGCATGATCGCCAACGTGCCGGGCGCGCGCGAGGTCATCTTCAGCGCCCACTGCCACAACGACCTGGGCCTGGCCGTGGCCAATTCGCTGGCCGCCATCGAAGGCGGCGCGCGGCAGGTGGAATGCAGCGTCAACGGCATCGGCGAGCGCGCCGGCAATGCCGCGCTGGAAGAAGTGGTGATGACCCTGAAGGTGCGCGGCGCGTACTTCAACGCCGATACCCGCATCGACACCAACCGCATCGTGCCCACTTCGCAGCTGTTGCAGCGCCTGGTGGGCATGCCGGTGCAACGCAACAAGGCGGTGGTCGGCGCCAATGCGTTCGCGCACGAAGCCGGCATCCACCAGCACGGCATGCTGCGCCATCGCGGCACCTACGAAATCATGCGCCCCGAAGACGTGGGCTGGCCGTCCTCGCAGATGGTGCTGGGCCGCCACAGCGGCCGCGCCGCGGTGGAACAGCGCCTGCGCGCGCTGGGCTACCTGTTGGAAGAGCCGGAACTGGATCTGGTCTTCGCCTCGTTCAAGGCCCTGTGCGAGAAACAGCGCGTGGTCCACGACAACGACCTGCAGACGCTGATGCAGGACGGCGCCGACAGCGAAGGCTACCGGCTGTCTTCGATGACCGTGAGCGACGCCGGCCACCGCGCGCGCGCCACCGTGGAGCTGTCCGACCCCGACGGCGACCGCGTGTTCGAGACCGCCGAAGGCGACGGCCCGGTCGACGCCCTGTTCGCCGCACTGGCCATGGCCACCGGCGTGGACCTGGTGCTGGAAAGCTATCAGGTGCACAGCGTGGGCCTGGGCGCCGACGCACGCGGCGAAGCCAACCTCAGCGTTCGCTACGAAGGCGAGGAATACGACGGCACCGGCACCAGCAAGGACATCATCGAAGCCAGCGCCCTGGCCTGGCTGGATGTGGCCAACCGCCTGCTGCGTACGCGCGACGGTGCGAAGCGGAAGTCGGAGATGGCGGAGGCGTGATGTACAACATCGCCTTTGCGTTTGCTCTTCCCCCCTTTGCAAAAGGGGGGCAGGGGGGATTTTCTCTTCGCGCCAAAAGCAAATCCCCCTCGATCCCCCTTTTTCAAAGGGGGAGGTCCGCCTTTCTTTTCAACTTCTGTTCGATCGGATCCACTCCATGAGCTCCCCCCCCCGCACCCTCTTCGACAAACTCTGGGACGCGCACGTAGTAGTCCCCGAGACCGACGCCGCGCCCGCGGTGCTGTACATCGACCTGCACCTGATCCATGAAGTCACCTCGCCGCAGGCCTTCACCGAACTGCGCACGCGCGGCATCGCGCCGCGCCGGCCGGACCGCACCAAGGCGACCATGGACCACTCCACGCCGACCACCCCGGCCGATGCCGACGGAAAGTTCCACTACTTCACCCAAGCCTCCGAGACCCAGGTCGACACGCTGGCCAGCAACTGCGCCGAATACGGCATCGAACTGTTCGACATGCAGTCGGCCGAACGCGGCATCGTCCACGTGATCGCACCGGAACTGGGCCTGACCCAGCCCGGCATGACCATCGTCTGTGGCGACAGCCACACCTCCACCCATGGCGCGTTCGGTTCGCTGGCCTTCGGCATCGGCACCAGCGAAGTCGGCCACGTGCTGGCCACGCAATGCCTGCTGCAGCGCAAAGCCAAGACCATGGCCATCACCGTGGACGGACCGCTGGCGCCAGGCGTCGCCGCCAAGGACGTGATCCTGCACATCATCGGCGTGATCGGCGTCAACGGCGGCACCGGGCATGTGATCGAGTATCGCGGCTCGACCATCCGCGCGATGGACATGGAGCAGCGCATGACCCTGTGCAATATGTCCATCGAAGCCGGCGCGCGCGCCGGCATGGTGGCGCCGGACGGAGTCACCTACGCCTGGATGGCCAATACGCCGCGCGCACCGAAAGGCGCGGCCTTCGAGCAAGCCAAGGCACACTGGTCGCAGTACAGCAGCGACGAAGGCGCGCGCTTCGACCAGGAAGTGAACATCGATGCGCGCGACATCCGCCCCACCCTGACCTGGGGCACGCATCCGGGCACGGCCATTGCGGTGGATCGTCCCATTCCCGCCGCCAAAGACGGCGCCGCGCAGAAGTCGCTGGACTACATGGCCTTCGATTCCGGAAAACCGCTGGAAGGCACTGCGGTGGACGTGGTGTTCGTCGGTTCCTGCACCAATGGCCGTCTCAGCGACATGCGCGAAGTGGCCACCGTGTTGCGCGACCGGCGAGTCGATCCGCGCGTGCGCATGCTGGTGGTGCCGGGTTCGGAACTGGTCAAGCGCCAGGCCGAAGCCGAAGGCATCGACAAGATCGTGCTGGCCGCAGGCGCCGAATGGCGCGAGCCGGGCTGTTCGATGTGCATCGCCATGAACGGCGATCTGGTCGCGCCGGGACAACTGGCGGTCAGCACCAGCAACCGCAATTTCGAAGGCCGCCAGGGCCCCGGCTCGCGCACGCTGCTGGCCTCGCCGATGACCGCGGCGTGGGCGGCGGTGAACGGCAAGGTGTCCGATCCGCGCGAGTTGTTCGCCAAGGAGGTGGCGTGATGAACGCTTTTGATTTCCTTCTCCCTCCGGGAGAAGGTGCCCGGAGGGCGGATGAGGGAATGGGTTGTCCGCTTGTAATGGTGTTGGATGGCAAGTGGTTGCCATTCCCTCATCCGTCGCTTCGCGCCACCTTCTCCCGGAGGGAGAAGGAAAAGCCGACCGCCTTCGCTATGGAAATTTACCCATGACCGCCTTCGCCGCATTGAAATCCCGCAGCGTGGTTCTGCGCCAGAGCAACATCGACACCGACCAGATCATTCCCGCGCGCTTTCTGTCCACCACCGAGCGCGCCGGCCTGGGCAAGCATGCCTTCAACGACTGGCGCTGGCAGGTCGACGGCTCGCCCAATCCGGACTTCGCCTTCAACCGGCCGGAGAACGCCGGCCGCGCCATCCTGCTGGCCGGCGCCAATTTCGGCTGCGGCTCCTCGCGCGAGCACGCGCCCTGGGCGCTGACCGACCTGGGCCTGCGCGCCATCGTCAGCAGCGAGATCGCCGACATCTTCCGCAACAACTCGCTGAAGAACGGCCTGCTGCCCATCGTGCTGGACGAAGCCATCGTGCAGTCGCTGATGCAGCGCCCGGACGACGAGCTGACCGTGGACATCGAAGCGCGCGAACTGCGCACGCCCTCCGGCGATGTGCATTCCTTCCCGCTCGACGCCTTCGCCCGCACCTGCCTGATGGAAGGCGTGGACGAATTGGGTTACCTGCTGCTGCGCGACCCGCAAATCACAAAGTACGAGGAACGTTTCCATGCAAGCTGACATCGTAGTCCTGCCCGGCGACGGCATCGGTCCGGAAGTCACCGCCGCCGCGCTGTCCGTACTCAAGACCGTGGCCCGCCGCTACGGCCACCAGTTCAATTTCAGCGAACACGACATCGGCGGCATCGCCATCGACAAGCACGGCGAACCGCTGCCCGCTTCCACCCTGGCCGCCTGCAAGAGCGCCGATGCGGTGCTGCTGGGCGCGGTGGGCGGGCCGAAGTGGTCCGATCCCAATGCCAAGGTGCGTCCCGAGCAGGGCCTGCTGGCGCTGCGCAAAGGCATGGGCTTGTACGCCAACCTGCGCCCGGTGCGCCCGCATCCAGCCGCGTTGAACGCCTCGCCGATCAAGCCGCACCTGCTCACCGGCGTGGACATCATGGTGGTGCGCGAACTCACCGGCGGCATCTATTTCGGCGAGAAGACCCGCACCGCCGAAACGGCCAGCGACCTGTGCACCTATTCTGTGGCGGAGATCGAACGCGTGGTGCGCAGCGCATTCAAGCTGGCCCGCCAGCGCCGCAGCTACGTGGTGTCGGTGGACAAGGCCAACGTGCTGGAAACCTCGCGCCTGTGGCGCGACGTCACCGCGCGCATCGGCCGCGACGAATTCCCCGAGGTCAAGCTGGAACACGTGCTGGTGGACGCGATGGCCATGCACCTGCTGGCGCATCCGCGCGAGTACGATGTGATCGTCACCGAGAACATGTTCGGCGACATCCTCACCGACGAAGCCTCGATGCTGGCCGGTTCGCTGGGCCTGCTGCCCTCCGCTTCGCTGGGCGACGGCAAGGCCGGCGTGTACGAACCCATCCACGGCTCGGCCCCGGACATCGCCGGCAAGGGCATCGCCAACCCGTACGCGACGATTCTCAGCGCGGCCATGTTGCTGCGCCATTCGCTGGGCCTGTTCGACGAAGCCGACTGCATCGAACGCTCGGTCGACGGCGCATTGAATTCGCACGCCTTCACCGCCGACCTGTCCTCCAACGGCCGCAGCATCTCCACCACTGCCGCCGCGCAGGCGGTGATCGAGCAGATGCAGGCCAATTGCTATGTGGCCGAACTGCGCGACTAAAGAGCCCGTAGGAGCGACGCAAGTCGCGAAACACGCGACCCGTGCGCTCCTGTCGGCCTCGTCGGTTCTGTACTGAGGGCTTCGCGACTTGCGTCGCTCCTACACAGGGGCGCGCTCTTGGCCTATGCTCGGCCGCTCCCGGAAGCGGCCTTCTCGATGACCCGATACCTGCTGATTGCCGCTGCGCTGTTTGCGGGCGTGCTGTCGAACCGATCCACAGCGGCGACGCTGCGCGAATCCTTCGATTTGCAGGTTCCCGCACCGCCGACCCCCAAGCAGGTGGACGGCACGCAGCAACTGGTCTACGAACTCCACCTCACCAACTTCGCCCGCGAACCGCTATCGCCGGTCAGCGTCGAGGTGCTCGATGATAAGGATCGCGTACTCGCCAGCTTCAGCGGCGCGGCGCTGACTTCGCGTCTTGCCCAGGTGGGCGGAGGCGCAGGCGCCACGATCGCGCCGGGCATGCGCGACGTGATGTATCTCGAACTCTCGCTCCCGGCAGGCGCGCCGCCGCAAGCGTTGTCGCACCGAATCGAATACCGCGCTGCCGACAGCGGCCCCTTCGTCGTCGAAGGAGGAAACGTCTCCCTCCACCAGCCCAAGCCTCTGATGCTGGGCGCACCTCTGCGCGGCGGGCCGTGGGCGGCGATCCATTCGCCGGATTGGCCGCGCGGACATCGCCGTGTGTTGTACACGGTCGACGGCAAGGCGCGCATTCCAGGCCGCTTCGCAATCGACTGGGTGAAGCTGGATGAAAGCGGCCGTACCGCGAAAGGCGATGCCGACGTGGTCAGCAATAGCTACGGCTATGGTGCCGACGTGCTGGCGGTCGCCGACGCCGTGGTGGCCGCGACGCGCGACGATGTGCCGGAAAGCGCTTCGGTCGCGGCCCATCCCAAACACGCCATCGCCGATGCGACCGGCAACTACATCGCTCTGGACTTGGGCGACGGACGTTTCGCCTTCTACGAGCATCTGAAGCCTGGCAGCCTGCAGGTCAAACCTGGTCAAAGAGTAAAGCGCGGCAAGGTGATCGGCGCGCTCGGCTTCACCGGCGACTCCACTGGCCCGCACCTGCATTTCCATGTCGCCGACGGCGTTTCGCCGTTGGGTTCGGAAGGTGTGCCGTTCGTGTTCGAACGGTTCGAAGTGCTGGGCAGCTATCCGGACATCGGCGCCTTGGGCTCCAAGCCCTGGAGCCCGCGCCCACCCGATCAGGCCTCGCGACGCGATGACGAAATACCGGCCTCTAACGTAGTCGTGCAGTTCGATTAAGTCCTTCTCCCGCTATGCGGGAGAAGGTGCCCGAAGAGCCTGCCCCGTACTTGATACGGGGGCGGATGAGGGAAAGCGAAGCAAGAATCTTTCGAGTGCTTTCTTTCCACAACAAGCGGCTCTTGCTGGATGCGGCAGCAAAGCCACGATCCAAAATCCTCTCCTCAGCCCGCCCTCACCCTCCGCACAAGTGCGTCGACCTCTCCCGCAAGCGGGAGAGGTGATCCTTCGACGCCCTGCTCTAAGGCGTAGGATGTCGCAGCCCCATTCGTCGCGGAACCCGCACCTGTGGAAAAGCCCTACCTGCTGGCCATCGACCAAGGCACCACCAGCTCCCGCGCGATGCTGTTCGACCGCAGCGGCACGGTGGTGGGCATGGCGCAGCGGGAATTCGAGCAGCTGTTTCCGCAGCCGGGCTGGGTGGAGCACGACCCGCGCGAGATCCTGGGCAGCGTGCAGAGCACGGTGGTGGAGGCGATGACGCGCGCGCATGTCGGCGCGTCGGAACTCGCGGGCATCGGCATCACCAACCAGCGCGAGACCACAGTGGTATGGGACCGCAACACCGGCCAGGCCATCCATAACGGCATCGTCTGGCAGTCGCGGCAGACTGCGGAAATCTGCGAACGATTGAAGGCCGACGGTTACGCCGAGCTGGTGCGCGAACGCACCGGCCTGCTGATCGACGCGTACTTCTCCGGCACCAAGGTCAAATGGATCCTCGACCATGTTCCCGGCGCCCGCGCACGCGCCGAGCGCGGCGAGCTGTTGTTCGGCACCATCGACAGCTGGCTGTTGTGGAATCTTTCCGAAGACCGCACCCACGCCACCGACTACAGCAACGCCTCGCGCACGCTGATGTACGACATCCACAAGCGCCAGTGGTGTCCGGACCTGCTGCGCATGCTGGACGTGCCGGCGGCGATGCTGCCGGAAGTGCGTTCCAGCAGCGAGGTGTACGCGCACACCGGGGCGCAAACGGTGTTCGGGCATCGGGTGCCGATCAGCGGCATGGCCGGCGACCAGCAGGCGGCGTTGTTCGGTCATGCGTGCTTCGAACCGGGCATGGCCAAGAACACTTACGGCACCGGTTGCTTCCTGCTGATGAATACCGGCGGCAAGGCGGTGCAGTCGAACAACGGTCTGCTGACCACCCTCGCCTGGGGCATCGACGGCAAGGTGGAGTACGCGCTGGAAGGCAGCGTATTCGCGGCCGGGTCGGCCATCCAGTGGCTGCGCGATGGCCTGCGCATGCTGGGCAAGGCCAGCGATACGCAGGCTTATGCGGAACGGGCGCGGTCGTCGGACGGGGTGTATTTCGTGCCGGCGTTCGTGGGGCTGGGCGCGCCGTACTGGCGCAGCGATGTGCGCGGGGCGATGTTCGGACTGACGCGAGGGACCAACAAGGAGCATTTCATCCGCGCGGTGCTGGAGTCGCTGGCCTATCAGACGCGCGATGTGTTGACGGCGATGCAGGCCGATGCCGATTTGACGTTGAAAGCGCTGCGGGTGGACGGTGGGGCCATCGCCAACGATTTCACCGCGCAGTTCCAGGCGGACATCCTGGATATCGCGGTGGAGCGGCCTACGGTGAAGGAATCCACGGCGCTAGGCGCCGCGTACCTGGCGGGGCTGGCGGTGGGTTTCTGGGAAAGTCGGGAGCAGATCGCGCAGCAGCGGCAGGTGGAGCGGACATTCGCGCCGGAGATGGGGGCCGAACGCAGGGAGAAATTGTATGCGGGGTGGAAGCGGGCGGTGGAAGCTACGATGTCATTTGGGGCCGGTTAGTCTAGTCGTACTGCTCTCGGCCAAACTCCCATTCGTCTCGAAGCGATCCGTCTTTCCAAAAAATGCGCACCCCCGTGGGTCGACCGTGCATCAGTCGATCCGCTCCTGCAATGCTCGTAGCGAACTCCACTGCGTCCAGCTCAGCCTTGAACTGGGTCCGCATGCGGGTGTCCCCCGAATGAACCGCCCACTGATCGGCACCCCACGGAATAACGCTATAAAAGACTCGCTCCATTACGGTCCTCTAGGCGCAGAACGACAGGAGCATTCTGAATGCCTGCCGCTATAGTCGGATAGAGTAAATAATTCACTACCGATGGGCGAAAGCGACCCTTGATCTGGAAACGGCCCTGCCGGCTGTGCCGGCCGAACGCAACGTTGCCCGGATCCTTTAGCCGGAATCCACCGAAAGCATGAATGCGAGCACGATAGGAATGGCCGCTCCTGCCACGATGCCGGTCCAATTGATCGCTTTGCGCATTCGCACCTCCCTGCTTCACGAGCGATGTAGCCTGGGTAGAGCCACAGGCGAAACCCAGGGCGTCATGTGGCGGTGGCGTGAATCTCCATCTCGCTCTGCCGGCTTGTATAGGCACGATATTTGTAGCTGAGAAACACGGTGACCGCCAGCGCCAGCAAGTTGACGCCGATGCCCCATGCTGCAGGGCGCAGGATCATCGCCGCGAAATGACTACCGAGCTGCAACGTCCAGAGAAACTCCGGATCGCCTGTTTGCAGGGCCACTGTGGCCCGCGCACCACTGGAAAAGTTGTAGCTCAGCAGTGGCGATGTGAAGTACGGGATCTGGAACGCCCAGAAAAGAATGCTCTTCCTAAATGTATCGACCGATCTCTCCAGCGTCCCGATGCCGCACCAAACACCCCATGCGTACAGACCCATGAAGATCACTGCGACAAACTTCGACAGCAGGTTCCCTGCTCCGGGCATCGTCATAAGCGTCAGGACCAACCCCAGAAAACTGCCGCCCAGCGTCAATACGCCAATTGCCCGCCATTGCCAGACACGCATAACCCTGCCCCCTGGTGACCTCGCGCAGGTCGCCGGTCATAGTGCGTGCGGTCCATGCCTTCGTCAATTGTCGCTTCCGATTGCCGTGCGCTCAGTTCGGCAATGAAGTGACATAGCCTGGGAGAACCGCAGACCAAACACGGGGCTCTCTGCCCCGTGTTGAAAAGCTCTGGGTTTCGCTGCGCTTTACCCAGGCTACGGCTATGGCACTCGCGTGAAGAGGTTGGTCTGCAGAATCGGACTGCCGTCTTTGCCGAAGAACGCCTTGGTCTCGGTCAACGTATTGCCGTCGCCGCTTACCGAGTAGACGCGCGTGGATGCGGGATTGCCGTGATCGACCAGCTGCATCACCAGCACATTGGGCGCGGGCATCTTCATGGCCGAAACATCGGCCCAGTAGTTGCCGTTTACCTTCCCGGGCGTGCCGTCCAGGGGCAACGTCGCTTCCGCGTGCATCTTGCCGCCGTTCTGATCGAGGATTTCGACCTTCGTCGTCCACTTTCCGCCATCAGCTTCGTGGAAATCCAGCGTGACGCTCTTCGGCCGCGCTTCCGGCGGTATCGGCAGCTTCTCGACATCGATTGCCCAGCGCCCCGCCAGGGGCGAAGGCGTCGGCTGCTTGGCGAATGCCGGTACGGTCTGGAGCACGACCGCGGCCAATGCCGCAGCGATCATCGTCTTCATGAAACCTCCTTCGAGGGGATCGGGTTCATTGCATCCTGTGTCGCGGCAATCCTATACCGGCGACTACGGCGTTGCCATCGAAGGCCACGGCGAACCCATAGGGTGGACTCAAGCACATCGCATGCATTTGGAAGATGTCTTGCGCGTGGCGGTGGACCATGGCCCACCCCGCGCATTGCGACCTAGAGCCCTGCTACGAAAAAAGCCACCAGACCCAGATAGAAGAAAACCGCCACGCCCGCGACTACCGTCTGCGTCAGGCTCGATCCGAAACGGAATCCGGTGCGATGGCCGGTCATCATGCGCAGAATCAACGACGGCGCGCCGACGACCGAAGTGAACAACACGGCGCCAGTCAGCCAGACCGGCCAGACCAAGGTAGTCAGGAAGATCAGCATTCCGCTGATCGTCATGCAACAGCACACAACCAGCACCCATAAAGAAGCGCTGTTCACGTTCAATTTTCCCACTTGCATCCCCGTCCCCAACAATAGCCGCACGCAAGGTGCGTATTTCCCCGATGTCAATTTGCGGGTTGGTGCACTGCACATCAAGCCCCGTTGGGCAGGTCGGCGTATATCCGTCCGCCGGTGAAGCGTGCGTGGGCGGTCCCGACCGGTTTGCCCAGAAAGGCCGTTCACCGATATCGCGCCAGGGACGATTGACTGCGCGATCCCTTGGCCCTATCAAGGCTTACCGTCGCCTCCAGGTTCCGCATGATCTCCACCACCCAACCACAACGCTCCATCGACTGGAAACAAGCCGTGTACGGCGGCCTGCTGATCGCTCTGGGCGATGCACTGTTCGCCATCGCAGTGTGGTTCGAATGGAGCGCGAAAGGCGTGACCCAGGTGTTCCAGAGCATCGCCGTGGGCGTGCTGGGCAAGGCCAGCTACGAAGGCGGCACGGCAACGGCGCTGCTGGGCGCGGGACTGCACGTAGCCATGGCCATCGCCTTCGTGGCGATCTGCGTCGGGCTTAGCTTCCGCTTCCGCCTGCTGGTGGAAAAGCCGGTGGCCGCCGGCCTGCTCTATGGAGTGGGGCTGTACGTGGTGATGAACTTCGTGGTGATGCCGCTGTCGCGCGTGGACGCGTCGCCTTCGTTCAAACACCTGGACACGATAGCGATGAGCGTGGCGGCGCACATGGTGTTTGGGGTGGTGTGCACGTTGTTTGCGCGGCGTGCGCGGCGAATGTTGTGAGCGCGCTTAGGATATGGGCCGACGTGCAGGCTCATAGCAGACGCACATAGGCTCTCCCCCTTTGGAAAAGAGGGATTAAGGAGGATTTGCCTTTCGCGCCAAGAGCAAATCCCCCGTAGCCCCCTTTTTCAAAGGGGGGCAAAGCAAGAGCGTGGCCGACAACACCTTAGCTCTCGCATTCACTGCTCCTCTGTCAGTCTGCAATCGAGCGAACCGATAGCGAAGACGCTCGTCTCAGGCCGCGCTGCCCTCTTCCGGCTTCACCTTGAACCACGCCGCATACAGCGCCGGCAGGAACAACAAAGTCAGCGCGGTAGCCACGGTCAGGCCGCCCATGATGGCCACCGCCATCGGACCGAAGAACGCGCTGCGCGACAGCGGGATCATCGCCAGCACCGCCGCCAGCGCGGTCAGCACGATGGGGCGGAAGCGGCGCACGGTGGCGTCGATGATCGCGTGCCAGCGGTCGTGGCCGGCGTCGATGTCCTGCTGGATCTGGTCCACCAGAATGACCGAGTTGCGCATGATCATGCCCGACAGCGCGATGGTGCCCAGCATGGCCACGAAGCCGAACGGCACGCGGAACACCAGCAGCGCGAAGGTCACGCCGATCAAGCCCAGCGGCGCGGTCAGCATGACCAGCGCCATGCGCGAGAAGCTGCGCAGCTGCAGCATCAGCAAAGTGGCCACGGCCAGCAGGAACAGCGGCATGCCGGCTTTGATCGAGTTCTGGCCGCGGGCCGAATCCTCGACCGTGCCGCCGGTTTGCAGCAGATAGCCCTGCGGCAGTTCGCTGCGGATTTTCTCCAGCGTGGGCAGGATCTGATCCACCACCGTAGGCGGCGTGAGGCCGTCGCGGATGTCGGCGCGCACGGTGACCGTGGGCAGGCGGTTGCGGTGCCAGATGATGCCGTCCTCGAACGCGTACTGGATATCGCCGATCTGCGACAGCGGCACGCTGCCGTTGGGCGTGGGCACGGCCAGGCTGCCGAGCATGTCCAGGCGCACGCGTTCGTCCTCGGGACCGCGCAGCAGGATCTCCACCAGCTCGTTGCCCTCGCGATAGGTGCTGACGCGCAGGCCCGACAGCGAACTGGTGAGGAAGTTCGACACGTCGGCGGTGCTGACGCCCAGCGTGCGTGCGCGGTCCTGGTCGATGGTCAGGCGCACGACCTTGCTGGGTTCGTCCCAGTCCAGATTGACGTTGGTGACGTTGGGATTGGCGCGCACCTGTTCGGCCACCTGGTGGGCCAGCGCCTGCACGCGGTCGATGTGCTCGCCGGCGATGCGGAACTGGATGGGATAGCCGACCGGCGGGCCGTTTTCCAGGCGCGTCACCCGGAACTGCAATTGCGGGAATTGCGGGCCCACTTCCTTGATCAGCCACTCGCGCATCGATTCGCGCGCTTCGATGTCCTTGGTCAGGACCACGAACTGGGCGAAGTTGGCCTGCGGCAGCTGCTGGTCCAGCGGCAGATAGAAGCGCGGCGAACCGGTGCCCACATAAGCCACATAGTTGTCCACGCCTTCGCGCTTGGCCAGCATTTTTTCCAGCTTCTCGGCCTGGGCCTGGGTGGAGCGCAGCGAGCTGCCTTCGGCCAGTTCCATGTCCACCATCAGTTCCGGGCGCACCGAATCCGGGAAGAACTGCTGCGGCACGAAGCGGAACAGCCCGATCGACAACACGAACGCCAGCACGGTCACGCCGATCACCAGCCAGCGATGGCGCAGGCAGGCGTCCAGTAATTTGCGGTAGCGCTGATAGAAGGCGGTCTGATAGGGATCGTGTTCGTGGCCGTCGTGCACCTTGGGCGCGAGCACGCTGGAGAACCTGGGGAAGCGCGCGGCCAGGCCGGCGCGGAAATCATGCCAGCGCGCCGCCAGCGAACCGGCCTTCGGCGGCTTGGGCTGGTGCAGGTCCGGCAGCATCTTGTCGCCCAGATACGGAATGAACAGCACCGCCGCGATCCACGACACCACCAGCGCGATGGTCACCACCTGGAACAGCGAACGGGTGTATTCGCCGGTGCCCGAGGCCGCGGTGGCGATGGGCAGGAAGCCGGCCGCGGTGACCAGCGTGCCGGTGAGCATGGGGAAGGCGGTGGAGGTGTAGGCGAAACTGGCCGCGCGCATGCGGTCGAAGCCCTGCTCCATCTTGATGGCCATCATCTCCACCGCGATGATCGCATCGTCCACCAGCAGGCCCAGCGCCAGCACCAGCGCGCCCAGCGAGATCTTGTGCAGGCCGATGTTGAAGTAGTGCATGACCGCGAAGGTCATCGCCAACACCAGCGGAATGGTCACCGCCACCACCAGGCCGGTGCGCAGGCCCAGCGAGAAGAAGCTGACCAGCAGCACGATGATCACCGCCTCGGTCAGCACGCGCACGAATTCGCCGACCGAATCCTCCACCGCATGCGGCTGGTCGGAGACTTTGCGCAGCTCCATGCCGGTGGGCGTGGTTTTCTGCAGGCGCTCGAATTCCGCGTCCAGGGTCTTGCCCAGGCGGATGATGTCGCCGCCGTTCTTCATCGCCACCGCCAGACCGATGGCGTCCTGGCCCATGAAGCGCATCTTCGGCGCCGAAGGATCGGCGAAGCCGCGATGCACGTCGGCGATGTCGCCCAAGCGCAGCGTGCGGCCGCCGGCCTGGATGGGGAAGTCGCGGATTTCCTCGACCGAATCGAAGGCGCCGGTGACGCGCAGCTGCACGCGGTCGGTGGTGGTTTCGAAGAAACCGGCGGCGGTCACCGCGTTCTGCTGGTCCAGCGCCTGCTGCACCTGACTGAGCGGAATGCCCAAGGTGGCCAGCTTGGTGTTGGAGAGTTCAATCCAGACTTTCTCGTCCTGCAGGCCCAGCAGTTCCACCTTGCCCACGTCGGGCACGCGCTGCAGCTCCAGCTGGATGCGCTCGGCGTAGTCCTTCATCACCGCGTAGTCGAAGCCCGGACCGGTGAGCGCGTAGATATTGCCGAAGGTGTCGCCGAATTCGTCGTTGAAGAACGGGCCGACCACGCCTTCGGGCAGCGTGGCCCTGATGTCGCCGACCTTCTTGCGCACTTGGTACCAGAGCTCGGGCACTTCGTCGGAATGCATGGAGTCGCGCGCGATGAACATCACCTGCGACTCGCCGGGGCGCGAGTACGAGCGGATGAACTCGTATTCGCCGGTGGTCATCAGCGCCTTCTCGATGCGCTCGGTGACCTGCTTGGCGACTTCTTCGGCCGGCGCGCCGGGCCACACGGTGCGCACCACCATCACCTTGAAGGTGAAGGGCGGGTCTTCCGACTGGCCCAGGTGCCGGTACGACCATGCGCCGATCAAGGCCAGCACGATCATCGCGTACAGCACCAATGCGCGATGGGTCAGCGCCCATTCGGAAAGATTGAAGCGCTTCATGGCTCAGTTCGCCTTCGCAGGAGCGGTGGCGACCTTGTTCGAAGGCACTGGCCGGTTGTCCCTGTCCACGGGCGTCACCGGCTGTCCTTCGCGCAACAGATGTCCACCGGCGCCGACCACCCAGTCGCTGGCCTTCAATCCGCTCAGCACGGGCACATCGGTTTCGCCGTAGCGGCCCAACTGCACGGGCTGCGATTTGACCTTGCCGCTCTGCGTATCGACCACCCACACCGCGGTGGCGCCCTTGGCGCCGCGCTGGATGGCCGAAAGCGGCACGCTCAGCGCGGCTTCCGGACCGGTTTCCTGTACATAGACGCGTGCGCTCTGACCCAGTTCGACGGCGCGTGCGGCGTCGCCGACCAGGTTCACGCGCGCCGCGTAGGTGCGGGTCTGCGCGTCGGCGGCGGGGGAAATTTCACGGATCAGGCCCGGCAGGCGCTCGCCCGGAGCGTTCCACAGTTCGACCAGCACCGGCTGGCCGACGCTGAAGTCGCGGATGCGGCTTTCAGGCAGCACGATGGCCACTTCGCGGCCATCGTCGGCGGCCAGGGTGAAGATGGTCTGGCCGGCGGCGACCACCTGCCCGGCCTCGGCCTGGCGGGTGGCGATGACGCCGTCGTGCGGCGCGCGCAGTTGCGAATAGGCGGCCTGGTTGCGGGCCACGTCCAGTTGCGCGCGGGCCGCGCGGGCCTGGCCTTCGGCGGCTTTATAAGCGGCGTTCTGCGCGTCGTAGGTCGATTGGCTGACCAGCTTCTCGCCCACCAGCTTGGCGTAACGGTCGCGGTCGCCGCGGGCGCGGATCAGGTCGGCTTCGGCGGCGGCGAGCTGGGCCTGCGAGGCCTGCGCCTGCAGGCTGAGGTCGTCGGCGTCCAGCACCGCCAGCACCTGGCCCTGTTTCACCTGCACGCCGGCGTCGACATTGCGGCGGATGAGATTGCCGCCGACCCGGAACGAGAGCGGGCTTTCTTCGCGTGCGCGTATTTCGCCGGCGTAGGCCGATAACGCGGCCTGCGCACCGCCGCCCGGATGCACCACCAGCACGGGACGCGCGCTTTCGGCCGGTTCGGACTGGCCGCCGCAAGCCGCCAATCCCAGGCCCAGGAGGAGCAGAATCCCATAGCGCGCATTGCCCTTGGACACGCTGCACATAAAACACTCCGTCTTGTTCATCAATAAATGGACTTGGCGGTATAGTATAAATATCGAACCGATTAGTCTAGTATTCGAATATGGTCAGCACCCCCTCCCCCGTCAGCCGCCCCAAATCGGCGCCCAGGCTTTCCGGCCCCGGCCGGCCCAAGGACCTGGCCAAGCGCGACGCCATCCTGGAAGCGGCCAAACGCCTGTTCGCGGGCGATGGCTACACCGGCGTCAGCATGGACCAGATCGCGGCCGAAGCCGGCGTCTCCAAGCTCACCGTCTACAGCCATTTCGGCGACAAGGAAGCGCTGTTCGCCGCCGCCGTGCGCGCCAAGTGCGAGGAGATGCTGCCGGACGACCTGTTCGCACAGGAACTGAAGGGACCGTTGCGCACCCAGCTCAAGGCGATCGCCAGCGGCTTCTTCGCCCTCATCAGCAGCGACGAAGCCCTCAGCACGCACCGCATGATGATCACCCCGGGCAACGCCGACGATCCCTTGCGCAAGCTGTTCTGGGAAGCCGGCCCGCAGCGCACCCACCAGGCCTTCGGGGCTTTCCTGCGGTCGCGGGTGGAGGCGGGCGAGCTGGATATCGCCGATGTGCAGCGCGCGTCGGAACAGTTTTTTTCCCTGATCAAGGGCGAGCTGCACGGCCGGATGATGTGCGGCCTGTGCGCCCGTCCTGCGCGGGGCGACGTGAACGCCCACCTGGACGCCAGCGTGGACATGTTCCTGCGCGCCTATGGCAAGCATTGAAAAACCGGGGCGGCCGGTCATGACGGAGGTCGCGGTGACTTCCGGCACTGCGTATCGGTGTGGTAGTACGGCCATGCTGCCCCCCACCGCACGAGCTTCGAAACACGCCGCGACCCGCTAAACTGCGCGTCCCCGCGCCGGATGACCCCCATGACGATCGATTACAACCAAGCCCGCGAAATGATGGTCGAGCAGCAAGTGCGCCCCTGGGAGGTGCTGGATGCGCGCGTGCTGGGCGTGCTGGCCACCCTGCCGCGGGAGAAGTTCGTGCCCGAGATCCACCGCGCGCTGGCTTATGCCGACGTGGAGATTCCGCTGGGCCACGGCCAGAAGATGATGAAGCCGGTGGTCGAGGGCCGCGCCCTGCAGGCATTGCTGCTGCAGGAAGGCGACGAGGTGCTGGAGATCGGCACCGGCGGCGGCTACCTGGCCGCGTGCATGGGCGCTTTGGCCCGCGAGGTGGTCAGCCTGGAGATCCATCCCGAACTGGCCAACCGCGCGCGCCAGCAGCTGGACGCCAGCGGCTACGGCAATAACGTGCGCATCGAGACCGCCGACGCCCTGCACTACGTCACCGAGCGCCGCTTCGATGCGATCTGCGTGACCGCGGCGGTGGTCGAAGTACCGTCACAATTCCTGCAATGGCTGCGTCCCGGCGGCAGGTTGTTCGCCGTGCGCGGCCGGTCCCCGGTGATGGAAGCGGTGCTGGTGCACAACGACGTCAACGGCCCGCGCATAGAATCGTTGTTTGAGACCGACCTCCCCTATCTTGTCGGCGCCGCCCCGGTGCCGCAATTCGTCTTCTGATTTGAGAAAGGAAACCGCATGAGTCGTCGCCCCCTCGTCCTCGCGCTCGCCCTGGCCCTGCCTGCTTCCGCTCTGGTTGCCAGTGCGAACGCCACGGACCTGATGCAGACCTATGAACTCGCACGTACCGGCGATCCGCAACTGGCGTCCGCCGAATCCGGCCGCCTGGCGCAGAAGGAAGGCGCCGTGCAGGCGCGTGCCGCGCTGTTGCCGCAGGTCAACGGCACCGCATCGCTCAGCCGCAGCCGCAATGAACTGGATGCCGTGCCGGGCTCCACCACCAACACCAGCCGCAGCTACGGCGTCAGCGTCAACCAGTCGGTGCTCGATTTCAGCCGCTACTCCACCCTGCGCGGGCAACGCGCGCTCAGCCAGGCCGCCGACTACGATCTGGAAGCGGCCAACGACTCGCTGATCACCCGCACCTCGGCGGCTTACTTCAATGTGCTGGTCGCGATCGAAACCCTGGCCGCGGCCGAAGCGCAGCAGACCGCGTTGCAGAAGCAGTTCGACTACGCGCAGAAGCGCCTGGACGTGGGCCTGGCCCCGATCACCGACGTGCACGAAGCCCGCGCGCAGTACGACAGCGCGCGCGCCAGCGTGATCACCAGCCGCAACGCTCTCAAGGATGCGTACGAAGCGCTGACCGAGATCACCGGCCAGCCGATCAACAACCTGAAGGCGCTGCCGGACGATTTCCGCCCCGTGCTGCCGACCGACTACGACGCCGAAGGCTGGGTCAACACCGCGGTTAGCACCAACCCGTCGCTGAAGTCGCTCGAATACCAGGTGCAATCGGCCGAAGCCGGGGTTTCCACCGCGCGCGCCGGCCATCTGCCCACCCTGTCGCTGGGCGGCAGCTGGGGCAAGGACGCAGCGTGGGGCGATACGACCGGCGCCAACGGCAACGGCACCGGCACCACCATCGGCCTGACCTTGAGCGTGCCGATCTTCTCCGGCGGCGCCACCCAGTCGCGGGTGCGCGAGGCGCTGGCCAACCGCGATGCGGCGCAGGACGGCTACGAGCAGCAGAAGCGCGCCATCGTGCGCAACACGCGCAACGCCTACCAGACCCTGGAAGCGGGCATCAGCGAAATCGAGGCGCGCCGCCTGGCACTGGTGTCGGCCAAGGCCGCCTACGAGGCTTCGCAGGTCGGATTGGAAGTGGGTACCCGCACCGTGCTGGACGTGTTGATCAACCAGCAGAACCTGTTCCAGGCCCAGCAGAGCTACGCGCTGGCCAAATACAACTATCTGCAGAACCGGTTGCTGCTGGATCAGGCAGCGGGCACGCTGGACGCCAACGACGTGCAGGACGTGAACCGTTTGCTGACCGCCGATGCGCAGGCGCAGCTCGCGCCGAGCGACAGCCAGTAACAACACGCAGGCTTTCCAAGCGGTATCTGATTACGGCGGACTTCGGTCCGCCGTAATCGTTTGTAGGTCGGGGCTACGCCCCCGACGCATGGGATGTTGAAGGTGCGCGTGGTGTCGGGGACGTAGCCCCGACCTACGTTGGATTTCTTGCGTCGGGGGCGTAGTCCCGACCTACCGGAAGATCGGCATCGATCATCTGCAGGGTCTTGGCCAGCGCACCGCGCCCTTGCTCCACGAGCGCGCGGCCGGCGTCCACCATCGCCTGCCGCTTGGCCGCATCCTCCAGCAATTGACCGAGCGCGGCCTCGATGCCCTGCGCGTCCTGGGCGATCAGCAAGGCGCCGGCTTCCTTCAGGCGCTTGGAGATCTCGGCGAAGTTGTGCAGGTGGGGTCCGGTCACCATGGCCGTGCCCACCGCCGCCGGTTCCAGCAGGTTGTGCCCGCCGATCGGTTGCAGGCTGCCGCCGACGAAGGCCACTTCGGCGCAGGCGTAGAAAGGCATCAGTTCGCCCAGCGTATCGATCACGAACACCTCGTCGTCTGCGGCGGGCCAGGTCGATTTGCGGCGGGTGGCCACTTTCCAGCCGGCCGACTGCGCTTGTTCGGCGACGCGCGGGAAACGTTCGGGGTGCCGCGGCGCCCACAGCAGCAACAGGTCAGGCCAGCGTTTCCGCAGATTGCGGTGCAGGGCGATGACGGCCGCTTCCTCGTCCTCATGGGTGCTGGCCGCGATCCACACCGGCCGCCGGCCCGCATGCTCGCCGAAGGTTCGCACGAAAGCGGCGAGGCCCTCGGGCGCTGCGATGTCGAACTTGAGGTTGCCCGTGTCCATCACCCCGCCCGGGGTGGCGCCCAGGGCGATGAAACGCTTGCCGTCCGAGTTGGATTGCGCGCCGATGCGCTTGAGCGTGCGCACCACCCGCGAAATCAACGGCGCCAGCACGCGGTAGCCGCGCAGCGAACGCGCCGAAAGCCGCGCGTTGAGCAGGTAGGTGGGAATGCCCTGGTCGCGACAGCCGAACAGCAGGTTGGGCCACAGCTCGGTTTCCATCACCAGCGCCAGCCGCGGGCGGTAGTGGCCGAGGAAACGCGAGATCGCCCCCGGTAGATCGTAGGGCACGTAGACGTGCTGGACGCCTTCGCCCCACAGCGCGCGCACGCGCTCGGAGCCGGTCGGGGTAATCGTGGTCACCAGCCAGCGCAGTTCCGGGTGCGCGCGGCGCAGCGCATCGACCACCGGCACCGCGGCGTTGACCTCGCCCACCGACACCGCGTGCAGCCAGACGTCGATGCGCGCTTCCGGCTGTCCATAGGAGGCGTAGCGCTCGTTCCAGCGCTGGAAATATTCGCGGAAACGGAAACCGCGCCAGATCAGGTGGTAGACCGTGACCGGCGTCAGTACATAGAGCGTGGCCGAATACAGGCCACGCAGGAAACGCTCGGTCAGGTCCATCCGCATCGCGAAAGGATAACCAACTGAACCGTTAGAATCGCTGTATGGCCAAACCCGACCGCGTTGAAAGTGCCCGCAGCGACAACGACCCGGCGCCGAAAGGTTTGCGCCAGTGGCCGGCATGGCTGGGCATCGGTCTGGCCGCCTTGCTGGCGCGCCTGCCCTGGCCCCTGCAGCGCGGCCTGGGAAGGCTGGTGGGCAGGTTCCTGCATGCGGTGTTGCGCGACCGCCGCCGCGTGGCCGAACGCAACATCGCCCTGTGTTTCCCGGAACTGGATACCGTGCAGCAGGCGTCGCTGGTGTACCGGAGCTTTTCCGAACTGGGTATCGGCCTGTTCGAGTTCGCCCGCGCCTGGTGGGGCAGCGTGCAGCCGATGCGCCACGACCTGCGCGTGGAAGGCTTGGAGCATCTTGCAGCGGCGCGCGCGGGCGGCCGTGGCGTGATCGTTATTTCCGGCCACTTCACCACCCTGGAGATCGCCGCGCGGCTGATGTGCGATTACGCTCCGCTGGCCGGCATGTACCGACCGCACGACCAGGGCGCGATGGAATGGGCGGTCAAGCGCGGGCGCCTGCGCTATGCGGCGCACATGTTCACCCGCGAAGAGCTGCGGCCGGCATTGAAGCATCTGAAACAGGGTGGGCTGCTATGGTTCGCGCCGGATCAGGACACCCGTCGCGGCGAAAGCGTGTTCGTGCCGTTCTTCGGCCTGCCGGCCTATAGCCTCACCTCCACCCATCAGCTGTCGCGGCTGTCGGGCGCCAGCGTGATCGCCTTCGCGCACGAGCGCCGCGCCGATGGCGGCTACACCTTGCGGCTGTCGCCGGCATTCGCGGATTTTCCTTCCGCCGACGCCACCGCCGACACCGCACGGGTGATGGCGGCGATCGAAACGATGGTGCGCAAAGCGCCGGCGCAGTACCTGTGGATCCATCGCCGCTTCAAGCGCCAGCCCGACGGTCGCGGCAAACTCTACGAATGACGACGTAGGTCGGGGCTACGCCCCCGACACCACGCGCACCGTCCGGAGTTCATGCGTCGGGGGCATAGCCCCGACCTACCGGTAGACGCTGGCTTCGCCGGGCGGCCGCGTCTTGAAGCGGCGGTGCACCCAGAGATATTGCTCGGGATGCTGGCGTACGACTTGTTCCAGCTCGCGCATGTAACGCGCCGCGTCGGCCGCCGGATCGTCGCTGGGCCAACCGCTCCATTGCGGCTCTATGCGCAGGCGGTAGCGGCCGTCGTCGCCGCGGTGGAACCAGAACGGCAGCACCACCGCCTTGCCGCGGCGGGCCAGGTCCGGGGTCGCGGTCAGCGTGGCCGCGGGGATGCCGAAGAACGGCACGAAGGCGTTCTGATAGGTGAAATTCTGGTCGGCCGAATACGCCACCACGCCTCCCTGCGACAGCGTGCGCAACAGGCCGCGCACATCCTTCTTGGCGATGGTGCCGGCGAAAGCGCGGCGGCGCGCGCCATCGAACATCGCCTCCAGGCAGCGGTTGTTGTTGCGGCGTACCACCACGTGCACCGGTTGTCCGGAGGCTTGCTGCAGCAAGCGCGCGGCCAGTTCGGAATGGGTGAAGTGGCCGCCGAACAACAACACGCCGCGGCCCGAGTCGGCGGCGGCGCGAAGATGCTCGAGTCCTTCGACTTCGGCCAGGCCTTCCAGCGCGGATGTCGGTGCGTACCAGGCGCGCAGCAGTTCCAGCGCGCCGGTGGCGGTGGCGCGAAGATTCTCACGCAGCAGGCGGCGCCGTTGCGCATCGTCCAATTCGGGGAAACACAAAGCGAGGTTGATGCACGCGTAGCGGCGCCGCTTGCCCAGCAGCGGCCGCATCAGCACGGCGAGCAGACTTCCCAATCGCAGCAGCGCCGATTGCGGCAACCGGGCGATGGACTTGGCCAGCAACTCCAGCGGCACGATGGACCAGCAGCGCGCCTTGTTTGCTTCAGTCATTGTCCCTGGCCAGCAAACTGCCCGAATACAGCGCCGCCAGCATCAACGCCAATCCGCCCCAGAAGGTGGAATAGAACGCCAGGTGGGTGTTGAAGGGAAACACGGTGACGCCCAGCGCCAGCATGGCCGGACGCGCGCGTTCGCGGGCTTCCGGCGTGGCGTATCTCCATGCGCGCCAGGCCAATGCTGCGCCTGCGAGCCACAGCAGCAAACCGATCGCGCCGGTTTCGGCCAGGATTTCCAGCACGATCTGATGGGCGTGATGCGCAGGCCCCGCGCCCCAGGCCGGCGCCGTGCCGGGGGACGGATCGCAGGCCGGATATTCCTGGCGGAAATTGCGCGTGCCCACACCATTGATCGGATGGTGAGCGATCATGCAGGCGGCCGCGCGCCATATCTGCGCGCGTCCGGACAGAGCCACGTCCACGCCGCTTTCGTCGGCGGCCAGCGCCTGCGTGGTGCGTTCGATGCGCTCGCGGAACTGCGGCGACACCAGGTTCAACACCACCAGCGACAACGCGCCGAAGGCGAACACGGCCAGCAACTTCTTCCAACCCAGCAAACGCCAGCCGGAGAACACCAGCACCAAGCCGTAAGTCAGCCACGCCGCGCGCGCACCGGCCAACAGGATCACCAGGCCGATCGCCGCCGACGCCAGCACCCAGCCAAGCATGCCGAAGCGCTTGCCCAGCGCGAACAGCAAGAACGGCGACAAGCTGGCCAGCACCACGCCCAATTTCAGATTGCACGGACCCAGGAAGCCGCTGAGGCGGTCCAGCACCAAGGTGTCTTCGGCGGTGCACATGCTGCGGCCGCTGATGAGCTGCTTCAGCTGGTCCAATCCCCAGAACAAGGGACTGACGCCGAAGGCGACCTGCAGCAAGGCATCGACCGTCCACGCGCCTACGATGATCGCCAGACCGCCGAAGGTGGTGCGCCGGCCTTTTTCGTTGGCCACCGCAGCCGCCACCAGCCACAGGAACGGCAAGTAGCGCAGCCCGGTGCCGACTTTGTAGAACGCGCGCGAGGCGTCGGCCGCATCGAATGCGGAGATCAGCTGCGGCGTCCAGTAGGCCATGAACAAGGCGCTGGTCAGCGCCCAGGCCGGCCCGCTGAGCAGGCGCATGCCGCCGCGGAAACGCACCAGCAGCAATCGCGCGATCGCCGCCAGCGCGCCCAGCACCATCACCCCTTCGGCGATTCCGGGAGTGGGCCACAGGGCGACGAAGGCGAGCACCCAGGCAGGCGCCCAGCGCCAGCCATGGCCGGCCGCGGGAGCGATGTTGTCAGCGGGAAGCGCGTTCTGATTCATCGGCGAGTTTCGGCGGGCTCTTGGGTAATGAGTTCTTGGTAAAGATCCAGCGTGGCGTTCTGCATCGCACGCAGGGTATAGGGCATCGTAGCCAAAGGCGACGGCGGATGGGCCAGCAGCACCCGGGCTTGCACGAGCAGCGCGGCCTCGTCGAAAGGCGGCGCCGCACCTTGCGGCTGCAGTTCCGCCAGCAATTCGCCCACCCCGCCATGCGCCCAGCCCAGTACCGGGCGGCCGACCGACAGCGCTTCGATCACGGTGCGCCCGAAAGATTCCGGCTTGCGCGAAAGCTGAAGCACCAGGTCGGAGGCGGCGTAGGCATCGGCGATGCGCGAAGTGGCGGCGGTGAAGGCCGTCGCCTCGGCGATGCCCAGCTTGGCGGCCTCGGCTTCCATTTCGGCGATGTAGTCCTCACGCCCGGCTTCGCGCGCACCGGGCAGCCAAAGACGCGCATCGCTGCCGCCGCCACGCAGGCCGGCGAGCAGGCGCAGCGCATCGATGTGGCCCTTCAAGCGGGTGCCGCGTCCAGGCAGCAGCAACAGCGGACCTTCGCCCGCGAGTTGCGGATACCGGCTTGCGAACCCGGACCTCAACGCCGGAGCGGGATGCGCCGCGCGCGGAAACTGGGCGATGTCTATGCCACGCGGTATCACCCGCAGCTTGTTTGCATCGGTTTTCGGATAATGCTGCAGCAGGTAGTTGCGCACCGTGTCGGAAACGCAGATCACGCGCTCGCCGTAAGTCATCACCGCACTGTAGCGCCCCGGCGAATTGAGCCCGTGCATGGTGGTGACGAAATGCGGCCGTTGCGCCTGGTCGATGCCTTGTACGGCCTTACAGCCCAACCAGGCGGGCAGACGCGAGCGCGCGTGCACGATGTCGGCGCGCTCGCCGATGAACAGTTTCCGCAGCGTGAGCAGATGGCGGAAGGTAAGCAGCGATTTGCGCCCGATGTCCAGCGCGATGTGTTCAGCGCCAGTTTTATGCAAAGCGGGCAACAGGCGGCCGCCGGCGGAAACGACGATGGCCCGATGGCCGGCCTCGACCAGGGCCTGCGAGATTTCGAGGGTGGAACGCTCGACGCCGCCTGATTCGAGCGCGGGGAGCAGCTGGACTACCGTCAGGCGGCGCACCGGCGCTGTGCCCATGCGCGCGGGGTCAATCGGCGAGAACGAAATGCGAGCCGCAGTAAGGGCATTGCACTTCCCTGTCCGGCGCATCCTCGATGGCCAGGTACACGCGCGGATGCGAGTTCCACAACGCCATCGACGGCAACGGGCAGCTCAGCGGCAGATCGCTGCGATGCACGGTATAGCGCTTCTCGGCATTGGCGGGCGCGGTGGCGGTCTGGCTCATGGCGATTTGGTCGGTGTTTCGGGGGTTTGCAGTCTAGCAGGCGGGTGTGGGGGCTGGAATGGAGGGATTGTGAGGGGTGCGGCAGGTCAGGCCGGCAGACCAATGCGCACGCGATGGCTCCATCGCGAGCCCTCCGCTGCTCAGCCCTCTGCTGCCCAGCCCTAGCCCGTCAACCCTCCAATCGTCATCCCAGCGAACGCTGGGATCCATTTTGATCTTGATCTTGTTTTTGCTTGTGCCTTCAGCTTTTGCTCTTTCCAGTCCCGTGAGGCGCGGCAAGCGGGCCGGGACAAACCCCGAAGGGGCGGCGCACAGGGATGTGCGCCGTTTTTGGAGCAGCAGGATGCTGCTTCCAAAAATTCCCGGCCCGCTTGCGGACCCAGCGGCTTTATCGCTGGGCGCGCCGTAGGGCGGCTTTCTTTTGGTTACTTTTCTTTGCCGTTCAAAGAAAAGTGACTCGCGCGTAGCGCGAAACGCTTTTGACTTTGAATTAAGAGCTAAGAGCAAGAGCACCCCTCCTCAATCCTCCCCTGCGCTGTGCGCAAGGGAGGAGGCGCAAGCAGGAACAGAATCAATATCAAAATGGATCCCAGCGTTCGCTGGGATGACGGTCGTATTTATTTCTTAGGGTTGTACGTAAGCCGCTTGGTTCCGCCTTCGCTGGGATAAAGAACAAAAACAGAGAAGCAAAAAAACAAAAACGCCGGCCGCGAAATCCGCAGCCGGCGTTCCAGAAACCCATCGCTCGCGAGGCTTACTCGGCCTTCGGCACGATCGCCTCGGTGGTGATGCGCAGCGACACTTCATCGCTCACGTTCGGCACGTAATTGCCCAGACCGAACTCGCTGCGCTTGATCGTCGCGGTGGCGTCGAAACCGACCGCCTCGCGCTTGGCCAGCGGCTGCACGCCCGCCTTGTTCAACTTCACGTCCAGCACCACCGGCTTAGTCACGCCTTTCACGGTCAGATCGCCGGTAACTTTCAGCTTGCCCTCGCCCGCGGCTTCCACCTTGGTGCTCTTGAAGGTGGCCGACGGATACTTGGCCGCATCGAACCAGTCGGCGCTGGTCAGATGATCGTAGAACTGGTCGGCCAGCGCGCTCAATCCGGTCAGCGGCAGCGTGACCTGCACGCTGGAAGCGGAAACCTTGGCGGCGTCGTAAACGATGGTGCCGTCGGCCTGGCCGAAGTTGAGGCTCGGGTTGGAGAAACCGAAGTGGCTCCAACTGGCGAGGACGTTGGTGTGGTTCGGATCGATCTTGTAAGTGACCGGCGCGGCGAAGGCCGAACCGGCGAAAGCGAACAGGGCGGCAACCAGCAGGGTCTTGCGCATGGCGGAACTCCTTGGGGGTTTGGGTGGGATGGAAACAGAAAGCGGGTTGGGACGGAGTGAACTATTCGATGCGCGCGGCTTCGTCGAAAGACAGGCGCGGCGAACGCTGGAACAGCCCGGTGGGATCGCTGTGACCCAGATTCACCAGGAAGTTGGACTTGATGGTGGTGCCGGAGAAGAAAGCCTCATCCACCTTGGCGTTGTCGAAACCGGACATGGGGCCCGCGCCCAGGCCCAGCGCACGCGCCGCCAGGATCAGGTAGGCGCCCTGCAGACTGCTGTTGCGGAAGGCGGCGTCATGGCGATTCTCGCGCGGACCGTCGAACCAGGCCTTGGCATCGGTGTGCGGAAACAGATACGGCAGCTTCTCGTGGAAGTCTTCGTCGTAGGCCACGATCACGGTCACCGGCGCGACCATGGTCTTGGCCAGGTTGCCTTCGGACAGGGCGGGCCTGAGCTTTTCCTTGGCCTCGGGCGACTTCACGAACACGAAGCGTGCCGGCGACATGTTGGCCGAGGTCGGGCCCCACTTCAGCAGGTCGTACAGCGCGTGCAACTGCGCATCCTCGACCGGACGGTCCTGGAAGGCGTTCTGGGTACGCGCGGTGCGGAACAGCTGGTCCAGCGCGTTGTCGTTCAAGACGTCTGACATGTCACATCCTGGGAGGGAGCAAGTGATTCGAAGGATTCGCGGAGCAACGCAAATCGAGGCGCGCAGTGTAGAGTGTCCCGGCAATGGCAACATGCGACCAGTCCGGAACGGATTGTTTTAGTTTTTGGAACAAAGCCTCGCAGACCGATGGATTCGACACAGCTCTGGACCCTCACCGACGGTCATGCAGGAAACCGCCGCCAGGCCGACGCGCTGGCCGCGGCCCTGGATTGCGGACCCGTCCAGGACTGGCGGCTGCAACCGCGCCTGCCCTGGAGCGTGTCGGCGCCGCGCAGCTTCGCCGGCGCCGAGCATGCCTTCGGACCCGACTTCGCGCAGGCCCTGGTGCAGCCGCCGCGGCTGGCCATCGGCTGCGGCCGCCAGGCGGCGCTGGCCACGCGCCTGCTGCGCGAGCGCGGCAGCAAGGCGGTGCAGATCCTCGATCCGCGCATCGACAGCAAATATTGGGATCTGGTGGTCGCCCCCGAACACGACCTCTTGCAAGGCGGCAATGTCATCACCCTGCTGGGCAGCCTGAACCCGGTCGACGACGCATGGCTGGCGCGGGCGCGTACCGCGTTCGCCTGGTTCGCGGAATTTCCGCAGCCGCGCACGGCGGTGCTGCTGGGCGGTTCCAGCGCGCACGCGCGTTTCGATCGCAGCGCATTCGAGGTGCTGGCCTCCAAGCTCGAAGTCGCTCTGGCGCGCGAAGGCGGCAGCGTGATGATCACCACCTCGCGGCGCACGCCCGCCGATCTGGTCGCCGCCCTGCGCCACCGCTATGTGGAAACGCCCGGCGTGGTCTGGTGCGGGGAAGACGACGGCGCCAATCCCTACGACGGACTGCTGGGATGGGCCGACCGCATCGTGTGCTCGCCGGATTCGGTGAACATGGTTTCCGAAGCCTGCGCGACGGAAGCGCCGGTGTTCGTGTTCGATCCGGTGCGGGTCAGCGGAAGGCCGCGCAGGTTCCTGGATTCGTTGCTGGCCCACGGGCGCATCCGTGCGATGGATACGCAGTTGGCCGCGTTCGAAGTGGAGCCTCTGCGCGAAACCGCGCGCGTGGCGGAGTTGGTGCGGGAGCGTCTGGCTTTGTAGAGCCGAGCTTGCTCGGCTTTACAGTGGGGTCACCAGCACCGATTCGGCGCGCGTGTCGGGGGCGTAGCCCCGACCTACGGCATTAGGTCGGCTGCCCGGGAAGCTTACTCTTGAAGGTATTTACGGATCGTCGTCCCCGCGAAGGCGGGAAGCGCTTTTCAACAGCCGAATGGCTGGTCATCCAGAGACTTTGCTTCTGCGCGCAGAGCGTGGCTCGACAAGTTCACCATGAACGGGATTTTCGCACACGCTCACCGCCAACGGATCAAGAGGCCGGCTTTCCGTCCGCCACCACGTCGAACTCAAGACCATGCTGCGACACTACCGCTCGCACCACAGCACGCGCGGCAAGCGCGGCTTCGTTCTCCGGTAGCAGCCGCGGACGCCGGTCCAACGTGCAAGTCAGACCCTCGGAGACGAAATAGCCATGCACGCGTAGCAATGACTGTGCCTGCGCCTCGTCAAACCCGCCAGCCACCCGCAGCGCGTCGATCAACCCTTGCGTATCGCGCGGACCCAGCAAAGCCGCGTGCGAGGAGGAATCGCGCAGCACCAGATATTGCAGCAGGAACTCAAGATCGACCAAGCCGCCAGCGCCCTGCTTGAGATCGAAACGCGCCGCATCGCTGCGGTCCAGCTCGGCGCGCATCTTCAGGCGCATGTCGACCACTTCTTTCCGCAACTTGGCCGCGTCGCGCGTTTGCGACAGCGTTTGTGCGCGGGTCGTTTCGAACTCTTCCAGCAATGAGGCGTCGCCTGCGACGCCGCGAGCGCGCACCAACGCCTGATGCTCCCAGGTCCAGGCGCGTTCGCGCTGGTAGTCGCGGTAGCTGGACAGCGAAGAGACCAGCAGTCCTTTCGCGCCGTCCGGCCGCAGACGCACATCGACCTCGTACAGACGTCCTGCGCCGGTGGCCGCGCCCAGCAAAGCCACCAGCTTCTGCGCCAGACGCGCGTACCAGCGTCCGGCTTCCAAAGAACGTGCGCCGCTGGAGACGGCCGAGGGATCGGCATCGAACAGGAACACCAGATCCAGGTCGGAACCGAAACCGAGTTCCTCGCCTCCCAGACTGCCGTAACCGATCACCGCAAAACGCCCGCCGGCGACCTCGCCATGCGCCGCCGCCACTTCGGCCTGCGCCATGCGCAAGACCACGCGCACCACTTCTTCGGCCAGCCATGCCAGCTGCCGCGTGCTGTCGCGCGCGCGCTGGCGGCCATCCAACGCCGCCAGCGCGATGCGGAAGCTCAATGCAAGGCGTTTCTCGTTGAGCGCGCGCAAAGCGGTTTCCGGATCTTCTTCCTGCAGCGCCGGCTCGCATTCGCGGCGCATCACTTCGCGGTCCGGCATGGGTCCGCCGACGCGCGTATCCAACAGCTCGTCCAGCAGCAACGGATACAGCGCCAGGCGCTCGGCCAGCAAGGCGCTGCGCGCCACCACGTCCACCAGCCGGTTCAGGGCGCTGGGTTGTTCGTCCAGCAAGGCAAGATAGCTGGCGCGACGCAGGATCGCGCGCAGCAACACCAGCAGGCGCTTGACCGCCGCATCGGGTTGCGTGGATCGCGCGGCGCCTTCCAACAGCGCGGGCAGCACGCGATCCAGCCGCGCACGCGCGCCATCGGAAAGCGCGAGCACGCCGCTGGAGTTCGCGAAATCGCGCAGGGCCGCATCGGCGCTGACCGGATCGGCGAAGCCCGCCGCGGCCAACGCCTCGGCGCCGTCCGCGCCCGGCAGCGAACGCCAGTAAGCGGTCAGCGCTCCCGGCGTGGCATCGCGTTGCCGCGGCGCCAGCAACTCGCCGAACTCGCTGGCCACGCGCTCGCGTTGCACCGCCAGCGCCGCTTCCAACGCGCTCCACTCCGGATACCCGAGACCGGCGGCTATGCGCGCGCGATCCAGCGTGTTTTCCGGCAAGGCATGCGTCTGCGCATCGCGCAGCATCTGCAGCCTGTTCTCCAGCTTGCGCAGGAAACGATAGGCGTGGATCAGCGCATCGCCGTCTTCCTGCGATATCTGCCGTGACTCCATCAATGCGCCCAGCGCAGGCAGCAGGCGTCTTTCGCGCAAGGTCGGTTCGCGCCCTCCGTGGATCAGCTGCAAGGCCTGGGCCAGGAATTCGATCTCGCGGATGCCGCCCGGGCCGCGCTTGATGTCGTCGGCCAGCTCACGGCGCGCCACTTCGGCGGCAATGGCGGCCTTCATGTCGCGCAGGCCATCGAGCGCGGTGAAGTCCAGATAGCGGCGATATACGAACGGCCGCAAGGTCTGCAGCCATTGTTCGCCCGCTTCGATATCGCCGGCCACCGCGCGCGCCTTCAGCCAGGCATAGCGTTCCCAGTCGCGGCCTTCGCGCTGAAAATACTGGTCCATGCCGGCGAAGGAAAGGGCCACCCTGCCCGCGTTGCCGAACGGTCGCAGGCGCAGGTCGACGCGATGGCTGAAACCGTCCACGGTAGGTTCGTCCAGCAACTTGGCCAGGCGCTGGCCCAACCGCGCGAAATAATCTTCCGCCGCCAGCGAGCGCGCGCCTTCTGATTCGCCGCCTTGCGGATAGGCGTAGACCAGATCGATATCGGAAGAGAAATTGAGTTCGCCCCCGCCCAGCTTGCCCAGGCCGAACACGACCAGCCTTTGCTGGCTGCCGTCGGCCGCACGCACCACCCCATGCCGTTGCGCGAAGTCGGTTTCCAGTGCTTCCAGCGCGGTGCACAGGCAGTTTTCGGCCAGCCGTGTGCTGCCGGCGAGGATCGCGTCCACTCCGTCGAGTTCCAGCACGTCGCGCCAGACCAGGCGCGTGGATTCGGCGGTGCGGTAGGCGCGCAATTGTTCCTGCCATCGCGCCGGCTCGTCCGCCGCCAGCAGCGGCGGGGCGAATGTTCCGGCGCCGTCGTCGCGCTTGAACGCGGCCAGCAATCCGGGCTGCTTGCGCAGCGTCTCCAGTGCGAAATCGCTGGCGGCGATCACCTTGCCCACGCGTTCGGCGAACGCGGCGTCGTCCAGCAACGCGGCCGCGTCAGTCGAACGTGCGCGCAAGCTGGCCAGGCCGCGTTCGACCAACGCCGTGATCGAAGCCATTGTCTGCATCGCATCGTTTCCCATGGCCGGCGATTGTGTCATGCGCCACGTCCCGCTTCGGCGAACGTTTCCACCACCCAGTCTATGAACACCCGCACGCGCGGCGACAGCTGGCGGTTGCGCGGATACAGCAGCGAGACCGGCGAAGGCGAAGGCGGATGCTGCGGCAGCACTTCCACCAGCGTGCCCCGCGCCAGATCGCCTTCAAGGTTGTAGCGCGGCGCCTGGATCAGTCCCAGCCCGAGCCGTGCGGCGGCGGAATAGCTTTCCGCGCCGGTCACCGACAGCTTGGACGGCAAGGTGACGTAACGCGCCGTACCTTCCTGCATGAACTCCAGCGGCAACACCGCGCCGGTGGCGGAAGAGCGGAATCCGACCATGCGGTGCCCCGCCAACGCCTCAAGGCTGGCCGGCGTGCCGAATTCGGCAAGGTAGGCCGGCGAAGCGCAAGTCACTTCCGCCAGCATTGCCACGCGCCGCGCCACCATGTCGGTGTCGCGCGGTTCGCCCACGCGCAATACGCAGTCCACGCCTTCGCGAACCAGGTCCACCCAGCGGTCGCCTTCGCCCATGAACAATTCAAGATCCGGATAGCGGGCCAGGAACGCGGGCAAGCCCGGCAGCACGAACCGTCGGGCGAGCGTGCCCTGCACGTCGACATGCAGCAGTCCGCGCGGTTTTCCGCCGGCGAAGGCGGCTTCGGCGTCTTCGATTTCGCCCAGGATCGCCAGGCAGCGGCGGTAGTAGGCCTCGCCGTCCAAGGTCGGGCTGACCGTGCGCGTGGTCCGCTGCAACAAGCGCACGCCGAGCCGAGCCTCCAATTGCTTGATGGCGTCGGTGGCGGTGGAGCGCGGCAAGTTCAGGTCCTGCGCGGCCTGGGTGAAGCTGCGTTGTTCCACCACCCTCACGAAGACCCGCATCGCGTCGAATCGGTCCATGGATTGTTCGCCATATCCGTCAAATGATTCCGAATATTGGGTGATTATCCGCGCGGAGGAAAGGCGCATCGTTCTCTCACCGGCGGCTGCCGGCCCCCACTCCCTACACAGGACATCGCCATGAACACGACTCCTCCCCGCACCGCCTTGGTCACCGGCGCCTCCCGCGGCATCGGCGCGGCCATCGCCCAGCGCCTGGCCAGCGACGGCCATGCCGTCATCGTCAACTACGCCGGCAACGCGTCGGCCGCCGAACAGGTGGTCCGCAGCATCGAAGCGGCCGGCGGCAAGGCGCTGGCCGCGCAAGCCGACGTGGCCGATGCCGCGGCAGTGGCGCGCATGTTCGATTCGGCCGAAACGGCTTTCGGCGGCATCGACGTGCTGGTCAACAACGCCGGCATCCTGAAGCTGGGCGCCATCGGCGCCAGCGACGACGCGCTGTTCGACAGCCAGATCGCCGTCAATTTGAAAGGCACTTTCAACACGCTGCGCGAAGCTTCCCGGCGCATGCGCGACGGCGGACGCATCGTCAATTTCTCCACCAGCGTGGTCGGCACCAAGATGGAGAACTACGGCGTGTATGCCGCCACCAAGGCTGCGGTGGAAGCGCTGACCGCCATCCAATCCAAGGAACTGCGCGGCCGCAACATCACCGTCAATGCGGTCGCGCCGGGTCCGACCGCGACCGATCTGTTCCTGGACGGCAAGTCCGACGAGCTGGTGCAACGCCTGGCCAAGATGAATCCGCTGGAACGCCTGGGCACGCCGGAAGACATCGCCGCGGTGGTCGCCTTCCTGGTCGGCCCGGATGGCGGCTGGATCAACGGACAAGTGTTGCGCGCCAACGGCGGCATGGTCTGAAGCTTCAACGCGACACCGCTTGCCTCCAAGCAACTCGCCTTTAACCGATCCCTTCGCTTCATCACCCAGGCGCATCCGTCGCGGATGCGCCGATACCGGAGTACTGCCATGAACAATGCAAAAGTCATCGTCATCACCGGCGCGTCCAGCGGCTTCGGCGCGCTCACCGCCCGCGCCCTGGCCCGCGCCGGCCACACCGTCTACGCCGGCATCCGCGATACCGGCGCGCGCAATGCGCCGCAGGTCGCTGCCGCCGAACAATTCGCACGCGACCATCAAGCGGATTTGCGAACGGTGGAGTTGGACGTGCAGTCGGAGGCATCCGTGCAAGCCGGCATCGCCCAGGTCATCGCCGAAACGGGACGCGTGGACGTCATCGTGCACAACGCCGGGCATATGTCCTACGGCCCGGCCGAGGCGTTCACGCCGGAACAATTCGCCCAGCTCTACGACATCAACGTGCTCAGCGCCCAACGCGTCAACCGCGCCGCGTTGCCGCAATTGCGCAAGCAGGGTCAGGGCTTGGTGGCGTGGGTGTCCTCGAGCAGCGTGCGCGGCGGCACTCCGCCGTTCCTGGCGCCGTACTTCGCGGCCAAGGCGGCGATGGATTCACTGGCCGTGTCCTACGCGGCCGAGCTGGCGCGCTGGGGCATCGAAACCAGCATCATCATGCCCGGTGCGTTCACCAAGGGCACCAACCACTTCGCCCACTCCGGCAAGCCCGACGACGCGGCGCGCTCGGCCGAATACGACAGCGGTCCCTACGCCGGGCTTTCCGAGCAATCGTTGAAGGCGCTGGCTTCGCTGGAGCCGGCCGATGCGGATGCGGCGTCGGTGGCCGAAGGCATCGTGCGCGTGGTGGATACGGAATTCGGCAAGCGCCCGTTCCGTGTGCATATCGATCCGTCGCGGGATGGGTGCGAGGAAGTAAGCGACGTGGGCGATCGGATTCGGATGGAATTCTTGCACCGCATCGGCTTGGAAGATCTGTTGTCGCCGCGACCGCATTGAGAGCTGCGACGAGGTAGGGCGGGCACTGCCCGCCGCTCTGTGCGAAGTGCCCGGCGGGCAATGCCCGCCCTACGGTCAGAGCATGATCGCCATATCGGCGAGCATGCGCAGATGTTCGGCCAGGCGCATGCTCAAGGCGACGATGGTGAAGGTGGGGAAGGCCCAGCCCCCGGTCGGAAACACCGAGCTGCCGACGACATAGAGATTGTCCACGCCATGCACCCGGCATTGGCGATCCACCACGCCCTGTTGCGGATCGTCCGACATGCGTGTGGTGCCCAGGTGATGGGCGGTGCCGCGAACCTGCGGCGCCGCGCCTTCGCTTTCCTGCAACCAGGGCTCGATCTGGAACTTGCCTGCGCACGAGTTGGCCAGTTCGGCGCCGAACAGATTGGCTGCGGTGCGGTAGGTGTGCCAGTCGAGCTCGGTCAGCCGCCAGTCCACGCAGATCTTGCGTTGCCCCAGCGCATCGACCTCATCGCCCAGCGTGACCCGGCTGTCCGGATTGGGCGCCTGTTCGAAGTAGCCGATCACATCCACGTGATCGCTCTTGACCGTGGGCTTGTCGGCCAGCTTGCGCCAGGCCGCATAGGCGATGTCCCATGTGCCCAAACCCACGCGCAAACCCAGTTTTCCGAGGTTCTGTTTGCCGTTGTCGCCGATTTTTCCGCCGCACTCGTCGCTGCCGGGTCCGGCCTGCGCGATTCCTTCCAGGGCCAGGGCTTCGTTGCGCGCAACCGGGCGGATCGCTTTTTTCAGATCGCGCAGGGCCTGCACCCCTTTCGGCGCCGGAGCTTCCACCGCCACCGGGCGCACGCGTCCGCTGAGCAATTGATGCGCCTGCACGGCTTGCTCTGACAGGCACAGTTCCGGAAACGCGGGCGCCGGATCCTTGCCTCGCTTGCGGTCGTAAGGACGGGTCAGAGGATCGGGCGCATCGGTGAACAAGGTCCCGAGCTTGCCGCTAGGGTGATCCATGAAGTAGCGCCCGACCAGGCCGTGCCTATTGCCCAATCCCTCGGGCATCGCCGAGTTCGACAACAACAGCAGCCGCGCGTTCTCGATGCCGCCGCACGCCAGCACATAATTGCGCGCGCGAATCGTGCCCCTGCGCCCATCCAGCGCGCCGATGCGCGCCCGGCGGACGTAACTTCCCGACGCCACCGCCTCGAGCTCCAGCAGGTTGGCGTGCAACAGCACCGTGACGTTCGCGGCCCGTTCCAGGTCGGATTTGTAAGCGTCGCCGAAGAACACCGGACTGAGCACGAAGTTCTGGTTGACCAGCTTGCCGGCGTCGAAGGAAACCGGCGGGCGCGCCGGTGGGGTCAGGAAACTGCCCTCCACGAACTCGTGCGCTTCGATGCCGCAAACTTCGCGTGCGCGCCGGTAATACGGTTCCAGATCGTCGTAGGTCAGCGGCCATCCGCTATGCGGAACCCAGTCGCGCGGCCCCAGGTCCAGGTTGCTCAGCGGAATGCAGCCACCGCCCCAGACGTTGCAACTTCCTCCGAATGCCCGCATCCGCGAAGTGGCCGGATCCAGTTCGGGCGAACCGATGGAAGTGCCTTCGTAGAGCTGTTGGTTGCGGTCTTCGCCGGCAAGCCCGCCGCTTTCCACCAGACACACGCTGCGCGAGGCGCCGATGAAACTGCGCGCGATCGATATTCCCGCGGGTCCCGCGCCGATGATGCAGATATCGGCGATAAAGTCTTCCGGACCGGACCTGTCAAGGTAGTCGATGATCATTCGGTCTCCTGCAGGCGCGAGTCGCGCGCAGACCCCATCAGCGATAGCAACGGGTATCGGTCCGCCACCCGGCCACCGTTCCTGCGCACCGTTCAGAACCGGGTCCCTCCGCTGGGGCGCAAGCTGATCGCGATCTGGTGAAAATCGCGTGAACTTGCGGTGGCTGTCGTCTGGGTGGAGTGCGAAGAGAACCTCTCGCGACAGAGGTGGTTGGGATGGATCAAAACCTTCGAACGTTTTGAATTTCCGAACGTCGGGGGCGTAGCCCCGACCTACAGTAGGTCGGGGCTACGCCCCCGACGCACGGATTGTCGGAAACGTCCTGTTGGCCTAATGGCCGGTCGACAGGAATCGAAGACCGACGCCTGGTTCGGTGGCGATATATCGTGGCGTGGCGGCTTCATCGCCCAGCTTCTGCCGCAGCTTGCCGACCAGGATGCGCAGATAGTGCGTATCGTGCTGGTGGGTGGGACCCCACACTTCCTTCAGCAGTTGCGGCTGGGTGACCACGCGCCCGGCATGGTGCAGCAGCAAGGCGAGCAGCGTGTATTCCTTGCGGGTCAGCGGCACCGGTTCGCCGGCCAGGTGCACTTCGCGGCGCGACAGGTCGATGCGCAGATTCCCGTCGTCGAACACCGGCAACGTTTCGTGGCCTTCGGCCGCATGCTGGCGCAGCAGCGCGCGCACGCGCGCCATCAGTTCCTGCACGCCGAAAGGCTTGGTGACGTAGTCGTTGGCGCCGGCGTCGAGCGCGGCGACTTTCTCCGCTTCGCCCGCGCGCACCGTCAGCATGATCACCGGCGCCTGCGACCACTGGCGCAGTTCGCGCAGCACCTCATGCCCATCCTTGTCGGGCAGGCCTATGTCAAGGATGACCAGATCGGCGCCCTGCGTGGCCAGCGAAACCAGGCCTTCCTCGCCATTCGCCGCCAGTCCTACCTGATAGCCCTGGGCGCGCAGGCTGATGTCCAGGAACTTGCGGATCTGCGGCTCGTCGTCGATCACCAGCACTCGCGCCGGCGGCGCGGAAATCCGGGAAATCGGATCGGTCTGGTCAGTCGGGTTGGGCATCGCTCTTCTGGGGCAGCGGTTCTATTAGCGGCAGGGTAATCCGGATGGTGGTGCCGCGGCCATCCTGGCCCGGCAGGGCCTCCACGCTGCCGCCGTGCGCGCCGATCATGCCCTGGCTGATGGTCAGGCCCAGTCCGGTGCCATGCCGTCCGCGGTCGCCGCGTTCCACGCTGTAGAACATGTCGAAGATGCGCGCGCGTTCTTCTTCCGGTATGCCCGGTCCGTGATCGCGCACATCGATGCGCAGTTTGCCTTCGACCAGACGCGCGTCGACTTCCACGGGCCGGTCGGACGGAGAGAACTTGGCCGCGTTCTCCAGTATGTTGAAGAACGCCTGCTCCACCAGCGCCGGATGCACCCAGATGGGTTTCATGTCCGGTTCGATGCGTATCTCCAGCTTGACGTGCGGCTGGTAGCGGATCAGCCGGCTGGTCGCCGAGCCGATCAATTCGTCCACGCCGATCCAGTCGCGGTTCAAGGTCAGGCCGGTGTGGCCCAGCCGGGTCATGTCGAGCAGGTTCTGGATGTAGCGGTCCAGGCGCTCGCCTTCCATCTGGATGGTTTCCAGCAGACTCTTGCGGTCTTCGGCGCTCATCGCATCGGAGTAGCTGGCCAGGCTGCTGGCCGATCCGATCATCGAGGACAGCGGCGAACGCAGGTCGTGCGATACGGACGAGAGCAATGCGGAACGCAAACGCTCGGTTTCGCCGCTGACGCGCGCGGTTTCCAGGTCCGACACCAGCCGCGTGCGCAAGGCGGCCTGGCCGATATCGTCGGCCATGGCTTCGGCCAGACGGCGTTGTTCGAATGCCAGACGCGTGTTGTCCGCGCTGAAGCGCAAACCCGCCACGCCCAGCGTGCCCCGATCGTTGCGCAACGGCAGGAACCACCACGACGAACCGGCCAGCGTGTCGGTGTAGCGGCCGGTGGGTTGACCATGGCGCTGCGCCCATTCGGCCGCGCCCAGATCGGTGTCGGTGAGTCTGGCGCCTTCGGAAACGGCGACGTCGTCGCCGATGCGGACCCAGGCCGGGCTGCCGAACGCCGCCTGCAAGGCGCTGCGACCGGCCATGAGTACTTGTCCCAGATCGGCGGCGCTGGCCAGTTGCCGCCCCAGTTCCTGCAAGGCGGTGGCATGCGTATTGGCCGCCCGCAACGCCACCACCTGCATGCGCAGCCGGGAAGCGAGCCGGCCGGCGACCAATGCGGCGACCAGGAACAGGAACACCGTGGTCACGCCCTGGCGCGCGCTGATATGCAACGTGAAACGGGGTTCTATGAAAAAGAAGTTGTAGGCCAGGAAACAGAGCCCGGCGGTGGCCACCGCGGCGGTCATGCGCGTGCGCGCGGCGACCAGGACCACGGCGACGATGAAGACCATGGACAGATCGTCCAGCCCCACCCATCGTTCGGCCAGCCAGGAAATGCCGACGGCCAATGCGGTGGCGATCAGCACCAGCGCGCTGTCGTAGCGGGTGAGCGAAAGGCGCGGCGCATGCGACTGGCGGCGCGAACGCGCGCGCGCTTCGGGCGTGTTGACGATGGTCAGTTCGAAGTGCGCGCCGCGCTGCAGCAGCTGCTGGGTGAGCGTGCGGTTGAACATGCGCGCCACCGGGCGTTCGCGCGTGCGTCCGAGCACGATGGCCGACACGCCGCTGCGGCCCGCATGGTCCAGCAGCGCATCGGCGATGCTGGCGCCGCGCAGCACTTCGGTCTCGGCGCCGAGTTTGCGCGCCAGGGCGAAAGCCTGATCCAGTTCCTGCTGGCGCGCTTCCTCGGCGACGCCGGTCTGCACGGTGACCACGGTCCAGGGCGCATCGCGCCGCTCGGCCAGGCGCCGGGCCACGCGCACCAGGTATTCGGACTGGCCCAGGCCATCGATGGCCACCAGCACGCGGCGGCGCACGTTCATGCCGGAGATGCCGCGCGCGGCCTGGGTTTCGCGCAGATCGCTGTCGACGCGGTCGGCGGCGGTCTGCATGGCCAGTTCGCGCAGTGCGATCAGGTTGGAAGGCGAGAAGAAGGTCTGCAGCGCCTGCGCGGCTTGGTCCGGCACGTAGACCTTGCCCTGGCGCAGGCGCTCGATCAGTTCGCGCGGTGGCAGGTCGACCAGCACGATGTCGCGCAGGCGGTCGAAGACGAGATCCGGGACGGTTTCGCTGACGCGCACGCCGGTGATGCGGAACACCACGTCGTTGAGGCTTTCCAGGTGCTGGATGTTGATGGTGGTGTAGACGTCGATGCCGGCGTCCAGCAATTCCACCACGTCCTGCCAGCGGCGTTCGTGGCGGCTTCCGACGGCGTTGCGGTGCGCCAGTTCGTCGACCAGCACGATGGCCGGTTTGCGCGCGAGGATGGCGTCGAGATCCATTTCCTCGAACAGGCGGTCGCGGTATTCCAGGCGCGCGCGCGGCATCAGCTCCAGGCCGTCGATGAGCGCGGCGGTTTCGCTGCGGCCGTGGGTTTCGACGATGCCCACCACCACATCCACATTCTGTTTGCGCAGTTCGCGCGCGCGCAGCAGCATGGTGTAGGTCTTGCCCACGCCCGGGGCGGCGCCCAGGAAAATAGTCAGGCGGCCGCTGCCTTCGCGGCGGAGTTCGCCGATCAGCGCGTCTGCCTGGTGGGTGCGGGGGTCGGTCATTTGGTCATTGTGCTCTTGGCCCCTCCCCCTGCGAAGGCAGGGGGAGGTTGGGAGGGGGTGCTGTTGGAGCATCGCTTGATCACACAACCCCTCCCCCTCAGCCGCTTGAAGCGGCTTCGAGCTCCCCTGCCTTCGCAAGGGAGGGGGCGGTGCGCGTCAGCGCAAGGCATCCAGCGCCAGATTCAGTTCCAGCACGTTCACACGGGGCTCGCCAAGCAAACCGAACTGTGGTCCCTGCGTATGCGCGGCCACCAACTCCGCAACCCGCTTCGGATCCATCTTGCGGGCCTGCGCCACGCGTGCGATCTGCACTTGCGCGCCGGCCGGGCTGAGGTCCGGGTCCAGACCGCCGCCGGACTGGGTGACGAGTTCGCCGGGTACATTCTGTGCGGCGATGCCTTCGCGTGCGGCCACCGCTGCCGTGGTCTCGTCGATGCGCTTGCGCAGGTCCGGATTGCTGCGGGCCTGGTTGCTGCCGGCGGCGGACATGGGGTTGTAGCCGGCGGCGGAAGGGCGCGGCTGGAAATAGCGCGCATCGGCGAACGGCTGCGCGACGAGCGCGGAGCCGACCTGCTTGCCGTCGTGCGTCACTATGCTGCCGGTGGCCTGCTGTGGGAACAGGCTGCGGCCGATGGCGGTGCCGGCCAGCGAGTACAGCAGGCCCATGCCTAGGAGGATGACGAGGGCGAAGGCGATTGAGGCGCGGAGGCTGCCTTGGTCGTGGAAATTGGTTTGTGCGTTCATGTGGTTTCTCGAGATGGATATGAGGAGTGCGAGCGCTCTCTGATCGCAGGCAACCCCTCCCCAACCCTCCCCTGCTTCGCAAGGGAGGGGGCAGGTCATGCGCCGATCGCTGCCGCCAGCATCATGTCGATCAACTTGATCGCCACGAACGGCAGCAGCACGCCGCCCACGCCGTAGAGCAGCATGTTCCGGCGCAGCAACGCGGTGGCGCCAGCGGGCTTGAAGCGCACTCCGCGCAGCGCCAGCGGGATCAGCGCCGGAATGATCAATGCGTTGAAGATCAAAGCCGCAAGCACCGCATTGGTGGGGCTGGAAAGATTCATGACGTTCAACGCGGCCATTTGCGGAATCGCCGCGGCGAACAGCGCCGGCAGGATGGCGAAGTATTTCGACACGTCGTTGGCCAGCGAGAAGGTGGTCAGCGCGCCGCGGGTGATCAGCTGCTGCTTGCCCACTTCGACCACGGCCAGCAGCTTGGCCGGATCCGAATCCAGATCGACCATGTTGCCGGCTTCTTTCGCGGCCTGGGTGCCCGAGTTCATCGCCAGGCCGACGTCGGCCTGCGCCAGCGCCGGCGCGTCGTTGGTGCCGTCGCCGACCATCGCCACCAGACTGCCCTTGGCCTGTTCGCTGCGGATGCGCGCCAGCTTGTCTTCCGGCGTGGCCTCGGCGATGTAGTCGTCCACGCCCGCCTCGGCGGCGATGGCGGCGGCGGTGAGCGGATTGTCGCCGGTGATCATCACCGTGCGCACGCCCATCGCGCGCAAGCGGGCGAACTTGTCCTTCACCCCGTGCTTGACCACGTCGGAGAGTTCGACCACGCCGAGCACATGCTTGCCGACACTGACCACCAATGGCGTGGCGCCGCCGCGGGCCACCTGTTCGACGCGCGCGGTGAGCTCGTTCGGCACCAGGCTGCCCTGCGCTTCCACGTGGCGCTTGATGGCATCGCCGGCGCCTTTGCGGATCGAGCGGCCGTCCTCCAGGTCCACGCCGGACATGCGTGTCTGCGCAGTGAACTGCAGGTAGTCGGCGCGCTCGGGTTCGGGCGTGGCGCAGCCTTGCTCGCGCGCCAGTCTGACGATGGACTTACCCTCGGGCGTGGGGTCGGCGAACGACGCCAGCATCGCCGCTTCGCGCAGCAGCGAAGCGTCTACGCCCGCCAGCGGATGGAATACCGTCGCCTGGCGGTCGCCGTGGGTGATGGTGCCGGTCTTGTCCAGCAGCAATACGTCCACGTCGCCCGCGACTTCCACGGCCTTGCCGGATTTGGCCAGCACGTTGGCCGACAGCGCGCGGTTCATGCCGGCGATGCCGATGGCCGGCAGCAGCCCGCCGATGGTGGTGGGAATCAGGCACACCAGCAGCGCGATCAGCAGCAGCGGCGCGACCTGCACGCCGACGAAAGCGCCGATGGCCGGCAGCGTGGCGACCACGATCAGGAAGGTGAGCGTCATCGCCGCCAGCAGCATGGTCAACGCGATCTCGTTGGGCGTCTTCTGGCGGTTGGCGCCTTCGACCAGCGCGATCATGCGGTCCAGGAAGCTGTGGCCGGGCTCGGCGGTGATGCGCACGACGATCTCGTCCGACAGCACCTTGGTGCCGCCGATCACGCCGGAGCGGTCGGTGCCGGCTTCGCGCAGCACCGGCGCCGATTCGCCGGTGACGGCCGATTCGTTGATGGTGGCCAGGCCGCGTACGATTTCGCCGTCGGCCGGGATCTGTTCCCCGGCGCTGACGATCACGTAGTCGCCGGGCCGCAGCTCGGCCGCAGGCAGGCGCTTCTCGGCGCCGCCCAGGTCGGTACCGACCTTTCGCGCCACCAGGTCCTTGCGTGCGCGGCGCAGCGAAGCGGCCTGCCCGCGGCCGCGCGCTTCGGCGATGGCTTCGGCGAAGTTGCCGAACAGCACGGTGACGAACAGGATGAGGGTGACCGACCAGCCGAAGCCGGGCGTGGCCGCGCCGGCCAGCGTGATGACCGCCGACAACAACGTGCCCAGCATCACGATGGCCATCACCGGGCTCTTGACCAGGTGTTGCGGCGACAGCTTGAGGAAGGAGTCGCGCAGCGCGCTGCGCATCGCCGCGGCATCGACCAGGGCGGGTTTGCGCGGATGGCCGTGGGAAGTGAACTTGTTGGTTTGTCCGCTCATTTCATTGCTCTCAGTGCGCTGCCGCGGTCAGCGACAGGTGATCGGCGATCGGGCCCAGCACCAGTGCGGGCATGAACTGCAGCACGGTGATGATCACCACTACCGCGATCAGGGTCAGGGCGAAGGTCGGCGTTTCGATATGCAGGCTGCCTGCGCTTTCCGGCGCCGGACGCTTGCGCGCCATCAGCGCGGCCACCGCAAGCGGTACGATCAGGGCCGGATAGCGCCCCAGCGCCAGCACCAGCGAGCAGCTCAGATTCCACCAGTACGTGGCGTCGCCCAGGCCCTCGAATCCGGAACCGTTGTTGGCGTAGGCCGAGGTGTACTCGTAGAACACCTGGCTGATGCCGTGGAAGCCGGGGTTCGAATTGGCGGTGATCGACGGAACCGCCAGCGTCAGGGCGGTGAATCCCAGCACCACCAGCGGCTGCAACAGGATCAGCAGCGCCAGCAGTTTGACTTCAGGCGCCTCGATCTTGCGGCCGAACAATTCCGGAGTGCGGCCCGTCATCAGTCCGGCCAGGAACACGCTCAACAGCAGGTACACCAGGAACTGCTGCAGGCCGCAGCCGATGCCGCCCCAGACGGCGTTGACCAGCATGTTGACCAGCGTATCCAGCCCGGTCAGCGGCGCCAGCGAATCGTGCATCGCATTCACCGAACCATTGGAAGTCTGCGTGGTCACCGACGCCCACAAGGCGGAAGCCTCGGCGCCGAAGCGCACTTCCTTGCCTTCCATCAGCGCGGCATCGGAGGCGGTGGGCGAATACGCTTCGGACCACACCGCGAAGGCGGTGGAGGCGGCCGACATCAGCAGCATGCTGCCGAAGACCATGGCGGTGAGTTTCCTACGGCCGACCAGCGGTCCGACCATGAACACCACGGCAAGCGGGATGAGGAGGATGCCCACGACTTCCAGGAAGTTGGAGAACGGAGTCGGGTTCTCCAGCGGCACCGCACTGTTGGGGCCGTACCAGCCGCCGCCGTTGGTGCCCAACTGTTTGGCGGCGACCATCGCCGCTACCGGGCCCAGCGGGATCTTCTGTTCGACCATCTGCGCGCTGGCGTCCACCGGCGTGACCGTCGGCCCTGCGGTCAGCGTCGAAGGCACGCCTTGCGAAGTCAGCAGCGCCGACCACAACAGGCACAACGGCAGCATGAAGCGCACGGTGGCGCGGGTGACGTCGGTCCAGTAATTGCCGACATCGGCCTGGCCGGTTTCATGGGCGTTGTTTTCCCTGCCGCCGAACAAGGCGCGCAAGGTGGCCACCACCAGCGCCAGGCCCATCATCGGCGTGACCACCTGCAGGCCGACGATGCCGACCATCTGCGACAGATAGGAAAGCTGCGCCTGGCCGGAATAGTGCTGCTGGTTGGTGTTGGTGAGGAACGACACCATGGTGTGCAGCGCCAGATCCCAGCGCATGTTGGGGATGGCGTCGGGATTGAGCGGCAGCCAGGCCTGGGTCATGAACAATACCCAGACCGCACCGCCAACGACGAGATTGCTGAGCAGGAACGCTTTCGCGTAACCCCGCCAGCTCATGCCGCGTTGCGGATCGGTGCCGAGCAGCTTGTAGACCGGCTTCTCGAGCCAGCCGAACAGACGGTCGCCACGCAGAGGGGCGCCGCGCATCACCTTGGCGAGGTAATGGCCCAGCGGCCAGGCCAAACCGATGGCGAGGGCGAAGACGAGCAGGATTTCGATCATGTCGGTAATCCGCTCAGAACTTTTCCGGGCGCAGGACCACCAACAGCAGATAAGCCGCCGCCAGGATCACTACGATTCCGCACAACAAAGACAACCAGCCAGGCATTTGGGCATTCCTCAAGTATTTCGAGGAGCGCAGTGTCTGCCCCGGACGCGTAAAGGCTCCATTCGCGTGCGGAGTGGCGCCGTAAATTCGGCGTAAATTCGCCCCATATTCAGCGTAAAGTCGGCCCTACGCCCTGCTGCGTGGTGCCGGGCGACCCCGATCCGGAGTGCTGCGCGATATGGCCATGAAAAAAGCGGCGCCTGCCGCCAATCCCGACGCCTATGTGGCTAGCCTGGACGGCTGGCGGCGCGGATGCGTCGAAGACTTGCGTGCGGCGGTGCATGCGGCGGCGACGCTGGAGGAAGTGGTCAAGTGGGGCCATCTGGTCTATCTATCCGACGGACCGGTGCTGCTGATTCGCGCAGAGGAACAGCGGGTGCTGTTCGGGTTCTGGCGCGGACAGCGGCTGCGCGCGATCGAACCGGGCCTCAAGCCCGGCGGGAAATACGAAATGGCCACGCTGGAATTGCGTGAAGGAATGACGATCAGTCCCGCACGCGTGCGCCGCCTGACCAAGGAAGCGGCGACGCTCAATAAAACGTTTGGAGACCCGACGCGTTTGGCCAAGTAAGGCGGAACCGCCTTCGGATACTCAGGCCTTGCGGATCTTCGGCGACATCGTGTCGTCGGCCGTCGCGTCGGCCGCATGGAACACCGGCGCCGCGAACGGGTCCGGCCCCGGCGTACGCCCGAACTTGATCGGGCGGGTCACGCCGCGATAGCGGCCGATGACGGGGTGTTCGATATCGCCCACCATGTCCTCGGCCAACACCTGCGGATGGTCGAACATGTCCTCCACACGAAGCGCCGCGGCGCAAGGCACTTCGTCGCCGAACAGCGCTTCCCATTCCAGCGCGCTGTGCCGGGTCAGGGCGGCGTGCAGGTGCGGGACGATTTCGTTGGCGTGATCGGCACGCTTGCGCACGGTGTCGTAACGCTCGTTCTGCTCCAGCATGTGCAGGCCGGTCTTGTCGCACAACGCCTTCCAGAAACGCGGCGTGTTGGCGGAGATGTAGATATGGCCTTCGCGCGTGGGATGGATGCCGGTGACGCCGCCCGAACGCATGTCGCGGCCGATATCCAGCGATTCGCCCTCGGCCCAGATCATGCGCGCCGACTGCATGGTCAGCGCGCTGCGCAGCAGCGACACGCCGACGAACTGGCCCAGCCCGCTGCGCGCGCGTTCGTACAGCGCCGACGACACGCCCGCGGCGAGCAGCGCCGCCGCGTAATAGTCCACCACCGAACCGTAGATGATTTCCGGCGCCCCGCCGCGCTTGCCCTGCAGCGCGCACATGCCGGTCATGGTCTGCAGCACCTGGTCGTAGCCGGCCTTGTCCTTCATGGGGCCGGTTTCGCCGTAGCCGGTGACGGCGCAGTAGATCAGGCGCGGATTGATGAAGCTCAGTTGCTCGTAACTTATGCCCAGACGCTTGGGCACGCTGGGGCGGAAGTTGTGCACCAGCACGTCCGCTTCGCGCACCAGCTTCAGCAGCGTGGCGAAACCATGCGGCTTCTTTAGATCCAGGGTCATGCCCTGCTTGCTGCGGTTGACGCCCAGGAAGGCGCGGCTCTCGGCCTGCAGGGTGGACGGATACTTGCGCAGGTTGTCGCCGTCGGGCGGCTCGATCTTGAGCACGTCGGCACCCTGGTCGGCCAGCAGCGTGCAGCCGTAGGGCCCTGCGATGTAGGCGCTGAGGTCTAGCACGCGCACGCCGCTCAACGGACCGGGTGCGCCGGTACGGCCTGCGAACGCGAACGGGGAATCAGTCGCCATACGGTCCTTTCCCTCTACTTCATCCAATAACGCTTGCGAAAAGTCTGCTGCATGATCGTCCGCTTTAACAGGTTGGCTTGCTAGCTTCTGACGGCACAATTTCTTGCTTGAGGGCTGCGCTCACTCCGGCGGAGGCGGCGCCTGCCCGGGCGCCAGCGAAAACCAGGTGAGCCGCCATGCCCCATGAACACGGCCGCCGGCCCGGTAATACGGCACCAGGGTCAACGGCGGGCGGCCCAGGCTGTGCAGGTGCAAGGCGGCGCCTTCCCCGGTTTCGCCGGGCGCTGCATGCAGCCAGTCGTCGATCGGGGCATCGGCAAGACGCAGCGTTTCTTCGGTCTTGAAGCCGTCGATCAGATCGCTGGCGTAAACCAGCGGCCCGCGCGTCACCGCCAGGTATTGGTAATGCATCACCTGCTGGCGCACCGGCGAGCCGTCCGGCGCGCGCGATTCCTGCGTGTTCTGCTGCACGCGGCGATGCGCCACCGGCGGCATCGGCAACTCCAGGCTCACTGCGTCGCCGGATCGCCATTCGCGTTCGATGACGGCATAGGCGCCGGGATTGGCTTGCCTCGGTTCGCTGCCGTCGTTGAGGGCGACGGTCGCGTCTTCGGCCCATTGCGGGATGCGTATGGAAATGGCGAAGCGCGCGGGATGCTCGCAGGACACTTGCAGCGCTATGCCGCCTTCGAACGGATACGCGGTGGCCTGTTCCAACACCACCTTGCCGGCGCGTGGATGGTCGAAGGCGGCTTCGCCTGGCCCCAACAGGTTGACCACGAGGTCGCCGGCCTGCGATTGCGTGTAGGCCATCGCGGGCAGCTCTTCTATCGCCATCGCTCCGCTGGACTTGCAGCAGCGCCAGTAAGTGGTGTGCACGCGGCGGCCGTTGGCGAAGGAGTAGTAGCACCAGTCGTTGCCGTCGGGCGCCATGGCGCCGAGCAGATCGTTGTAGGCGGTGCGTTCTACCTCTTCGGCGTATTTCGCTTCGCCGGTGAGCGCCAGCAGTTCGCGGTTGAGCTGCACCCAGGCCAGGATGGAACAGGTTTCCACATAACCCTGCGGGCTGAACACACCCGCCGGATTGAACACCTCGCGCGAGCGGTGCGCCACGCCACCCCAAGGACCGCCGCCGAGCGTGAGATGCTGGCCGCGAATGCTTTCCCACACGTGATCGACCGCTTCTCGGTATGCGGCGACGCCGGTGGCTTTGTGCAGTTTCGCCAGACCGACCAGATTCCAGGCCAACTGGTAGGCCTTGCCGGTGGCGATTTCCGAGGCATCGGCGCCGGCCAGCGCGCGCTTCAGCAGGGCCAGATCCGGGTTGTCGTCGGCTTGCCGCAGCACCCGCTGCGCGAGCTCCAGGTAACGCGCTTCTCCGGTGGCGAAATACAGTTCCGTCGCCGGATCCATCAACACGGTGGCGGACATGCCGTGGTGGTTGCCGAGTTCGGTGATGTCGATGCCGCCCTCGGTGAGCGTCCGCCAGCACAGGTCGCCGATCCTGCGCGCGGCCTGCAGGTATTCCGGCTTCGGAAAATGCCTGTGCGTTTCCAGCAGGCCGAGGATCAGATAACTGTGCGTCCAGATGTCCCAGGTGCGCACGCTGGGCGCGCCGTCCCAGGTGCCGGGCTTGGGCGGCTGCTTGCGCATGAAACGGTGATCGGGCGCGTAGGTGCCCAGGTAACCGTCGGCTTCCTGCACGCTCACCAGATAGTCGGCCACGCGTTTCAGGTTGGCGATCAGCGCCGGATCCTGGCTGCGTGCGGCGGCTTTGGCGGCGGCATACAGCCATTTGCCCGCGTGTTCGCCGTACCAGTCGCCTTCTTCGTTGCGCGCACGTGCCTGCGGACTGAAGATTTCGATGGCTGGGCTGTGTTCGTCGACGATGAAATTCGACAGGCGGCCTGAGCGGTTGGCGGCCAGCGCCTGGCCCAGCAGTCCTTGCAGTTCTGTATGCAGCGGTTTCATTGTTTCAGGTACCGGGCAACGGCGTCGATGTCGTTCGCGCTCAGGCCCGAAGCCTGCGCGCGCATCACGCCATGGGTGAGCGTATCGACGATACGCGAATGGGAGCGGCTGGCGATCAGCTGGCGTGGCGGGATATTGCCTTGCGGATGATCGTGGCACATCGCGCATCTTTGCTGGTAGAGCGCGGCGCCGTCCAGGCCCGAGTCGGCGACGACAGGCGGTGGCGCGGGCTGCGCGGCAGCCGCCGGAGCGGAGCTCGCGGATTTCTGTTTCGGCGCGCCCAAGCCGAAGGCCTGGATGCGGTCGGTGCCCACCACCACTTCTCCGCCGGCGAAGGTGGGCGCGTTGTATTTGCCGCTGGTGTGCAGCTGGCCGGGCGCGCTTTTCCACAGCAGCTTCAGGCTTGCCGCATCCAAGGCGTACAACACCGGCGAAGGCGCGTCAGGGCCTGCCAGCAACGCAGACCGGCGCGCGTTCTCATCCAGTACCCACACGATCGCATCCTCGCTGCCGCGGCTGCTGATCACCGGCGAGCCCGGGTTTCCCAGCACCAGTTCCTGCTGCTTGCGGTCGATGCGCAGGTAGGCGGGCCGACCCGGCGTGGCGACTACCTTCAATTTGACCAACGAAGGCGGCACGCTGTCGGCCGAGCCTTCGGCGCGCTTGGTATTGCCGGTGAGGTAGACGTACAGGTCGCCGGCGGCGTCGCGGTAATGGGCAGGCACCGAACGTGCGCGCGCCACGTCCATCGCCGCGTCGTGCTCGGAGTACGGGCCGAATACATTCAGCGGACCGCGCCCGGCGAATTGCGGCTGGCGTGTGGGCGCGAGCAATGAGCCGTCGCTGGCTGCGTCGTTGCTGCAGGCGGGCCTGCGGTCCAGGTTGCCGGAGAGACGATCGCGATCCAGCAGATAGGCATTGCCCTGCTTGCCGCCGATCACCAGCAAATGCGGGGTGCTGGTGCGCCCCGCTTCCAGATCCCGCAACAGCGACGCGCCGCCCGAGCCCAGGTCGATATCCATCTTGGCCGTGGTGCAGTGATTGAACGGCGTGTAGGTGCCCTGCAGTTTCAGGCCTGCGCCGGGCGAATCGGACAGTTTCAACAGCGACTGGGTCCAGTCGGCGGGTTGTTCGAGATAGCCTTCGAAACCGCTGCCGGTGACCACGAACACATTGCCCTGCGCATCCACCGCCGGACCGCCCGCGCCCCAGATGCCGCCGCTGCCGCGATGCGGCATGGCCACTGCGGCGAAGGCGCTGGCCACCGCCGGCTTGTCGGTGTCGATGGAAACCAGCCAACCGGTTTCGGTTTCGCCGAAAGTGGCGTACAGGCGCTTGCCGTCGGGACTCAGGTTCAGTGCGCCGCGTTGCACGCGGAAATCGAAACGCCGTTTCGGCGGCACCAGGGTCGGTCCGGCATTGCGGTTGACCTGGTTGAAGCGCGCTTCGTCCAGACGTACGGGCCAGCCCTTCAGCATTTCGCCGCTGCCGATGTCCAGCGCGTAGGCCTGCCAGCCTTGCTTGGGGTCGCAATGGGTCACGTAGATCCGGCGCTTGGCGACATCGATGATCGGCGTGCTCAACACGCCCGTCGGCACCGCATCCAGCGGCGCAGGCTGCAAGCGGCACGGCTGCGCCAGTTGCCGGCGCCACAGGATGCGTCCCGCCGCGACATCGCCCGCGCGTGCGGCGTTGATGGCGTAGACGTAGCCATTGTTGCTGGCGGCGAACACCACCGAGAACGTCTGTCCCTGATGCTGGCCGGCGCTGATCGCCACCCGGTCCAGATAAAGCGGAGAGGCGTACAGACGCGGCGGCTGTCCGTCCACGCTGTCCAGCTGCGGCGATTCCCACAACAGGCCGAAGCCCGGTGCGGCCACATTCGCCGGAGTGAGCGCGGGTTGCTGCGAATACCAGCCGCTGCGTTGCCGGTCGGCGTGAAAGGTCGGCGCGTCGGCGCTGGCGACTCGCGTCTTCTCGACCGCGGATGCGGGCGTAACGGCAAGAGCAAGCGTGGAATCGGCGCCTTCGCGCGGCACTTCGATGCCTGCGGTCCAGAAAATCGCGTTGAGCAAGGCCTTGCGCAGCATCGGCTGCTCCAGCGCCGCCAGGTAGTGCGCACCGCTGTAGCCGAACGAATGGCCGCCCTCCGGCCGCTGGTAGGCCCAGGCGACCGTGGTCGCTTCCGGTTTGTCTTCCACCACGCTGGCGCCCTGGCGGTACTGCACATGCAAGATGCCGCGCAGCAAGGGGACCACGCCGCTTTCGGCGAACCTCAGAGTCGGATAGAACTCGTCGCGATAGGTGAACCCGTCGATGCCGCGGTTCACCGGATGCATGGCATCGGCCGGCACCAGCGTTGCGGTTTCGGTGGTGCGGTCGAACATCCCCACCCGTTCGGCGCCCAGCCAGCGTTGCAGGCCGATCTGCGAAGCGTCCGCCGGCACCGTGGACGCCTGATGCAGCGCGACCAATCCGACGCCGCGTTGCATCAGCGCTTCGAACTGGCGGCGATGCGCGGGATCGCGCAAGGGATGCTTGTCCAGGCCGTCGAAGTACAACACCAGCGTCGAGGCGTCTGCGAGAGCGGACGGATCGTCCGGCCACCCATTTTCAAACACCACGATGCTGGCGTCTTTGCCTTGCGGCGTGGATTCGAGCAGCGCTTGCAGCCTGCGCAGCCCGGCGGCGTATTCATGGCGTCCCGGGCCCTCGCTGGATGCCCCGCCGATCAGCGCGATTTTCTTCGCCGGCCGCTGCGCGCATCCGGTCAAAACAACCGCCGATAACATCGCCGCAGCAAGCAACGCGCGGAGCATCCCCGTTGCTCTCACTCCGCATCCACGACACAGCGGAAACCGACACTGCCCGAGCGGTCCTTGCAAGGCGCCATGAGCAGGTATTTGCCGTGCTGGTCTAGCCGATAGGCTTGCGGGAAGTACCAGTGCGAAGTCTGCGGACGGTAAGCGCTGCCGCCGCGCAGCGCCGCGGCGCGGGTGTGGTCGTCGAAATATTCGTCGGTCCATTGCCAGACATTGCCGACCAAGTCCAATACTCCGAACGGACTGGCGCCGGCAGGATGCGCATCCACGTCCGCTGGCGGCAGCAGACGGCGCTGGCGGTTCTGCGCCGGCACCGCGGCTGCGTTCCACGTCTCGCCCCACGGGTACGCGCGCCCATCATCGCCTTGCGCGGCGTACTGCCATTCCCACTCGTGCGGAAGACGCTTGCCGGCCCATCGTGCGTAGGCGCGCGCATCCTCGATAGACACCCAGGTCACCGGCTTGTTCTCCCAACCCGCCGCCGGCGCGCCTTCCACCCAGTGGCGCAGGAAGTTGTGGCCGTCGCGCGGCCGGTAACCGCTTTGGTCGATGAAGCGCTTGAACTGCTCGTTGGTGACCGGGGTACGGTCGATATGGAAGGCGCGCATCTGCATGCGCCTGCGATGTCCGCGCCGTGCGCTGCTTTCCCAGGGGTATTGGAAGTCGACGCCGTCCCAGGTCTGGCCTTCGATCTCGATGCCGCCGACCACGAAGTCGAACTCGCCGGCAGGAATGGCGACCATGCCTTCAGCGGGCTCGGCTGCCGGCGCAGTGCGGGCGATCTCGACCAGGGTCTGCGGAATCGACTTCCACTGGTTCGACAGCGACTGCAGCGGCGTCTTGGCGAAGCCTTTCATCAGTTCGAGGAAAGCCTCCAGGTCCGGATCCTGCGCGCCCGCCTCCAGCGCCAGCACGGCGCCGTAGCCCTTCCCTTCCAGGGTCATGGTCAAGATCGCCTTGCCGTCGGCAAGATGCGGCTGCAGGACGACGCCGTTCCAGGCATCGAAGTAACGCGTGCCCTCGGTGTGATCCACGGCGATCTGCTCGCCACCCACTTCGTACTCGTTGCGGTTGACGATATTCCACAAGGTCATGCCGTCGCCCGGAAAGCGGCTGGCGAATACGCCGGCCTGCAAAGTGGCCGCATACGGCTGCCAGTCCATGCTGACCATCAACGGCGCGAACTTGCGCTCGACCGCGGCGATGCGGCGCAGGGTGGCCGCATCGCGCGGGGTGAACTGGTTCCAGATGCCCCAGATGTTCTCCCACGCGTTGTAGCCCACGCCGTTGAAGAAGATGTACTGCAGGTCGTTGCTGCGGTCGCGGCCCCAGCGGTTTTCGTAGTTGATCATGTGGCGCGGTTCCAGCCACTTGAACTTGGCTACCGAAGGAACCACGTCCGCCGGCACCTTCTTGCCCCAGCTCTGCACGTTCCAGATCAGGTGCTCTTCGGCGCTGATCGTGGATTCCGGCTGCACCACCACCGGACGGCCCAGCGCGTCGCAAGCGTCGAAGAAGGCGCGCGGCACGCCGTTGTAGGTGTCGCCGTTGATGCCGTCGGCGCCGGTTTCCTTGACCAGCCGCGCGATCGCCAGCCAGTCGGGTTCGCCCTGCTCGCGGGTGCCGTTGTCCCACGGCATGGTCGGCAGGAACACTTTCACTCCGCGCCGGTGGAAATCGGCGACCACGCCGCGGATGCCTTCCACGCCGCCGGGCAGATCGTGGATGAGATCGAACTGGTTGCGGTCGTCGATGCCGATGTTGGGATAGATGTACCAGAGCAGCACGCTGTCCAGACCGCCGAAACGTTCTTCCAGATCGTCGAGATAACGGTCGACGGTGTACTTGCCCATCGCCGCATCGTAGAAATAACGGTCCTCGATCATCATCTGCGCATGCACGAAGTTGCGCTGCGCCCACTGCAGTTCCGGACGCCGGTAGTTGGCGTCGTCGTAGCCGATGCGGGTCAGGTGCTCGCGCCGCCAGTCGCGCAGCTCGCGCAGCCAGTCGCCGGCGGTGCCGTTGACGTCCATCTTCCAATGGCCGATCTCGGCGAACGGCCAGCCCGGCGCCTTGCCCGGCGTGGGCAGATAGCGCTGGGTGGTGACGTGGGAGAACTTGTATTCGGTCCGGATCTCGGGCCGCGGCTCATCGTCGCGGGAGTCGGCGGGAGACGCTGGGTTTTCCGGGCTTGCGGTCATGGTCTTGGGGGTTTTCGAATCGATTGGAAGCGAGTGTCACACAAGGCCGCAATAGGCGGCGAGGGCGCGGTTGGCGGTGGGCGCGTGGCGGTCGTTGGAACGCAGCATCGCCTCGACTTCTATGCGTTGCGGAATGCTGGATTGTGCGCCCAATCGCGTGCAGGCCAAGGCCGATGCAGCGCATGCGTAGCGCAGCGCTGCGGGAAGCGGATCGCCCAGGTTCAGCGCAGCGACCAGGGCGCCGCAGAAAGTATCGCCGGCGGCGGTGGTATCGACCGCCTGGATCTTGAAGCCGGATTGCAGGAAAAATTCCGTACCCTGCCGCGCGCAGCAACCGCGCGCGCCCAGGGTCACCACCACGCAGGGCACGTCCAGCAACGCCAGGCATTCGGCCACGCTGCCGCGGTGTCCGGTGACGGTGGCCAGCTCGCCCTCGTTGACGATCAGCACATCGACCGACAGCAGCAGCTCGGTGGGCAATGCCTGCGCCGGCGCGGCGTTCAACACCACCTGCACGCCCACCGTGCGCGCCGCCAGCGCGAAAGCGGTCACCGCCTCCATCGGCGTTTCCAACTGCAGCAACAGATGGCTCACCGCTTGCAGCGACGGAAGCTCATCGCCGCGCAATGCGGCATTGGCGCCGGGCGCGACGGTGATCGCGTTCTCGGCATCGTCGGACAGGCAGATGAAGGCGGTGCCGGTCGGCTGCGCGCTGCGCACCACCTGCACGGCTACGCCCGCATCGGCCAGCGAGTCCTCGATGGTCCGGGCGAAGGGATCGTTGCCCAGCGCCAGCAGCATGCGCGTATCGACGCCGCCCGCGCGCGCGCAAGCCACCGCCTGATTGGCGCCCTTGCCGCCCGGGAACGTCGCGAATTCGCGTCCCAGCACGGTTTCTCCGGGCGCCGGCACGTGCGAGGCGCGCACCACGAAATCCAGGTTGGCCGAACCCGCCACCAGCAAGCCGTTGCGCGCATCCATGCTCATGGCGTCAGCGCCCGATAGACCAGGTTGTAGAAGGGCGTGCTGATCCGCGGCAGATCGTTGGCCGCGCCGTTGGGAAGATGTTGCAACAACAGGATCGTGATCATCCGTTCCCTCGGATCGATGGAAAAATAAGTGGAAGCCGCACCGGACCAGCCGAACTGCCCGGCCGGACCCAGGCGGCCCTTGCCCGCGGGATCCAGCAGCACCGAGCCGCCCAGCCCGAAACCTTCCGCATCGCTGAATTGGGTCACCGGCCGCTCCAGAAAAGTCAGCTGATTGACCATCATCTGCCCGACCGTCTTGCGGTCGAGGAGGGAAACGCCGTCCAGCGTTCCGCCCTCGAGCAGCAGGCGGCACAGGCGCATGAAATCGGCCGCGGTGGAATACAGACCGCCCGCACCGCTGGGGTAAGGATTGAGCATCTCGCCCGGATGCAGCGCGCTGGGACCTTCATCCAGCCGCAATTTCCCGTCCGCCCCCATCGTGGTGATGTCGACGATGCGGCCGCGCTTGGCCGGCGCAACGCTGAAGCCGGTATCGTCCATGCGCAGCGGAGCCAGGATGCGCTGCTGCACGAATGCGTCGAAGCGTTGCCCGCTCGCCACTTCCACCACGCGCGCCACCACCTCGATCTGGGTGCCGTCGTAGCTGAAACGCGTGCCCGGTTCGGCCGCCAGCGGCACTTTTGACAGGCGTGCGGAGAATTCGGCCAGATCGGCCGAACCATGCAGGTCGGCGCGCTCCAGCAATTTGGTCGCTTCCTCGTTGCCCGAAGTCGCGAAACCGGCGGTGTGGGTCAGCAAGTGACGCAGGGTGATCTTGGCGGCCGCGGGACGCAGCTCGGGTTTGTCGGCGCTGCCACCGACGAAGACCTGCATCCCGGAAAATTCCGGAAGGTGCTTCTCGACCGGATCGTCGAGATCCAGCTTGCCTTCCTCCACCAGCATCAGCGCAGCGACCGTGGTCACCGTCTTGGTCATGGAATAGATGCGGAAAATGGAATCCTCGCGCATGGGCGAGGTCCGGGCCAGGTCGCGATAACCGTAGGCCTGCGACTGGACCACTTCGCCGTCTTTCCAAACCAGGCTGACCGCGCCCAGGTAACCCTGCGCATCGGTCGCGTGTTCGAGAAAGCCATCCAACCGCTGCAGGCGTTCTGCCGCGAGCCGAGGAGAGTCGGCGCCCGCGCCTGCAGCGTTGGTTGGCGAAGGGGAAGCGGCGACGGCCACCGAGGCCAGACCGAGCGCCAGGCCGCACAGCAAAGGAAAAAAGCGCGTCAGCAGCTGCAACGCCGGCGCGCGGAAATCCGCCGTCGACGGCGGCCGTCTGCCGCCGGGCAAGGCGGGCTTGAACCCGGCATGCAGGCAGACGTACGCCATCGACAACTCAGCTATCAAGACTTGATCTGGTGCGCGAACGGGAACATTCAGAACGTGTACTCATAGGTCAGCGAGACCATGCGGCCACGGCCGGCGAAGTAGTTCTTGAAGAAGTCCACCTGCGACCAGCTGAGCACGTACTGCTTGTCGGTCAGGTTCTCGATGCCCACAGTGAAGCGCCCGACGTTCTCGACCTTGTAGTTGACGCTCAGATCGAACAGCGTATAGCCGTCGGTATGTTCTTCAAACGAGAAGGCCCGTCCATCGAAGGGACGCGTATCGGTGGCCGAGAGATCCCGCGACAGCAGCTTGGTTCCGTTCAAAGTGACGCCACCGTTTGGACTGAAGTTCCATGTGACCCACGCGCCGATCTTGTCCGGATTTATGTCCGATACGCCCATCGGTTTGTTCAGGCCCCCGGCCGGGTAATCTCCGTTCAAGGCGGCGTTCCAAAAAGCCGTTTTGCCCCGGATGCGCGAATACAACGCACCAGCCTTCCACTGCGGGTTGAACCTCCATTCGCCGCTCAACTCGATGCCTTTGATCTGGGTAGGCGCGCGGTTGAGCACGAAATCGTTGGTGGCCGGATCGACCGACAGCGAGGTGCCGAACGGCGAACGCGAGTCGTAGTACGAACCGCCGAAAGAGCCGCGCTCGCCGCGCCAGTTGAAACCATACTCGCGGTTGTCCACCACGATGGCCTGCAGGTCGCTGATACGGTCCACCGACTGTCCTGGCACATTGATGTTGCGCAACGGAATGCCGATGTTGGGCAGGCTGAAGCCTTCGCCATAGGAAGCGAAGACGGACCATTCGTCGGTGATGCGCCAGATGGCGCCGAAGTTGAGCAGGTTCTCCGTGTATTCGACGCCGCCGCCTTGCACGAATACGCTGTTGCGGAACGGCGTGGTGGTGTAGCTGTCCACATGCAGTTCGCCGTCTTCGCGACGGGCGCCGCCGCTCAGGGTCACCGGGCCGATGTCGTAGCTCAGCTGCGCGTAAGGCGCGACGCTGGTGTACTCCATGGGCGGAACCCAAAGACGATTGGTCAGCGCGAGCCGTTGCTGGGTCTCGTCATAGACATAATCGACGCCTGCGCGCAGTTCCAGCCCGGATACGCCGAACAGCTCCGAGCGCGTCCAGGACGGACGGAAGCCCCACTTCTCGCTGTCGATTTCCGACTGGTCGTAGATGCGTTCTGCGCCCGCCGGCAACGGCCAGACCAACTGGCGGTCGTCGCCGTTCTCCGGCAGGTAGCGCATCTGCTGGTCTGCCCAATAGCCGTTCAATACCAGCGTGCCACCGAGGAAGTCGCCATGCGTGTACAGCAGGTTGAGCTGTTCGAAGTCGTTGAACTCGGCCTTGCTGCCGAAGATGTGCCCGCGTTCGGAAGTATTGGTGACCGGGTCGGGGCAAGTGCCGGGACGGCAGCCTTCGACCTGGATGTAATCGCCGTTGCCTTCGATCTTGAAGTGGCTGTAACTGGCCTGCAGGCGCTGCTCGCCGTTTTCGCCGAAGTTGATGCCGCCTTTCAGGAACAGGTTGTTGGCCATCGAATCGGACACCGATCCGCTGGTGTTCATGCCCACGCGGCGGCCGTCTGCATCGTAGGAAATGCCGCGGTCGATGGCCGAAATCCCGACTACGAAGTCGTAGTTGTCCTGCTTGTGCAGCCAATTGGCGCCGACTTTCCAACCGGTGCTGTCGTTGCCGAACTGGGTGGACCAGCGGGTCAGGATGCGGAACTCGTTGCCCTCCTTCTGCGGCACGCTGGAGATGTAGTTGATGATGCCGCCCGCCGCGCCGATGCCTTCGGACGCCGACGGTCCGTTGATGACTTCGATGCGGTCGAGGATGCCCATGTCGGTGAAGGTGGCGTTGCGGCCGCCTTCGCGCAGCGGAGAGCCCTGCGGCACGCCATCGAACAGGCGCAGCGCGATGCGGCCGCGCAACGTTTCGCCGGTGTTGCTCATGGCTTGCGAAGATTCGGCGTAACCGGGCACGGTGCGCGCCAGCACGGCGGTGGCGTCCTCGGTCACCGCCAAGGTGTTTTTGATTTCTTCTTTCGAGACCAGCGTGATCGCGCCCGGGATCTTGTCGATCGCCTTGGGGCTGCGCGAGCCGGTGACGATCACCGTATCCAGGTCGGTCGCTTCGGCTGACTGGCTATCGGCTGCGGGAGCCGGTTCGGCCGCCGCGGCCGCCTGTTGCGCGTGGACGCTGGCGCTGACGGCAGCCGCCAGCAGGAAAACGCCGAATGTGGCCGGTACGTGCTTCATGGTGTTTGGTCTCTAGGTTTTTGTACTTATCAGAGACGCGTCGATTGCGCGGCTCCCCCGTTTGCGTATGCGCGTCGGCAGATCGCATCGATGCGATCTGCGTGCCAAGCATCCCCTCCAAGACGCTTACGTACAGCCCCGACAATGGAGGCGAGACTAGGCGTTGGCGAAAGGGAATAGAACCGGGGCGAACTATGTTCAGAGTCTAGTTTTTGTTGCTTACGGAATGCATGGTTCATGACGCGCTGCAGCATTGGCGCGCTGAAAAATCGCTAATACGGATCGTCATCCCAGCGAAAGCTGGGATCCATCTTGACTTTGACTTTCGCATGAAAGCGATTACTGCGCAGAGCAGAAGCAAAAAATGGATCCCAGCTTTCGCTGGGATGACGATCCGAACGTTCTACGTGCAACGCGTCTCCAGTCCGCCGAATCGCCCTTACTTTCTTGCAAGAGCGTCCGTGGATTCAACCGTTCACCACCTTCATCGCCGCCCTGCTCTCTTCCAGGAACACCGTAACCAGGCGGATGCGGATCGTCGAACGCGACCACACGATGCCGATCTGGCGCGGCACGCTTTCTTCCGGCAACGGCAGACGCACCAGCTTCAGCCCTTCCGGCCACGGCTTGGCCCAGTCCGGCACCAGCGAAACTCCCAGTCCGCGGTCCACCATCACCGCGATCGCATTGAGCGCATTCAATTCGAAGCGCTCGTGCGGGGTGATGCCCATGCGCTGCAGATATTCCTCGGCCTGGCGTCCGCCCCAGTGGTTGCGGTCGTAGCGGATCAGCGGCTGCGTGGCGAGCAGCTCGTGCGGATCGCGGCCGGCCATGCTTTCCGGCGCAAGCACCACCAGCGGCTCCTCGCGCAGCAGCTGCCAGTTGCAGGTCTTGGGCAGGGTGTAGGGCGCGTGCAGCACGATCGCCGCGTCCAGTTCGCCGCCTTCCACCGCGCGGTACAGATCGGCCGAATAGCCCGGCTTGATGAACACGTTGATCTCGGGGAATTTCTCCACCATCCGCGCCAGGATGTCCGGCAGCATGCCGGCCAGCGCGGTGGGGCAGGCGCCCAGGCGCAGTTCGCCGGAGATCGCGTTGTCGTTGGCCAGGCTGCGCAGGTCGGCCACGTCGCGCAACAGGTCGCGGCTGCGCTGCAGGATGCGCGAGCCTTCTTCGGTCACGCTGACCGTACGCCCCACCCGCGCGATCAGCGGCGCGCCGATCTCCCGTTCCAACGTACGTATCTGCTGCGCCACCGCCGCCGGAGTGATGTTGAGCAAGCGCGCGGCTGCGGCCATCGAACCGCGATCCACGACCGCCACGAAAGTTTTCAGGAATTGGGTGTCCACGTGGTTTCTCTGGGCGTAAGCGGCAGGCGGAGGGAAAGCGGCGAACGCCGACGCGGCGCTGCAGGACATCACCGCAAGCATACTCAAAAGATAGCCGCGCATGCTTGTTGCGGAAGTCATGCGCTTGCAGGATTGCTCGCGCCTTCCCTGCACGCACGGGTTCGATCACGCCATGGAATACCCCAGCGCTTCCGCCGAACAGATCGGTTTCTTTCGCGAACACGGCTATCTGGTGGTGCCCGGCGCCGTTCCGCAGTCGGACCTGGACACCCTGGAATCCTATTGCGACCTGCTGCTGCAGGACAAGGAAACCCTCGCCAACGACTGGGCCTGGGATGCGAAAGAGGCGCGCGAGAACCGCAGCTTCCGCATCGTGCAGTCCACTCCGACCCTGGTCTGGAAGGACATCGCCGACCAGCCCTACCGACGCTGGCTGGCGTCGTTCTCTTCGCAGCTGATGGGGATGCCGCTGGAATTCTGGTACGACCAGTTCCTGGGCAAGCCGCCGGGGAAGAGCGTGCCCACCGAATGGCACCAGGACGAAGGCTACTGGGGCCGCAATCTGGCCGACCGCGGCATCACCGGCTGGATTCCGCTGCAGGACGTGGATGCGGTCAACGGCTGCATGCATTTCATCGACGGCGGCCATCGCCTGGGCGTGCTGCCGCACCGTCTGGTGGAAGGCGTGCAAAGCGATCTGCTGACCTGCCAGGTGGACGAATCGCAAACGGTCGTCTGCCCGATGCGGCGCGGCGATGTCGCCTTCCATCATTCCAAGACCCCGCACATGAGCACGGCCAATCTGGGCAACGACTGGCGCAAGGCGGTGACCAACCACCTGCAGGCGGTGGGCGCAGGCGGCGAAGGCGGGCACTATCCATGGCGGGTCAAGGTGAATCAGAAGACCGGCGCGCGCATCGTGCCCGACAGCGCGCCGCTTGAGGATCAGGACCAATAACCGTCGGATCCCGTCCTGTTACAAGTTCGATGCATCCACTGCCGGCTTGACGTAGTTGCTGTCCGATTTCACCCAGATGGTCAGACCGTCCAGGTCGCGGGTCGGCGCCGGGAACAACAGGCTGGCCAGGTAGCCGATCACGATGCACAGCATGATCGAGATGGCCAGGTAGAAATACGGATGCACCAGATCCATCGACCAGGCCACCAGGGTCAAGCCGATGCTGGAAGCCACACCGATGGCCACGCCCGCCGAATTGGCCCGGCGCGTGAACATACCCAGGGTGTAGGCGCCGGCGAAACCGCCGCCCAGCAAGCCGGCCAGCTCGATCGAAACGTCGAACAGCGAGTGGATGTCGAAACGCGACAACAGCAGCGCCACGCCGATACCCAGCAGGCCGGTGGCGACCGTGGCGATCTCGGCGAACAGCACGCTTTTCTTCGGCGTTGGGTTCTTGGCCAGCTTCTCGTAGAAATCGACCGAGGCCAGCGTGGCCACGCTGTTCATGATGCTGGAGAGCGTGGCCATGGCCGCGGCGAAGATGCCGGCGATGATCAGCCCGGTCACGCCCATCGGCAGTTCGGCGGCGATGAACAGCGGGAAGGTCGCGTCGATCGGCAGCAGCGGGTTCATGCGCTCGGGATTGTTCTTGTAGTAGACGAACAGCGCGGTGCCGATGGAATAGAAGATGAAACCGCCCGGGATCATGATCAGGGCGAACGCCCAGATCGAGCGGCCGGCTTCCTTGTCGGACTTGGTCGACAGCGTGCGCTGCATCAGCACCTGGTCCTTGGGAAAGGTCAGCACCACGTCGAACAGCACCAGGAAGATGAAGCCCCACACCGTGGCCTTGGTCAGATCGAAGCTGAAATCCAGCAACTTGGTCTTGTTGGCGGCCTGGGCGATGTCGTGGAATTCGCCGAAGCCGCCCTTCAAGGTCCAGACGATGAACAGGATGGCGAAGATCGCCCCGCCCATCTTGACGATGACCTGCACGAAGTCGGTCCAGATCACCGCCTTCATGCCGCCCATGGCGGTATAGATGATGGTGAAGCCGCCCATCATCAGGATGCTCCACTCCACCCGGATGCCGGTGATGGTGGCGATGGCCAGCGCCGGCAGGAACAGCACCACGCTCATGCGGCTGCCGATCTGCATGATGATGCACAGCGCGCTGGCCAGCATGCGGATGGTGGGGTGGAAGCGGGTTTCCAGGTACGAGAACACCGACATCAGGTTGAGGCGGCGCAACAGCGGCACGATCCACACCGCCACGAACATCAGGCCCAGCACCGCGACCAGGTTGTTGGTGAGGTACTGCCAGTTGGTTTCGAAGGCCTTGGCCGGAATGGCGATGAAACTGATCGAACTGGTGTTGGCCGCGTACAGGCTGACGCCCGCCGCCCAGAACGGAATGGTGCGGCCGCCGACGAAGAAATCCGAAGTCGAATTGCGCTTCTCGCGGATGTAGAAATAGAAACCCATGCCGAGCATCGCGCCCAGGTAGACCACGATCACTATCCAGTCCAACCAGCGCAACAGCAGTTTGCCGGACTGGATCTGGGTGGATTCGAAAGCGATGCCCTTGCCGTCCGCCGCAGGCCGCGCCCACAGCACGCCGTTGTCGTAGGCGGCCGTCGCGGTGACGCCGACTGCGCCGGAGTCCGGCAGGGTCGCCCATGAGCCGGTGATGGTCTGGAAGGTTTTCATCTGCGGCGCGCCGGCGCCGTCGGCGACCAGAAAGATCACGTGCGCCTGACCGATGGCGCGCGCCGAACCGGGGACGATCTTGCCCGGAACCAATCCCTTGTCCTGCCAGCCGCTGTCGGCCGCCCAGCGCAGGATGCGCTCGCCGCCGGCCGCAGGCACGGTGACGAACACCGCCGAGGTCTGCGCGACCAGCGAAGTCGGCAGCGCATTGCCATTCCAACCGGCGTTCTTTTTCCATTCCGGTTTCGCCGCGGCCGACACCAGCGACAGCAGCACCGCCTGCCCGCTCGCATCGATGCCGGCGACGTACACGTTGTCGGCGTTGGCCGCCGCGCGCGTGCCTTCGACAGCGACGGGCAGCGGCGGCAGCGGCGTGGCGGTCGGCTGGCCGTTGACCAGGCCGAGGCGTTCGACGGAGGCGACCGCAGCGGACTGCGCGGGCCCGCGCAACAGGAAAGCGAGCTGGCCGTTGCCGACCACGCTTTTCAGCTCGCCGCCCACGGCCGCAGGCTTCCAATTGAGAGGCTTCCAACTGGCACCGCCACCGTCCAGCATCCAGGCCTGGTCCGCGCCGATCGCCAACGGTTTGCCTTCCACCGCCACCAGACCAAGCAGAGGCTGGTCCGTCGTCAGCGTCGGCAGTGCCGCGGTCTTTACCTTGGACAGGCTTTCGGCATGGCCCAGCGGCGACCACACCGATGCCAGCAACACCACTACCGCCAGCAAGGCGCGCATCGGCAACGGGGAATGGCTCATCAAGGCGTGCTCGCGTTGGCGTCGGCCGAAGCCAGGATCGCTTCGGCCCGCTTAAGGAAAGGAAGATCGACCATGCGGCCATCGACGAGGAATGCGCCGCGCCCCGCCACGCCGGCTTCGCGTGCGGCAGCGACGATGCGCCGCGCCGCCACGATTTCTTCGGCATCGGGCTGGAACGCTTCGTTGGCCAGCGCCACCTGGCTGGGGTGGATGCAGCTCTTGCCCACATAACCCAGGCGGCGCGCCATGGCGGCCTCGGCGCGGAAACCATCGGCGTCTGCGATGTCGGCGAAGGCCGCGTCCCAGGCGAACACACCAGCCTCGGCCGCGGCCATGCGCATCGCATACAGCGTGGCGTGGACATTGGCCGGGTCGCGGCGATCGATACCGAAAGGCTGGAACAGATCGGCCAAGCCCAGCTGCAATCCGGCCACGCGCGGATGGGCGGACGCGATCTCGGCGGCCAGGCGCAGGCCGCGCGGGGTTTCGATATTGGCCAGCAGCCCGATGGGTTTGGCAACGCCATTGGCTGCCTCCGCTTTCTCCAGCAGGGCGACCGCAGCCAGCACCTCCTGCGCCGATTCGACCTTGGGCAGATTGAGCAGATCCACGCCCGCGCGCGCGACCGCGGCCAGATCGGCCGCCAGGTGTTGTGTATCCAGCGCGTTGACCCGGACCACGACGATCTTGGCCGTGGCCAGCAGCGGGGCCGATTGCAGCAGGGCGGATACCGATGCGCGGGCTTCGCCCTTGCGCGCTTCGGGTACCGAGTCCTCCAGGTCGAAGCTCAGCGCATCGGCATCGCCCGCCAGCGCCTTGGCGAACAACTCCGGACGCACCCCCGGGACGAACAGCTTGCTACGCATCGACCATGCTCTTCATGGCGCGCAGTGTGCGGGAAACGGAAGCAAAGAAAAGTCTTCGGCGGTAGATTCAGAAGAAACATTTCATTGCTTGGGGTGTTGGGCGTCACAGCCGGCAAACAATCAGGACGTCATCCCAGCGTTCGCTGGGATCCATCTTGATCTTGCCCTTTGACGCGACCCGAGCCTTGCCAGCGAACATCAAAGTCAAAATGGATCCCAGCGTTCGCTGGGATGACGACCGAGGAGGTTCGGGGTTCTGCGGTTGCGGGGCTTTGCACTCCCTCAACGCCTCACGTCGAAACCGCCTTCTCCCAACAGCGCGTTGATCTCTGCGACCCCGAACAAGTTGAAATCCCCCGGCAGCGAATGCTTCAGGCAAGCCGCCGCCAGGCCGAAATGCAGTCCCTGCGCGTCGTCCATGCCGGCGATCGCGCCATGCAGCACGCCGGCCGCGAACGCATCGCCGGTGCCGATGCGGTCCACGATCGAAGCCAGTTCGTACACCGGGGTAACGTGGCTGCTGCCGTCGCGGCGGGCGTCGATGGCCGAGAGGGAATGATGGTCGACGCTGTGCTGCACGCGCTGGGTGGCGGCCATGCGCTGCAACCTGGGGAACGCGGTGAAGGCGGCCTCGGCGCCGGCCAGGAAACGCGCCTGCGAAGTGGCTTGCGGGAACGATTGCCCCAGCACCACCTGGATATCGCGATGGCTGGCGAACAGCAGATCGGCCTCGGCCATGATCGAGCGCAGGATGCCGGCGGCGTCGCCCTGCCAGGCTTCCCACAGCTTGGGCCGGAAGTTGCCGTCGAAGGAAACCTTGACCCCGGCCGCGCGCGCCGCGCGCACCGCCTGCAAGGTGCGGTCGGCGGCCAGCTGGCCGAGCGCAGGACTGACCCCTGAGACATGCAGCCAGTCGGCGCCCTGCAGCACGGCCTCCCAGTCGTGCTCCCCGCCGCCGTGTCTTGCGAAGGCCGAATCCGCGCGGTCGTACAGCACCTCGCTCGGGCGCTGGATGGCTCCCGGTGTCAGGAAGTACAGCCCCATGCGTCCTTCCGCCTTGCCGACGGCGCGCGTATCGACGCCATGGCGGCGCAGCTCGCCCAGCGCCGATTCGCCCAGCGCGTTGTCGGCCACCACGCCGATCATGCGCGCGGCATGGCCCATGCGCGCCAGCGATACCGCGACGTTGGCTTCGGCGCCGCCTGTATGCGCTTCCAGGCAGGGAGATTGCAGCAGCAGCTGCTTTGCCGGCGCACTCAGGCGCAACAGCAGCTCTCCGAAACAGACCACGTGTCCCCGCATGTAAACGCTCCCATGACCTAGGTGATCCGCGCCCTGATGGGACGCGGCAAGAATTGTCCCCGGGACACACCATAACCCCCGAAAACCAATAGTTGTTGTTGCACCGCACACTCTGTTACGGTTTTTTTGACCAGCGGTGTCATTTTACCTCTGGGAAGCACCCAGAGGTGACAAAACCCGATTCGTTTCATTGCCAAAAAGCCGCCATAGAGCGATACATGTGCCCTTGAGGAGGGGAACCCATGCAAACTCGCAACAACCGCCGGAAGACACCGGTTACCATGCTCGCGCTGTCCATCGGATTCGCGCTGCAGATGAATGCCATGTACGCACTCGCGCAGGAAGCCGCCCCGGCCGACACGACCGCGGCCGCCGCGTCCGAATCCGAAGACGTGGACACGCTGGGTACCGTCACCGTCACAGGTTACCGGGCAAGCCTTGAAAAGGCACTGGATATCAAACGCGGCGAAGCCGGGGTGGTGGACGCCATCGTCGCCGAGGACATCGGCAAGTTCCCCGACCTCAATCTGGCCGAATCGCTGCAGCGCATCCCGGGCGTGGTCATCACCCGCGACGCCGGCGAAGGCCGCAACATTTCGGTCCGCGGCCTGGATTCGAACTTCACGCGCGTGCGCGTCAACGGCATGGAAGCGCTGACCACGGTAGGCTCCACCGACCAGAACGGCGGCACGAACCGCGGCCGCGGTTTCGACTTCAACGTGTTCGCCTCCGATTTGTTCTCGCAACTGATCGTGCGCAAGACCGCGCAAGCCGATGTCGAGGAAGGCTCGCTGGGTGCGACCGTCGACCTGCGCACGGCGCGTCCGTTCGACTACGACGGCTTCACCTTCGCCGCCAGCACGCAGCTCACCCATGGCGACATGGCCGGCAAGACCGATCCGCGCATCGCCGCGCTGGTGTCCAACACCTGGGCCGATGGCAAGTTCGGCGCCTTGATGTCGTTCGCCGTCTCCGAGCGCCGGACCCTTGAGGAAGGCAGCGGCACCGGCCGCTGGGCCGGCGGCACCAGCAACGGCAACTTCAACGCGGCATCGCCATTTGCGGCCGCGCGCTTGGCTACGACCAATCACCCGCGCTTCCCGCGCTACACGCTGATGGAACACGACCAGCAGCGTATGGGCGTGACCGCATCGCTGCAGTTCAAACCGACCGATCGCACCCAGTTCTCGCTGGATGCGCTTTATTCCAAGATCGACGCCTCGCGCGACGAGAAATACATCGAAGCGATTTCCTTCAGCCGCGGCGCCTGCGCCGCCGGCACCCCCGGCGCCGCCTGCCGCGCTGCCGGCGCCGGCGGCAAGCCGGAAACGATCGTCCGCGATGGCGTGATCGAGAACGGCGCGTTGGTCTACGGCCTGTTCGACAACGTCGACATCCGTTCGGAAAGCCGCCATGACGAGTGGAACACCGTCTTCACCCAGATCGGGCTGGAAGGCGAGCACGAGTTCACCGACAACTTCAAGCTCTCGGGCAAGATCGGCACCTCCAGTTCCAAGCATGAGAATCCGATCCAGACCACGATCATCATGGACAAGTACAACGTCGACAACTACAGCTACGACTACCGCGGCGATCCGTACAAGCCGGTGCTCGACTACGGTATTGACCCGACCAACGGCACGGGCTGGACGCTGGCCGAGATCCGCCTGCGTCCGCAGTACGTGCAGAACGACTTCGACATCGGGCAGCTGGATTTCAACTGGAACATCAGCTCCGGCTTCCGCCTGAAGGGTGGCGTGCAGGCCAAGGACTACTCGTTCTCGACCCGCGAGTTGCGCCGCGCTTCGGAGGTATCGGTGCCGGCCTTCAGCGGTGGCAGCTTCATCATCCCAGCCGACCTGACCACCCTTGCCAGCCTGAGCGGCGTCAACGGATCGCCAGGCACCTGGGTGATCCCGGATTACCAGGCGTTCGCCAACCTGTTGGACATCTACAGCAATACCGGGACCTTCGCCCTGACAGAGCGTGCGGTAAATACGCGCAGCGTCGATGAAGAAGATCGCGGCGTCTACCTGCAAGGCGAGTTCTCGACCGACCTCGGGTCCATTCCCGTGTCCGGCAACTTCGGCGTGCGCTATGTGCGCACCAAGCAGTCGTCCACCGGCATAGCCACCGCCAGCGGTGTCCCGGTGGCGTCGACGGTCTCGCGCGAATACAGCGACACGTTGCCGTCGATGAACCTGGTGGCGGAGATCATGCCCGACCTGCTGATCCGCCTCGGGGCCGCCAAGGTCATGACGCGTCCTGGCTTGGGCAGCCTGACGCCGGGCGTCACCGTCAACGTCAGCGGCGGCGCGCGTACGGTCAGCGGCGGCAATCCGGCCTTGGATCCGATCCGTGCGAAGACGGTCGACCTGGGCGTGGAGTGGTACTTCAACGAAGGCGCAATGCTCAGCCTCGGCCTGTTCTACAAGGACATCGAAAGCTTCATCCAGACGACGCGCTTCGTGCAGGTGTATTCGGCCAGCGGCTTGCCCGCCAGCCTGCTGGAAGGCACCGGCGCCAGCGTGAGCGACGACTTCACCTTCACCGCACCGTTGAATACCCCGGGCGGCGAACTGACCGGGCTTGAAGCCAACTACATCCAGCCCTTCACCTTCCTGCCCGGCAAGTGGTCCAACCTGGGCGTGCAGTTGAACTACACCTACGTCGATTCGCAGATCCAGTACCTGACTTCCACCGGCGCGAATTCGTTCAAGGATGACCTGACCGGCCTGTCCAAGCATTCATGGAACGCCACCGTGTTCTACGAAGGCAAGCGCTTTTCCGGCCGCGTGTCTGCGACCAACCGCGACGACTATCTGTTGCAGGTGCCCGGCACCGAGGCCGGTTTCGATACGCACGGCCAGACCGGTACCACCACCATCGATGCATCGGTGCGCTGGAAGATCGACGACCAGTGGGAGTTGAGCCTGGAAGGCATCAACCTGACCGACGAAGTCCAGGAATCGTGGGTGTCCAACGCCAACGGCCAACTGCCGCTGGACTACAGCGAAACCGGTCGTCAGTACCTGCTGGGCCTGCGTTACAAGTTCTGATGCATCGGCCGGGAGGGGTCCCTCCATCCCTCCTGGCCTGCATCGGAGGCAGTGAAAAGCCCGGTTTCCACCGGGCTTTTTTTACATCGCGCCCTTTTACGACGCGCCCTTACATCGTGCCGCGCTGGATGAAAGGCGCGCGTTGGTAGAGTTTGCGTTCGCCGCCGCGGGGATCGTTCTCCATCCTGGAGGGCGCATCGAAGACCATGGTCTGGCGCTCTTCCAGTCCGTACGGCTGCCATTGCGGAAGGCCGGCATGGTTGGGATCGCCATGCCGCGCGAAAGCCAGCAAGGCCCGACTCATCTGCTCTGCGACCTGTTGCGCCTGCGCTCCATTACCGGTGCGCGAACCGGGTTGGGCGATGTTGTCGAACACCAATGCGATATCCAGCGAGTGGAAAGCGCCGAACTTGCCGCCCTCCAGCGGCGAACCCCAATCGAGCTGGTAGACCCAGGCCGGCGAGCCCTGCCGCGCGCGCGCCTCGGCCTCTTCCACCGCACCGCGCCAGGAACGCCCCGCCGTCGTCGCGGCGAAGAACACCTGCGATGGGGTGTAGTGCGGATACAGACGGCGGTACTCGGCGATCACCACTTCCGGCAGCAGATCCGTGTACTGCTGGGCCTGCAGTTTCTTCGGCAGTTGTTCCCAACTCAGGACGAAATTGTCCGGGTCGTTGCCCAGGAAGGCGCGCGTCTCGTCGTGGGTGTTGCCGATGATCATCGGAATATGCGCCGATTGCGGCGGCGCATCGGGATAGAACGGGTGCCGGTGCAGGCTGCGTGCGTCCATCACCGGGCCCAGATACAAGCTGGCGTCCTCGACCCGCGAAGGATCGCGCGTGCGCGCCGCCTCCAGGATTCTCTCCATCGGCACGGTGCGCAGCCGGTCGATCTGGTACGGCGCTATCTTCAGCGCTTCCAGAAGCAGCCGCGTGCGCTGCGTGGCCGCGCGCGGTCCGGCCGCGGTGACTTGCTGGCCGCTCATGGTCATGGCGCGATGGAACAGACCCGCCGCCGCCGGCATCGCCATCAGCGTGGCGATCTTGGCGCCGCCGCCGGATTGCCCGAATACAGTGATGTTGTCCGCATCGCCGCCGAATTCGTGCGCATGCTCGCGGACCCAATGCAGCGCCTGCACCAGATCCAGCTGGCCGACGTTGCCGGACCACTGCAGATCCTCGCCGCCGAGTTCGGCCAGGTACAGATACCCGAAGGCATTGAGGCGGTGATTGACGGTGATCACCACCACGTCGCCGCGGCGGCACAGATTGACGCCATCGTAGAGCGGGCTGCTGCCGGAACCGTTGTTGTAGCCGCCGCCATGGAGGTAGAACAGGATCGGCCGCTTGCGGCCATCGTGCAGACCAGGCGTGAAGACATTGAGGAACAGGCAGTCTTCGCTGATCCGCTGCCCGTCGTCCGACTGCGGCGCCGAGGCGCCGTATTCGTTCGCTTCGCGGATCCCCTGCCACGCCGTTTCCCGCAACGCCGGCATGAACCTGCGCGCGGCGGTGTCCGCGCCGTAGGGAATGCCACGGAACACCCGCACGCCACGATCCGTATATCCGCGCACCTTGCCGCTGCGCGTCTGCGCCAGCACCGATGCGGGCGAGGTTGCGGCCTGCAACAAGGGCGACCCCACGATGCCGGCGCCGAGACCCAGCCAGCCGGCGCGGCGCACGAACTCGCGGCGACCAGGCGAAACCGGAGTGTCGTTGCGGTGGTCGGACATGGAGTTGCGCCTGCCGCGGAACGGTCGGTTATTTCAAAGGGTCGCGATGCTTCAGCGGCTTCAATGGTTCCATCGTCGCCAGATCCCAGTCTTCCGGGACGAATGCCTGACGGGTTTCCACAGGCTTGGGATAACCGCCGACTTCGGTTTCGCTGTCGATGATCCTGCCGCGCCCTTCGATGGTATCGGCCAGGATCCGGCGGTCGATGTCGTCGCGGTCCCACGGCCGCGCGCCTGCGTTGGCGATCACCGCGTCCTGCACCTGCGTCGAGGGCAGCAGCGTCACGCCGAAGGGAAGCGCGGGCGCGGCCTTCAGGGCATTCACCTTGACCGGCGCGGTGGTATAGCTGCCTTCGGCCTCGATGCTGTGGCGGCCTATACGGTCCACCAACAGGTTGTCCTGCGCATACAGGTCGATATCGCCGGAACCGCCGATCATGAAGAAGGCCAGTTCTTGCGTGGAAGGGCCGGCGCGCATCACGTTGCCGCGCAACACCATCTGTCCGGTCTCGTAGTCGTGTCCCAGCCATTCCTCGGCGATCAGGTTGTAGTGCGCCGCGCGCTGGCCGGGGTCGTAGATCAGGTTGTTGATGACCTGGCCGCGCACGCCGCCCTTGAACAGGGGATTGCGTTCGTAGTTGTGCGCGTACAGATTGCCGACGATGAGGATGTCGCGCACATGGTCGTGGATCAGCGAACCCTTGGAGTGTTCGCCCTTGGCATGGGTGGAGTTGGCCAGCCCTTCGGCGATGAGGTTGTTGCTGAAAGTGATGCGGCGCGAGGTGCCGTTGGCGAAATCCTCGGCCGTCTTTCCGCCCGCGGCGAAGCGCGTGCCGGAAGCGGACAGGTTTTCGTCCGTGGCCCAGGTCAGCGAACAATGGTCGACGATGACATCGTGGGCCGAGACGGTGGAGATGGCGTCGAAATCCAATCCCGCCAGGCGCGCGGCGCCGGTGGAGCCGGGCCGGATGCGGATATGCCGCACCACGATGTTGCTGGCCGCTATGTCCAGACCGCCGCGGATCAGAGTGATGCCGGGCGAAGGCGCGGTCTGGCCGGCGATGGTCAGGTCGGGCTCGACGATGCGCAGGGTTTTCGCCCCCAGGTCGATGACGCCGCCCACTTCGAACACCACGATGCGCGGCCCCTTGGTATTGACCGCCTCGGCGAATGAGCCGGGACCGCTTGCCGACAGCGTGGTGACGCGGAGGACCTTGCCGCCGCGGCCGCCGGTGGCGTGCGCCGCCCAACCCTGGGCGCCGGGGAAGGCCAACGGCGCATCGGCTTGTGCCGCGTTGGCGCCCTCTGCCGACACCAGCAACAAAGCGGCGATCGCAGCGAAGGCAAAGGGGCGGCGCAAGGCCATGCGCACGGCACGGGTGAATTTCATTCGGCTCCCTCCCAGGAGTGGATTGTCGCCGCGCGCCATCCGGCTTTGCGGCACTGCGTATTGTAAATGACACCGGTTTACCATATACAAGCCATCGACCCCTGCTGTCCATCGGCAGTGCAACAAAACAAGACCATGGGAGAGGCCGCTTGAGTATCGGCGACAGTGTTCTGGAAACGACATCCGGCCCTCCGGATCTGGCAAGAATCGCCGACCGCTTCGTCGAAGCCCGTGCGCAAGGGGCCTCTTTGCCCGACTTCCCCGGCGTCATTCCTGCCGACTTGGTCACGGCCTATCAGGTGCAGGATCTGGCCATCGCCCGCTGGCCGGACCGCGTGGTCGGCTGGAAGGTCGGCTTCATCGCCGCCGAACGGCGCGATGGCTCCGGCGACGACCGCCTGCTGGGCCCGATCTTCTCGGCGGGGCTGCTGGACGCCAGCGGCGACAACCTGGGGTTTCCGGTGTTCGAGGGCGGCTTTGCGGCCGTGGAAGCCGAGTACGTGCTGCGCCTGCAGGCCGATGCTCCCATCGCCAAGACCGACTGGACGCCCGAGGAAGCCGCAGCCTTGCCCGCCACGCTGCATATGGGCGTCGAAATCGCCAGCAGTCCGTTGGCGACCATCAACATCCTGGGGCCGCGCGTGGTCGTTTCCGATTTCGGCAACAACAACGGACTGATCCTGGGGCGGGAAATCGCCGGCTGGCACTCGATTCCGGAACACGAACTGACCTGCCATACCTTCATCGAAGAGCGGCTGGCGGGAAGCGGAGGCGCCACCACCCTGCCCGGCGGATTGCGCGCGGCGTTCGCCTTCGCATTGTCGCGCTCGGCCAAGCGCGGCCGCCCGCTCAAGGCCGGCGACCTGATCGCGACCGGCAACGCGACCGGCATCCACGACATACGGGTGGGAGAATCGGCGCGCATTAGCTTCACCGGTTTCGGCGATATCCTCTGCCATGCGCGCGCGGCCGGACCCGCCCGCGCGGATGAGGCAGGAGGACGCAACCCGTGACCGATCGCCGCAGATTCCTCGCCGCCGGCATAGGCGCCGGCATCGCCGCATTGACCACGGGCAGCAAACTGGCCAGCGCCGCCACCTCTTCGAAACAATTGCTGCGCGCATCGGATGTCCACGTGGACGGCTATCCCACCGTGGAAGCGGTGCGCTGGATCGGCCATTACCTGAGCGAGCGTACCGATGGGCGTTTGAACACATTGGTTTACCACTCCGGACAGCTGGGCCGGGAAACGGTCACCGTCGATCTGGTGCGTTTCAACGCATTGGCCCTGACGCGCGTGTACCTGGCCACGATGAACGACTCCGTGCCCGCCACCCGCATCCTGTCGTTGCCGTTCCTGATCGATTCGACGCCGCATCTGCGGCGCACGCTGGACGGCGAGCTGGGAAGATCCTTATTAGGCAGTTTCGAACGCCGCGATCTGGTGGGACTGGCCTTCTACGATTCCGGTTCGCGCAGCATCTACAACACCAAGCGGCCGATCCATACGCCCGACGATCTGCGCGGCCTCAAGCTGCGGGTGCCGGTGTCGGAGATATTCGTCCGGCTTATCCACGCGCTGGGCGCCAACGCGACCCCGTTGCCCTACGGCGAGGTTTTTTCCGCCTTGCAGACGCACCTGATCGACGGCGCCGAGAACAACATCAAGAGTTTCCATTCGAGCCGTCAGTTCGAAGCGGCGCACTACTGGTCCGAGTCCCAGCACACCTTCACCCCCGATGTGCTGCTGATGTCGCGCACGGCCTACGACCGGCTGGCGCCGAAGGACCGCGACCTGATTCGCGAGGCGGCGGCCGCTTCCGTGCCCTATGCGCGCGGCCTGTGGGACAGCTCGGAGAACAAGGCGCGCGAGGCGATCATCGCCGGCGGGGTCAAGGTCAATGCCGTGGACCGCGAAGCCATGCGTGCCGCCACTGCCGGCATCACCCGCGAGTATCTGCGCGAACCCCAGCTGGCCCGCCTTTACGAATACGTGCGCGCCTCGGCGTGACTGCGCGAACGACCCTCTTGAAACATCACCGACTTGAAGCACCGCCGACATCGCCGGGAGAGCCGATGAGCGACACGAAAACGAACGCCCCCACGGGCTGGCTGGACAAGCTGGCGCGCATCACCACCTGGATAGCGGGGCTGGCGTTGGTCAGCATGGCCGCAGTGCAGGCATGGCAGGTGTTCGCGCGTTACGTGCTGAACGCTTCGCCGGACTGGACCGAGCCGGTGGCGTTGCTGCTGCTCAACACCGCGATGATGTTCGGCGCCGCGGTCGGCGTGCGCGCGGAATCGCATTTCGGCTTTTTCATCGCTCGCGATGCCGCGCCGCCGCGCATTGCGCGCGCGATGCGTGGATTCAGCCACCTGGTGATCGCCGCCGTCGGCGCGTTGCTGGCCTGGTGGGGAGCCTTGCTGACCGCCGACAGCTGGGAAGTGCCCATGGCGGGCGCGCGCATTCCCGAAGGTACGTTCTACCTGCCGCTGTGCCTGGGCGGCGTGTTGATCGCGGTGTTCTCCCTCCACCATCTGTTCGCGGGCAAGAACGCCGCGGAGCGGAGCGAATAATGGCCATCGCAATCCTCTTCTGCGTTTTCCTGGGACTGCTGATCATGGGAGTGCCGGTGGCGTTCTCCCTGTTCACCGCTTCGCTGGCGACTCTTGTCTATCTTGGTCTGCCGGCGATAGTGGTGGCGCAACAGACCGCCACCGGCGCGGCGTCCGCATCGCTGCTGGCGATACCGCTCTTCATATTCGCCGGGGAAATCATGCTGCGCGGCGGGATATCCGAGCGCTTGATAGGGCTGGCCTCTTCGCTGGTCGGACACGTGCGCGGCGGCCTGGGCCAGGTCAGCGTGCTGTCGTCGCTGTTCTTCGGCGGCGTCTCCGGTTCGGCCATCGCCGACGTGTCGGCGGTGGGCGGGGCGATGATTCCGCAGATGGTCAAGCGCGGCTTCGACCGCGATTTCGCGGTCAACGTCACCATGACCGCGGCGCTGGTCGCGTTGCTGGTGCCGCCCTCGCACAACCTGATCCTGTATTCGGCTTCGGCCGGCGGCAGCATCTCCATCGCCGACCTGTTCGCGGCGGGCATCTTCCCCGCGCTGCTGATGACCTTGACGCTGATGGCCACCACTTATGTCATCGCCAAGCGCCGCGGTTATGTGGTGGAACTTTTCCCGGGCTTCGGCGTGGTCCTGCGCCGTTTCGTTTCCGCACTGCCCGGCTTGTTGCTGGTGGCGCTGATCTTCGTCGGCATCAAGGCCGGCATCTTCACCGCGGTGGAAAGCGCGGCGATCGCGGTGGTCTATGCCTTGTTCGTCACCGCGGTGATCTACCGCAACCTGACCTGGCAGGATTTCATCGGCACCATGGCCCATGCCGCACGCACCACCGGCATGATCCTGCTGGTGATCGCCTCGGCCGCCGCGTTCGGCTGGTTGCTGGCTTATCTGCAGGTGCCGACGGCGGCGGTCGAGTTGCTCACCGGCCTGACCACCGACAAGAACCTGATGCTGCTGCTGATGATCCTGATCCTGCTGGTGCTGGGCACCTTCATGGATCTGGCGCCGATGATCATCATCTGCACGCCGATCTTCCTGCCGTTGGCCAAGGCCATCGGCATCGATCCCATCCACTTCGGCGTGATCCTTATTTTGAAGGGCGGCATCAGTCTGATCACGCCGCCGCTGGGCTCGGTGCTTTTCGTCGGCACCGCCATCGGCAAGATCAGCATCGGCGAATGCCTGCGCACCATCTGGCCGTTCTGGCTGTCGGCGCTGGCGGTGTTGTTGGTGGTCGCGTTCGTGCCGGAACTGTCGCTGTGGCTGCCCTCGGTGCTGAAGTCGTGATCCGGGGAGGACTACGCGCGCTGTTGGCCACGCTGTCGCTGCTGGCCCTGCCGGCGCTGGCATCCGCAGCGAACGAGCCGCAGTGGAAACGCGGCATCGAAAACCAGCGCCAGGCCGACCTTGGCAACGGCAGCTTCCTCAACCCGGTGCTGTCCGGCGACCATCCGGATCCGTCGGTGCTGCGCGACGGCGACGACTACTACCTGACGCTGTCCTCTTTCGAAGCCTATCCCGGCCTGCCGATCTGGCATTCGCGCGATCTGGTCAACTGGCAGCCGATCGGGCATGGCATCAAGACCAATGTCGGATCGATCTGGGCGCCCGACCTGGTCAAGCACAAGGGGCGTTACTACATTTATTTCCCCGCGCGCCGCGGCGGCACCGAGGGCAGCACGCGAAGCAACTTCGTGGTCTGGGCCGACGATATCCACGGGCCCTGGAGCGAACCCATCGACATCGGCCTGCCCGGCCACATCGATCCCGGCCACGCGGTGGGCGAAGACGGCAAGCGCTATCTGTTCCTCAGTGGCGGCGACTATGTGCGGCTGGCCGACGACGGTTTGAGTACGGTCGGGGAAATCAAGCACGTCTACGACGGCTGGAAGTACCCCGAAACATGGGACGTGGAAGGCTACGCCCAGGAAGGCCCCAAGATCACCCGCCACAACGGCTGGTACTACATGATCACCGCGGTCGGCGGCACCGCCGGTCCGCCGACCGGACACATGGTCATCGTCGCGCGCTCGCGCTCGATCCATGGCCCATGGGAGAACGCGCCCAACAATCCGGTCGTGCGCACCGAATCCAGGGACGAATACTGGTGGTCGCGCGGCCACGCCACTTTGGTGGAGGATGCCGCGGGCCAATGGTGGATGATCTACCACGGTTACGAACACGGCTTCTGGACGCTGGGCAGGCAGGCGCTGCTGGAACCCATCGAATGGACCGACGACGGCTGGTTCGTCGCCAAGGGTGGCGACCTGAGCCAACCGATCCGCAAGCCCGCAGGCGCCGTGTCGGGCCCTCACGGCATGCCGCTGTCGGACGACTTTTCGGGCGGCAAGCTCGGGCCGCAGTGGGCGTTCTTCAAACCGGCCGCCGACGAGTACGCGCGCCTGGGTTTCGGCGACGGAGCCATGACGATACGCGGAAAAGGGACTTCGCCGCGCGACAGCTCCCCGCTGGGCTTCATCGCCGGCGATCTGGCCTACCAGTTCGAAGTCGAAATGGAGATCGAGCCCGGCGCGCAGGGCGGCGCGCTGCTGTTCTACAACGACAAGCTGTACGCGGGCGTAGGCAGCAATGGCGAAAACTTCATCATGCACCGCTACGGCACCGAACGTCCGGCGACGCTTCCGGCCAGCGCAAAGGGCGGCCGGCTATGGCTGCGGGTCACCAACAACCGCCACGTCGTCACCTTCCACAGCAGCCCCGACGGCGTCGTCTGGACCAAATATCCGGTGCAGATGGAAGTCTCCGGCTACCACCACAACGTCGCCGGCGGCTTTCTGGCCCTGAAACCGTCGCTGTACGCCGCGGGCAATGGCGCAGTGCGTTTCCGTAATTTCCGCTACCGCGCGCTGGACTGACGGCGCGGGCTAGAATCCTTCAGACTTACCCTCCAGACAGCGACGTCCATGCCCGCGCGCAAGAAGCCCGAAACGCCCGCCAAGCCGCCCGGTTCCGGCAAAGCATCGACGATCAACGACATCGCACGGCTGTCGGGGGTTTCCAAGAAAACCGTGTCGCGCATCATCAACCACTCGCCGCTGGTGCGTAAGGACACGCGGGAGAAGGTGGAAGCGCTGATGCGCGAGGTGGGGTATTCGCCCGACCCGATGGCGCGCGGACTAGCGTTCCGCAAGTCGTTCCTGATCGGCATGGTCTACGACAACCCGACCGCGCAGTACATCGTCAACATGCAGTACGGCGCGCTGGACGCCATCCGCGATTCGGGTTTCGAACTGGTGGTGCATCCCTGCGACAGCCGTAATCCAAACTACATCGACGGCGTGCGCCGCTTCGCCCAGCAGCAGAAACTGCACGGCGTCATGCTGGTTCCGCGCGTTTCCGAAGATCAGGCGCTGGCCGACATGCTGCTGGAAATAGGCTGCCGTTACGTGCGCATCGCGCCGGTGGCCATGGACGACATGTCGCGCATGGTGGTCACCCACGACCGCGACGGCGCCACCGAAGCGGCCGACTACCTGCACATGCTGGGCCACCGCGACATCGCCTTGATCACCGGCCCCGGCAACTACCGTTCGGCGCTGGAACGCACCGCCGGCTTCGTCGAGGGACTGGCCCGCTACGGCATGGAGTTGCCGAAAGCGCGGATCGTGGAGGCGGGCTATACCTTCGAGTCGGGCGTCTCGGCCGCCGAGAAACTGCTGGCCGGCAAGCAGCGCCCTACCGCCATCTTCACCGGCAACGACGAGATGGCCGCCGGCGTGTACAAGGTCGCCATGCGTTCGGGCATCAACATTCCCCAGCAGTTGTCGGTGGTGGGTTTCGACGACAGCCCCCTGGCCTCGCGACTGTGGCCTTCGCTGACTTCCGTGCGCCGCCCCACCCGCGACACCGGCCGCCTGGCCGCTTCCATGCTGGTGCAGGCGGACGCCGCGGCCACGCTGTCCGCCGCCAGCGTGCGCCCGCACCTGGTCATCCGCGACTCCTGCCAGCCACCGGAATAAGGAAGTGAGCCTCCCCCTTTGGAAAAGGGGGATTGAGGGGGATTTGCGGTTCGCGCCAAGAGCAAATCCCCCGTAGCCCCCCTTTTTCAAAGGGGGCAAAGCAAGGGCGACAACCCATGCCGACTTCCGCTTGTACAGCCTCTGCCGCACCGCGAAATGACACCGGTTACCAAACCAACTAGAATCCGACCTTCCCTGCCGGCGCGCAGCTCCTGCCGCCCTCATGCCCGGAGCCGACCATGTACTGCAAGACCTACCACGCTACTCACCCGGACATGATGGCCGGCGCCAGCAACGACCAGCTGCGCGATCGTTATCTGATCAGTGGCCTGTTCGTGGCCGACACGGTGCAGCTCAACTATTCGCACAACGAGCGCTTCGTCATTGGCGGCGCCGCGCCCGTTTCCAAAGCCGTCGACCTGCCGCGTCAAACCGAACCGGCCTCGGCCGCCGGCAAGCCGTTCCTGGAACGCCGCGAGCTGGGCGTGATCAACGTCGGCACGGGTACCGGTAAGGTCACCGTGGACGGCATCGTCTACACACTGGGGCCGAAGGACGGCCTGTACGTCGCCATGGGCAGCGCGGACGTCTCCTTCGCTTCGGACGACGCCGCCAATCCCGCGCGCTACTACCTTACTTCCACCCCCGCGCATGCGCGCTTCGAAACCAAGCCGCTGGCCATCGCCAATGCGGTTTCGCTGGAGCGCGGTTCGCTGGAGACCAGCAACGAACGCACCATCTACCAGTACATCGTGCCGGCCACCTGCCAGTCCTCGCAGCTGCTGCTGGGCCTGACCGTGCTCAAGACCGGCAGCGTCTGGAACACCATGCCGCCGCACCTGCACGACCGTCGCAGCGAGGTCTATTTCTACTTCGACCTGGGCGACAACGACCGCATCTACCACTTCATGGGCGAACCGGACGCGCAACGCCACATCGTGGTGGCCGATGGCGAAGCGGTGGTGTCGCCGCCGTGGTCCATCCACATGGGTTCGGGCACCAGCAACTATTGCTTCATCTGGGCGATGGGCGGCGAAAACCTGGACTACACCGACATGAACGTGCTCGACATCTGCCAGCTCAAGTAACGCCACCGCCGCGCCGACAAGCACTCAACGAGGGAAGCACATGGCAAGCAACGCATTCAGTCTGGAAGGAAAGGTCGCGCTGGTCACCGGCGCCAACACGGGCCTGGGCCAGGGCATCGCACTGGCCTTGGCCGAAGCGGGCGCCGACATCGCCGGCGCCGGTATCGTGGCCGCTACCGAGACCGAGGAAAAAGTGAAGGCGCTGGGCCGTCGCTTCCTCAACATCGAAGCCAACCTCAGCAGCATCGAGCCGGTCGAGCGCATCGTCGCCGAAACCATAAAAGGCCTCGGTGGTCTGCATATCCTGGTCAACAACGCCGGCCTGATCCGCCGCGCCGACGCGGTGGAGTTCAGCGAAAAGGATTGGGACGACGTGATGAACGTCAACATCAAGGGCGCCTTCTTCATGTCGCAGGCCGCGGGCAAGCACTTCATCGCCCAAGGTGGCGGCAAGATCATCAACATCGCCTCCATGCTGTCGTTCCAGGGCGGCATCCGCGTGCCTTCGTACACCGCCAGCAAGTCCGGCATCGCCGGCATCACCCGCCTGCTGGCCAACGAATGGGCCGCCAAAGGCGTCAACATCAACGCCATCGCGCCCGGCTACATGGCCACCGACAACACCGCGCAGCTGCGCGCCGACGCCGAGCGCAGCAAGGCCATCCTGGACCGCATTCCGGCCAGCCGCTGGGGCGAGCCCGCCGATCTGGGCGGCACCGCCGTGTTCCTGGCTTCACGCGCTTCCGACTACGTCAACGGCGCGGTGATTCCCGTCGACGGCGGCTGGCTGGCCCGCTGACGAACTCGTGGGAGCGGCCT
>DASVNG010000041.1:0-142534 GCA_036383995.1 Pseudoxanthomonas sp.
TCTTTGCTTATGCTCGGATTCCGGCAAAAGCTCGCGGCGGGACGCCGCTCCCACTTCGTCGCTTTGTTGCTGGGCGTCGGCGCCGAGACCGGACCCGAGCCAGGAAGGACGATTCCACGCTAAAGTTGCGCGCAGTCTGATCAGGATATCTGCGCACATGGATTTCATTGAAGTCATCGACGACGCCCTTGACCGCGACACCTGCGCGGCCATCGTGGCGCGCATGCGCGACAGCGACGGCCTGCAACCCGGCCGGGTCGGCGGCGGCGTATATCCGGAACTCAAGCGCAGCCGCGACATCCGCATCACCGGCGATGCGCGCTGGGCCGAAACGGATGCGCGCCTGCAGCAAGCCGTCTTCGGCGGATTGCTGAACTATCTGCGCAAGTACCCGCAGGTGCTGATCTCGCCGCTGATGCTGCAGCGCTCCGATCCCGACGGTGGCTCGCGGCGCCTGCAGGCCGAGGATTTCGCGGCGATGGACGACAAGGCCATCGCCGAACTGGCACGTACCTGCCTGCGCCCTGGCGCGATCAACCTGCAGTGGTACGACAGCGGCCAGGGCGGCTATCCCTATTGGCACTGCGAGCTGTTTCCGCGCGATGCCGGCGCCGAAACCCTGCACCGGCATCTGCTGTGGACGCTGTACCTCAACGAGGGGTTCGAGGAAGGCGAAACCGAGTTCCTGTTCCAGCAACGCAAAATCGCGCCGCGTACCGGCAGCCTGCTGATCGCGCCCACCGCTTTCACCCACACCCACCGCGGCAACCGCCCGCAGAACGGCGACAAATTCATCGCTACCAGCTGGATCCTGTTCCAGCCGGCGGAGAAGCTGTACGGACCCACCTGACCTATCCTTGCCGTCATCCGGCGGCTTTCAACAGCGAAGCTGGTCAAGCTGGGATCCATTTTGATCTTGACCCTGCCTTCGTAGGGAAAGAGCAGAAGCAAAAAAGCAAAATGGATCCCAGCTTTCGCTGGGATGACGACAAGGGGGACACTTGCACACGTCCGACGTCGAAACTACTCCTGCGGCGGCACGCCCAGGTAGCTTCCGGCCGCCGCCACCGTCGACCACAATTCGTCTTCGCGCTGGAAGGAACGGTCGAACAGTTGTTCGGCGGTAGCGCGGTCGCCAAGCAGCATGTAGTAGGCGCCCAGCTCGGCTATGCCCTGCACGTCCTTCGGCTTCTCCTGCAATGCGCGTTCGAAAAGAACCTTGGCCCGATCCCACTCCCCGGCCTGCCGGTAGATGCGCGCGATGCGGAACAAGTCGGTGCCTTCCGGATCGTTGGCCAGCACGTCGTCGAAGATCGCCTGGCCCTCGGCCTTGAACCCGCCCAGATAGTAGATGCGGCCGATCGCGATGCGCTCCCAGCTGCCCTTGCCGGCCTGCACCTTGGCCACCTCGAGCAGCGCGCGGGCGGCCTCCTGCTTGTCTTTGTCGTGGTACTGCGACGACGCGACTTTCTGTGCCGCGAAGGCGGCTGGAGCGGCCAAGACGAACAGCGCCGCGACGACTGACATGGAACTGAATTTCATTGGTATCCCCTTGATGAGAGGCCAGGCGACCGCGTGCCGGCCTTGATTGGTCCGTTTCGGATTCTTCTTGCTTCCCCAAGCAATAGCGCCGCTTCGATGCTTGCGAATCAATAACGCGCCGCTGACCAAGCTTAGCGCGTTTCGGACCATCGGCGATTATCCCTCGCGTGCCGTCAGAACAGAACGTCCGTGCACGCCCGAGGACAGAACTATTCCTGCGGCGCGACGCCGAAATAGCTACCCGCCGCCGCGACCGTTGACCATACTTCGGATTCGAGTTTGAACGAGCGGTCGAACAAGGCTTGCCGCTCTGAACATGAGCAAAATACTGTCCGAACGGAGTCAGAGTCACTTACTCCGGCATGTGACTTTGATCTCCGTTTACGGGACTGAAAAAGGGGACAGATTTGAAAAAGGGGACTGATTTATTTTTTGCCCTGCTTTTGACTCAGTAAATAAATCCGTCCCCTTTTCCTCAGATCAGCTGTGATAGCACTCTGAACTGGAACCGGATCAATTCCCTTTTTCCCCTTTAGCTTAGTAGCCGTCAAACTCCCAACGAAAGACACGCCTCAACTTAGGCGTGATCTCGCCCCACGTTTCGCCAGAACACCCTGTTAAGTACCCTCTGATAAATGATTCAATCTTTGCGTAATCAAACCTCGAAACGATCAGAAGACCATGGCCTGAAATTACTATTTCGTTCCGCTCAAGTTCTTCTTGTATTTTACTTGGGGTGCAAACTGTGATCATGAAGTAATCAGATCCGCCTTGGCCTTCTAGCCCGATGGAAGCAGTTACTTCCACACGAAAATCAAATTTGTTCTCGGGCGAAAATCCCTCTAGAAGATCGCCATTTACGTCGAGTTGAAGTAATGCTGGTTTCACGGCCCGCCTCCAATATTCAGATGCCCGTTACTGACAACTTTTCCATTCTGTAACTTTACAAAGTTAGCCTGTGTCCCTGTTGGAGCGAGCTCAACTGGAGCATTTGGTTTGCTCGATGGTGGACGATAGACACGAAAGAAAGGGGACTGATTTATTTTTTGCCCTGCTTTTGACTCAGTAAATAAATCCGTCCCCTTTTCCTCTTTTCCTTGTTAGATGGTAGAGGCGACCAGCACGTCTTCTACAGAATAGAGCTGTGGTGGGCTTATCGCTTCCGCGCAGGCCTTGGTCGTAGTATCACGTCCAATTTCCTTATGCCTTTGTTCCAGCATTCGATGCGCTCTGGCACAACGCTTTCAGCGTTCCTGGCAATAAATAGAACCTCGCCTTTTGCGAAGATCACCTCCCCTTCTTCGCCAACAGTGCGGACATATCCCGTGTTATGAAGGATGGTCTCCGCTTCTTTCCATGCCAGAAGAGGCGCACATGCCTTCAAGAAAACGCCTAGCGTCCCGCCAAACAAAGATATACCAAGCAGCCCTGGTAATAGACCCCAAAGACTCCCCTTGGGAACACTGCCTTCAACAAACCTGAAGTAGAGATCACTAGCTATAAAAAAAGCCCCCATCGCCAGAAAAGTTAAAGCAAAGCCGCCCAAAAAAACTGTTCGGTAACGAAAACGACTCGAATAGTTGCCAAGAGGGTCGGCCAACATGCCGCCTAGCAGTCCACTTAGAAGGCCATCATCGATCACGGCTTACCACCTCCCTCTTGGTTTTCTTCGCTATGAGTTTCAATCGCGCTGTTAGCTGCTCTGTTTACCGCTTGCGTTACGACGATTTTGTTCGCATTGACTACCGCACCGCCTGTGGTCGTCCAACCCGATATCATTCCATACGGAAGTCCGGCCCCCTGCTAAAAATAGCGGCTCCGCCTGAGAGCAAAGAAATGACAAGAGCGATTCCTGCCAGGAAGTAGAACCTTGTGAGCAATGACTTTTTCATGGCCGTTGAAACTCCTAATCGGAACCTCCTCTACCTCGGGACTCGACACGATTTGGCGCCTGCGCCGGAAGGCCATAGATCTTTCTGATTGCGGGACTAACTAGACTGCCGGCCTTAACTTCATCACAACCGAAGTATCCGCAATCAGGCACCGGCGAGTTCACAAGACCAGATGCAGCCCCGCCTACCGCTCGAGCAACTGTGCCACTTAATGAGCCCTTCTGCCCAGTCTCTGCCTTCTGATCTGCAAGAACGCAAGAACGGGGTCGGAGTCACTTACTCTGGCAAGTGACTCTGATCTCCGTTTACGGGATTTCCCCTGCAAGCACCTTGCCGATACTGAGACGTGAACCTGACCCCGTTCTGACCCCGTTTTGTTCAGGACTTTGTTTTGTTCTGTAGCTAAGTAGCCTTGACGCCATTGTTGTCGTTTTTGTGGCCGCACCGAACGATATATGAGCAAGTCTTAAAAGCTACACCCAACAAGAAGAGCAACGGGGCGGCATAGAGCAACACCCCTGGATCCCCGTGGCGAGAGGTGATGGAAATCATATCTATCAGCATGAGGACGCCTACGACGATTGCCACTGCAAGCACACACTTTGCGATCACAATGCCCGCCTTACGTCTTTGCATAGGCTGAGGAGAACAACAGAGGAAGTAAAAAAGTACAGCCAATAACAAGACAAAAACAGAAAATACGTACCAACGAGCGCCTCCAATTACCAACGAAATCCAATTTCCTAGTAAGAGCATTCCGGCCAAACAGAATAGTCCTCCCATCGATGCTTTTACGTTGGTGCCAGCCTGCGCCGCAAAGCATGAAACGATAAATCCAAGCAGAAGATTCAGCAGGATCAGGAAAGGGAATCCAATGAATACCGTGAAGAATCCAGTGAAATCTGATGCAACTGCCGGAAACGCTACCAACATAGTGGTAGCGAATAATGTAATGCGGGAGAACCCAATGATGGGGCGAATAGTTTTCATGCTCTCAAGTCTCTCTTCATTTAGCCCCCGGGTGGATGGCGACTTGGAGTTAGCGGCGGCCTTACCAACCATAATGGGTCCCTTTTCTTTGGCTTAACTCCATATATCTCTTGAATAACTGGCTTGGTCGTTAGGGCCGGCTGATGTTGTGCACAGTTCTCATAGAACTCACATCCTGATACCGGTGAGTTCACCCGCAAAGAAAGGGGATAGAATTTTTTGTCCTGCTTTTGACTCAGTAAATAAATCCATCCCCTTTTCCTTCAGAAAATGAGTCCGCCTCGTTTTTCTTAGCGGTTCCGCGCAGGTCGTGGTCGTAGTATCACGTCCAGCTTCCTTATGCCGTTCTTCCAGCACTCAATGCGCTCCGGAACGACACTTGTCGCATTTCTGGCGATGAATCGAACCTTCTCTTTTGTGAAAATCACCTCAGCTTCTTCTCCAACGGTTCGGACGTAACCAGTGTTGCGAAGGATGGCCTCTGCTTCCTGCCAGGTCAGCAGGGGAGCGCATGCTTTCAAAAAAACGCCCAGGGTCGCTCCCAGTAAAGATATACAAATCAGCATGAGAAGCATGTCTAAAGAGAACAATCTCCCCATCAAAACTTCTTTGCCGTCAAAGAAAGTCGCGTGAAGCGTCACAACCAAGTAGAAAAAACCAAACCCTATGAACGTTAAGGAAAAACCACCAAGAAAAACTGCACGGTAACGAAAACGGCACAAGTAATTACCCAGCGGGTCGGCCAGCATGCCGCCTAACAAGCCACTAAGAACGCCATCCATCATGGCTTACTATCCCCCTCTTTGTTTTCATCGCTATGATTTTCAATTGCGCTGTTAGCCGATCTGTTTACCGCTTGCGTTACTATAATTTTGTTCGCATTGATTACTACACCACCTGTGGTCGTCCAGCCCGCAACCATTCCATGGGGAAGTCCAGCCCACGCCAGCATCTGCCGAACGTATATCCCGCCTACCGCACCGACGGCAGCCGACGAAGTAAATCCAGCCCAAGAGAACCGCTCACGATATGCGTCATATGCTTCTCCGAAAGACTGACCGTTGATTAATGCATCGTAGATTGCGCCTCCAGCTACCCCGGTTGCATATAAGCCTCCGCCACTGCCTGCGCCGCTTAGGCCGGCCTGCACCAATGACGGCAGCCCCTTCCATGCTGCTGTTGTCGCTGCTATCCCACCACTGGCCACGAACGCCGTACCACCACCGACCAGGGCAGAGCCACCCACAACCAGTGTTAGGTCCTTGCCACTTTCTCCAACCTGCGCATCTCCCCACCTCAAGAACTCCTCGCCGTATGTTTCCTGCAAAGACGTTCTAGGCACGTTACTGCCAAGGATCATGCCGTTCATGGCATCCCTAAACGCGTCGGGATCTGAGGCCAGTAAATCACCGTTGTAGTGCGGGTCGCTGAAGTGCTCATCGGGGACAAAGCCCTGCCCCCAAGCAAATTGAGCCGGATGATCGAATAAGTAATCTGCCGCTTGATTATCAAAGTACCCACCCCATTCCGAGTTAGCTTGAGAGAGGTGCACGGCACCCTCGTCCACCAAAGTGAACGCCTGCGCCATCAGTCGATTCTGTGCGTCTTGAACTTGCTCTGGGGTTGGGTTACTGCAACCACATAATTGTTGCGCAAACGAATCGGCATTCTGTTTCACCCAGTCCACCTCTTCGGGGTGCAACTGCCGATTGAACTGTTCACCCACAAGCGCCGTGGCAGCGCCACTACCGTTGCCGATTGCCGCGCCCACCGCCAAACTACCCAATTCCATCAAGCTCTTGCCTTCCAGCGAGTTTGGATTGATGTTGTTTTCAAGCAGATAGTTCTGCATCGCGACCGTAGCCAATTGACTGGCGGCAGCGCCGGCCAACCCTTGCAACGCATCGCCGCCTCCTAGCGCCGCGATGGCTGCACCGACTGCGCCATGCAGGAGGGCCTTCTCCTTGCTCCCTTCTTTCCAACCCATTTTCCCGGCCAGATCACCCGCCGCGCGCATGCCGACCTCGCCAGCGATCTGTCCGAGCTCCAACGTTTCCTGCACTTTCTGCTCGTCAAAAATCGGCTTCAACCCGTCCTGCTGTAGGGTGGTCACGCTGCGATCAACGGTCGCCAACGCTGTACTGTCGCCGTTGCGGATTTCAATGCTGCCCTCACTGATGCCCGATCTCGTCGTGCTGCTGGCGCCTTCGCTCTGCGGTATACCCAAGGCGGGAGACGCACTGAAGCCGCCACCGCTGCTACCTCCACCACCAATGCCGACACTGCTGGCCTTGTAGCTGGCCCCGTTCTGAATATCCTCGGCCGTCAAACTGCCGGTGCTCAGCATGTTCCTGCTGGCGTCTGCGGTGCTGGCGATCACACCGCCCTTCAGATGGGTATTGCCACCGACTGTGACTTGAAAGCCGCCCTCGCCCGCGGCGATGCCGGATTGCTCGTTGACGCTGGCGTAATGGCTGTCGGTCTTCTGCTGATTGAAATTGACGCTGCCGCCGCTGCCGTAGACGAACGTGCCGCCGGCCTGCTGCTGCTTGGAAGCGTAGTCGTCGGTGTCCTGCTCGCTCTCGATGCGCAGATTGCCGCCGATGTTGGCCAGCACCTGCTTGCCCGTGAGTTGCGCACCCTGGATCGTGGTGTTGTTTCCGCTGATGACCGACAACGTGTTGTCGGCGTTGACCATGGTCTCGGCATGGGTGACGCCATTGCCATTGGCCTTGCCTTTGCCCGCGCTGGCAGTGACGTAGAAGCCGGTGGTCGAGCCCACGCTGACGCCGATCTCGGCACTGCCGTTCTTGTTCTTGCTATCGCTGCGGTGCTGTTCCGACTGGCTAAGCAGATTGATGTCGTTGGAGGCCGCAAGTGCAACGTTCTTGGCATTAATCTCACTGCCGATAATGTTCAAATCGCCGCCGGTCGCGGCGATAGCCACATTGCCGTTGCTGCGGATGCTGCTGCCGTAGCTGGCATCGTCGTGGGTGGTGGTCTGGCTGCTGGCGCTGCTGGCGCCGATACCGATGCGCAGACTGATGCCCGCATCGCTGGCGCTTGCGCCGTTGGCCAGGGCCGCCATGTCCGCTGCGCTGTCCTTGATCGCATAGGCGGCCTTGGCGACATACAACGCCTTCAGCCGGTCGTCCTCGACTTCGTCACTGCGCTTGGCCGCGCCGTACGCGGCTTCCACCGCGCTGACCACGCCACCGGTCAGGCCCAGGTGGATGCCCGCACTTTTCTGCTTGTAGGTCTGCTTGGTGTCGGTAGTGCCGACCACGGCGTCGATGGTGACGTTCTGGCCGACAATCGCCGTTTCGGTATTGGACAGCACATCGCTGCCGGTGATATGCACGTTATTGCCGGCACTGAGGATGACTTTGCCGTCGGTGGAGCCGATCAGGCTCCCTTCGGGTGTGGTCTGGGTCAGCTCGAAGCCTTCGGCGGTCTTGGTCTGCCCTGCGGTGATATTGAAGCCACCGCTGCTGTATATCCCGCTCTTCTTGCTGGTCTTGTCGTGTTGCTCGCTGTGGGTGCTATCGGCGGTGCCGATGGTCAGATCACGGCCGGCAGCCAGCACTACATCATTAGTCGCTGCGACCTGCGCGGCCTGTGTGGTGATATCCCGTCCTGCCCCGATGATCACACGATCACCGGACAAGGTCGTACCGACGGCATAGCTGTCCTGCGTGGCATCGTGCGTCGTAGTCTTGGTGCTGGAGAGCGTTCCCGACTTCTCTTTGCTGGCGTCGGTCTGAGTGGTGTGCTCTTCCTGCGCCGCCGCTAGGTTCACGTCACGCCCGGCCGCCAGTGCTATGCCACCCTGCTCGCTAACCACCGACGCCGCCTGCAGGTTGATGTCCTGCCCGGCCTGCAGCGCAATGTTGCCCCCGGCTGTGAACTGACTGCCTTTAACCGTCTGGTCCGACGTGGACGCCACCAGCGAGTGCTTGCGACCGGTATCCTGCACATTGCGGGTCTGCACATCGGTGGCTGTCAGGCTGTTGATGTCATTGCCCGCCACCACCGCCAACACCTGCCCGGCGCTCACCTGCGCCGCCGCAGCATTGACGTTGTTGCCGGCCTGCAACACCACATCGCCTGCACCCTGCACCGTGGCGCCCACTTGCATGGTCGTACTGCTGCGACGATAGTCGCCGTCATCGTCCGTGGTGCCCGTGCTGCGATTGGTGGTGAGGGTGGTCAGATTCAAATCGCCACCGGCGGACAGGCGAGTGACGCCATCGGTGCCCGCATTGACGACCTGCGCCGCCTGCAGATTCACATCCCCGCCCGCGCTGACGCTCAGCACGCCCAGCCCGCCAGGATTGGTGACGTACAACCCGGCTACGCGATTGAGAGTGGTATTGCTGTACTGACGCGTGCCGCCGCCTTCCAGCGTCTGCGTGGTGGAGGCCACCGTGACATTGCCGCCGGCCTGCACGTTCAACACCTCGCCCGCAGTGACCGTGCTGCCGATGACGTTGACGTCGTGCACGGCCTGCAGCCCTACCGCCCGGCCGCTGATCGCGCCGCCGGCCAGATTGTGGATGTTGGCCGCGTTGATCGACACCACCTGGCGCCCGGCGATATCGCCGGTGTTGACCAGATTGCCGCTCAGTTTCAGGTTGACGTTCGCACCGGCCAGCAGCGCGCCGTTTTCATGCAGATCGCCAGGCTGCAGACGCAGATACACTTGCGGCACCAGGGCGGTAGTGGTGGTGCCATCGGGCAGCGTGATGGTCTGCTCCACCAGCCACACGATGTCGCTGGTCAGCTGCGCCATCTGCGCCGCGCTCAGCGCCACGCCCGGGCGCAGATTGAATTGTTGGGCGAACAAGGCGCCAGCACTCATCAGCGCGCGGAACTGGTCTTCCTCGTTCCCGTAGCCTTCCAGGAAACGCCGGCCGGTCAGCTGGCCGATCTGCTCGCGGATGAGTTTCTGCTCGTAGTAACCATCGCCCAGACGTTTGTGCACACTGGCCGGATCCAACCCCAGCGCGTCCAGCAGATAGTCCGAGCCCAGCCAGTGGCGATAGTCGGCAAAGCGCGGATCGGTCTCCACCAGGTACTGACCGCCGTTGGGCGTGACCTGGAACAGGCTGCTGGTGGGCAGCTGCAGGTTGAGCGCGGCGGTGGCGACAGTGCCGGGGCTGGCACCGCCTGTATTGCCGACGGTCGCGCCCGACGCCATACCCGGGCCGTCGACCGAAGTGCCGCCGCCCACAGGGCCGGTACCGGGCGCATGCGTGTTGAGGTTCGCCAGCGCAGCGCCGTCCTGCACGTTGGGCGCATCGTGGCCTTCGTTCAAATTGCTCAGATCGCCGACATCCACCGTGAGGGTGCCGCCACTGGTGATGAGCCCGCCTACCTGCCCGGTCTGCTCGGAAATGGCCGGATTGCTCCATGCGGCGGTAGTGCCGTTGTAAGCGTGGGTGACATTGTTGAAGTCATAGGTGCGGTAGAGGGTCTGACCCACGTTGGTCACGCTGGCCGCGCCGGTGAGACCTTCGATGTCCACGTTGCCGCCCGCGGCGATCCGACCGTACTGATTGAGCAGCGCATCGGTGCCGATGCGCATGGCGCCACCGGCGTGGATGACCGCCACGGCACCGGCGCCCGGCGCCAGTACGTCTTCGGTCACCGTCTGGGTGGCGATGCGGTATTCCTCGTTGTCGCCCAGTCCACCGCCGCCGGTGCCGCGCGGATTGATGAGGATGTGATCGGGATCGTCGTAGTCGTACTGTGCCCATAACTGCACACAGTTGGTGGTGCAGGTGCCGTAGGCGTTGGAGTAGGTCAGGTTGTCGTTGACGTAACTAAACGCAGGCGAGCCCGGTTCGATGGCTGATATTTCGGCGAACGGATCATCCGCACCGGTGGCGACTTGATCCGGATTGACCTGGTTATCCTGCCGGCCGAAGTAGTAGATCGTCACCGTGCCGTTTTGAGGGTTCATGCGCGAACGCTCGCCCAGTGCCGCGTGCAAGCCGCCTCGACCGAAGAAATAGGCGGTCGTTTGCGGAGTCAGACGCACCACGGCCCGGCGAACGGTGAAACCGTCCGGCGTGATGTACGGGATATCCTCCAGAATGTCGTCCGGATGCAGGTAGTACACCTCGGAGGCGGCGTAGTTGCTGGTCGTCTGAATGTTGGAGGTGGCATTGGCGCCGTTGTTGCGCCAGGTCGGCTGGTCCAGCCGGACCGGTGCTTTGGTGACGGTGGTCTGGGTGATGACCACGTTCTGGCGCACGTTGTTGACGGCCTGCGCCTGCATGTCCAGGTCGCCGGACACTTCTATGGTGGAACTGAGATTGTTGATGACGTTGGCCGTGCCCACGGCCGACAAAGCCGCATCCAGCTCGCCGCCGATGCGGGCGTTGCCGTCGCTGTAGATCAGTCCCTGCCCGCTGTTGGTCAGCGTGCCTGCACCGATATCCAACTGTTGACGCGCGGCGATGGTGCCGGCGCGGGTCGTGCCGCCCAGGATTTCCTCATGATTGCGCAACTCGCCCGCTTCTATCGCGACGTGGTCGCCATACACGCGCCCAGTGCCCAGGTTGTCCACCAGACCGGCTTCGATATGCGTCACTGCGCCGTCGATCAGGCCGCGGTTGGTCAGGGTGTCCTGCGCAACCAAGTGAGTGCGGCCCATGCTGGTGAGCTCACCAGTAGCCGTGTTGTCGATATTGGCCGCGCGCACGTCCAGGTTGCCGGCCTGCATCTTGGCCTGATTGCGCACGTTGCCTGCGGTGGTCAGGGAGAGCGTGCCGTTGACGCTCATTTCTCCGGTATGCAGGAAGTCCTCTTGCAGCAGGACGGTCGCATCGCCTTGCGACAGCACCTTGCCATCACCACTCAAGGCGCGAGCCGTCACCGCCTGATTGCCGCCCGAGAGCAACGTGCCGGCGGTATTGATGACCGCATCGGCGCCGATCTCCAACACGCCGCCCGAAGACACCTGGCCGGCACCGTTGTCCAACCCACCGCTGAGCGCGATGCGGCTCTGGGTGTCGGCGACTACCTGGCCCTGCCGGTTATCCAGGCTTTCGGCGTTCAGCTGCAATCGAGTCGCTTGCATACCCAGCGCCGGGTTGGCGGCGGATAGCGTGTTGCGGTTGTCTACCGCACCCGCCGTTACCGTCAACGCCTGCCCTGCCGCGACCAGACCGGCCCGGTTATCAAGATTTCCCGTCAACGAAACCTGGGCATCAAAGCCGGCCTGCACAGTGCCGCCGGCATTGGACAAGGTCGTGCCCACGATCGTCAGATTGTCCGCGCTACCCAATAATCCTGCTTGCGTATTGTCGATGGCACCGGCGCTGAGTTGCGCATCGCCCTGGGCGAATACGACGCCGGCCTGGCTGTCGAGTGCGCCACTGGCAATCTGCAAACGACCGCTGCTGACGATGCCGCCATTACTTCCGGACTGCCGGTTGATCAGCGTCTGCCCGGCGGTGTCGATGCTCATGTCGCCCGCCGATTGCAGCCGGCCGGCCGTGTTGCGCAAAGCGCCGCTGCGGATGTCCATGCCACCGGCCACGCTGCCCAGCGTACCGGCATCGTTGTCCAGCACACCGCCATGCATATCCACCTGCACCTGTGCGCCCAGGACGCTGCCAGCGGTGTTGACCAGGTTGGCGCTGCTCACGCGCAAGGCCTGCCCGGCCTGCACGGTGCCAGAAGCATTGTCGATGCCAGCGGCGGACACCAGTTCCAATGCGCCGCCCGCCCCGATCACGCCGGTGCGGTTGTCCACTTCGCCAGCCGTCAACTGCAGATCGCCGCCGCTGGCGATGACGCCTTGCTCGCGGTTATCCAGCAGGCCGTCGACGCTCAGTTCCAGTTTCGAAGCACCCGCCGCCTGCAAGACGCCTGTCCTATTGTCGAGCGTTCCCGCGCGCAACTGCGCATCGCCTGCAGTGAGAAGTTGACCGGCATGGTTGTCCAGAAGACCGGCGACCCGCACGGCGTTGCCGCCCGTACCCGCCGCCTGCAGCACACCGCTGGTGTTGTCGAACGTATTGGCCGTCAGGTTCACTGTCCCGTTGCTGGCGAGAGTGCCGCCGGCGTTGTCCAGCGCGTTGCCTACCTGCAACGACAGCGTGTCGGTTCCGGTAGCGGTCAGATGGCCGCCGGCCGTGGTCAGATCATTGGTGTCGATTGCGATTTTTCTGGCCGAGGTGGTGCCTTCGCGCAGATCCGTCGTAGTGCCGGTCAAGGTCAGCGCACCGTTGCTGACGATCGCGCCGCCCGTGCCCTCCAGCGTCGCAGCGTCGATCATCAACGTGCCGGTGCCGGCGTGCTGCACGGCGCCGCCTGCATTACCGAACGTAACCGCCTGGATCTGCAGATCGCCGTTGCTGGCGATCGTGCCGCCCGCACCATTGTCGAGGGTGGTGGCGACGGCAAAGGTATTGGCGTCCGCTCCGGTCGCGATCAACTTGCCGCCACGGTTGTCGAACGCATCCGCGGTGACGGCGAACCGGGTGGCGTTGAGCGTGGCGTTGCGGTGATCGACGTTATCCGCCCGCAACCCCAACGCACCGGCAGTCGCAAGGGTGCCGCCAGCCCCCTGCAATGCGCCGGCCTGCAGGTCGAAGCCCTGCGTTCCGGCGTGCTGGAGCTGTCCGTCCACATTGACCAGTGTGCCCGTTGTCAACGCCAGGTGCGCCGCATTGGTCGCCAGGACGCCGCCTGTGTTGTCGAAGACCCCGGTCACCCGCAGCGCCGTGTCCTGCGTGCCGCTATGGCGGATCTCGCCGCCGCGGTTGGACATCGCTTGCGCATTGAAGTCGAACGGCCCGCCTATGCTGAAGCGGCCCGCATCGTTGTTGACTTGGTTCACCTGCAGCGTTGCCGCACCGGTGACAAGCAATTCGCCGCTCGCGTTGCGCAAGTCGCCGCCGGTCACGGTGAGCTGACGAAGACCAAGATGGCCGCCATCGTTGTTCAGGCCTTGATCCGAATTCAGATCTACGCCGCCGCCGCCGGTGATGCGCCCGCCGTCATTGTCGAGCAGGCCGGCGATGCTCAGTGCGCCTTCGGACAGCGGCGTCACGGGCGTTGAACCGCCTGTGCCACCGCCAGTCCCGCTTCCTGTGCCACTGCCGCCTTCGTTGCCGCCAGAGCCGGAGCCACCACCACTGCCACTTCCACCATCCGCACCACTGCTGCCGCCTTCCGATACCGGCATCCCGATGCGGCCGCCCTCGCGATTGGAGAGTGCACCGCTGTGCAGCGTTAGCGCCTGCACACCGGTCTGTTCGATCGCGCCGTCCCGGTTGCGCAGCGATTGCGCAGCGATCTGTACGCGCATCGCATTGAGTGTGCCGCCGCTGTTGTCCACCTCTTGCGGGGTGGTGACGATCAACTCGCGGGCTGCACTGACCGTGCCGGCGTTCGTCACGCCACCGCTGGCGTCAATGTGCGTGTTCTGTTTGGCCTGCAGCGTGCCGGTGTTTTCCAGGCGGCCGTCAACGGTGACTATCAGGTCGCCGGCCTGCGCGCCGATGGTGCCGGCATTGCGCACGCCCACGCCGTGCTCTGTTCCCAGAAGTGAAATTTTGCCCGCATACATGCCGCCCAGCGCGCTCACGTCCAATGCAAACAACGGCGCCGTACCAGTGGCGGCCGTTGCAGTCACCCGCGTATGGTCGGCGCCGACCGTGTTGGTACCGGCAGTGGCCTGCAGCGCCTGCGCCCACACGCCCGCATTGAGTTCCAGGGATCGGGCGATCAGGTCGGTGTAATCGGCCGTGCTGGCATCCAGGCCGGCACCGTCCACACGCAACACGCCGCCACTGACGCGGTAACCCTCCAGTGCGCCGCCGTTGAGAACCGGCGTGCCCGTGGTCAACGTCACCCGATTTGCGTTGATGAAACCGCAGCCCGAGCAGCTGATACCGGCCGGGTTGGCGATCACCACTTGCGCGCGGTCGCCTCCGACTTCGATGTACCCGTTGAGCGCGCTGGGATTGCTGCTGTTGACTTCGTTCAAGATCACCCGTGCGGTGCCGGTGGCCAGCCATGGGTTGCCCTGCACCCAGCCGCCGAGCTGCGTCTGCATGTTGGTGCGCGAATTGTTGAGGATCGCGCCTTGCGCGCTTACGTCGAATTGGCGGTACGTGTTGCGCGAGACGCCGGCCGCGCTGGGGGTTTGGATATTGACCACCGGCACGCCATTGGGCGCGTTGATCACTGTCGGCCGCTGATTGCCCGGCGCGGCGGGATCGGCGACGACCTGGGCGAAGGCCGGCACCGTCGTTACCCACCCCAGCGCGATCCATAGCGCAAAACGCATCGACGGCACCGTCGCCTCCGGCGCCCGCCGGGAGATGGCTTTATCCCCTTGTCCGCCGGGCCGGCGTGCAATCTCGGCCACGACCTGCAGCAGGCCCAGGGCACGGTTGAAGACGATGCGGTACAGATCCTTGTTCATGCGAAATACTTCCTATCTCTTGCAGAAATAACGGAACGCGGCGGGACTACCGCGCTCCATGCGGTCCATAGGACCCTTTGGGGAATGAAATCCGCGGTGCCGACAGCCGTCCTATTTCACGGTCGGCCCGCCCGGCGCCGGCAGCCACGCTGGTTATTGCTTGATCAGGCCCTGCTTGGACTGGGTTTTGCTTTCTTCCATCGAGTAGTTCTGCACGACGCCGTCCTTGTCGAAGAACACCACCAGATCCTTCGATTCGATGTTGGCTCCGGAGCTGAAAATATTCGCGTAAGGAATGAAGTTCCTGCCCATCGCCTTCGATTGAGCGTAGGAGTAACGCCAGACCTGATTGCCGCTGTCGGTGAAGTCCGTGTGGCTCGGAGAGCCCAGCATTTCCCGGATCTGCGCTTGGGTGGTTTTTCCTTTTGTAATCTTGTCGGCAATAGTCGTGGCCGTTTCCTGCTTCAACGCCGTGTTGCCCACGCTGGCGCAAGCGGTAAGCAGGGTCGCAACCAATGCCACGGTGATCATCTTTTTCATTTCATCTCCTTGAAGATGTTGTAGTGAAAGCTTGAAGGGTGGATGCCGTCCGCCGGGCTGGGTCAGTACGACCAGCCCAAATTGAAACCGGTGGTGGTGTAGGTGGTGGGGAAGCCGTCAGGCCGATCGATCGGCGCACCGACAAACACGTCCCAGTACGTGCGACCGGCGCCGCCGCGCAAGCCGATCACCGCGCCGGCGAGGCGATGACCTGATTGCCGCTGCGCGGATGGACCGCCGACATGACCGACGTCGGCGCCGACGTACAGCTCCTGGCCTCCGCCCAGGGTCAGGCCCAGGTCGTTGCGCCATAGCCAACCGCGCTCGCCGCTCAACGAAGCTTCGCCGTCGAAACCGCGCACGGTGTAGCGACCGCCAATGGCGAAGCGGTCCTGCGGCACCAGCGGCGTGCGGTTCCACTGCGCCCGCCAGGCACCGGAGTACCGCAGGCGCTGCCGACCCCACTGGAACGGCGCGCTGAACTGCGCGTCAGCGGTGATCAGCTTCGATCGCGCGGTGCCTTCGCCAAAAGCCTCTTCCGGTGCCCGCAACGCATCGAAGGCGCCGGTGCCGTGGCGTACGGCCACGCTGGCGTCGAGCGTAGCCGCGCCGATGAACTGCCGATGGGTAAGGCCGACCTCCCAGCCCGCCATGCGCCGGCGCTGGACCAGCACCTCGGTGTCGTCGATGAAATTGTCGGAGTCGCGGTACCAGCCGCGGCCGTAGGCGCCGAATTTGGTCGTGGCGTTACGGAACAGCAAGCGCGAGACGCGCAACTCGGCGTTATGGCTAGTTCCGCTGTAGACATAGGACTGGCTGTCGCCAGCGACGCTCTGGTGGTACTCGTAGCCGCTGGCCGTGGCGCCCAGCAGCCAGTAACCCTGCGGCACGTCGTAGTGCATAGTCCAACTGCGCGTGCCTTGACCTTCATGGTTTAAGACATCGTGTCCCAGGTTGACGTAGAACAGATCGCTCGCCCTCAGCGGGTGATCCCACGACAGCGTCACGCCGGCCTGAAGCTCACCGGTCGCCGCGCTGCCCGAGTCGTCCAGGGACAGATTGGTGCGGAACCACCGCGACTGTGCCCAGCGGATCAGCAAGTCGCTCTCGCCGGGCCTGGCATTGCCGCCTTCGGTCGGCGCGATCTGGATATCGGCCTCCGCTGTGGGCACTCGCTTGAAGTTTTCCAGTCCCTGCTCAATATCGCGCAGGTTGAGCAGATCTCCAGGCTGTGTCGGCAGTGCGTTCCAGACCGCGGCGCGCGAGTCTGCGCCCTCAACGAAGCGGATCGCACGAATGCGACCCGGCACCAGGGTCAGAGTCAGCACTCCATGCGTGAGATCCTGCGGTGCGGCCAGCACGCGCGTAGTGACGAAACCCCGCGCAACGATCGCGTTCTGCACGCGCTTGAGCACGGTATTGACACCCTCGGTGCCCAGACAGCGTCCAGTGGCCGGATCGTGCGGGGGATCGGCGGCCTTCAGTGCCCAGCGAAACGGATAGGCGTCTTCACCGGCAAGTGCGATCCGCCGGATGGGAAAACAAGGTCTTTCATCGACCGGAAGATGCGTCGCCGCATCCGCCGCCGATGTCTCCAGCCGTACATCGGGCATGCCTTCCTGTTGTTCGCGCAATTGCCGTTCGCGCTCCTGCTGCCTTCGCAGTTCCTGAGCGGCAGGGTCTGCTGTTTGCGCGAATGCCGGCGAGGCCAGCATCAGCAGACCACCGATCATCCATCCTGCCTGACCCGCATGCGATCCACGTCCTTTGTGTTGCACCGAAGCGTCCTTAATCTATTGCGTATTGATTCCACCCCCTGTGGCGGCGACGATCCGCACCGGCCACAGAGCATGCGCGTACTAGCACTATCCGCCACCACAGTTTCCCTGCGGATTAAAGCGGGATGCATCTAGCGTATTGGATTCCTTCGCTGCGCCGCGGCGCCATTTCGCGAACCTTGTGTTCGCGAATAAAGAACGTGTAGGTCCACTCACACTACTGCACCTGACGTTTGGTGCATTCTTGTTATTCCCGTTGATAGACAGGACTGTTTTTCGCGAACGGAGAGAAGTGGACTGCGCTGATGCTGTCCAGTGTTAGCCATGTCACATCAAAGAAGGAACGTTGTGAGTATCGACGCAGGCCTTTTAAAACTGACCTCACTAGCGGCGCCTTGGCCACGAGGCGAATTAACCTGTCCCTGTCATGCGTCCGCTCTTTCCAATGCGAGCGCTCTCACATTGCGCGCATTTTTTGCGGCCCGCCCTACTTACCGATCGCAATGATCGACTAGAACAGCTCGCCCTGCGGCGACGGCGCGCGCGGCGCGATGAAGCGGGTGCAATCCAGCCCGCGCGGATGCCGCGGCGGAAAACCATAGCGTTTGAGCGCCAGCGCGAAGCGGCGTTCCAGCAGATCCGCATACACGCCTTCGCCGCGCATGCGCTTGCCGAAAGCCGAATCGTAGTCCTTGCCTCCGCGCAATTGCTGGATGGTGCTCATGACGTGCGCGGCGCGATCGGGTACGTGCGTCTGCAGCCAGTCGCGGAACAGCGGCGCCACTTCGTGCGGCAATCGCAGCAGCACATAGCCCGCCGATCCTGCCCCGGCTTCGCGCACGGCTTCGAGCACCGCCTCCAACTCGCTGTCGTTCACCCACGGGATCACCGGCGCCACCATCACGCCGACCGGTACGCCGGCTTCGCGCATCGCGCGGATGGCGCGTAGACGCGAGTGCGGCGCCGAGGCGCGCGGTTCGAGCGCGGCGGAAAGCCGGTTGTCCAGCGAAGTGACGGAGAAATGCACGCTCACCAGGTTTTCGCGCGCCAGCGGCGCCAGCAGGTCGATATCGCGTGTGACCAATGCGTTCTTGGTGATCAACGAGAACGGATGCTTGGTTTCGGCGAAGACTTCGATGATGCTTCGGGTCAACTGCAGTTTGCGCTCTATGGGTTGGTAGGCATCGGTGTTGATGCCCAGCGCGATCGGACTGACCTGGTAGCCGGGTTTGGCCAGCTCGCGGCGCAGCAGCTCCGGCGCGTTGGTCTTGGCGAAAATCTTGGTTTCGAAATCCAGGCCCGGCGACAAGCCCAGATAGGCATGCGAGGGACGCGCGAAACAATACGAACAGCCATGCTCGCAACCGCGGTAAGGATTGACCGACTGCGAGAAGAAGATGTCCGGCGATTTGTTGCGGGTGATGATGCTGCGCGCGGTTTCCTCACGCACCTGGGTGCGCGGCAGGACCGAGGCGAATTCCTCTTCTTCCTGGGCATGCCAGCCGTCGTCGACGGTCTGGCTAACCGTCACTTCGAAGCGGCCGGGCAGGTAGCCCGTGGAACCGCGGCCTTTGATCAACTCGCCCATGCGCCGATCCTAGCGCCGCGCAGTCTCAAGACAGGCGACACGTAGGTCGGGGCTACGCCCCCGACGCACGTCAACCCCGACGCTCCGCGCGTCGGGGGCGTAGCCCCGACCTACGGTTGGTTGTTTCGGCAGCAGGCTCTAGTATCGGTCCATGCTCGAAACCTTCCAGAATCTGTGGCACGCACTGTGGGCGATCCCGCACCTGAAGCTGTACCTGACCCTGGCCTGGCTGCTGTACATCGTGTTGCTGTGCGGCTGGATTGTGCTGCAGAAACGCGAGCCGGTGGCGACCCTCACCTGGGTGCTATCGCTGGCGCTGCTGCCCTATCTGGGTTATCTGATCTACTTCCTGCTGGGCCCGCAGAAAATCCATCGCCAGCGCATGCGCCGCCACCATTCGCGCAAAGGCATGGAATCGCACGATGTTTCCTGCCCGGACGAGGGGAAGTGTTCCGAACTGGCTTTGCTGGGCCAGGCAACGACCGGCCTGCCGCCGTCCAGTGCGACCTCGGTACAGCTGCTGGTGGACGGCGGCGCCACCTACGACGCGCTTCTCGACGCCATCGCGGCGGCGCGCAACCACATCCATCTGGAGTACTACATCTACATGCCCGACGCGATCGGCACGCGTCTGCGCGATGCGCTGGCCGAACGCGCCCGCGCGGGCGTCAAGGTGCGCCTGTTGCTGGATGCGGTGGGTTCGTCGAAGGTCAACCGGCGCTTCCTGCAGCCGCTGCTGGATGCCGGCGGCGAGTTCGCCTGGTTCCACCCTACCCGCTTCCGTCCTTTCACCCGCAGCTGGGTCAATATGCGCACCCACCGCAAGATCGTGGTGGTGGACGGCAGCGTGGCCTTCACCGGCGGCATCAACATCACCGACGAAGAAGACGAGCGCCTGGGCGACACCGCCTACCGCGACCTGCATCTGCGCTTGGAGGGCGAGGTGGTGCGCAGCGTGCAAGTGGTGTTCGTGGAGGATTGGGCCTACGCCACAGGACAGAAGCGCAAGGATTTCGAAGGCACCACCCTGTGGAGGGCGACCGAACCCGGGATACAGGGCGGCATCGCCGCGCAGACGCTCATCTCGGGTCCGGATTCTTCGTGGGAGGCCATCCACCGCGCCCATGTAGTGGCCATCCATGAAGCGCGCAGCCGGGTCTGGCTGGTGACGCCGTATTTCGTACCCGGCGAAGCCGCGCGCATGGCTTTGACTTCGGCCGCACTGGGCGGATTGGACGTGCGTCTGGTCGTGCCCAAACTGAGCGATTCTCGCCTGGTGACCTATGCGGCACGCTCCTACTTCGACGAACTGCTGGCGGCCGGAGTCAAGGTCTACGAGTACGGACCGCGCCTGCTCCACACCAAAGCGCTGCTCTGCGACGACGACCTGGCCATCATCGGCAGCGCCAACTTCGACCATCGCAGTTTCCGCCTCAATTTCGAGATCTCCCTGCTGTTCCGCGACCGGACGATCGCCGCTACCCTCGCCCAGCTGCTGGAGGGTGAAATCGCCGCTTCCGAGCCCGTGCACGACCTGCGCAACCGCTCGCTCTGGCGCAACCGTCTGCCCGAGGCGCTGGCCCGGCTGATGTCGCCCTTGCTATGAGCGCGCCGACGGATCGGAGCCTGGAATGTCCAGGCTTTCCGGACCGATTGGACCCGTCGGGATGGACTGTCGGATGTGAACGAGTCGGCATTTCGCAGCGACGGAAATAGTAAACTTCGCCTACTGTCTGGAGGGGACGCACAACATGCATTGGCTATTCCTGCTGCTGGCCTTGGGGGCGATGGGGATCGCGTTGAAGACCTCGTCGATGGCGTTGATGCTGGTCTGTCTGCTGGCCTCGCTGGGTTTGTTCGTCGCCTGGATCATAGGCTGGTACGCGGCGCGCGTGGGCAGCACCAGCCGCGACGAAAGCCACATGATCGATCCGGTGGAACTGCGGCGTCTGCGCGAGATCGCCGAAGCGCGCAAGGCCGGTCTGCAACCGCCCGAGCCGCCGGTCAACTCTTGAACCTGGATTCGCCGATGCGGGACGCCGCGCGATGACGGCGCTGAGCGTCAACGTCAACAAGATCGCGGTGCTGCGCAATTCGCGCGGCGGCGGCGAGCCCGACGTGGTCCGCGCCGCGCGCACCTGCCTGCAATCGGGCGCCCACGGCATCACCGTGCATCCGCGCCCGGACCAACGCCACATCCGTACCGACGACGTGCTGGCGCTGGCTTCGCTGACCCTGGAGCACGAAGTCGAATTCAATCTGGAAGGCAATCCTTTCGCTCCGCCGCGCGAAGGCTATCCAGGGTTTCTGGCGCTGTGCGAACGGGTGCGTCCGGCCCAGGCCACCCTGGTGCCCGATGGCGATGGGCAGCTCACTTCCGATCACGGTTTCGATTTCGCACGCGACGGCGAACGTCTTCGGCCGTTGATCGCCGAGCTGAAAGCACTGGGCTGCCGGGTCAGTCTGTTCGTCGACGCCGGCGGTGCGGGGCTGCCGCTGGCCAGGGAAATCGGCGCCGATCGCATCGAGATCTACACCGGTCCCTTCGCCCACGCGCAGGCTGCGGGCGATGCGGGCGCCGCCCTCACCGCTTGTATCGACACCGCGCGCGAAGCGCAGGCGCTAGGTCTGGGCGTGAATGCAGGCCACGACCTCAGCCAGGTCAATCTGCCCGAATTCCTGGAAGCCATTCCGCAGTTGCTGGAGGTTTCCATAGGCCACGCGCTGATCAGCGAAGCCTTGTACGTCGGACTGCAGCGCACTGTGCACAACTACCTGCAGATCCTTTCCGATTCCCAAATAGCGGCCTAGTGCTGCACGCTCAAGTTGACGATTCCCTGCCGGCGCGCTTCGGCCAGCGCGGTGACGACCCGCTGGTAGTCTGCGTCCGACGAACCATGCACGCGCAACACCGCGCGCGGATCGGAGATAGCCGCATCGCCCAAGCGCGCGCTCAGTTCGGACGACGTCAGTAAACGTCCATCCAGGCGATAGGAACCGTCGTCGGCTATATCCAACTGCAGCTGGAGTGGTTTGATCGTTTCCCGGTCAGGCGGAGCAACCTGGGGCAAGCTGGCATCGACCGTTTTCGTCAGCAACGGCGCGGACACCATGAAGATCACCAGCAACACCAGCATCACGTCCACCAGCGGCGTGATGTTCATTTCGGCAACGACGGAATTCCTTTCGGTAGCGGAGAAAGCCATGGCGTACTCCTGAGCGTCGAGGGACGAATCCACGCTACTCCCGCCCCTGCCATTCCGCAAGCCGAACCCGACTGCGCGAATTCTTTAGCCCTGAAACGACCACGCCGCCCGAAGGCGGCGTGGAAGCTTTCTTTTGGTACCGCCCGCCAGGCATCACTCCTGCTGGACGAAACCGATCTTCTGCATCTGCGCGTTCTTGGCGGCGGCCAGTACCTTGGCCATCACGTCGTACTGCGCGTCGGGGTTGGCGTCGATCTGCAGCAGCGGCTGGTTGGTCGGATCGCGCTGCACTTCGTTTTCCATCATCGCCTGCACGGCCGAGACCTGCACTGGATTGTTGTTCCAGGTCACCTGGCCGGACGCGTCGATCTTCAGTTCGATCGGCGGCGGCGGCTCGCGCAACTGCGGCGGCGGGTTGATCACGCGCTGCGGCAGGTCCACGTCGATGGGATAGGTCATGACCGGCGCGGTCACGATGAAGATGATCAGCAGCACCAGCATCACGTCCACGAGGGGCGTGACGTTGATGTCGGCCATCGGCTGGCCCTTGCCGGAACCGGTAGTGAATGCCATGGCTTATTGGCCCCTGTCTTTGGTGGCGACGAAGCCGATATCCAGCATGCCCTGTTCCTGAGCGATCTTGGTGACCTCGTTGATGGTGCGCATCTTGGTGGTACGGTCGCCGCGCAGGTTCAACGGCGGCTGCGGAGTCAGCTGGGCCGCGCTGGACAGCCGCGACTCCAGGATCTCCTTGGTGATGCGCTCATCGTTCCAGTACAGCGTGCCGTCTTCCTTGACCGCCAGGTTGATCGGCGGCGCGCGCGGCTTGGACGGGTCTTCCTTCTTGTCCAGGTTGGCTTCGGGAAGCTTGATCTGGACCTTATGCGACATCAGCGGCGCGGTGATGATGAAGATGATCAGCAGCACCAACATCACGTCCACGAGGGGCGTGACGTTGATGTCGGCCATGGGGCCGCCGCTATCGTTACCACTACTGAAGGCCATTCTCGGGCTCCGTTATTGATCTGTGCGAATTCGACGCAGGCTTAGCGGACGCGCGAGCCGGTGGCGAAGAAGTCGTGCAGGTCGTGCGCGAAGGTGTCGAACTTGGCGTTGGTGGCGCTGTTGGTGCGGTTGAAGAAGTTGTACGCCAACACCGCCGGGATCGCGACGAACAGGCCGAGCGCGGTCATGATCAGCGCCTCGCCCACCGGGCCGGCCACTGCGTCGATGGAAGCCTGGCCGGTGGCGCCGATGCGGATCAGGGCGCCGTAGATGCCCCACACCGTACCCAGCAGACCCACGAACGGGGCGGTCGCGCCGACGGTCGCCAGCACGGTCATGCCCGCCTGCAGCTTGGAGCTTTCGCGGGTGACGGCCTGACGCAGGGCGCGGTCGACGAACTCGGAACGGTTCAGCGACTCGGCCAGCTTGGAGCCTTCGCTACGCTGGTGGTGAGCGGCGGCCTGGGCGGCGTCCAGCGCGATCTTGGAGAACGGCTCGTTGCGCGGCTGTTCTTCCATCAGGCGGATGGCGTCCTGGGCGTTGGCCGTGTCCCAGAAGGTTCCGGTGACGCGTTCGGCCTGGCCCTTCAGGCGCATGCTCTTGATGAAGTTGATGATCGTCCAGTACCAGGCCAGGGCGGACATGATCAGCAGCGTGATCAACACGACCCAGGAAACAACGTACGAGCCGGGGGTGGCGGTCATTTCGCTAATAAGGTGCTCAAAGCCCATGTTGTTCAGGGCCTGGGCGGCGTTGTTGCCTCCAGCAGCGGCGGTGGTTTCCTGCAGCATGACGCTTACCTTTTATTTGTGATGATGAGAATGATGCGGGTTTGAGGGTTGCAGCGGTGTGTATGCGGTTTGAGGCTAGTGCGGTTTGAAGCTTCTCCGCGCTTTACATCTTGAAGTCAACTGGCACGCGTACGCGGCCGGCGACGCTCTGGGTTCCCTGCTTACCGGGATTGAAGCGCCATTTGCGCGCCGCATCCATGGCTGCACGGTCCAGGTCGCGGTTGCGGCTGGATTTTTCGACCGACACGTTGGTGACGTTGCCGCTGGCATCGACGTCGATGATCAGCACCACCGTCCCCTGGATACCTGCGCGCGCGGCGGCGGGCGGGTACTTGGGCGGATTCATGTTCTTGGACGAGATGTCCACGCTGGCGCCGATGCTCTGGACCGGAGCGGGCGGAGCCGGCGGCGACGGCGGCACGAAGGTGTCGGTCGGGCGCGGTTCGGCCACGTCGATCGGCGGCGCTTCGGGCGGCGGCGGCAACGGGGTTGTGGTGGGCGGCGCCAGGTTCTTGATCGGCGGCGGCGGAGTTTCGTCCGGCGGCGGCGGCGGCGGCGGCGGGGGTGGCGGCGGCGGCGCATCGACGATGGTCACGATCGTCTTCTGCTCCTGCTCTTTTTCCGCCGGCGGGGCCACGGCCGGGATCAGCAGCAACAGGAATGCGGCCACGTGCAGCGCGATGACGAAAGCGATACCGATGATGCGCGACCAGTTCAAGCCCGGTTGCTCTTCTTCGCGGTACCTGTTGTTAATGACCAGTTGTTCAGCCATGCGCCAGTGAGCTCAGTTCTTGGGCCGACGGAGCGGCGCCATCAAAAATTTGGGGACCCGCAACCGTTTCCGGCGCGGGGGTGTCGAGCTTATACCAATCTTCCACGCCTGTACCATCTTTTCAGGGTGCCGGAGCTCTAAATTCCGGATCTCACAATCAGGGCAAAGCGATGATTTTCTTTGCTTCTTCGGGTTTTTTGATGCCTTTTTCCAGCGCCGACTTGGCCGCCTGCTTGGCTTCGGGGATACGGTCCTCCTGCCACAGCACCTTGGCCAGGTTCAGATAGGTTTCGCCGTCCTTGGACAGCGGCGCGGCCTTCTTCCAGGCTTCGATCGCCGGCGGGATCTGGTCGGAGTAGTAATAGGACTGCGCCAGGGCCAGGTAGGTCTGCTGGTCGGGCTTGAGCACGCCCTTCTGCATGCCGTCGTTGATCACGGCGATGACTTCCTTTTCCTTGCCGTCCATGTTCGCGTAGGTGGTGTAGAGCTGGCGGTATTCCTTCTCGTCGGTCATCTGGCCGGAGTTGCGCAGCTTCTCCAGGATGGCCGCGGCCTGGTCGTACTTGTCGGCCTGCAGGTACACGCTGGCCAGGTTCATCTGCGCCTTCTTGTCGCCAGGCGATTTGGCGGCGATCTTCTCCGCCATCTGCGTGGCTTCGCCCGCCTGGCCCGCCTCGGCGTAGGACGCCAGCAGCAGCTGCTGCCAGTTGTCCTTGGGCTCGGGCGAGGATTCGATGGCCTGCTTCAGCAGCGGAATGGCTTCGGCGTACTTTTCCTGTTGGTACAGGGCCTGGCCCTTCAACGCCAGCTCTTCGGGTTTCTGCGATTTGGTTTCGGCGAAATAACGGTCGAGCGTGGCGATACCGTCGGCCAATTGATCTTCCTGCAGTTGAAGGCCGGCCAGCATGTACAGCAGCTGGTAATGGCTGTTGTTGTCCAGTGCGTTCAACTGCACCGCCTGCTTCAAGTAGGCGATGGTGGCCGGCATGTCATCCAGGTTGTAGGTGGCTTGGGACGCAAGCTGGGCGGCGACCGCCTTGTCGTAATCGGTGGCGATCGGGTTGGCCAGCAGCTCGTCGGCCTGGGTGCGGGTAGCGGCGTAGTCGTCTTTGTTGTAGATGTCGATCAGCTTCTGCAGTTTCGTTTGCAGCTTGGCCGCACCCTTGGCCTTGGGCTCCTCGCGGGTGGCGTTGGGGTACATGTTTTCCGGCTTCTTGCTGCTGCGCTCGGAGCGTTCGCGCGCTTGCGCGTCGACGTTGACGGCGGCCGTGCCCAGCAGGCTGACGACTGCCAGGGAAAGCAAAGCTTGTTTGCAATTGCGGAACAACATGGGAATCACCTCTAGGGGACTGCGAAGATCGGTTTGAACGCCGCCGGGCTGGGCACGGGGGCGGCAACGCTAACAGAAACGGCTATGGCTCGGAAACAGGGTTTTGATGGTGCGGCGCAGCAATCCTTGCGTCATCCGCACTTGGGAACGCGCCCGGAAGCGCGCGCCTGCTGGTAGGTGGGCGTCAGTGTTCCGGCGCGGCTGCGCAGTTCCTGAATGCGTGATTGCGGGTTGGGGTGGGTAGAGAGCCATTCAGGCGGGCGGCCGCCGCCTGCGGCGATCATGTTCTGCCACAGGTTGACGGCCTGGGCCGGATCGAACCCCGCTTCGGCCATCAAACGCTGCCCCACTACATCGGCCTCGGTTTCCTGCGCGCGCGAGCCGGGGAGCAGGAAACCGGTCTGCGCCAACAGGCTGCCGCCCTGGGTCGCCAGCGCGCCGTAATCGCCCGCCAATGCGCCCAGCAGCTGCACGGCGCCCGAGGCGCCCATCTGCCGGGTGATGCGTTCGTCGTGGTGGCGTTCGACCACGTGGCCGATTTCGTGCGCCAGCACCGCCGCCAGCTGATCCTGGTTCTTGGCCACGGTGAAAATGCCGGTGTTCACGCCGACCTTGCCGCCCGGCAGCGCGAAGGCGTTGGGTTCGCTGTTGGCGAACACCGCCGTTTCCCAACCCACGCTTTGGGCCTGCGCCGGCAGCTGCCGGGTCAGCGCATTGACCACGCAACGCACGTAGGCGTTCTGTTTGGCGTCTTTGCTCAAGGGGCCTTTGCTTTTCGCCTCGACGAAAGCCTGCGCCCCCAGCTGGTTGAGCTGTTGTTCCGAAACGCCGCCCACGTACTGCCTGCGGCCGGTGGAGGACGTTGTGGTGGCGCAAGCCGTCAGCGCGGCAACGATCGCCGCCGAAAGTATCCAGTGCTTCATCCAACGCCCCTCCTGTGAATGCAGAGTGTGGCGAGTGGCGTCTTAACTTTTCGTCAAACCACAGGCTTTCAGCTGCCTGCGGACAGGTTCAACAGGGCCAGCGCTATGGCATTGTTCAGCGCGTGGGCCCCGATCGCGGCCCACAGCGTGCGCGTACGCCAGTAGACGAACGCGAAGGCCGCGCCCATGAACATATAAGTAAGCCAAAGCACACTAGTCGCCTGCCAGCTGTTGCCGGTGGTGCCGGGGATTTCGTGCATCAGGGCGAAGGCGGCGCTGCTGAGCAGCACGCCAAGCCAAGGACGTCCGGACGCCCACAATCGGCCGAACAGCACCCTGCGAAACAGCAGCTCTTCGTAAGCCGGCGCAATAAAAACTCCGAACAGCAACATGAAAACCGGGCTTGCAGCGAAAGCCGCTTCGATCAACGCCAGGTTGGTCGGTTGCGGTTTGATGCCGAAATGCTGGCCTAGAAAGCCCAGGCCCGAACTGACTATGAAGGTAGCCGCAGCCGTCGCTGCCACCCAACCCCAGGTGCCGATGCGGCGGGCCGCCTGACGGGAGACCGCGCGCTCCTCGCGCGTAGCCCGGCGCCGCCACCAATACACCAGCAGTGCCGCGCCGCCGGTACTGACCAGCGTCATCCAGATCATGGCGATGGCGCCGGGTTCCCCCAGCGCCCGCATGACGCTGGCCGGATCGGTGGCGCCGCCCTGGACGGCGATCTGCACGCCTTTGAACGTGGCCCAGACCGCACCACAGACAAGGGAAAGAAACAGCAACGCACCGATGGCGATCGCCAGATCCAGGAAGAATCCGGCAAGCGGACGTCCAGGCCGCGACCGCGGCAACAACGGATCGTGCGACTCCGCCACCGTGCTCTCGCTCGCCTCAGACGTCGAGATTGGAAACCTTCAGCGCATTGGCGTCGATGAACTCGCGGCGCGGTTCCACCACATCGCCCATCAACGTGCTGAAGATCTGGTCGGCCGCCACCGCGTCCTCGATGCGGACCTGCAGCAGACGACGCGTATCCGGGTTCACCGTGGTATCCCACAACTGTTCCGGATTCATTTCGCCCAGGCCCTTGAAGCGCTGGATGCTGCGGCCCTTCTTGGCCTCTTCGAGCAACCATGCCTGCGCTTCGGCGAAGCTCGAGATCGGCTGGGTCTTGTTGCCGCGCACGATCTGCGCACCTTCGCGGATCAGGCCATGCAGCACTGCGGCGGCATCGCGCAGCGGACGCAGTTCGCCGGTTTCGAAAGCCGAGAACGGCAGCACCTGGGTCAGTTCCTCGCCCATGTGCTTGCGTGTCGCCAGCAATGCTGCGGGACGATTCTCATTGGCCGACTGCAGCGTGAGCGCATAACGCGCGCTGCCGATACCGCCGCGATTGAGCTTCTTTTCCAGCGCGTCCAGTTCCTGGCGTTCGTCGACGTTCTGCGCAAGATGCGCGGCATCGAGCGGAGAGAAATCGATCAGCGACTCCAGCAGGATCGCATCGTAGCGATGCGCGTTGCGGGCGATGGCGTCGCGGGCGCCGGCGAAAGACAGCAGCAGTTTCTCCAGCGCTTCGCCGGTGACCGGCGGCTCGTCCTGCGCGGGAATCAGCCCGGCGTTTTCCACCGCGCTGTTGGCCAGGTACACGTTCAACGCCGCATCGTCCTTCATGTACATCTCCTGCTTGCCCTGCTTCAACTTGTAGAGCGGCGGCAGGCCGATGTAGACGTGGCCGCGTTCGATCAGCTCCGGCATCTGCCGGTAGAAGAAGGTGAGCAGCAAGGTGCGGATGTGCGAACCGTCGACGTCGGCGTCGGTCATGATGATGATGCGGTGGTAACGCAGCTTGTCCGGGTTGTATTCGTCGCGGCCGATGCCGGTGCCCAGCGCGGTGATCAGCGTGCCGACTTCGGCCGAGGCCAGCATGCGGTCGAAGCGTGCGCGCTCGACGTTGAGGATCTTGCCGCGCAACGGCAGCACCGCCTGGTTCTTGCGGTTGCGGCCTTGCTTGGCCGAGCCGCCTGCGGAGTCGCCCTCGACGATGAACAATTCCGACAACGCCGGATCTTTTTCCTGGCAGTCGGCCAGCTTGCCGGGCAGGCCGGCGATATCCAGCGCGCCCTTGCGGCGGGTCAGGTCGCGGGCCTTGCGCGCGGCCTCGCGAGCGCGAGCGGCATCGACGATCTTACCGGCGATGGCTCGGGCTTCGTTGGGGTGTTCTTGCAGGAACTCCTCCAAACGTGCACCGAACGTGCTCTCAACTACCGGCCTTACCTCGGAACTGACCAGCTTCTCCTTGGTCTGCGAGGAGAAGCTGGGGTCCGGCACCTTCACCGACAGCACGGCGATCATGCCTTCGCGCATGTCGTCGCCCGACAGCGCCACTTTGGCCTGTTTGGCGATGCCGTTCTGTTCGATGTAGTTGGTCAGCGTGCGCGTCAGCGCGGCGCGGAAACCGATCAGGTGGGTGCCGCCGTCTTTCTGCGGGATGTTGTTGGTGAAGCAGAACATCGTTTCCTGGTAGGCGTCGGTCCACTGCAGGGCGACGTCGACAGTGATGCCGTTCTGTTCGCCGGTCACCGAGATCACGTTCGGGTGCAACGGCGTCTTCAATTGCGCCAAGTGCTCGACGAAGGAACCGATGCCGCCCTCGTACTGGAACACGTCCGAACGTCCTTCGCCACGCTCGTCGCTGAGCGTGATCTTGACGCCGGAATTGAGAAACGAAAGTTCGCGCAGGCGCTTGGCCAGGATGTCGTAGTGGAACTCGACATCGGTGAAGATTTCCGCGGCGGGCTTGAAGCGCAGCAGCGTGCCGCGCTTGTCGGACGCTTCCAGTTGCTTGAGCGGATACAGCGGTTCGCCCAGCGAATATTCCTGCTGCCAGTGGAAACCATCGCGCCACACGTCCAGCCACAAATGCTCGGACAGCGCGTTGACCACGGACACGCCCACGCCATGCAAGCCACCGGAAACCTTGTAGCTGTTGTCGTCGAACTTACCGCCGGCGTGCAGCACGGTCATGATGACTTCGGCCGCGGAAACGCCCTCTTCCTTGTGGATATCGACGGGAATGCCGCGACCGTTGTCGTACACCGCCACCGAGCCGTCTTCCAGGATCTTCACCACCACATCGTCGGCGTGGCCCGCCAGCGCTTCGTCGATGGCGTTGTCGACCACTTCGAAAACCATGTGGTGCAAACCGGTGCCGTCGTGCACGTCGCCGATGTACATGCCCGGGCGTTTGCGGACCGCTTCCAGGCCGCGCAGCACGGTGATCTTGCTGGAGTCGTAATTGCCGTTGGGGGTGGGGACGGGTGTGGTTTCTTCGGTCATGCGCTTCGTATCGCCTGCTGCGCTTCCGTGCGCGCGCAGTCCGGCCGAAGGCGGGTTGCAAGCTACACATTAGCTATAGGGAGTGAGGCAGGAATTATAGCATTTCAGCAGGTTTGCCGCCCTTGCGATCCGCGCACATTGGGTAGGTCGGGGCTACGCCCCCGACGCGCGCCGAGGTGGGGCTCCTCCGCGATGTCGGGGACGTAGCCTCGACCTACATGCTTAGGATTTTACCTTGTTCCACGTGGAACACCTTGGGCGTGGCTTCAAGACTTTCCAGGGAAGCAGGCGCTTCCGTGCCGGTAATGAATATCTGGGCGCCGCTGCCCAGGAGGCGCTGCAGCACGCGTTGCTGGTGCTTGCGGTCCAACTCCGAGGAAAGATCGTCCAACGCGACTATGGGCCATTCTCCGCGCCGCTGTGCGTAATCCTCGGCTTGGGCGAGCAGGGCGGACAGAGCAGAAAGCTTGGCCTGGCCCCGCGACAGCGCTTCGCGGTTGGGATGGCCGGCATAGTCGATGCGCCAGTCGGCCCGGTGCGGACCGACGGAGGTGTACCCCAGGTTCCGGTCACGATCCCGCGCAAGCAACAGGGCGTCGGCCAGCGACAGTTCACCGCTGCGCCAGCCCGGCTGGAACTCGAGGGTGCTGGCGCCCAATGCCGGCACCAGGTCCCCGGCGACAGCAGACAGCCGAAGCTGGAGTTGATCCAGATACAGCCGCCGGTGGCGGGTGAGGGGCTCTCCGGCTTCAGCCAGCTCGTGATCCCAAGCATCCAGCTGTTGCCCACCGGCACCCGACTTCAGCAGGGCGTTGCGCTGTTTCAAGGCGCGGGCGTAGCGGCGCCAGAGCGGCAGGAAGTCAGGTTCCACGTGGAACAAGCCCCAATCCACGAACCGGCGGCGGGGCTCGCCTCCACCCGTGACCAAGGCATGGCTGCCAGGTTCGAAACTGACCACGGCCAGCGCAGCGCAGAGCTCGCCCAGCTGGGCCACGCTCTGGCCGTCCAGACGCCCCGCCCAGGTCTGGCCGGTATGGCGCAGTCCGGCCCGGCGGTGGCGGACGTCCGGGCCTTCCCGCCACTCCACGAAGACTTCGACTGCCTCCGAACCTGTCCGCACCAATCCATCCCGCACCCGGCCGCGGAAGCTGCGCCCGTAGGCCATCAGGTGCAAGGCTTCCAGTAGGCTGGTCTTGCCTGCGCCGTTGTCGCCGGTAATCAGATTGAGGCCGGGGGCAGGTTCGATCGCGACGTTCTCGAAACGTCGCAGGCCGGAGGCGGTAAGACGGGTCACCTGCATACGCCGGCCCCCACGCAGGTCGGGGCTACGTCCCCGACGCTCGGGTAGGGTGGGCTCCCTGCGTCGGGGGCGTAGCCCCGACCTATGGCGAAAAGGACATGCGCAAAACCAGAACGCCCGGAAATCTCCGGGCGTTGAGGATGTTCCACGTGAAACAAGAGTGGAATCACAGGCGCAGCGGCATCACCACGTGCCGGGACTTCTCGCTGCTGGCTTCACGCACCAGTGCCGAGGAGTTGGCGTCCCGCAACTGGATGATGATGTGCTCGTCGCGCAGGGCGGAGAGGGCATCGAGCAGGTAGTTGACGTTGAAGCCGATGGCCAGGTCGCTGACCTTGGTGTCGGCCTCGATCTCTTCCTGGGCCTCTTCCTGTTCGGGGTTATGCGCGCTGATCTTCAACTGGCCCGGGGAGACCTCGACACGGACGCCGCGGTACTTCTCGTTGGACAGAATGGCCGCACGCTGCAAGGCGGCGCGAAGGACCTCTCGGTCCAGCTTGACCTCGCGGTCGGCGCCGATCGGGACCACCGCAGCGTAGTCTGGGAAACGGCCGTCGATCAGCTTGGAAGTGAAGGTCACATCGTCGCGTTTGACGCGGATGTGGCTGCGGCCGATTTCCAGCTCCAGCTCGCGGTCGCCGTTTTCCAGCAGGCGCTGCAGCTCGGTCACGCCCTTGCGTGGCACGATGATCTGGCGCTTGGCGCCCGCAGCGCCTTCCAGCGAGGTCTCGCACAAGGCCAGCCGATGGCCGTCGGTAGCCACGCAACGCAGCAGCTTGTCGCCCAGGTCGAACAGCAGGCCGTTGAGGTAGTAGCGCACGTCCTGTTGGGCCATGGCGAACGCGGTGCGTTCGATCAGCTCCTTCAGCGCCGCTTCCGGCACGTTGACCCGTTCGGTGGCTTCGACTTCGTCCACGGACGGGAAATCGTTGGCGGGAAGCGTAGCCAAGGTGAAGCGGCTGCGTCCTGCCGAGACGGTGACCTTGTCGCCAGTCTGGCTGACGGTGATCTTGCTGCCGTCGGGCAGGGCGCGGATGATCTCGAACAGCTTGCGCGCCGGAATCGTGGTTTCACCGTCCTGGGCGTCGTCGACCGCGCTACGCGCAATCATCTCCACTTCCAGGTCGGTGCCGGTGAGCGAGAGTTGCCCGCCCTGCACCTGGACAAGGAAGTTGGCGAGGACCGGCAGAGTCTGCCGACGTTCGACCACGTTGACGACTTGCGCCAACGGCTTCAGGAATGCTTCGCGTTGCAGACTGAAACGCATGTGGTGCTGGCCCCTTATGCACTGGATCTTGAAAGAGTAGTAAATCAAAAACTGGTGGTGATGGTTTCGCCGATTTCGGTGGAGAACCCGCACAACCTATTGAATCTTATTCGTTTTTCTATACCGCCTGACCGTGTATCAAGAAGCTTGGATCTGTGGTGCAACTTGTGGATAACTTTGGCCGTGATTTTCATCCCCAACTTATCCACACGGCCTGCGGTTACTTACTCACTGAGCTTACGGATCAGTTTGTCCCAGTCCTCGTGCAGCTTGCCGTCGGTTTCCATCAGGTTGCGGATCTGCCGGCAGGCATGCAAAACGGTGGTGTGGTCGCGACCGGCGAAGGCGTCGCCGATTTCCGGCAGGCTGTGTTCGGTCAGTTCCTTGGCCAAGGCCATCGCCACCTGTCGCGGACGCGCCAGTGAGCGCGTGCGTCGCTTGGACAGCAAATCCTTGATCTGCAGACCGTAATAGTCTGCCACGGTCTTCTGTATGTTGGGGATGCTGATGGCCTGCTGCTGCGCGCGCAACAGATCGCGCAGGGTTTCCTGGGCGAACTCGGTGCTGATGGCGCGGCCGGTGAAGTTGGCGCGGGCGGTCAGGGTGTTCAAGGCGCCTTCCAGATCGCGCACGTTCGAGCGCATCTTCTTGGCCAGCAGAAAGGCGACGTCATCGGGAATCTGCGCGCCGCGCTCGCGCGCCTTGGCCAGCACGATGGCCGCGCGGGTTTCGAAGTCCGGTGGTTCGATCGCCACCGATAAGCCCCAGGCCAGACGCGACTTCAGCCGCGGCTCCAGGCCTTCCACTTCGCGTGGGTAGCGGTCGCAAGTGAGAATGATCTGCTGGCGGCCGTCGAACAGCGCGTTGAAGGTGTGGAAGAACTCTTCCTGGGTGCGGTCCTTGCCGGCGAAGAACTGGATGTCGTCGATCAGCAGCGCGTCCACTTGCTGGAAGCGGCGCTTGAACTGGTCCATCGATTTCTCGATCAACGCTTTGGTCATGGCACTGAAGAACTGTTCCGAACGCAGATACAAAACGCGCGCATTCGGATTCTGCCGGCGCAGTTCGTTGCCGGCGGCGAACATCAGATGGGTCTTGCCCAGACCGGTGCCGCCGTACAGCAGCAAGGGATTGTGCGAACGGTCGCCGGGCTTCTGCGCAGCCTGCCAGGCCGCGGCGCGGCCCAGCTGGTTGCTGCGGCCTTCGACGAAGTTGTCGAAGCTGTAGTGCGAATCCAGATTGCCGGCGTAGGGTTCGGTGGCGGCGAAGTTCGCCGCGGCTGCGGCGGCCGATGCCGACGGGGCCGCTTCGGCGCTGCGCGCGCGCGATCCGATTTCCACCGACACGTCGCGATGGCCGGCGAAGTGCCCTAGCAGTTCCTGGATGCGCGACAGGTAGCGTTCGCGCACCTGCTCCACGATGAAGGCGTTGGGCGCGTACAGCACCACGGCGTCCAGGCGCTGTTCGGCCTGCAGGGGCTTGAGCCAGGTGTGTACATCTTCGGCCGGCAGTTCGGCTTCCAGGCGTTCGAGGCAGCGGGGCCAGGCATCCATCTAGGGCGGCGATCGGTTCTTCAAAGGGCGTGCGCGCGGCGTTCTAACAGTGCGGGACGCGGGTGAAATACAGTCGGCCACATTATCATGCGGCGGCGCGCACCACGGGAGTTATCCACCGTGTTCAGCAATACCGTTGCGGCTGAATGGACATCGGCCCGCAGGTCGGGGCTACGCGCCCGACTCGCGCGGAGTCAGATTCACGGGCGTTGGGGGGGCGTAGCCCCGACCTACGCCATGGTTGACCGGGACTCGGGCGCCCCTATAGAATTACCGGTTCTTTCCACCGCAAACCGCCCGAGGGCCCCATGGCCACCAAGCGCACTTACCAACCCAGCAACCTCAAGCGCAAGCGCGACCATGGCTTTCGTGCCCGCATGAAGACCGCCGATGGCCGCAAGATCCTGGCCCGTCGCCGCGCCAAGGGCCGTGCACGCCTGAGCGCCTGATGGTTCTGCCGCGTCTGCGGCCGAGTCCATCGATGTCTGTCTTCTGCAAAAAGTCCGCGCAGCCCTTGTGCGGACTTTTTCATGTCCGCATGTTCATGTGCGCATGAGCACGATCCCATGAACGCCACTTTCCCGCCCTCCGCGCGGGTGCGCACGGGCGCCGAATACGCGCGCGTGTTCGAACAGGCCCGCCGCACCTCCGACCCGCTGCTGAGTCTGCATTGGCTGGCCGGCGATTGCCCTGCGAAACTGGGTCTGGCGGTCTCGCGCAAGATCGACCCCAATGCAGTGGGCCGCAACCGTATCAAGCGCGTATTACGCGATCAGTTCCGCAAGCTGCGTGCGCAGTTGCCCACCGGCGAATATGTGGTGGTGGCCCGCGTGGCCGCGCGCAAAGCCGACAACGCGCAGCTGCGCGAGACCTTCCTGCGCACGCTGGCGCGCGCCGGCGCATTGCCCGCACCGGCCGCGCCCGGCACAATGCCGCCGGTCACGAAACCTCTTCCCTCCCTTTCCCGCAACACGCCCAAGCCGGACGCTTCCGCCGGTTGAGAATGCCTGCCCGATGAACCAGACCCGTGTCTTCCTGTTTTTCGCCTGGCTGATGGTGGCGACCCTGTTGTGGATGGAGTGGGGCAAGTTCAATGCGCCCAAGCCGGCCGAGCTGGCGACCGCCACAAGCCAGCCGCAACCCGCAAGCGTAGGCTCGGTGCCTTCCGCCTCGCCGGTACCGCAGCCAGCCGCAACTGCGGCCAATACGGGCGTGCCCGCAGCGCCAGTGGTCGGCGCCGTCGCCAACAACGCCACCGCCACCGCAGCTCCCGTCCGGCAGAGCGTGGTGGTCAGCAGCGACTTGCTGCGCCTGACCATCGACGGCGGCAATGTGCTGGAAGCGGTGCTGCTGAAATATCCGCAGACCAAGGCCGCCGGCAGCCCGCCGGTGGTGTTGTTCACCCAGGACCCGGCGCACTACTACACGGCGCAGAGCGGCTGGACCAGCGGCAAGAATCCTGCACCCAATCATTTGAGCGGTTTCGTGCCGGAGAACGGCGCGGGCGCGGTGAACCTTGCGCCCGGTGCGGCGTCGGTGTCGGTGCCGTTCGTATGGAACGACCCGTCGGGCGTGGCCATCCGCCGCACCTACACGCTCAAGCGCGACAACTATGCGGTCGACGTGCGCGACGAAGTAGTCAACAACGGCGCCGCACCCTGGGAAGGCACGATCTATCGCCAGCTGGAACGCCAGCCGCCGGTGATCAAGACCGGCATGACCAATCCGGAATCCTTCAGCTTCAGCGGCGCCACCTGGTACAGCGTGCAGAAGCAGTACGAGCGCCTGAAGTTCGCCAAGTACATGGACGACGGCAAGCTCAACCAGGACGCGACGGGCAGCTGGATCGCGATGTTGCAGCACCACTTCTTCAGCGCCTGGATTCCGGATCAGAAGGCCGAGGTCAAACTGCAGACCGATCAGATCTCCGGCCGTGCGTTGATCCGCGAACTGGGCCCGGGCTTCCATGTCGCGCCCGGTCAGCGCGTGGCGACCGACGCGCGCCTGTACGTGGGGCCGAAGCTGATCCAGCAGATGAAGGCGCAGGGTGTGCCCGGTCTCGACCGCGCAGTCGACTACAGCCAGTTCTCGATCTTCGCCGTCATCGGTCAGGGTCTGTTCTGGATCCTCAGCCATCTGCATTCGCTGTTCGGCAACTGGGGCTGGTCGATCATCGGCCTGGTGGTGCTGGTGAAGCTGGCGCTGTATCCATTGGCCAACAAGCAGTACGAGAGCGCCAACAAGATGCGCGCGCTCGCGCCGCGCGTGGCCCAGCTGCGCGAGCGCTACGGCGACGATCGCGCCAAGCAACAAGCAGCGATGATGGAGCTGTACAAGAAGGAGAAGGTCAATCCGATGGGCGGCTGCCTGCCGATCCTGGTGACCATGCCGATCTTCCTGGCGTTGTATTGGGTGCTGGTGGAATCGGTGGAACTGCGGCAGGCGCCGTGGTTCCTGTGGATCCAGGACCTGACCGCGCGCGATCCGTACTTCATCCTGCCGGCGTTGAACATGCTGGTGATGTGGATGACGCAGAAGATGACGCCCGCAGTGGGCATGGATCCGATGCAGCAGAAGATGATGCAGTTCATGCCGCTGGTGTTCGGCGTGATGATGGCCTTCTTCCCGTCGGGCCTGGTGTTGTACTGGGTGACCAACGGCAGCCTGGGCCTGCTGCAGCAATGGTGGGTCGGCAAGAAGCACGGCAAGCCGCCGGCTGCACCGGAAGCCAAGGGCAAGGCAATCAGCAAGTAAGCGATCGCATTGGCAACAACACACGGAAACCCGCCGCAAGGCGGGTTTCCGGTTTCTGAGAATCCCTATTCCCCACATCCGTTCGTGGTTCGACAGGCTCACCACGAACCGGTCGGTTGATCGGGATTGGCTCGAGAATATGCAAGACTCCTCCCATGGAATTTTCGAACCCATGAGCAACGCCAATAACGACACCATTGCCGCCATCGCCACTGCGCCGGGCGCGGGCGGCGTCGGCATCGTGCGCTTGTCGGGTCCGCGCGCGCGCGCCATCGCCGAAAGCATATGCGGACGCAGACTGCGCCCGCGCCATGCGCACCATGTGCGTTTTTCCCAACACGACGGCGAAGCCATCGACGACGGTCTGGCGCTGTCCTTTCCGGCACCCAACAGCTTCACCGGCGAAGACGTGGTCGAGCTGCAGGCCCACGGCAGTCCGGTGGTGCTGCAGCAGCTGGTGATGCGCGCCTGCGCGCTGGGCGCGCGGCATGCGCGGCCTGGCGAATTCAGTGAACGCGCTTTCCTCAACGATCGGCTGGATCTGGCCCAGGCCGAGGCCATCGCCGACCTGATCGCCGCTTCCGACACGCGCGCGGCGCGCGCGGCGCGACGCGCGCTGGAGGGCGTGTTCTCGCAACGCGTGGAGGCCATCGCCGACAGTTTCTCGGCCCTGCGCGTGCATGTGGAAGCGGCCATCGATTTCGCCGACGAATCCATCGACACGCTGGGCGGCCGGGCGGTGCGCGAAAAGCTCGCGGCGACGCAGGCCGACCTGTCGCGTCTGCTGGCCGATGCCGAACGCGGCCGCAAGCTGCGCGATGGCCTGCATGCGGTGATCGTGGGTCCGCCCAACGCCGGCAAGAGCTCCTTGCTCAACGCGCTGGCCGGCGGCGACCGCGCCATCGTCACCGACATTCCCGGCACCACCCGCGACGTCCTGCGCGAAACCATGCGCCTGGATGGTCTGGAACTGACGCTGGTGGACACCGCCGGCCTGCGCGAAGGCGGCGATGCCATCGAACGCGAGGGCATGCGCCGCGCCCGCGCCGAACTGGAAACCGCCGACCTCGCCCTGGTGGTGCTGGATGCGCGCGACCCCGCCGCCGGGCTGGCCGCGGTGGAGGAGGTGCTCGCCGCGGTGCCCCTGCGCCTGCAGATCCACAACAAAAGCGATCTGCTGGCTTCACCACCCACGGACGATGAGACCACGGTGCACGTCTCGGCCAAGGACGGGCAGGGCCTGGAAACGCTGCATGCCCGCTTGCGCTCGTTAGCCATGGGCGATGCCCAGCAAGCCGGTGCTGGCGAGTTCTCCGCCCGCGCCCGCCATGTCGACGCGCTGCGCAGGGCGCAAGAACACGCGGATACGGCAAACCGTGAACTGGATCACGAAAGGCTGGAGCTGGCCGCCGAAGAATTAAGGCTGGCTCACGAAGCCTTGGGCGAAATCACGGGGAGGATTTCGCCGGATGACATGCTGGGACGTATTTTTTCGACTTTCTGCATCGGCAAGTAAGCCCTGCGGAAGCCGACAAATGCGGTGGCATGCTTCATGCTTGGCTGGTAAGGGGTTTTTTTCAATTGTTTGTCTTGGGGAGTAAACGAATGTCTGTTGCCACGATTTCAAAGAAGTCGCACTGGGTCGCGCTGTCGCTGATGCTCGCCCTTGCCGCCTGCTCCAAGAACGAGCAAGCCGGCAATGAAGCGACCACCGCCGCACCCGCCGCTGCGCCCGTCGCCGCGCCCGTGGCCCCGGCCGTTTCGGCGCAGGTCCAGGCGATGAGCGCCGAACAGCTGCGCGAAGCGGCCACCAAAGCGCTGAGCGAGAACCGTATCTACGCCCCGGGCGGCGACAACGCCATGGAGTACTACCTGGCGCTGCGCGACAAACTGCCCAGCGACCCGGCGGTCACCAGCGCACTGACCGATCTGATGCCCTATACGCTGATCGCTACCGAACAAAGCATCGGCCGCGAGGATTTCGTCGAAGCGCAGCGCCTCTCGGCGTTGCTGGAAAAAGCCGATCCCAAGGCCCCGGCGCTGCCGCGTCTGAAGCAGACCATCGCCAATGCGCAGCTGGCGGTCGCGGCACGCGCCGAAACCGAGAAGACCAAGGAAGTCACCGCCGCCGAGGCCAAGGCGCTGGAAGAGAAGCGTCTGGCGCAACAGGCCGAACAGCAACGGGCCGCCGCCGCCGCATTGGCGACGCAGCAACAGCAGGACGCGGCGCGTGCGGCGGAAGCCGAGCGCGTTGCCGCTGCCCAGCGCGAAGCCGCCCAGCGCGAAGCGGCCGCCCGCGCCACGCCACCGGCCGCGACTGCCGCTGCGCCCGCCGCCGCCCGGCCGGCCGCCAGCACGTCGCTGAAGGTGGTCAGCTCGCCCTCGCCGCGGTATCCGCCCGAAGCGCTGCGCGCCGGCACCGCCGGCGAAGTGCTGGTGGAAATCACCATCGGCACCGACGGTTCGGTGACCAATGCGCGCGTGGTGCGCGCCACCCCGCCGCGCGTCTTCGATCGCGAAGCCTTGAATGCCGTACGCCGCTGGAAATTCGAACCCATCGACGCGCCGACCACCACGCGCCGCACGTTGGCGTTCAATCCGGGTTGAGTTCGGGCTACAACTGTTGACGGAAGGCCGGCGCAAGCCGGCCTTCTTTTTTGGATAGGAAAGACGCGGCGTGCTGTGGACGCACCGGATGCGCTGGGCGGAAGCCGTGATTCAAGCAGTAAAGGGAAACGGCTGGAAAAATAAGATCGTCATCCCGGCGCATGCCGGGATCCAACCCACAGTGCTGGGGCTGGCTGGTCAGCAGGGGAGCGAAATGGCCTAAGAACGCGCTTCAGGCGGCGGGTGTTATTCGTTTCTCTTGAGCGGGACATGTGTCGGCTACTTCTAATTACGCGCGATTCGACATGGCATCGGCTCAAAGTTGGATCCCGGCATTCGCCGGGATGACGCCTCTATTTTCTACTCGGTCGCTGACTTCTATCGGCCGTGGTTAGCGCGTTCGATTGCGAAACTAACCCGAGATGGCCAGCCGCTCCTGCTGATAGCGCCGCGTCGCCGCGAACCACAGGATCGCCGCCAAACCGAAACCGGTGGCCAGGTAGACCGCCCATTGCTGTGCGGTGATGACTTCGCCGCGCACCACTTTCAGGATCAGCTGGTTCTGCGCCAGGAACGGTACGGCGAATTGCCACAGCTGGGTCTTCACCGGGTTCACCATCAGCACGATGGTCGGCAGCATCGGCAGCAGCATCAGCCAGGTCATGTGGCTCTGCGCTTCCTTCATGCTCTTGGCGGCTGCGGCCAGGTAGGTGAGCAGAGTAGTGCCGATGAACACCATCGGCATCAGGATCAGCAGCAGCTTGCCGATGGCCAGGAAGCTGACTTCCATCTGCCGTCCGACCGATGGCGACACCAGCGCCCCCAGTTTGAACGCTAGCAGCGTGAGCAACAGCGAGATCAAAGCGATCACGCACGCCGCCGCGATCTTGCCGCTGACGATGGCGCCGCGCGGTGCGGGCGTGGCCAACAAGGGCTCCAGCGATTGGCGCTCGCGTTCGCCGGCGGTCGCATCCAGGATCAGCGATACGCCGCCCAGGAAGGCGCTGATGATCAGGAAGTAAGGAAGGATGAAGGACAGCACGCGCCCGCGCTGCGCTTCGGGCGTGGCCAGGTCGGTTTTCCGGATCTGGAGGGCGCTGGCCGCACCGGGACTGACGCCGCGCGCGAGCAGGCGCAGCGAGCCGGCCTGTCCGCCATAGGCGGACAACAATCCTTGCAGACGCCGCACCGGGATTTCCGCATCCTGGCGGGTGCTGTCCTGGATGATCTCCAGCGGCGCGGGCAGGCTTTTCCGCCATTGCTCCGGAAATTCCGGACCGATCCGCAGGATCACGTCTTCTTCCTGGTTGGCGATGGCCGCGTTGATGTCTTTGGGCGGCGCCTTGATGGTCACGTTCTGGCCTTCCAGCCAGGCGATCAGGTTGGGCGCGTGTTCGCGTCCGACCACGGGAAGTTCCAGCGGTTTCTCGATCTGGCTGCGCGCACGGCTTTCGCCCAGCGTGCCCAGGCCGATGATCAGCAGGGGAGTGAGCAACGGGCTGAGCCCCAGGGCCAGCAGCAAGGTGCGGCGGTCGCGGAAGATGTCGCGCAATTCCTTGCGCATCACGGTCATCAAGGCACGGAAAGATTTCATGCGTGCAGTCCTTCTTCCGAGCCGATGGCTTTCACGAATGCGTCTTCCAGGTTTTCTTCGCCGGTCTGCGCGCGCAGCTCGTCGGCGGTGCCCGAGGCCACCACCTGACCGCGCGCGATGATCACGATGCGGTCGCACAGGGCGGCGACCTCTTGCATGATGTGGCTGGAGAACACCACGCAGCGCCCTTCGCCGCGCAGATGCTTGAGGAACTCGCGCAGGCCGCGGGTGGTCATCACGTCCAGACCGTTGGTGGGTTCGTCCAGGATCACGTTGCCGGGGTTGTGCACCAGTGCGCGTGCGATCGCGGTCTTGGTGCGCTGGCCTTGCGAGAAACCTTCGGTGCGGCGGTCGATGAAGTCCTGCATGTTCAGCGCCTGCACCAGTCCCTCGGTGCGGGCGGCGACAGTGGCCGCGTCCAGTCCGTGCAGTTCGCCGAAATAGGCGATGTTCTCGCGCGCGGTCAAACGCTTGTATACGCCGCGCGCATCCGGCAGCACGCCCAGCGCGCGCCTGACCGCTTCGGCTGCGCCGGCCGTGTCGTGGCCGTCCACCAGCACGCGTCCGCTATCGGGCTTCATCAGCGTGTACAGCATGCGCAAGGTGGTGGTCTTGCCGGCGCCGTTGGGGCCGAGCAATCCGGTGATTTCGCCATCGCGCGCTTCGAAGCTCACGCCGTCGACGGCTTTGACCACCGTCTTGGCGGTGGTGAAGGACTTATGCAGCGCCTGTACTTCGATCATGGTTCCCATCCGTAAAAGCCGGTGAAGGGCGGTGTGTAGGCCAGCTTGGCCAGGCACTTGGCGTCGAGTTTCTTCGCATCGGCGCTGTCGATGAATTGCGCCATCAGCCGCGGCATGCAACCGACCCCGATCACGTTGTGGCCCTGGCCGCGCAGCACCAGGTGGCGTCCATTGGGCAGCGACTTGACCACGGCGTCGCCGTAACGCGAGGGCGTGACCGGATCGAACTCGCCCGAAAGCAGCAGCGCAGGGACCGCGGTCTTCAACGGTGCGCGGAAGCCGGCAGGACGCACGCCCTTCGGCCAAACCGCACACTGCGCCGACAGGTAGGTGGAGAGATCGTTGCCGAGCAAGTTGTCTTCGTCGTCCGGATTGGGCTTGAGTTCGCTGCCGTCCTCGCTGCAGATCACCGACAGCTGCATGCCGATGCTGATGCTGTCGGACATCTGCTCGCCCAACATCTTCGACAACGCCATCAAGGCGTCGTAGCGCCCGTTGGCCGCTTCGTTCAACTGCAACGGCAACAACGAGGCAGCCAACGGCATGTAGGCGTACATGCGCACCAGGCCGGCGACCAGCGCGGGGGTGAGCTTCTCCTGCTTGCTTTCGCCGGTCATGCCGTCGCGATAGGTCACCAACGGCGGGTCGGTTTCCAGTTTGGCCATCAGTGCGCGCAGCTTTTCGCGCGGGTTGCCCATGCGCTGCTGGCAGGCGGGCGTCTTGGCGCAGAGCGCGAACTGCAGGTCCAGCGCGTCTTCCAGATTGCGCGAGAACTCATTGCCCAGCACCAGCGAATTGGGCGCCACGCTGTCCAGCACGATCGTGCGCGTGCTGGCCGGATACTTCGCCGCGTACTGCTGGGCTACGCGCGTACCGTAGGAAATGCCGACCAGGTTGATCTTCTCGGCGCCGATCGCCTTGCGCACCGCGTCCAGGTCCTGGATCGCTTCGGTGGTGGTGTAGAAGCGCGGATCGGCGCGCTTGGACAGCGCGGCCAGACAGCGCTGGGTGTAGCCGCTGGCGGCTTGCGGGGTGGGCAGCTCGGTTTCGTCGAACGGCTCCTTGCAACTCAGCGCATTGGAGTCGCCCGTGCCGCGCTGATCCACCAGGATGACGTGGCGTTTCTTGCGGGTTTCGGCGAAGGCGTTGGCGGTTTGCGGATAGCTTTCCAGCGCCGACTGGCCGGGTCCGCCGGCGAGCATGAAGACCGGATCGGGCTCGGCGGCATCGTCCTTGTCGGCAGGTATCCAGGCGATCTTCAGGCCGATCTTGCGGCCCGCCGGGTTGGCCGGATTTTCAGGCACCTGCAAGGTGGCGCATTGCGCGGGCAAGGCCTCGTCGGAAAACGGCGTGCTCAGCGAGCAGGTCTTGAACTCCAGGGAACCCAGCTTGCGCGCCTGTGCGTCGGGGGCGCAGGCCAGGGCTAGCAGGGCCGCGGCGGCGGCAATTTGTACTCGACGCATGGCGTCTCCGGTGAGCGGTCTCTTCCAGACCCTATGTTGTCACGACGGGGAGCGGCGGCGGATGTGACCAAAGGCAGGGCTTCGATTTTCCTTCTCCCTTTGGGAGAAGGTGGCGCGAAGCGACGGATGAGGTAATGGACCTTCAGATCGCAGTGCAACTGGGGGGCGAGACCATAAAAAACTCGACCAGGGTCGGCAAGTCATTTCCTTCCCTCATCCGCCCTGCGGGCACCTTCTCCTGGGGGGATAAGGGAAGCAATCACTTCGACGAAACGTACTTCTCCCGCCGGATCTGCGGAATCGGCAGGCCGTCGGCCTTCAACGATTCGAAGCACGCGTCCACCATGTTGGGATTGCCGCACAGGTAGGCGATGTCGGTTTCCGGGTTGGGCGAGAACTCGGCCAGGAACTGCTGCACGTAGCCGCGGCGCACGTCGGGGTGGGGGTTTTCCGGCAGTTCGCGCGAGAAGCAGGGTACGAAGCGGAACTGCGGGTGTTTGTCGGCGAAGGCGCGGAAGTCCTCGCCGTACAGCAGCTCCTCCGGCGTGCGCGCGCCGAACAGCAGCACCACTTCGATGCCGCGTTCGGCGATCAGCTTTTCCACCAATGGAAGCATGGCGCGGTAAGGGGTGACGCCGGTGCCGGTGCCGATGAACAGATAGCGCTTGTTGGCGTCGCCCGGCATCAGGCAGAAGCGCCCGTACGGGCCGCTGGCGTCGATCTGGCCGCCGGTTTCCAGCCCTTCGAACAGGGCGGTGGCCGCGCCGCCGGCCACGTAGCTGACCGCGATTTCCACGGTTTCGCCCGCGCCCAGGGCATGGTCGTGGATGGTGGCCAGCGAATAGCTGCGCTTGGTGGCGGTGCCGTCGGCGTAGCTGAAATGCACCTGGATGAACTGGCCGGGGATGAAATCCAGCGGCAGGCCGTCGCCGCGGACGAACACGTAATGACCGACGGAGGGCGCCAGCATGCGGCGTTCTACCAACTTGAGCGGGAAATGGACGATGGCCAAAGGTCGGAACCGGAACAGTCTGGTGCCGGGGCCGGCCCGACGGGACGCCTATAATAAGCGTTTGCATACTTCAGGCGCCCCGCTGGCGCCGCTAGGCCCTTACATGGTTTCCCAAGCTGCACCCGCCGCCAATGCGGCCGCGCTCTCCATCACCGACCTGCGCAAGACCTACGACACCGGCGTGCAGGCGCTCAAGGGCGTCTCGCTGCAGGTCGCCCCGGGCGATTTCTTCGCCCTGCTGGGCCCCAATGGCGCCGGCAAGTCCACCTTGATCGGCATCGTCAGCTCGCTGGTCAACAAAAGCGCCGGGGAAGTGGAAGTGTTCGGCGTCAACCTGTCCAAGGACCGCGACGGGGCCATGCGCCTGCTCGGCCTGGTGCCGCAGGAGCTGAACTTCAACATGTTCGAAAAGCCCCTCGACATCCTGGTCAACTACGCCGGCTTCTACGGAATCCCGCGCGCCGAGGCGCTGGTGCGCGCCGAAGAGGAGCTCAAGCGCGCGCAGTTGTGGGACAAGGCCACCAGCATGTCGCGCACCTTGTCCGGCGGCATGAAGCGCCGCTTGATGATCGCCCGGGCCATGATGACCCGGCCGCGTCTGCTGATCCTGGACGAACCCACCGCCGGGGTGGACATCGAAATCCGCCGCGGCATGTGGAAGACGCTGAAGGAAATCAACGCCGCCGGCACCACCATCATCCTGACCACACACTACCTGGAAGAGGCCGAAAGCCTGTGCCGCAACGTGGCCATCATCGACCGCGGCACCATCGTCGAGCAGGGTCCGATGCGCGCGCTGCTGGCAAAGCTAGACGTGGAAGGTTTCGTGTTCGACATCGACGGCGTGCTGCCGGCGCAGTTGCCGATCATCGAGGGCACCACCCTGGTGGCCAGCGACGACCACACGCTCGATCTGGACATGCCGCGGGCGATGGACCTCAACCGCGTGTTCGCGGCGCTGGGCGAGGCGGGCATCCGCGTGCGCTCGATGCGGACCAAGAGCAACCGGCTGGAAGAATTGTTCGTGCGGTTGACCGGCGATGAGGCGGCGGCCAAGCGGGAACAGGCGGCATAAGAAGTCCCCTCCCTTGCGAAGCAGGGGAGGGCTAGGGAGGGGTGCTTTTGATTTTGCTGTTGTTGTCGCTTTGATAAGAGCCAGAAGCAAGATCAAGATCAAAAGCTAACCCCTCCCCAACCCTCCCCTGCTTCGCAAGGGAGGGGGCAAGAGCAAACGCAAGAGATATTGAGATAAAGAATGAACCAGGCCGTTGCCACCACTTCACTGCAGAAAAACTTCGTAGCCCTCGGCACCATCGTGCGCCGCGAGATCATGCGCATTCTGCGCATCTGGGGGCAGACGCTGGTGCCGCCGGCGATCACCATGACCCTGTACTTCCTGATCTTCGGCGGGCTGATCGGCTCGCGCATCGGCGACATGGGCGGCTACAGCTACATGGAGTTCATCGTGCCGGGGCTGGTGATGATGAGCGTGATCCAGAACAGCTACGGCAACATCTCCTCCAGTTTTTTCGGCGCCAAGTTCGGCCGCCATATCGAAGAGCTGCTGGTCAGCCCGATGCCCAACTGGGTGATCCTGGGCGGCTACGTAGCCGGGGCGGTATTGCGCGGGTTGATGGTCGGCAGCATCGTGCTGGTGATCGCCATGTTCTTCACCAAGGTGCGCATTCCGCATCCGTTGATCACCCTGACCACGGTGCTGCTGGGCGCCACCATCTTCTCGCTGGCCGGTTTCATCAACGCGGTGTATGCGAAGAAATTCGACGACGTGGCCATCGTGCCGACCTTCATCCTGACCCCGCTCACTTACCTGGGCGGCGTGTTCTATTCGGTCAAGCTCCTGCCGCCCTGGGCCGAAGCGGCCACCCACGCCAATCCCATCTTCTACATGGTCAATGCGTTCCGCTATGGACTGCTGGGCACCAGCGATGTGCCGATCTGGGTCGCTTATGCGTTGATGCTCGGATTCGTGGTCGGCCTGGGCGCGCTGGGTCTATGGTTGCTGAAGCGTGGCGTGGGGTTGCGGAGCTAAACCGCGTCCCGTCTGCAGAAGGAAAACGAAATGCGGATCCTGGTATTAGGCGCCGGCGGTACCGGCGGATACTTCGGAGGCCGTCTCGCCCAATCCGGCGCCGACGTTACTTTCCTGGTGCGCCCGGCGCGCGCAGCGCAGCTGGAACGGCATGGCTTGCAGATCCGTAGTCCGCTGGGCGATGCGGACTTTCCGGTCGCATACGTGGTCGCCGACGAGCTGAAAGCGCTGGCGACGGAAAAACCCTTCGACCTGGTGCTGCTCAGTTGCAAGGCTTACGACCTGGATAGCTCGCTCGACGCCATCGCCCCGGCGGTCGGACCGCAGACCACGGTCATGCCCATCCTCAACGGTCTGCTACACTACGCGGCGTTGGATGCGCGTTTCGGCCGCGAACGCGTGCTGGGCGGATTGTGTTTCATCAGCGCGACGAAAGGTCCAGAAGGCGAAGTGCTGCATCTGGGCAAACCGGCCTCGATCACTTTCGGCGAGCGCGAAGGCGATCCCGACAGTGCGCGCGTACGCGGCTTCGCGCTGCTCTGCGGGCGGGCCGGCCTCGATCATCTGGCCTCGCCCGACATCCACCAGCAGCTTTGGATCAAGTACAGCTTCCTCACTGCGCTTGCTGCGGGAACCTGTCTGATGCGCGCCAGCGTGGGACGCATCGTGGCAAGCGAGGGCGGCGCCGACTTCATGCGCGCGCTCTATCGCGAATGCGTGACGGCGGCGGCAGCGGCCGGCCAACCCATTCCCGAAACCGCGCAGGCCACGGCATTGGGTACGCTCACCCAGGCAGACTCGCCGGTGAAAGCGTCGATGCTGCGCGACCTGGAGGCAGGGCAGAAAGTGGAAGCCGCGCATATCGTCGGCGACATGCTGCATCGCGCGCGGCAGGCGCAACAGCAAGCGCCGCTGTTGGCGACGGCGTGGTGCCACTTGCAGGCTTACGAAGCAGGACTGAACGCGTAAACCGTCAGTCGCAAACGGCACCCTCGCCCTGTGGGCGGCACTGTTCCGGAAAGCCGTGCTTCTTCCAGTAATCCAGGATGCCGTTGTCGCGCAGATAACGCTGGAAGGCCGGATCGCGCCGCAGGTAAGCCAGGTCCTTGGTCCATAACAACAGATCCCAGCTCGAATACGAGCGCTCGCGCAGCACGTCGAGCTTCTCGATCAGTTCGGCGGCGTGGTCGCTGGCGTCGGGCATCAACACGCGATTGAAGTTCAACAATCCGGTCTTCGCTTCGAATGCGCGCATCTCGGCCTCGGCCTGCGGCCAATAAGCCGGATCGACCAGCGCGCGCGAACTGGCGACGTAGGACGCCTTCAGCCGGCTGGCTTCGATATCGCGCAGGGTCTCGTTGCCGAAATCCCGCTCGGCGATGCGCGCGGCTTCGGCATAGTCCTTGCGCCAGACCGCGTTGAACCAGCGCCCGTAGGTGGCGAAGATGTCGCTGCGGTCGAACTGCACGCGCGCTTCTTCGTGCCGCCCCAGCGTGTCGAGAATGCGGCCCAGAGTGAAGCTCTTGGCCGGATTGATGGGATCGCGCGCCACGTCCTCGCGCACGGTCGCTTCGGCCTGCTGCAGATAACCGAGCTGGGCCAGGGCCATGGCTTGCTGGTAGCGGGCCGGATAGAAATTCGGCGCCAAGGCAGTGGTTTTTTTCAGCAAGGCCAGACACGGTTCCCAGCGATTGGCGCGGCATGCCTCGGTGGCTTGCAGGAAATAAGGTTCGGGCAGGGTCGGATCCAGGCGCAGGGTGATGGCGGCTTCCTGCATGGCCTCGGCGCGCAGCGCGGCGGCCAGATGCGGGCGCCGGTAAGCGCGCGTAGCCAGTGCCGAGGCCAGGCCCGCGTGGGCGCGCGCATCGTCCGGACGCTCGCGGATCAATGCGCGGAATTCGGCTTCCGCCGGCTCTACCGTTGTGTCGATGGCGCCTTCGCGGCTGCGCAGCAACGCTTGCGCGGCCAGATAGCGGCGCAGGAACTCCGCATCGCCGCTCTTCGCTACGGGTTCGGCGGCCAGACCCATCTTCAAGGTCAGCGAAGTGGCGACCGCTTGGGCGATCTCGCGTTGCAGGGTCAGCACTTCGGAAGCGTCGCGATCGAAATCCTTGGCCCATAGCGCGCGGCCGCTGCCGGCCTCGATCAGGCGAAGGCGGATGCGCAGGTGCTGTCCGTCCTGTTGCAGGCTGCCTTCCATGGCATGGGTGATGCCCAAGCGCTGGGTCAGCTGGGTCGGGTCGGTGGATTCGGCCGCGGCGATCACAGTGGATTCGCGTGCGATCACGCGCAGGCCGTCGATCTGCGCCAGGGTACCGATCAATTCTTCGCCCAAACCGTCGGCAAGCTGGCGACCCGCATCGTCGTTGCCGATGGCTTTGAGCGGCATCACTACCAAAGTGGGCATGCCCGTCGTTGCCGCCACCGGAGCGGGCGAGTGCGTCGCTATCGGCGATGGCGCACGGTAATGACGCCAGGCCAACGTCGCTATCGCCAACACCAGAAAAGCGGCCGGCACAACCAGCCAGACGCGACGTTTTTCTTTCGCCACCGGTACCAAGCCGTCGCTGTCCTGAAGCGTACGGCGGTCAGGCTGCGCTCTCCGCTCCTCCGATAGCAGGGTGGGCACGGCAGCTTCCTGCGCGGGCAGATCGAAGCGATACCCCGTGCCATGAAGCGTATGCAGCAGGCGTGGATGCTGCGCGTCTTCGCCCAGCGCATGCCGCAACAGGGTCACCACCCGGTTCAGCACGCCCGGGGTGACATGCCGGTGGCCCCAGACCGCATCCAGGATGTCGTCGCGCGTAAAGACCTGCCCGGGTGCGCATGCCAGCAAGGACAGCACCGCGAAGGCCTTGGGTTCCAACGGCTGCTCCACGCCGCCGCGCAACAGGCGGCGGCCGGCGAAATCGATCACCACGTCTTCGAAGGCTAGGTTGGCCGGCTGGGGCGAGGTCATGGCGGGCAATGTCGAAAAAACCCTGTGCTTTCAAGCATACGCGCAAAGCCCATTGGCCCGGCCTAAGCATTCCCTAAGCTTTTCCGACAAAGCATCTGCGCAGCCTGCGGGCTTCCTCAAGACCGGTCGGTGCGGCGGCGGGAAGCTGGCGGCGCCGGGAACGACCCGGTTCACCGCCAAGGAAACCGCCATGAACACCCGCACCTGCCTCGCCCTTCTGCCCCTGCTCATTTCGTTCGGCGCCGCTTCCGCTCACGCGACCGAAACGCCCGCCGCCGAACCCGCCGTCGTGGTCGATTGCGCCAAACCGGCCCTGCCCAGCCAGCGCGAAGTCGGCGAGATGACCGGCCAGTACAACTTCAGCCAGGTCTATGCCACCCGCGCCCGCCTGATGTCCGAAGCCCGCCGCGCCTGCCAGCGCGAGGGCGTAACGCGGGTCAGGCTGGTGGTGGCGCCGCCTGCGCGCGAGCCCACTCGCACGGTCGCGCAAACGAATGCCCCGCGGTGAAGTCCATGCCACCAAGGAGAATTCCATGATCAAGTCCACCGCCCTGATGAAATCGGCAGCGGCTGTTGTTGCGCTGTGGCTCGCCCTGACCGCTCCTGGTTTTGCCCAATCTGCCGGAGAGAGCGAGAAGGAATTGCTCAGGATCCAGGACGAATGGGCGGCGGCGCGGGTCAAGCGCGATGTCGCGTATCTCGAGCGCCTGTACGCCAAAGAATTTCGCGTCCAGTCCATGCATGGCTCGGTCGTGAGCCGTGAAGCCGATATCGGAGTATTCGCTTCGGGAGAACTGAAGCCGGATCGAGTCGAAGACAAGGACATGGAAGTCTCCGTCTACGGCGACACCGCCGTGGTGACCGGCATCGAGAACGTGGCCGGCACCTACAAAGGGAACTACGGCGCCATGGCGCTGCGCTTCCTCAACGTGTTCGTGCGCCGTGACGGACGCTGGCAGTTGGTCATCCACCAGTCGACTCCGGTGCCGCCGTAGGTCGGGGCTACGTCCCCGACGTCCTGAAAATTGGTCGCGCGTCGGGGACGTAGCCCCGACCTACAAGGTGGGGCGTCGGGGACGTAGCCCCGACCTACAGGCGGAAGAATTCGCGCGCGGTTGCCGTGGTCAGCGCCGCGGTGGTGGCCACGTCCTCGCTACGGTCGCGCGCCAGCTCTTCCACGATGTGCGCCAGGTACTTCGGTTCGTTGCGGTGGTGCGAGGGTTTCGGTCTGACCGTGCGCGGCAGCAGATAAGGCGCGTCGGTTTCGATCATCAGCCGGTCGGCGGGAATGTGCTTCACCAGTTCGCGCAGATGCAGGCCGCGGCGTTCGTCGCACAGCCAGCCGGTGATGCCGATGTGCCAGTCGCGGTCCAGATAATCGAACATTTCCTCGCGGGTGCCGGTGAAACAGTGCACCACGGCCGGCCCGGTGCGGCCCTCGAAATTCTTCATCATCGCCATGAAATCGGCATGCGCATCGCGCTGGTGCAGGAACAAGGGCTTGCCGTTCTCGGAGGCTAATTGCAGCTGGCGCTCGAACGCGCGGCGTTGGGCCGGACGCGGCGAGAAATCACGGAAGTAGTCCAAACCGCATTCGCCCACCGCCACCACTTCCGGGTGCGCGTGCAGGGCGCGCATCTCGGCGTCGCATTCGTCGGTGTATTCCAGCGCATGGTGCGGGTGCACCCCGGCAGTGGCATACAGGAAACCCGGGTGCGCCTGCGCCAGGGCCAGCGCCCTGGGCGAATGCTCGCGGCTGGCGCCGGTGATCATCATCTGCACGATCCCGGCATCGCGCGCGCGTTGCAGCACCGCGTCGCGGTCCGGGTCGAAGCTGTCGTGGGTGAGGTTGGCGCCGATATCGATGAGTTGCATACGGCGAAGTTTAGAGGGTGCGGCGAACTTTGGGTCTCTCTGCTCGATTGCGAGGAGGGACAAGATCCTGGTTCTTAGCGAAAAGCCGGGCCCTCGCCCTGCGCTTCGCGCGTCCCTCTCCCGCGATGCGGGAGAGGGGTTTTTAGGCGAGAGCGATCAGTTCAACTGGCAGGATGCCGGCTTGCTCGAAGTGAACAGCGCCGAGGTCGCCCATTCCGGATGGTCGATGAAGGGGTTGCGATTGCCCTGGAAGCTGTAGATCACTTCATTGCGTTCCTGCTCGGCCGCATCCGGCGGATCGGCCTGATGCCATGCCAGCAGCGTGGAGAGCAGGCCCATGTAGGCGGGCGAGGCGGAAGTGATGACGATCAGGCTGCGGTTGTCGGTCAGCTCCAGATCCGGCTCGGATTGCCCGGTGCCCGGGTGGGTGCCGCCTTCGTAGCGGATCGCCATGTACAGCACGGCGCGGGCGATGTCGCCGCGGCGGTGGCCCCAGGGTTCGAACGAACCGCTGTTGCCGTCCGGACCCTTGAACCAGTTGCCGTTGCCCGGATAGGTCCCGCTGCCGCCGCCGAAACCGTTGTTGGCTTCGGTGGCGCGCTCGCTGCAGCCGGACGACTGCGCGCATGCCGCGTACGGCTTGTTGCCGCGGTCGGCGTTGTAGGCGGTGTCGCTGAGATACAGCATGTGGGTGTCGGTGTACGGCGCATACGGCAGGCCCAGATCGCCGGTGGCGCTGCCGAAGCCCAGCGAGTTGGGCCAGGTGTGCTCGCGGTTGTAGGTGATGCCGCTGCCGGTGCCCGCGCGCTCGCTGCCTTTGAGATAGCTGCGGTTGCGGTAGACGTCGAGGATGCGGCCGGCGTTGTTGGGGTCTTCGTCGGCGATTTCCAGGATGGTCCAGGTGTTGGTGGTGCCGCCGCTGTAGGGATACGCGGTGTGGCCCTTGATGGTGGCGTGCAGCGAGCAGCGCAGTTGCGGCGCGCTGCTGGTGTTGACGTGCGAGTAGTAATCGCCGCCGCTGCCGCCGCCGGCGACGCTGAAATCGATCGCCGTGTCCTGCGCGGGATGCGCGCCGCCGGCATCGGAAACTTTGCTGGCCACGACGCGCAAGGTGCAGCTTTCGCCGCCATGCAGTGCGGTGTTGGTGGAAACCAGGAAAGCGCTGCCGGAGCTGACATGGCTCAACGGCACATTGCCCGAAGTGCCGCAGACCAGGGTGAAAGCGCCGCTGGCCAGGCTTACCGATTCGCTGAAGCCGACCGAAAGATCGCCCGCAGCGGGGAAGCCGGTCGCCCCTTGGACAGGGTTGGTGGAAGTCACTACCGGCGGCGGATTGGGCGCGGAGAAACTCTGGTTGTTGTTGCAACCGCCGAAAGTCTGCGTAGCCGAACTGCGCCAGGTGAAATTGGCCAGGCTGCCGCTGCCGCCCAGTTGCAAGGAAGTGCCGGCGGCGGTGCTGCCGGTTTCCGACACCGGCAGGTTGCTGCTGGTGAGGCCGGCGGCCGGGCCGTTGCTGGCGGTGATGGCGCCTTCGTAGCTCAGGAACTGCACCACGCTGCCGCTGCCGTTGACCAGCGCCATGCCGTCGTTGCTGCCGTTCTGGATGCCGTTGCTGGGATAGCTGAGCGTGGCGATGCGCACGCTGCCGCCGCAGCTCACCAGGCTACCGGCAGGCACCAGATCGTTGTCGTAGGTGGTCGCCGAGCCCGGCGAGGAGCCGTTGTACAGATAGATGCGATACGCGCTGAGGCTTTCGCCGGCGGTGGCCACCACCTCGATGCGTTCGCCGACATCGCCGCTGGCGGTGGCGTCGTCGTAATGCAGTTCGTTGATGAAGACTTCGGCGTGGGCATGGCCGCATAGCGGCAGCAGGGCCAGGGCGAGCAGACGGGAACAAGCGTGCGCAGACGACATCGGCGAATCCTTTCGAAGGGGTCTGGCCGGAATCTAGCCCATGCGGATGACAGCCGCCACCGCACTCCGTCGCATTCCGGAACTGCAATCGGCGCGCGTTCCCGTTAGCCTTTGCCGATGGTATCGCCGTCATTTCCCATCCAGGCCCTGCTGCCGCAGGTCCGCACCTCGCTGATGTCGCATCCGCGCCTGGTGCTGGAAGCGCCGCCCGGCGCCGGCAAGACCACCCAGGTGCCGCTGGCGCTGCTCGACGAGGCATGGCTGGGCGGACGCAAGATAGTGATGCTGGAGCCACGCCGGGTGGCCGCGCGCGCCGCCGCCGGCTTCATGGCCGGGCAATTGGGCGAGGCGGTAGGCGATACCGTGGGCTACCGGATCCGTTTCGAGAACAAAGTCTCCGCCCGCACCCGCATAGAAGTGGTCACCGAAGGCATCCTCACCCGCATGCTGCAGGACGATCCGATGCTGGAGGGCGTAGGCGCGCTGTTGTTCGACGAATTCCACGAACGCCACCTGGCCGGCGATCTGGGCCTGGCGCTGGCGCTGGATGTGCAGGAGCAGTTGCGCGAAGAGCTGCGCATCGTGGTCATGTCGGCCACGCTGGACGGCGAAAAGCTGGCGCGTTTTTTGGAGGCGCCGCGCTTGAGCAGCGAAGGGCGCAGCTATCCGGTGACGGTGGCGCATTTTCCGGGACGGCGCGACGAGTCGCTTGAGTCGCAGACGCGGCGTGCGGTGGAAGAGTCGTTGGAAAAGCATCCGGGCGACGTGCTGGTCTTCTTGCCGGGACAGCGGGAGATCGCGCGAGTAGAGACGGCTTTAAGCCCCTCTCCCACCGTGAGAGGGGTTGGGGTGAGGGTACGGCGGAGTAGCGATGGCCCAGACATGGCCGACTCCGCCGTACCTCAGCCGCTTGAGGCGGCTTCGATACCCGGCGCTGCGCGCCACCCTCTCCCGGTGGGAGAGGGGAAAGAGGTCGTCATCCTCCCCCTCCACGGCGAACTCTCCATCGAACAGCAATCCCAGGCCCTGCAGCCCGATCCGCAAGGCCGCCGCCGCGTAGTGCTGGCCACCAACGTCGCCGAATCCAGCGTGACTCTGCCCGGCGTGCGCGTGGTGATCGACAGCGGCCTGGCGCGCGAGCCGCGCTACGACCCCAACAGCGGTTTCGCCCGGCTGGAGATCGTCAACATCTCGCAAGCTTCGGCGGACCAGCGCGCCGGCCGCGCGGGTCGTGTCGCCGAAGGTTGGGCGTACCGCCTGTGGCCGCAATCGCAGCGGCTGGGACCGCAGCGCCGTCCCGAGATCGCGCAGGTCGAACTGGCTTCGCTCGCACTCGAACTCGCGGCGTGGGGCAGCGACGCCCTCCGTTTCGTCGATCCGCCACCCGCAGGCGCGCTGTCGGCGGCGCGCGATCTGTTGCGCCGCCTGGGCGCGCTCGGTGATTCGAATTCGATCACCGGCCTAGGCAAACGCATGCTGACGCTAGGCACCCATCCGCGCCTGGCGGCGATGCTGCTGTCGGCGCAGGACGACGAAGATCGGACGCTGGCCTGCGATCTGGCCGCGCTGGTGGAAGCGCGCGATCCGTTGCGCAGTGGAGGCGATGCGCTGTCGGCGCGCTGGCGTGCGCTGGCGGCATTCCGCCAGGGCCGCGTTTCAGGCGACGCGCATCGTTCCGGTCTGGCGGCCATCGATGCGGCAGCCAAGCAATGGCGCCGCCGCTTGCGCATCGACGCCGCGCCTACGCGCGAAATCGAAGCGCACCGTCTCGGCGATCTGCTGGCGCATGCCTTTCCGGATCGCATCGCGCACCAACATCCGCTCGACCCGCGCCGCTACCAGCTGGCCAACGGACGCATGGCGCGGGTATTCGACGACAGCGCCATCTACGGCGAACCCTGGATAGTGGCCAGCGAGTTGCGCTACGAAAGCAAGGACGCGCTGATCCTGCGCGCCGCGCCCGTCGACGAGGCCCGATTGCGCCGCGACTTCCCGCAACGTTTCGTCACCGAAGACGCGGTGCGCTGGGACGCGGGCCGGCGCGTGCTGCAGGCGCAGCGCGAGACCCGTTTCGATCAGATAGTGCTGGAAACCAAACCGGCCGGCCGCGTCGATCCGCAGCATGCCGCCGCCGCTTTGACCGAGGCGGTGCGCGAACTGGGGCTGGATTCGCTGCCGTGGAGCGAGCCGTTGCGGCAATGGCGGGAACGGGTTCTTTCGTTGCGCCAATGGATGCCGGAACTCGAGTTGCCCGATCTTTCCGAGCAAGCGTTGATCGACTCCCTGGCCGCCTGGCTCAAGCCTGCTTTCGTCGGCAAAACCCGGTTGGATGCCCTTGCCGAGGAAGAGCTGGCCGACGCGCTGAAATCCGGTCTCGATTGGAGCCAGCGTCAGCAAGTGGACCGGCTCGCGCCCGTCCGTATCGCGGTGCCGTCGGGCATGGAGCGCAAGGTCGAATATGCGCACGGCCATTCGCCGGTACTGGCGGTGAAGCTGCAAGAACTGTTCGGCCTGGCCGATACGCCGCGCGTCGCCGACGGACGTATCGCCGTTACCTTGCATCTGCTGTCGCCAGGCGGAAAGCCGCTGCAGGTCACCCAGGATCTGCGCGGTTTCTGGGAACGCACTTATCCGGAGGTGAAGAAGGAAATGAAAGGGCGGTATCCGCGTCATCCGTGGCCGGACGACCCCTGGACTGCAGCCGCCACGCATCGCGCCAAGCCACGCGGCACATGACGCTGCGCATTCAGCGCGGGGCAGGCCACGAGGGTGCGCGCTAACATGCTTTGAACATCCGACGGCGGACACTGCAAATCTTCCACAGGAACCATGGGACGACACATATGAGCAGGCTCACCACCCTTACCGACCGCGCCATGGAACTGGCCAGCCAGGCCGGCTCCAGCCTGAAGAGCGCGGTTCCCAGTGCGGACAAACTGCTGCAGACCGGCGCAGCGCTAGGCGCGGTGAAAGCCGGCGGCAAGCTGGCGGTCGGTTTCGTGCGGCGCAACCCCGTGGTTTCCATCGCCGCGGCATTGGGCGTGGGCGTGCTCGCCTATGCCGCGCACCGCAAGCGCAAGAGGGACGCGCTGAATGCGCCGATCGAAGGCAAGTCCAAGCGGATCGAAGCCAAGCGCGTCAACGGAACCGGCAAGACGCGCAGTTCGAGTTCGACGGCTGCGCGCGCGCCGCGCGCCCGCAAGACAACAGCGCCTTCCGCCGAAGCCTGAGGACGATGCGTTGATGTAGGAGCGGGCAGCACCCGCTCCTACAGGGCTTTCCATTCGCCAGGCAGCAGTCCGTTCAAGCGGTGTTCGCCGACTGCAACCCGCACCAGCCGCAGCGTCGGCAACCCGACCGCTGCGGTCATGCGCCGCACCTGCCGGTTGCGGCCTTCGCCGATGGTCAGTTCCAACCACGCATCCGGCACCGTTTTGCGGAAGCGCACCGGCGGATCGCGCGGCCACAGGTCGGGCGCCGTCTCCAGCGCGCGTGCGCTGGCCGGCAAGGTGATCCCGTCGTTCAACCGCACGCCGTCGCGCAGCAGCGACAACTGTTCCTCTTCTATCGCACCTTCTACCTGCACCCAGTAGGTTTTCGGCTGCTTGTGCCGCGGATCGGTCAGCCGGTGCGCCAGCCCGCCGTCATCGGTCAGCAGCAGCAAACCTTCGCTGTCGTAGTCCAGGCGGCCGGCCGCGTACACCTCCGCCGGCAAGCCGAACTCGGCCAGCGTGCGGCGCGCGGGCTCGCTGCGGTCGGTGAACTGGCAGAGGACGTTGAAGGGTTTGTTGAGGGCGATGAGCATGGTCTGGCCTTTCCTTCTCCCTCCGGGAGAAGGTGGCGCGTAGCGCCGGATGAGGGAAGGAGAATTCAAACCCACGGAAACCAAATTACAAGCTGATATCCCATTCCCTCATCCGCCCTTCGGGCACCTTCTCCCGAAGGGAGAAGGAAAGCAATTACTGCGTCGGCTTCACGAACCGCAAAGTCATCCGGTCGCTTTCCCCGATCGCCTTGTACTTGGCATCGTCCGCAGCCTCGTGGTCGTTCACCGGCGGCAACGTCCACACGCCGTTGGGATGGTCCTTGGTGTCGCGCGGATTGGCGTTGACTTCGCTCTTCTCCTGCAGCTTGAAGCCCGCCGCCTCTGCCATCGCTATCACCTGCGCCTGGCCCACGTAGCCGCTCTTGTCGTCGGCCGGCACGTCCGCCTTGGCGCGATGCTCCACCACGCCCAGCACGCCGCCCGGCTTGAGCACGGCGAAGAAGCCCTTGAACATGCCCTCGGCCTGTCCCGACGAACGCCAGTTGTGCACGTTGCGGAAGGTCAGCACCAGGTCGGCCGAATCGGCGGGTCCGAATACCGGCGCCTTGGGGTCGTAACCCACTACTTTCGCTTTGCCGTATTGCGCCGACGCGGCGCCGAACTTGGTTTCCAGCGTGGTCTTGTTCTTTTGCTGATAGTCGCGGCTGCGGCCCTCGGCCACGCTGGCCGGATCGACCACGGCGGCGATGTACTGGCCGCCGTCGCGCAGGTACGGCGCCAGGATTTCCGAATACCAACCGCCGCCGGGAGTGATCTCGATCACCGTCTGCGTGGGCGAAAGGCCGAAGAAGGTCAGCGTTTCCTTCGGATGGCGGTAGCCGTCGCGCGCCACGTTGGCCGGATCGCGCCAGCTTCCCGCCAGGACGGCGTCCAGGGCCGAAGCGGCGGTGGTTTCGCTCTTGGCGGCCGGGGCGGGCGCGCTTTGCGCATGCGCGCCGGTCGCCGCGGACAGGGCCATGGCGACGCCGAGGAACAGGGAAATACGATTCATGCAAAACACTCCGCGTTGAAAGTGCGGCGAGCCTAGCACGCGCCACGAAAAGCCCTGTTGCGTAGGTCGGGGCTACGTCCCCGACGCTTCGGACGCGCGTGTAAAGCTTCCGCCGGCCGCGTAGAGCCTGCCCCGTACTTGATACGGGGGCCGACCTACGCCAAGCGCAACGCGTCCGGATACGGCGGCGTGTCCGGATAGTCGCCGGCCCGCAGCCGCGCCTGCAGCTCACGCCACCAGCGCACGTCGAAGATCTCGCCATGCGCCGCTTTCAACGCCTCCATCAATGGCGGAGACAGGCCCAGGAACTTGGGGAACTGTTCCGGAAAGATATCGTTGGGAGCGGCATAGAACCAACCGTCCTCCATCTCTTCCTCGTGATGGTGCGGCTGCGGGATGGCGCGGAAGTTGCACTCGGTCATCAGGCACAGCTCGTCGTAGTCGTAGAACACGGCGCGGCCGTGCCCGGACACGCCGAAATTCTTCAGCAGCATGTCGCCGGGAAAGATGTTGTTGCGGGCCAGGTCCTTGATCGCCTGGCCGTAGTCGATCGCGGCCAGACGTGCGGCGTCCGGCGATTGTTCGCGCACGTACAGGTTCAACGGACGCATGCGCCGCTCCACGTAGCACAGCTTCACCACGATGTCCTCGCCGTCCTCGCGGATGCCGTTGGCGCAGGTCTCGCGCAACTCCTGCAGCAGGGCCGGCGCGAAACGCGCGCGCGGAAAGCGCAGGAACCGGTAAGGTTGCGCATCCACCAGCCGGCCGACGCGGTCGTGGTGGAAGACCAGCGAGTACTTGGCCTCCACTTCGGCGCGGTTCATTTCCTTGGGGTAGGCGAAGCGGTCGCGTATCACCTTGAACACCAGCGGATAGCTGGGCAGGGTGAACACCGCCATGACCATGCCGCGTTCGCCCTCGGCCTGGGTCAGCTGTTCGTGGCGCTGGGCGGCGAAATGGCGGAAGAAGGTGCGGAAGCGTTCGGTCTTGCCCTGCTTGGCGCGCCCCAGCACGGTATAGATCTCGTCGATGGGCTTGCCCGGCAGCAGCGTGCGCAGGAACACCACCGCATCGCCCACCGTACCCAGGTCGGCGTGGAAATAGCTGCGCGAATAGCTGAAGAGGTGCACCACGTCGGCGCGATGGGTCAGCACCGCGTCCACGCGCAGGCCGCCGGCGTCGTTGACCAGCGCGATCACGAAAGGGGAGAAGCGGTGTTCGCCGAACACGCGGCCGATCAGGTAGGCGCGGCGTTCGCGATAGAACACCGTGTCCAGCAGCTCCACCGAGCGCAGCGGATTGGGGCCCCAGTGCGCCAGATCGTCCTGCAGGCGAACCGCGATCGACGCCGCGCAGCGCGTGCGGTGCGCGTAAGGCACGTTGAAACGGTAGTCGCCCAGCACCCGGGTGAAAGTGTCGACCGGGCGCAGCTCGGAAACCGCATAGCTGTGCCGTTCCACCGGATGGGTGATGGCGTCGGTGGGCTCGATATCCAGGGCCACGAACTCCACCGTCGTATCCACGCCCTGGGTGCTGAAGAAGCGGCGGGTGAGGGTGTTGTAGAAGGTCTTGAACAGTTCGCGGTCGATCAGGCCGCCGATCAGCCGCTCGTAGGCGTCGCGTATCGAAGACCACAGGGCATGGTCGTGCGCACGCTCCTGCAGCGTGGCCTCCAGGCGCAGCATGCATTCGGCGATGCATTGGTCGTACAGCTCGATGCGTTCGACCGCATCCACGCGCGCCGCCGCCCAGTCGCGCGTCTCGAAACGCAGCTTGGCCCGCCGGCTGATATCGGCGAAGCGCGCGTGGTAGTCCTCGAACGCATCGCGGATGAGGGCGGCGTAGATGTCGGTGGGTTCCATGGCCGCATCGTAATGGCAATCGCCCACGGACAACTTTCGTGAGCAGACTTACTTGGCGACCGTCGCCTGCCCCAGCAGCCAGGTGCGCATGGCCTGGAACCCCGGCAACTGCAGACTGCGTTCCGGGTACACCAGATAATGCGCGAACTCGGCCTTGAGCCGTTTGCTGGTCAGCCGCACCAGGCGCCCGCTGTCGATCAACGGCTGGGCCAGGGTCAGTCGCGCCAGGGCGACGCCCAGGCCCTGCGCCGCGGCCTGGTGCAGGGTTTCGGTATCGTCGAAAGCGGCGACGAAGCGCGCCGGCGCTTTGCCGCCGAACGCGGCGAACCAGTCCTTCCAACGCTCGGCCGGATCGCCCAGCAACGGCAGCGACGGGATCTTCGCCAGCGCCGGCTTGCCGTGCTTTTGCAGGAAGCCGGGACTGGCCACGGGAGTGATCCATTCGTCGAACAGGAATTCGGCCTTGATGCCCGGCCACTTGCCGGCGCCCAGCCGCAACGCGGCGTCGACCGGCTCGCGCTCGAAGTCGACCACGTGCGTGCTCGCCTGCAGGCTCAGGCCCAGCTCGGGATGGCGGGAAAGGAAATGCGGCAGGCGCGGCACCAGCCAGGCCGTGGCCATCGACGGAATCAGGCTGAGCGTCAGCAGGTTGTCGGTGCGCGCACTGAGCCGGCGCAAGGCGTGTTCGATGGCGTCGATGGGCTCGGCCACCGCATCGAACAGACGCTTGCCTTGCGGAGTCAGCACCACGCCGCGCGGACCGCGCGCCAACAGCTGCTGGCCGACGCGCTCCTCCAGCAAGCGCATGCGATGGCTCAGGGCGCTGACGGTCAGATGCATGGATTCGGCGGCGCGGGTCAGGTTGCCCAGGCGGGCGGCGATGACGAAGGCGTCTATCTGGTCCAGCGGCGGGCGGCTCATATTGAATTCACCTCAAGTCTAGCTTGCCGAAGTTTCGCTTTTTCAAGACCAAGAATGAGCTTAACTTGGCTGTCATTCAAGCCGGATGGGCCGGCGGAGGAGAAAGCCATGACCAGCAGCTTCTACAAATCCTGGTGGCGGGAAATGGGCGCCATCAGCCGCGGAATGATGTTCATCGAAGGCAATATCGCAACCCCGGCATCGCTGGATCGTACCGTGCCCGCCGCACGTCCCGCCCCGGCAACGAACGATCGGCCGCAGCCGGTTTCCACGGGGCTCAGGAAAAAGGCCGATCGCCTGTACCGGGAGCTCCTGCTTTTGGGCGGACGTCCGGTGACGCCGGGCCACAACGACGACATCAACGAACCTTTCCCGCAGATCGATGAAGACGAGTCTGCGCCATCCCCCCGGCCCTGGCTGCCGCAGCGCGCCCAGGCCATGCAATCGCAAACCTGCGCGACCTGCTGAACAAGCCGGCAGACCGCCATGCAGGAATGCATGGAGTCCACACCATGAACACCAGGATCGTTTTTCCACTTGCCGCTGTTCCACTCGTCGCCTTGGGCCTGCTGACGACATCCATGGCCGACGTGAATCTGGCAGATGCGCCGGTCAGCGCGCGCATCACCGACTTTCCCATCGTCACCGTGCGACCAGCGCCGCAGGACGTGGCCTACTACCGGGCGCACCGCATCGTAGACCTCCCCCGGATCACGGTGCGCCCGGAGCCGGCCGATCTGGCGTTGTTCCTGGCCGACAACACCGCGCACGTCATTCACTTGCCGGCGCTGCTGCCGCAAGCCTCGGTGCTGGACGGACGGATGGACGTCGTCTCCAATGCGCTTGCCGCTCTTTAGAGAGGGCATCGTGATCGCACGTCTCTGGCATGGCGTCACCCTCGCCGAAAAAACAACGGAATATCTCGCCTTCCTGCGGGCCCGCGCGGTGCCCGATTACCGCGCGACCCCGGGCAATCTGTCGGTGAACATCCTGCACCGCACGACCGGCACGATGACCCACTACCTGATCGTCACCCATTGGGAATCGACGCAGGCGATCGAAGCCTTCGCCGGAGCCGATATCGAGCGGGCCAAGTACTACCGCGAAGACGTGGACTTCCTGCTGGAGTTCGAACCGACGGTGCAGCACTACGAAGTGCTTGCCTCCGCATGAGGGCAACGGACGCGCTACGCCGTGCATGCTGGAATGGAAGAAAAAAGCCCGAGTAATCCGGGTTTCTTTCTTCTGCGAAGAGCGCATCGCCAAAGAGCTTGATGATCCGGCCGGCGAACCGAAGGGTATCTCTATCGTGTCTTCGCGTGTCGATCCGCGTCCGATCGATTGTCCGTTGCATCGTCTCGTAACGACGTTGTATAGAGACAAAGAACACACTTCTGTGAGTCTGCGACCGTTGCTGGGATGTGTGCAGAACGTCGCAAAAAATCTGTTCACGAACATGATATTTAACTCCATGCATTTCATAGCCGCTGGGGAGCGGATGAAATGAGACGACGGACAAGCATGTTCGGCGCAGGGGGAATACATGGCAGAAATCGAGTTGAAGATCGTCTCCGATCATCGGGACGGTTTGTTGATCGCATTGGGCGAAGTTCTGGTCGCCAACCGTTTTCTATTGCTGCGCCACCGCCGTATGAACACGGACGCGGGCGTGCTGATGTCGCTTGTCGTGCAGGGACCGGAGGCCAATCTGCTGACGCTGGAAGAGCAGCTGGGCACGCACTGGATGGTGAAAAGCCTGGAAGCCGGGCCTTACGATCCTAACGCCGCTGCCGCACCATTGACGCCGCCGTCCGTGCCGGTGGCGAGCGCGTCGCTTCCACCGGCGCCCGCCCCCCCAGCGCCGGCGCAGACCAGCGCCGGCAACGGCAATGGCGGCACCGACAAGAAGCGCATCGAGGCGCTACTGCCGCAGGTCGCTCGCGACTATCCGCAGATCTTCGGCGCGGTGATGGGCTTGGAACGCAACATGGAGCCATCGCAACGCGAAGCGTCCATGCGCTATGTCGGCGCGCGCGTGGGCGCCTGGGTGTACAAGCGCGACTTCGCGCTAGGCGCGCGGCTGCCGCTTTCCGATTCCATCAAACATATCGCGTTGCCCGCGATGCGGCAGTTGCTGCCGACCGAACTGGAAGGCGAAACGCTGTCGACCGGCAGCAGCCCGTTCTGCGTGGCGGAGCGTTCGACGGCGCCGCAATGCCACTTCCTGCGCGGATTCCTCGAAGGCTCGCTCAACGAGTGCGGCTATCTGGGCATGGTGCGGGTCAGCGAAGTCGCCTGCCGGGCCAACGGTTCGGATTCCTGCAAATTCGTATTCCACGTCTGACGCCGGGATCGTTCCGGTTCCCCAACTGTTCTTCAACCTCTGGAGGTTAAGGTCATGCCGCACGATCATGCTGTGCAATGTATCCACGATCCCGTGTTGGTCGCGCTGTCCTTCCTGGTCTCGGTGCTCGGTTCGTTCACCGCCTTGCAGATGGCGATAAGCATCCCGGCGGCGCGTACCTCCGCGCAACGCTGGCAGGCGTTGCTGGCGGCGGGCGCGGCGATGGGCGGCGGCGCCATCTGGGCGATGCACTTCATCGCCATGCTGGCTTGCCGGATGGAGATTCCGGTCGCCTACGACGCGGGGCTGACCGTGTTGTCGGCGGTGTTCGCGATCGGCGCCTGCACGATCGGCCTGGCCATCGCCGGCACCGGCGTGTTCTCCTGGGGCAAGCTGGTGCTGGCGGGAACGTGCATGGGTCTTGGCGTGGCCGGCATGCACTACACCGGCATGGCCGCGATGCGGATGCCGGCGACGACCGTCTACGACACCAACATCGTCGCGGTGTCGGTGCTGATCGCGGTGGTCGCTTCGACCGTGGCGTTGTGGTTGGCCTTCAACCTGCGCGGCTGGGCGCAGATGCTGGGCAGCGCGCTGGTCATGGGCGTGGCCGTGTGCGGCATGCATTACACCGGCATGTACGCGGCGCACTTCATGCCGACCGGCGAGAGTGCGGCCGTCGCCACCGCAGGCGGTCTGGCGGGCGAGTATCTGGGCATGGGCGTGTTCGCCGTGGCGACCGTGTTGCTGACCACCATGCTGGTGATGACCATGCTGCGCCGTCAGCGCCGCGCCGCTGTGACCATTTGATTGGATTTCGCAATCTGATTGGGCTTCGTGGTCCCGGTCCCTCTCCCCGCTTGCGGGGAGAGGGTGGCCGACAGGCCGGGTGAGGGCCCGTCGGCGATGGTTCTCTTTCGGTGTTGTCGAAAGTTCGAGTGTTGAGATGCTCGTAGCTCTGATGCGTTGCAGTCCTCGTTCGCCCCTCATCCGCCTTCGGCACCTTCCCCCCGCGGGCGGGGGGAAGGACGCTTCGAAGCTTTCTTTGCATGACGGAAGGTGGCCGGCTTCGTAAACAAAAAAGAAGGCCCGGATAAACCGGGCCCTCCTTTCAAACGCAAAACGACATCGACATCAGAGATGCTTGATGATCTCGTCGGCGAACTCGCTGCACTTCACTTCGGTGGCGCCTTCCATCAGGCGGGCGAAGTCGTAGGTGACGCGCTTGCTGGCGATGGCCTTGTTGACGCCTTCGATGATGGCGTCGGCCGCTTCGGTCCAGCCCAGGTAGCGCAGCATCATTTCGCCGGACAGGATCACCGAGCCCGGGTTGACCTTGTCCAGGTCGGCGTACTTGGGCGCGGTGCCGTGGGTGGCTTCGAACACGGCATGGCCGGTGACGTAGTTGATGTTGGCGCCCGGCGCGATGCCGATGCCGCCGACCTGTGCCGCAAGGGCATCAGACAGATAGTCGCCATTGAGGTTCAACGTCGCCGACACGTCGTATTCCTTCGGACGCAGCAGGATCTGCTGCAGGAAGGCATCGGCGATGGCGTCCTTGATCACGATGCCCGCGCCCGGCTTGCCTTCGGGAATCACGTGCCACGGGCCGCCGTCCAGCTCCACCGCGCCGAAGTAGTCGCGCGCCACCTGGTAGCCCCAGTCGCGGAAGCCGCCTTCGGTGAATTTCATGATGTTGCCCTTGTGCACCAGGGTCACCGACTTGCGCTTGTTCTCGATCGCATAGCTGATGGCGCTGTGCACCAGGCGCTCGGTGCCCAGGCGGCTGACCGGCTTGATGCCCAGGCCCACTTCCACGGTCATCTCGCGGTGCGGCGCGCCGATGCCTTCCAGCGCCTTCTGCCACTCGTTCACTTTCTCTTGCGTGCCGAAGCGGATCTTGCCGAACGGCTGCGGGAATTCCTTGGCGATGAAGTCCAGCACCTTCTGCGACTCGGCGCTGCCGCCGGCCCATTCGATGCCGGCGTAGATGTCCTCGGTGTTCTCGCGGAAGATCACCATGTCCACGTCGCCCGGCTTCTTGACCGGCGAAGGCACGCCTTCGAACCAGCGCACCGGACGCAGGCAGACGTACAGGTCCAGCATCTGGCGCAGGGCGACGTTGAGCGAGCGGATGCCGCCGCCGACCGGCGTGGTCAGCGGGCCCTTGATGCTGACCAGATAGTCGCGGCAGGCCTGCACGGTGGAGTCGGGCAGCCAGGTGCCGTAGTTGTTGTTGGCCTTCTCGCCGGCGAACACTTCCAGCCAGTGGATCTTCTTGGCGCCGCCGTAGGCTTTCGCCACCGCCGCATCCAGCACGCGCACCGAGGCGCGCCAGATGTCCGGGCCGGTGCCGTCGCCTTCGATGAAGGGAATGATGGGGTGGTTGGGCACATTGAGCTTGCCGCCGCTGATGGTGATGGTTTCACCGCCGGCGGGCGGGGTGAGGACGGGTTCTGCCATGGAATGCTCCTGGGTTTGGAACGGAGCGCACCGCGGGGGCTGCGCGCAAGATGTGTGAAGCGGACCGGCATTGTCGCGCTTAGCGGCGCGTAGGGCAAAGCCGACCTTTGCCGGACAAAAAAAGGGCGCGGATTGCTCCGCGCCCGAGCTTGCCACCCTGGGGAGAGGGTGGATTACTTGACTTCGATTTCCTGGGTCATACCGACCGGCGCGCCATTGAGCGTCACGTCGACCTTGTACTTGCCGGTCGGCCACGGGGTGGCTTTAGTGAATTCGACGTTGGTGGTGCCAGCGTCTTCTGCCTTGACGTTCGCGGTCTGCTGTCCGGCGACTTGACCGTCCTGGAAGGTCAGCTTGGCATCGATAGCGGCATTGGCTGGAGTAGCGGCGTCGGTCTTGACCGAAACGATGATCTTGTCCTTGGCGCCAAACGTGCTGAGCGCGGCAACCGACTTGTCGGCGGCGGCGGTATTGCCGACGGTGACGCTGGTGGCGCTGACCGGAGCCGGTGCCGGCTCGACCGGAGCGGGAGCGGGTGCGGGCTCGGTCACGACCGGCGCCGGTGCCGCGGCTTCTTCCTTCTTCTTGCAGCCGGCCAGGGCGACGGTGCCGGCCAGGGCGACGATCAGGGCATAGGAGATGCGATTGAGTTTCATGGTGTCGGTCCTTGAAATGAATTGATTGGGAGAGAGAAGGATCAGGCGGTCGGATCGGTGTCGGCGGGCGGCAGCTTGATCACCTGGCCCGGGAAGATGCGGTCGGGATCGTCCAGCACGTCGCGATTGGCTTCGAAGATCTGCTTCCACGCGCTGGCGTGGCCAAGCTGTTCCTTGGCGATCTTGGAGAGGGTGTCGCCCTTTTCGATGGTATAGGTGCGCTCGCCGATGATTTCCTCGGTGCTGTCGACCTTAGCGGTGACGTCGGAGAAATCGGCCGCTTTTTGTTCGGTGCTGTCGACCTTGGCGGTGACATCGGAAAAATCTGCTTTCTTCTCGGTGCTCATGCGGGACTCCTCCCTGAGGGAGTTGGTGTGCTGGGGACGCCAAATCTACACATGCATTGTTAAGAATTCATCGCCAGCAGGTGAAACCGGAATCCTGGGCCCCGCGACCCTATTGCCGGACCTCGCGCAGGGCGGTGGGCGCGTCGGTTCCACGTGTCGCCCGCCAGGGGTTTATGTCGAGTCCGCCACGGCGCGTATAACGCGCTTCCACCGACAGCTGGCTGGGCCGGCAATGCGTCAGAACCTCTTGAAATATGCGCTCTACGCATTGTTCGTGAAACCCGGAATGCTCACGGAAACTCACCAGGTAGCGCAGCAGCCCGGTGCGTTCGATGCGCGGCCCGCGATAGGCCAGCACCACGCTGCCCCAGTCCGGTTGGCCGGTGACCGGGCAGTTGGATTTGAGTAAATGTGAGAAAAGTAACTCTTCCACGATCTGCGCCTGGTCCGACGAAAGGTAAGAGGGATTCGGCGGACCGTAGTCGCCGATTTCGATGTCCTGCGCATCGATGGATTCGCCCGCTTCCGCCTGCGCCATCTCCGGCAGACCGAACGCGACCGCCACGTCCGCGCCCGCGCGCGCGGACAGATCGAGGGCGATGCGCTCGCGCACGGCTTCGTCGCTGTTGAAACGCTCGGCGTTCAACGAATTGAGATAGAGCTTCAGCGATTTGGATTCCACCAGATTCGGCGAACCGCAGGGCACGGTGAAAGTGGCGGTGGCCACGCACGGCTTGCCGCGCGCGTCCAGCCAGCTGAGCTCGTAGGCATGCCAGCGGTCGTGGCCGATGAAGGGCAGGGCGTCGCCATCGACGCCTATCTCGGCGCGCCCCGCGGCGCGCGGAATCGGGAACAGCAAGCCGGCGTCGTACTGCGACGGGTAGGCGACCTCCCGGCCCAGGCTGGAATCTTGTGGGGTATTCATAGCCTTCATTTTACGGGCGCGCCGGTAGGCAAGGTGTATAAACGGCGGACTTCAGCCCTCGGCCACAGGATCCAGTCATGTCCCTAAACCCGCTTGCCGGCGCCATCGCCCTTCTGGCCTGCGCCATGACCTTGCCCGGATGCGCCAGCGGAACGGACGGCGCGCCTGCAGCCGACAAGACTTCCGCAGACGCATCGGAAGCCGCCGTGATCGATGCGCATGCGGACGGCGAAACCCGTCTGCGGCGCGGACAGATATTGGCCATCGAACTCGACAGCAACGCCAGCACGGGCTACGCCTGGGAAGTCGTGGAAGACGGAAGCCCGGTGCTCGAACCCGCGCCGGTGCCCGCGCGCGCCGCGCCGGCCGCGCCGCCGATGCCGGGTGCCGGCGGAACCTCGCGCTGGCGTTACCGCGCGGCGCAGGCCGGAACGGCGACCCTGCGCCTGGTCTACCGGCGCTCCTGGGAAAAAGGCGTGGAACCGGTCCGGACCGCAAGCTACCGGGTGGTGGTGGAGTAGCGGGGTGTCGGGGGTGTAGCCCCGACCTACGGGGCGTGCAGGTAGTCCAGCGTTACCTGCATCAGCGCGCGGAAACCGATGTCCAGCGACGATTCGTCCAGCAGGAATTTCGGTGAATGGTTGCTGGGCGCGGTGGCCGGATCGATGCCTTGCGAAGTCGAGCCGACGAAGAAGAACATCGACGGCACTTCCAGCGCGTACAGCGAGAAATCCTCCGAACCCATCTGCAACGGCGGCTCGTACACGTTGTCCTTGCCGACCACCGCCTGCAGGCTGGGCAGCATCCTGGCGGTCAGCGCCGGGTCGTTGACGGTGGGCGGGTTGCCGTCCTTCTCGTAGATGTCGGTGTGCGCCGTTGCGCCGTGCGCGGCGGCGGTGTGCTCGGCCACGTTGCGCAGATCGGCGAACACCTGCTGGCGCATTTTCGGGTCGAAGGTGCGGATGGTGCCGACCATTTCCACTTCGTCGGGAATGATGTTGTAGCGGATGCCGCCCTTGATGGCGCCGAAGGTCACCACCGCCGGCAGCTTGGCGATGTTGGTGCGCCGGCTGACGATGGTTTGCGCGGTGCCGATCATGTCGGCCGCGGCCACGATGGGGTCGATGCCGTTCCACGGCGCCGAGCCATGCGTCTGCCGGCCGGTCACCTTGATGGAGAACCGGTCCGAGGCGGCCATCAACGGCCCCTGCCGCACCGCGATCTGCCCGGCCTGCACGGTGGAGAACACATGCAGCCCGAACACGGCCTCGGGTTTGAAATCCTTGAACAGCCCTTCCTTCAGCATCAGCGAAGCGCCGCCTTCTTCCGGCGGCGGCGCGCCTTCCTCGGCCGGTTGGAAGATCAGCATCACCGAGCCCGGCAAGTCCTTGCGCATCGCCACCAGCGCCTCGGCCACGCCCATCAGGATGCCGGTATGCGCATCGTGCCCGCAGGCGTGCATGACGCCGACGTTCTCGCCGCGATAGGTGGACGTGGCTTTCGATGCGAACGGCAGGCCGGTCTGTTCGGTCACCGGCAGCGCATCCATGTCCGCGCGCAGGGCGATCTTCGGCCCCGGTTTGCCGCCGGTGACGATGGCCACGACACCGTGGCCGGCCATGATCTTCGGTTGCAGGCCAAGCGCGCGCAGGTGTTCGGCCACCTTGGCCGAGGTGCGCTCCTCGCGATTGGAAAGTTCCGGATGCGCATGGAAATCGCGGCGCCAGGCGACGATCTTCGCATCGAGCTTGCTTGCCGCCGCGGCGACTTCCGCACGCTGGGCGGGTGGCTCTTGCGCATTCGCATTGAAGGCGATGGCCATCGCGGCAAGCAGCGGGACGATCCGGGCAGGAAAGGGCATCGGCGGACTCCAGTGGGGTTACGCGATGCTAACCCGCGCGGCGCACCCATGGACGATGGAATATCATCGGCGTCGCATTCGGCGCCAACGCGGGCGCCAACTTATTTCCCTGCCGCCGGATTGATGTCTTTGGAAGAGCTTGGCCTGTTGACTCTGCTGTTGTTGTTCGCCGCGGCCTTGCTCGCCGGATTCATCGACTCCATCGCCGGGGGCGGCGGCATGGTCACCATTCCGGCGATGCTGCTGGCCGGCATTCCTCCTCTGCAGGTGCTGGGCACCAACAAGCTGCAATCGCTGTTCGGTTCGGGCTCGGCCAGTCTGGCGTACGCGCGGCACGGCCACGTCGACCTGCGCGGGCAGTGGCCCATGGCGCTGACGGCCGCGTTGGGCGCAGCGCTCGGCGCGCTGGTGGCCACCGTAGTGCCGGGCGATCTGCTGAAAGCGGCGCTGCCGTTCCTGCTCATCGGCATCGCCATCTACTTCGGGTTGAAGCCCGATGCCGGCGAAGTGGATCGCCATCGCCGCCTCAGCGTCGCGGCGTTCGCGCTGACCTTCGTGCCGGCGATCGGTTTCTACGATGGCGTATTCGGTCCCGGCACCGGTTCGTTCCTGATGCTGGGTTTCATTTCGCTGGCCGGTTATGGCCTGCTCAAGGCGACGGCGCACACCAAGTTCCTGAACTTCGGATCCAATGTCGGCGCCTTCGCCGTGTTCCTGGCCTTCGGCGCGGTGCTCTGGAAAGTCGGGCTGATCATGGGCCTGGGCCAATTCCTCGGCGCGCAACTGGGTTCGCGTTTTGCGATGAAACAGGGCGCCAGAATCATCAAGCCGCTGCTGGTGATCGTATCGCTGGCGCTGGCCGTCAAGCTGCTGTCCGACCCGGCGCATCCGCTGCGCGTCTGGTTGGGCCTATAGACCGTTCGGGCGGTCTCAGGTCATCTCGTCGAAGCGGATGCGGTTGCCGAAAGGATCGATGACTTCCATCTGGATGGAGTCGTGGAAAGTCTCCTGCACGCCCGGACGAAGATACCCGTAGCCCTTCGCGCTGATCTCCCGGTGATAGTCGCGCAGGCCGCCGACCCGCACGAACACGGTGGAGCCGGGGCAGGCGTCGCCGTGATGCTCGCTAAGGTGCAGGATCAAACCCGCGCGCGAGACCTGCAGGTACACCGGCGCGACTTCCTCGAAGCGGTGTTCCCAATCGACGGTGAAGCCGAGAAAGTCCACATAGAACTCCTTGGCCTTCTCCACGCTGAAGATGCGCAAGGTCGGGATGGTCTGCTGCACGGTCAGCGTCATGTCGGTTGCCTCAACGGGCCGGAGAATTCAGATAGTCCAAGGCCACCTGCAGCATCGCTTTGCTGCCGACCTGCAGCGCCTGTTCGTCGAGCACGAATTGCGGCGAATGGTTGATCGGCGCGCTGGCCGGATCGATGCCCGGCGCGGTCGAGCCGACGAAGAAGAAAAATCCGGGAACGTGTTGGGTGTACTGCGAAAAATCTTCCGACACCGTCACCAGCGGCATCTCCACCACGTTGTCCGCACCCACTGCCGTATCCAACGATGGCCGCACGCGCGAGGCCAGCCCCGCGTCGTTGATGGTGGCCGGCGCGTTGTTCACCACCTGCAGTTCCGCGCTGCCGCCGCCGGCGTGGGCGAAGTCCTCGGCGGTGCGGCGGAACCGGGCGATGACGTCCTCGCGCACCACCGGATCGAAGGTGCGCAGCGTGCCCACCAGCTTGGCCTGGTCCGGAATGATGTTGAAACGCACGCCGCTCTGGAACTGTCCGGCGGTCAGCACCACCGGGGTGGCGGCGATGTTGACCTGACGGGCGATGATGCTCTGCGTGCCCAGCAGGATCTGCGCGCCGAGGGTGATCGGGTCCACGCCGTCCCACGGCCGCGAACCGTGGGTCTGCTTGCCGTGCACGGTCAGCGTCCATTCGTCGGCGCTGGCCATCACCGCGCCGCCGCGGTAACCGACCTTGCCCACCGGCAAGCCGGCCCAGACATGCAGGCCGAACACCGCATCCGGCTTGAAGTCGGTGAAGATGCCCTGCTTCAGCATCAACGCCGCGCCGAATTCCTCGCCTGCGTTCGGCGGGCCTTCCTCGGCCGGCTGGAACACGAACATCACCTCGCCAGGCAGCTCATCCTTCACCGCTACCAGCGCCGAGGCCACGCCCAACAGCATCGCCACGTGCGCATCGTGGCCGCAGGCGTGCATGACGCCCACCGGCTGGCCGCGATACTCGCCGGTCACTTTCGAGGCGAAGGGCAGGCCGGTCTGCTCGGTGACCGGCAGCGCGTCCATGTCGGCGCGGATGGCGATGCGCGGACCGGGCTTGCCGCCTTTGAGAATGGCGATGACGCCGGTCTGGGCGATGCCGGTTTTCGGTTGCAGCCCCAGCGCGCGCAGCTGGTCGGCGACCAGTTTGGCGGTGCGCACCTCGTGGGTGCCCAGTTCCGGATGCTCGTGGATATCGCGGCGCCACTCGACAATCCTGGGCTGCAGGCGCTGCAACTCCTTGGCGGCGGTCGAGTCCTGGGCATGCGCGCAGACCGCGACGCTCAGGCCGAGAAGGCAAGACAAACCCAGCAACGCAAATCGATTGGGCGAAAACATCCGAAAACTCCACGCGGGGGTGTCGCGATGGTATCGCGGCCGGCGCGGCTCCTACATAAGCCGATGGAATATCGATAACCTGCGCACGATTCGCAATCCATGGGCCAGTCGTGCGACGCTTCATACGCCCCGACCGAGGACACCCATGAGCGCCGAACCCGTTGCCCAAACCAAGCCGCTGGAAGGCGATGCGGCCCTGATCCGCGCGGTCGGGTCGTTCGCCCTAGCCGCGGCGGTGATGAACATCATCGTCGGCGGCGGCATCTTCCGCATGCCGGCCGCGCTGTCGGGGCAATTGGGCGCCGCTGCGCCGCTGGCGCTGATCGCCGGCGCGCTGGCGATCATTCCGGTGGCGCTGTGCTTCGCCGCCATCGGCAGCCGCGCGGTCGCCACCGGCGGACCCATCAGCTATCTGGGCGCGACCTTCGGCAGCTTCGCCGGGTTCATCGCCGGCTCGTTGATGTGGATCAGCAACGTGGCCTCCAGCGCGGGCGTGGCCGCCGCCTTCGCCGTGCAGATGGCCAACCTGGTGCCGTGGTTCGCGCAGCCGCTGCCGCGCGTCGGCCTGCTGACGGTCCTCTATCTGCTGCTGTTCGCCTTGAACGCTTTCGGGGTGAAACTGGGCGCCCGCGCCATCACGACGCTGGCCGCGTTGAAACTGACGCCGCTGATCCTGCTGACGGGCATCGGCCTGTTCTTCGTCGATTGGAGCCAGGTGAGTTTCGCGGTCGGCGATCTTCCGTCGTGGACCGCACTGGGCACCGGCATGGTGCTGGTGATGTTCGCGTACTCGGGCATGGAAACCGCGCTGGTGCCTTCCGGCGAAGTCCGCGATCCCTCGCGCAGCGTGCCGCGCGCGACCCTGGTGGCGATCCTGCTGGTGGTGCTGCTGTACATGGGCCTGCAGATCGTCAGCCAGGGCTTGCTGGGGCCGGCCTTGGCCGACAGCGGCGTGCCCATCGCCGATACGGCCGGTGCGCTGTGGGCGACGGGGCGCATCGTGCTGCTGGTCACCGCCTGCATTTCGATGGCCGGGTTTCTGCTCGGCAATCTGCTCGGTTCGTCGCGGTTGTTGTTCGCCTTGGGGCGCGACGGTTACCTGCCGCACGTCTACGGCCGCGTCAGCGCCACCCACCGCGTACCGTTGCTGGCGCTGGCCACGCATGCGGGATTGGCGTGGCTGCTGGCGCTGGGCGGCACGTTCGATGCACTGGCGCTGATTTCGGGCGGTGCGATCTGCCTGGTGTATGCGCTCGTCAGTCTTTCGGCGTGGCGCGGACAAAAGGTCGGTTTGCGCGAGCGTGGCGAACCCTTCGTTCTGTGGGGCGGCCCCTTGGTGCCGCTGCTCGGCGTGGTGGCGATGGTGCTCATCGTGACCACGCTAACGGGCAAGGAATGGATGGCGATCGGGGTGGCGTTGGCGGCGCTGGTGCTGGTGTATGGAGTATTGCGCCTGCTACTCCTGAATCGCGCCAAGCGGCGCTAACCAGCAACGACTCCTAGTCGCGGCGCGCCATGCTTTTGCGCGCCGTCGCGCATCCCAACGTCTCCGCGCTGACCGGCGCGCCCAGCTCTCTCAGCATCTCCCTTTGTTCTGGCAATGGAGTGCGCAGCATGCGTTCTTCGAACCCGGCCAATTTGCGGAATGCCGGCAGGGCCAGAGTGCGCTCCAGAAAGGCGGCGGTGCGCGGCCAGCGTTGCGCGTCCACCGTGTAACGCACGAAGGCCGCGTTGCGGAAGAAGCTGGCTACGCTGATATCGGCCACCGACAACGCGCCGAACAGGAACCCTTCCGCCGGCAACACCGATTCCAGATAGTCCAGCGTCTGCGGCAACTGCTCGTCGCGCGCGCGGTTGACGATGGTTTCGTCCGCCTGTTCGCCGAACAGGAAGCGCTTGACCCCGATCTGGTAGAACATGCCCCAGATCACCACATCGCCCAGCCACGAATCGGCGTATTCCTCCAGCCACCGCGCCTGCGCGCGGTCGCCGATGTCGGCCGGATACAGCGGCGGCTCCGGGTGGCGTTCGTCCAGGTATTGGCAGATCACAGAAGAATCGTTGATGACCCGGTCGCCATCGATCAGCACCGGGATGCGGCGCAGCGGGCTCAGCTCGCTGAAACGCTCGTTGCCCACGAACGGGGCGATGGGGTCGATGGTGTAGCGCAGGCCTTTGAGCTCCATGCACACCAGCACCTTGCGCACGTAGGGGGAGATGTAGTTTCCGATGATGTGGTAGTCGGTAGCCATGCGGTATTCCCCTACGTAGTAGCGAAACTCTCGTTCGTCATCCCAGCTTGACCAGCTTCGCTGTTGAAAGCCGCTGGGATGACGATGCTTTTTTTGTCTCAACGAAACACCACCGTGCGATGCCCGTTCAACAATATCCGGTGCTCCACATGCCGACGCACCGCGCGCGCCAGCACCTGCGATTCGGTATCGCTGCCCACCCGCACCAGCTCCCTGGGCGTCATCGCATGATCCACCCGCGCCACGTCCTGTTCGATGATCGGACCTTCGTCCAGGTCGCGGGTCACGTAGTGCGCGGTGGCGCCGATGATCTTGACTCCGCGCCGGTGCGCCTGGTGATAGGGCTTGGCGCCCTTGAAGCTGGGCAGGAAGCTGTGGTGGATGTTGATGGCGCGCCCGGCCAGCGCGTCGCACAACTCCGGCGACAGGATCTGCATGTAGCGCGCCAGCACCACCAAGTCGATGCCTTCGCTTGCCACCAGATCGAGGATCTTCTGTTCCTGGGCGCGCTTGGACGTCTCGGTTACCGGCAGGTAATGGAACGGGACGCCGTAGGACGCGGCCAGCGCGGTGAAGTCCTCGTGGTTGGAAACGATGCCCGCGATATCCACCGGCAATTGCCGGCTGTGCGCACGGAACAGCAGGTCATTGAGGCAGTGCCCCTGGCGGCTCACCAGCACCAGCAGCCGCGCGCGGCGGCGCGCATCGTGGATCTGCCAGACCATGCCGAAGTTTTCGGCCAGCACCGCGAATTTCTCGCGCAGTGTTTCCGCTTCGTCCGCGGCGGGCAGGTCGAAATGCACGCGCAGGAAGAAGCGCCGCGTCTCTTCGTCGCCGAATTGCTGCGCGTCCTGGATGTTGCAGCCCAGCTCGTACAACAGGCCGGTCACGCGATAGACGATGCCGGTGCGGTCGGGGCAGGACAGGGTGAGGATGTAGTCGGGGCGCATGGGGCAATACTACCGCCGTGAATAGGGTTATCGTCGGTGCAGACCCCTAGAGGACGTCATCCCAGCTTGACCAGCTTCGCTGTTGAAAGCCGCTGGGATGACGTCTTCGGGTTTCGCTAGGACGACGATGCCTGGGACTAGGAAGCGCTACAAATCGTAAGACAGCAAGTCGTACCCAGTCGCCGCACGCACCACCCGCTGATGCACGAACGAGCCGCTGCCGCCGTTGGTCAGCACCACGATGCCGCGCCGGCGCTGCGCGTCGCCAACGGCGAAGTTCTTGAAGATGTCGCCGTTGCTGCCCGAGTGGTAGAACACGGGCCCGTCGCGGGTCTGTTCCATGTTCCAACCCAGCCCTTTCTCCGTCCATCGGCCCGGAATGCTGATCTGCGAAGTGAGCATGGCCTGTCGCGTGGCCTCGCTGATTTCCCAGCCCGCACGCTGCTTACGGGTCATCATCAAGGTCAGGAAGGTCGCGTAGTCCTGCACGGTGGAGCGCAGGCTCGCCGCGGCGTTGGCCACGATATCCCCCGGCCAGGTCACCAGCCCCGCCGGCGCCAGCGCCATCACTTCCGGCAGCGCACGCGCGGCATCGTCGTACTTCCAGGCCGACAGCGGCTTGCCCCAGCGGTCGGCGACCTGCTGGGCGATGCTCCATTGCTCGCGGAACATCTGCGGCGGCAGGCCCGACTCGGGCGCGTCGTGCCTGCGGTGACCGTGCACCGAGCGCGCGGCCAGGTCCGCATTCCAGGTATAGCTGCTGTCCTTCATGCCCGCCGGGCCGAACAGATGCGTCTGCATCGATTCGTCCAGGCTCTGGCCGGTGATCGATTCGACCACCAGCTGCAACCAGAAGATCGCCTCGCCGGAATAGTCGATGCGCTTGCCCGGTTCGACCATCGGCACCAGCTTTTCCGTCGCCGGCGACTTGCGCCAGTTCGGCAGGCCGGTGGAATGGCGCAGCACGTCGCGCGCGGTGATCCGTTCGATCCACGGGTGCTCGGCCAGGTAATCCATGCGTCGGTACCGCACCAGCGGCCGGTCCAGATCGATCAGGCCCTGGTCCACCAGCTGCATTACCAAGTAGGCGAACACCGGTTTGCTCAGCGAGGCGTCCTCGAACACGGTCCGTGCCTCTACTGGTACACGGGTCGCCGCGTTGGTGACGCCGAAGCCGCGACTCCAGGCGACCTCGCCGTCTTCCACCACCGCAATGCCCACGCCCGGCACCGCGAACGCCTGCATGATGCGCGGCAGCTCGGCGAGGAAAACGTCCGAAGGAATCCACGGTCCGCCGTCCTTCGCGCATGCCGCCGCAACTGCGTTGAGCGGCGCCAACCCCGCAAGTCCCGATAGGGCCCCTGCGCCGAGGAAACGGCGGCGGCTTGTCGAATGAGGAGGGGGGCTGATCGGCATCACTGGCATTGGATAGGTTTCCACTGCGGGCGGCAAGCCTGTTTTCCAATCCATTTCTACGGATGGCTTGACGCCCTGCCGTTGGCGGCGTAATTTGCGCAAGCCAAGGTTTCCATCGCTTTATGCAGATAAAGCGATGGAATTAAAAGGGAAGCCGGTGCGGGCTCCGCAAGAGCCCAATTCCGGCGCTGCCCCGCAGCGGTATTTGGAAACGAACCTCGCCAACAGCACTGATCCTGGCGGATCGGGAAGCGGCGGGAAGTAGGCCAGCGCACTCATCATCCGTGCGCCCGTCCATGAGCCCGAAGACCTGCCCCGGCCGGAAGGACAAGACCGTCCTTCCGCCTGACCTGGAACTTCCGAGGGGAAGTGGCCGGAGCCTGCGCCCGAGACGCCAGTCTGCGGACGCATCCTCTCGCCTCTCCTCATGGAAGTCCGGTTCGCCCGCGGGGGCGAAGGTCGCCGACGTTGCGAGAGCGTCCGCACTGCGGCGCGATCGTCGCGCGGTTCCTTCGTTCCTCATCCGAAACCGCATGAGGAAACGTTATGACCACTGTTACCAACCTGGGCTTCCCGCGCATCGGCGCCAAACGCGAACTCAAGCGCGCGCTGGAAGCCTGCTGGCGCGGCGAGATCTCCGCCGACCAGCTGCAGGACACCGCACGCGACCTGCGCCGGCGCCACTGGCGGCTGCAGAAAGAAGCAGGCGCCGACCTGGTGCCTTGCAACGACTTCTCGCTGTACGACCACATGCTGGACACCGCGTTCCTGTTCGATGCCATTCCCGAACGCTACCGCGCCCTGGCCGACCGCGATCCCCTGGCCGGGTATTTCGCGCTGGCCCGCGGCCTGCAGAAGGACGGCGTGGATGTGCATGCGCTGGAAATGACCAAGTGGTTCGACACCAACTATCACTATCTGGTGCCGGAGCTGCATCGCGACCAGCAGTTCCGCCTGCGCGGCGACAAGCCTGTGGCCGAATACCTGGAAGCCAAGGCGCTGGGTTTCAACGCGCGCCCCGTGTTGCTGGGTCCGGTCAGCTTTTTGCTGCTGTCCAAAGCGGTGGACGGAAGCGACCGTCTGGATCTGCTTGAGCGTCTGTTGCCGGTCTATGCCGAACTCCTCGGCAAACTGAAAGACGCCGGCGCCGACTGGGTGCAGATCGACGAGCCCTGTCTGGTGCTGGACCAGGACGCCGACGACCATGCCGCCTACCGCGCCGCCTATGCCGCACTGGAAAACGTACCGCGCCCGAAATTGCTGCTGGCTACCTACTTCGGCGCGCTCAACGACAATCTCGCCCTCGCGGCCTCCTTGCCCGTCGAGGGTCTGCACGCGGACCTGGTGCGCGGCAAGGAACAGTTGGACGCGGTGTTGAAAGCGCTGCCAAAGCAACGCGTGCTTTCCCTGGGCCTGGTCGACGGCCGCAACATCTGGCGCGGCAACCTGGACGATGCGCTGATCCTGGCCAAGTACGCCAGCGGCCACGTCGGCGCGGGCAATCTGTGGCTGGCGCCTTCGTGTTCGCTGTTGCATGTGCCGGTTGATTTGAGCAGCGAGAAATCGCTGCCGGGCGATCTGCATTCATGGCTGTCGTTCGCGCGGCAGAAGATCGAGGAGCTCAAGACCCTTGCCGATGCGCTGCAAGGTCGGCCGGATGCGGGATTGGCGTTGGACGTGGCGCGCGACCGGCTGGAATCCAGGCGCCGGTCCTCCCGCGTGCACAAAGCGGAAGTGGCCGCGCGCCTGGCCGCACTGACCGAAGCCTCCGCTCGACGCAAGTCCGGCTATCAGACGCGACGTTTGCTGCAACAGGCCGCGCTCGGCCTGCCGGCGTACCCCACCACCACCATCGGTTCGTTCCCGCAGACGCTGGAAGTGCGCGAAGCGCGTGCGAAGAACAAATCCGGATCATTGTCCGACGCCGACTACGACGCGTTCCTGGCCGTGGAAACCGAAAAGTGCGTGCGCTTCCAGGAAGACATCGGCATCGACGTGCTGGTGCACGGCGAGTTCGAACGCAACGACATGGTGGAATATTTCGGCGAGCAACTAGAGGGCTTCGCCTTCACCAAGCTCGGCTGGGTGCAGAGCTACGGTTCGCGTTGCGTGAAGCCGCCGATCATCTATGGCGACGTCGCCCGTCCGCAACCGATGACCGTACGCTGGTCGCAGTACGCGCAATCGCTGACCGGCAAACCGATGAAGGGCATGCTGACCGGGCCGGTGACGGTGCTGCAGTGGTCGTTCGTGCGCGACGACCAGGCGCGTTCGCAAACCTGCCGGCAGATCGCGCTGGCGCTGCGCGACGAGGTCGCCGATCTTGAAGCGGCAGGCATCGGCGTGATCCAGATCGACGAGCCGGCGATCCGCGAAGGCCTGCCGCTGCGTCGCGCGGACTGGAAGGCGTACCTGGACTGGGCGGTGGAAGCCTTTCGCATCACCGCCTCGGGCGTGGCCGATACCACCCAGATACATACCCACATGTGCTACTCGGAGTTCAACGACATCATGGATGCGGTGGCGGCGATGGACGCGGATGTGATCTCCATCGAGACTTCGCGCTCGCGGATGGAGCTGCTCGATGCGTTCGTGAAGTTCCGTTACCCCAACGAGATCGGACCTGGCGTGTACGACATCCATTCGCCGCGCGTGCCCGATGGACAGGAGATGCTGGATCTGCTGAAAAAAGCGCGCGCAGTGCTGGCGCCGGAACAGATCTGGGTCAATCCGGACTGCGGCTTGAAGACGCGCGGGTGGCCGGAGACGCGGGCGGCGCTGACGGCGATGGTGGCTGCGGCGAGGGAGATGCGGGCGGGCTAGCGCGATACTTCCTATCGTCATTCCTGCGAAGGCGGGAGCCCAGTGACTTGGCTTGTGACCGGTTCAAAGTCGCTGGGTCCCCGCCTTCGCGGGGATGACGGCTGAAAGTTGTAGGAGCGACGTGAGTCGCGAAACCCTTCACCCATCGCGACTCACGCCGCTCCTATGGATCCTCCGTGTTTCCTGTAGAGCCGAGCTTGCTCGGCTCTACAAGACCACGCGCTACTCAGAACGCGTGATCGAATCCGACTTCGCCCTGCACGCCGACCTGATAGGCCGAAACGCGGCGTTCGAAGAAGTTGGTCAGTTCCTGCACGTCCTGCAAATCCATGAACGGGAACGGGTTGCTGGAGCCGAAATGCTTGGGCATGCCCAGCTGCACCATGCGCTGGTCGGCGCAGTATTCCAGGTACTGGCGCATGTCCTTGATCGACAGGCCGGCGACGCCGCCGCTCAGGGTGTCTTCGGCGAAGGCGACTTCGCAGTCCACCGCCTCGCTCATCATCTGCACCACCTGCGTCTTCAGGTCGTCGTCGAACAGATCGGGCTCTTCCTCGCGCGCAGTGCGGATCACTTCGAAGGCGAAGGCCATGTGCGCGCTCTCGTCGCGGAACACCCAGTTGGTGCCGCTCGCCAGGCCGTGCAGCAGTCCGCGCGATCGCAAGTAGTACACATAGGCGAAGGCGCCGAAGAAGAACAGGCCTTCGATGCAACCGGCGAAGCAGACCATGTTGAGCAGGAACTGGCGGCGCTGTTCGCGTGTCTCGATGCGGGTGACGCCCTGCAGCGAATCGATCCACTTGAAGCAGAACTCGGCCTTGCGCCGGATCGAAGGAATGTTCTCCACTGCGTCGAATGCCTTGGCCCGTTCGTTCGGGTCAGGCAGGTAGGTGTCCAGTAGGGTCAGGTAGAACTGCACGTGCAGCGCTTCTTCGTACAGCTGCCGCGACAGGTACATGCGCGCTTCCGGCGCATTGATGTGCTGGTACAGGTTCAAGACCAGATTGTTGGAGACGATCGAATCGCCGGTGGCGAAGAACGCGATCAGGCGCTCGATCAGGTGCCGCTCGGCAGGGCCGAACTTGTCCTTCAGGTCTTTGGTGTCCAGCGAGAAATCCACCTCTTCCACCGTCCAGGTATTGCGGATGGCGTTGCGGTACATCTCGTAGAACTGCGGGTAGCGCATGGGGCGCAGGGTCAGTTCGAAGCCGGGGTCGAGGAGGAGTTGCTGGTGGTGGGTGGACATTTGTTTCTCACGGTTGCTGTTCCCTTCTCCCCTCGGGAGAAGGTGCCCGAAGGGCGGATGAGGGTGCGGCGAAGGCATTGGCGATCGAACCATCCGGTCTTCGCCGTACCCTCACCCCAACCCCTCTCACCTTTGGACACCCTTCGGGCGCCGATGGGAGAGGGGCTTCAAGCGGTTACTGACAAGCCTCGCAACTCTCAGGATTCTCCAGCGAGCAGCTCACCGCTTCGACCGGCGTGTACGCAGGCTTGGGCGCTTCGGCTGCGGCGTTGCCCACGGTGGTCTTGGCGATCTTGGTGGCCGGACGCGAGCGCAGGTAATAGGTGGTCTTGATGCCTTTCTTCCACGCGTACATGTACATGGAAGACATCGCGCCGATGTTCGGGCTTTCCATGAACAGGTTCAGCGAGGCCGATTGGTCGATGAAGGCGCCGCGGTCGGCGGCCATGTCGATCAGCGAACGCATCGGCACTTCCCAGGTGGTGCGGTAGATCTCGCGCAGTGCGTCGGGAATGCGCGGCACGTTCTGGATCGAGCCCTCCGCCTGCTTGATCTCGTCGCGCACTTCCGGGGTCCACATGCCCAGCTTCTTCAGTTCGCCCACCAGGTAGCGGTTGACCTGCAGGAAATCGCCCGACAGCGTCTCGCGCTTGAACAGGTTGCTGGTCTGCGGCTCCACGCATTCGTAGCAGCCGGCGATGGAAGCGATGGTCGCAGTGGGCGCGATGGCGATCAGCAGCGAATTGCGCAGGCCGCTTTCGACGATGCGCCCACGCAGCGTTTCCCAGCGGTCCATGTGTTCGGGCACCACGTTCCAGGCTTCGAACTGGAATTCGCCGGCCGCCGCGCGCGTGTCGGCGAACGAAGGATGGCGCCCGCGTTCTTCGGCCAATTCCACCGAGGTCTCGAGGGCGTGGTAGTAGATCGTCTCGGCGATCTTGGCCGATAGCTTGCGCGCCTCGGTGCTGTCGAACGGCAGACGCAGCTTGAAGAACACGTCCTGCAGGCCCATCACGCCCAGCCCGACCGGGCGCCAGCGCAGGTTGCCGCGGCGCGCGGTTTCGATGGGGTAGAAGTTCAGGTCGATCACGCGGTCCAACTGGCGCACGGCCAGGCGCACGGTTTCGGCCAGCTTGTCGAAATCGAAGATCTGGTCTTCGTCCAGGTGATGGCTGAGGTTGATCGAGCCCAGGTTGCACACCGCGGTCTCTTCGGCCGAAGTGACTTCCAGGATCTCGGTGCACAGGTTGGACAGGTGGATGACGTTGCCGGCCTTGGCGGTCTGGTTGCTGGCGCGGTTGCACTTGTCCTTGAAGGTCATCCAGCCGTTGCCGGTCTGGGCCAGGGTGCGCATCATCCGGCCGTACAGTTCGCGGGCTTTGATCGACTTAACCGCCTTGCCCTGCAGCTCGGCCTGTTCGTAGGCGCGTTCGAAATCGGCGCCGAACAGATCGGTGAACTCCGGCACCACGCGCGGATCGAACAGCGACCACTCGGCGTCGGCTTCCACCCGCTTCATGAAGAGGTCGGGAATCCAGTTGGCAAGATTCAGGTTGTGCGTGCGCCGCGCTTCGTCGCCGGTGTTGTCGCGCAACTCCAGGAACTCCTCCACGTCCGCATGCCACGGCTCCAGGTACACGCAGGCCGCGCCCTTGCGCTTGCCGCCCTGGTTCACCGCCGCCACCGACGAATCCAGCGTCTTCAGCCACGGCACGATGCCGTTGGAATGGCCGTTGGTGGACTTGATCAGCGAGCCGCGCGAACGCACGCGGGTGAAGCTGACGCCGATACCGCCGCTGAACTTGGATAGCTGGGCGATGTCGCCGTACTTCTGATAGATCGATTCCAGCGAATCGACCGGCGAATCCAGCAGGAAGCAGCTGGACAGCTGCTCGTGCGTGGTGCCGGCGTTGAACAGCGTCGGCGAGCTGGGCAGGTAATCCAGGTTGCCCATGCGCCGGTACAGCGCCAACGCTTCGGGCACGTCTTCGCTCAGCGCGCAGGCGATGCGCAGGAAGAACTGCTGCGGCGTCTCGATGACCTTGCGCGTGTGCGGGTGGCGCAGCAGGTAGCGGTCGTACAGCGTGCGCAGGCCGAAGTAGTCGAAGCGCAGGTCCAACGAAGCGTCCAGCGCGTCGTTCAACTTGCGCGCGTTGGTCTGCACGAAGCCGAGCAGGCGGTCGTTGATCAGGCCGACTTCGTGCCCGCGCAGGATCGATTGCGAGAACGCGTGGATTTCCTGGCCGGTGACTTCCTTGGCGATGTAGTTGGCCAGCAGGCGCGCGCCCAGGCGGCCGTATTCGGGTTCTTCGGCGGTCAGCAGCGCGGCGGTGCGGATGGAAAGTTCGTCCAGCTCGCGCGTGGTCGCGCCGTTGTACAAGCCCGATATCGTGCGAGTCGCCACGCGCATCGGATCGATCGCATGCAAACCTTCGCAGTTGCGCTGCACCGCGCGCACGATCTTGTTGAGGTCCACCGGCTCCTGGCCGCCGTTGCGCTTGGTCACGCTCATCGCGGTGGCGGTGGGCGGCGGAGTCAGCAAAAAGGAAGTGTCGTCGGCCGCTTCTGCGAGCGCCTGTTCGTTCTGTGTCACGGTGTATCTCCCATCATGATGCACGCGGCGGCCTGTCCCTCGCAGGCAGCGCAGGCCTTAGCGCCTCTCAGGATGGGAAAGCGGCGTCGCAGGCGGCGCGACCGAAAAGTCGCCCTGCCTTGCGTCGCCAGCCTGTCTCCCCCCGGAGATTCCGTGGCCGGCACCGCGCGGTGTGCTTCGCGCGGCTGTCGGCAGGTCTTCGGACTCGTGGACGTGGAAGGTCGCCCTTCCTCCTAGCCCATCGCTTCCCGGGATCTGCCTCCCAGTGCAATTGACGGGTTCGTTTCCACATACCGCTGCGGGGCAGTGCCGGATTCCCACCGGCTTCCCTTTTCATCCGGAGGCGCGAGCCGCCGGAACCGACAGCCACAACATAGTGTGGTGTCATCTATTCGTCAACACGATATGTGGAGTTTTTTGCCTGAACCCGGGACGCGACCGGCTTTCCGGCAAAGGCTCCTTGGCGGTTCCACGATGGGCCTGCCGGACGTGTGCCGTGGAACGTAGGCCCAGCGCGGGAAAGTTGCGGCCCTATGCGAAGGTGTTCTTTACCCGCTTGGATACCAGCATGTATGGCACCCAGATGCAGCATGCGATCAGCGACTTCGCTATTTCCCCCACCGACTCGATGTTGTCGGAAGAGGCCAGGGCAGGAATCTGCGAGCCGATGAATTCATCGCCGAGGAGAAAAGCCAGGTTGGCCAGCAGCGTCACGATGTAAAGCCGCGGGAAACGTCGCGATCGCGAAAAGAAAAGTACCGTCAGGCCGATGAAACACAAGGCGAAGACGCTGTTGCCGACCACCTCATAGCCGATGATCAGCGTCCACAATGGGTGGTAGTGCTCCGATCCTGGCGTGGTCAGCGCTTGCACCGTGCCGTCCTTGAACAGCGGGACGAAGGTGTTCGTCAACAGGAGCCCGAGCTTGATTGGCGTCACGACCAGTCCGATCGCCACCAGGATCAACCAACCTCCCAAGCCCTTGGGGCCGGCATTGCGGGAGGCGGGAGTACCGCTGAAAACCAACGGCTCCGATGGCAGGCGGATTTCGTCGCGCGCCTGCGGCGGGCTATATGGATTCTCGGACATTCGGCTCCCCAGTCGATGTGCGTAGGACGGTGCGAGGTTAAAGCAAACGGCGACTGGTGTATCGCCTCAGGCCTTGTGCTGCGCCGCCAGGTACTCCGCGCTCTGCATCTCGATCAGCCGCGAGGCGGTGCGTTCGAATGCGCCCTGCAGGCGCGCGCCTGTATACAGCGCGGTCGGATCGCCGGCGGCGGTGCACACCAGGTTGACGTGGCGGTCGTACAGTTCGTCGATCAGGTTGACGAAGCGGCGTGCGGCGTCTTCGTTGCTGCGGTCGAAGGCGGGAATGCCGCCCAGCAGCACGGTGTTGAATTCGCGCGCGACCTCGATGTAATCGGTGGTGCCGCGCGGGCCTTCGCACAGCGCGGCGAAGTCGAACCAGACGATGCTCTTGCCGCGTCCGCGCACGGGGATCTTGCGCGCCTCGATCTCGATGTTGCCGCGCTTCTCCGCCAGCCCGCTCAGCTCGTGCCAACGTTCTCCCAGCCAGGTGTCGGCCTGGGCGTCCAGCGGCGTGCGGTACACCGGCGAACGGGTCAGCGCGCGCAGCCGGTAGTCTTCCTGGCCGTCGGCATGCAGCACCGCGCAGTGCTTCTGCAGCAGGGCGATGGCGGGCAGGAAGCTCTCGCGCTGCAGGCCGTCCTTGTACAGGTTCTCCGGCGCGGTGTTGGAAGTGGTCACCAGGGTCACGCCTTCGGCGAACATGCGCTCCAGCAGGCGGGACAGCAGCATCGCATCGCCGATGTCGGTGACGAAGAATTCGTCCAGCACCAGCACCCGCAATTCGTCGCGCCACTCCTCCACTATCTTCGCCAGCGGATCGCTCTGGCCGGCGTGTTCGCGCAGGCGTTCGTGCACGCCGCGCATGAAGCGGTGGAAATGGGTGCGGTATTTCTGCTGGCTGGGCAGGCCGTCGTAGAACAGATCCACCAGGAAGGTCTTGCCGCGGCCCACGCCTCCCCACAAATACAGGCCGCGCACGGGCTCGGCCTTCTTCCAGAACGAGAGCCGCTCGCGCCAGCCGATGTCGGCCGCTTCCACCAGCGCGTCGTGCAGCCGGTCGAGTTCCCTCAAGGCGGCGTGCTGGGCGGGTTCGTCCTGCCAATCGCCGCGCGCGGCGCCTTCGGCATAGGCTTGCGAGGGCGTCGGCGCATCGCGCGCCGCCTCTACCGGGCTCACGCCGCCGGCAACCAGTGTTTCACGCCGTGCTGCAGCGCGCCGCGCAGATCGATCAACTTGCGATGGAAGAAGTGGCTGGTGTCGGGCATGCGCACCAGCTCCGGCTTGCGCTTGAGCGTATCGATCCAGTCGTAGACCGCCTGCGGATCGACGATCTCGTCGTTCTCGCCCTGGATCACCAGCCAGGGACACACCGGCGTCGCTATCTTGCCGAAATCCCAGCGCCCGGCCGGCGGCGCGATGGAGATCAGCGCATCCGGCAGCACGATGTCGTTAGCGCGCAACGAGACGTAAGCGCCGAAGCTGAAACCGGCCAGCCACAGATCGTCGTCCGGGCGTTGTTCGCGCACCCATTCCACTACCGCCAGCAGGTCCTGCAATTCGCCGTCGCCGTGGTCGAAGCTGCCGGCCGATTGGCCTACGCCGCGGAAGTTGAAGCGCACCGTGTTGGCGCCCAGCTCGCGCAGGCTGCGCGCGGCCATGGTCACCACCTTGTTGGTGATGCTGCCGCCTTCGGTGGAAAGCGGATGGCACAGCACGACCGTCAGCGGCAGCGCGGCGACCTCGGCGTCGGGCCGGTCGACGGCCACTTCCAGCGCGCCCGCCGGTCCGGCGAGCGTCAGCGTGGAAGAAGCCGCGGGAAATTCGAGGTCGGTCATGCCTTCAATGATAGCGCCGCACCGGCCGGCGCCATCGGCCGGGTCAAAGGTCGAAACCCAGCACCATCGGGTCGTGGTCGGAACTGCGCCACGGCCCTTCGATATCGCTGCCGGCGTAACCTTCGGCCTCGGGTTCGTCCGCGTTGCTATGCCACTCGGCCGCGCCGCGCAAACGCTTGGCCAAGGCGGGGCTGAGCAGCGCGTGGTCCAGGCGGCCCAGCATGCCGCCGTAGAGATAGCTGTAAGGCTGCTGGATTTTGGCCACGGCGAAGGCGTCCTTCCATCCGCGTTCGCGCAACAGGCGCACCGGGTCTTCCATCGCGTAGGCGTTGAAATCGCCGACCACCAGCTTCTTGTCGTTGCGCTGGCCGGTCGGGTCGGTCTTCAGCCAGGCATCCAGGCGTTGCGCCGAATCCAGCCGCAGCGCATTCCAGCAAGCCTGTCCGTCGCGTTGGTCGGTGTCGGCACCGGTCGCTTCGGTGCATCCCTTGGACTTGAAATGGTTGGCTACCACCAGGAACGACTGACCGCTCTTGCCGCGACGGAACGTCTGCGCCAGCGGCACCCGGCTGCGCGCACCGAACGGCCCTTCTTCCAGCACCGCCGGTTTGCCGACCGGCGTCACCCGGCTCTTGCGGTAGATCAGGCCGACGCGGATTTCGTCGCCGCCGGGGCCTTTCTGCGCGTCGACGAAACGCCAGTCGCCGCCGCCTTCGTTCAACGCATCGACGAATTGCGCCAGGCTCGATTGTGGGCCGTAGCCATCGTTCTCCAGCTCCATCAGCGCGGCGATGTCCGGGTTGAGCGCCTTCAACGTCAGCACCAGCTTGTCGGTCTGCGCCTTCAGCTGGGTCGGCGCCTTGGCGCCGCGCAAAGTGGGGAATCCGCCGCCTTTGCCGTCGCCGTTGAATAGGTTCTCCATGTTGAACACGGCCACGCGCAGGTTGCCGGCCACCTTGGGCGCGGCCGGTCGTGCGGCCGGCTTGGCTTCCAGCGGCGTGGTGAGCTGCAGGCGGTAACTGCCCTGGCGCTGATCGACGATGCCCTGCGCGCCGCTGGCGGTGCTGCCGCTGCGCGGAACGCCTTCGGGCAGATACCACACCGTTTTCGGATCGCGGCGGCTGCTGGCGTCGTCCAGCACGATCCGGCGCCGGGCGTTGAATCTTTCGACCTCGCGGAAGCGGTCGCTGCCGGGGGCGGCGATCTCGCTCGGCGTCCACAGGCGGCCGTCGAAGCTGGCGCTGGTTTCGGCGTAGCGTGTGTCGGTGCCGTTGAGGCTCAACGGCGCGTCGATCATGACCAGCATTCCTTCCAACACTTCCCAGCGATCCGGCGGCGCGGTGAAGACGGTGGGAATGACGGGAACGGCCTTGGGAAGTTTCACCGGCTCGATGCGCTCGGCCTGCACTGTGGTCGAGGTGCCCACCGATTTACCGTCGCCCACATCCTCGAACACGCGGCCGTAGACGCGCACCGTGTCGCCGGTGCGCAGCTTGGTCCTGGATGTCTTGGGCGGAACCACGAACAGGCCATCGGAAGTGAACGGATCGCCGTCGCCGCCGTCCTGCAGGAAGAACCCGCCCATGCCGTCGACGAAGTTACCCGTGATCGTGCCCTGCACGATGACTTGCTGGCCTTCCAGCGGACTGCGGTCGCCACGCCCCTGCGCCCGGCCGATGGTGATGACGCTGCGCTTGACCGCGGCATAGGTGGAAGCGGCGCCGCAGGCGCAGACCAGCGCAAGCAGCAGGGAGGCGTGGAAGCGGGACACGGTCATGGCGGCTCCGAGGAGGGGTTCAAACGAAAACGCCGCCCGGAGGCGGCGTTGCGCGCATCGGCGGAGGCCGAAGCTTACTTGACGTTGGCCAACATCCAATCGACGGTGGCGTGGATTTGTTCTTCTGTGAGGCCGGGGTTGCCGCCCTTGGGCGGCATCACCCCGCCGTCGGGGCCGGTGAAGCCCTCGATGGCGTGCTTGTACAAGGTGTCCTTGCCTTTGGCTGCACGCGCACCGAAGCCGGCGGCGGTCAGCGTCGGGGCCTTGCCCACGCCGTTGGTATGGCAGGCGCCGCACAGGTTCTGGTAGATCACGCCACCGTCCAGGGTGCCGCCATAGGCCTGCTGGGCCGAAGCGGCCGCCAGTGCCGCGGCCTGCGCCGCGGCCTGGGCCGCAGCGCCGGTGGCGCCGGCATACACGGCGCCGGCCGGGGCGATACGGGCCTCGGTCTGCTTGGCCGCCACGGGCGAGACTTCCGGCGGAATGCTGCCGTGCAGGTGGTAGGCACCGGCGATCAGGCCGACGGTCACCAGCATCAGGAAGCCGATGACCATGGAGAAATGCTTGAGGAATTCGAGGTCGTAGTTACGCACTTTCCACCTTTGGCAGCGTGGCCGGGGCCACGCTTGGCTACGAAAAATCAAGGATCCCGGGGCTGCCGCATGCAGGTTAAGGGACGGATCCGGGCGCAAGCGCCACAGACAAGGACACCATTATAAGCAGGGCCGGCGCGGATGCCTCAACCCGTCCAGTAAACCTGCACGGGTGAACGGGCCTGTTCCAGCACGCTGCGGATGGGGTAGCCGGCGCCCGGACCCTCGCCGGACAGGGCATCGCCGAGCACCTGCCGCTTGTCCGCACCTTCGATGTGGAGGTACAGGTGGCGCGCGGCCAACACCGGCGGCAAGGTCAGGGTGATGCGCGGTTCGCCGGCGCCGGGTGCGCGCATCGGCAGCAGCAACGCAGTCGTGGACGGGTCCAGGGCGGCCGCCAGACGATCGCCGCCGGGAAAGAACGAGGCGGTGTGGCCGTCGTTGCCCATGCCCAGCACCAGCGCGTCGAACGGCGAGGACAGGGCGGCCAGATCGGATTCGGCTTCGGCCAGCGCCTGCTCCGGTTCCGGCGTATCGCGGTACAGGGGAACGAAGCGCGCCTCGGCCGCAGGTCCTTGCAGCAAGTTGGCTCTCACCAGTGCCGCATTGGAGCGCGCATTGGATTCCGGCACCCAGCGTTCGTCGACCAGGGTTACCGCTATGCGCAGCCAGTCCAGCGCTTGCAGGGCGAGCGCCTGCATAAAGGCTTTGGGCGTGTTGCCGCCGGACAGGGCCAGGCTGGCGGTGCCACGCTCGGCCAGTGCGGCGCGCAAATCGTCGGCGACGGATTGCGCCAGGGCTCCGGCCAGCGTCTGCGGGTCGGGGAATTTGTGCAGTTGGGTTTTCGAGGAAAGATCGGAGGTCATGATTGCTCCTGCTTTCCTTCTCCCATCGGGAGAAGGTGCCCGTAGGGCGGATGAGGGAATGGACTGTCAGTGCTTACTGAACCTTCCGCAGCAAGTCGTTCTCCTTCCCTCATCCGTCGCTGCGCGCCACCTTCTCCCACCGGGAGAAGGAAAAGCGATCAAGTCGCGTCTTCATGCCACGTCCGCCCATCGCGTTCGATCAACGCAACGGCCGCGCTCGGCCCCCACGAACCTGCGGTGTAGGGCTTGGGCGCATCGCGCAAGGTTTCCCACGCGGCCAGGATCGGGTCGATCCACTTCCACGCCGCTTCCACTTCGTCGCGGCGCATGAACAGCGTGGGGTTGCCGCGCACCACGTCCATCAGCAGGCGCTCGTAGGCTTCGGGCTGGTGCACGCCGAAGGCCTCGGCGAAGCTCATGTCCAGCGGCACGTGCTGCAGGCGCAGGCCGCCCGGGCCCGGGTCCTTGATCATCAGCCACAGCTTCACGCCTTCGTCCGGCTGCAGGCGCAGCACCAGTTTGTTGGCCATCACCGGCCCGGAGGCCTGGTCGAAAATCGAATGCGGCACCGGCCGGAAGGCGATGACGATTTCCGACACGCGCTCGGCCAAACGTTTGCCGGTGCGCAGGTAGAACGGCACGCCGGCCCAGCGCCAGTTGTCCACTTCGGCCTTCAAGGCCACGAAGGTTTCGGTGCGCGAATCGTTGCGCCCCAGCTCGTCCAGATAACCCGGCACCGCGCCGCCGTTGCTGGCGCCGGCGCGGTACTGGCCGCGCACGGTCATCTGCGCGGCGTCTTCGGCGTCGATCGGGCGCAGCGAGCGCAGCACTTTCAGCTTTTCGTCGCGCACCGCATCGGCCTGCATCGCCGCCGGCGGCTCCATCGACACCATGCACAGCAACTGCAGCAGGTGGTTCTGGACCATGTCGCGCAACGCGCCGGAGGTGTCGTAGTAGCCGGCGCGTTTTTCCAGGCCCACGGTTTCGGCCACGGTGATCTGCACGTGGTCGACGTAGTTGGAATTCCACAGCGGCTCGAACAGGATGTTGGCGAAGCGCAGCGCCATCAGGTTCTGCACTGTTTCCTTGCCCAGGTAATGGTCGATGCGGAAGATCTGGCTTTCGGAGAACGCGCTGCCCACCGCGTCGTTGATCACCGCCGCGCTGGCCGAGTTCTTGCCGATCGGCTTCTCGATCACCACCCGCGACTTGCCTTCGTTGAGGCCGTGGGCCTTCAGGCGCGTGCAGATGTCCACGAACAAGCTGGGACTGGTGGACAGATAGAACACGCGGATGCGGTCGCCATGGGTCAGCAGTTCGTCGGCGAAGCCCTGCCAGCCTTCGTCCTTGGTCGCGTCCAGCGCGTGGTAACCCAGTTTCAGCAGGAACGGCGCCAGTTTGGCCTGCAGCGAAGGCTCGCTGCCCACCACCGGAACCAGCGCCTCGTTGACCTTGGCCCGATAATCGTCGTCGGATTGTTTGTCGCGGGCCACGCCGACGATGCGGCTGTCCTCGGGGATCTGGCCGTCGGCGTAGCGCCGGAACAGGCCGGGCAGCAGCTTGCGCAGCGCCAGGTCGCCGGTGCCTCCGAAAATCACGAGGTCGAAGGTGTCGACGGGGACAGTCTTGGCGGTCACAGCGGGTCTCTTGAGGGAACAGGGGCAGGAACATGGAAAATACCACCGAAATACCATGATCGCCATCCATACCCCTTGATTGGTGGCGATTGGTCATTCCTCTTGCGGGATTGGTATTTCATTGGTACGTTCTGCCTATGTCCTCAGCCCTGTCCCGCGAATACCAGCGCCTTGGCGCCGCCGATACCACCCGCACCCTGGCCTACGCGCGGTTGCGACGGGCGGTGCAGAACCTGATCGACAGCGGTGTGCTGCAGCCCGGGCAGGCTTTGCCCAGCGAGCGCGACCTGTGCCAGCAATTGTCGCTGTCCCGGGTCACTGTGCGGCGCGCGCTGTCGGGGCTGGTCGAGTCCGGCCTGCTGACCCAGCGCCATGGCGCCGGCAGCTTCGTGGCCGAGCGCATCCAGCGCTCGTTTTCGCGCCTGACCAGCTTCACCGACGACCTGCGCGAACGCGGCCTCAACCCGCGCTCGGAATTCTTCGAGCGCAGCGTAGGCGAGGTCACCCCGGAAGAAGCCATGGCCCTGAACCTGTCGCCGGGCAGCGGCGTGATCCGTTTCCACCGCGTGCGCTACGGCGGCGATGCGCCGCTGGCGGTGGAACGCACCCTGGTTCCGCATGCCTTGCTGCCGGACCCGCTGAGCGTGGTCGATTCCCTTTACGAAGCGCTGCAGCCGCATGGCCATCGCCCGGTGCGCGCCTTGCAACATCTGCGCGCAGTGGCGCTGGACGCCGAAACGGCGAAGCTGCTGCACCTGCCGGCCGGCAGTCCGGGCCTGCTGATAGAGCGCCGCGCGTTCCTGGCCGACGGCCGGGTGGTGGAATCCACGCGTTCGTTCTATCGCGGCGATGCTTACGACTTCGTTGCCGAGCTGCACAGCGAATGACCCTGAATCCCACTAATGTGAGAAGTCTCACTATTAGCCAAGTAATAGGGGTTTCTTCGATTAACAGCCGATAATGTGACAAATGTCGCATCACGCCGTGCCGCGCCACCGCAGGTTGGCGAAGAGGCGGACGCGACGGCAAAGTCGTCTTGTAGAACACATCTTGCAGAGCACGTTGGAGTGAACATGGGTGCGAACAAACGTTTGGAAATCGCCGACAAGGCGCCCGATGCGGCCAATGCGGACGCCACCGACAACAAGATGGACCAGATACGCGAATTGATGTTCGGCGGCGTGGTCCGCGATTTCGACCGTCGTATCAAAGAGCTCAGCGACCTCATGGAAAGCGAGCTGGCCCGCGTGTCCGCCGACTACGAGCGACGCATCGCCGGGCTGGAAGCGCGGTTGGATCCGCAGATCGAAAAGCTCGGCGCCCAGCTTCGCCAGGAAAGCACGGCGCGAACCAGCGCGCTGGACGACATCGACGTGCGCTTCGGCCAATCCCAGCGCACCCAGCGCAGCGAGCTCAACGCCGTGCTGCAGCAGCACGAAGACAACGCCAGCGCGGCCGAAGCCCGCGCCCGCGATGCGCTGGCGCAACTGGACGAACGCACCCAGGCCGCCGTGCAGGCGGTGCGCGATGCGTTGACTTCGGCGCGCAACGAACTGGGCGGGCAGAAGCTGGCGCGCGAAGATCTGGCCGATCTGATGGCTGAGGTCTCGCTGCGCTTGCGCGGCGCTCAGGACGCGTCGAGGAACGGCTGAGAGTCCACCGCGCATGAACGGCGAATACGACCGTCTTCGCCAACTGCTGCTGGAACAGGAGCGCGACCGCATGGACGCGCTGCAGGACCACGTAGGCAAGGCGACCGCACGTTTCGAACGCGTACCGGACCTGCTGGCCGAAGACATCGAAGCCAGCCTTCGCGCCGGCAAGCGTTCGCGGCTGGCCAACGTGCTGTCCGAAGCCAGCGCCGACTCGCTGGAAATCGCGGTGCGCCGCCGTCCGCAGGCGGTGGTGCAGGCGGTGTATCCGATCATCGGCCCGGCCATTCGCCGTTCGCTCAGCGATGCGCTGCGGCAGATGGCCGATGACCTGGACCGCGCGCTCAGCGACACCTTCAGTCCGCGTGCGTTGCTATGGCGTTGGGAAGCCTGGCGCAGCGGCACGCCGTACGCGCAAGTGATGCTGCGCCATACCACGCGCTACCAGGTCGAACACCTGTTCCTGATCGCGCCGGAATCGGGATTGCTGCTGGGCCATCTCACCGCCAGCGGTTTGCCGGCGCTGGATGCCGATGCGGTGGCCGGCATGTTCACCGCCATCCACCAGTTCGTGCGCGATTCGGTGACCGTGGACGAAGAAGGCGCCGGCATCGGCTCGGCGACCGTGGGCGGCTACCGGCTTGCGGTCAGCGAAGGGCCGGCCGCGCGGCTGGTGGCGTTCGTGCGCGGCGTGCCGTCCAGCGATTTCGGCATGCGCCTGGACGAACTCAACGAAGAGCTGCACGCGCGCCACGGCGCGCAACTGGGCGACGCCGAATCGGCGGGCGTGGCCGGCGCCGGAATGCTGGAACAACCGCAACTGGACGAACTCAATTCGCGCTGGGCCACCCAGCAGGGCGGCGTGCGGCCGCAGCGGCGCAAATTCGTATGGGCGGCGTTGGCGCTGGCGGTGTTGGCGCTGCTGGTCTATGTCGCGTTCGGTTGGCGTTGGTCGTCGCAGGTCGAAGAGATCGGGCGGCATCTTTCCGCTACGCCCGGACTGGTGGTGTCCAAGCTGGACGACAGGCAGCGCGGCCATTTGCGCATCGAGGGCCTGATGGATCCGCTGGCCAGCGATCCGCGCGCGTGGCTGGCGCGGCATTACCCGGGCGTGGAAGTGGAAATGCGCACGCGGCCGTTCGTATCGCTGGAGCCGCAGATGGTGCAGCGCCGTGTCGCCCAGACCTTGCGCCTGCCCGAGGCCGCGGTGAAACCGCCCGATGCCGACGGCGTGATCCGCTTGACCGGTTCGGTGCCGTTCCCCGATTGGTATCGCGCGCGCGCCACGCCGTTGTCCACGCCGGGCGTCGCGGCTATCGACTACGACGGCCTGTCCTATCCGCATAAAGAACAAATCGACGCGGCCATCGCTTCTATCGAATCGCTCGCGCTACCGTTTCTGAGCGGCGCGGTCACCCCCGATGCCGGTTGGGAGAAAACGCTCGCCGACATGGGCCGCAAGTTGCAGGCGCTGGAGCGCATCGGCGCCACCTCCGCCATCGCCTTCCATATCGAAACCGCGGGCCTGACCGACGAACCCGGCACGCTCGACCAGAACCGCGGCCTGCGCCAGCAGCGCGCCGAATGGCTGGCCAGCCGCCTGGCCGCGCAACTGCATCCGCCGTCGACCATCGCGGTCAACGAGGATGCCGCATTCGCGCTGCCGCAAAGCACCCCCGTGCGCGCGGCCGTGGTCACGGTGGAGCCCTACCCCGCGCCGGTGCAAAGATGAGCGTTTCCCTGTCCAGAAAAATTAGCCTGCTCGGCGATTTCGCCGTCGGCAAGACCAGCACCGTGGCGCGCAGCGTGCGCAATACCTTTTCCGAGGCCTACCTGACCTCGGTGGGGGTGAAGGTGGATACCAAGATCGTTGCCGACGCCGAAGGCGGCGACCTGCGCCTGGTGCTGTGGGATATCGCCGGCGCCAATTCGCTGGATCAGATGCGCGCCAATTACATCGGCGGCAGCCATGGTCTGTTGCTGGTCGCCGATGGCACCCGCGCCGACACCGTCGATACCGTGCTGGGGCTGCGCGACCAGGCCTGGCGTCTGCTGGGGCGAGAACTTCCTTGCGTGCTGATGCTCAACAAGTGCGATCTGGTCGGCGAGTGGGAAGTGCCGCCCGAACGCCTGCGCGAGCTTGCCCAACGCTTGCCGGTGTTCAGCGCCAGCGCGCGCACCGGCCAGGGTGTGGAGGAAGCCTTCGCCGCGCTCGCCTCGGCCGTGGCCAGTTCGAAATCGCCATGAGCACGCCGCGCAAATCCGCCGCCGCGCCGGCACGGGGGCGACCGCCGGTGGTGGTGACCTTCGGCCAGGACGGGGAAGTGCTGGATGTGGTGGGCGACATCGACTGGTTCGTTGCCGGCGGCGACACCCGCCAGGACATCTACCAGCGCTTGCAGGATCTGCGTGAAGGCGGGCAAGGCGCGCCGGACATCATTCCGGCCATGCAGCTGTCGCAAGGCCGCTATGCCGATGTGCATATCGTGGCCGAGGAAGACAGCCGCCATTTCGTACTGCTGGATGCGACCGAACTGATGCAGGTGCTGCGCCGCAACCAGCAGGCCAGCAACGAAACCGCGCTTTTGGAGGATCGCCGCCGCGAACAGATCGACGAAGGCGCGCCGCCGCGTCGACGACCGCCGCGGCAATTCCGCCGCAGCTCGGAACTGTTCTCCGAACTGGTCAACAGCGCGCGCGCGCCAATGGCGCAACTGGCCGGCCACGCGCGCCTGCTGCAGCAACGCTGCAAGAACGATCCGGCCGCGCTGCGCTCCATCGCCGCCATCCAGCACGCCGCCGTGCGCCTGGATGCGCTCTCGACCAATGGCTTGATCGGCCTGGGCGAACTCAGCGCCGGCGCCGGCAACCTGGGCATCGTCGATACCTCGCAACTGGCGGCGCTGCTGCAGGAAACCTTCGCCCTGCAGGCGCAGGCGCAGGGCATCGGTTTCGAAGTGCGCGTATCCGAAAACGTAAGTACGATCGAAATAGACACGCTCGCCCTGCGCCAGATCCTGATCAACCTGGTCATCCATGCCTTGGAAGGCATCCAGGCCGGTCGGCTGGTGGTGTCGCTGTCGGTCGCCGCGCAGGGACTGGAGATCGAGATCGCGGGCGAACCTTCGGGCTTCGATGCCGAACTTTTCGGTGCGTTGGTCACCACTGCCGAACTGTTGAAGTCCGATGCCGCGGGCAGCCTGGGCCTGGCGGTCAGCCAGCTGCTGCTGCAGCAGATGCGGGCGACGGTGGAATTGGTGTCAAGGCGCGGCGGCGGTCATGAGCTGTGGCTCCGCCTGCCGCTCGATCGTGTGGCCGATGCCGAAGGCGGGTTGCGGGTGCGCGAACCGCTTTTCCCACCCGCGCTGCGCGGTGACGAGAAAGTGGCCGTGGTGGCCGTGGAACCGGCGCAGCGCGCATGCAGCGTGGTCGAGCTTCTGGTCGACCTGGGCGTGCCGGTCGTGTCGGTGCAGGACGTCGGGCGGATCGAAACCTTGCTGCGCGACGACGCGTTGGGCGCGCTGGTGCTGTCCAACCCGTTCGAAGGCAGAAACGGACGCGAGATCCTCGAGCGCCTGGAGTTGCCGATGGAAAGCGGCGTCATGCTGCTCACTTCAGCCGACGAAATCCCCGGCCGGGGCGGCTGGCTGCGCGACCGCAACTGCGTGCAAGTGTCCGCCGATGCCGACCGCGACACGCTGCACACGGCATTGCGCACCGTGCTGGCCGGCTAGGGTGATCGGGCGATGAATCGAATCGGGCAGCCGACGACCGCGACAACAGGGACGAGGCGATGATCCAGACCGCCGACATGGCCGCTTTCGTCGCCGTGGTCGAAACGGCCAGCTTTACCGATGCGGCCCGCCGGTTGACCACCACCAAATCGGTGATCAGCCGGCGCGTGAGCGATCTGGAGCGCGAACTGGGCGCGCCCTTGCTCGATCGCAGCTCACGCAGCGTGCGCGCCACCGAAGTGGGCGCGGTGTACTACGCCAAATGCGTGCGCATACTGGAATCCATCGGCGCGGCCAGCGATTTCGTGGCCGGCTTCAACAGCCTGGTGCGCGGGCGCCTGCGCCTGGCCTTGCCCGAATCCTTCAATGGCGCGCTGATGGCGCCGTTGCTCAATGAATTCGCCGAACGCTATCCCGAGCTGCTGCTGGACATCCAGGCCGACGACAGTTACGTCAACCTGGGCGACAGCCATTTCGATGTCGCCATCCGCGTCGGCCGCCTGGGCGAGGCCAACCTGGTCGCCCGCCCGCTGGCCAGTTTCCGGCAATGGCTTTGCGCCAGTCCCGCTTACCTGCAGACCCATGGCGTGCCGCAATCGCCGGAGGATCTGGCCGGGCACTTCGGTCTGATCGACGCTTCGGCCGAAGAGCATGGCGGCTGGCCGCTATGGGTGGACGGCGAAGCGCGCATCTGCCCGGTACGCGAACGGATCCGCAGCAACAGCAGCGAACAGCTGATCGCCGCCGCGTGTGCGGGCCTGGGTATCGTGCGGGCGTCCAGCATCCTGGCTGCCGACGCGATCGTGGCAGGACAGCTGCGCATCGTCCTGCCGGACTGCGCGCCGCCGGCCAGCCAGATTTCCATCGTCTACCCCAGCAGCAGGCGTGCCTCGCAGAAAGTGCAGACCCTGATGGCGTTCCTCAGCGAACGCATTACCGCCCTCGCCGATTGGGACGAGCGCATCGCGCAGGCGCAGTCGACGCCCTGACCGCTTTGCCCGCAGCGTGATCCGCACGTCGCCCACGCAGGCAATGCCGGGCAAGCCACCGGCATCGGCCGGCTTGAAAACCACCGTTCGCCGATTGTTCGCGATTCACGAACCTTGAGTTCGTCACACATGACTAGCGCGTCCTGGCCTGTTGCCTAAGCTACGTCCCAGGAGCGGTTGTCGGGTGTTCGTCCCACACGGAGGGTGAAGATGATCACAAGCGCGGGGATTGGGTGGTGCCCGCGCCCATGCGGCCATCGAGTGATCGATGGCCGCGTGGCGACCCCAAGGATCTCAAGGCTTCTGCCGGCGGCTTCCCCCCGGTGGTTGTGTGGCGCAGCGAGTACCCCACTCTTGCGTCGCGTGCGGTATCCGCTATTTCCCCAAGCTCTGGCGGATATTGCAGTCGCTGCGACGGCGACAGGTCGAGGGGGCTTCGGCCCCCTCGTTTTTTTCCGGAATGCGGTCAGGGAACAAGGATGAAGAAACAATCCGCCTCTGCCCGCAATTCCATACGCAAAGCGGTGGTTCGCGCATGAACAGGATGGCCATGAAGGCAGTGGACGCGACTCGGCAGGACACGGCCGTAAGACCCCAATGGGCGTTTCGTATAGACGACATCGGCATGGACAAGGCGACGTTCGAGGCGAATTGGTGCGCGCGCCAGCGCCTGAACGACACCCAGTGGGCCAAGGTGCTCGCAGTGCTGCCCGGCCGCATCGGCGTCCGCGCCAGCAACGGCGGCAATGCCCGCCGCTTCGTCGAGGCGGTGTTGTGGATGGCCCATACCCGCGCCTATTGGTCGGATATTCCGGTCGAATACGGCGCCTGGCACGCCATCTACATCCGGTTTGGCCGCTGGGCGCACGAGGACGTGTGGGGAGACGTGGTCAAGGCCCTGGCCGACCTGCCGAAAACCCAAGCCTTACTCGGCGCCCTGGTGGAAAAATACCAGGCCAGCTATCGCATCCAGCGGCTGCGCGGGAAGATGAAGTAAGCCTGCAATCGCGACGCATTGATTATCGTCGTCTCGGCTAGGTTACGGTTCGATCGTCGCCTTGATCGACTCGCGCATGTCCGGAATTCCATGCTGTCCCACGAGCGAGATGGCCACTGTAGTAGCCCTGAAATTGAATGGGCGCCGCGCAACCTTCTGGTGCAACAGCCATCTCAGGGAATGGTCAACTCGCGCGTGGACTTCGGACGGCCTCGCGGCTCCACCACATAGCGATAGGTCCCCGGTTTTAGGAACAGTAGCGACGGATCATCCGCGCTTGCCAGTAACACTCGGTCAGCCGGTACGGCTTCTTCGCCCTCGCTGGCGTACACCGCCGAGACCAGGCAGGGCCATGAGTCGTCACAGGCTGCGGTATCCGGCGCGACGCCTTGGCGGCGCCCGCCGAGGGTCAGCCAGCCGGAGGGGGCCGTGCGCCCGTACTCGTACGCCGGGTGGAGAACGGTGACGTCCACGCGGTCGGGCTTACTCGCCCACCCCTTACCGTCCGCGCCCGTCAGGATGTACGGCTCCAGCGAGCTCGTCTTGAGTGGCTGATCGCATCCAAGCACGCCCGAGGTCTGATCGATCGACAGTATCTTGCCGCTGATTTGCTTCTGCAGCCGCTCGGCCATCCAGCCATCGGCCTTCCAGATGTGGGAATAACCTGCAATGACCGCGATCTTCGCCTGCGGGTCTGAGGCGACCAGTCTGGCCAGGGCGTTCGCCTGCCCCTCCTCGCGCTCGTCGCGGGATTTGGCTTGCAAGGTTTCATACGCAACCAGGGTAAACCCTTGCGCGATTGCTTCCCGCACCAACTCGGCATAAATCGGCTCTCGCAGATAGAAGCCTGCAGACGATTCATCAAGCGGATAGCCACGGGAAGGCAAGGCAATATCCCGTAGCGATTTCATGGGCAGGTTCTGCGTCAAGTCATCCGAGGCCGGAGCAAGCGCCTCCATTGCCAGGTACTTGAAGCCAAGTTGCCGAAGTACAGGCAACAACTGATAGACAAAGGCGCGTGTTGTGGCTATCGAGTGCGATTCGTTGATCATCGCTACCTGAGCATCGGATGCGAGCTTGCGCACCGCCGCAAGCGCAGGCTCTGGTGTGACACCCGAGGCGGGACACGATACGGGCTTTTTGCCAGCAGGAAATGCGGTGTAGTAATGATCTGTCGCATCCTGATAGCGCCCGAACATAGCATCCGTCATGGATAGCAGTTGCGCCGCCTGTGCACGCTCCTTGTCTTCCATCTGTCTATAGATCGCTTGGAGCTTCTCGTACTCAGCAAGCGCCTCGCCTTTGTCTTGAGTGATCCGGCCAAAGGCTTCCTGGAACGCCGTCATCCCGGTCACCGCATCCGACGTCTGCTCAGCGGCCAACGAGCCGTATGGACACAACAATACTCCCAGTACGAGACTCAGTGACCGTGCTGTTCTGGATGCCCACCTCATATTGAGTGGCGCCCCTTCATAGTGGTGATCGGTTGGCCATTCTTGACGTTGAACTGGAATTTGTACCACAGGCTGACCGGCTTGACGGTTCGCTCGCGCGTGACTTTGCCGTTCTCCTCACTCACTGTGCGGATGATCACCAACGGTGAAAATTTCCAGGAGGCCACCGCCTTGCGGATCGATACCCGAAAAGGTTCAAGGCCATCTTCTGCCGTGGACGGCTGAAAGATCGCGCGATCGACACCACCAGACTCATTGACCACTAACTGCGCCAAAATCTGGATAGAGCGATCCTCTTGGGAGATCAATTCAGGCGGAAACTCCGGCATTACCTTCTCAACTAGTTCCGGCATCTGCACTGTCTCGCTAGACCCGAGTTCGTAGCGCGACGCATCTTTCGGAATGACGGCTTGATAACCGACATCAACGGCAGGCGGCGGCTCGATTACCTGCTCGGACATCGTCCGACACCCCGTCAGCACCAGCGCTGCTGTCAAAAGCAGCCCCCGACTGCATTGCAAGAGGTTTCTGTTCACCCTCATATCGCTTCCCGCTCTTACTTGGTGATCTTATTAGCCCGGACTCGGCTAGACATACGCAGGCTCATTCATCAGGGCATCGAGCTTCTTGGACAGTTCTTGTGCGATGACCCTAGAAACTTCACCCTTGACGATGTCGTCGAGCCAACCCCATGCACCGTCCTGATTGCACTCCAAGAACCAGTGCTTGCCCGTTTTGTCCACAATGATGTCGATGCTGCCGGCAAAGAAGCCGATCTTCGACATGAACTGCTTGATCTTCGATTGCAGTTCGCAATCTATCTCACAAGGCGTGAACTCGATCAGTTGCACCCCCTTGCGCCAGTCGACCTCCGTGGTCCGTCGGGTCTGCGAGCCTATGCGGAACGGAATCATGCTATCTCCGACAACGACGATGCGAAGCTCATAGTCCTTCTTGATCTCTTTCTGAAAGAAGTGGGGGCAATAGCCAATTTCCGCCTCCGTAGCCTCATTGAGGTTCTCCTCGCTGACTCGCATAGTCATTACGTTATAAGGAATGTATTCGCCGCCATCGCCAGCTGGCTTCACTTTTCCGGCCGAAACCGACTTCATGATGAGGCCGTTGCGCGCACCGCGATGGAATTCCAGCACGCTGGCCTTGTTGTTCGTTACGAGCGTCTCCGGCACGGCCATCCCGACGCTGGCCGCAACAACCTGTTGATAGGGTTTGATCATGCAACGCCTGGACTCTAATGAATTAACGACACGCCTCTCGTTCAAACCACAGATCAGGGTATAGAGCGCACGCCACTCCTGGGCAACGTAGCCAGTAGATGTCTCATCGTCGCCTTGGATATACAGTTCCGTGCCAGGAAGAATCTTGTTCCGATCCCAAACAAGGCAGTTGCGTGGGATGGTCTCGTCGTTAACCTGAATTCGTACATCGCCTATTTCTGAGACACGGACGACGAACCGCGTATCGTCGTGATAGTCAAAAACAAAGACTTTTGTATCGCCACGCTTCTCGATCTGCTTCTTGACCCGACTCACATGTGGATCGGTCTTCGTGCCAAGAATGACCAAGGCGCGCTCATGTTTATCCATGTGTGTTGTATCCATCAATAAAGTAAATGAAAAAATGGAGAGGGCAGTGCACTGCCCCCTCCAGGGCGGGACTTAACCCTCGTCGGGACCGTCGTCGCCACCGTCACCATTCGGCGTGCTGGTGACTGTGTTGAGCTTCGGGATATCACCAGTATCCTTCGGGTTAGTTGCAACGCCGCCATACACTTGGATCATCTCTTCATGGCGAAGTGCACGCAATGCGGAAAAATCCTGATCATGCTGTTTCAGAACAAAAGGCTTCATTACTATCTCCTTTCTAAGTTAAGCGCAGATCCCCTGCGCTCTGGGTGCCGGGTAGCCCCGGCGGCTGATGACCTGCGCAGGTCAAACTCATGTGGTCGCTAATCGCTCGTTGAGCGCGTAAAGCGGCTCGAATATCCATTCGATCAAGCGGCGTTGCTTGCCCGTGACATCCGTATCGAATCGCATGCCCGACTTGAGCGGCTCTGCCTTGCGTAGGTGGCCACCGCTTGGCGCGGGAGCGCCACTGTGTAGCGGTAGATTCACCTTCCGATTGCACCCATTTAGCGCGACGACTTTGTCCGGCCGCAGTGCGTTCCGGCTGCGCTGCGCATAGGTGCCGAAGGTCAAATAGCTCGCGGCCAGTACTGCGGAGGCCATTGCTGCCGCCGACAAAATGCGTAGGCTCGCCGGTTGTGTCGGCGAGATGCTTCCCATCAATCCAGTTTTTTTGCGTTCCAGTGCTTCAAGTTGGAACAATCCAGGTTCCATGTGCCTTTCCGATATCTCTGTTTCTCTTAAGATTTAATATAGAAACGACCGTATCAATTCGGCTGTTTTCGAGCTGTCGGAATAGCGTACTTCGCTTTTTAATCAGAAAACGCTTGATTGTGAGCTGACCATCATTTTGCGATGCACTTTTTTGCATTGCTGATATGTCTATGCTGTGAGTCGATGCACACTCGTTCGAGCATGGCGCTTGGTACGCGCCGTCTACATCCGTTGGATGTCAGGTATACAAGACGCAAAGAGAGGCGTCATAGCCGACCTGCCGAAAACTCAGGCCTTACTCGACGCCCTGGTGGAAAAACACTAGGCCAGCTATCGCATCCAGCGGCTGCGCGGAAGATAATGTGCGCTGAGCGGTTAACCGCGCCATGTCCGTTTTGGGCCGCAAGCGGTCACTAGCCTATGGCAGCTATCGGCCAGATGCGGGCGCAAGGCATCTACGGAAACCCAAGCCATTCGGGGCGAGCCGCCTCCATCACGAGGGCGGTTACCGACGGATCGCGGCCCGCTCCATGCGCGGGGATCCTGCCGACGCTTTCAAACCGGCAACGGATCGGTACATAGTGCGCTCCCCATAGACGAGCGCTGTCCCGTGAGCACAACCGTCCCGTCGAAGATGCCGCAGGCCGCATCCAGGCATCTGTTCTGGCCGCTGCAGATCGGCGGCTGGTGCGCCTACTTCGTGCTGCACTTCCTGGCGGCGATGGGCGATGGCCGGCCGCTGAACTACGTGTATGCGTCGCTGTCGGTGGCGCTATGCGGGTTCGTCACCACCAGCGTGCTGCGGCTGGGCTATCGCCGCCTGTGGGGCAAACCGCTGTGGATCATGGCGCCCGCCGCGGCGCTGATGCTGGTGGCGGCCACCGTGGTGCAGATGAAGCTGCATGTCACGATCACGTTCCGCTATTGCGACGACTGCCGGATGCGCAGCCTGTTCGGTTACCTGTGGTACTTCGCCTCGACGCTGTATCTGCTGCTGTCCTGGAGCGGCCTGTATTTCGGCATCAAGCTGGCCCAGCAATTGCAGCGGCAGAAAGAGGCGGTGTTGCGCGCGAGCAACGCCGCCCATGCCGCACAACTGAAAATGCTGCGTTACCAGATCAACCCGCACTTCCTGTTCAACACCCTTAATGCCATCTCGACACTGGTGCTGGATGACAGGCGCGACACGGCTTATCGCATGATCGGCAGCCTGTCGTCCTTCCTGCGCCATTCGCTGGAGTCCGACCCGGAGCAGCGGGTGACGCTGGCACAGGAGGTGAAGGCGCTTGAGCTCTATCTGGGCATCGAGCACATGCGCTTTTCCGATCGCTTGGTTGTCGCGATGGACATCGAACCAGCCGCGAGCCAGGCATTGGTGCCGAGCCTGATCCTGCAACCCTTGGTCGAGAATGCGATCAAGCATGCGGTATCCAGAAGCGTGGAGGGCGGCCGCATCGAGCTGGTCGCACGTCGCGACGGCGACATGCTCGATCTGCACCTGCGCGATGACGGTCCAGGCTTGACCGAAGCGGCGCCCGAAGCCGGTGCGGGCGTGGGGCTGGCGAATACGCGCGAACGCCTGCGCGTCATCCATGGCGAGCGCCATCACCTGAGCATCGGCAACCGCTCGCCGCATGGTACCGACGTGCATCTTCGGCTTCCGTTCGAAACCACGGAGAAGGCTTGAGATGGCCCGTATCCGCACACTCATCGTCGATGATGAGCCACTGGCCCGGCGCGGGCTGCAGTTGCATCTGCAGCGTCATGCCGATATCGACATCGTCGGCGAAGCGGGTAATGGCCGGCAGGCCATGCAGGAGATCGCTACGCAGCGCCCGCAGCTGATGTTCCTGGACGTGCAGATGCCGGGCATGGACGGGTTCGCGTTGTTGCGCGCGCTTCCGGCAACGCAGATCCCGCTGACCGTGTTCGTGACCGCCTATGATCAGCACGCGCTGACCGCTTTCGCCGCCAGCGCGCTGGATTACCTGCTCAAGCCGATCGACGACCGGCGCCTCGACGAGTCGGTGGAACGCGCACGGGCGCTGCTGGCCGCACGCAAGGCCGAAGACCACTACGAGCGGATGCTCAAACTGGTGGCGACGCTGCCGGAAGTCGCCCGCTCCCAGCTCGACGCGCTGTTGCTCGATGAGGACGCGCGTACCGGCGACAAGCTGAGCATCCGCGATGGCCAGCGCTTGCTGCGGATCGAACTGGATGCGATCCAGTGGATCGATGCGGCCGGCGACTACATGTGCATCCACGCCGGTAGCGAAACCCATGTGCTGCGCGGGACGATGCAGGAACTGGAGCGACGGCTGGATCCACGTCGGTTCGCGCGGGTGCATCGTTCCAGCATCGTCAATCTGGAGCGGGTCAGGGCACTGCGTCCGCATCACAATGGCGAATGCTTCCTGGTGCTGGATTCCGGGCATGAACTGAAGCTGTCGCGCAGCTACCGCGACAAGGTCAGGCTGATCAACGGGCGGCTGGTCGCCGCCATATAAAACCTTGCTGCGCTTGCGGCAAATTCGTGGACAGGTTCTAACGCTTCGCCGCAAACCGGCAACGCTTCGTCGCAAATCCGCAGACATCGACCGTACCGGCATCGTCCAATGCACGGACACCCGTCATGGGCCCGTATGGAGGAGCGATGTCCGCGTTTTCCCTGTTTCTCGCCGCCGCCGGTGCGGTGGCCGCACCCTCACCTACCGATCCGGCCACTATCGCCGCTATCGAAGCGACGTGCTTCGACTACGTGGACGGCCAGTTGGAAGCCGACCCGGAGCGTGTGGCGCGCGCGCTACACCCGGACCTGGCCAAGCGCATGGTGATCGGAGACACGCCGTACGAGCGATTGGGCCTGCGCCGCATGAGCAAGGAAGAACTGGTGGGATTGACCCGCCGGGCAGTACTGAAGACTCCGCAGGAACAGTGGAACCGCAGCTGCCGAGTGCTGGATGTGACCGGAAACGCGGCTTCGGTACGGCTGGAAACGCCGTGGTTCGTCGATTACTTCCACATGGGCAGGTTCGACGACCGTTGGATCATCGTCAACGCGCTCTGGTACAGCAAACCCGAGTGATACCACGTGGCTGGCTGGAAGGAGAATGCAATGCGCGGTATCGCAATGATGGCGCTGGGACTGCTGATGGCGAGCTGCGACCCGGCCGAACAAGCTGCCGAAGTCGCCGCATCGAACAATGGCAGCACCGTACCCATGGCCGTGCAGGAAAGCGTCTTCGGGACGACACGCATCCTGTCTGCGGCGCAGAGCGGCGTCGCGCTTCTGGCCGGTGAAGGCTGGCTGTCCGGCCCGCGCAACGACTACAACCTGAGCCTGGATGCGGCCGCACAGCAGATGGTATTCGCCCGCTCGGCGCCGGATTTCAAGGACAGCCGGATCTGGTTCGCGCGGCGGGAAGCACAAGGCTGGGGCGCGCCGGCGGAAGTATCGTTCTCCGACTCCCGCTATCGCGACTCGGACCCCTGGCTGACGCCGAATGGCCGCATGTTGTACTTCGTCTCCAACCGACCGGTCGCGGGCGATGCGCCAAACGGCAGTCTCGACATCTGGCGTGTCGCCATCGATGCCGGGCGTTTCGGCGTGCCGGAGCATCTTGCCGCGGTGGCGTCGGCTGGCGATGAACTGGGTCCGGAATTCCATGATGGCTGGCTGTATTTCAACAGCTCGCGCAAGGACGGTCCCGCCCGGTTGTCGATCTACCGCGCACGATCCAGTGGCCATGGCTTCGGCGCGCCGCAGGCATTACCCGCGCCGTTCAACGATGGCGGCATCCAGGGCGATTTCACGCGCTCTCCCGATGGGCGCATCGCGGTGTTCTGGAGCAGGCGCGGCGACTCGGACGCGCCGGACCTGTTTGCCGTTTGCAGGACGTCCGGGGGTTGGTCGCAGGCGGTGCGGCTACCCGCACCCGTCAATGGGCCGGGCATGGACTTCACGCCTGCATTCAGCGCCGATGGAGACACGCTGTACTTCGCCAGCATGCGTGCAGCCAGTGGCGCGGCCGATCCGGGTGGAGTGTTGAACGGACAATCCAACCTCTACACCGTTCCGGCATCGATCGTGGATGCAGCGCTCGCGCAGACGATGCCCGCGGGAGAATGCCATGATTGAAGCGGCCATGCAGGGGCGGTTGCGACCGCTGCAGTCCACTTTCGACCAGCAGCACCGCTTGGGCTTATGAAGCACCGACAGGGAACGAATCGTCAGGCCGTCGCTGCGTGACGCGCTTGTACCTGCTGTGGACGCCAGCCAAGGAGACGGGCGGGCAGAAAGAGAAGCGCCTGCATGAACGCAAACAGGGCAGAGAAGGTGATGCCCACCAAACGGAACGGCAAGGCGATCAGCCAGACGATCGGCCAGAGCACCAGAACCAGTAGGGCAAGCGGCCAGCACAGGACGAAGAGAATGCACCAGGCCACTGCCGCAATAAGTGTCTTCATATCCAAATTCCTCGACGTGTCGTGAGCGGTGCCGGATCTGCGGCGGGGGATAGATTGCGATCCCTGCCAATGGCAGGCAATAAGGACACGACAAAACCGGCATAACGGCCGACCAAGCCGGAAATGTGGCGACGAAAGGCCAGCCGGCGGATTGATCGCCTGATGGAAAGGGCTACATGGCGCACCCACGACGTGCCGGATTGGTGCGCCTGCGCCGGATCCGATTCTTCACTTCGGGGCGACATCCACGATCAGCTTGCCGAAATTCCTGCCCTCCAGCAGTCCGATGAAAGCGGCCGGCGCTTGTTCCAATCCGTCGGCCCGGTCCTCGCGCAGTTTTATGCGGCCCGTGCCAAGCCACTGCCCCATGTCGCGACGGAATTCCTCGAAACGATCGGCGTAGTGATCGAGGATGATGAAGCCTTGCATGCGAACGCGTTTCTGCAACACGGCGGCCAACAGCTGCGGCCGCAAGTCCTGGCGTGAAGGCGACGGCTGGTTGTAGTGTGCGATGAAGCCGCAGACGGGTATGCGCGCGCCCAGGTTGAGCAGCGGAAGCACGGCGTCCAGTACCTCGCCGCCGACGTTTTCGAAGTACACGTCGATGCCCTCGGGGCAGGCCGCTGCGAGGCGTTCCTGCAGCTGCCCTTCGCGGCGGTCGAGGCATGCATCGAAACCCAGCGCTTCGATGGCGTAGCGGCATTTGTCGGCGCCGCCGGCGATCCCGACCACGCGCGCGCCCTTGAGCTTGGCCAATTGTCCGACCACGGCACCCACCGCACCCGTCGCCGCGGCGACCACCACGGTATCGCCAGGGCGCGGCTGGCCGATGTTGAGCAATCCGACATAGGCGGTGAAGCCCGGCATTCCCATTCCTCCCAAGGCCAGGGACGGCTGCGCCATATCGTCCAGCAGTTGCAGATCGGATCCATCCGAGAGCGCGTAGTCCTGCCATCCCGCATTGGCGAGCACGATCTGGTTTTCGTTGAAACGGGAATTGCGCGAAACGACGATGCGGCTGACCGTGCCGCCCACCATCGGTTCGCCCAGCGATACCGGCGGCGCGTAGCCCGGACCGACTTCGTCCATCAGGTTGCGCATGTACGGATCCAGCGACAGGTGCAGCGTGCGCAACAGGACCTGACCTTCGGCCGGCGAGGGGACCGGCTGGGTGTCGAGTTGGAAGTCCTGCAACGTCGGCAGTCCTTTCGGGTGCGCGGCGAGGAGGATGCGGCGGTTGAGCGTGGCATCGGTGTTCATGCGCTTCCTTGCATTGGTCAGTCGGCGGGAAGTTCGGACGGCAAGGCGGCGCTGTCCTGCACCGCTGCCGCGCTCGGGCCATAGCGCAACGTGAGCAGTGTTCCCAGCGCCATCGTCACGACGGCGAACAGCGGGCCTCCCGAGGCGCCGATGTGGTCGACCAGCAATCCGCCGCCGATGGCGCCGGTGGCGATGGCGATCTGGAACGCCGCGACCAGCAGACCGCCTGCGCCTTCGGCCTGATCGGGGGCGGCACGCACGATCCAGATCTGGAAACCGACCGGGAACGCACCGAAGGCGAAGCCCCACAGCACCACGGCCACGGCGGTGACCGCGGGCGAGTGCCCCGCCAGCAGCAGACTGGCCGCCAGCACGGCGATCAGCGTGCCGCCGAAGACGATGGCATGGCGCTCGCTGCGTCCGGCGATGTAGCCGCCGACGAAGTTGCCGAAGAAACCGCCTATGCCGTAACCCAGCAGGATCGCCGAGATGGCGCCGACCGACAGCCCGGCGATGTTCTCCATCAACGGACGGATGTAGGTGAAACCGGCGAAGTGCCCCGAGATCACCAGCAGTACGGCAAGCAGGGCCATGCGCACGCCGGGGCGCGTCAACAGTTCGCCGAGTACGCGCAGGTCCGGATTGGCCTTGGGCGGCAGCGCCGGTAGCGAGAACAATTGCACCGCCAGCGTGATCGCGCTGACCACGCCCGCGGCCATGAACGCGCTGCGCCATCCCCACAGTTCACCCATCCAGGCGCCTATCGGGGCGGCGCAGACGGTGGCCACGGAAACGCCGGTGAGGATGAACGACATCGCCCGTGCGAAGCGATGCTCAGGCACCAGGCGCATGGCCAGGGCCGCGGCCATCGACCAGAAACCGCCCAGCGCGACGCCCAGCATCACGCGGGCGATGAGCAGAGTGGACAGGCTACCCGCAGTGGCCGCCAGACCGTTGGACAACACCAGCAACAGGGTCAGCGCGAGCATCACGTGCTTGCGATCGATGCGGCGCGTCAGCAAGGGAATGGAAGGCGCGGCGATGGCGCCGATCAAGGCGGTGGCGGTGACCGTCTGGCCTGCCACGCCCTCGCTCACGGACAGGTCGGAGGCCATCGCGGTCAGCAGGCTGGCAGGCAGGAACTCGGCGGTGACCAGGCCGAACACGCCCAGCGCCAGCGAGGCGACGGCGGCCCAATGCGAGGAGACGGAAGTGTCGGGAGTCAGCGGAAGATCAGGGCATTCGGAACAGGCGGTGGAGGACACGGGGGTCGCTTGATTGAACCGGGCTGGCAGTTTGGCGGTATGCTGTCGGTGTTTCCATGCCATAAATACCGAAATGCTTGTCCATTCGTCCGATCCGCTACCCGCACCCGGCCCCGCGTCGCCAGTCGCGCACGACATGCTCACGCAGGTGTTGCTGGGGTTGCGGCTGGAGGGTGTCGAGTACGGCCGCTGTCTGATGCAGGCGCCGTGGGCGGTCGCCTTTCCCGCCAGTCGCGAGGCCCGTTTCCACTTCGTCGCCCAGGGAGGTTGCTGGCTGCGCACGGCGTCTTCGGAGTGGATGCGGCTGGAATCCGGCGACGCGGTGTTGTTGCCGCACGGCAGCTTCCATGTCCTGGCCACCGCGCCCGATGTGCCGGCCGTGGACATCGACCGGCTGGCCCGCGTGCCGGTCTCCGAAAACATCTACCTGGTGCGGAGCGAAGCCAGCGACAGCGACGCGGCTCCGCACACTGTCATGTTCTGCGGCGCCATGCGCTTCAACCTGGATCCGCTGCACCCGCTGCTGGCGATGATGCCGGAGGCGATGCACGCCGGCGCTCTGGTCAAGCGCGATCCGACCGTGCCCGGTCTGCTGGAGGCGATGGAGCGCGAAGTGTCGCTCGACCGCATTGGTGCTTGCGGCATCCTGGCGCGATTGGCGGACGTGCTGGCCGCCAGCATCATCCGTGCGTGGGTGGAGTGCGGCTGCAGCGACTCGACCGGTTGGATCGCCGCCGTGCAATGTCCGCGGATCGGCAAGGTCATGGCCGCCATCCATGCCGAGCCGGAACGCGATTGGAGCGTGCAGGTGCTTGCCGAGCTGATGGGCGCTTCGCGCTCCACCTTTGCCGAGGCCTTTACCCGCACCGTCGGCGAGAGTCCCGCCAAGTACGTGGCCAAGGTGAAGATGTTCCAGGCCCGCCATTGGATCGCGCGCGACGGCATGCGCATCACCGTCGCCGCGCACCGGTTGGGTTACGACTCCGAAGCTTCGTTCAGTCGCGCCTTCAAGCGCGTCATCGGCCAGCCGCCCAGCGCGGTGCGCGCCGAACAGGTGCAGAGCCGGGGGACGTCCCGCGTCGCGGATTGACCGCGAGAATTGAATTAAGGCCTCCACACCCGATCCATGTTCGGCGTCATACAGGCGCCTCCCACAGTTGCTGCGCTTCCATGGCGAGGAGGTCAGGGAGTTCTTCCGGCCAGAACGTCTTGCTGCCGGCCAGCCGCCGCACGCCGCGCGAGTTGCCGAAACTGCGATCCAGGCGGTCGGGACTGTCCGGCGAAAAGATCTTGTCGTCCGCGCCCCATACGATCCGCGTCGGCGCCTTGCAGCGCTTCAGCGCCGGGCCGATACCCGCCAGCGGATTGGGCTCGAATCCGACCAAGGTGGCGTCGACCAATGCCCTTTGCCCGGGTGAGCTGATCAGCGGCGAAAAATAGTAGTCGATCGCCTCGTCGGTGAGGATCGCGGGATCGGCGTAGACGGCGCCGCCGAAGGTAACGCGGGCGGAAGCTTTGTTGGTCAGCCAGCCAGGAAAGACGTCGGTGGATTTCCCCGCGCGCGCCAGCGCGATGAGCGGTGCGAGGGTGGGCGGAGGGCTGTCCTGTTCTTCATCGCAATTGGTCAGCAGCAAGGTGCGGACACGTTGCGGATGGTGCGCAACGAAAAGCTGCGCGACAGCGCCGCCGCTATCGTTGGCGATGAGGTCGACGTCGGCCAGACCGAGTTTGTCGAGCAGCGCCACCAGCATCGCCGCTTGAGCGGCCGGCGTCACGCTCTGCCCACTGGCAACGCGCGTGTAGCCCAGTCCCAGGAAATCCGGCGCGATGCAGCGGCGATGTTCCGACAGCCGCTCAAGCGCGCCGCGCCATTGGAAACCGTTGAGCGGATGAGCGTGCAGGAACAACGCCGCCGGACCCATTCCGCGCTCGACATAGACGATGTCGCCGAAACGGGTGCTCGCTACGCGCCTCAGGGCGCGGAACTGCGCCGCATCCATCGGTTGCAACGGATCCGTGCCGGCAGCGCGGTGGCGGAGATCTGCGCGTGGTGCGCACGCGCCGGCGACGCCGGCCGCGAGCGCGGCGGCGGCCAATTCGATGAACTGTCTGCGTTTCATGTCGGGCTTCGTGCCATGGGTGTCGGGGGAATCATCCTGGCAACGGCGCCGCAAGCGCGCGCGCACAAACGGCCGATATCGGACACACAGGCATGATTTTTGGCACATGCACCCCCTGCGGCGGCGGAGCAGGATCGGGCGGTGATCGACAGACCCGAGTACTACCCTGGCCCCGCCCCCGCGCTGCTGTCGAGCATCGGCAATGGGCGGGCGCCGTTGCTGGATGTCCTCACTTCGCCGGTTCCCTCCGGCGTTTTCGATTCTCCCGTGGACGGCCGCCACGTGCTTTGTCTGCACCTGGGAAATGCGGTGCCGGTCTCCTACCGCATGCATGGCCTCGACCGACAAGGTGTGCGCATCCATGGCCAGTTCTGCGTGGTGCCGGCGGGCACGAGTACGCGCTGGATCGTGTCGCGGCCTGCGCGATCCCTGCTGCTCCGGCTGTCGCCGTCCCTTGTGCCCGAAACCGCGGAGGCCATGGGCCTGGGTTCGCACGTCACCGAGCTGACGCCTTCGATCCATATACGCGATCCGCAGATCGAACGCATCGGCTGGATGATGCAGGCCGAAGATCACGATGCCTATCCGGGCGGCCGGTTGTTCGCGGACGGCCTGGCCGCTGCGCTCGCCGCGCGCCTGCTCGCCCTGCAATCGCGCAGGCGCACGAGCGTCGACAAACCAGGACGCGCGCTGCCGGTCTGGCGGTTGCGCCATGTGCTCGAATACATCGATGCGCATCTGGACGAGGATCTGGCGCTCGCCGAACTGGCGGGCGTGGCGGGATTCAGCCTTTCGCACTTCAAGCCGCTGTTCAGGCAAGCCGTCGGCATGCCAGCTCACCGCTTCGTGCTCGAACGACGCGTGGAACGCGCTCGTGCGCTGCTGCTGGAAGGAAAAAAGAGTATGGGCGAGATCGCGCTGGAAGCGGGTTTCTCGCATCCAAGCCATATGGCTCGTTGCTTGCGCCGCGTGCTGGGGCTCAGCGCTTCGCAAATCGCAAGCTCATCCCAATAAGAGAGTGCGCCCGTGGGTCGAAAGCGGACATTCGAGACTCCTTAGATCGACATCCGTGAATAGTCAGCCAGCTTGGCATCGCCAACTTCCACGAGCTGGTCGAGGCGCACGATCTCTCCTGTACTCATCGACAGGTATTCGGCGCCGTCTCTTGCGTACACATCGTCGATGGTCGCGTTGCGACGCCGCACTGCACCTGTTCCGTCAAGAAAGCCGATCAGTGCCGGCTTGCGGGTAACGGCCAGGTCCTCCAGCAGGTCGTGGAACTCGCAGTTGATCGGGTGATACGTGGATTGGTTAGTGGTCATGGCATTGAAGGACGATCTGAGTGAAGGACGACCCGCGCAATCGGACAGCGGCCGCCGAGGCGAAGGACAGGTGGGCACGCAAGGCGGTCCGGCAGCCCTGCATCGACAGCGGAAGACCCGCCGGGTGGCGGGTCTTCGCAGGGGCTTCGATTCTCTACGCCGTCAGCGCATGCCGCCGCTGGCAAACAGCTGCTCGCCGGTAAGCCAATACGAGTCGTCCGAAGCCAGGAACACGGCGATCGAAGCGATATCGCTGGGCTGGCCGATGCGGCCCAGTGGAGTTTGTGCGGCGGTGCCGGTTTCGAAATCGGAACCGATGAAACCGGCCGTGTGCGTGCCTTCGGTTTCGATCATGCCGGGATTCAAGGCATTGACGCGAATCTTGCGTCCGCCCAGTTCGCGCGACAGCACGCCGGTGATCGCATCCACCGCACCCTTGGTGCCGGTGTACACCGCACTTCCGGGCGGCGTGATCCGGGCGACGACAGACCCGATGTTGATGATGCTGGACCCTTCGCCAAGGTGCTTGGCCGCCGCCTGTGTGGTCAACAGCAGGCCGAGCACGTTGACGTTGAAGTGCCTGTGGAAGTCCTCTTCGGTGATGTCTTCCAGGGGCGCGAACCCGTAGACCCCCGAATTGTTGACCAGGATGTCCAGCCGACCGAACTGCTTGATGGCCGCATCGACGATGGCCTGCGCGTCGGCCTGCTTGGATACATCGCCGCGCACGGCGACCGCCTTGCCTCCGGCCGCGTTGATCCCGGCGACGACAGCATCGGCGCCCGCCTGGCTGGACGCATAGTTGACGACGACCGACGCGCCTTCGGCGGCCAGGGATGCGGCAATGGCGGCGCCGATGCCTTTGGATGCGCCGGTAACGATGGCGACTTTGCCCTTGAGCTTGTTCATGGCATTTCCTGCCTTAAGTAATGTTCGGTTTGTGCCGTCATTTTAGTTCTCCTCGTATGCCCCTGATGGCCTGCAGGCGAGCCGGGTCGACGAACGGTCCACCCCAGTGCTACTACTTTTCCCATGGCGAAAAGCGTCGCTTTCCGTATGGACAGAGTTCCATTCGGTGCGCGGCAGAGCGAGTGCCGGCTTGACGGACGCAACAATGTCAAACCGGCCGCGCGGTAGGTCACGCCGTGGTGACGTTCGTGGTGACGTCGATGTTGCCGTGAACGGCCTTGGAGTACGGGCAGACATCGTGCGCCGCCTGCGCGATGGCTTCCGCCACGTCGAGGGCGACGCCCGGCATGCTGACGTCGATGCGGGCCCGGATGAAGTACGCATTGCCGGTCATGACGAGATCCACTTCGATGTCCACGGACATGTCGGAGGGCAGCGCCACCTTCTTCGCTTTGGCCACTAGGCCGAGCGCCCCGGTGTAGCAGGCCGACCAGGCTCCGGCGAACAGCTGTTCCGCTACCGGATGGTTCTGAATCGCCGTAAACCCGATTTCATTGCCGGCGATGCCGGGGGTCGAGAGCTGGATGTCGATGCGTTCATCGCCGCGAGCTGCGCCTTCAAAGTGGCTGGGCGTCGTATGGGTCTTGCCGGTGAACAGAACTTTCGTATTCATACTGGTGGTCTCATTCTAGGGATAGGTTGGTGTAGTGAATCGCATACGCTTGCATCGCATGCGATTGGTGTAAGTTAGGGAGGGACGCCCAGCGTGTCAACGCCGAACGGGATCTCGTTGCGGATTCGTTCAGCGTATACGATTGTATCGCATACGATATAGTGCCGGAATCGCGCTGGATGTCCCGGTTGATTCCCGTTGCCAGACCCCTTCCCGGCCCAACAAAGGACTGATGGCGGCTATTGCCGTTCCATGGGTGGAATAATGAAGCGCTACCGATTCAATCGTATGCGGTATATGATGCGCCCAACCGTAACGGAGCACTCTCCATGAAAGCACCTGCTAATGAACGCGCTTCCCAGCCCAAGCTGGCGGACTTCCTGTGCTTTGCCGTGTACTCGGCAAACCTGGCGTTCGGCAAGATCTACAGGCCGATCCTCGATGCGCTTGGCCTCACCTACACCCAGTACCTGACCATCGTTGCCCTGACGGAGGAAGACGATCAGACCGTAGGCGGCCTGGGCGAGAAGCTCTTCCTCGAATCGAATACGCTCACGCCGATCCTCAAGAAGCTCGAAGCCATGGGTTACCTGGAGCGCACGCGCGATCCGGCCGACGAGCGCCAGGTCAGGATCCGCCTGACCAAGAGTGGTAAGCGGGTGCGCGAGAAGGTTCTTCTCGACCTCGGCGACCCCTGCGGCCTCACGCCCAAGGACTTTGCGAGACTGCAGAAAGAGATCGTCACGTTGCGCAGCAACCTCATCAAGACCGCGAATGGCGGCGATTGACGGTCCGGCAACACTTGGCGCTCAAGGCGTAGCCCGCCTGGCCAGCCGGCTGCTTCCGGCCAATAGCGGAACAGCCGGGCGGATCGGGTTCGTCGATGCCGCTACGCCATTCTCAGACGATCAACAGATAGCTTCGCTATCCCCCAGAACAGCAACGGGTCGCCAGCGGCCCGGGCCGTCAGCATGGCGCCGTGTATCGACGCCATGAACAGGGAGGCCTCCGCCGGCGGTGTGTCGGACAGCTGCATTCTGCCCTTCGACTTCCCCTGCTCCATGTTGGAGGTGATCCATGCATGGAGGTCTTTGAAGTGCCCTTTAACCTCATCTGCGACATCAGCAGGAACCGCCGGAAGTTCCGCCGCCAGCAGAGCGCAAATACAGATCGGAGGATTCGATGCTTCGATGCATTCCGCCCAGAAACGACAGTAGGCGGCAAGCCGCTCCAGGGGATCGGCGGTTGACTCATCGAGCGACTGCAGGCCACGCCGCACGGCGTCCCGATGGAGAGCGACCGTTGCCTTCACCAGATCCGCCTTGGTAGGGAAGTGATGGTGAATGCTGGCTTTTCTTACATCGACCAACTCGGCGATATCCGCGTAACTGAAACTGTTGTATCCGCCCGATGCCAGCAGCTCATTCGTCCGCCGAATGATCTCTTGGGCTTTGGGCGAGTACTGCAACTGCGAATCCGATCCGGATGAAGTCATCGACTGTCCGCCTTGCCTCGAACGGCTTTCCGTTTGTAAAGCGCACGCATCTGCAAAGGGATGCCGACAATCAGCGCCAAAAATAGCGCGCCCTGCACACCCAGCAAAAGCGGGTCTTTCAAATCCTTCACGAGCGGATCGCCGACAGGCAGCCTCCGCAAACTTTCGCTTACGGTGGGAACCATCAGCAGGAAGACGCTGATGCTAAGCGAAACCGTCTCTATGTACTTCCCGAATCGCTTGGCCTTGGGCCACCTTGAGATGCCGTATCCCAGAAGAAGCGCCACCAGAGCGACGGTCGCAACGATCGAGCTAATGGGCTGATGCGCAATCGGATAGACCGTGAGCACACCCAGCAACATGAACCAGAAATACGCCCGCCCGGCCCCGGTTTCAGGAACGATGCGTCCATGCCTGACGAGCATGTAGGCGGCAAGAGGTATGGCGGGGAGGCTTCCGAGCGTATGCAGCCAGCCAAGAGGGGAGATACCCATGGGGTCATTCCAATGGAGGGAGAGCTTAATCTACCTATCAGTAGGTAGGCTGTCAATTGCATGGAGTTTGCCTTGCCAGCGCATCCCGCAGCCTTAAAGGGGGCACCTCGACGGTTAGTCGCCGGGGCTCACCGGGCGGAATCCTTTTTTGACGGCATCCTCGCCCATCTGGACCTGGTTCATCTCGAGACCGCCGCGAGTCGTAACCGTGCCCATACCAATGCGCCGCATCGGCTGCGTCTGCTCATGGTTCGGTATGGGATGACGGTGGCGACGGCCTGCCCTGCGATGGGATTGGAAAAGCACTCGCAGTTCAGTCGCCAATTCAAGCGTCTCTTCGGGCTTGCGCCCGCCAGGGAAATGCGCCGCATGCGCAAGCAAGAGCAGTCCCGCTCCCCTATTCGCTTACGGAATGGCAGGCGCTCAATACTTCATTTGTGGTGCAAGGAAGATTCGGTGAAGCTCCGGTCAGGCGCGCGAACATCCTCGCTGCCCTCTCCATGTGGTCGAAGCGCGGCTGATTGCGCCGCCGATTCGATACACCGGAAATCCGCTCCCTGATGGCTGTCAGAATGAAACGATTTGCACTTGCGCTTATTGCTTGCCTCGCCACACTGCCGGCCTTGGCCGGCGAGGCGACGTTCACCGAAGTCCGTTATGCGGGCGATGACGGCGGCCCTGTCGTTGGGCCAACGCAGTACCGCAACCCGGTCGTTGCCGGCTTCTATCCGGATCCTTCCGCGATCCGGGTAGGCGACGATTTCTATCTGGTCACTTCCACCTTCGGTTACTTCCCGGGCCTGCCGATCTTCCACAGCCGCGACCTGGTGTCATGGCGTCAGATCGGCAATGCCATCGACCGTCCCGGCCAGATCGACTACGGCAACGATGAACTGACGCGCGGCCTGTTCGCCGCGTCGATCAGCCACCACGACGGCACCTTCTACATCGCCAACACCTGTTTCTACTGCGATGGCGGCAATTTCATCGTCACTGCGAAGGACCCGGCAGGTCCCTGGTCCGACCCGGTCTGGTTGAAGTTCGAGGGCATCGATCCCTCGCTGTTCTTCGACGACGACGGCACCGCCTGGATGGTCAACAACGGCATCCCCGAAGGCGAGATGCGCTACGACGGGCATCGCGCGATCTGGTTGCAGCAGTTCGATGCGGCGGCGAAGAAAATGGTCGGTCCGCGCAAAGTGCTGGTCGATGGCGGCGCGGACCCGGCCAGCAAGCCGGAGCATGTCGAAGGCCCGCACCTGTTCAAGCACGACGGGTATTACTATCTGACCGCCGCCGAAGGCGGCACCGGCGAACAGCACGCGCAGATGGTCTGGCGCAGCCGGCAGGTGATGGGTCCGTACACGCCTTGGTCCGGCAATCCCGTGTTGACGCAGCGCGATCTGGACCCTGCGCGCGCCGATCCGGTCACCTCCACCGGACACGCGCAATTCGTGGAACTGGAGGACGGCTCGTGGTGGGCCGTGTTCCTCGCCACGCGGCCATACCGCGGGAACCAGTACAACCTGGGGCGCGAGACCTTCCTGTTGCCGGTCGCCTGGCGCGACGGCTGGCCGGTGATTCTGCCGCGCGGAGAACGCGTCCCAGTGGTGCAGGAGCGGCCTGCGTTGCCGCGCGATACGCAACCGGTGCCGACCAGCGGCCCCTTCGAATGGACCGAACATTTCACTGCCGACAAGTTGCCTCCGCAGTGGATGACGGTCCATCCGCCCAAGCAAGTCTGGTTCACGACCGGATCCGACGGCCTTCGGCTCACACCGTCGTCCACGCCGTTGGGTGCAACCGGTAGCGGCGGGCAGCCGGCCTACCTCGCCCATCGTCTGCAGCACCATCGCGCGACGCTGACCGCGACGCTTGCGCCCTACCAGCCGGCTCCAGGCGAACTGGCGGGTCTGGCGTTGTTCCAGAACGAAAGCCATCACTACGTCGTCGGTGTGGAGCGCGGCGAACACGGCGCAGCGGTGGCGCTATACCGACGTGCAGACAAAGAAGAACCCGCGACCGGCAAACGACAGGCCAGCATCGACCTGCCATCGTCCGAACAGCCGGTGTCGCTGCGCTTCGAGCTCGATGGTCCGCGCCTGGATGTCTTCTATGCGGTGGAGCCCGGACAGTGGAAACCGGTAGCGACCGGCCTGGATGCCAGCCTGCTGAGTACCGAGGTTGCCGGCGGCTTCATCGGCGCCACCTTCGGTCCCTATGCGTTGCGCCGATGATCGATAGACTTAACCGCAACTCTGGAGGCGGACCCTGAAGATGTCGGGCACATCCCGCAGAAACCTGTTCAAGACATTGGCTGCGGGCGTGCTTGCCTCTCCGCTGTCGGCCCTTGCCGCCGCTTCGCCAAGCGCAAGCTGCGTGCAGGGAAGACCGCAATGGAAACCGGGCGTAGAGGGACAGCGCACCGCCGATCTCGGCGACGGCACCTATCTCAATCCGATCGTCGCCGGCGACCATCCCGATCCCACCATCCTCAAGGATGGCGACGACTACTACATGACGTTCTCGTCGTTCTATTCGTATCCGGGCCTGGTGATCTGGCACTCGACCGATCTGGTCAACTGGAGCCCCATCGGGCCGGCCCTGCGCAAACCGTTGGGATCGATCTGGGCGGTGGATCTGTGCAAGCACGGCGGCCGCTATTTCATTTACCTGCCGGCGAACCCGAGCGATCAAGGCTGGTCGATCTATGCGCTCTGGGCCGACGATATCAGGGGCCCGTGGAGCGAACCGGTCGACCTCAAGATCGCCGGCTGCATCGATCCGGGCCATGTGGTCGGCGAAGACGGCAAACGCTATCTGTTCGTCAATGGCATACGGCGCATACGCCTTAGCGACGACGGACTGGCGACCGATGGCCCGCTGGAATCCGCCTACAGCCCATGGCGGTATCCCGAGGACTGGATCACCGAGAACTTCGCGCCCGAGGGACCCAAACTGCTGCGCCACAACGGCTGGTTCTACCTGATCACGGCGGTAGGCGGCACGGCCGGTCCGGTGACGGGCCACATGGTCATCGCCGCCAGATCCAGATCGATCCACGGTCCCTGGGAGCACTGCCCGCACAACCCGCTGGTGCGCACGCAGTCGACGGCCGAACCGTGGTGGTCGCGTGGCCACGCCTCGCTGGTCGAGGGACCGGCCGGCGACTGGTGGATGGTGTACCACGGTTACGAAAACGGCTTCCGCACGCTGGGCCGGCAGACGCTGCTGGAGCCCATCGAATGGACCGACGACGGCTGGTTCCGGGCCTTGGGCGGCGACCTGTCGCGCCCGATGCGAAAGCCGGCAGGCGGTCGCGCAGGGTTGGCCGGCTTCGCTTTGTCGGACGATTTTTCGAAAGACCGTTTCGGCACCCAGTGGTCCTTCCATGATCCGCGACCGGACGAGATGGAACGCGTGGTACGCACCGCCAATGCGCTCCGGCTTGCCGCGTCGGGAACCTCGCCCGCCGATAGCTCGCCGTTGACCTGCGGTGTTCCCGACAGAGGATATCGGGTGGAAGTCACGCTCGAACCCTCGGGCGATGCCGAGGGCGGGCTGCTGCTGTTCTACAACTACAAATCGTTCGTGGGCGTCGGCTTCACCGCCGACACCCTCAAGACCTTCCAGTACGCGGAGGAACTCGTCTGGGCGCGTGCGCCACGTTCGGGCCGACGCGTGCGCGTGCGGCTGACCAATCTGGACAACGTGCTGACCTTCCATCACTCCCACGACCAAGGGCGCACCTGGGCGCTGCATCCCACGCGAATGGAGGTCTCGGGGCTCCATCACAACGTGTTCGGCGGTTTCCTGAGTCTGAAGATCGGGCTGTACAGCGCCGGCAAGGGCAGCGTGCTCTTCCGCGATTTCGACTATCGGGCGGTCTAGGTTCCGAGTGCTGGCGCAATCGTCGATCTGACGTCAATGCGTCCGATTCCCCTTCATCGGTGAGCAGTCCCGAACTCCGCCTTATCGCGGTTCGCGCGCCTCGTTAGCGGGCAACTCTGCGACATCGGTGTCCAGCAAAGCTTTAAAGCTATTGCTCAAGATTGCATCTGCTTGCAAGAAGGTTGCTTATCGCAAAAGTACCGCCTTTTACTTTCTCTCTACCGAATGCGATCGCAGATCGCTATCCATCGCTTTACCGCATCAAGGCACAGGTCCGCGAACTGTCGGTGGGGTACGTGTCCGCAATCGGGCAGGATCAAGGTCGTGGCTTCCCCCGGGACTAGCCGTGCGATGCGTCGTGGATGAAGGGTGGATCCATACTCGTCGTCCTCGCCATGGACGACAAGCAGCGGGCAGCGGACCTGGCGCAGATCTTCATCCAGGTTCCAGTTCGCGAACGAAGGCGACTGCCAGGTATCGATCCACGCGCCCAGCACCCAGGCCGCTTTGTCACCGTGATGCTTTCCAAGACGCTCCAGCTGTTCGGGCTGAGCGAATGCTTCCTTCGCGGCCGCGATGCCCGTCAGAGTGCGATCCTCGACGAATGCCTGGGCCGACTCCGTTATCAGGCCCCGACACCGGTCTGGATAGGTCGCCGCGCAGCCAACGGCCATGCCGCCGCCCACGCTGTGGCCGAACGCCACGAATTCATGCAAGCGCAGCGCTTCTCGCACAGCGCCGAACCCATGGGACGCCTCGTCATGGATGAAGCTCGGCGTCAGCGCTCCCGGATGCGGAGAAGAACGGCCGAAACCGAGGCGGTCGTAGGCGATCACGCGCCGCCCGAGCGTGCGCGCCAGGCGCTCGGGAAAGTCGCGCCAAAGGGCCACGCACCCCAGGGAATCGTGGAACAGCACGATCGGCGCGAGTTTGTCCGGATGATGATCGAGCGGACGCCATTGCTTGGCGTACAGCTGGCCCGTCCCGGTTTCGATCCAGTGTTCCTGTGTGGAGACCTCAGACATCTGCATCGACCCAGCAAACGGACACTTGCATGGATAACCTCGCTTCGTAAGACGTTGAAATGATAGTCCGCCGCCCGTCGAATCGGGTTGGTAGGGCGCATCCAAAGCGCGCATGAGTGAAATACTATGCGCATAACGCGCTATCTCCCTTTTGGTCCAACCGTAACCGGATGGCAGTCATGACGATGGGCAAGGCACGACTGATCGTGATACTTGCGGCGATGCTGCTGCCGTACGCGGCGCGTCTGCCGCGTGGCGTCGACTGGCTTCAGCAGTACACGGACACCGGTATTGGGGGCTGGCTGTTCCTGGAGGGCTTCAACGCCATGGCATGGGGCGCCATTGTCGCGGTGAGCTTCCTCTACAAGCGTCCGTCGTCCGTATGGGCGCCTGCGCTGTTGGGTTTCGGCTTTCTCGCGTTCGCGCACTATTCCTTGGACCTGGCTTCGGACGCTCAAGCGGCAGTCGCTTTGGCGTTCATCCCGATCTACGCGCTTGTACCGATCGCGATTGGCGCTGTCGTTGGCTACTTCATGGATCGGGCGATGCGACTCCCTGATGTCGCATAACAATTCGTTGCGATCGAGGCCGCTTCGCGGCTCGGTCAGCCGTTGTCCCGTCAGTAGCAACCTTTGCTTTGACTGGCCGGTCATGTACTGGAGGCCTGCTTTCGGCCAAAAGCAGACGTTGGTGTTCCTCAAAAGGCTCTCCTTAATGAAGAAATAACAATCTAAAAACGCTTGCGTCGTGCCTCAAAATAGAATATGATGATCATCATATGAAAAGAGCCGCCGCCAAATCCAAGGAAGCCACGCACGACCGCATCGTCGACGCTGCCGCTCGCGCCATCCGGCGCAGCGGTTACAACGGCACCGGCGTCGCCGACATCATGAAGGACGCCGGTCTGACCCACGGCGGTTTCTATGCCCATTTCCCGTCGCGCGAGGCGATGTTGGCCGAGGCCGCCGACCGTGCCGGCAGCGAAAGCGTGACGATGATGGAGCGCATCGCCGCCAGCTTGCCGCCGCAGCAAGCGCTCCCGGCCATGATGCAGGCCTATCTCTCGAAAGAGCATCTGGAAGGAATCGAGACCGGCTGTGCAGTGGCTGCGCTCGGCTCGGAGATGCCGCGCCAGGCGCCTGAGGTGAGGCGCGTCGCTACGCGCCGCATCAAGGAGATGATCGACCTCGTCGCCCGCCAGTCGGCCGACTGGGGGCAGCCGGGCGCGCACGAGCGTGCCCTCTCCACCATTGCGACCATGGTTGGCGCACTGGTGCTGGCGCGTGCCGTCGACGAGCCCAAGCTTTCCGATGGGCTGCGCGAAGCGGCGCTGAAGCATCTCGCTCCGACCCAGGACTGATCCGCTTTAAACCCACGCCAATGCGCACGATTCTGAATATGACGAACATCATATATGTCGCATGACTTCCCCCTCCGACAGAAGGCATTCCCATGAAAAGCAAAGGATCCATCGCCCTCGTAACAGGCGCTTCGTCAGGCATCGGCGAAGCCACCGCGCGGCGGCTCGCTAAAGCCGGCTACAAGGTCTACGGCACCAGCAGACGCGGTGCGCAGGGGAGCCAGCAATCGTTCCACATGCTGCCACTCGATGTAACCAGCGACGAGTCGGTCGAAGCCGTCGTCGGCCAGCTGATCCGGTTGGAAGGCCGTATCGATCTGTTGGTGAACAACGCCGGCTTCGGCGTTGCGCCCGCCGGAGCGGAAGAGAGTTCGATCGAGCAGGCCAAGGCGATCTTCGAAACCAACTTCTTCGGGTTGATCCGCATGACCCGTGCCGTCGTGCCGCACATGCGGCGCCAGGGCAGCGGTCGTATCCTCAATATCGGCTCGGTGCTCGGTTTCCTGCCGATGCCATACGGAGCGCTTTATTCCGCCACCAAGCACGCGGTCGAAGGCTATTCGGAATCGCTCGACCATGAGTTGCGTACGCAAGGCATTCGGGTTTCGGTCATCGAGCCGGCGTACACGAAGACGCAGTTCGACGCGAACTTCCTGGAGCCGGACGCTAAGCTCGAGGAGTACCGCGAGATCCGCGCGTCTCTTGCCGTGACGCTGAAGAAGGTGATGGCCACCGCCGATCCGCCCGAGATAGTGGCGGACGCAGTGCTGAAAGCGGCCAGTGCGGCGCGCCCGAAGATCAGGTACACGGCAGGCAAACTCGCCGGGCGCATGCGGCTGCTTCGCAGGTTTGCGCCTGCCGCTGCATTGGATTCCGGAATCCGTAAAGACCTGCGGCTCGACGTGCGGACAGCGTCGCTGCCCCGCACCATCGACGCCAGCGCGTAGCGCATCGCGACGTCCACCGATGACTTTGCGAAAAAGCGCAGCCATGAACCGGAAGGAGAAAACATCATGAAAGCATTCATCCTCGATCGCTATGGAAAAACAGCCGGCTTACGGATGGGCGAAATGCCGGAACCGGAGGTGGGCGAGAAAGACGTGCTGGTCGAAGTCCGCGCTGCCGGCGTGAATGTGCTGGATTCCAAGATCAGGAACGGCGAATTCAAACTCCTTCTGCCTTACCGTCTGCCGCTGGTGCTGGGCAACGACGTGGCCGGCGTTGTGGTTCGCGTCGGGTCGAAAGTGCAGCGTTTCAAGCCCGGCGATGAGGTCTACGCGAGACCGGACGCCGCGCGGATCGGTGCGTTCGCAGAGCTGATCGCGATGAATGAAGATGCGGTGGCGCACAAGCCCAAGACAATCGGAATGGAAGAGGCCGCGTCGCTTCCGCTGGTCGCTTTGACGGCGTGGCAGGTGCTGGTAGAACGGGCGAATCTGAAGAAAGGGCAGAAAGTCCTCATCCACGCCGGCTCGGGCGGCGTGGGAACCGTTGCCATCCAGCTGGCGAAGCATCTCGGGGCGTTCGTGGCCACCACCACCAGTGCGGCCAACGCGGACTGGGTGAAACGGCTCGGCGCGGACCTGGTCATCGATTACGGCAAGGAGGATTTCGAACAGGTTCTCCAGGGCTACGATGTCGTCCTGAACAGCCTCGGTACAGAGGTGCTGGAAAAATCGCTGCGGGTGCTGAAACCCGGCGGCAAGCTCATCTCGATTTCCGGCCCGCCGGATCCCGGTTTCGCGAAGGAGATCGGCGCTTCCTGGCTCCTGAGGCAAGTCATGCGCCTTCTGAGCTATCGCATCAGGAAGCAGGCCAAACGTCGTGGCGCGGGCTATTCCTTTCTCTTCATGAAAGCCAGTGGCAACCAGTTGCGCGAGATCGGCGCTCTGGTCGACTCCGGGGCGATCCTGCCCGTGGTCGACCGGATATTCCCATTCGCATCGACCAACGAGGCCATGGCCTATGTCGACAAGGGTCGGGCAAAGGGCAAGGTCGTTGTCGCAGTGAAATAGAGACGTCGTTTGATGTTCGTTGAGGTCTTCGCGATATGCGCCGCCAACGCTTCGGCCAGTCCACCGGTCAATTGCGAGCCAGGGCATATCGCTCCACGGGGACTTGCAGAACCGTAAGGTCATAGCGAGCCACGACCAGAAGCGAATATCAACAGCAACACGACGGTGCAGATAAGACAGACGCTTAAAAGCATGGGAAACCGGTTCCGACGCTTCTTGCGCGGCGCGATATCCGGCAAGTCGAACCAGTAGCTGCGACTCCCGTGGAGCCGGGACGATTGCTTCTTCTTTGGTGAGCCAGGAGACATGGCATTCCTCTATCGAAGGCCGAAGATCGAGGGGCTGCGCGCCCCTCGTGTTCGCCTTGGAAAAGCTGCGCACCGCTGGGTGCGATCCACTAGAAATGGAACAGATAGCCCGCCGAGATCCTGGTCTGCGCCGAACGCTCGACCAAAGGACTTTGCTTTATCTCGTCCCCCAGGCTGACCGTGCCGACGTCCAGGAAGAACGTGTGCCGCTGCGCAGGGCTGTAGTCGAGCCGGATGCCCGCTTCGACGTTGACGGTAGCGTCGCCTTCATAGAAAGGGCGGTCCGCCGTGGCTTCTTCCGGAAGGACGCCGTAGTAGTACGCGACGTATTTCTGGTCGACCCACTCCGCGGCCACGCGCGGCGTCAGGCCGAAACGGCCCATGCCGAAGCGGCGCTCCACCTGGACACGGCCGCGCGAGCCTCCGCTGTTGTCCATCGCATCGGTCAGGTATTCCGCCGATACTTCCGCAATCGGGTTCTTCCAGATGACGGCGGCGCCTACCCAAGCGCTGTCGTCGCGTTCCTCCATGCCTTGCAGATAGTCCGACTCGTCGGTGTCGTAGCCATCCAAGGCGTAACGCGCCCTCACTCGAAAATCCAGCACATCGCTTTCGTTTATCTTGAAATCGATCCGGCCACCGTTGATGTCCAACCAGCGGTTCTCGAAATAGACGATCGGAATCGCCTTCGTTTCGTTGTCGTAGCCGCGGTACGGCCGCTCTATCACCGCGGCTCCCAAACCGATGCCCCAACGCGAGTCGTCCGCTTTCGTGGCCTCGACGTCCTGCGCGTGGGCCATTGTGGCCATTGCCCCGAGGGACAGAATTCCGATCAGCTTCAGGCCTGCCGCTGGCGGCAGACGACGTGGTCCCTCATGACGCATCTTTCGAATCCTCTAATTGGGCCGGCCGATGACGGACGGCAAGTTGATGTCGGTGGCGTCCCCTCGTGGTATCCGGTGCGACGCTGCCGTGCGGACTGCAGCTGACCGCGCCGGGAAACGTTTCTTAATGACCGAAGGGACAGTAGCGATCCTATGCCATAATGACCAATCGGTCATTAATGTTCTCAGGACCGGTAATTGCGCATTCAGATTTAGGCCCGGCGTCGGCTCTGAGGCGCTTGCTGGCGTGAAAAGGACCAGAGAGAAAGGCGTCACGGCGGGCGGATGCCACCGGCTACACTGATTTACAGTTCAGTGGCTTGCCGCGTTACGGACCCATCCGGACCCATGCTGCGAAAAAATGCAGCGGCCTATTAGAGGAATACCGTCACGATGACGCAGGCAAGAAAGAAACCGAAAGAAAAGGCCACAGTAAAGGCAAAGAGAACGCGGTTATCTCCCGAGGTCCGGCGCAAGCAGATCCTGGATGCCGCGCTGGTCGAATTCAGCGCCGTGGGCTTCGCCGCCACCAGCATCTCCAAAATCGCCGGGCGGGTAGGCATTTCGAAGGCCAATGTCTACGTCCATTTCGCCAGTAAGGACCAGATTTTCGAAACCCTGCTGCAATCCCTGTCCTCGGTGGGCAAATCGCAGGGCAACTGGTCAAGGATCCAGGAAGCGCGGGACGTTTCCGAATTCGTCGATAACCTGATCGATGTGACCTACGGAGCGCTTACGCCCGAAGCACTGGCCATCATGCGGCTGCTGATTTCCGAAGGGCACCGCATTCCGGAGGTGCTGGGCAAATGGCATGAAGACAATCTCCAAAGGCGTGCGGAACGACAGGCAGCCATCGACGAACAGGTGGCGGCAGGCCGCATCAAGGCTAATCCGATCACGGAGCATTTCGAGTTCGCCATGACTCCGGTGGTGTACGCAGCCGTCGCGAAACTGACCTTCGGAGACGCCGCTGACGAAGAGGTGGAGCGCATCAAAGAGACGCATCGCAAACTGTTGCGCCAGCTGCTGTAGCTCCAGTCGGTCGGACTGGAGCCATCCGAGCCTTATGGCCGGGCAATAAAACGAGTCCCGCTCGTCTTCGTGATCGGCGTGCTACCGGTGCTTGCGATCAGAAGCTCTGCGACAAGACGAGTTCCTTTTCCAGACTTCCGCCTCGGCGGTCCACGCTTGCAGCGTTCGATCTGCCCGAGACCAGCTGCTTGGAAAGCGCATTGGCTGCCGTTCTCAGTTCGGGAACGGCGGTGATCTCCCATAGATGGCCACGGAGCAGCGGGCCCACGCAGTACAGGCCCGCAATGCGTCCGTTGTGGCGGTCCAGCACTTCGAAGGAGTCGTTCACGTTGATGCCCAGTCCGTGCACGTCGGCGCTGATAAGCCCCGACTCGCGCAGATGCGAGGTAAGCGGGTGCGTGGTCTGCACTATGTCCGTATCCAGACCGGTGGCCCGAACCACGTAGTCGAACTGCTCGACTCCGATCTGATCCTTTCCGCGCTCGCGGATCAACACCTGCGCGCCGTCCGTTCGCGACCCGGCGCGAACCAACCGGCCCGCACGGATCTTGAGCTGGCCGGAAGCCTGCAGATTGCCCAGCAGCTCCCCGACTTCCGGAGCGACGCGATGACGAATCACTTCCCAATAGGAACGGACATGGCGAAGGAAACGCGCGCGATCCTGCGTCGATAATCCCCGCCAGAAATTCTGGATGTGCGGGCGCAATGCATCGACCACGCTTCGCCAATCGGCCACGACGCGCGACAAAGGTCGGATGGCGGCGACCAGCTGGCGGATGCTGTGCGCATGAAGCGCTTGCTGGATGCTGGGCGGCAACTCGATGGCGGGACTGGGCTCGGGCAGGTGGGACTGCGGCAAAAGGCCGTGACGGGAGATCGCCACGATCCCGCCGGCATGTCCCCGCTTCGACAAGCTGGCGACGACATCGGCCATGGTCAGCCCCGTGCCGACGATCAGCACGCGCGCTTGGGCATCGATCCGATCCAGCGCATCGTCCTGCCATGGCCATGCGATGTACCGCGGATTCTGCGCAAGCCGCGGTCCTATTCCCACCAATCGCTGTGGGGACAGCGCGCCAAGCGCGAGCACGACCCGGTCGCTGGCGAAGTAACTGCCATCATCGAGATGCACACGGAAGCCGTCGCCGATGCGATTGACGGCGATGGCTTCCTGACGCAGAAGGGTCAAGTTGCTCGCACGTTCCTTCGCTTTTCGCAAACGGTCCGTCAGGTATTCGCCGTAGGCCAGCCGCGGAAGGAATCCATCCCGTCCCTGGCGGCCAAGATGCAGCCAATCGGCGAACTCTTCGGCATTGTCCGGATCGGCGCCCAAGTGCTTCGCCCGCACGTTCAACAAGTGCTCCAGTCGCGCTTCACCATAAGCCACGCCACGGCCGAAGGTTTCATCCACTCCCACCAGGCAGACCTCCGTGGCGGTTTCGGCTGCGGAAGCGAGCAAGGTCGCCAAGGTGCTGCCGCTGAAACCGGCGCCGATGATCGTGATCCGCATGGCATGTCTCCCAAGAATGGCCGAGGCACTTTCTAGCAGCATGCTTTGCGGTAAATGTGATGAAACGGTTATCGCCCGCGATTCGTTTCAGGCCTTCGGCCGTTCCGGCGGCGCATACGTCGCAAGCGCGTTGATTTTTATTGTTTGTCGCCACTGCGAGAGCCGTATAACCAATCGTAATTTGCTTATGCGCTGGCAGTGGCTCAGTCCATGCTTCGAACGGCTTGTTCGATGCAAGGCCACGACTGTCGATTCTCCGTCGACATCCTGGCGACGGCTAATAATCCATTCAAGCCGATGCCGCTTCGCTGCGCGGCCTCTAAGGCGTTAGGCCGCTATGGAAGATCAATGCACCGTCTTGCGTGGAGAAAGAGGGGCGGCTAGTATTTTTACCGCGACTGAGGCATCAGTCGCCGTAAGCGTTCACGTCAACCAACGCGCCAACCCTCCGGTCTTTCCGGGGCGGTTCTCCCTAGTGCTTGGGAGAGTGGCGCCTGCTTGACCGGATCCAAGGAGATCGCAATGAACGCTTCAAAATCCAAGTCTCACATCGTCTTCGGCATTCCTAAGCTGCCCGCACGTTATGCGTCTGTAGTGATGCCGCTTCTGCTCTCTATCTTCATGACCTGCATCGTGTCTATGATCAGCACGTTCAGGAGCTTGGGCGCCGACCCGCACTTTTTCCGTATTTGGCTCGGTGCTTGGCTCATCTCATGGGCGATAGCGTTTCCAACGCTGCTCTTGGCGCTGCCAATTGTTCGTAAGACAACGGCAGCGATCGTGAGGGCGGCCTAACGGTTCGTTCAAGCCGAACCCGCTTCGCGCGGGTCGGCTTTAATTCAAGCGTTGTTGTGTGTCCGCTTCTGAAGTAGCGCGGACCGCCCGGTGTCCGGCATCGGCCGTATCCAGGCAAGCGTCGCGAGATCCCCCGCACGCGTCGAAGAATTCCACGGCAACGATTCCGATTGCTCAAACACGCGGCGCATGGTCTGGAAATTCTCGCCAACTCCCGAACAGCGCAACGACAGGCCACCAAGCTATCGGTTTATAAGAATTGCCCGGGGCGGGCCAGCCGAGAACCACTGAATATTGAGAATGCCCTTCAATAAGTGATTGGCTGGCCATCGGCCGCTGAAAAACTCGAAGATTGGCGCGCCCGGAGGGATTCGAACCCCCGACCAATGGCTTCGGAAGCCACTACTCTATCCGGCTGAGCTACGGGCGCACGGGACACGCATTCTAACCTACCCGCGGCGGCCGGCCTGATAATCTGGGCCATGGGTTACGAAAGATTCCAATCCGCGGGCCAGCCCCGCTGGCGCGAACGCCTGGGCCAATACTGGAAACTGGTGCGCGGCGACCGCCCGATCGGGGTATTGCTGCTGCTGTGGCCGACCTGGTGGGCGCTATGGATCGCCAGCAAAGGCGTGCCGTCGTTGTGGACGCTGTTCGTGTTCACCGCCGGGGTGTGGCTGACGCGTTCGGCGGGCTGCGTGATCAACGATTACGCCGACCGCTGGCTGGACCCGCAGGTCGAACGCACGCGCGGGCGGCCGTTGGCCACCGGCGCGGTGTCGGGGCGCGAAGCCCTGCTGGTGTTCGCGGTGCTGATGATCGTCGCCTTCGCGCTGGTGCTGACGCTGAACCGGCTCACCATCTATCTGAGCGTGGTCGGCCTGTTCCTGGCCGCCAGCTATCCCTATCTCAAGCGCTATACGTATCTGCCGCAGGTCTATCTGGGGCTGGCGTTCGGCTGGGGCATTCCGATGGCCTTCGCCGCGGTGCAGGGAACCGTGCCGCCGGTGGCCTGGGTGCTGTACTTCGCCAACATCCTTTGGGCCACGGCCTACGACACCTGGTATGCGATGGTGGACCGCGACGAGGACATCCGCGCCGGTTCCAAGTCCACCGCCATCCTGTTCGGCGACATGGATCTGATCGCGCAGGCGGTGTTGTACGCGCTGATGTTCGCCGCGTTGTGGATGGTGGGCCGGCAGGCGCAGCTGGATCTGTACTATTGGGCCGCGCTGGGCGTGGCGGCGGTGCTGGTGGCCTACGAATTCCGCATCGCCCGCTATCGCGAACGCGAAGCGTGCTTCCGCGCGTTCCTGCACAACAACTGGGTGGGTGCGGCGGTGTTCGCGGGAATCGCCATCCACCACGTTATGCAAAACGGCGTGGCGGAGGCCGTAATACCCTAGTCGCCACCTTTCTGTCGGAGATTCCCGTGACGAAGATCCTGATCGGTTGCCTGCTGGCTGCACTTGTTCCCTCTTCGATGGCCGCCGAGAACCCCTCGCGCGAACATCTGGCGCCGGCAGGTTGGGAAGGCTCCTACCACCGGCTGCACTACACGCCGGTGGTCAAGATAGGCGACCGGGTGATCGTGTCGGGAATCCCGGCCGCCGAAGGCGACACCGACGAAGCCAAGATCCGCTGGATGTTCGAACAGCTCAAGCTGCACCTGGAGTCGGCCGGGGCCAGCCTGGACGACGTGGTGGAATTGACCAGCTTCCATGTTTCGACCGATCACGAGGATTTCCGCCGCCGTGTCGAACCCGTGCTGAAAGTGCACCGCGAATTCTTCAAGGACCACTACCCGGCATGGACGGCGGTGGGCACCACGGCGCTGTTCTCTGCCGGTGCGCCGGTGGAAATGCGCGCCGAGGCGATCATCGGTTCTGGCCGCCGGGCCAAGGCGCGGATCCCCGAGCCCGCCCCTGCGCCGGCAACGCCCTGACGCATCCACGTGTAGCCTGCATTCAAGCAGCCGCGGGTAACGTGGCCTGCATCGATGGCAAGACCGTCGCACCCGACTTCCCGATTGGCAGGCAGCGCATGAAACGATCGATCCTGTTGTGCGTGGCCCTGCTGGCGCCCGCGACCGTTTTCGCACAAGCGGCGGACGCCCCGCTGGACTTGCGTGTGCCCCAGCAATCGGCCGCCTCCGCCGTCACGGAACCCGACACCAAGGCATCCACCTTCCAGGACGATGCGCCCGGCACGTACTACGGCGACACCAGCGGCAAGCCCTCCCGGCGCGCGTGGGACGAACCGGCCGTCGAGGACGACGGCACGGTCAAGGTCTGGGGCAGCTTCACCACCGGCATCGGCCATACCAAGGGCTACGGCACTTCGCATTACAACGCGGCCGAGGTCAATGTCAGCAAATCCTTCGGCGATGGCGAACGCCCCAATGCGTTCAACCTGCAGATCCGTGTCGAACAGAGCGACGGTCCGGGTTTCGGCGGCCGCTATCCGTATCCTTACTTCGACCGCGGCGTGGGCTACCCGCAGCGTTGAGGCGATTCGCCGAGCGGGGTTGTCTGCGAGTGCTCCGCACTGCCGCCCCGCCGATCCGCGTGACCGAACGATATCCGGGCGACGCAGGATTCCGACGCACGGAAACAACCGCTAGGCGCCTACTCCTGGAATCACATCGCACGCGATGCCTTGTTGGCTGAGCCGCTGCGCGAGACGGTCGCCAATCGCGGTCTGGAAGGTATTGCCGGATTTCAGGCACACCACGCACTGGCCGGACTGTGCATGTTCCAGCAACAACGCCAGCAAGGCTTCGTCATCGCCAGGCAAGGGCAGATGCGACGCATCACGACGGGCCAGCGCCACGATGGCCGGGTGCGATTGGGCATCGCAAACCAGCAGGTCGGCGCGGTTCAGCGCACGCAACGCTTTCAGCGTCACCAGGTCGGGATCGCCGGTGCCGGCATCCACCAGCAGCACGCTGCCGTTGGCGGCGACTTCTCCGCTGCTGTCCAGCGCCGCCAGGAACGCCTGTTCGGCCGACTCCCGCTGCCCGGCCTGGAGCAGCACGGGCACCGGGCCCTCCATCACCTGCTCGAACCAGCGCCGGCGCAGCGCCAGTTGCGGCAAGCGGCTGCGGATCGCGGCGCGATGGCGGGCGAACAGGCCGGCGAATTCGCCCAGCGAATGATCCAGCAGGGTTTCCAGTCGCTCGCGTAGCCGCCGGGCCAGCATGGGCGCCGCGCCGCCGGAAGAAATCGCCAGCAACAGCGGCGCGCGATCGACGATGGCCGGAATCTGGAAGGTGGACAGTTCGGCGTCGTCGACGACATTGGCCAGCAGCCGGCGCGATCCGGCTTCGCGCGCCAGTTCGGCGTTGAAGGCGCGGTCGTCGGTGGCCGCCACCAGCAGCCAGACGCGGTCCAGCCAGCCAGGGTCGAACGCACCTTCGAACCGCTCCACGCGACCTTGCGCCAGCCACTGCACCAGCGTGTCGTTCAGCGCGTGCGCGTGCACCCGCACCTGCGCACCGGCCTGCAACAGCGCTTCGATCTTGCGCGCGGCGACCTCGCCGCCGCCGACCACCAGTACTTCGCGGCCGCCCAGATCGGCGAACAGGGGAAACAGCGGAGAGGGGGACATGCGGGACTCCCGAAGGGGCGGCTCGTAAGCAGGGTTGCTCGCCAGCGATCATGTTGCATGGCAACATGAAGTGGACTCCTCAGGCTAGCCCTCCGCCCGTCATGTTGCGTGTCCTGCTGGTCAACGATACCGAAAAGCCGATCGGCGAGTTGCGGGCGGCGTTGCAGGCGGCCGGCTACGAGGTGCTGGAAGAAGTCGCCGCCGCCGATGCGCTGCTCAAGGCGGTGGAATCGCAACAGCCCGACGCAGTGATCATCGACGTGGATTCGCCTTCCCGCGACACGTTGGAGCAACTGGCGGTGATGCACCGCCACGCGCCGCGGCCAGTGGTGATGTTTTCCGCCGACGGCGACGACCGGCTGATCCGAGACGTGGTCGCCGCCGGGGTGACCGCCTATGTGGTGGACGGCCTGACCCCTGCGAGGATGGCGCCGATCCTGCAGGTGGCGCTGGCCCGGTTCGAACAGCAGGCCGACATCCGTCGCCAGCTGGGCGAAGTGCAGCAACAACTCGCCGACCGCAAGCTGATCGATCGCGCCAAGGGGCTGCTGGTGGAGAAGCGCGGCATGAGCGAAGCCGAGGCCTACGCCAGCATGCGCCAGCTGGCCATGCGGCAGAACCAGAAGCTGGTGGATATCGCCCGCCAGATCATCGCCATGGCCGACCTACTGGGATGACGCCCGCATGACCCTCAACCACTCCGACAGCATCGCCGGCCCGCGTCTCCTGCAGCTGGGCTTCATGCCGCTGATCGATTGCGCGCCGCTGGTGGCCGCCGTGCGCCTGCAGCTGGACCACAAGCACGGCCTGCGCCTGCAGTTGCATCGCCAGGCCTCGTGGGCGGCGATCCGCGACAAATTGCTGGCGGGCGAACTGGATGCGGCCCATGCCCTGACCGGCCTGGTGCACGGCGTGCAATCGGGCATCGGCGGCGTGCAGGCCGATCTGTCGATTCTGCTGACCCTCAACCGCAACGGACAGGGCATCGTGCTGTCGCATCCGCTGGCCCAGGCGCTGAACGCGGGCCAGCCGCTGGCCGAGGCGTTTGCCGACTTGCGGCGGCCACCGGTGCTGGCGCAGACCTTTCCCACCGGCACTCATGCGATGTGGTTGTACTACTGGTTGGCCGCCCAGGGCGTGTCCCCGCTGCACGCGATCCGCAGCGTGGCCATGCCGCCGCCGCAGATGGCCGATGCGCTGGCCCGCGGCGAACTGGACGGTTACTGCGCCGGCGAGCCCTGGGCGCAGCAGGCGGAAACGCTGCAGGCGGGGCGCCGGGTGGTGGCCAGCGGCGAGATCTGGCCCGACCACCCGGAAAAAGTACTGGCCTGCCGTCGCGATTTCGCCACTCTGGAGCCGGAGACGGCGGTGGCGTTGACCGCGACCTTGCTGGAGGCCTGCCGCTGGCTGGACGAACCGGGCAATCGCAGCCAGGCGGCGGCCTGGTTGGCCGAGCCGGAGGTGATCGGTCTGCCGAGGGAGCAGATCGCAGCCTGCTTGAGCGCGAGCGATGCGACGGGCAACCACCGGTTGTCGTTTCACGACGATGGTGCGGTGAACTTCCCCTATCTGTCCGATGGCCTGTGGTTCCTCAGCCAGTTCCGGCGCTGGGGTTGGATGGAACGGGAGCGCACCGAATCGGACTGGGTGCGGCAGGTGGCAGAAGTGCACGGCACCGTGCGCTATCGGGAGGCGGCCGCCAGCGTCGCGGTGCAGGTGCCGGCGGCGGAGAACCGCCGCAGCGTGCTGTGCGACGGCATCGTCTGGGACGGGCATGCCGCGCAAGCCTATGCGGACGCATTCGCCATCCGCACAGGTTAGAACCTGTTCGCGATCATGGTGTCTACGCATTGCGGTTGCTTTGTCCCCTTTGCAAAGGGGGCTATGGGGGATTTGCTCTTGATCTTGCTTTAGAGCCAGAGCAAATCCCCCTCAATCCCCCTTTTTCAAAGGGGGAAGCAAAAACGCATCGCCTGCATTGGCATTGATCGCACACCCTGGAACCATCATGACTGCTGCGCCGCACAATTAGTGTGCAGTTGCACAATGGTTAGCACCGGATGCGTGCATACACGCCGATCGAGCGTGTGGCGCTGGTCTGCCGATGCGCACGCCAGGCTCGCCTAACCGATTGATTGAATAACGATTCCGGCGAATTTCGCGACAACGCGAAAGGTTGGCATGGCGATTGCACTAGTTCCCATGACGGCACAACGAAGTGTCGGCACCCCACCTATCGGAAAGAGGCCAACGGCGGCCTGCTTCCCGCACAGACAACGGCGTCTTCCAGCGAAAGCTGGAGGCACGCCGTTTTTTTTTGCCCGGCCGGTAGACGCCCTACCGGACCCCATCGATTGCAGGGCCGTCTCCCGGCCCGCAAGGAGCCATCGCAAATGAATCGCTCGTTCTGGCAGGCCGGTCATACCCCCACTTTGTTGTCGGCGTTCCTGTATTTCGATTTGAGCTTCATGGTCTGGTATCTGCTGGGGCCGCTGCAGGTACCCATTGCGGAGTCGCTGCACCTGGATACCCAGCAGCGCGCGTTGATGGTGGCCGTTCCGATCCTGTGCGGTGCGGTGCTGCGTTTGTTCATGGGCATGGCGGCCGACCGCATCGGCGCGCGCCGCGCCGGTTTGATCGCGCAGGCGATCGTGATCGCGGCGCTGCTGGCGGCCTGGCGGCTGGGCGTGCACAGCTACGGCCAGGTGTTGCTGCTGGGTGCGTTGCTGGGCGTGGCCGGCGGTTCGTTCGCCATCGCCTTGCCGCTGGCGTCGCGCTGGTATCCGCCGGAGCATCAAGGCACCGCGATGGGCATCGCCGGCGCCGGCAATTCGGGCACGGTGCTGGCCGCGTTGTTCGCACCGGTGCTGGCGGTCGCTTTCGGCTGGCACAACGTGTTCGGCCTGGCTTGCCTTCCACTGGTGTTGGTGTTTTTTGTATTCGCCGTGTACGCCCGCGATGCGCCTTTGCCGGTGCAGCGCAAGACCCTGCGCGACTACGGCAAGGTGCTGGTGGGGAACCGGGATTCGTGGTGGTTCATGCTGTTCTACGCGATCACCTTCGGCGGTTTCGTCGGTTTCGCCAGCGCCTTGCCGGGCTATTTCCACGACCAGTTCGGTTTCGATTCCAAGATCGCCGGTTGGGCCACGGCCGCCTGCGTGCTGGCTGGTTCGGTCATGCGGCCATTGGGCGGAGTCATCGCCGACCGCATCGGCGGCACGCGTTCGCTGCAGATGGTCTACATCGCCGTCTCCGTACTGGTGGCCGCTGCCGCGTTGGGCATCGGCGGCGCGGCGGCGACCGTAGCCTTGTTCGTGCTCACCCTGTTGTGCCTGGGCGCGGGCAACGGCGCGGTATTTCAGCTGGTGCCGCAGCGCTTCGGCGCGGAGATCGGCCTGATGACGGGGTTGATCGGCATGGCCGGCGGTGTGGGCGGTTTCCTGCTTGCCGCGGGTCTGGGCGTGATCAAGCAGAACCTGGGCTCTTATGCCGTGGGCCTGTGGTTGTTCGCCGGTGTCACCCTCGCCGCCTCGCTGTGCCTGCTGGGAGTCAAGCAGCGCTGGCGCGTGCACTGGGCCGAGCTGGGCGCGGCGCGGGTCTGAGCCATGGATCTGCAGTTCCGCATCGACCCGCTGGATAGCCCGGAAATTGCCGCGCTACTGAGCGAGCATCTGGAAGACATGTACCGGATCTCGCCGCCGGAGAGCGTGCACGCGCTGGACCTGGAGAAATTGCGTGGGCCCGGAATCACCTTTTGGAGCGCGTGGTCCAGTGGCGTCCTGGCCGGCTGCGTGGCGTTGAAGGAACTCGATGCCGGCCACGGCGAGATCAAGTCGATGCGCACCGCCACGGCACAGCGACGCCGCGGCATCGGTGCGGCGTTGCTGGAACATGTGCTGGAACAGGCGCAGGCCTGCGGCTTCCGTCGACTGAGCCTGGAAACCGGCACTCAGCCGGAGTTCGCCCCGGCGCGCGCGCTGTACGCGCGCTACGGCTTCGTCCCTTGCCGGCCATTCGCCGACTACGCCGAAGATCCCTGCAGCATATTCATGACGCGGGCCCTTGCGGGTCCGCATAGCGAGAACGTCCGATGAAGAAGCCAAGACTGGTAGTGGTGGGCAACGGCATGGCCGGCATCCGCACGCTGGAGGAATTGTTCAAGCTGGTTCCGGACATGTACGACGTCACCGTGTTCGGCGCCGAACCGCACCCCAACTACAACCGCATCCTGCTTTCGCCGGTGCTGGCCGGCGAACAGGAATTCGAACACATCGTGCTCAATTCGCTGGACTGGTACGCCGAAAACGGCATCCGCCTGCATCTGGGCAAGGAAGTCGCCCGCATCGACCGCGTGCGCCGCCGGGTGATCGCCGCCGACGGCACCGAAGCCGAATACGATCGTCTGCTGCTGGCCACCGGTTCGCTGCCTTTCATCCTGCCGGTGCCGGGCAAGGATCTGAAAGGCGTCATCAGCTACCGCGACATCTTCGACACCCAGACCATGATCGACACCGCCAAGGTCAAGCGCCATGCGGTGGTGATCGGCGGCGGTCTGCTGGGTCTGGAGGCCGCCAACGGGTTGAAGCTGCGCGGCATGGAAGTGACCGTGGTGCATCTGGCCGGTTGGCTGCTGGAACGGCAGCTGGATCCGGTGGCCGCCGGTTTGCTTGAGAAATCGCTGAGCGAACGCGGATTGTCTTTCCGTCTCAACACGTCCACCACCGAAATCCTCGGCAACGAAGCCGGCGAAGTGACCGCGGTGCGCTTTTCCGACGGCAGCGAGCAGCCGGCCGATCTGGTGGTGATGGCCGCCGGCATCCGCCCCAACACGCAACTGGCGCAGGAGGCGGGGCTGTACTGCAACCGCGGCATCGTGGTCAGCGACGGGTTGCAGACCTACGACCCGCGCGTGTACGCGGTGGGCGAATGCGCCAGCCACCGCGGCATCGCCTACGGACTGGTGGCGCCGTTGTTCGAGCAGGCCAAGATCTGCGCCAATCATCTGGCCCATTACGGCATCGGCATCTACCAGGGCTCGGTGTCTTCGACCAAGCTCAAGGTCACCGGCATAGATCTGTTTTCCGCCGGCAATTTCATGGGCGGCGAAGGCACCGAGGAAATCGTGTTGTCCGACCCGGCCGGCGGCGTCTACAAGAAGCTGGTGATCCAGGACGAAAAACTGGTCGGCGCCTGCCTGTACGGCGACACCACCGACGGCGGTTGGTATTTCAAGCTGCTCAAGGACGGCCGCAAGATCGACGATCTGCGCGACCAGCTGATGTTCGGCGAAAGCGCGATCGGCGATGCCGGTCATTCCGGGCAGAGCCGGGCGATGAGCATGCAGGACAGCGACGAGGTCTGCGGCTGCAACGGGGTATGCAAGGGCACCATCGTCAAGGCGATCACCGGCAACGGCCTGTTCACCCTGGACGAGGTGAAGAAGCACACCAAGGCTTCCAGTTCGTGCGGTTCGTGCACCGGCCTGGTCGAGCAGATCCTGATGAACACGCTGGGTTCCAGTTTCCAGCAGACCCCCAAGACCAAGGCGGTGTGCGAGTGCACCGGCTATGCGCACGGCGAAGTGCGCAAGGCGATCCGCGAACACCATTTGTTGACCCACAGGGAGGTGTACGACTTCCTGGAATGGCGCACGCCCAACGGCTGCGCCACCTGCCGTCCGGCGATCAACTACTACTTGCTGTCGACCTGGCCGCGCGAGGCGGTGGACGATCCGCAATCGCGTTTCATCAACGAACGCGCGCACGCCAACATCCAGAAGGACGGCACGTTCTCGGTGATTCCGCAGATGAAAGGCGGCGTGACCAATGCCTCCGAGCTGCGCCGGATCGCCGATGTGGCCGACAAGTACGCAGTGCCGATGCTCAAGGTCACCGGCGGCCAGCGCATCGATCTGCTGGGAATAAAGAAAGAGGACCTGGTGGAGGTGTGGAAGGACCTGGGCATGCAGTCCGGACATGCCTACGGCAAATCCATCCGCACGGTGAAGACCTGCGTGGGCAGCGAGTTCTGCCGTTTCGGCACCCAGAACAGCACGCAGATGGGCATCGACCTGGAAACCATGCTGGCCAACATGTGGAGTCCGCACAAGGTCAAGCTGGCGGTGTCCGGCTGTCCGCGCAACTGCGCCGAATCGGGCATCAAGGACGTGGGCATCATCGCGGTGGATTCGGGCTGGGAAATCCATGTCGGCGGCAATGGCGGCATCAAGACCGAAGTGGCGCAGTTCCTGGTCAAGGTGAAGACCAGCGACGAGGTGCGCGAATACACCGGCGCGTTCCTGCAGCTGTATCGCGAAGAAGCCTATTACCTGGACCGCACCGTGCATTACATCGCCCGGGTGGGGCTGGATTACATCCGCCAGCGCGTGGTCGACGACGCCGACAACCGCAGGGCGCTGCACGAACGCCTGCTGTTCGCGCTGGAAGGACTTTCCGATCCGTGGGCCGCGCGTGTGGCCGGCGCGCAACGGCACGAGTTCCAGCCGCTCAAGCTGAAAATGCTGGCCGACCCGGTGGAGGCTTGAGCCATGCCTGCATCGAGCATGCGTACCTCGGACTGGGTCGAAGTGTGCAGGATCGACGACATCCCGGCGCTCGGCGCACGCGTACTGGAAAGGGAAGGCGGCGACAACATCGCGCTGTTCCGTACCGCCAGCGGCAAGGTGTTCGCCTTGCGCGATCGTTGTCCGCACAAGGGCGGGCCGCTGTCGCAGGGCATCGTCGCCGGGGAAACGGTGACCTGTCCGCTGCACAGCTGGAATCTGAGTCTGGAGAACGGCGAGGCGCGCGCACCGGATGTGGGTTGCGTGGCCACTTACCCGGTGCGGGTGGAGGACGGCGTAGTGTGGCTGTCGCTGACCCGTTCGACCACGCCTGAAGCCGCCGCCGCGGACTGCGGACCTCCGGTAGCGGCCTGATGGATGGCGATCCGCGCCCGGCGAACCTGCATTCCCTAGCGGAATCGCCGCGGCGCACGCGCACCCGTTCCACCTGTTGCTACTGTGGAGTCGGTTGCGGCGTGCTGATCGATGCCGAACACGATGCGCAGGGCAGCCGCATCACCGGCATCGCCGGCGACCCGGAGCACCCGGCCAACTTCGGCCGCCTGTGCACCAAGGGTCTCAACCTGCCGCAGACCACGCGCGAGACGACCGGCCGCGCGCTGGTTCCGCAGCTGCGCCGCCTGCGCGGCGATGCCCGCCGCGAGGTGGACTGGGGCGTGGCGCTGGACACGGTGGCCGAACGCTTCGCCGGCATCGTCGCCGAACATGGTCCGGACTCGGTGGCGTTCTACCTGTCCGGGCAATTGCTGACCGAGGACTACTACGTCTTCAACAAGTTGGCCAAGGGTCTGATCGGCACCAACAACATCGACACCAATTCGCGCCTGTGCATGTCCAGCGCGGTTTCCGGCTACAAGCTGGCGCTGGGCGCCGACGGTCCGCCGACCTGCTACGACGATCTGGAACACGCGCGCACCGTGCTGTTCGCCGGCAGCAACATGGCCTATGCGCATCCGGTGCTGTTCCGTCGGTTGGAAGCGGCGCGCGAAGCGCATCCGGAAACCAAGTGGATCGTGATCGATCCGCGCCGCACCGACACCGCTGCGATGGCCGACCTGCATCTGGCCCTGCAGCCGGGGACAGACGTGGCTCTGTTCAACGGCATGCTGCATCACCTGATCTGGGAAGGCCTGATCGACGCCGACTACATCGACGTCCATACCGAAGGCTTCCAGCCGCTCAAGCGGATGCTGCGCGAATACACGCCGCGTTTCGTCGCCGATCTGTGCGGCGTGCCGGCCGAAGACATCGTCCAGGCCGCCGAGTGGTTCGGCCGCAGTCCGGCCGCGCTGTCGCTGTATTGCATGGGCCTGAACCAGTCCAGCCATGGCACCGACAAGAATCTGGCGCTGATCCAGCTGCATCTGGCCACCGCGCAGATCGGCAAACCCGGGGCCGGGCCGTTCTCGCTGACCGGACAACCCAATGCGATGGGCGGGCGCGAAGTCGGCGGCATGGCGACCATGCTGGCGGCGCATCGCGAGATCGCCGACCCCACCCACCGCGCCGAGCTCGAACTTTTGTGGAACTTGCCCGCCCAGACTTTATCCGATCGTCCCGGGCTGCCGGCGGTGGCGCTGTTCGAGGCGTTGCGCAGCGGCAAGGTCAAAGCGGTGTGGATCGCCTGTACCAATCCGGTGCATTCGATGCCCGACATCAACCTGGTGCGCGAAGCCTTGGGCAAGGCCGAGTTCGTGGTGGTGCAGGAGGCCTTCCTCAACACCGACACCGTGCCCTACGCCGACGTGCTGCTGCCGGCGACCAGTTGGAGCGAGAAGGAAGGCACGGTGACCAATTCCGAGCGCCGCATCTCGCGGGTGCGCGCGGCGCTGCCGGCGCCGGGCCAAGCCAGAGCGGACTGGTGGATCGCCAAAGAAATAGCGCGGCGCATCGAGGCGCGCCTGGCGCCGCCGGGCGCAGCGCCGCTGTTCGAATTCGCCGACACCGAAGCGGTGTTCGACGAACATCGCCGCCTGACCGTGGGACGCGATCTGGACATCGGCGGCCTGGATTACGCGCTGCTGGAAACCCAGGGACCGCAGCAATGGCCATTTCCGGCGGGCGCGATCACGGGCCAGGCGCGGCGCTACGGCGACGGCGTGTTCGCCACCGCCGACGGCCGCGCGCGCTTCCATGCCACACCCTACAAGCCGGTGGCCGAGCCGATTTCGGCGCGTTATCCGCTGCGTCTGCTGACCGGCCGCCTGCGCGACCAATGGCATGGCATGAGCCGCAGCGGCCGGGTGCCGGGATTGTTCGCGCACGCGCCGGAGCCGGAACTGACCATGCATCCTGACGATGCCGTGCGCCGCGGCCTGAGCGCCGGCGATCTGGTGCGGGTGACCAGCAAGCGCGGCGAGCTGTTGCTGCCGCTGGCGGTGTCCGATGAAGTGGGTTCGGGCACGGTGTTCGCCGCGATGCATTGGAGCGGGCAGTTCCTGGCCAGCGGCGGCATCAACGAAGTCAGCAACGGCGCGGTCGATTCCAAATCGTTCCAGCCCGAACTCAAGCACGCGGCGGTGCGGGTGGAGAAAGCGGCTTTCGGTTGGAACCTGCTGGCGGCGCGGCGTGGCGATGCGCTCGCGTTGCAGATCGCGGTGCAGCCGTTGCTGCGCGAATGCGCGTTCGCTTCCCTCAGCCTGCGCGCCGATGCCGATCCGGATTCGGGACAGGCCTGGCTGGTGTTGCGCGCCGCCGCCGAAGCCGCGCCGCTGCAGTGGTTGCAGCGCCTGGCCGAAGTGCTGCAACTGCAGCCCGGCGAACACGTGCTGGAGTACCACGACGCGCGCCGCGGCCTGCTCAAGCGGGTCGGCTGGGGCAGCGATGCGCACAACGACCGCATCGAAGGGCTGCTGTTGACGGGCGGCCAGCGCGATGCGGCCGGCGAAGCGCTGCTGGACATCGCCCTGTCCGGCGCGGCGTGGACCGGATCGCGGCTGGCGGTGTTCACCCAGCGCCTGCCGGGCGGCGCGCGCGATGCGCTGGTTTGCCAATGCATGCAGGTCAGGGAATCCCCGATCCGCGCCGCCATCGCGCAGGGCGCCGACGTGGACGAACTGAAAAAACGGCTGGGTTGCGGCAGCGTCTGCGGTTCCTGCGTACCGCAGCTGGTGCGCATGTGCCGCGAAAGTGTGGACAGCGGGTAGGTCGGGGCTACGTCCCCGACGCGCGCCTTGGGAGGGGTTCACGCGCGTCGGGGGCGTA
>DASVNG010000042.1:0-45217 GCA_036383995.1 Pseudoxanthomonas sp.
GGGGGCGTAGCCCCGACCTACGGCAACGGCGAAGAGCTCGCGGCGGGACGCCGCTCCCACTTCACTTCCGCTCCTACACAGCTCATATCGGGCAAACTGACGGGCATGGTTCCGCGACCCTCTCCAGACAAAGACGCTGAAGACTGGCAAGGCCTTCAGATCGTTTCCCGCGGCGCCAACCGTTTGTGCGCGCGCGATCCCGGCGATCCTTCGCATTGCCTGAAGTTCGAACTGCCTTCCAGCGAACGCACGCGCGTCGGCGTGCGACAGCGCATGCGCCGCTGGCTGGCGCGCCGTTTCCCTGCCCTGGGCGAAAACCAAACCGAATTGCGCGCCTACCGGAAACTGCGCACGCGACTGGGCGCCGACACCGATGCTTACCTCGCCGCATGCCACGACCTGGTAAGCACGCCCCATGGAAGAGCGTTGCGTTGCGACTGCATCCTGCTGGACGACGGAACGCCCGCCCCCAGCCTGTACCGCTGCCTTTTCGTGGAACCGCGTTATCCGGCGGAAATACTCTGCGCGGCGGTCGATGTTTTCGAAGCCTGGCTGATCCGCCACCAGATCCCGCTGTTCGACCTCAACGCGGGAAATTTCGTGGTGTTGCCGCACGACGACCAGGTCAGGCTGGTCTGCATCGACACCAAATCGGTATTGAGCGGCAAGGAGATCCTGCCGTTCTCACGTTGGTCGCCGGGCCTGATGCGCCGCAAGATCGAGCGCCGCGCGCAACGGCTGCGCCAGCGCATCCGCGGCGCGTTGGGCGAAGCGCAATAACGACAAACCCGGGGTGGCCCCGGGTTTGTGGTGGGAGACAACACTGCTTCCGTATCAGCGCACGCTGTATCCGGAAACGCGCCAGACCTTGTCGTCGTCCAGGTGGAACGACACCAGCTCGCGCACCGGTTGCGCCGCGTTGGCGAACTTGGTGACGTAGACCACATTGACGTAGTTGCCGGCAGGCACCTGTCCGCCGGCGGGATAAACGGCGCGGGTGACCGCCAATTGCTTGCGCTCGCTGATCGCCCCGAGCTTCTGCCGGTCCAACGCGATCTGCTTGACGAATTCAGCCTGGGGCACCACTCCCTTGGCTACCGGGGAAGCGCCTGCCCAGACTTCGGCGGTCTTGTTCTGGTCCACCATCTGCACCACCCGCGTCGCGGCGCTGGTCATTTCGGCATCCTGGCGCGCGACCTGCGCCTTCTGTTCGGGCGTCAGCTGCTGCGCGGCCTGCGGTTTCTGGGCAGGCGCACGCGCCGGCTGTGCCGCCTGTTGCGCGGAAGCCGCGCCGGCGAAAGCCAGCAGCAGCGAAGCGAGGACGAACCTGGAAATCTTCATGCGTTCTTCTCCAAAGATAAGTCGTCTGTGGGCGGCCGCCAGTCTATCCCAGCCGACACCGCGCCACAGTCATTGCGTTCAGTGGGCCGAGCTGGCGGCGGCCTGGATTTCGACCCGGCGATTGGGAGCCAGACAGGCGATCAGCGCCGTACGCGCTTGTTCCTCGCAGTCCTTGACCGGTTCGCTTTCGCCACGCCCTTCGGCGGTGATGGCCGAAGCCGCCACGCCATGGTCGGCCAGGAACCCGCGCACCGTCTGCGCGCGCCGTTGCGACAGCAACTGATTGGCCGCATCGCTGCCGATGCGGTCGGTGTGGCCGACGACTCTGATCGACATGCTGTCGGCGCCTTTGAGTTGGTCGGCAACGGCGGCCAGTTCTTTGCGTCCCTTGGGCAGGATGTCTTCTGTGCCGTACTTGGCGAAAGCGAACAGCGCGTCGGCCGACAGCTTGAAGGTGCGTTCCTTCGCTTCCGCTGCTACCGCAGGCGCCGGTTCCGCCAGCAGATCGGCGCAGGACGCCGGCGCCCAATGGAAGGTCTGCGCCAGGTAATCCTTGTCGTAGATGACCTTGTACTGGCAGGTGATGATCTTGCCGTCCTTGCGGAAGTGGAACAGGTAGTCCCACTCTCGCACGCCGGCATAGCCTTCATGGAAATGCGGGCGGCCCAGCAATTGATACAGCTGGTCCTTGGTCACGCCCGGCCCCACCAGACGTAGATCGTCCAGATTGGGGAAGGTGCCGTCTTTCAGCACGATGTGCGCCGGGTCCGGGAAGACCACTTCGCCGGCCACGCCCTGCGGGCTGATGTCGCGGCTGACGTGACGGGTGCCGCAGGCCGAAAGCAGAAGCGCGGCGGCTACCGAAAGCAACAGCGCGCTGGAAATTTTCAGTGTGTGTTTCATGTGTATTCCTCTTGGAATGTTGTAGTGGCTCGATGCCCGACATTGGAGGTGCGGGCCCTTCCGCGAAGGAAGGGCCCGCAGGCAGTTACCACTGGATACCGGCGCCGACCGAGAAGCCCCAATCGCGCGAGGTGTTGCCGCTGGCCGAAGCCTTGTAGACATAGCGGCCGTTCTCGGTGATGCCCGACAAGCCGAAGGCCATGCCGTACTCGCCCTGGTAGCCGCCGAAGCCCACCGACAGCATGCTCTTGCCCGGCAGATACGCTTGCGGCAAGCCGGCCATGGCCATCGCCGATGAGGTGGCGCCGCGGTAGTTGCGCTCCATCGTCCACACATCGTTGTCCAACTGGGCCAGACGGCTGTCGGTGTACTGGTTGGCCTGGCTGACGGCGGAGTTCACGCCCGCGGTGAGCTGGTTGACGTTGACCGCATCGGTGCCGGCGATGCCCGGCGCCACGCCGGTGATGGTGCGTCCGCCTATGTTCACTTCACCGGTGGAATTGCTGCTGCCCACGTAAGCGGCGTTGTAGCCGGTCTGCGCACCGATGGTGGTGGCCGAACCCGCGCCCAGCGCCACGCTGTTGCCATGGGTGGCCGAGGCGTTGTTGCCCAGCGCGGTGCTGTTGGTGGCCGAGGCGGTGGAACCGGTGCCGATCGCCGTGCTGTTGGCGCCGGTGGCATGACTCTGGTTGCCCACCGCCAGCGCGTTGTTGCCGCTGGCCACCGCACCGTTGCCGCCCGCCGAGGAATTGGTTCCGGTGGGCAACGGCTTGACGATCGGGCCTTCCTGGCTGACCTGGAACATGCCGTCGGCGCCGTTCTGCACGCTGGTGACATCGCCGGTGATGTTGTTCACCGTATCGGCCAGGTCGGTGATATCGCCCCGGATATCCACGATGTCGCCCTGGATGTCGGTGATATCGCCCTCGATGGTGGTGACACGGTTTTCCAGGTTGGTGATGGCAACGGTGTTGTTGGTGTTGATGCTGTTGAGGCCTGCCGTCAGCTGGCTTACGTTGACCGCATCGGTGCCGGCGATGCCCGGCGCCACGCCGGTGATGGTGCGGCCGCCCACGTTCACTTCGCCGGTGGAGTTGCTGCTGCCCACGTAGGCGGCGTTGTAGCCGGTCTGCGCGCCCACCGTGGTGGCCGAACCCGAGCCCAGCGCCACGCTGTTGGCGTGGGTGACCGTGGCGCCGGCGCCCAAAGCCAGACCGTTGTCGGCGGCAACGCTGGCGCCGCTGCCGATGGCCGTGCTGTCGTTACCGTTGACGGTGGCGCCGTTGCCCTGGGCGATGGCGTTGTCGCCAGTTGCCGAGGCACCGGTGCCCACCGCGATGCTGTTGCTGCCGACCGCCAGCGCACCGTCGCCGGCGGCATAGCCGCCGTCGCCGCTGGCCACGGTGTTGGGGCCGATGGCCACTGCGTTCAAGCCGCTGGCGACGGAGTCCGGATCGGTCGAGTTGGCGTGGAAGTACATGATGCCGCCGCCGGAGACGATGCTGCTGATCGCCAGATTGGTCGCATACAGCTGCGAACCGTTGATGGCGTCGGTACTGTTGGCGCTGATCTGGCCCGCTGCGACATTGGTGATCTGGCGTTCGGCGCCCACGCTGCCCACGCTTACCACACCCACCGGCGCGTCGCCGGCGAAGTTGTAGGTCGTACCGCGGATAACCACACTGGAAGTCGGGACCGCCGCGGAGGTCACGGCGCCCGCACCCAGGGCCACGCTGTTGGCGTCCGCCGCCGTGGCCCCCTCGCCGATGGCCACCGAGGAATTCCCGCTCGCCGCCGCGCCCACGCCGGACGCCACGGCGTTGATGCCGCTGGCGCCGTCGTTGTTGTAGTTGCCGCCGACCACACCGTTGTCGTTGACGCTGTAGTAGTGCGTCTGACCCGCCGCCACATCCTGCGACAGCGCCTGCAACTGCGCCACGTTCACCGCATCGGTGGCCTGCGTACCGGCCGCCAGATTGGTGATCTGGCGGGTCTGGCCGTTGCCGCCCACGCTCACCGCAGCCAAGGTACTGCGCCAGGTGCTGCTGGTGTTGGTGGAAGGCAGACCCGTGGTTGGGTCGTAGCCCGCTGCGCCGGCTGCCGTGTTGGCCAGCGAGAACGAACCCAGCGCGACGCCTTGCGTAGTGTTGGCGATCGCGCCCGCGCCGAGCGCCGTGGCGTATTCGGCATTCGATTGAGAGCTGTCGCCCAGCGCGGTGGCGCTGCGTTGGCTGGCCGTCGACGCCGGACCCATCGCCAGTGCCCCCAATGCGCTGGCGTTGGCGCCGCGGCCGAACGCGGCCGACGAGGAACCCGAGGCTTGCGCAGTATCGCCGAGTGCGATGGAGCTGGCGCCGGAGGCGACGGAATTGGGCCCCATGGCGGAAGCCGCGCGTCCCGATGCGGTCGAGTTCGCGCCAATCGCGGTCGCGAATTGATCGCCAGCGGTGGCACTGTTGCCCAGGGCCGTGGCGAATTGCCCCGTCGCCCTTGCCGAGTCGCCGACTGCGGTCGTCCACGAGGCGAGTGCATTGGAGTTCACACCCACCGCCACCGCGCCTTGATCGGCGGCGACGGAATTGAAGCCGATGGCCGTGGCCAGATTACCGGCCGCACTGGCGCCTACACCCGCCGCCAGCGCGTTGGTGCCCGTCGCGCCGTCGTTATTGTAGTTGCCGCCCTGCACGCCGTTGTCGTTGACGCTGTAGTAATGCGTCGCAGTGGCGTCGACCGTGGTCGCCAGGTTCTCGATGGCGGTGTTGGTCGCGAACAATTGCGAGCCGTTGATCGCATCGGTCGAGCTGCCCGAAATCTGCCCAGCTGCGACATTGGTGATGGTACGTTCCGCACCCGCCGCACCCACGCTGACCGTCGAGGTCGGCGTGGTACCGGCGAAGTTGTAGACCGTGCCGTCGATGGTCGTGTTGGTGGTCGCCACCGTCGCCGCCGTTACCGAACCCGAACCCAGCGCCACATCTCCGGCGCTGATGCCTGCTACCGCCCCTGCGCCGATGGCCGTGGCGTTGCCCTGGCTGGCGACTGCGCCGACACCTGCGGCAAGCGCGTTGACGCCGGTGGCGCCGTCGTTGTTGTAGTTGCCGCCCTGCACGCCGTTGTCGTTGACGCTGTAGTAATGCGTCTGCACCGCATTCGTCGCATCGGTCAGCTGGCTGACATTAACCCCATCGGTCGGGTTCACGCCTGGCGCGACATTGGTGATGACCAGACCGCCAGCATCGATGCCGGTGGTGGTGACGCTGGGACCACCGGCAATCGTCAGCCCGTTGGTATTCAGCACCGTGCCGCCCGCCGTCACGCTGTTCACCGTGATGTCGTCGGCCAGGTCGAAGGTCACGTCGTTGCTGGTCGGGTCCTTCGACACGACCAGGTTGCCGTCGGCGTTGCTCAGATCGACGCTGTTGCCCGTTGCGCTGTTCACGCCGACGTTGGTCGCATTGGCGCCTTCGGCGCTGACCGTCCAGCCATCGCCGATCGCTTCGACCGCCTGGTTGGTGGCGAACAGCTGCGAGCCGTTGATCGCATCGGTCGAGCTGCCGGAGATCCGACCGGCCGCGACGTTAGTGATCGTGCGCTCTGCACCCACCGCGCCCACGCTGACCGTGCTGGTGGCGGTAGTACCGGCGAAGTTGAAGGTCGTGCCATTGATCGTCGCGTTGGGCGTATTGACCACCGCAGCCGTCACCGAACCCGAACCCAGGGCCACATCGCCCACGCTTGTCGCAGCCGTCGCGCCGTTGCCGAGTGCGACATTGCCTGCAATACCTGCAGCACCGGCGGTCGAGCCATTGCCCAATGCGACGCTGCCCTGCCCGATCGCCCGGTTGTTGTTGCCGATCGCTACCGCACCGTTGGCCTGGTTCGTGGCGGTAGCCGTCGCCGTGCCGTCGCTGTTGGCGATGTTGTTCGCACCGCCGACGAAGGCGCCGGTGCCGCTGGCGTAGCTGGGATCGCCGATCGCCACCGCACCATCGCCGAAGGCGGTGTTGGAGCGGCCGATCGCCACTGCCCCGCCTGCGGCGGTGCCGGCATTGGCCGAGCTCGCATTACCGATGGCGACGTTTCTGCCTGTCGCACCCGTGGTGGAGGCATCGCCGATGGCGACCGAGGAGGCGCTGCCGACCGTAGCCCGGTAACCCAACGCGACCGATTGCGCCAGGGCTACCGTGTTCTGTCCGATGGCGATTGCACGGGCTCCCGATGCGGAAGCTGCAGTACCGGTGGGGACGGTCCCGGCCCCGCCGCCGATCGCGATGGACCCGGCGCCCGTTGCGCTCGCCCCTTGCCCTAAGCTGGGTCCAGACCCTATAGCAATGGTGTAAGCGCTGTTTGATGATGTTCGCGAGCCGAGGGCGATCGCGCCCTGTACAAGCGCTTGGGACCCGAAACCGACGGCTGTCGTGAAATTCTGGCTGGTTAGCGCAAAAGCGCCAATCGCCACCCCGCCCCGATCACCAGCCAGATTTTGATTGGAAGCTCCATTACCGATAGCAATGCCATCCAGTATCGGTGAGGAAGCATTCAGTCCTACGGCAATGGAATTTGTCCCGGCCGCACCGTCGTTGTTGTAGTTGCCGCCGGCCACGCCGCCGTCGTTGACGCTGAAGTAGTGGATGGCGTTCGCATCGACCGTGGTCGCCAGGTTCTCGATCGACTGGTTGGTCGCATACAGCTGCGAGCCGTTGATCGCATCGGTCGAGGAGCCGGAGATTCGGCCGGCCGCGACGTTGGTGATGGTGCGTTCCGCACCCACCGCACCGACGCTGACCGTGCTGGTCGGCGTGGTGCCGGCGAAGTTGTAGACCGTGCCGTCGATGGTCGTGCTGGCCGTGCCTACCGCCGTTGCCGTGACCGAGCCCGAACCCAGCGCCACATCACCCGCGTTCGTCGCGAACGCAGTGGTGCCGATGGCGACGGTATTGCTGGCGCCCAGCGTTCCGCCCGAACCGATCAGCACGCCGTCCTGCACGCCGGCGGCCACGGTGCCGTCGCGGGCGAGTATCTGGTTGCCGACCAGGCCGGTTCCCAGAGTGTTGCCGTAACCGGCCACGATATTTTCAGTGGCGCCATCCAGCGTATTGTTGCTGCCGATCACAACGTTCACCGACGAACCGTTCGTGACGGTGTTATCCACGCCGAGCACCATCGTCTGGCTGGAATTGGTCACCTCATTGTCGACGCCGGTGGCCATCGCACCGATGGCGTTGGTCAGTGTGTTGTTCGTACCCTGCACCATCGACCCCGCACTGCCGGTAACGGTGTTGTCGCCGCCCAATATTCCCGTTTGGGTCGAACCGGTAATGCTGTTGCTCTGGCCGAAGATCCACGAGTTGAAGCTGTCGCTGATCGTGCTGGAGTCGCCGATAATGATCGAGTGATCGCTCAGGCCGGGCGTGGTCTGCAGTACCTGCGCCTGGAAGCCGATGGCGATGCTCTGCAACGCCTGCGCCGTGGCGCCGTCGCCCATCGCGGTCGCCTGCTGGCCAGCCGCCGTGGCGCCCACGCCTGCCGCAATCGCGTTAAGCCCGGTCGCGCCATCGTTGGCGTAGTTGCCGCCCTGCGTGCCGTTGTCGTTGACGCTGTAGTAGTGGGTGGCACCCGCGTCGACGACGTTGCTCAGATTCTCGATGGACTGGTTGGTGGCGAACAGCTGCGAGCCGTTGATGGCATCGGTCGAGGAGCCGGAGATCCGGCCGGCCGCGACATTGGTGATGGTGCGCTCGGCATTCAATGCGCCCACGCTAACCGTGCTGGTCGGATTGGTGCCGGCGAAGTTGTAGGTGTTGCCGTCGATGGTCGTGCTGCCCGTGGCGACGGCCGTTGCCGTCACCGAGCCAGAACCCAGCGCCACATCGCGCGCGTTGTTGGCCACAGCCGTATCGCCGAACGCTACTGCACCGGCGGCCAACGCGCTGCTGGTGCTGCCGATGGCAACGCTGCCCTGACCGACCACGGTGTTCTGGAAGCCGATGCCCACCGCGCCCTGCGCTGCAGTACCCGGCGTGCTCACCGCCTGCCCGCCGCCGCCGACCATATTGGTGTTGCCCATCGCCACCGAACCATTGCCGGTAGCAGTGTTGTCCAGGCCCTGCGCCACTGCACCGTTGCCGGTAGCGGTGTTCGGGTCGCCGATGGCCACCGCTCCGTTGCCGCTGGCGAAGTTGCCGTCACCGATGGCCACCGCTCTGCCGCCGGTGGCGGTCGAATCGTTGCCGATCGCCACGGCGCCGGCCGCGTCCGCGAGCGCTGAACGGCCCATCGCGATCGTGTTGTCGGCGGTCGCATTGGCCTCGGTTCCGATTGCGAGCGCATTTACGCCGGTTGCCTGCGCCAAGGCCGAAATCGCCACGGCATTGGTGGCCGTCGCATCGGTATCGACACCCAGCGTTATCGCGTTGACCGCGCCGGACGTGCTGTTGCGTCCGATAGCGATGGCACTCTGGTTTGTCGATGCGGCGCTTTGGCCCAAGGCGATGGCGTCCGCACCGGTCGCCTGGCTCGCAAGCCCCACCGCAATGGCGGATTGCTGGGATGCCGTCACATCCGTGCCGATGGCGATAGCGCCCACCGCGGTGGCGCCTGCTCCCGGAGCCGTGCGCCCGCCGATATTGATCGAGTTCAGTTGAGATGCGACCGCCTGGAAGCCGATGGCGACGGCGTTCCGGCCGCTTGCGTTGGCGCTGCTGCCTTGGGCGACGGCATCCAGTGCGGAAGCGTTCGCCAGGGTGCCGATGGCGATCGCGTTGCCCACGCTCGCATTCGCGTTCAGGCCGATCGATGTCGTCGCGTTGCTCGCCACGCCGATGCCTGCGTTGGTGCCGATGGCGATATTGTCGCTGCCGCTTACCAGGCTGCCTGCCGCAGCGTCCAAGGTGGCATCGTAGGCGACAGTGCCGTCGCCTGTGCCGAAGGCAACGTTGCGCGCTCCCGTGACGCCCGAACCTGCACCTCGCATCGCGCTCGCAATGCCTCCGCCCACGGCGGTGTTCTGCGTACCGCTGACCAGCGTTCCTGTGGCAACGCCCACTGCGACCGAACCCGTATTGGCGACCGTCGAGCCCGCACCGGCGCCCTGGCCGACCGCAACCGTGCCGCTTCCGATAGCGAGCGCTTGCGCCCCGAGCGCAAGCGAACTATTCCCTAGCGCCCGAGCGCTGTTGCCGACGGCGGTGGCTGCGTCGATGTTTGCCGTTGCCTGGCTTCCTATCGCGATGGCATTGGTTCCGCTGGCGACGGATGCCCAGCCCCCGGCGAATGAAGTATTGCCACTGGCCAGTGAGCTGACACCGACCGCTGTGGAGTTCCCTCCCGTAGCGTTGGCGAAGGTCCCCATGGCACTGGCACCTGCTCCGGAGGCCACGGCGCCAGCACCAAGCGCGACCGTGTTGATATTGCTTGCGACCGTTTGGAAGCCGAGCGCGACGGACAGGTTGCTAGTCGAACGGGATTGGGTACCAACGGCAATGGCACTGCTACCACTAGCGGTTACGTCCGTGCCGATTCCAATGGCGCCGTCGGCGAGCGCGCCTGTGCCGGCAGCCGTGCGGGCGCCCAGATAGATGGAGTTGGTGTTTGAGGCATAAGCCTGGAAACCCATCGTGATGGCATTCAATCCGACGCTATAGGAGCGAAACCCTACTGCGACCCCACCGCCGGTATCGACGCGCGCGTCGGAGCCCAGCGCGGTCGCTCCTTGTCCCGTAGCTATGGCTCCAGCGCCCATGCATGCGGCAGTGCCGTTGTACTCGTCCCAAGGCGCCGTATCGCAAGTCACCGCCTGCGCCTGCGCCGAGGGCGACCATCCGATCCAGCCTATGGTCATCAGCGCGGTCACGATCCCTGCGCACACGGTTGCCGCCGGGCGCGAAGCCGTCTTACCACCGGAGGCCTTGCCGCGCGGCGTGGCCAATTCGGACGCCACCACCAGCTGATTCAATGTGCGGTTCCAGACCACGCTATAGATCTTGTTCATTATTTGTTTCCCTCGGTTATCAAATAAAGGCAATGTTTAAAAGTCAAAAAAGCGCGCGGTGTCGCTTAGGGATTTTTTCGATGGGGATCGCGCCAGCTGCCGTAGTCGAAGCGGCGCACGCCCCAGCCGACGCTAGGCGCTCCATAAGCACGTCGAATAAGAACCAGGTGCGCGGCCGGCATCGGAAGGCGGCAACCGCGTGTCTTTGAAACGTGACAACTCTCCATGTCGGCTTCCCCATCCATAGTCGGTCGGCTATGCCTAGCCCGCTCCCCTTTTCCGGCCCGCAAGCAGAAAGCCTTCGTCCGTTATCCGCCGGATCGTCCATCCGGTTTCGGCCTTGTCGCGCGGCTTCACGCTATTCGCCGCGAACGGCGCACAGCGCATAGACAAAGCGTCGAATCCACGGGCCCGCAGTAGAGAGTCGTTGTCGCAATGCATCCACGCCGCGCCCCTTCCCAATTGCTGGGTAGGCCTCGGCAGGCGTGTTCCAACGTCGCAAGCGATGAGCGTAGTAGGAAGATTCACAAAAGTTAACCAGCTTGCTTCCTGATCGGTAAAAACAATTGCGTATAACCGCTGACCCGTCGGCGCGCACTGTAGTCACACGGTCAAATGCATTACACGCACTGAAGCTAGCTAAAACTCACCAAGAATCTCCATCTCACATTTGTAGATGTGACGTAATGCGTCATGTCATGACAAGACATTCAAAGACATGAATGCCGGATTCTTGCGGCAATGATTTTTTGCCCGCAGAACCGCAGGCATAGGCGCAGGAACGCGTGACGAAATTCGGCACTTTCCGCCGCCAGGACAACTCGCGGAATAAGAGACGTGGAGCGAAAATAAATTCCAAGAGCGTCGCAGAAACAGCGTAGGAGCGACGTAAGTCGCGAAACCTTGTCGTGCATCTTCGCGACTTACGTCGCTCCTACGACCTACACATGTAAGTCGCTGGGTCCCCGCCTTCGCGGGGACGACGAATCATTTTTTTATTTCTTCCGCAGATGAACCATTCTTCTTTAGATATGTAGGCATACCATCTTCTGTATATGACGTCTTCCGACAGATCATGGACAGACTTTTGGAAAATTCCGACTTCAATGCCCTAGCCATCCGCAGCGCCACCGAGACCTGCGCCGGCCCGCACATGACCTTTACTCCGTTAGTCCCCGACGTCGACCCAGGCAAAAGCTGGCCGAACCGGCCCAGCTATGCCCGATCCGGGCAAGATGACAGTCCGCTTGCAAGGAGTGCCCCACCCCACTAGCCTTCCGGGTTCCCGCGCCTGCCGCAGCCCCGCCAAGGACTCCCCGTGAAGCCACGCCACCTCCTGCTCGCGCTCGCCATCGGCGCCAGCGTGATTTCGCTTTCCGCCTGCAAGAAGCAGCCCGCCGAACCGGCCGCGTCCGCGCCGCCTGCCGCAGTCAAGGGCGAAACCGCCGACGAATTCATCGCCCGGGTGAACGACGAATACCGCAAGTCCTACCCCGAGATCTCCTCGGCCCAATGGCTGTCTTCCACCTATATCAACGACGACACCCAGATGCTGGCCGCCAAGGCCAACGAGCGCTACCTGACCCAGCTCAACGGCTGGATAGAACAGGCCAAGAAGTTCGAAGGCCAGAAGATGTCCCCGGACACCGCGCGCTCCATCCAGTTGCTGAAACTGATGACCGCCATGCCTGCGCCCAAGGACCCGGCCAAGCTGGCCGAACTGACCCAGATCGCCACCAAGATGGAAGGCATGTACGGCTCGGGCAGCTACTGCACCGGCGAAGGCGACGCCAAGCAGTGTCGGCAACTGGGCGAACTGGAAGACGTGCTGCGCAGCAGCCGCGATTACGACAAGCAGCTGGACGCCTGGCAGGGCTGGCACACCATCGCCCAGCCGATGCGCAAGGACTACACCCGCTTCACCGAATTGGTCAACGAAGGCGCCAAGGAGATGGGTTTCGCCGATACCGGCGAAATGTGGCGCAGCGGCTACGACATGACGCCGGTGGAAATCGCCGCCGAGACCGACCGCCTGTGGGGACAGGTCAAGCCGCTGTACGAGCAACTGCACTGCTATACGCGCACCAAACTGCAGGCGCAGTACGGCGACGACAAGGGCCAGGTCAACGGCCTGCTGCCGGCGCACCTGATGGGCAACATGTGGCAACAGGACTGGGGCAACTTGTGGGACATGCTTGAGCCCTACAAGGATGCCGGCAGCCTGGACATCACCGGCGCGCTGGAGAAGCAGTACCAGGCCGACTACGCGCGCGAACTGGCCAAGGCCGGCGCCGCCCCCACCACCGACAAGCAGTTCGCCGCCGAACGCGCCGCGCAGCTGGACGTGGCCAAGCAGATGACCGAGCGCGCGCAGGATTTCTACACCTCGCTGGGCATGCCCAAGCTGCCTGAGAGTTACTGGGCCAAGACCCAGTTCATCAAGCCGCTGGACCGCGACGTGGTCTGCCACGCCAGCGCGTGGGACATGAACCTGTCCGGCGACGTGCGCACCAAGATGTGCATCAAGCCCAACGAGGAAGACTTCACCACCATCTACCACGAGCTGGGCCACGTGTATTACTACCTGGCCTACAACAAGCGTCCGCCGCTGTTCCAAAGCGGCGCCAACGACGGCTTCCACGAGGCCATCGGCGACACCATGGTGCTGGCGATGACGCCCAAGTACCTCAACTCGATCGGCATGGTGGGCACGCCGCAACAGGGCAACGAGGCGCTGATCAACTCGCAGATGCGCATGGCCCTGGCCAAGGTGTCGTTCCTGCCCTTCGGCCTGATGATCGACCGCTGGCGCTGGGGCGTGTTCGACGGCTCCATCAAGCCCGACCACTACAACCAGGCCTGGTGGGAACTGAAGGCCAAGTACCAGGGCGTGGCCCCGGTGACGCCGCGCGGCGAGGATTTCTTCGATCCCGGCGCCAAGTACCACGTGCCTGGCAATACCCCGTACACCCGCTATTTCCTCTCGCACATCCTGCAGTTCCAGTTCTACAAGGGCCTGTGCGACGCCTCGGGTTACAAGGGCCCGCTGTACGACTGCACCTTCTACGGCAACAAGGTTGCCGGCCAGAAGTTCTGGGCGATGCTGGAAAAAGGCTCCAGCCAGCCCTGGCAGGCCACGCTGAAGGAGCTGACCGGCAGCGACAAGGCCGATGCCGCGGCGGTGCTGGAGTATTTCGGGCCGCTGCAGACCTGGCTGAAACAGCAGAACGAAGGCAAGACCTGCGGTTGGCCCGCGCCGGCAACGGCAACCGCAACGCCCAAGCCGTAGGTCGGGGTTACACCCCCGACGCGCCTCCGTAGGTCGGGGCTACGCCCCCGACCCGCGCGCACCGTGACATCCCGTGCGTCGGGGGCGTAGCCCCGACCTACGCCGCACCTGCTAAATTTACGCACCTATACGACTCACGATATTCCCGCTGGAAGGAGCCTGCCGATGAAATCGAACCTCTTGTCTGTCGTTACCTGTGCATTGGCGATGGCGATTCCCGCGCCTGCCGCATGGGCCGCGCAAAGCGCGCCCAGCGAGCCCAGCAAGACCGCTCCGGTACTGCTGGCGCCGAAATGGCGCAACGAGGCCTTCCCCTCGCAATCGACCACCCGCCTGCAATACCAGGAGATCGCGGTATCGCGGATCCTGAAGGTGCAGCAGTACAACCAATCCCGGCGCATGAAGCCCGCCCAGATCGGCATCGGCCGCGCGGCGTCCAGCGAAGGCGTCTCGGCGAGGCTGCCCGCGTTGAAATGGGTCGCGATGCGCGACGGAAGTTCGGTGGCCCGTATCGAAGTCGGCTCGCCCGTTGCGCTGGGCATACGCGTGGGTCTGAAGATCAACGCGCTGGACCCGCGTGCGGAGCTGCGTTTCGCCGGTTCCGATGAACCTTCGCGCATCGTGTCGATGATGACCGGCGCCGAAATCCAGAAGCTTGTCGATGCACGCGGGATCTTCTGGACGCCCGGAACCGATGGCGAGCGGCAGATCATCGAGGTGTACCTGCCCGCGCGCGTGTCCCGCAACTCGGTGAAAATCCAAGCGCCGGAACTTTCCCACCTGCTCGGCAACAGCCGCAACGATTTCAAGATCATCGAGAAAATCGGCGAATCGGGCAGCTGCAACGTGGATACCGCCTGCCGCGTCGTCGAACTGGGGCCTAACTTCGTCAGCGCCAAGAACGCGGTCGCGCACATGTTGTTCACCTACAGCACTGGCCTGAGCTACATCTGCACCGGCACGCTGCTGGCCGATACGGTGACCGCCACCCAGATTCCGTATTTCTATTCGGCCAACCATTGCTTCGCGGGCGGTTCGGATGGCGTCCCGGCGCAGAACTTCCAGACCGTCGCCAATACCCTCAACACGTATTGGAAATACGAAGCCACCGCGTGCGGCAGCGGCATCCAGGCCGCCAAGGTATTGCTGGCCGGCGGTTCGGACTACCTGTATTCCAACGCCAACACCGACGCAATGCTGCTGCGGCTCAAGAACGCGCCGCCCGCCGGTTCGGAACTCGCCGGCTGGGACTCGGCGGCGCTTGCTACTTCCAGCTCCATCATCGGTATCCACCACCCCAGCGGCGACGCCAAGAAGGTTTCCCTGGGCCAGCAGATTTCCAGCGACTCGGCGTTGATCACCGTGGGCTGGCTGAGCGGCACTACCGAGGGCGGCAGCAGCGGCTCGGGCCTGTTCACCACCGATCCCGGCGGTTATCGGCTGCGCGGAGGCCTGTATGGAGGCAACGCTTCGTGCGCGAACAGCGGCTCGCTCGCCAACGCCTCCAATCGCGATTTCTACTCGCGCTTCGATGTGGTCTTTCCGAATATCAGCCAATGGCTGTCGCCGCTGACCGGCGCACCGATCCGCATGAACGATTCCCACCCCTTGACCCATTCCAGCGCCAGCCCTGCGGCGGCGCCGGCGCCGGCGCCGGCCGTCTCCGCGGCACCCGTGGTTCCCGCAGGCAGGACCGTGCCGCCTCGCGCACGCGAGCGACGTCTGCTGGAACGCTGACCCCGATGTCCGCCGACCGCCTGTAAAGGCGGTCGTGCGAAACACGGCTCAGGGCTTGGCGGCCGCCATGCTCGATTCAAGCTTCGCTTCGAATTCCTCGAAACTGCCGCCAAGCGCCGCCGCTTCGCCCAGGGCGGCCTCCTTCAGCGCATCGGAATACTTCAACCGCACCGGCGTGCCGTGCGCCTCATGCAACCGCGCGGCCCGCTTGATCATCGCCAGCATGTGCGCAGCGCTTTCCGAAGTGCCCGCGATCTTTCCGCCCATGCCCAGCACCCATTCGCCGTCGCGACGCACTATGCCGGCCAGCAACCGGCCTTCCTGGTCGCGCAGCTCGGCGTGCGGTTCTATCGGCGATTCGGGCGGCTTGCCGGTGCGGCGCGCCTTGGCGGCGTCGCGCTTCTTCGCCTCGCGCCTGGCTTTGGAGTTGATCGACATGGACTGGCTTACGAGAAAGTGAATTGGGGATACGGCGGCGATATCGAAGGACGATACGTCAAAGCTGGTTGGGAGGCTCTACCGCAACGACCTCCTGCGGATCCGCCGGCGGCCGTTTGCAGACATTGCGCTCCCAACGCCAGAAGGTCCAGCCGAGCAGGGTCAATGAGGCGCTGCCCAGCGCCAGATGGAAGGGGTTGTGGCTGAGCCACGGCGACATGGCGCCGGACACCAGCGCCGCCACCACCAGGCTGGTGAAAGCCTGCAGCGAGGAAGCCGAGCCGCGGTGGCGCGGATACATGTCCAGGATGGCCAGGGTAAGGATGGGAAACACCAGCGCCACGCCCACGCCGGTCAGGAACAGCGGCAGCACCGCCCACGGGATGGTGAACGGATCGGCGAAGGCGCTGTAGGCGATATGCAGCAGCGCGCCGGTACCGCCCACGGCGAACCCGATCGCGGTCAATCGATCGCCGCTCATCCGCCCCGCTGCGCGTCCCGACAGAAACGAGCCGGTCACCATGCCGCCGATGGTGGGGATGAACAGCCAGGCGAAATCGCGTTCGCCCAGATGCAGGTGCTGCATCACGAAGACCGGCGCCGAGGCGATGTACAGGAACATGCCGGCGAAGTTGAACGAACCCGCCGCCGCCAGCCGTTGGAAGCGCGGATTGAGGAAGATGGCGGCGTAATCGCGCACCAGATGGCGCGCCACCAGCGGCGCGCGCGCGGAAGCCGGATTGGTTTCTGGAAACCAGAACCAGGTGGCCAGCAGCAGCACGGCCGAGAACGCGGTCAGGAACCAGAAAATCACCGGCCATTGCCCCCAACCGAGTATCCAGCCGCCGACGATCGGCGCGATGGCCGGCGCGATGCCGAACAGCATCGACACCTGGCTCATCAAGCGTTGCGCGTCGTCGCCGTGGAAGAGATCGCGGATGGCCGCGCGCCCCACGATCTGCCCTGCCCCCGCCGACAAGCCCTGCAGCGCGCGGAACACCAGCAGCGTCGGCAGGTCCTTGGCCAAGGCGCAGCCGACCGAGGCCAGGGTGAACACGACCATGCCGCCGATGATCACCGAACGCCGGCCGATGGCATCGGACAACGGCCCGTGCACGACGCTCATGGCGGCATAAGCGATCAGGTAGACGCTGATGGTCTGCTGGATCGCCAGCGGGCCCACATTGAGCTGCGCGCCCATCTGCAGGAACGCGGGGAAGATGGTGTCTATGCAGAACGGGCCCAGCATGGACAGGCCGGCGAGCAGCCAGGTCAGGCGGCGGGTGGAAACAGGCTTCACTTGAGCGCGGCCATTTCGGCGGAAAGCGCGATATGCGGCGCCTGCGGCCGTTCAGGGTTGTCCGCAAGAGCGGAAGAGGAAGGCGGATTCATTGGCATAGCCGGGCTTTGATCGTTCATTTTAGACGAATCGGTGGTAGGTCGGCCCCCGTATCAAGTACGGGGCAGGCTCTACGCGGCCGACGTGTATTTGCAGCGTCGGGGGCGTAGCCCCGACCTACGCAGGTCAATGGCGAAGCGCTTGGGGCTATAATTCCCCCGCAGTACGCAGTGGAAGAAGCGGCCGCCCCGTCCAGGGCATGGCCGCTGCCGAAGGCGCAACGCCCGTAATCGCTCAGGCCAGTGACCGCCGCGTGCACACACTCTGGAGAGATCGGCAGAATGCCGGCGCCGAAGGGGCAAGAAGGGACCGGGGAGAACGCTTCCCCGCCATCGCTTCCAAACTCTCAGGCAAAAGGACAGAGGGGCGCCCCACGTGCGGCTTCGCGCGTGCCCTACGGACGTCCCTGCCATGTCAAAGACACCCCCGCCTTCCCTGCGCGCCCTCAGCTTGCTCGAGCTGGAGCACCATTCCGCCTTCGTCGAACGCCACATCGGCCCCAACGACGCCGAGATCGCGCACATGCTGCGGGTCATCGGCCACGATTCGCTGGACGGCATGACCGACGCCATCGTGCCCGGCAACATCAAGTCGCCCGCACCGCTCGCGTTGCCCGAAGCGGTCACCGAAGTCGAGGCGCTGGCCAAGATCCGCGCCATCGCCGACAAGAACCAAGTCTTCCGCAGCTTCATCGGCCAGGGCTATTACGGTACGCATACGCCCAACGTGATCCTGCGCAACATCCTGGAGAACCCGGCCTGGTACACGGCCTACACGCCCTACCAGGCGGAAATTTCGCAAGGCCGCATGGAAGCGCTGATCAACTTCCAGACCCTGGTCGCCGACCTCACCGGCATGGAAATCGCCAACGCCTCGCTGCTGGACGAAGCCACCGCCGCCGCCGAGGCGATGACGCTGGCCAAGCGGTCCGCGAAGTCGAAGTCCAACGTATTCCTGGTCGCTGGCGACACGCATCCGCAGACGCTGGAAGTATTGCAGACCCGTGCCGAACCGCTGGGCATCACTGTCGATGTCGTGCGTTCCACCGACGCCTTCCATGAAAAGCTTTCCGCCGGTAATTACTTCGGAGTGATGGTGCAGTACCCCGCCTCCAGCGGTTGGGTCGAGGAATGGGGTCGCGACGCCGATGTCATCCACAGTCACCAGGCGCTGTTCGTCGTCGCTACCGACCTGCTGGCGCTGACCCTGCTCAAACCGCCGGGTGAGATGGGCGCCGACATCGTGATCGGCAACTCGCAGCGCTTCGGCGTTCCGTTCGGCTTCGGCGGCCCGCACGCGGCCTTCATGGCTTGCCGCGACGCCTACAAGCGCAGCATGCCCGGGCGCCTGATCGGCGTATCGGTGGATGCCGAGGGCAAGCCCGCCTACCGCCTCACCCTGCAGACGCGCGAACAACACATCCGCCGCGAAAAGGCCACCTCCAACATCTGCACCGCACAGGTGCTGCTGGCGGTGATGGCGTCGATGTACGCTGTCTACCATGGTCCCGAAGGCCTGACCCGCATCGCCAGCCGCGTCGCTCGCCTTACTGCGATCCTTGCCGAAGGTTTGCGCGGCCTGGGCTACCCCGCGCTGCATGCCACCGCTTTCGATACGCTGTGCGTTGAGCCGGGCGATGCGCGTGACGCGATCCTGGCGCGCGCGCGCGATGCGCGCATCAATTTGCGCGTACGCGGCAACGGCTCGCTATGCATCTCGCTGGATGAAACCACCACGCGTACCGACGTAGAGACGTTGTGGGCGGTGTTCGCCGGCGATGGCGTCGCTCTGCCGTCGATCGATGCACTGGATGCCAGCGCGCCGTCGCTGATTCCCGACGCCCTGCGCCGCACCAGCGCATTCCTGACCCATCCCGTGTTCAACACCCACCACAGCGAACACGAGATGCTGCGCTACATGCGTTCGCTGGCGGACAAGGATCTGGCCATGGACCGCACCATGATCCCGCTGGGCTCGTGCACCATGAAGCTCAACGCCACGGCGGAAATGATTCCGGTCACCTGGCCCGAGTTCGGCAACCTCCATCCGCTCGCTCCCGCTTCCCAAGCCACCGGCTACAAGCAGCTGATCGACGAGCTGGAAGCCATGCTGGTGGAATGCACCGGCTACGACGCGGTCAGCCTGCAGCCCAACTCCGGCGCGCAGGGCGAATACGCCGGCCTACTGGCCATCCGCGCCTACCACCGCTCGCGCAACGAAGGCCATCGCGACATCTGCCTGATTCCCGAATCCGCGCACGGCACCAACCCCGCCTCGGCGCAGATGTGCGGCATGCAGGTGGTAGTGACCAAGTGCGACGCCAACGGCAACGTGGACGTGGAAGACATCCGCAAGCAGGCGGAGAAATATTCCAACCGCCTGGCCGCGTTGATGATCACCTACCCGTCCACGCACGGCGTGTTCGAAGAGGACATCGTCGCCATCTGCGAAATCGTGCATGCGCACGGCGGCCAGGTGTACACCGACGGCGCCAACATGAACGCGCTGGTCGGCGTCGCCAAGCCTGGCAAGTGGGGTTCGGACGTCTCCCACCTCAACCTGCACAAGACTTTCTGCATTCCGCACGGTGGCGGCGGTCCGGGCGTGGGACCTTGCGCAGTGAAATCGCACTTGGCGCCGTTCCTGCCGCGCACCCTGGGCAGCGAAGGCGACGTCGGCATGGTCAGCGCCGCCAGCTACGGCTCTGCTTCCATCCTGCCCATCTCCTGGATGTACATCACCCTGATGGGCACCGCCGGCCTGCGCAAGGCCACGCAAGTCGCCTTGCTCAACGCCAACTACATCGCCAAGAAACTCGCTCCGCACTACGAGACGCTGTACACCGGCCGCAACGGACTGGTGGCGCACGAGTGCATCCTCGACCTGCGCCCGTTGAAGGACGCCACCGGCATCGGCGCCGAGGACGTGGCCAAGCGCCTGATCGATTTCGGCTTCCACGCGCCCACCCTGAGTTTCCCGGTCGCCGGTACGCTGATGGTGGAGCCGACCGAAAGCGAATCGCAGCACGAGCTGGACCGTTTCATCGACGCCATGATCGAGATCCGCCAGGAAATCCGCGCCGTGGAAGACGGCCGCCTGGACCGCGAGGACAACCCGCTCAAGCACGCGCCGCATACCGCCACCGCGGTCATGGCCAGCGAATGGACCCACGCCTACCCGCGCGAATTGGCGGCGTTCCCGCTGGCGTCATTGAAGTTGCAGAAGTACTGGCCGCCGGTCGCGCGCGTGGACAACGTGCACGGCGACAAGAACGTGTTCTGCAGCTGCATCCCGGTCGAAGCCTTCGCCGGCGAGATCGAGGCCTTCAGCGAACCGGACGTGATGTAGGCCCAATGTCCGTCCGCACGAGAAAGGCCCCGCATGCGGGGCCTTTCTTGTTTTCGCTGCCTGCGCGATCGTTGCGACAGCCGTGTCCTATGGAGCGCGCCGCTTTAAAATATTCTTAAACTTCGCCCGGAAGCATACCGCCTCCTCTTGCAACCGATCCGGAGCGACGCCGCGCATGAAGCTCTCACGACGCAACGCCTTGACCGCCGCTGCGTGCGGCCTGGTTCTTCCCGCTGTCGTCGCCAACGCCGTTGCGGGCACGGCAGCCGATCCGGACCCTGCCACGCGCCGTGCGCTCGAAACGGCGATGGATGCGTTCTTCGCCGGCTGGGCATCCGGCGACTGGGAGGCTTTCCTCGATCGTTGCGACGAGCAGATGATCTTCCAGTTCCCTGTCGGCGAGCAACGCGGCCGGCATGCGCCGCCGCACGGCAAACAAGCGCTGGTCGCCTGGGCCGCGGCTCACAACGCCCAGGGCAACAGGATCACGGAGTCCGTCGTCGACCTCAAGCTTTTCGCCGCCGACTGGGTTGTCCTCTGCGATCGCGGCAGCGGTACGATCGGCGGCGCGCCGTACACCGGCCTGCATGCGCTTTTCATGCGTGCCGGTCCCGCCGGCAAGCTGGTCGAGTTCCGGGAGTACTTCGGCGAGATCGCCGGCTAGATCGAAAGCCTTCGTAAACCAGGCCCGATGCAGTTGAACTATCGGCCATTCCATCGCTCGGCCCCGCTACTGATTTACGATGCGATCCACCACACGATCGAGTCGAACTCATGAGCCGGGACATAGACGACCTGCAAGCCGCCCAACGTGCGTTCGCGCTGGAACGGGATTGGGGGCAGTTCCATACTCCGAAGAACCTGGCTTCGGCCCTTTCCGTGGAAGCGGCCGAGCTGCTCGAGCATTTCCAGTGGCTCACCGAAGAGCAAAGCCGCACCTTGCCGGACGAAAAACGCGTACAGGTGGGCGAGGAGATCGCCGACGTTCTGCTCTATCTGTTGCAGCTGTCGGACAAGCTGCAGATCGACGTGATGGAGGCCGCGTGGCGGAAAATGCGGCTCAACGCGGAGAAGTATCCGGTGGATCGGTCCAGGGGAAGCATCAGGAAGTACAACGATATCTAGGGAACCTCCGCACAGCCCTGGCGTCGCGGCCCAGTGCGAAGGGGGCGATCCCCGCCTAAGGCCTGATCTTGAAACCGGGGTTTTCGTTGATGGAGCCGTCCGCTTCCAGCACGGCGAAACGTACGCCGTCGCGGTGGAACACGACCGGGATCGGCGCCATGAACATCGGTCTGCGCACGAAGCGCAGCTTCCAATGGAATTGCTCCATCGTGTGCAGCGTTGCCAGTTGTTGCGGCGTCAGCCCTGCCTTCAACTCGGAGGTATCTTCCTGAATGATCGAACTGCGTCGTTCGCGTTCGGACATGGTGCACTCCTTTGTACGACAACCGGATTGTGCCCAAGATTTTTTCCGGAGGGCGTGAAAAGCGGGGCTTGCCGATGCGGACCACGGCAAAATGCGCACGGGATCACATGCCGGCCCGACGCAGGCGATGACGCTTCGGTTCGGCTTGTCCCGCTGCTACGAAAGCAGGCGCGAGTTGCCCGGTTCCGACAGGAGACCCGCGATACCGCGGAGTCTCCTTCCTGCCCTGCCCGGCGGCCGTCGGCTATGGCGCCTTGGCCGAGCCCTGCTCAGTGCACCAGGGTCTGGATCGCATGCGCGGGGATGCTCACCTGAGCCGAGGCCGAACCCACGTAGAAGTTGTAGGTGATTTCCTTGTCGGTCGGGTTCATGACCACGGTCGCCAGCTTGTTGTCCTCATTGACGAAAGCGGTAGCGAGCAGCACGCTGCGGCTGCTGACCGCGCTGACGCGCCGCGCGTTCGGACGGATGAATTTGGAGAAATGGCCGATGTAGTAATAGCTGGGCGTGTAGATCAATTCTCCGGTTCTGGTGTCCGCGTGGATCGGCGCGAAACACAGATTGCCGACATGGTTCGGGCCGCCGGTTTCGTCCAGCAGTATGTTCCAGTCGGTCCAACCCACCGCGCCGTTGTTGAGGTCGTTGATCATGGCGCTGCCGTAGCGTTCGGCGTTGGGCCAGTACTGGTAGCGCGCGGGGTCGAACTTCTCCACCGCCGCCTCGGTCAACAGCAGCGGCTTGTCCGGGTAGGCCTCGGCCACGGCCGCCACATTGCGGTACATCGGCTCAAAGCCGGCCCAGGTTTCGTACCAGTGGAAGCCCATGCCCCAGGCGTATTTCGACGCTTCCGGGTCGTCGAAGATCACCCGCGCGCGGTAGGCCATCATGTCGCGGTTGTGGTCCCAGACGACGATCTTCTTGTCCGCGTAGCCGGCCTTGTGCATGGTCGGGCCCAGGTGGTTCTTGAGGAAGTCGCGTTCCTCCTCCGCCGTGTACAGCATCGACTCCCAGGTCTGGGTAGCCATGGGCTCGTTCTGCACGGTGATGCCCCAGATCGGGATGCCTTCCTTTTCGTAGGCCGCGATGAATTTGGTGAAGTACTGGGCCCAGGCTTCGTTGTACTCGGGCAACAGCGCCCCGCCCTTGAGCATGTTGTTGGTGGTCTTCATGAACGCCGGCGCGCTCCACGGACTGGCGAACAGGGTCAGCTTGCCGCCCGCCGCCTGGATGGCTTTCTTGATCAGCGGGATGCGCGCCGTGCGGTCGTGGTCGATGGAGAAAGTGGAAAGCGTCTTGTCGCCTTCCTTGATATAGGTGTAGCTGCCGCTGCTGAAGTCGGAGCTATGGATGGTGGTGCGCGCCAGCGTGTAGCCGATGCCGTTTTCCCTGTCGTAATAGGCCTTGAGGAATTCGGCCTGGCGCTTGCCATCGAGCTTGGCGAACACTTCGGCGCTGGAATCGGTGATGGCGCCGCCGATGCCCAGTACGGATTGGTAACGCTTGTCCGGATCCACGAAGATCGAGTTCTCCACCTCGACCAGCTTGTGCCCCGGCCGCAAGGCGACGGTCCCGCTCTTGCTCAGGCGCTGGTCCGACCCTTGCGCGCTGGTGTAGATGACGACGGCGTCGCTGTTGCTGGCGAATTTTTTCATGGGAGTTTCGGCGGCGTAAGCGGAGGGATGGGCCATGAGCGCGACCAGCGTTGCCGCTGCCGACGGGTAAAGGAAACTCTTCATCGATTGCCTCGTGGTCAGGTGATCAGGTGAGCATGCGGGTATGAGCATGCGGGTAGAGGATATAACGGGTATCAGGGTACGTGCTCTGGCGGGAATCGGGTTTGCTGTTCGCCGGCCGGCGCCGGAAGACCGGCGATCACCGAGCTGTCGCGCCCGTTGTTCTTGGCCCGGTACAAGGCTTCGTCGGCCAGCGAAAACCATTCCTGCCAGCGTTCCTCGCTGCCCGCCATCGCACCGCCCAACGACACCGTGATTCTGCCCGCGGGCCCGCGCAGCCCGTTGCGCACCGCCTGGCGCAGGCGTTCGCTGGCGGCCTGCAGGTCTTCCGGGGTGTCGACGTCCAGCAGCATCACGAACTCTTCGCCGCCGAAACGGAACACCCGGTCGTGCTTGCGCATCTCGAACTTGAGGATGGCGCCCAGGTCGGCGATGGCGGCATCGCCCGCGGCGTGGCCGTAACTGTCGTTGACTTCCTTGAAATGGTCGATGTCCGCGATCAGCAAACCGTGATTGCGCCTGCCGTTACGCTGCTGGCTCACCGCTTCTTCCAGCGCCCGTTCCATCATGCGCCGGTTCGGCAGGCCGGTCAGCGCATCCAGCGAGGCCAGGTCTTCGAGCTCCTGGTGGTCGCTGCTGACGCGCAGCGCGAACAGATAGGCGAACAGCGTGACCAGCGCAGCGACGACCGCGGCGGACGCGCGGTCGATCGGCAGGGCGAACATGTGCGGCAAGAACAGCAGCACCAGGGCCAGCAGCAGGTTGAAGCACACGGCCTGGCGCGCGCCGGCGATGAAGAAGTTGGTCATCAGCACCAGATAGACCCAGGGCAGCGATGCCGGTCCGATCACGTAGCAGGCAACGGCGCAGCCCAGGCTGTTGGTGGTGCACAGCAACATGCCCGGACCAGCGGTGCTGCCGGTGCGCATGGCGTAGATCACCGGCGCGCCGATCAGCACGACGATGCCGAAATCGATGGACGCAGCGGCCCACTGGCCGTGCAAGGCGCGGTAGACGGCGAAGATCGCGAGCGTGAGAACGGTGGTCAGGCCCAGCAGGACGATGATGCCGAGCTGGGAATTGCGCTGTAGCCGGTTTAGCAAGGCGGGCAATCCTCTACGCACCCCAGGCCGGTGCCAGGGCGGGTTGGTGAGGGAATCGCCATGCTAGAGGGGATTGGGTTCCTTAGGGGTGAACGACGCCACAGACGGGTGATTTGGGAAGGACTGGGCCTGCGCAAGGTGGGGGCTGGTGCTTTTAGCCCCCTCCCCTGCGCCCGGAAGGAAGTCCCCTTGGGGGACTTCGCAAGGGAGGGGGCAAAAAAGCGAGGCGCTCCCGATCCTCCCGCATGACCCGCCGCAAAAAAAAACGGCGGAACGAAATAATCCGTCCCGCCGTCAGAAGTAAAAAGTGGAACGCTTACTTCTTCTTGTAATCCGCCGTCTTCGAATCCTGCATCGACTGCAAAGGCGCACCGGTGGCCGTGGCGGCTCCTTCATCGCCGCCGAAATCCAGCGAGAGCTGCAGGCCGATCGTGGTGTTGGACCCCATGCCCACATTCAACTCGTGGCGCAGCAGCGCAGTGACGATCACGCCGTTGCCGAAGGCGAAGTCCGCGCCGAAGCCCACGTTCCAGTTGGAGCTCGCCCACGGCTTCAGCGACAGGCGGTAGTCCTCGTCCGCCGGCGCCACCACGTAGTTGATGCCCGCATCGCTGCGGCTGCTGAAATCGTTGCGGTATTCGATCTGCCAGTACGGACGCACATCGCGGGCCCAATCGACCTTGACGTTGTGGCTGCCTTCCAGGCCGACCGCGACGCTGCGCTGTTCGACGGTCTGCTCGCGGTAGTCCAGGTCGTAGATGCCCAGCCCGGTTTCGCGGTAGGCGTCCAGGGTGGTGCGGCCCGCGTCGATGCGGCCATAGCCGGTCAGGCGACGCGATTCGTTGCTCGACTCGTAACCGAAGGTCAGCGAACCGAACACCTGGCTGCCGTCGCGCTGGGCGATGGCCATGCTGTCGGCGATCGCGCTCCAGCGGCGCAGGTCGTAGTCCAGCTTGCCGACGGCCAGCTGTCCATCGATGAACAGCGAATCGCTGGCGTGCCACAAACCGTACACGGTCAGCGCGCGCTGGGTGGCGTCGACGGTGGAACCGTGCGAACCCACATCGGTGTCGCCCCAGCCGCCGCCGACCGCCACGCCCAGCAGCAAGTCCTTGCCGATCCGCGTATCGGCGCCGAGGGTCACGCCATCGCTGCGGAAATCGTAGTCGTTGTCGTTGCCGCTGAGCTTGCGCTCGCCGGCATTGATGGCGCCGCCGGTCCAGAACGACCAGGCCTTGCCCGCCCCGCTCTCGCCCAGCACTTCAGGTTTCAGCGACACGCCGCCTTCGCCGCCGGAGGAGTTCAAGGTCAAACCATTGGCAGTGCCGGCCGCATCGGTGGAGCGACGCTGACGCAGGCGGTCGCGCACGTTGCTCTGCTGCGCGTTGGCGAAACGCAGGGCGGTGTCCATCTGCGCCTGCAGGCCGCCGACCACTTCCGCATCCTGGGTCGGATCCGGACGCGAATCGACCACCAGCAGCGCGGTCACGCTGGCCGCGGTGTAGTTGGCCGTCGCCGCCTGGGTGGCGGTGATGGTCGCGGTGCCGGCGCCGGTCAGGGTGACGGTGCGGCCGTTGATGGTGGCCACGGCTGCGTTGTCGATGGTGTAGGTGAAAGCGCCGGTGCTGTTGCTGGTCGGATCGACCAGGTCGAACGCCGCCTGCCCGTAGACCTTGTGCAGGTCGCCGAAGCCGGTGATGGTGGGCGCGGCCGCACCCACCACCAGCTGCGCGGTGATGGAAGCTTCCGCATAGCTGCCCTGCGCCGCTTGTGTAGCGGTCAGCGTGGTGGTGCCGGTGCCGACGATGGTCACCACGTTGCCGCTGATGGTGGCCACGGCCGGGTTGCTGCTGGTGTAGGTGAAGGCCCCCGTGCTCGGCGAAGTCGGCGAAGTCAGGGTGAAGGCGCTCTGCCCGTAAGTGGCGGTCAGGTTGCCGAAACCGGACAACGCCGGCGCCAGCGTATCCACGGCCAGCTGCGCGGTGATCTGCGAGGCGCCGTAGTTGCCATCGGCCGCCTGAATCGCGGTGATAGTGGCGGTACCCGAGCCGACGATGGTCACCACGTTGCCGCTGATGGTGGCCACGGCCGGGTTGCTGCTGGTGTAGCTGAAGGCACCGGCGCTTGGCGAATTCGGCGCCACCAGCGTGATCGGCGCATCGCCGAAAGTCGCGGTTAGGTTGCCGAAGTTCGACAGTGCGGGCGCGGCCACGCCCACCTGCAGCTGCGCGGTGGTCTGCGTGGCGGCGTAGTTGCCGTTGGCGGCCTGCGTAGCGGTGATCGTTACCGAACCCGAACCCACGATGGTCACCACGTTGCCGCTGATGGTGGCCACGGCCGGATTGCTGCTGGTGTAGGTGAACGCACCGGCGCTCGGCGAGCTCGGCGCCACCAAAGTGATCGGTGCGTCGCCGTAGGTGGCGTTCAAGTTGCCGAACGTGCCCAAGGTCGGCACGGCAGCACCCACTACCAGCTGCGCAGTGGTCTGCGTGCTGGCGTAGTTGCCGTCGGCCGCCTGCGTGGCGGTGATCGTGGCGGTACCCGAACCGACGATGGTCACCACGTTGCCGCTGATGGTGGCCACAGCCGGATTGCTGCTGGTGTAGGTGAAGGCACCGGCGCTCGGAGAAGTCGGAGCCACCAGCGTGATCGGCGCGTCGCCGAAGGTCGCATTCAAATCACCGAATGCGCCCAGGACCGGCACTGCCGCGTCGACCGTCAGCTGCGCGGTGGTCTGCGCAGCGGCGTAGTTGCCATCGGCTGCCTGCGTGGCGGTGAGGGTCGCCGTGCCGGAGCCGACGATGGTCACGATGTTGCCGCTGATGGTGGCCACGGCCGGGTTGCTGCTGGTGTAGGTGAAGGCACCGGCGCTCGGAGAAGTCGGAGCCACCAGCGTGATCGGCGCGTCGCCGAAGGTCGCGTTCAAATTTCCGAACGCACCCAGCACCGGCACCGCGACGCCCACGCTCAACTGTGCGGTGGTCTGCGCAGCGGTGTAGTTGCCGTCTGCCGCTTGTGTCGCGGTGAGGGTCGCCGTGCCGGAGCCGACGATGGTCACGATGTTGCCGCTGACCGTCGCCACTGCGGGATTGCTGCTGGCGTAGGTGAACGCACCGGCACTCGGCGAGCTCGGAGCCACCAGCGTGATCGGCGCGTCGCCAAAGGTGGCGTTCAAGTTGCCGAACGCACCCAGGGCCGGCGTCGCTGCGCCCACGTTCAACTGCGCGGTGGTCGAAGCCGAAGCGTAGTTTCCGTTCGCCGCCTGGGTCGCGGTGATCGTGGCCGAGCCGGAGCCCACGATGGTGAGTACGTTGCCGGTGATCGTGGCGACCGAGGTATCGCTGCTGGTGTAGCTGAAGCCGCCCGCGCTGTTGGAACTCGGCGCGGTCAGCGTGATCGGCGCATCGCCGAAGATCGCATTCAAATTGGCGAAGCTACCCAGGGTCGGCGCTGCAGTGGCGACGGTCAGAGAAGCGGTGGCCTGCGCCGTGCCGTAGTTGCCGTCCGCGGCCTGGGTCGCGGTGATAGTCGCGGTGCCGGCACCGACGATGGTGACGACGTTGCCGCTGACCGTGGCGACCGCCGGGGTGGTGCTGGTGTAGCTGAACGCGCCCGCGCTGTTGGACGTCGGCGCGGTCAGCGTGATCGGCGCATCGCCGAAGGTCGCGCTGAGGTTGCCGAACGCGCCCAGCGTCGGTGCGCCGACGCCCACGTTCAAGGAAGCCGTGGTGGACGCGGACGCGTAGTTGCCGTCGGCGGCCTGCGTGGCAGTGAGGGTCGTCGCGCCCGAACCGACGATGGTCACGGTGTTGCCGCTGATCGTGGCGACGGCCGGATTGCTGCTGGTGTAGGTGAACGCACCGGCGCTATTCGAAGTCGGCGCGGTCAGCGTGATCGGCGCGTCGCCGAAAGTCGCATTCAAGTTGGCGAAGCTGCCCAGGGTCGGCATAGCGGTGGCCACGGTCAGCGGCGCGGTGGTCTGCGCGCTGGCGTAGTTGCCGTTGGCCGCCTGCGTAGCGGTGAGGGTGGCCGAACCCGCGCCGACGATGGTCAACGTGTTGCCGCTGATGGTGGCGACCGCGGGATTGCTGCTGCTGTAAGAGAACGCACCGGCGCTGTTGGAAGTCGGCGCAGTCAGCGTGATCGGCGCAGCGCCGAAGGTGGTGTTGATCGCGCTGAACGCACCCAGCGTCGGCGTGGCGGCGCTCACGGTCAGCAGCGCGGTGGTCTGCGTGCTGGTGTAGTTGCCGTTGGCCGCCTGCGTAGCGGTGAGGGTAGAGGTGCCTGCACCCACAATCGTCACCGTATTGCCGCTGATGGTGGCGACCGCGGGATTGCTGCTGGTGTAGGTGAACGCGCCCGCGCTGTTCGAAGTAGGCGCGGTCAGCGTGACCGGCGCTGCGCCGAAGATGCGGGTGATGGCGGGGAACGCGCCCAGCGTGGGAATGGCAGCAAGGACGGTCAACGATGCGGTGGTCTGCGCGCTGGTGTAGTTGCCGTTGGCCGCCTGTGTGGCGGTGAGGGTAGAGGTGCCTGCACCCACAATCGTCACCGTGTTGCCGCTGATGGTGGCGACCGCGGGATTGCTGCTGGTGTAGGTGAACGCGCCCGCGCTGTTCGAAGTAGGCGCGGTCAGCGTAACCGGCGCTGCGCCGAAGATGCGGGTGATGGCGGGGAACGCGCCCAGCGTCGGCGTGGCGGCGCTCACGGTCAGCGGCGCGGTGGTCTGCGCGCTGGTGTAGTTGCCGTTGGCCGCCTGTGTAGCGGTGAGGGTAGAGGTGCCTGCACCCACAATCGTCACCGTATTGCCGCTGACGGTGGCGATCGCGGGATTGCTGCTGGTGTAGGTGAACGCACCGGCGCTGTTGGAAGTCGGCGCAGTCAACGTGATCGGCGCAGCGCCGAAAGTCGCATTGATCGCGTTGAACGCGCCCAACGTCGGCGTGGCGGCGCTGACGGTCAGCGGCGCGGTGGTCTGCGCGCTGGCGTAGTTGCCGTTGGCGGCCTGGATGGCGGTGATGGTGGAAGTACCGGCGCCCACAATGGTCAGCGTGTTGCCGCTGATGGTGGCGACCGCAGGATTGCTGCTGGTGTAGGTGAACGCACCGGCGCTATTCGAAGTCGGCGCGGTCAGCGTGACCGGCGCGGCGCCGAAGGTGCGGTTGATGGCGGCGAACGCGCCCAACGTCGGCGTGGCGGCGCTAACCGTCAGTGTCGCGGTGGTGCTGCCGGCCTGATAGTTGGCGGTCGCGGCCTGTGTCGCGGTGATCGTGGTGGTGCCTGCGCCCACCACGGTCACCGTGGTGCCGCTGATGGTGGCCACAGCCGGATTGCTGCTGGTGTAGCTCAACGCGCCGTTGCTGTTGCTGATCGGTGCGGTGATCGTGAAAGGCGCAGCGCCGAACACGCGGCTCAGGTCGTTGAAGCCCGACAGCACCGGAGCCGCCTGGGCCACCACCAGATTGGCCGTGGTGCTGGCGGCGGTGTAGGCGCCGTTCGCCGCTTGATTGGCGGTGATCACGGTCGTACCCGCGGACACCACTGTGACCACGTTGCCACTGATGGTGGCCACGGCCGGATTGCTGCTGGTGTAGGTGAAAGCGCCGGCGCTGGGCGAAGTCGGCGCGGTGATCGCGGACGCGGCGTCGCCGAAGGTGCGGGCGAAGGGACCGAAGTTGGTCAGCGCAGGCGGACCGACCGGAACCACCGCATTGGAAGGCGCCGAAGCCGGACCGGTGCCGATGGCGTTGATCGCGCGGACGGTGAAGGTGTAGCTGGTGCCGTTGGTGAGACCGGGAACGACGATGGGACTGGCAGTGCCGTTGACGCTGATCGCGCCCGGGCTGGAAGTCACCGTGTATCCGGTGATGGCGCTACCGCCATTTACTGCAGGCGGGGTGAAAGCGACCGTTGCCTGCGTATTGCCGGCAGTGGCGGTGCCGATGGTGGGCGCCTGCGGCACTACCGCAACGGTGGTGAAGTTGGCGGCGGCCGGAACCGAAGTCAGTTGCGGCACCTGGTTGTCGCGCACCACCAGATAGGCGATGTAGGCAGTACCGGGCTGCAGCGAAGCGATCGGGAACGTGCGTGCGGTGTTCGCAACCACGGTGTTGTTGCCCGACGAGATCGCAGCGGCGCCGGTCGACTGCTGTCCCGCGATCACCTGCGCGACGCTCGGCGCGGCCTGCGCCGCGGCCTGCACCACGTAGTAGCCGGTGCCGGCGCTGGTGCTGGTTCCCTGCAAGTTGGCGGTAGTGCTGGTGATGCCGCTAACCGAGACGGCCGACAGGACCGGCGCGCCGGCAAGCGTCACGTCCGGGGTGATGTCGTAGGTCGCCGAACCGCTGACGTTGGTGTAGTAGGACGTGGTGACGATGGTATAGGTGGTGTTGGCGGTGAGGTTCGCCTGGAAACGCGAGAGCAACCCATTGCTGTCGTCGTTGCAGGCCACCAGATTCGCCGTGGGCGCGGCCGGGTTGAAGGTGCCGGAGTAAACCGCCAGGAAGGGGTCAGGACCGTTGCCGCCATCGAATCCCGTCGAGGAGGTGACGGTGAAGGTATAGAGGGTGGTGTTATTGGTGGTCAGCGTGCGCGCCGCATACTGGTGCGTGCCCGTCACCATGCCGCAGCCCGCTACGCCACCCAGCGGAGAGCTGGGGACATTGAAAGTGCCGGCGCCGGTGGTATCGGTAAAAGTGGTCGCCAGTGCCAAGCCCGGCAAGAGCGCCAGGGCGAATAAGACCAAAACACGTCGCAATGTGACGCAAGTCGCATTTAGCTGTGAGCGCAGGCGTGTGCTTGCCGCCTGTGGTGCGTATGGCGTCGACATCTGGTAATTCCCCTGGGTGGCGTGGAAACCGGCTCAGTGCCTTGCAGAACTGGATCCGGTACGCCCGTGGCCGCTGTTTCCCCATCGGCCCGGGCTGTTCGTGTTTTGTGAGATCCGTTACAAAAAGTGTGCCAACTTTGTCCTATTACGGAGTGAGACATGGAAACAGCCCGGGATCGCAGAGGGCCGAGCGGCGCGGAACCGGGAAACCGCCCATGGGGGAAGGGTTTCGAGCACAGGGAAGGTCCGCCAGCCACGGGACCTTCAAGGCGAACAGGCCTGGACCCGGGCAGACGGGACAGGCGATCCGGCAAACCGGCAGCTGCTAACGGGCCCACGTCAGCAGAACCGGAGCGGCATTCAACCGTTGGCGGCTGGCTGGGAGCAAAGAAAAAAGAACGGCCGTCATCCCGGCGAAAGCCGGGACCCAACTACCAGATGTCGTTGAGTTGGGTCCCGGCTTTCGCCGGGATGACGGCCTGAACTATCACCACAGCTGTCGCAATGATCACAACGACTGCCGCGTACTGGGCTCTACAACCCCACTACCCTTCCCCCTCGGCAGCCGGTTGCAATTCCACTTTCACTTCTTCCAGATCGGCGATCACCGTTTCCAGCGCATCGTGGAATTCGCTCTGCCGCATCATCAGGTTTTCTATCTTGGCGGCCTGCTTCAATTTGGAAAGCTCGCCGTCGAACATCAGCCACTGGGTGGTCAGCAGTTCCACGTTGTTCTTGGAGTAGTGCCGCATCTCCTTGAGCTGCGACAGCGTATCGACAACGTGATCGAGCGGGGTCTTGGGATTTTCCTCGGACATGGCGCGCTCCTGGAAGGGAAGGACTACACCTGGGGATGCTACCCGCCGGGGGTGAAAGCCGATGTCATGAAGAAGTACGGCCTCGCGATTCGCATTCGTAGTTCATAGAGCCTGCCCCAGCGGCTACCATTCCCTCACCCCACCGGAGAAACCACGCATGACCCAGGGCACCCAGCATTCGGCCGACGACCCACGCAATGCCGACATCCTGATTTCCATCAACGACGTGATGAAGCACCGCAGCCAGGCGCTGGTGTCGGTATTCGACAGCGGCTTCGTGCTGGGGGACGGAGTGTGGGAAGGCTTCCGTGTGATGGGCGGGCATCCGCTGTTCCTGGACGCGCACCTCGACCGCCTGTACGAAGGCGCCAAGGCCATCCTGCTGGACATCGGCCTGAGCCGCGAGCAACTGACCCGCGCGCTGTACGCCGCCCTGGACGCCAACGGCATGCACGGCGACGGCGTGCACGTGCGGCTGATGGTCACCCGCGGAGTGAAGAGCACGCCCTACCAGGACCCGCGCGTCACCGTGGGTCCGGCCACCGTGGTCATCATTCCCGAATACAAGACCGCCTCCACCGACACCGCCGCGCGCGGCCTGTCGCTGTACACGGTGCACGTGCGCCGCGGCTACCCGGACGTGCAGGACCCCAAGCTCAATTCGCACAGCAAGCTCAACTGCATCACCGCCTGCATCCAGGCCTACGGCGCGGGCGCCGACGAGGCGCTGATGCTGGACCCGCACGGCTTCGTCGCCACCTGCAACTCCACCCACTTCTTCATCGTGCGCAAGGGCGAGGTGTGGACTTCGACCGGCCAGTACTGCCTGGGCGGCATCACCCGCGCCAACATCATCACGGTGTGCCGCGAGAACGGCATTCCGGTGTTCGAGAAATCGTTCAGCCTTACCGACGTCTACGGCGCCGACGAGGCCTTCGTCACCGGCACCTTCGGCGGCGTGGTGCCGGTGCACACGGTCGACCACCGCAGCATCGGCAGCGAACCGCGCGGCGAGGATGCGCGCGGGCCGATGGTGCAGCGCCTGCAGTCGCTGTACCGCGCGTTCGCGGCGGCGGACGTGGCGCACCGCGTGCGTCCGGCATGAGCGCGCCCGGCGTCGTGCGCGTGGCCATGTGGTCGGGGCCGCGCAATATTTCCACGGCGATGATGCGGGCCTGGGAAAACCGCGGCGACTGCGCGGTCAGCGACGAACCGTTGTACGCGCACTATCTGGACCATACCGGGCTGGACCATCCGGCGCGCGAGGAAGTGATCGCCGATGGCGACACCGACTGGCGGCGGGTGGTGGATGCGCTGCTGGGCCCGGCGCCCGGCGGTGCGGCGGTGTGGTACCAGAAACACATGACCCATCATCTGTTGCCGCACATGGGCCACGAATGGATCGCGGGCTTGCGCAACGTGCTGCTGATCCGCGATCCGCGCGAGGTGGTGGCGTCGTACGTGAAGTCGCGCGCCACGGTCACCGCCGACGACATCGGTTTGCCGCAGCAGGTGGCGCTGTACGAGGAGCTGTGCGCGGCCGGTTCGCCGCCGCCGATCCTGGATGCGGGCGATTTCCTGCGCGCACCACAGCCGCACCTGCGCGCGCTGTGCGATTGGCTGGGCATTCCCTTCACCGATCGCATGCTGCATTGGCCGCCGGGCCGGCGCGGCAGCGACGGCATCTGGGCGCCGCATTGGTATGCGCATGTGTGGGAGTCCACCGGGTTTGAGGCGCCGGTGGCGAAGGAGATCAGTCTCTCCGGTGCGGCGGCGGAGGTGGCGGAGGAATGCAGGCCGCATTACGAGCGGTTGCACGGGTTGCGGATGCAGGTGGGTTGAGTTCCTGTAGCCGGGTTTCGCCCGCGGCTCTACCCGGGCTACGTCACTTCCCGTGATGCGTATCGAAATCCGCGTCGCTGCAGTCCTTCCCTGAGTTCTGCCCGCCCTTCTTCATCCCGGCGAAACCCGCAGCATGCCTATCCTGCGGGCATGTCCACCCCATCGCTGCCTGTCGAACACGACCTGCTTGAGCGCAACCGCCGCTTCTACGATGGGCTGTGGAGCGGCGCGCGGCTGACCGAGCCGCAACGTTTCAATACCTGGCCGCTGGTCATGCGGCTGATCGCCGGCGCCACGCAGCGGTTGGAAGTGGCGCCCGGCCTGCGGCCGCGGTTTCCGCTGCACGGCACCCACTTCGTGGACATCAGCGTGCCCGCGCTGCAGCGTCTGCAAGCCGGCGGCGCTGCCGCCTTGCAAGGTCACGTGACCGCGCTGCCGTTTCCGGATGCCACCTTCGATGCGGTCTGCGCGCTGGACATCATCGAACACGTGGTCGACGACGATGGCGCGCTGGCCGAACTTGCCCGCGTGGCCAAGCCCGGCGCGGCGATGCTGCTGTCGGCGCCGCTGCACACGGATAGTTGGACTGCATTCGACGATTTCGTCGGCCACTATCGCCGTTACGAACCGGAACAGCTGCTGGCGAAGCTGCGCGCGCACGGTCTTACTTTGGAGCAAAGTGCGATCTACGGTATGCAACCCAAGTCTTCGAAGCTGCTGGATGTGGGCATGTGGTTCCTCACCCATCGGCGGGAACGGGCGATGTGGTGGTACAACCGCACGCTGCCGCTGTTCGTGCGCTTTCAGAAGCCGTTGGCGTTGGTTCCGGGTTTGGTCGATACCGCGCAGGTGGATGAGGTGCTGTTGATTTGTCGCAAGGGGTGACTGGACTCTGCGTTGGCGAATGTTATTCAGTGCACGATGACTACTTGCAACCCATACATTTGTGAGTTGCATTGCCGCAAAGCCGGGGTTAGCGTGCGAATGTCGCCCGTGTAACCCGATGTGGCGACCATATCGGCTACCGCCCAAGGAGAGGGACCAGCATGAACAGGTTTTCGGTAGCTGCATTACGTGTACTGATCGGCGTTTTTCCGCTTGCGCTCGCCGCATGTGCGCATACCCCCGCGGACATTCCATCCATCCCTGCCCTGCCTGCCCTTGATGAGCCTGCGCAACCCATTAATCAGCACGGCGGCACGGAGGAATACTACGATCACGAGATATCTTTTGACTTCAATCAAGTGACGTTGAAACCACAAGCTGTCAGCAAGCTGGATGAAGGCGCCGAGATCCTTAAAAAATACCCGGACCTCATCATTGAGGTTTCTGGTCACGCGGACTCGCGGGAGAACCAGTATCGACAGCTTTCTCTTCGTCGAGCGCGCGCGGCTTATGATTACCTGCTCAGCAAAGGTGCCGACGCTTGTCAAATGCTTGGCCCCGTAGGTTACGGTGCGAGTCGGCCGATCTATGTAGGCGATGATAATCCAGAACACCCCTTGAACCGTTCGAATCGACGCGTTGACGTGAACGTGCAGAACTGCGATTTGGATCCATCGCTGTGTAATCTCGATAAATGCGAATCCAACTCCAAGAATTGAGAGATGACAGCTGTAACCGTTGCTATTCAAGGAGCATAACCACAATGAAAAAACTCTTCGTAGCCACATCAATTGCACTGATCTTGGTCTCTGGTTCGCAAGGATGTGCTTCGACAATCGCGCCCATTCCAGGGACAACTCCCCCTCAAATAACCTCGCACGCAGCCGAATCTCTACCCACGTCGAAGGAAATGGTTACCGTCGAGAATCTGCTTCGCTGGCCGTTGGAAGGACCAGAGGGCGCTGACAAAGTGGCGGCAGGCTTGGGACAGGTATTTGAACTCCGGGAATTGAAGCCGTCCTGGTTTACAGGTGAGAAACCCGTCAAATTAGCCGACAACTACGTTCTGAGTTTCACCTGGATCGGTCCAGGCCCTAATCGTATCGATATTGGCCTAAAGCAAGAACCTTGTTTTTCGCCAGAACGTGCCGTTGAGATCACCGGGGCCATCATGGATCCCGTATTCCGGACCGATCATGGCGTTGATTTTGGGCGAACCTACTATGCCGAGCGCAATGGAGTGCTGATTAGGATCAAAACGACACCAGAGACCTACCGTTGCGTGGTCTCGATCCATGTGTCTCCGATAAGGAAATTGAGCGAATGAACGATGACGCCCGAGTGCAGGCCTTACGTGGCAATGCCGAATTCCATCGATTGCCGAATAAGATCCAGTCTTGGATCGAACAATCGCCGAACGCAACTGCTGATTTTTACGCCTTCTTTGAAAAAGGCGGATTTATCGATCCACAAGAGAGCGTGAAAATCGCCGTATATCACCCTTCGAATCCACCTAGTATTGCTGTTAATTTCGCCGAATGGGAAAACCTTACGCGGAAAGGTTCGGCTGAATACCCTCAATTTAAATTTTTCGGAACCCTCGCCCACGAGATCGGTCACGACCGTTACAACACCGGTACGGTGCCCTTTACCGGCAAGACAGCCGACGAATACGTGCAGTATCGGGCAGGATTAGAGGCCCAGGCTATTTTCAACGCTTTCGCAATCTTCAAGGATTTGGAACAACATCCCGACTTCAAGAAGGACTTTCCATTCGATCACATCGGCTACCTCTCGGGGGTGGAACTGGGGCTGATGCACAAGCAATGGTGCAAAGGCGAGTTGGACGACAAAACGGTCGTCGACCTAATTTCCGCCAAGGTGCCGGACAGGCCCTATACCTTGGGCCTGATGCAAGATCAGAACGGGGACGGCCAGCTGACCCATCGCGACGCGTACCTGCTCGACTACAAACAGTACATTGCGCCGAAGCTGGAGCCGCAGACGCCCAATCATGGTTCGATCAGCCCTGCCGACCCGAATCATCCTGACCACGCCATGCTGGAACAAATCCGCGCTGGCGTACGCAAGGTGGATCAATCGGTCGGCAAGAGCTACGACGACATGAGCGAACGTGTCAGTCGTTGTCTGTTGGCCGCCTGCAAGGACAATCGTGAGATGTACCCCGACGCGCGCGGCGTGTCGCTTGCGGCCAACGCCCTGAGCCGTGTCGACCATGTGGTGATGGGGACGACAGGCAACATCTTCGCCGTTGAAGGCAGACTGGACGATCCCGCGCACAAGCGCGCCTTGGTTTCTGTCGAAACGGCGATCCGCACCCCTATCGAACAGTCGGACGAAAAACTACTGGCCGCCAACCAGCACATCGCTCAAGAACGGGCTATGGCGCAGCAACAGGAGTTGGCGCGTGGTATCGACGACCCCATCCAAAGCAGGTTCAGAATAGCGATGTGACGGCGAGAAACAGGAAAACAGGGGTCAGAGTACGCTCTTAAGAAAAGTCGCTCTGCCCCCTTCTTTTCGGAAACATAGAACGCTAGCGAATCACTTCCACTTCTAGTTGTTCGATCATTGTTCCGTCGAGGAATATGCATGCCTGGGTATATTGGGGGCTTATCGGAGACAGAATCTGGTCGTATCTAACCTGCGTTACGGTGACCACTGTTGGCCACATGCCAGGCCTTTGAACCAAATGAAGATCGAGCTCGATGATGCTGGGCTTCCCCGAGGATTCTCGGGCAGTAAGCAGCGCTTCGATACCTGGATTGGAGACGGTGACCTGTCCGATCACGTGTAGATCATCCGGCTTTGGTGGCATCGTATTGATCCATGCGTACCATTCTTTCGTTTTCATGGCTCAGCTCCTTAGCTTTTCAGAAGATGGCGGCCGCAGTACGGTCAGCGACCGGTTGGACTGTTGCATGACGGTCAAGATGGATGTTCAGCAAAAAATGATTGAGGCCGCCGTTGCTGATCTGGCTTCTCCCCGTGGGCTCGTATGTGACCACCAGCCGCAATGGCATACAACGTAAATAGTTCACTCGAATAAGGTCAGGCAGCGGGCGCTCGCTGCCAGGGACTGTGCCGCAGATGCCGCCAGGGCCGGTTGTGCCAACCAGCGCCGTTTAGCTGTTTATAAGCCACATCAGGAGCGCCGCTATGGGTCTGAGCGAAACACGCCGCCACGCTGTCTTTCGCGTCGTGGCGTTGGTATTGATGACGGCCAGCCTGGTGCTTGCGGGCTGCGAAGAGAAATCCGATGCGGACACCGCCGCCGACAATGCAACGCAGGCAGCCGGCGCCAATAACACCGGCCCGCAATGGGTATACCCACGCAATCCGAACCACCGTGTCGCCGTGGTGTTCATCCATGGACTGTTCGGCGATACGCTGGATACGTGGTCGCCCGACCCGGCGGGCAAGGTCGATTTCTTCAGCCTGTTGAAGCAGAACCCCGAAGTGGGCGACAAGATCGACCTCTTCGCCTTCGGTTTCACCTCCAACATGTTCCGCAGCGGGTCCTTGGATGCGCGCGAAGCGGCCAACAGCTTGGAAGAATCGCTGCAGGCCAACAAGGTGTGGGAGTACGACAACGTGGTCTTCGTCGCCCATAGCCTGGGCGGGCTGGTGACGCTGCGCTACCTGATCACCAACCCCGAGCATTTGGAACGGGTGCCTTTGGTGGTGTTGTACGCCTCGCCGATGGATGGCTCGGACATGGCCAGCATTGCCGACAACGTGGCGCGGAACCCGGCGCTGGCGCAGATGCACAATAGCGACGCCAACGAGTTTCTGGCCACGCTCAATGAAGATTGGGCCGACATTCCTGCTGTAAAACGGCCCATCGTGCGATGCGCTTACGAAACCGCGGCGACCAAGGGCGTGATGGTGGTCAAACGCCGCAGCGCCACGCGTTTCTGCGTCGGCAATCTGGTCGCCATCGGCGGAAGCGACCACCTGACCATCGTCAAGCCGAATGGCCCCACCCACCCGTCGTTGCAGATGCTGGTCAATGCGTTGAATACGGTAGTCCTGGGCACCGACCGCGAACCGCGCCTGGACACGCCCAACTTCAGCGTCAACGACGCGGGCGAATGGCTGTACACGCTGCACGCCGGTTCGGCGCTCAACACCGCCAAACTGATCAACCTGGGCGAGCGCGAGCTGACTTACGACATCGGCCCTTCCTCCAGCTCCAGATTGCTGGTGCTGCCCCGCCCTACTCCGCGCAAGATCCCCGGCAATAATCAGGAAGAGATCCAGTTGATCCTGAATCTGGTCGGCGAACCGCTGCAGCCCGAATACACCTTCGTCCTCAAAGCCGATCCGCTGGGGCCCAAAACGGTGCGCGTGAAGCTGGACAATCCGGAGGCGCTGGCGCTGGCGCAACAACGCAGCTTCGCGCTCATCAGCGAGGGCATAAACGCCTTCATTGACGAGAACAAGGAACGCTTGAACGCGCTGCCCGACGAAGCGCAGCGCCAGGAAATCTCCGAAGCCGCGCGCAAGGCGGTGGTTGCGCAGACGCCGGGGCTGTCGGAAGAAACCCAATGGGTGCTCACCGCCAATGCGTTGTCCGCCACCAACTTCAACGATCTGTCCACGATCGCCTTGCGCAACGTGGAGCGGCTGTCGCCGGAAACCGCGCAAACGCCGGCGATCAAGGCGATGGCGACGCAAGTCAGCGCGCAATCCGGGGTCCGCGTTTTCCGCGACACGCCGCTGCGCGCTCCCTTGAACGAATCCCTATTGATAGTGCCGCCCAGCGATGGTTCGCCCCCCGGCCCCGGCATGGAAGTCATCGACGTGCGCACCACCGTACCGCCCGAAGCATTAGCCGCGCGGATGCAGGAAGTGTCTTCGCAACGCCTGAACGGCCTGGTGCTGGAGGGCGATGTGCAACGCAAGAACGGCGAACTGGACCGGGCCGCCGCCACCTACCGCGACGCCAGCACCATCACCGCCACCCCCGCCGTCCGCCAGCGGATCAAGAATACGCAGGCGACGCGGGCCGCTACGCCGCAGCAGTAACGGGCTCTGACAAGTGAACCCGACCTCGTTCTTTTCTCCGCCGCTTCTTACTGCTTCAGCGTGACCGGATCGGGCGGGCCTTCTGGTTCCGGCGGGGGCGGTGCGTTGGTGGGGGTGCCGGGCAGGTAGAAGGTCACGCGGTCGAACAGGCGGCGGTAGAAGTCCTGGTTCTGCACGGTATTGCTGCCTACCCGCACCAGGTTGGCGTTGCTGGTGCCGATCGGCAGCGACACCGAGCCGATCATGCTCACGCCGACGCTGGCCGAATTGGACTGCGACTTGAGGGCGTAAAGGTCCTGCACCGCGTTGATGAAGACGATGGAACCGCCTTCGGACTGCGGCACGCAGGTCGCCAGCACTTTGAGCTGGGTGTGCACATCGGAGGCGGGCTGGAAGTTCTTGAGTGCTTCCACCGCTCCCGGGCCCATCTTGCCGATCACGTAGCCCTGCCCCAGCAGCGCACGCCGGGTGGCTTCGCAGGAGGTGGGCGGCGGCACGTCATAACTGCGCGAATAGGTGTCGTCGGCGCCGAAGGTCTCGCCCAGGGGCGCCGGTTCTTCTTTTTTAGTCTGGCTCGAGCCGCAGGCGGTCAGCGATGCGGCCAGGGCCACAGCGAGCGTGAGGGATCGTGTGAACGGGTGGGCGGAGGACATGGGGGAATATCCGGTTTTGCAGGTAACGCCCGAGTGTAGCCACCGCGTGTGCAAGGCAGCTGAACACGGCGTCACCTCAAAACCGCTGAAATGACGCCGTATTCACATAGATTGCTGCGCTGTCACTCGCCGGTGGGGATGGCGGCCGGGTCCATCCAGAAGGCTCCCCAGACGTGGCCGTCGGGGTCGGCCACGTCGCGGCCGTACATGAAGCCGAGGTCCTGGATGGGATTGATATCGCCGGTTCCGCCGTTGGCCACGGCCGCGGCATTGAAGGCGTCGACGGCGTCGCGGTCGTCGAAGGAAAGGGCGTTGGACACTTCGCTGGAGGTGGTGGGCGGTATGGGGCGGGTGGTGAAGGTCTTCCACTTTTCGTGGGTCAGCAGCATGGTGTGGATGGTGTCGCTCCAGACCATGCAGGCGGCGGTGGCGTCGGTGAAGTGCGGGTTGTTCTTGAAACCCAGGGCTTCGTAGAACTTCATGGAGGCGGCAAGGTCGGCGACGGGAAGGTTGACGAAGATCATGCGGGGCATTGGTGCAGTCCTTTTTGGGTTGGTTTGTATCTGCAACGAACGACCGCGGTGGAAATCGACAAACTTTTTCAGGCCGCAACCCACTTAGAAGAGGTCCTTCCCCCGTTCACGGGGGAAGGTGCCCGAAGGGCGGATGAGGGCGCTCTCGGCGCAGACCCTAAGTAGGTCGGGGCTACGCCCCCGACGCGCGCAAACATCGCCAACCTACTCCGCCGCCTCCGGCGCCCCCATATTCCCCTTGCTGTACTTCCCCGACCGATCAAAGCAACAAGCCCGCCGATTCCCACAGGCCAGCTTGTCGCAAGCCACCTCAATGCGCTTCACGCGCGTCTCGGCTTTCTTGCCGGAAGTGATCCAGTGCACCCAGTCGCGTCGCGCCACCGGGGTAATGTCCAACCAGGTGGCTTTGGCGTCGGGGTTGTCGGCCAAGGCCTGTTTGAGGTCTGCGGGCACTTTGGGTTCCGGTTCTTTTTCCACCGGCGTTATCTCAAGCGCGACGCTGTCGCCCGCAGCGACGCCGGCGGCCTCAAAGAGTTCCTTCTCCACCTTGAGCCAGTGGCTGCCCTGCCCGTCGGGCTCCAGGGTGGCCTGGAAGGGCTGGCCTGCGAGGGTGCCGTCGACGGTGACCATGCTGCGCGTGGGCAGTTTCTTGCTGGCGGCCGCAGGCAGCACCAGGAAGGTCCAGGCTGCGCCCTTCGGGGTGGCGGGGCGGGAGAGCTTTGCCTTGAACTTGATTGGGGCGGTGGATTTGGCCATGTGGGAACGTTAGCACTGGTGGCTGTTAACCATCCATAGAGTGGCGACAGCTCCGGACGGGCCTTTACAGCCTGCGGCAGGTTTAGCTCGTCTTTGTTCTAGCCATTTATGGCGGGCAATCTCGATTCGTATTTCTTCTTCAATTCATTTTTCCAGGAATCCAAGATATGAAAGGAAGCAACGTGATACTTGTAATTGTTCGCGGATGTCCGCTTTGGAAGTGGCTTTTTCCAAACCGTGAAATCAATTCGACCTTCGCCTCTCGGGTCAGCATAGACCACCCAAGCATCTCGATCATCGACCCAAGCTTCTACATTTCCGTCGACAACGCATTTCAATCCTAGTGATGCCATGCGATTTCTAGTTGATTCCATTTGCTGCGGAGTACGAGCTACGCTGCCGTAGAACATACCTTCATCAGCCAGTTTTGGCTGAGTCAATGGGTCGATTCGATACATTCGCTCCACTTTCCGACGCGCCTGCGCCTTCTCCTCCATCTCCACGCGCTTATTCTCCTCTTCTTCAGAGAACCTATCCTTCCAATCATTGCTAGCTAATTTCATTGCCGTATCGGTAAACACGCACTGATGGGTATTTCCATAGCCAACCAAATGCCGTCTCAACCCTTCTGGGAAAGAGAATCCTTGCTCGTAGTAAGAATTTGCACCGTCGCCACAGAGCGGACACATTGCTCGCCCATTACTCGAATGAGAGGTAGCACCCGACAAAGGCTGCACATGCCCGAGTATCGATTCCGCAACAATATCCAACCAGCGATAGGTATCCGACCTTGCCTCACAATTACGGTAGCTGGAAAGTAACTGATATAACTCAGGAGGCAACCTGTTCAACAACGTGTAGCGCGCCATCCATAGCTCTTCCTGAAGCCGCCGTATAACCGCATCCTTGTCCTCATACGATCTATTCAAATATGAAGTCATTGCAATCACCGAGAGTATAAATCTTGCCTTTATCCACCCTACATGCCTCGTAGGATGGGTTGAGCTGAAGGCGGTACCTATCGTCCTGCAGCAAGACATAGGGCGTGCCCCGTCCCGCCAAAGGAATCGCTATTGCTGCATGCGGCGGGCTTGAGCCAACCCTATGAGCTCTATTCAAAGAAAGTTGAATACAGTTTTTTCCCGAGACTACCCCAGTTGCTGGACTTATATTTAGAGAAAGGAAATGCCTTCAGACCAGAAAACTTACTTTCGTAAGAATCAATAGACCCAAGCTTCTCAGCCGCGACAAGCTGTCTCAGGCAAACTATGAATCCATTAATTATTGTTGGCGACAGATGTCTATCCTTCGCGAATTCAGTGAGCTTCCAACGATCTGGCAAATCTGATTTCTTTGCAGCAATCAATAGATCATTAATCGACCGCGTTGCGTAAAGGATATATTTTTCTAATAGCGGATCATTTATCAGCTTCTCTCCTCGCGATCTTTGAAGGTCACGAAGCCTTGTCTTGCCGGCCTGCGTCCACGATGTAAATAGCGAATCCGTTCCATCCAGCTTCAACAATGGACGAAGTCCATAGCTAACGATGGATGTTGTACGAATGAGGTTTCTCGCATCGAAATAGTTCGTTTGCAGCATCCCCTTCAATGGACCGCTTGTATTTAGCCTGTATATAACCGCCTTTGAAATCGCAGTAGTCGAATAAGGGTTCAGAATTAATTCGATGCTCTGCTTTAGTTCAGATCCAGTTCTTCTTTGCTTATCGTTTATCTCCAAAAACAACTTTGCTTCAAAGCGCCTCTTATCAACTTCACTCATAAGTTCTGGATAAATAATTCCAGTGACCAAGAGATTCTGGCGACTGCGCAATGGCATGATCTGGGCTTCATATTTATCTCGCCCCTCGTGATAACAGAACACTCGATGCTGACCATCGACAAGTCCAATGACATTGGATTTCGATGGGATAGAGACCGTCACATTCCTAACTTTCGTTAGACTGGCAGGATCGAGATTCTTTCCGGGCTTGGAAGGATCATTAAGAACAGTATCGCTCGGCAATGTCACAACAATATTGTTGACAAAAACCCGCTCTTCTGTGGTGAGGTATTTTCTCATCTGATTCATGCGACCACCTTGCAAAACCCTTTGATACATACCTTCCGGATCTCGCCAACTATCTCTACGCAGAACATACGACATTCTCAACAAAGTGTCCGGGTCCGCATAAAACGACACGACCTGATAACCCTCAGGAAAGCTACTGAAGGAATACGGAAGAACAAACCCTGCGAATTTCGTGTCATGTTGGTTAGTCTTTTTTACCTCTGCTCCAATCTCGTTAGATTCAAGCTCGAGATACCTAAAGAATTCATGCCTGGCGCTCTGGTGTATCGCCCTAGTCAAAGACTCGAAATACCTTAGCTTTGTACCATCGAGAAACTTCACGAAAGGAACACCACTCTCAATCTCACTCGACACTCCGACTGATGAGAAGTAGCAGATGAAGACTTTGTATTCTGCGGGCGTGTACCCCGAAGAATTTATATGCTCATCAAACCCAGCAAAAGTCGAGGTTGCGAACTTAATCCAAGCTACGCTTTTATCCGCAATTTTTTTATACAGAATCGATTTCTTAGAAACATGGGTTCCAGGGTCATTGCTTATTGTGTACTCGGCAAGTACAACAATGTTCTCGTAAAGGAAAATATCGTCTACCTCTCCAGTACGTCCATCAAAGACGAACTCTGTTCCGTCACTCTTTATCCTTTTGAAGCCCAACCTCCCGAACAAGCTTCGTACTGAGAATTTCTGCTTACGCTTGGCCTTAAATTGCGCAAGTTCTATCGGCGACTTGATCGCTTTCTTTTTAGATTTGGTCGCTTTCTTTGAAACCTTCTTTGTAGATTTTTTGGTGGTTTTTTTCTGGATTCGAGTGATCTTTTTTACTGATTTTTTTGTCTTTCCAGATTTCTTCACAACAGCCATTTACTACCCCCTAAGGTGTTCGCGCTCGTGATAGCGACTGCATCCATAAGTTACCGCTGCCAATATGACTACTCGACGCACACGTTAACGCAACACGTAACTAATATGGTTCTTGAAGACATGCGAATACATTGTCTCTGTTGCGATTCTTAGTCGGCCAAAATCATGATTTTGGCCCCTTTGCACCAG
>DASVNG010000043.1:0-17399 GCA_036383995.1 Pseudoxanthomonas sp.
GATCTGACGGGCCGCGTGGCGTTGGGGGCGTAGCCCCGACCTACGATCAGCGCGAGGATTCGGTGTCGGGGGCGTAGCCCCGACCTACGGCAATGCTTATAGCGGCGCGCTTAGCACCACTTCGCCGTCGCGCACTTCCACGGCGACGCTACGCAACGAATCGCCACGGCAAGGCCCAGCTACGCAATCCCCGCGCTCAAGCTCGAAGGAAGCGCCATGCGCCGCGCAGACCAGATGCCCTTCCTTGCTTTTCAAGAACTTACCGGGTGCCCAATCCAATCTTCGTCCCGCATGAGGGCATACGTTCAGCCAGACCCGTGCGTTTGCACCAATACGATGCACGATCAGCGACTCGGCGTCGCCGTCGATCAACGCTTCGACTTCGGCGAATCCGCCGTCCTCGATGGAATCCAGTGCGATCAGAGGCATGGGTTTAACGAAGTTCTCACACTGTCATGTTTCGGTCATCCGATACTGCGCCACCGGCTCCGGCCGCATTCTGTCACGACTAACGCCGATGTTCGCCAAGAGTTTCCGTTTCGACAGCTCCCGCCTGCGCTCCGCTTTCGCGCCGCGCAAGCCCCGCCATCCTTTGCTGCGTCTGGCGTTCGGCATCGTCGGGCTGGCTCTGCTTTGTTTGTTGATCTTCTTCAGCGTGTTCGTGGGCGCGGCGATGATCGTGGCGGGCGTGGCCTGGAAGCTGCTGAGCCAGCGCGGCAAGCCCGTCGCACGCGACGCCAACGTGGTGGAAGGCGAATTCCGCGTGGTCCGCAAGCCGGTGCTGCCGCTGTCGCATTGATTCGTCGTCTGCCGCTGACGGCGGGCACCACTTAAACTGTCGCGTCCATGCAACTTGGCGCGACTCCATGACCGATCTGATTCCCACCCCTGCGCAGGCGCGCGTTCCCGTCCGCGGCGGCGGCACTTTCCCCGTGCGCCGCATCTACTGCGTGGGGCGCAATTTCGCCGATCACGCCCGGGAAATGGGCGCGGTGGCGCCGGCTTCCAAAGCCGAACGCGGCCAGCCGGTGTTTTTCCTCAAGCCCGCCGACGCCGTGGTTACCGGTGGCGCGGATGTGCCCTATCCGTCCGGCACCCAGGATCTTCATCACGAAGTGGAACTGGTGGTGGCGCTGGGCAAGGATGCGCCGACGGGAGAACTAGCCATCGCAGACGCCGACGCGCTGATCTTCGCCTATGGCGTAGGCCTGGACCTGACCCGTCGCGACCTGCAGGGCGCGGCCAAGGCCAAGGGCCTGCCCTGGGATATCGGCAAGGGCTTCGATCATTCGGCGCCGATCAGCGAACTGGTGCTTGCCGGCGAAGTCGCCGACCTGGAAACCCGCAGCCTGACCCTGCAAGTCAATGGCCAAACGCGCCAGCACGGCGCTTTGACCGACCTGATCTGGGACGTACCCGACATCCTGCACGAGCTGTCGAAACTGTTCGCGTTGAAAGCCGGCGACCTGGTGTTCATGGGCACGCCAGCCGGTGTCGGCCCGCTGGTGGCGGGCGACGCTTTCGTGGCCACGCTGGACGGCGTAGCCGAGCTGCGCGGGCGCATCACCGCCGGGTGAAGCCGGCCGCGTTATAGTCGCCCCGCACGGGCGTATCGGCGTCCGATAGAAAAGGAGACCTGCATGGGCATGATCAGCGAGTTCAAGGAATTCATTTCGCGCGGCAATGTCGTAGACCTTGCGACGGCCGTCGTAATCGGCGCGGCGTTCGGCAAGATCGTCACCGCCATGGTCGATGGCATCGTGATGCCGCTGATCGGCTTCTTGACCGGCGGGGTCAGCGTGACCGACTGGAAATACGTCCTGAGTCCGGCGACCGTGGACGCGGCGGGCAAGGAAGTGGCCGAGGTCGCGATCCGCTACGGCGCTTTCATCCAGACCGTGATCGACTTCCTGCTGATCGCGCTGGTGATCTTCCTGATACTGAAGGCTTACAACCGCGTCCGCAAACCCGTGGAAGCGCCTGCCGCGATTCCCGAAGACGTGCTGCTGCTGCGCGAGATCCGCGATTCGCTGAAGAAGTGATGCTTTTCCTTCTCCCATCGGGAGAAGGACCCCAACAAGCCGCGGGCTGCTAAGCTCGCGGCTTCCCTGTTTCCGGAACACGCCATGCGCTTGGTGCCTCTGCTGCTCGCCCTTTCCATTTCGACAAGCCTGTTTTCGACAACCTCATCCGCCGCAGAACGCGAAACGCGCATTCCCGAATCCGCACTGGCCACGGCCGCGACCTTGCGCGAGCAGGCGCTGGCCGACGGCACCGGCTGGAAAACGGTCGAATCGCTGACCACCGAAGTGGGTCCGCGCCTGGCGGGCAGCGAAGCCGATGCGCGCGCGGTGGCCTGGGCGCAGGCCAAGTTCAAGGCTTTGGGTTTCGACAAGGTCTGGACCGAAGCGGTGACCTTCCCCAAATGGGAACGCCGCGGCGAAAGCGCCGCGATCCTGGGCGCGCACGCGCAGCCGCTCGCGGTCACCGCGCTGGGCGGCAGTCCGGGCGGGAAACTGCAAGCCGAAGTGGTGCGCTTCGCCGATCTGGCCGCGTTGGAAGCCGCGCCCGCAGGATCGTTGGCCGGCAAGATCGCCTTCGTCGACTACCAGATGCAGTCCGCGCGCGACGGCAGCGACTATCGCAATGGCGGGGCGATCCGTTCCAAGGGTCCTTCGGCCGCCATTCGTGCGGGCGCGATCGGTTTTCTGATGCGCTCGGCCGGTACCGACCACCATCGTGTCGCCCACACCGGCATCACCCGTTTCGATGAGGGGCTGACGCCGGTGCCGTCGGCGGCGCTCGCCATTCCCGACGCCAACCAGCTGGCACGTCTGCTGGCGCTGGGTCCGGTGCGCGTGTCCGTTGCGCTGGATTGCGGTTGGAATGGAGAAGCGACTTCCTACAACGTCATCGGCGAAATCACCGGGCGCAGCAAGCCGCAGGAAGTGGTGTTGATCGGCGGACATCTGGATTCATGGGACCTGGGCACCGGCGCGATCGACGATGGCGCGGGCGTGGCCATCACCATGGCGGCCGGCCATTTGATCGGGCAGATGAAGCAGGCGCCCAGGCGCACCATCCGCGTGGTCGCCTTCGCCAATGAAGAACAGGGGCTGTATGGCGGCAAGGCCTATGCGGCCAAGCATGCCGCCGATGCAGGCAAGCATCAGCTGGGCGCGGAAAGCGACTTCGGCGCCGGACGCATCTATGCCTTCAATACGGGAGCGCCGGAACACGCCAAGGCGGCGACCCGCCAGATCGCCGAAGCGCTGGCGCCGCTGGGTATCGAATACGCGCCGGACAAGGGCAGCGCCGGCCCGGATATCGGCCCCATCGCCGAGAAGGGCGCCACCTGGGCCTGGTTGGCGCAGGACGGTAGCGATTATTTCGATCTGCACCACACTGCCGACGACACCCTGGACAAGATAGACCCGAAGGCTTTGGCGCAGAACGTGGCGGCTTATGCGGTGTTCGCGTATCTGGCGGCGGAAGCGGACGGAGATTTCGGGAGTGTGGTGAAGCCTGCGGCTGCGGCTTCCAAGTAAGCGACCGAAGGCCGACGCGGACCGGTAATCATTCGGATCGTCATCCCAGCGGAAGCTGGGATGACGATCCTGGGGGACTAAGGTCCGAGGGACTACGGACTCATCTCCGCCATTGCGCCAGAAATACCGCGGTAGCCGCAGCCACATTCAAACTCTCCACTGCGCCGCTGCCTGGAATCGAAAGCCGCAGATCGCAGGCCGCGGCCAGCGACTCGTCCATGCCCTCGCCCTCGGCGCCCAGCACGTAGACCAGACGCTGCGGCAAGGGAGTGGAAAAGACATCCTTGCCGCCACGCACCACCGTCGCAGCCAGGGCGAAGCCGGCGCCACGTAATGCGGCGAGCGCCGAATCGCGGTCGGGCAGGCGCACCAGCGGCACTTTTTCCGCGCCGCCTTCGGCCACGCGCGCGGCGGCGCCGGACACCGCCAGAGTGGAGTCCTGCGGCTGCAGGATCGCGCCCACGCCGAAATGCGCGGCCGAGCGCAGGATCGCGCCGAAGTTGTGCGGATTGCCCACGCCATCCAGCCACACCGCCAGCACCGGTCCTGGCGGCAACGATTGCAGCCACGCCGACAGACCCAGCGGTTCGACCCTCAACACGTCGGCCACCACGCCTTCGTGGTGGGAACTGGCGGCCAGCTTGCCCAGGTCCGCTTCCTCGACCACGCGATAGCCGATGCGGTTCTTCACGCACCAGGACAGCAACGGTTGCAGCTGGGGTATGCGCGCTTCGGAAAGATAGAGCTTGCGGATCGCCTCGGGCCGCTGCGCGAACACCGCCTGCACGGCGTTGAGCCCGTAGTAACGCAGCTCCTGCTTGTTGCCGCCTTCGTGCCTGATCGCCGGACGCTGCTCGCGCACCGGCGCCGCCTCCTGGCGCCTGCCGGTGTTCTCGCGCTTGCGCGCATCGTCGCTGCGGATGGAAGCCTGGTCCCAGGGGGAAGGCGGTTTAGTGGTCATCGTCCAGGGTCCTGCGCACTTTGGCGAACACGCGCAGATCATGCAGCACTCCGCGTTTGAATACAGCCGCGCGTTGCACGCCTTCCTCCAGGAACCCGTTCCTGCGCAGCACCTGCGCCGAACCGATATTGAACGCCAGCACCGTCGCGTACAGCCGGTACAACTGCAATTCCCGCATCGCCCAAGGCGCGAATACCGACACCACGCGGGTCATGGTGCCTTTGCCCCAGTGTGCGCGACCCAGCCAGTAGCCGAATTCGGCGCTGTGGGCGCGTTCGCCCTTGCCGGGATGGGCGCCGATGCCGCCGCAGGCTTGGCCGTCTATCTCGATGGCGAAGACCGGATCGCTCAGGTCGATCACCCGCCCCGACAGGAACGCCTCGCCATCCTCGCGCGTGTACGGCGAAGGAAAACGGTCGCTCACGCCGCGCGAAACCTGCGGGTCGTCGGCATGCAGCACCAGGCTGTCCAGATCCGATTCGCGCCAGGGCCGCAACACGAAGCCCTCGCCCGCCAGCTTCGCCTCAACCATGGCCGCCGACCGACGGGGTTTCGCCTTCCAGTTTCTCCAGTTCGTGCGCCACCGACTCGGGAGACTTCGTGAACGGCGCAAGCAGCGCGTAGGCGGCGGGCACCACCAGCAGCGACAGCACGGTGGAGAAAGCGACGCCGAACACCACCACCACGCCGATGGTCGCGCGGCTGGCCGAGCCCGGGCCACCGGCCAGGATCAGCGGGATCGCGCCCATGATCGTGGCGATGGAAGTCATCAGGATGGGGCGCAGGCGCACCGAACACGATTCGATGATCGCCTCGTGCACGCTGCGTCCTTCGTCGCGTAGCTGGTTGGCGAATTCCACGATCAGGATGCCGTTCTTGGCCGCCAGTCCGACCAGCATCACGATGCCGATCTGGCTGAAGAGATTCATGGTGCCGCCGGTGATCCACAAACCCAGCAGCGCGCCCAGCACGCCCAGCGGCACGGTCAGCATGATGCCCAGCGGATGGATGAAGCTCTCGAACTGCGCCGCCAGCGCCAGGTACACGATCAGCAGCGCCAGCGCGAAAGTGAACAGCACCGCGCCGCCCGCTTCCTGGAACTCGCGCGACTCGCCCTTCCAGTCGATCTGCGCATGTTCGGGAAGTTCTTCGGCGACCACCTGTTGGGTCCAGGCGATGGCTTCGCCCAGCGGATAGCCCGGCGCCAGCCCGGCCGAAATGGTGATCGCACGCAGGCGGTTGAAGCGGTTGAGCGTGCCGGGTTCGGCCAGCTCGCTCAGCGTCACCAGATTGGACAGCGGCACCAGTTCGCCGGTGCTCGAACGCACCTGGATCGCCTCCAGATCGGCAGGACTGGCGCGGCCGGCGCGGTCGGCCTGCACCAGCACGTCGTATTCCTCGCCGCTGTCGACGAAAGTGGTGACCTGGCGCGAACCCATCATGGTTTCCAGCGCGCGGCCGATGTCGGTCACCGACACGCCCAGGTCGGCGGCGCGGGCGCGGTCGATGTTCACCCGCATCTGCGGGCGGGTTTCCTTGTAGTCCGAGTCGGGGCCGACGAAACCCGGATTGTCCTGCATGCGTTGCAGCAGCAGGTCGCGCCATTGCGCGATCTCCGCATAATCGGGCCCGCCCAGCACCAGATTGAAAGGCTGCCCGCGCGAGCGCACCAGACCGCCGCTGACCTGGGTGCGCGCGCGCACGCCGGTCAGCACCGACAGTTTCTTCTGTACGTCGGCGGCGACGTCGGCGGTGCTTTCGCTGCGCTTGTCCCAGTCCTGCAGGAAAATGGTGGCGCGGCCGGTATGCATTTCCTCGCTGGCGCCGAAGCTTCCCGGCACGCGCGGGTTGGCGCGCTGGATGGGCTGGTCGCCGCCGATCATCGGCGCCAGGATCTTCTCCACCTGCTGCATCTGCCCGACCGTGTAGTCGAAACCGGCGCCTTCCGGCCCGTCGATCATCACCTGGAACGAGCCACGGTCTTCGGCCGGCGCCAGTTCGGAAGGAATGAAGCGGAACAGCACCACCGCGCAGACCATCGCCACGACCATCAGGCCGCCGAACATCCAGCTGCGGTGCACGCTCTTTTTCAGCACGTGGACGTAGCCACGGCTGAGTTTGTCGAACTGGCGGTTGACCCAGCTGTGCACGCGGTTGGGTTTTTCCTTCGCGTGCGGCTTGAGCAGCTTGGACGACATCATCGGCGTCAGCGACAGGGCCACGAACGCGGAAATGGCCACCGCCGCAGCCAGCGCCACCGACAGTTCGCGGAACAGACGGCCGGTATTGCCTTCCAGGAAACCCACTGGCAGGAACACGGCGATCAGCACCGCGGTGGTGGCGAGCACCGCGAAGGCCACCTGCGCGGTGCCGCGCTTGGCCGCCACCAGCGGCGGTTCGCCCAGGTCCACGCGGCGCTGGATGTTCTCCACCACCACGATGGCGTCGTCCACCACCAGACCGATGCACAGCACCAGCGCCAGCAGGGTCAGCAGATTGATCGAGAAACCGAAGGCGTACAGCGCGATGAAGGCGGCGATCAGGCACACCGGCACCGTGACCGCCGGAATCAGCGCCGCGCGCACGCTGCCCAGGAACAGCCAGATGACCAGCAGCACCAGCACGATGCCTTCCAGCAGGGTTTCATAGACGCGGTCCACCGCCGCATCGATGAAGGTGGTGGTGTCGAAGGCGACGAAGATCTGGGTGCCCTTGGGCAGAGAGGAGCGGATCTTGTCGGCCTCTTCGCGCACCGCATGGGCGACATCCAGGCTGTTGGCGGTGGACGTCTTGACCACGCCCAGGCCGACGTTGGGCACGCCGTTGCTGCGGAAATAAGCGCGCCGTTCTTCCGAACCCAGCTCCACCCGGGCCACGTCGCCCAGCCGCACCACGTAGCCGTCGGCGCCCTTGCCGAGCGGGATCTGGGCGAAATCCTCCGGCTTCTGGTAGTTGCGCGTGACCCGCAGGGTGAAGTCGCGGTCGGCCGACTCGATGCGGCCGGCCGGCGGCTCCACGTTCTCGCGCGACAGTGCGTCTTCCACGTCGCTGACCGCCAGGCCGCGTGCGGCCAGCTGGTCGCGGTCCAGCCAGATGCGCATGGCGTAGCGTTGCTGGCCGCCGATGCGCACCTGGGCCACGCCGTCGATGCTGGAAAGCCGGTCGGTGATGTAGCGCTCGGCGTAATCGCTCAACTGCAGCGTGTCCATCGTGCTGGAGCTCATGTTGAGCCAGATGATGGGATCGGCGTCGCTTTCCACCTTGGCGATCTCCGGCTGCTCGGCTTCCTCTGGCATGCGGCTGATCACGCGGCTGACCGCGTCGCGCACGTCGTTGGCGGCGGCCTCGATGTCGCGCGACAGGTTGAACTCGATGCTGATGTTGGAACGGCCGTTGGCGCTGCGCGATTCGATGGTGTTGACGCCTTCGATGCCCGACAGCGCGTCCTCAAGCACCTGGGTGATGCGGGTTTCGACCACCGAAGCCGATGCGCCGCGATAGTCCACCGACACCGATACGATGGGCGGATCGATCGCCGGCAGTTCGCGCAGGGTCAGGCGGGTGAACGACATCACGCCCAGCACGATCAGCAGCAGGCTCATCACCACGGCGAACACCGGGCGCTTGATCGAAAGATCGGAAAGCTTCATCGGCGGTCAGCCTTGCGCGCGTGCCGGCGCTTCGGTGGCGGGCGGCGTGGTGTCGGCCTTGCCCTCCACTACCTTGCTGCCGGGCCGTAGCTTGCCTGTTCCATCGATCACGATGCGGTCGCCCGGTTGCAGCCCGGACACCACCTCGGCCTTGCCCGAACTGCGCGTACCCACCTCGACCTTGGGCTGTTCGACGCTGCCGTCGGCCTTCACCCGGTACACGAAAGTGTCGCGGCCCACCTGCACCAGCGCGATTTCCGGCAGCACCAGCGCCTGGCGTTCCGGTCGCGACAGCCGCACCTGCATCAGCATGCCCGGCCGCAGTACGCGGTCGGGATTGGGGAAGTCGCCGCGCACGGTGACCGCCCGCGTGGCGGTATCGATGCGCGCGTCGATGGTGCTCACGGTGCCTTCGAAGTCGCGGTCCGGATAGGAATCGCTGCGCGCGCGGATCGACTGGCCGACCGCCAAGGTGGCCAGCTGCGCTTCGGGCACCGGGAAATCCACGTAGACGCGCGAGATGTCGTCGAGCGTGGCGATCACGGTAGTCGGGGTGATCAGCGCGCCCGGGCTGACCTGGCGGATGCCGAGTACGCCGGAGAACGGCGCGCGCACGTTGCGGTCGCCGATGTCCGAGCGCATCTGCTGCACGCGCGCCAATGCGGCATCGCGAATGGATTTCTGCGTATCCAGCGATGCGCGCGCCACCAGCTGCTGGTTGGCCAGCGACACCTGACGCTTGTACAGCTGGTCGGCTTCGGCATAGGTCGCCTGCGCGGCGACCAGCGCGGCCTGCTGCGAATCGCCGCGCAGGGTGATCAGCGGCGCGCCGGCTTTGACTTCCTGGCCGCTTTCGAAATGCACCGCCTGCACCGCTTCGCTGACCTTTGAAGTGAGCGTGACCGATTCGCGCGCCTTGGCCGTGCCGATGGCCTGCAGGGTGTCGCTCCAGGCCGAGGGCTGCACCACCAGCGTGGTGACCGGGACAGGTGCGGAAGCGCCCGCGTCGCCGCGCGAGGCGGCTTTATCCTTGCCGCAGGCGACCAGCAGCGGGATCATCATGGCCAGCAGCACAATGCGCGCGCCCGGTCGGATCGGCATGTCTTTTCCGTAATCGTAGTTATTGCCGGAGTTTACCGGTCCACGGTTAACGCTTGTGACAATAAAGGGTTGACCAGGGCATGACTAAAGACCCTTGCGGCCAAGCACGCCACGGCAGGCGTCACTTCAGGCCCAGCTTCTCCAGCACCTGCGCCGCGAGTCTTTCAGGACTGTCGCTGCCCGCGTCCAGGCGCAGCTCGGCATGCTCGGGGATTTCGTAGGGCGAATCGATGCCGGTGAAGTTGGGAATCTGCCCCGCACGCGCCTTGCGGTACAGACCCTTCACGTCGCGCTGTTCGGCCAGCGCCAGCGGCACGTCGACGAAGATCTCCAGGAACTCGCCGTCCTCGAATCGCGCGCGGGCCATCTGGCGTTCGGCGCGGAACGGAGAGATGAAGCTGACCAGCACGATCAGGCCGGCTTCGGTCATCAGCTTCGCCACTTCCGCCACGCGGCGGATGTTCTCCACGCGGTCTTCGTCGGTGAAGCCCAGGTCGCGGTTGAGGCCATGCCGCACGTTGTCGCCGTCCAGCAGGAAGGTATGGTAACCCAGCGCATGCAGGCGCTTGTCCACCAGGTTGGCGATGGTGGACTTGCCTGCGCCGGACAGACCGGTGAACCACAGCACGCGCGGCGACTGGCCCTTGATACGCGCGCGTGCGGCCTTGTCGATTTCCAGGTGCTGCCAGTGCACGTTGCCGGCGCGGCGCAACGCGAAATCCAGAGTGCCGGCGGCGACGGTGTTGTTGCTGTGGCGGTCGATCAGGATGAAGCCGCCCAGGGCGCGGTTCTCGGCGTATGGCGCGAAGGCGATGGGTTCGTCCAGGCTCAGGTTGACGTAGGCGACCTCGTTCAACTCGAGGCGCTTGGCGGCCAAGTGTTCCTGCGTGTTGACGTCGATGCGGTGCTTGATCTCGCTGACCGTCGCCGCGACCGTGCGCGCGCCGATCTTCAGCCAATATGGACGGCCCGGCAGCAGCGCGGCGTCGTCCATCCACAACAGGTGCGCGGCGAACTGGTCGGCGACTTGCGGCGGATCGCCGGCCGCGGCGATCACATCGCCACGGCTGATGTCGATCTCGTCGGCCAGGGTCAGCGTCACCGCCTGCCCGGCGCGCGCGCTTGCGCCTTCGCGGTCGCCCACGAACAGCTTCGCCACCCGCGAGCGGCGGCCGGAAGGCAGCGCAACCACTTCGTCGCCGATGCCGGCGATGCCCGCGGCGATGGTTCCGGCGAAGCCGCGGAAGTTCTGATTGGGGCGGCTGACGAACTGCACCGGCAGGCGCAGGCTTCCACCGGCATCCTGCGCGGGCACCTCGATGGTTTCCAGATGCTCGAGCAGGCTCTGCCCCTGGTACCACTGCATCGCATCGGAACGGGTGGAGAGGTTGTCGCCGTTCAAGGCCGACAGCGGAATGAAGGTGACCCGTTCGATGCCCAGCTGCGTGGACAAGCTGCGGTAAGCATCGACGATTTCGTCGAACACGCCCTGGTCGTAATCCACCAGATCCATCTTGTTGACCGCCAGCACCACGTGTCGAATGCCCAGCAGCGAAACGATGTAGCTGTGGCGGCGGGTCTGAGTCAGTACGCCCTTGCGCGCGTCCACCAGCACTACCGCCAGATCGGCGGTAGACGCGCCGGTGGCCATGTTGCGGGTGTACTGCTCGTGGCCAGGGCAGTCGGCGACGATGAACTTGCGGCGCTCGGTGTCGAAGTAGCGGTAGGCCACATCGATGGTGATGCCCTGTTCGCGTTCGGCGGCCAGGCCGTCGAGCAGCAGCGCGTAGTCGATGTTCTCGCCCTGGGTGCCATGACGCTTGCTGTCGGCGCTGAGCGCGGCCAGTTGGTCGTCGAACAAGCGCTTGCTGTCGTACAGCAGGCGACCGATCAGCGTGCTCTTGCCGTCGTCCACGCTGCCGCAGGTGATGAAGCGCAGCAGGGGTTTTTCTTCGTGCTGTTTGAGGTAGCCGGCGATGTCAGACATTGCATTCCCCCCTTTGAAAAAAGGGGGGTAGGGGGGATTTGCTTTTGATCTTGATCTTGCTCTTCAGCAGGCTCCCTGCGAAGAGCAAATCCCCCTCGATCCCCCTTTTGCAAAGGGGGAGGTAGAGGCAAGAGCAAGCGCGCATGAAGTCAGACATTGCATTCCCCCCTTTGAAAAAGGGGGGTTAGGGGGGATTTGCTTTTGATTTTGATCTTGCTCCCCGGCAGGCTCCCCGCGAAGAGCAAATCCCCCTCGGCCCCCTTTTTGCAAAGGGGGAGGCAGGAGCAGACATGCCTGTTAACTGGAAACATCAGAAATACCCCTCCAACTTCTTCTTCTCCATCGAAGCCGTCGGATCCTGATCGATCACCCGCCCCTGTCGTTCCGAACTGGTCGTCACCAGCATCTCGGCGATGATCGCCTCCAGCGTATCGGCCTCCGATTCGATGGCCCCGGTCAGCGGATAGCAACCCAACGTGCGGAAACGCACCTTCTTCAACTGCGGCGTTTCGCCTTCGTGCAGCGGCAGGCGCTCGTCGTCCACCAGGATCAGCGCGCCGTCGCGTTCCACCACCGGGCGCTCGGCGGCGAAATACAGCGGCACCACCGGAATGCCTTCGCGGTAGATGTACAGCCAGATATCCAGCTCGGTCCAGTTGGACAACGGGAAAGCGCGCACGCTCTCGCCCTTGTCGATGCGCGCGTTGTACACGTTCCACAATTCGGGACGCTGCCGCTTGGGGTCCCAGCGATGCTTGTCGTTGCGGAACGAGAACACGCGCTCCTTGGCCCGCGATTTCTCTTCGTCCCGGCGCGCGCCGCCGATGGCGGCATCGAAGCGGTACTGGTCCAGCGCCTGCTTCAAGCCCTGGGTCTTCATCACGTCGGTATGCACGGTGGCGCCGTGGCTGATCGGGCCGATGCCCTGGGCGATGCCGTCCGGATTGATGTGCACGCGCAGTTCGGTGCCGGTCTCGGCCACGCGCCGATCGCGGAAAGCGATCATCTCGCGGAACTTCCAGCGCGTGTCCACGTGCAGCAGCGGGATCGGCGGCGGCGCCGGGGCGAAGGCCTTCAGCAACAGGTGCAGCAGCACCGAGCTGTCCTTGCCCACCGAGTACAGCAGCACCGGGTTGCGGAATTCGGCCGCGACTTCCCTGAGGATATGGATGCTCTCCGCTTCCAGGCGGTCGAGGTGGGACAGGGAAGGAACGGAACTCATCAAGGATTTCGTGGGCGCAAGGGAGGCGGGAACCGGTACGGCAGATTATCAGCTGGCCCCGAAAGGTCGGCAGGTTCCCCCGGCAGGCTGGCGAGTATTCGGCCTTGGGGACTTCGTCCAGAAATAAGCGCAGGGCATAACCCCATAACCAGATGTCGTTTCTGCAAGGGTTAACGCCTACCTAACATCGGTAGTCCTAACCGCTATACCCGCGAGTCGAAGCATGACCGCTGCACCGCCCGCGCTGTCCCCCAGTCCTTTGCCCGAAGAGCGCAAGGCGCTGCTGGCGCGCGTGGTGGAAGGGCTGGACGGACCCAGCCTGTGGTGGCTGTCCGGCTATGCCGCCGGCCTGGCCCAGGGCCATCCGGCGCCGCACCTGGCGGTGCTCCCCGGCGGTGCGGCACAGGCCAGCCAGCGGCTGACCATCGTCTACGGCAGCCAGACCGGCAACGCCCGGCGTGTGGCCGAGGCCCTGGCGGGCGAAGCCGAGGCGGCTGGCCTCAACGTGCGCCTGCTACGCGCCGACGCCTACCCGCAGCGCGAACTGGCCAACGAACGCCTGCTCTACGTGGTCATCAGCACCCAGGGCGAAGGCGACCCGCCGGACGACGCCATCGGCCTGGTGGAATTCATCGCCGGCAAGCGCGCGCCGAAATTGCCCGAACTGAAATACGCGGTGCTCGGCCTGGGCGATTCCAGCTACGCCGATTTCTGCGGCATCGGCCGCCGTCTGGACACGCGCCTGGCCGAACTGGGCGCCAGCCGCCTGTTCCCTGCCGGCGAAGCCGATCTGGACATCGACACCATCGCCCTGCCCTGGCGCGAACAGGCCCTGGGCCACGCCAGGACCTTGTTGAAAACCACGGCCGCGCCTTCGGCCACCGTCACCCCGCTGCGCCCGGCGCCCAGCGCGCCAGCCTGGACCCACGACAAACCCTTCGCCGCCGAGCTGCTGCTCAACCAGCGCATCAGCGGGCGCGACTTCAAGGGGCTTCGCTATCTGCAGCATGGCGGCGTCGGCAAGGACGTGCGTCATCTGGAACTGTCGCTGCAAGGTTCGGGCCTGCATTACGAACCCGGCGATGCGCTGGGCGTCCGCCACCGCAATCCGTCGCTGCTGGTGGAGGGCGTGCTGCAGGCCCTGGAACTGGACGGCGATGCGCCGGTGCAGGACAAGGACGAATCGCTGCCGCTGCGCGAATGGCTGGCGGCGCGCCGCGAACTGACCAAACTCAGCCGCCCGTTCCTGGCCAGCCACGCCGCGCAGTCGCGTTCGGAAGAGCTCAACGATCTGCTCGCTCCCGCGCGCAACGCCGACTTCGCCGCACTGCTCAATACCCATCAGCTGGCCGATGTGCTGCGCCGCTGGCCCGCGCACTGGGAGCCGCAGGAACTGGTCGCCGCGTTGCGCCCGCTGACCCCGCGCCTGTATTCCATCGCCTCCAGCCGCAAGCGCGTGGGCGAGGAAGTGCACCTCACCGTCGACGTGCTGGATTACCAAGCCTTCGGCCACGCGCATGTCGGCGCGGCGAGCGGTTTCCTCTCGGCGCTGGGCGAAGGCGATCACGCGCCGGTCTATATCGAGGCCAACGAGCGTTTTCGCGTTCCCGCCGACGCCAGCCGCGACCTGATCATGGTCGGCCCCGGCACCGGCGTGGCGCCTTTCCGCGGCTTCGTGCAGGAGCGGGCGGAAACCGGCGCCAGCGGCCGCAACTGGCTATTGTTCGGCGCGCGCCATTTCAATACCGATTTCCTCTACCAGACCGAGTGGCAGGACGCGCTGCGCAGCGGCGAACTGCATCGCCTGGACGTGGCGTTCTCCCGCGACCAGGCCGAAAAGATCTACGTGCAGCAACGCCTGCGCGAACGCGGGCGCGAGGTCTACGACTGGCTGCAGAACGGCGCGCATTTCTACGTCTGCGGCGCCATCGCCATGGGCAAGGACGTGCATGCCGCACTGCTGGCGATCGTCGCCGAACAGGCCGGCGTCGATGCCGAAGGCGCCGCCGAGTACCTGAGCAAACTGCAAGCGGAGGGCCGCTACAGCCGCGATGTGTACTGACAGAAGTGGTGGGAGCGGCGTCCCGCCGCGAGCTTCTAAGAGCAAAAGCTCGCGGCGGGACGCCGCTCCCACGCCATCTCCCGGTTAGGCAATACCTCATGACCACCCACTCCGTAGAAGACATCAAATCCGAAAGCAAGCGCCTGCGCGGCGCCTTGCTGGACAGCCTTGCCGATCCGCTGACCGGCGCGCTGCGCGAGGACGACACCACCGTCATCAAGTACCACGGCAGCTACCAGCAGGACGACCGCGACCTGCGCGACGAACGCCGCCGGCAGAAACTCGAACCGGCCTACCAGTTCATGATCCGCACCCGCACCCCGGGCGGCGTGGTCACCCCGCAGCAATGGCTGAAGCTGGACGCCATCGCCACGCGCTATTCCAACCATTCGCTGCGCATCACCACCCGCCAGGCCTTCCAGTTCCACGGCGTGATCAAGCGCGAACTGAAAGCGACCATGCAGGCGATCAACGCAACGCTGATTGATACGCTGGCCGCCTGCGGCGACGTCAACCGCAACGTGATGGTCGCGGCCAATCCGCTGGAATCGGCAGCGCATGCCGAAGTGCAGGGGTGGGCGGCGAAGCTGTCCAGGCATTTTCTGCCCAACTCCCGCGCCTATTACGAGATCTGGCTGGACGAGGAACTGGTGGCCGGCAGCGGCGAGGAAGAGGAACCGATCTACGGCAACACCTACCTTCCGCGCAAGTTCAAGGTCGCCTTCGCGGTGCCGCCGGTCAACGACGTGGACGTGTTCGCCAACGACCTGGGCTTCATCGCGGTGATCGAAGACGGCGCGCTGGCGGGCTTCAACGTCAGCATCGGCGGCGGCATGGGCGCCACCCACGGCGACGCGGAAACCTATCCGCGCGTGGCCGATGTGGTCGGCTTCGTCACCCCCGACCAGGTGATCGCCGTCGCCACCGCCGTGGTCACCACCCAGCGCGACCGCGGCAACCGCGTGGTGCGCAAGCGCGCGCGCTTCAAGTACACCATCGACGACTATGGGCTGGACGCCATCGTCGCCGAGATCGAAAGCCGTGCCGGATTCGCCTTGGCGCCGGCGCGCGCTTACCGCTTCGAACACAGTGGCGACCGCTACGGCTGGGTGCAGGGCGAAGACAGCCGCTGGCACCTGACCCTGCACCTTTCCGCCGGCCGCATCGCCGACCGTCCCGACGCGCCGCATCTGACCGGACTGCGCGAAATCGCCAACGTGCACCGCGGCGAATTCCGCATGACGCCCAACCAGAACCTGGTCATCGCCGGCGTGCCCGACAGCGAGCGCAAGCGCATCGATGCGCTGGTGCACTCGCACGCGCTGGATGCGGGCCTGCGCCACGGCACGGCGCTGGCGCGTGCGGCGCTGGCTTGCGTGGCCTTGCCCACCTGCGGCCTGGCGATGGCCGAGGCCGAGCGCTACCTGCCCGATTTCAGCGGCAAGCTGGAGCCGCTGCTGGACAGGCACGGCCTGCGCGATGCGCCGATCCTGCTGCGCATCTCCGGTTGCCCCAATGGTTGCTCGCGCCCGTACCTGGGCGAGATCGCGCTGGTAGGCAAAGCGCCCGGCCGCTACAACCTGATGCTGGGCGCCGACCACCGCGGCCAACGCCTCAACACGCTGTACCGCGAAAACATCGCCGAAGGCGACATCCTCGACGCTCTCGATCCGCTGTTCGCGCGCTATGCGGGCGAACGCGAAGCCGACGAAGGTTTCGGCGATTTCCTGCACCGCAGCGGCGTGGTCGCCCTGCCCCCTTACCCCACACACCGACAGATTCCGCTGGAGCTGCACGCATGAGCGCCCTGAACATCGATATCGCCGCCAACGAACCCGAGTCGCTGGAAGAGCTCAACGCCTCGCTGGAAGCGCGCAGCGCCGAACAGCGCGTGCAATGGGCGCTGGAGAACGGCCCGGCCAACGCCGCGCTTTCCTCCAGCTTCGGCGCGCAGGCTTCGGTGATGCTGCACATGCTCAGCGTGCAGAAGCCGGATATCCCGGTGATCCTGATCGACACCGGCTACCTGTTCCCCGAAACCTATCGCTTCGCCGACGAATTGCAGGAACGCTTGAAGCTCAATCTGCAGGTATTCCGCCCGCTGGTCAGCCGCGCCTGGATGGAAGCGCGCCATGGCCGCTTGTGGGAACAGGGCGTGATCGGCATCGACCAGTACAACGGCCTGCGCAAGGTGGAACCGATGAAGCGCGCGCTGAAGGAGCTGGGCGTGGGCACCTGGTTCACCGGCCTGCGCCGTAACCAGTCCAGCAGCCGCAGCCAGACCCCGGTGCTGCAGCAGCGCGATGGACGCCTGAAGGTGAATCCCATCGTCGACTGGACCGACCGCGATATCTGGGTCTACCTGAAAAAGCACGACCTGCCCTATCACCCGCTGTGGGAAGAAGGCTACGTGTCCATCGGCGACTTCCACACCACTTCACGCTGGGAACCGGGCATGAGCGCGGAGGACACGCGCTATTTCGGCCTCAAGCGCGAGTGCGGAATCCACGTCGAGGTGTAGGTCGGGGCTACGCCCCCGACCCACGGGTCAATGAGCGTCGGAGACGTAGCCCCGACCTACCCGGCATCTTCACCGTGCGTAGGAGACAATAGCGGGACTGTCCAACGGATCGCTTCGCCTTCGTGAGAAAGGAACGTCTCCTCCCGCTCATCGTCGCGACCGCATTGTTCATCGAGAACATGGATTCCACCGCGATCACGACCTCGCTGCCGATGATCGCGGGCGACCTGGGCGTGGAGCCGGTGGCGTTGCTTCTTCGGCGGCCCGAAGCCCGCTTTCATAGGCGCCGTGCGCGGTCGAAAAATCGGTGCGGTTGGTCGCTTCGCCGGCGAAGAAGATCCGGTTGT
>DASVNG010000044.1:0-28544 GCA_036383995.1 Pseudoxanthomonas sp.
GAGCTTGCCTATGAAGCGAAACTCGCGGCGGGACGCCGCTCCCACGACAGGGCCCCTTTCAGCGGGCGATCTATGAAATGTGGACAGTGATCGAGCTGTCCCACAAACTCGCCGTCCAAGAGATCAAGGCGTCAGGTCCACCAGAAAATCGGAAACAGAACATGGAAGTCATCGAAAACCACACCCAATCCTCCAACGCCGCCTTCATCCGTAAACACGCCGCTCCCGGCCGTATCGGCCTGTGCGGCGGACGCGACTGGATCAACAAGGCCATCCGCAAGGCGCAGGCGCCGCTGACCAACGACGGCCACCGCAGCCTGTGGTCGCATGCGTTCCTGTTCAGCGAAAAGCGCCTCGACGGCCACTGGTGGGTGCTGGAATCCGATCTGGATCTGCGCTACCGGCAAATCCGACTGGGCGTGCAGGAGAACCGCGCCGACCGTTATTTCGACGACGAGCTGTTCCCGAACGTCGCCATTCTCGACTTCGGGCTGGACGACGCCAAAACCCGCCAGGTCCAGATCGCAGGATTGGACCTGCTGTCCGGGCTTTCCAGCTACTCGCTCAGCGAACTCATCGGCACCCTGTTCGCCATGCACAGCACCCGCCTGCGCAAGCGCGACAACCTGCTGGCCAAGGAAGGCGCGTTGTACTGCTCGGCGATGGTGCAGCATTGCTACGCGGCGGCCGGCGTGGAATTCATCCCCGGTGTGCATGGCAAGAACATCGCGCCGCAGGACATCTACGATTCAGCACTCCCGCACCAGACCCATTCGCTGATCCGCGATCTCGGCATTTCGAGCCTGCGCCGTTTCGCCCACGAAGCCGGCGAGCTGCTCAACACGCCCGTCGAGGACCTGCTCTGAGCATTCCCCGCCATGGCTGAGGCAGGGCAGCAAGCGACCGCCGACGCGCGCGTGCCCATGGTTCGCCTGTCCAGTTTCTATTTCGCCTACTACGCGGCGCTGGGGGCCTTCACGCCCTATTGGAGCCTGTACCTGAAGTCGCGCGGCATGGAAGTGGCCGCGATCAGCGTGCTGATGAGCCTGTGGTACGCCACCCGCATCGTCGCGCCAAGCACCTGGACCACGCTGGCAGCGCGCTCGCCGCACCCGATCCGCTGGCTGCGCCTGGGCAGTCTGCTGACCCTGATCAGCTTCGCCGCGTTTCTGCTGCCGCTGGATTTCGTCGGCCTGTTCGCGGTGATGTGCGCGTTCTGCTTCGCCTACAACGCGGTGATGCCGCAGTTCGAATCGATCACCATGTCGCACCTGGGCGCGCGCAGCGACCGTTATGGGCATATCCGGGTCTGGGGTTCGATCGGCTTCATTGCGGTGGTATCGCTGTTCGGCGTGTTGCTGGACCGTTTCGGCGTGGGCACCCTGCCCTGGCTGATGCTGCCGCTGATGGCGGGTTTGCTGGCCTCGTCGTTCGCCAACAACTACGCGCACCCGGTCGAGGAAGCGCACGACGAAAACCACGTCGGTTTCCGGGCGCGGCTGAAGCGTCCGCAAGTGATCGCCTTCTTCGTGGCGGCATTCCTCGCCCAGGTCTCGTTCGGTCCCTACTACACCTTCTTCTCGATCTATCTGACCGAGCACCATTATTCGGCGACCATGCTGGGGATATTCTGGACCGTGGGCGTGCTGGTTGAGATCGGCGTGTTCTTCCTCTCCAGCCGCATCTTCCGGCGCTGGGACGCCGGCAAGGTGCTGATGTTCGCGCTGCTGAGCGCGGCGTTGCGCTGGTGGGCGACCGCGCTCTGGCCCGACAGCATTCCCGTGATGGTCGCCGCGCAACTAACCCATGCGCTGAACTTCGGCGCGTTCTTCGCGGCGGTGATGCAGTTGCTGGTGCGTTTTTTCCCCGGGCGCATGAACGGCCACGGACAGGGCGTTTTCTACGGCCTTTCGTCGGGCGTGGGTGGAGTGGCCGGCGCACTGACCGCTGGACAGTTATGGCATTTCGGCGGCAACGTCGCCTTCCTGGCCGCAGGCTGCTTCGCGCTACTGGCCGCTTTCATCGCGTGGTACTGGCTGGTAAGAAGCACCACGTAGGTCGGGGCTACGCCCCCGACTCTCGAGAATGCCAGCACCGCTCGTCGGGGGCGTAGCCCCGACCTACCACTGGTTGCGAATGTTGCTTGCGACGGCGCCGCGTCTTTGTCTTTGATCACCCATTCCAAATATGGCGATCGCGCAGAAAGTCCCGTATGACCCCGGCGGCTTGGGAAGCCACTGCCTGGAATACGAAATGCGGTGCATCGACGTCGACACGCCACGCTTCGGACATGGCGAATTCCTTCTCGACACCGCTTTGGAGCAGTCGGTCGCGGTTGGCACGCAAGTACAACACGGGCGCTATTATCCGCTGGAACTCCACCCTGACATCCACCAGCAACGCTGCCATCAGGCGTGCCTTCAGCACCTTGGGCTTGACCAAGCGCAACGACGCTTCGAGCTCGCGCTTCACCTCGGCATCCTTCCAGCCATCCATCAGGATGGCTTCGAGCACGGGAAGTGGCGGCGGCACCCAGGCAGGCAGGAAGCGCAGCACTTGTGACAGCAATCCGGCCTGCGCAACCGGATTGCGGAGGAACGAAGCGGCGATGACCACGCCCCTGAGGCCAGGCGGCAACGCCGCAGCCAGCAGGACCGCCAATGGACCAGCGAACGACTCCGCTACGATCAGGAAAGGCCTGTCTTGCGGGAGACGAGGTGCGAGCTTTTCGGCAAGAGCCCGGTAACCGCCGAAATCATCGACCGGATAGTCGATTACCCGCACATCGAAATCGGCCGCCAGATCCGCGGCCAGGCGGCTATACAGTCGACCGGTGCCATCCAGTCCCGGCAGCAAACAGACGATCAGGCGTCGATCGTCGGTTACCAAATCAGATCGTCGGGCACTTGGTACTGCGGATCGGCGTAGGGATCTTCGCCAGCCGGCGCATCCGGATCCACCTTCAAAGCCACGCAAGCCGGAAAGATGCCTTCGGCTTCGGCCAACAAAGCAGCGGTCACCAGCAGATAGCGGCCATTCTGCTGCACCACGCCCAGTTCGCCGGCATTGAGCGCCTTCAGCTGTTCCGCGTTGACATGGATGCGCTTGATCTTGCCGCCATAAGGAAAATGCCGCGCGATCTCGGCATTGGGGTCGTTCAACGATTTTCCTTTCAGCAATTCGTCGACGCGGGCCTTGGCTTCGCGGCGCACGCGCGCCTCTTCCTGCTTCAGGCGCTCGGCTTCGATGCGCTCGTCCTTTTCCTTCTGCGCGCGGATGGCGTAGGCCTTGGCCAGGTCCATTTCCTCGCGCGAACGTGCGGGCTTGGGCTGCGTCGTGCGCGGCGCATTGTTCGGCCTGGCGCCCTGGCCCGGCCGGCCGGCGGGTTTGCCCGCAGGCTTGTTGCCTGCATGCCGGTTGCCGGGTCGAGAGTCGGCCCGGGAGTCGGGCCTGCGCTCCGGTTTAGGCTCGGGTTTGCGTTCGGGCTTCGGTGCCGGCTTGAAGCCCAGCCCCAGGAGTTGGTCGCGTAGAGAATCGGTCATGGTCGTAGAAGATGGGGAGAGTCGCCGGCCGGGGATCCATCCCTATCGGAGCCTGCGGAATCTCAGAGTATCAATAGTGCGGCGGCGGCGGTTCGTCCGCGGCATCGGCGTACAGCTCGGTGCGGACCTTGCGCAGGTCCGACAGCATGTTGCGCATCAGCTCGGAAGTGCGGTTGCCTTCCGCCCGCGCATCGGCGAGCGCTTCGCTCAGCTCGCCCAGCGCATGTTCCTGGAAGGCAAGCCGGGTTTCCAGTTCGATCAGGCGTTGTTCCAGCGCGGGATCCAGTGCTTTCGGATCATTCTGCATGCACCGACCTCCCCCGGCCTATGCCGTAGTACGCCAGACCCGCCGCCTCGACTTCCGTGGGCTGGTAAAGGTTGCGACCGTCGAAAACCACCGCGTCGCCCAGCGCCGCCTGCAGCCGCGCGAAATCCGGGCTGCGGAACTGTTTCCATTCGGTGACCACCACCAGCGCATCGGCGCCCTGCACCGCCGCCGTGGCCGATTCGCAAAGTACAAGATCCTCGCGTTCGCCGAAGATGCGGCGGGCCTCATGGGAAGCCTCCGGATCATAGGCGCGGACCAGGGCGCCGGCTCCCCACAACTGCTCCAGCAAACGGCGGCTGGAAGCTGCGCGCATGTCGTCGGTATTGGGTTTGAAGGCGAGTCCCCAGACCGCGAAGGTCTTGCCGCGCACGCCTTCGTCCTCGCCCAGGTCGTAGTGGCGCTGGATCAGCTCGAACAGATGGCCTTTCTGCGATTCGTTGACCGCTTCCACCGCATTGAGCAGACGTGCGTCGTATTGATGCTGCTGGGCGGTACGGGCCAGCGCCTGCACATCCTTGGGGAAGCAGGAACCGCCATAACCGGCGCCGGGATAGATGAAGTGCCAGCCGATGCGCGGATCGGAGCCTATGCCCTGGCGAACCTGTTCGATGTCCGCCCCGACGCGTTCGGCGATGTTGGCGATCTCGTTCATGAAGCTGATCTTGGTGGCCAGCATGGCATTGGCCGCGTACTTGGTCAGTTCCGCCGAACGCACATCCATCACCACGATGCGCTCATGGTTGCGGTTGAACGGTGCGTACAGGCGTTTCATCCTGTCGATGGCGCGCGCGCCGTCGGCGCCGATCACGATGCGGTCGGGACGCATGCAGTCGTTGACGGCGTCGCCTTCCTTCAGGAACTCGGGGTTGGAGACCACATCGAAGGCCACATCGGCCCCGCGCGACTGCAATTCCGAAGCGATGGCGGCGCGCACCTTGTCGGCCGTACCCACCGGCACGGTGGATTTGTTGACCACCAGGGTCGGCCTGTCGATATGCCGGCCGATCGTGCGCGCCACCGTGAGCACGTACTGAAGATCGGCGCTGCCGTCTTCGTCGGGCGGCGTACCCACCGCGATGAAAACCACTTCGCCATGGGCGATGGCCGATGCCGCGTCGGTGGTGAAATCCAGCCGGCCCGCCGCATGGTTGGCTCTCACCATCGGCTGCAGGCCAGGCTCGAAAATCGGCACCACGCCCTGTTTCAGGCCCTGCACCTTGTCTGCGTCGATATCGACGCAGATCACGTCATGGCCTACTTCGGCAAGGCAAGTGCCGGTAACCAAACCTACATAACCGGTTCCAAAAATCGCAATCCGCATGGGGGGCTCACTGGATCAGTAAAGGGACTATTGCAGGATACCCATCAGTTCGACATCGAATGTCAGCGTCGCGTCAGGACCGATCGGGCCCTGGCCGCCATTGGGGCCGTATGCCAGGCCCGACGGGATCCAGAAACGGTACTTGGCGCCCACCGGCATCAGCGAAACGCCTTCGGTCCAGCCGGCGATGACCTGATTCAGGCCGAACTCAGCCGGCTGACCACGCTGGTAGGAACTGTCGAATACGGTGCCGTTGAGCAGCTTGCCTTCGTAGTTCACCCGCACCCGGCTCTGCGGCGTGGGACGCGCGCCGCTGCCCTGGCGCAGCACCATGTACTGCAGGCCGGATGGCGTGGTGATGACGCCCTTCACGCTCTTGTTCTTGGTCAGGAAAGCGGCCCCTTCCTCGCGGTTCTTCTGACCGGCGGTGCTCTGCTTCTTGGTCATGTAGGCCTGCATGGTGGCCTGCGCTTCCTGCTCGGTCATCAGCAGCGAGGTTTTGTTGAGCGAGGCGCGCACCGCCTGGATCAGCACGGGCAGGTCGATTTCGTCCTTCAGCGGCGCCAGCGACGGGCCCACTGCGAAACTGCCCAGCATCAGGCCCACTTTGTCCTTGGCCACGGCCGGCGGCTGCGAACCCGGCGGCATGCCGGGAACGGGCGCGCCCTGTTTCACCGCCAAGCTCATGCGCAGGGCTTCATCGGTAGCCTTGGCTTCGGCCTCGGTGATCAGCGGCTGTCCGCCGGCGAAGACGTTGCCGATGGCGCGTTCGAACGCGGCCAGGTCGATGTATTCGCCTATCGGCTGGAAAGATCGGCCCACGTCCATGCCGACCGCATAGCTGACCTTGTCCTTCTCCGTCACCAGTGCGGCCTTGCCGCCTTTCTCCACCGTTTGCGCCGACAAGTTGCCTCCCATCATCGCCAAAGTCGCCGCCATCAATGCGGCTACGCCGCGCATCGCCCGCTTCATTGCCAACTCCCGAAAAAAATTAGTGACCGACGCCCATACCCGGCGCAATGCGCCCATTGTCGCATGCACCGCTCCGATGACGCGCCGCTTATTTGCTGGGGCCCTTGGCCTTCAGTTCGCGTTCTATCGCAGCCACCAGCGCCGCGTCGTCCGGTTTGACCTTGCTGGGGAAGTTCGCTACCACCGTGCCGTCGCGCGCGATCAGATATTTGTGGAAATTCCAGCCGGGCGATACGCCGGTGGCTTTCGCCAGTTCCCGATACAGCGGCGTGGCTTCGTCGCCTTTGACGTGCACCTTCTCGAACATCGGAAACTTCACCCCATAGGTAAGCGTGCAGAACTCTTTGATCTGCGCTTCCTCACCCGGCTCCTGGCCCATGAAATCGTTGGAAGGAAAGCCCAGCACCGTGAAACCCTGAGCCGCGTACTTCCGCTGCAAAGCTTCCAGACCCTCATATTGCGGAGTGAAACCGCACTTACTCGCTGTATTGACCACCAGAATGACGTCGCCGCCATAGGCTTCCTTCAGGTTCACGGCAGCCTTGCCAGCCAGCGCCCGGTAGTTTTGGTCGAGCAATTGCTGCGCCAGGGCCTGTTGACCGGCCAGAAGAAGACCAGAAAACAACAACGTTTTCAGTACGTTACGCATTATATGGACTCCCTGAAAGAACCGGCAGGCAGTATGCCTTTAGTTGGGGTCACAAAGTTGACACACCCTATTGACGGCCCGTGATTAGGTGTTATAGTTCAATACAACACCACTCACCCAACGCAGCGGGGGTCCCATGAACCACAAACTATTCACCACACTGTCCAGCCTCTCGATCAGCAGCGCACTGCTGGCCGTGGGCCTGATGGCCAACGGCGAGGCTAGCCGCCTGCCCGGTTCGGTCAGCGACAGTCCGCTGGTCGAATCCGTCGAAACCGGCGCCGTGCAGGCGACCGAAGAAGTGGTGACCCCGGTTGAGCGAAAACACCGTCGTCGCGGCCGCTCCTCGCTGTCGATGCCTTACTTCTCCTTCGCCCAATCACTGCGCCCGCGGGGCTGAACCATGATGACTCTTACTTCGATCCAATGGAGCGACGGCGCTCCCATTTACCGCCAGCTGAAGGATCGCGTGATCGCGATGATGCTGGACGGTGTACTCAAACCGGGCGATGCCTTGCCCTCGGTGCGCCAGGTGGCGGCCGAGTACCAGCTGAACCCGATCACCGTCTCGCGCGCCTATCAGGAACTGGCGGACGAGGCACTCGTCGAAAAACGTAGAGGACTGGGGATGTTTGTCACCGACGAAGCCGCGAAGAAACTGCTCGTAAGCGAGCGCGAACGATTCCTGCAGGATGAATGGCCGGCGGTCGCCGAGCGCATCACCCGCCTGGGTCTGTCCACCGAAGAATTGCTGCGCCAGGGAGGTGCAAAATGAGCGCTGTGGCCGATACCGTCGGTTCCAATACCGTCATCACCGCGCGCAACCTGCGCAAGGCCTACCGCAACAAGGTCGCTCTGAACGACACCGGCTTCCAGATCGAGGCCGGCAAGATCATCGGCCTGATCGGTCCCAACGGCGCCGGCAAGACCACCGCGCTGAAAGCCATCCTGGGGCTGGTGCCCTTCGAAGGCGAGCTGAAGGTGCTGGGGCTGGACCCGCGCAAGCAGCGCGACGAACTGATGAACGAAGTCTGCTTCATCGCCGACGTGGCGGTGCTGCCGCGCTGGATCCGGGTCAAGGAAGCCATCGATTTCGTCGACGGCATCCACCCGCGCTTCGACCGCGCCAAGTGCGAGCGTTTCATCGCCCACACCCAGCTCAACCCCAACCTGCGCGTGCGCGAAATGTCCAAGGGCATGATCGTGCAACTGCACCTGGCGCTGGTGATGGCCATCGACGCCAAGCTGCTGGTCCTGGACGAACCCACCCTGGGCCTGGACATCCTGTACCGCAAGCAGTTCTACCAGCGCCTGCTGGAGGACTACTTCGACGAACAGAAGACCATCATCGTCACCACCCACCAGGTGGAAGAGATAGAGAACATCCTCACCGACGTGATGTTCATCCGCGACGGCAAGATCGTGCTGACCGCGGCCATGGACGAAGTGGCCGACCGCTACACCGAAGTGCTGGCCTCGGCCGAACACGTCGAAGCGGCCCGCACGCTCAAGCCCATCGACGAACGCGCCCTGCCCTTCGGCAAGACCGTGATGCTGTTCGACGGCATTCCCAGGCAGCAGCTCGCCGCATTGGGCGAAACCCGCAACCCCGGCCTGGCCGATCTGTTCGTGGCCATCATGAAAGGAACCTACGCATGAATGCCGTCACCACCAAAAACCACCAGACCAACAAGTTCAAGTGGCTGTTGAAACGGGAATTCTGGGAGAACCGCGGCGGTTTCCTGTGGGCCCCACTGATCACCGGCGCCATCATCAGCATCCTCACGGCGATATTCGCTGTGATCGGCCTGGTGCGTTTCAAGAACAGCGGCGTAGGGGATGATCTGCAGTTCAGCGGAAACATGGCCGAACACGCCCGTCAGATCGGCGGCATCGGCGACACCGCCCTGCTGGTCGGCATCAGCCTGACCACGCTGGTGCTGGCGTTCGTGGTGTTCTTCTATGCGCTGGGCTGCCTCTACGACGACCGTCGCGATCGCAGCGCCTTGTTCTGGAAGTCGCTGCCGACCTCGGACCTGCAGATGGTGCTGTCGAAGGCGACCTGGGCATTGCTGCTGGCTCCGGCCCTGTCCATCGCGGTGGGCGTGCTGATCGGCGTGGTGCTCTGGCTGATCGTCGGCATCACCCTGGCGGCGGCGGGAATGCCGGGCATGTCTGCCATCTTCACCCACGCCCATCCTTTGAGCGTGATCGGCAATACTCTGACCATCGTGCCGGTGTACGTGTTGTGGGCGTTGCCTGCGGTCGGCTGGTTGATGTTGTGCTCGGCCTGGGCGCGCAGCAAGCCGTTCCTGTGGGCGGTGCTGATCCCGGTGCTGGCCTGCGTGATCGTGAGCATGTCGGGCATTCTGCCGGGAATGAACATCAACTACGGCGCAGTTTGGTACACGCTGATCTATCGCGGTCTGTTGAGCGTAGTTCCTTATAGCTGGGCTCCTGCCAGCAGCACGTTCGAGTCCAACATGCAAAACACTGGCAATTCGGACATCCAGGGGCCAGCCGATCTGATGCACCTGATGAACGTCAGCAACCTCGACGTGCTGGGCTCCTCGGATTTGTGGATCGGCGCTGCCATCGGCGCGGCCTTCATCGCAGGCGCCATCTACCTGCGCCGCTGGCGCGAACTGGCCGACTGATACCAACCCCAGGCGGGCCCTCATGGGCCCGCCTTGCAACGAAACCCGCATAGCACTGGTTCGAACTGGAGTTCTCCCATGCGCAAGCTATCCCTGTTGACTCTGTTGTTGCTGGCGCCCGCCGCGGCTTTCGCGACGGCGCCGGAATGCAAGCACTCCCAGCCCCGGAATCTCACGTTGGACCTGACCGGCGTCAAGACGGTGGTCTTCGACATCGCCTCCAACGACCTGACCGTCGACGCCATCGCCGGCGCCAAGGCGGTCCTGGGAGGCAAAGGCTGCGCATCCGATGAAAAGTATCTGCAGCAACTCAAGCTGACCCAGCACAAGGCGGGCGACAAGCTGTACGTCACCGCCCGCCGGGAAGGATCGGCCGGTGGAATTTTCCTGGGCAGCAACTACGCCTATCTGAAACTCGCCGCCACGCTGCCGGACAATGTCATGGTGCAGTTGAAAGTGGGCTCGGGCGATGCCGTAGTCACCGGCGCACCGCTGCTTAGCGCCGATGTGGGCTCTGGCGATGTGGAGGCCAGGCATATCCGCGGGCTGGTCGCAGCAAGCGTCAATTCGGGCGATATCATTCTGGAAGACATCGGATCGCTGCACGTCATCTCGGTCGGTTCGGGCGATCTTTCCGCCAAGAAGGTGCGCGGACCGGCCAAGGTCGGCAGCGTCGGTTCCGGCGACTTCGAACTGAATGGCGCATTGGGCGATGTCGAGATCGGTTCGGTCGGCTCCGGCGACGCCCGGGTCACTGGAGTTTCCGGCAGCGTGAACGTGGCTTCGGTGGGATCGGGCGACCTTGAAGTCGACGATATCCGCGGCGATCTGTCCGTCCGTTCGAAAAGCAGCGGTTCGGTGAGTCACAATCGCGTCGACGGCCGCGTCGACGTGCCCAGCGACAACTGACTCAGCCCTACCCCGAGGCTCCCATGAAGACCAAGCATTTCTCTCCCCTGCTCGTACTCGCCCTGGCCGTATTGGTCGCCGGCTGCGCTCCGGGCACGCACGTCTCCACCGACAAGGGCAATGTCACCAGCGACGGCAAGGTCATCACCCTGCGCGCCAGTGGCCAGCCCGACGCCAAGATATCCGCGGACGGCGAACTGACCATCGACGGCAAGCCGGTAGCCGTGAACGACGCGCAGCGCGCGCTGCTGCAGAGCTATATCAAGGAAATGAACGCGATGACCACCGACGGCATCGCCATCGGCAAGCAAGGCGCCGCGTTGGCGGGCACTGCGGTCAGCGAAGCCATCAAGGGCGCGATCAAGGGCGACGGCAAGCCGGTCGACGAGAAGATCGAGGCCGAGGCCAAGAAGATCGAACAGCAGGCGATGCAGCTATGCAAGCGGCTGGTGACCATCAAGGCGTCCCAGGACGCATTGGCCGAGCAACTTCCCGCGTTCAAGCCCTACGCCACCATCGATGTTTCCGATGTGGACGATTGCGACTCGAAGAGCGGCGATAGCTACGCCGCAGGCAAGGAAGTCGGTGGTTCGCTGGCCAGAGCGATGAAGGGCGAGAAAGACGAAACCGCTAGCGCTGGCGAAGCGACGGCCGATGCGGAAAACGCGGCCAGCAACGACGCGAGCAAGCACTGAATTCCAGCGCGGGCAGCAACGCTAGCCCGCGCCACCGCCGGGCTTGCCGTGGATGCCGCCCTTGGCCAACACCGCCGGGTCGAGCAAAGGCTTCAGGGTCTTCTCGGATAACCCGGTGACTTCGCGCGCCACTTCCAGCACCGGGCGGTTCTGCTTGTAGGCCTGTTTGGCGATGGCTGCGCCCTTTTCGTAGCCGATCACCGGATTCAAGGCGGTCACCAGGATCGGATTGCGATCCAGCGCTTCGCGGATATGCGCCTGGCGCACGCTGAGCCCGGCGATGGCCGAATCGGCCAGCAGCCGCGACACATTGCCGAGCAAAGCGATCGAATCCAGCAGATTGGCCGCGATCAGCGGCAGGGTCACGTTCAACTGGAAATTGCCGGTCTGCCCGGCCACGGTGATCGCGGTGTGGTGGCCGATGACCTGCGCGCAGACCATGACCGTAGCCTCGGGTATCACCGGGTTGACCTTGCCCGGCATGATCGAACTGCCCGGCTGCAGCGTAGGCAGTTCTATTTCGCCCAAGCCGGCCAGCGGACCGGAGTTCATCCAGCGCAGGTCGTTGGAAATCTTGATCAGCGCAACCGCCAGCGCGCTCAGCTGGCCCGACAGCTCCACCGCATCGTCTTGCGCCGCCAAACCCTCGAACTTGTTGCCGGCCGATTCGAAGCGGGTCTTGGTCATCGTCGACAACGCACGGGCGACGCGCGCGCCGAAGCGCGGATCGGCATTGATGCCAGTGCCGATAGCGGTGCCGCCCAGCGGCAGCCGGCGCAGACGCTTGAGGCTGTCCTGCAATCGCTCTTCGGCCGATTGGAGCTGCGCCGACCAGGCCGAGAACTCCTGCTGGAAAGTCAGCGGCATGGCGTCCATCAGATGGGTGCGGCCGGTCTTCACCACTTTGGCCAGCGACTTGCCGCGCCGGTCGATGGTCTGGCGCAGGTGCTTCAGGGCGGGCAGCAGGTGCTCCACCACCGCCAGCTGCGCCGAGACGCGGATCGCGGTGGGAATCACATCGTTCGAACTCTGGCCCAGGTTGACATGGTCGTTGGCGTGCACCTTGGCCTTGCCGCCGGCAGCGGCCAGTTTGGCGATGACCTCGTTGGCATTCATGTTCGACGAGGTGCCCGAACCGGTCTGGTAGATGTCGATGGGAAAGTGCGCGTCGTATTCGCCCGCGGCCACCTGTAGCGACGCGGTGCGGATGGACTTGGCCACGCCCTTGGGCAGCAGGCCCAGGCCGACATTGACCTCGGCGGCGGCGGCCTTGATCAGCCCCAAGGCACGGATGAAGCCGCGCGGCATGGGCTGGCCGGAAATCGGGAAGTTGTTCAAGGCGCGCTGGGTCTGCGCGCCCCACAAGGCTTCGGCAGGGACCTTCAGTTCGCCCATGCTGTCGTGTTCGATGCGGAAGGAATCGCTCATGGCGGTCTCCGTTGCCAGAAATTTCTCAACCGTCATTCCCGCGAAGGCGGGAACCCAGTGTCTTTGCTTGGAGATATCGCTATCCGTCTGAAAGTCGCTGGGTTCCCGCCTTCGCGGGAATGACGAGGTCGGTTTTCTGAAGGATACGCGCGTAACGTTTAGAATGTCGTCCCTACTGTCCAGCCCCGCCTCCATGTCCGATTCCGCCCTGCTCGCCCTGTCCCCGCTCGATGGCCGCTATGCCGGCAAGGTCGACGCCTTGCGCCCCATCTTCTCCGAATACGGGCTGATCAAGGCGCGGGTGAAGGTCGAAGTGGAATGGTTGCTGGCCCTGGCGGCCGAACCGGGCATCGCCGAACTGGCCGACTTCAGCGATGCCGCCCGACAGCGCCTGCGCGCGCTGGCCTCCGGCTTCTCCGTCGCCGATGCGGCACGGGTCAAGGAAATCGAACGCACCACCAACCACGACGTCAAGGCGGTCGAGTATTTCATCAAGGAAAAATTGAAGTCCGACGCCGAGCTGGGCCCGGCGCTGGAGTTCGTGCATTTCGCCTGCACCAGCGAGGACATCAACAATCTCAGCTATGCGCTGATGCTGGAACAGGCACGCAGCGAAGTCCTGTTGCCGGCGCTGGATGCGGTGATCGGCACCCTGCGCAATCTGGCCCACGCGCAGGCCGCGCAACCGATGCTGTCGCGCACGCACGGGCAGACCGCCTCGCCGACCACGCTGGGCAAGGAAATCGCCAACGTGGTGGCGCGCCTGCAGCGCCAGCGCAGCCAGATCGCCGCGGTCGAGCTGACCGGCAAGATCAACGGCGCAGTGGGCAACTACAACGCGCATGTCGTCTCCTACCCCGACGTGGACTGGCCGGCCTTCGCCGAAGCCTTCATCCGCGGCCTGGGCATCGTGTTCAATCCTTACACCACGCAGATCGAGCCGCACGACAACGTGGCCGAAATCGGCGACGCCACCCGCCGCGCCAACATCATCCTGATCGACCTGGCCCGCGACATCTGGGGCTATATCTCGCTGGGCTATTTCAAGCAGACGCTGAAGGAAGGCGAAGTCGGTTCCAGCACCATGCCGCACAAGGTCAACCCGATCGACTTCGAGAATGCGGAAGGCAATCTGGGCCTGGCCAATGCGCTGTTCGAGCACTTCAGCGCCAAGTTGCCGATCAGCCGCTGGCAGCGCGACCTCACCGACTCCACCGTGCTGCGCGCGCTAGGCACGGCCTTCGGCCATACGCTGGTGGCGCTGGATTCGCTAGGCAAAGGCCTGGGCAAACTGACCGTGGCGCCCGAGCGCCTGGATGCCGACCTGGACGGCGCATGGGAAGTGCTGGCTGAGGCGGTGCAGACAGTGATGCGCCGGCATGGACTGCCCAATCCTTACGAGCAATTGAAAGCGTTGACCCGTGGACAAGGCATCACCGAGCAGTCGATGCGGGAGTTCATCGCGGCGCTGGAGTTGCCGGCCGATGCGAAGCAGCGCCTGCTGGAATTGACGCCGGGAAGTTACACCGGTCTTGCCGACTCCCTGGCAAAGAAAATATAAGCGACGTCATCCCAGCGAAAGCTGGGATCCATTTTGACTTTCGCGTGTTGGCAGGAACGCGCAGGTGTCGGGCAAAGATCAAGATGGATCCCAGCTTTCGCTGGGATGACGACAGGGAAAACTGACAGACACGCACTCCATCAGCTTGGCCTTCGCTCCCCCAGGTGATAATGCGATGAAGCAACTCATCAACATCGACGTCCCCGACCTCGCCGCTGCCGAAACTTTCTATAGCCAGGCATTCGGTCTGCGCGCTGGCCGCCGCCTCGGCAGCGAAGTGCTGGAAATGCTCGGCGGCACTGCACCGCTTTATCTTCTGCAGAAAGCGCCCGGCAGCATCGGTGCGGCAAGCGATGCCCGCGACTACCGGCGGCACTGGATGCCGATGCACGTGGATGTGGTGGTCGACGAACTGGAACCGGCGCTGGAACGCGCGCTTGCCGCGGGCGCCATCCAGGAAGGATTAATTCGTGAAGCCGACTGGGGGCGTATCGTCCAGCTGGCCGATCCTTTCGGCCATGGCTGGTGCCTGCTGCAGTTCCTGGGCCGCGGTTACGACGAACTCATCTCCTGAAGGAAAAACCCTTGTACGCACGCGCTTCCCTGCTTTCTTTATTTCTGGCGACCATCGCGGCGCTGGTTCCTGCCGCACATGCGAATGCGGCCGACGCATCGCTGGGCAGCCCGGTCTGCGCCGACGACGCGGGCTGGGACGATCCCACCACGCCGCTGCGGGTCTACGGCAACACCTGGTACGTCGGCACCTGCGGCATCAGCGCGCTGCTGATCACCTCGCCGGAAGGACACATACTGATCGACGGAGCGACGCCCAAGAGCGGCGAGCGCATCGTCGCCAACATCCGCGCGCTCGGTTTCGACCCCAAAGACGTGAAAGCCATCGTGTTCTCGCACGAGCATTTCGATCACGTTGGCGGACTGGCGGCCATACAGGCGGCGACCGGCGCGACCGTGCTGGCCCGCGCTGCAGCCGTACCGACCTTGGAGCGCGGCGCCAGCGACCGCAGCGATGCGCAGCTGTTGGTGCTCGAATCGTTCCCCGCAGTCGCAAAGGTGAAGAGGATCGCCGACAACGAAAGGGTCAACGCGGGCGCGCTCAGCCTGCAGGCCGTCCCGAGCCCCGGCCACGCTCCTGGCGGCACCAGCTGGACCTGGCGTTCGTGCGAAGGAGAGGCCTGCCGGCAGCTGGTCTATGCCGACAGCGTCAGCGCCATTTCCGACGATGTGTACCGCTACAGCGATGAGGCCGCCCATCCTGGCGTGGTGAAGCGCTTCCGCGAAACACTGGCCCGAATTGCCGCGCTGGATTGCGACATCCTGATCACCCCGCATCCGTCCGCCAGCCATCTGTGGGCGCGAATCGGGCCCGGCGCCAGCGAACCGCTGGTCGACAAGGGCGCGTGCCGCGCCTATGCCAAGGGCGGAACCGAGCGGCTGGACAAGCGCCTGGCCGACGAGGCCGCATCCAAGGCCAAACCATGATCGAAGTACAAGCCACCGCCAAGCACCCGCTGGGCATGCCGCCGGCGAAATTCCTGCAGGACTACTGGCAGAAGAAGCCGCTGCTGATCCGCAAGGCATTCCCGGATTTCGTTTCGCCGCTGCAACCTGAGGATCTGGCCGGTCTGGCCTGCGAAGAACTGGCCCTGTCACGCATCGTCGTCCACGACCGTGCGGCCGATGCCTGGAAGTTGCGCACCGGCCCCTTCACCGAAGAAGAATTCCCCGGCATGCCCGACCACGACTGGACCCTGCTGGTGCAGGACGTGGACAAGTGGGACGTGGACGTGCGCCAGCTGCTGCAGCACTTCGAGTTTCTGCCGCGCTGGCGCATCGACGACGTGATGGTCAGCTTCGCCGCCACCGGCGGTTCGGTGGGCGCGCACGTGGACCAGTACGATGTGTTCCTGCTGCAGGGCCAGGGCCAGCGCCGCTGGCAGATCGATGCCGGCAGGAATCCCCCGACCCAGTTCCGCGACGATGTGGAACTCAAGCTGTTGCGCGAATTCACCGCGACCCACGACTGGGTGTTGGACCCGGGCGACATGCTGTACCTGCCGCCGGGGGTGCCGCACCACGGCGTGGCGGTGAATCCGTGCCTGACTTTCTCCATCGGCATGCGCGCGCCGTCTTCGGCCGAACTGGTCAGCGACTACCTGGACAATCTGATCGCCGACGCGGACGAGTCGTTGCGCTACCACGACCCCGACCTGGTACCGCCCAAGGACCCGAACGAGATCGACGCCGCGGCGATGGTCCGCGCGGTCGAGGCGCTGAACACGCTACGGCTCAACGATCCGGACAAGCTGGGCGACTGGTTCGGGCGCTTCATCACCACCTACCGCGCCGGCGGCGAAGTGGTGGCCGGCGGCGATCGGCGCTCGCGCATCGAAATCGAATGGGACCTGCAGCAGGGCGCGGTGCTGCAACGCCACCCGTTCTCGCGCCTGGCCTGGCGCCGCAGCGGTCGCCTGGCCACCCTGTTCTGCAGCGGCCTGGAGTTCAGCCTGCCGGTGAAAGATGCGCAGCGTCTGGCCGCCGCCGAGACACTGGACGGCGAGGCCTATGCGGAGCTATCGGAAGCCGGCCGCGACGTGGCCATGGATCTCCACTCCCAGGGCCACTATCAACTGCTGGTGGACGAGGACGACTGATGGACGCGCGCGCCTTCCGTGTGGAACCCATCGACTACGCAACCGGGCTGGCCGAACTGCGCGCGGTGCGCGAAACGGTGTTCGTGCGGGAGCAGCAGGTGCCGATCGAAGAGGAATGGGATGCGCTGGACCCGCTCTGCCGGCATGTGATCGCCCGCGACCGCGACGGCAAGCCCATCGGCACCGGACGACTGACGCCGGAGCGCAAGATCGGCCGCATGGCGGTGCTGGCCGACTGGCGCGGCCAGGGTGTAGGCGATGCGATGCTGGCCGCTTTGCTGGCCGAGGCCCGCCACCAGGGCTGGCCGGTGGTGTCGTTGAATGCGCAGGTATCGGCCGAAGCCTTCTATGCGCGCCAGGGATTCGTTCCCTATGGCGAACGCTTCTGGGAAGCAGGCATCGAGCACCAGGCCATGCGCCGGGTCTTGCAAGGGCCCACCGCTGTGGAGAACGCCGCCGGCGCCATCGCTGCGCTGACCGCCGTGACTGCGCAGGCCCGCCGCTGCCTGCGCATCTACAGCCGCGAGCTGGACCCAGGCTTGCTGGACAGTCCGCCGGCGCTGGATGCGCTGCGCCGCTTCGCCACCGGTACCCGTGGCGGCGAAATACAGATCCTGCTGCAGGATGCCGCTACTCCGCAGCGCACTCTCGCACCGCTGCTGACCCTGGCCCAACGCCTGCCCAGTGTGTTCGCATTCCGCGAAATCCGTGAGCCCGTGGACAAAGCCTACGCGTCGGCGTTCGTCAGCAACGACGTGAGCGGCTATTACTTCCGCACTCTGGGCCACCGCTTCGACGGCGAGGCCGACCTGGACGGCGCAGGCCGCGCCCGGCAATTGCATGAGGAGTTCGCCCGGTTCTGGGAGCGTTCACGGCCCTGCACCGAGTACCGGGCATTGGGGATCTGAGCGGCAGCCCCGGTGAAGGCCGCGTGCACGACAGTTCCATGACAGCGGAGCCTGCCGGGCCGGCCTCTTTCCTTCACCATTAGTCCAATGTGGATGCCCGCCCCATTCACCATGCGCGTATAATTTCCGCGTATTCATCTCGCCCGAGCGGGGCCCCACCCGTACCCGCCGGAACCCCCCAAGCCAGACATCGGCCCTCCGACAAAGCCAACCTACGCCATCGTGGACAACCTTCTGAAGCAGTTTGCGCAATCCTCGCAACTCGGCGGCGGCAACGCCTCCTTCATCGAAGACCTGTACGAGCAATACCTGGTCTCTCCCGATAGCGTGGGCCCCAAATGGAAGGCCTATTTCGACGGCTTCAAGGGCCGCGAAGCCGGCGACATACCCCACTCGGCGGTCATCGCCCAGATCACCGAAGCCGCCCGCCATGCGGCCAACAACGGCTACGCCAGCGCCCCTGCCGCCGGCAGCGCCGGGGACGAACGCGAGCGCAACGTCGGTCGGCTGATCACCTCCTACCGTTCGCGCGGCCACCTGGCTGCCAATCTCGATCCGCTGGGCCTGACCCCGCGCCAGGATTCCCCGGACCTGGAGCTTGCGTTCCACAACCTGTCCGACCGCGACCTGGATGCCGAATTCAGCACCGGCGGCGTGGCCGGCCAGCCGCGCATGAAACTGCGCGACCTGCTGGCGCGGCTCAAGGCCACCTACGCTGGCTCCATCGGCACCGAGTTCATGTACATCACCGACGTCGAACAGCGCCAGTGGCTGTATCAGCGCCTGGAAGCGGCCGGCGGCAATTACGGGCTGGATGCCGAAGCCCAGCGCAGGACCCTGGAACGCGTCACCGCGGCCGAAGGCCTTGAGCGCTACCTGCACACCAAGTACGTCGGCCAGAAACGCTTCTCCCTGGAAGGTGGCGATGCGCTGATCCCGCTGCTCGATCTGACCATCCGCCGCGCCGGCACCGACGGAGTCAAGGACATCGTTCTGGGCATGGCCCACCGCGGCCGCCTCAACGTGTTGGTCAACACCCTGGGCAAGTCGCCGCGCAAGCTGTTCGACGAGTTCGAAGGCAAGTTCGAACACGCCGAAGACGACCGCGCCCACACCGGCGACGTGAAGTACCACATGGGTTTCAGCGCCGACATCGCCACCCCGGGCAATCCGGTGCACCTGGCGCTGGCCTTCAATCCTTCCCACCTTGAAATCGTCGACCCGGTGGTCGCCGGCAGCGTGCGTTCGCGCCAGGAACGCCGCGGCGACAACGAGCGCAAGGCCGTCCTGCCGGTGATCATCCATGGCGACGCCGCCTTCGCCGGCCAGGGCGTGGTGATGGAACTGTTCCAGATGTCGCAGGCGCGCGGTTTCGCGGTCGGCGGCACTTTGCATATCGTCATCAACAACCAGATCGGCTTCACCACCAGCGCGCGCGACGACGCCCGTTCCACCCTGTACTGCACGGACGTGGCCAAGATGGTCGGCGCGCCGGTGCTGCATGTGAACGGCGACGATCCTGAAGCGGTGGTGTTCTGCGCCAACCTGGCCTACGAATTCCGCCAGGCTTTCAAGAAGGACGTGGTCATCGATCTGGTCTGCTACCGCCGCTGGGGCCACAACGAGGCCGACGAGCCCGCGGCGACCCAGCCGCTGATGTACCAGGTGATCCGCGCCCATAAGACCACGCGCGAACTCTACGCCGCGCAGTTGGAAGAAAAAGGCGTGATCCGCCCGGGCGAGGCGCAGGCGCTGGTCGACAGCTACCGCAACAAGCTCGATTCCGGCGAAGTCACCACCGAGCTGGCCAAGGCCAAGCCCGACGAGTTGGCGATCGACTGGTCCAAATACCTGTCCGGCAAGATCACCGATCCGGTCGACACCAAGGTCAAGCGCAAGACGCTGGATTCGCTGGCCAAGATCGTCAATACCATTCCCGCGGGCGTGACCCTGCATCCGCGCGTGGCCAAGATCTACGAAGACCGCGTGAAGATGAGCAAGGGCGAGCTGCCCGGCGACTGGGGCTTCGCCGAGAACCTGGCCTACGCCACCCTGCTTTCGGAAGGCCACCGCCTGCGCCTGGTCGGCCAGGACGCGGGCCGCGGCACCTTCTTCCATCGCCACGCCATCCTGCACGACCAGAAGACCGACAGCTATTACCTGCCGTTGCGCCAGTTGGTCGACAACCCGGAAGACGCCACCATCATCGACTCGCTGCTCAGCGAGGAAGCGGTGATGGCGTTCGAGTACGGCTACTCCACCACCGATCCCAATACGCTGGACATCTGGGAAGGCCAGTTCGGCGACTTCGCCAACGGCGCGCAGGTGGTGATCGACCAGTTCATCGCCGCCGGCGAAGCCAAGTGGAGCCGCATCAGCGGCCTGACCCTGCTGCTGCCGCACGGCTACGAAGGCCAGGGCCCGGAACACAGCTCGGCGCGCCTTGAGCGCTTCCTGCAGCTGTGCGCGCTGGAGAACATGCTGGTCTGCGTGCCCACCACGCCGGCCCAGTGCTTCCACATGATCCGCCGCCAGTTGCGCATGACCACGCGCAAGCCGCTGATCGTGATGACGCCCAAGTCGCTGCTGCGCCACAAGCTGGCGGTGTCTTCGCTGGACGAACTGGCCAACGGCGAGTTCCAGCACCTGATTCCGGACGCCAGCGCCGATCCGAAGAAGGTCAAGCGCGTGGTGCTGTGCTCGGGCAAGGTCTATTACGACCTGCTGGAAGACCAGCAGAAGCGCGGTCAGGACAATGTCGCGCTGGTCCGTATCGAACAGCTGTACCCGTTCCCGCGCGAACTGCTGGCCGCCGAGCTCAAGCGCTACTCCGCCGCCAAGGAAGTGGTGTGGTGCCAGGAAGAACCGCAGAACCAGGGCGCGTGGTACCAGATCCGCCACCATCTGAAGGCCTGCACCGGCGACAAGCAGGAACTGTATTACGCAGGCCGTCCGCGTTCGCCCTCGCCGGCGGCCGGCCACTTCGCCCAGCACGTCGAAGAGCAGCTGAAGCTGGTCGCCGACGCGCTGGTCAACGAGTTCGGCAACGTCGTCGTCGCCGAATAATTCCACCCGAATACACCATCCAAACAGGAAGCCTTTCCAACATGGCCACCGAAGTAAAAGTCCCGGTTCTTCCCGAATCCGTTTCCGATGCCACCATCGCCACCTGGCACAAGAAAGCCGGCGACGCGGTAAAGCGCGATGAGAACCTGGTGGACCTGGAGACCGACAAGGTCGTGTTGGAAGTGCCCTCGCCGGTCGACGGCGTGCTGAAGGAAATCAAGTTCGCCGAAGGCGCCACGGTGACCAGCCAGCAGCTGCTGGCGATCATCGAGGAAGGCGCGGCCGCCCCGGCCCCGACCGCCGAGAAGAAGGCCGAAGCCGCTCCGGCCGCCGGCGCGCAGGAAGTGCAGCCCAAGGCCGAAGCCGCCAAGGCCGCGCCCGCTTCCACCAAGTCGGCGCCGGTCGCTTCCACCGACGGCCTGCCGCCAGGCGCGCGCTTCACCGCGGTCAGCGAAGGCATCAACCCGGCCGACGTCGAAGGCACCGGCCGCAAGGGCGCGGTGACCAAGGAAGACCTGATCAACTACGCCAGCGGCAAGACCGCCGGCGTGTCCGGCGGCGCCCGCCCGGAAGAACGCGTGCCGATGACCCGCATCCGCACCCGCATCGCCGAGCGCCTGATGCAGTCCAAGAACTCCATCGCCATGCTCACCTCGTTCAACGAAGTGAACCTGGGCAAGGTCATGGCCATGCGCAAGGAACTGGGCGAATCGTTCGAGAAGGCCAACGGCGTCAAGCTGGGCTTCATGAGCTTCTTCGCCAAGGCCGCCGCCAACGCGCTGCAGCGCCACCCGGTGGTGAACGCCTCGGTGGACGGCAACGACATCATCTATCACGGCTACGCCGACATCTCCATCGCCGTTTCCACCGACAAAGGCCTGGTCACGCCGGTGCTGCGCAATGTCGAGCGCCAGAGCTTCGCCGATATCGAAAAGGGCATCGGCGAGTACGCCAAGAAGGCGCGCGACGGCAAGCTGGCGCTGGAGGACCTGCAGGGCGGCACCTTCACCATCACCAACGGCGGCACCTTCGGTTCGTTGATGTCCACGCCCATCGTCAATCCGCCGCAGAGCGCCATCCTGGGCATGCACGCGATCAAGGAACGTGCCATCGTCGAGAACGGCGTCGTCATCGCCGCGCCGATGATGTACATCGCTCTGTCCTACGACCACCGCATCATCGACGGCAAGGACGCGGTGCTGTTCCTGGTCGACATCAAGAACCAGTTGGAAAACCCAAGCCGCATGCTGCTTGGGATGTGATGCTCCTGAGCCCCTCTCCTGCGGGAGAGGGGTTGGGGTGAGGGTACGACGAAGCACTTCCGGTGAACCCAGAAGATAGTAATCGGCTCTTTTAGTCCCCTTTCAGCGCCACCACTTCTACTCCGCCGTACCCTCATCCGCCCTACGGGCACCTTCTCCCAAAGGGAGAAGGGAAAGGCAAAGGAAAATCCGAACATGGCAGAACAATTCGACGTCGTCGTCATCGGCTCCGGCCCCGCCGGCTATCACGCCGCCATCCGCGCCGCGCAGCTCGGCCTGAAGACCGCCTGCATCGACGCGGCCATCGGCAAGGACGGCAAGCCCGCCCTCGGCGGCACCTGCCTGCGCGTGGGCTGCATTCCGTCCAAGGCGCTGCTGGATTCCTCGCGCCAGTTCTGGAACCTGCAGCACCTGTTCGGCGACCACGGCATCACCACCAAGGACGCCAAGATCGACGTGGGCACCATGATCGGCCGCAAGGACAAGATCGTGAAGCAGTTCACCGGCGGCATCGCGCTGCTGTTCAAGGCCAACAAGATCACGCCGTACTACGGCTTCGGCCAGCTGCAGCCCGGCAACATCGTCAAGGTCAAGCAGCACGACGGCACCGAAGTGGAGCTGAAAGGCACCAACGTCATCATCGCCGCCGGCTCCGATTCCATCGAACTGCCGTTCGCCAAGTTCGACAACGAATACATCGTCGATAACGTAGGCGCGCTGGATTTCACCAGCGTGCCCAAGCGCCTGGCGGTGATAGGCGCCGGCGTGATCGGCCTGGAGCTGGGCAGTGTCTGGAAGCGCCTGGGCGCCGAAGTCACCATCCTGGAGGCGCTGCCCGATTTCCTGCCCGCCGCCGATGCCGAAGTTTCGAAGACGGCTGCCAAGGAGTTCAAGAAACAGGGCCTGGATATCCGCCTCGGCGCCAAGGTCAGCAAGACCGAAGTGAAGAAGAAGGAAGTCCACGTCACTTACACCGACGCGGAAGGCGAGAAAACCCTCGTCGTCGACCGCCTGTTGGTGGCGGTCGGCCGCAAGGCCGCATCCAAGGGCCTGCTGGCCGAAGGCACCGGGGTGAAGCTCAACGAGCGCGGCCAGGTGGAAGTGGACGAGCATTGCCACACCGGCGTCGACGGCGTGTGGGCGGTCGGCGACTGCGTGCGCGGCCCGATGCTGGCGCACAAGGGCTTCGAGGAAGGCATCGCGGTGGCCGAACTGATCGCCGGCCTGCCCGGCCACGTCAATCTGGATACCGTTCCGTGGGTGATCTACACCGAGCCGGAAATCGCCTGGGTCGGCAAGACCGAGCAGCAGCTCAAGGCCGAAGGCATTCCGTACAAGACCGGCAGCTTCCCGTTCGCCGCGCTCGGTCGCGCGGTGGCGATGGGCGAGCCCGCGGGCTTCGTCAAAGTCATCGCACACGAAGAGACCGACCGCATTCTGGGCATGCACTTGGTCGGCGTGGGCGTTTCCGAACTGGTGCACGAAGGCGTGCTGGCGATGGAATTCAGCGGTTCGGCCGACGATCTGGCGCGTATCTGCCACGCGCATCCGACGCTTTCCGAAGCGGTGCACGATGCGGCGATGTCGGTGGCCAAGCGCTCGATCCACAAAGTCAATTGATCCACAACGGTCCGCCTCCGGCGGGCAAGGCGAAGGGGTGAACCGTGCCGCGCACGTTCACCCTTTTTCCGTTTTCGGCAACACGATAAGGAAGTGCCAGCGATGAAATCGATCTGCGTCTATTGCGGTTCAAACTCCGGCAGCAAGCCGGCCTACACCGAACGCGCCGCCGCTTTGGGCGACCGCATCGCCAAGGATGGGTTGCGGCTGATCTACGGCGGCGGCAACGTCGGCCTGATGGGCGTGGTCGCCAATGCGGTGCTGGAAGCCGGCGGACACGTGACCGGCGTGATTCCCAAGCAGCTGGCGGACTGGGAAGTGGCGCACCGCGGCTTGACCGAGCTGGAGATCGTCGGCTCCATGCACGAACGCAAGGCGCGAATGTTCGACCTGGCCGACGGCTTCGTCACCCTGCCCGGCGGCTTCGGCACCATGGAAGAGATCTTCGAGATGCTGACCTGGCGCCAGCTGGGCATCGGCAACAAGCCCTGCGCCTTCCTGGACGTGGACGGCTTCTACGCACCGCTGATCGGCATGATCGATCGGATGGTGGAGGAACGCTTCCTGCACGCCGACCAGCGCCATGACCTGTGGCATGGCGAAGACATCGGCGCGATGCTGCAGTGGATGCGCGACTACCAGCCGGCGCAGGCTTCGAAGTGGATCGATGAGAAGAGGCGGGCTGCGTTGCGGTGAGGAGACGCGGCCGGACGCTGCGTCTGACTTCGCCCGACGCACTCTCCGACGTCATCCCAGCGAAAGCTGGGATCCATTTTTGACTTTGCTCTTGGCGGTTCACATTCATTCGCTCGAGCCACACGGGTGACTAAGACTCCCGCGAAGATCAAAATGGATTCCAGCTTTCGCTGGAATGACGATTCATTTTTTCGATTGAGTACAGGCTAAGGACAGCCAAATGCAAAGAGAACGCATTCCCTGCGTCTACATTCTTGCCAGTGCACCACGCGGCACTCTGTACGTCGGCGTCACCTCCAACCTCCCCGCCCGCACCTGGCAGCACAAGAACGATCAAGTGGACGGGTTCAGCAAGAAGTACCGGATACATACTTTGGTCTGGTACGAGGTGCACGGGACCATGGAATCTGCAATCCTGCGCGAGAAGGCGATCAAGACCTGGAAGCGTCTTTGGAAGATCGAATTGGTGGAGAAATCGAATCCGGAGTGGTTGGATCTTTATTCCGGAATACTCTGACTCGACACTAGAGCAAGATCAAAAATGAATCCCAGCGTTCACTGGGATGACGACCAGAGGAATTCATTGTCATGACCATCCCCAATCAGTTCCCGGCCTTCCGCATCCACAGCGACGACGCAGGCTACCGCGCCGGCATCGAGCCCATTTCACTGGATGAACTCAACCCCGGCGAGGTGGTGATCAAGACCGAATACTCCTCGGTCAATTTCAAGGACGCGCTCGCCGGCACCGGCCAGGGCAAGATCCTGCGCAAGTTCCCTCTGGTGGGCGGCATCGATGTCGCCGGCCATGTGGTGGCAAGCAGCGACCCTGCTTTCAAGGAAGGCGACGCGGTGCTGGTTACCGGTTCGGGCTTGAGCGAAACCCGCGACGGCGGTTATGCGGCGTATGCGCGGCTGGAGGCCAAATGGGTGATCCCGTTGCCCGCCGGCCTGAGCCTGCGCGAGAGCATGATCCTGGGCACCGCCGGCTTCACCGCCGCCCTTGCCCTCTACCGGATGCGTGAGAACCGGCAGACGCCCGATCTTGGCCCCCTTGCAGTGACTGGCGCCACCGGCGGCGTGGGTTCGCTGGCGGTGGACATCTTCACCAGCGCCGGTTTCGAGGTGCACGCCATCAGCGGCAAGACCGACCAGGCGGAGTATCTGAAGTCGCTGGGCGCCTCGCAGGTGCTGGCGCGCGATGCGCTGGCCACGACCCGTCCGATGGAATCGGTGCGCTTCGGCGGCGGCCTGGACAACGTGGGCGGCGGCATGCTGACCAGCCTGCTGGCGCAGACGGCCCCTTACGGCAACGTGGCTTCCGCAGGCCTGGTCGCCAGCCATGAACTGCCCACCACGGTCATGCCTTTCATCATCCGCGGCGTCTCTTTGCTGGGCGTGGCCTCGGCCGGAACCGCCCGCGGCATACGCGACGATATCTGGCGGCATCTGGCCGACGACTGGAAACCGAAGCGTCTGGAGGCCATCTGCAAGCGGGAAACGACGCTGAACGGCCTTCCTGAGGTGTTCAACGGCATGCTTTTGGGCCAATCGTTCGGTCGCACCCTGGTCAAAACCGGCTAAATGCGAACCCGGTCAGGCCGGCCCGGCGGCTCCCCCCATTTTCCGTTGACACAAAGTCACACTACAATCGCCGCTGGGGATTACTTGGGGTAAAGCATGGCGCGCATTCTGATCGTCGACGATTCGCCTTCCCAGCTGCTGGGCATCCAGCGGATCGTCGAAAAACTTGGCCACGAATCACTCACCGCCGAAGACGGCGCCGCAGGCGTCGAAGTCGCCAAGCGCGAACTTCCGGACATGGTGCTGATGGACGTGGTCATGCCGAACCTCAACGGGTTCCAGGCCACGCGCACCTTGAGCCGCGAAGCCACCACCCGGCACATCCCGGTCATCCTGGTCACCACCAAGGACCAGGACACCGACCGCATGTGGGGCCTGCGCCAGGGCGCCAAGGCCTATCTGACCAAGCCGTTCTCGGAAGACGAACTGGCCGAAGTGATCGAACGCATCTTCAGCACCAGCGAAATGCCGCCGTCCACCGCGGCCTGACGCAAACGATCCAGATAGCTACGAAAACGGCGGGTTTTACCCGCCGTTTTCTTTTTCCTCGAACGCATTGGCCAGCATCCGGTAGACGGTGCGCTGGCGTTCGTTCACCGCGCGCGGTGCAGTGATCTCCAGTTCCACGATCTGGTCGCCCGTGGGCGTGCCCGGCAATCCGCGCCCGCGCAGCCGCAGCTTGCGTCCGGCTTCGGAATCGGCGGGAATCTTCAGCTCCACCGCACCGCCCAGGGTGGGCACGCTGACCGTGGCGCCGAGTGCGGCCTGCCAGGGAGCCACCGGCAGCGCATAGATGATGTTGCGCCCATCCACCTCGAACTGCGGATGCGCGGCGTACTCGATTTCCAACAGCAGGTTGCCGCCGCCGTCGCCCTGCCCGGCCAGGCGGATCACCTGCCCGGGGCGCACACCCTTGGGCACCCGCACGTCCAGCTGCTTGCCGTTGAGCCCCAGGCGCACGCTGCCGCCGTCGTAGACCGCTTGCAGCGGCACCGATACCTTGGCGCGCGTATCGCTGGGAGGGCGCGGCCCGCGCGCACTGGCGCCCGGGTGCGCACGGCGGCCGAACAGGCCTTCGAAGAAATCGCTGAAGCCGCCGCTGGAGCCATCGCTGCCGAACACCTCCTCGAAATCGAAGCCCGGACCGCCGGCGCCGCCGCGCCCGAAATCGGGTGGCGGACGGAACTCCTCGCCGGGCCGGTAACCCTGCGCACGCAGCTGGTCGTAGGCTTGTCGCTTCTGCGGATCGCGCAACGCCTCATAGGCTTCGTTGACGCCCTTGAACTTCTCTTCGGCTCCCGCTTCCTTGCTGACGTCGGGATGGTACTTGCGCGCCAACCGCCGGTAGGCGGTCTTGATCTCGGCATCGCCCGCGGTCGGCTCGACCCCGAGCACCTGGTAGTAATCCTTGAACTGCATCGTTTACCTCATGAACAATCGGCCCGCAATCCTGCGACTGCGAGCCGATTCTACTTAACTGTGGGGCACGGGCGGCGCTGCTGCGACCGGTGCCCCGCACTGCTCTTACTGCACCGTGGGTTCTCCGACCTGGATGCGGCGCGGAGCGGACTGGGCCTTCTTGGGAATGCTGATCTCCAGCACGCCGTTGCTGCCGCTGGCGACGATGCCTTCGGCGTCGGCACTATCGGGCAAGGCGAACTCGCGGTGGAACGCACCCTGGCGGCGCTCGGTACGCGAGTATTTCTCGCCTTCGGCGACCGCCGGATTGGCGCGCTCGCCCTTGATGCTCAACACGCCCTTGTCCATCTGGATCTCGATCGCATCGGCGGCGATGCCCGGCAGGTCGGCCAGGATCACGAAACGGTTGGCTTCCTCGCGCACGTCCACGCGCGGCACCCATTGGGCTTCTGCGGGAGCGTTGGCGGCAGCCTTGTCGAAGAAGTGCTCGAACAACTGGTTGATCTGCTGCTGGCGCGCGATCTGGCGCGGCCAATGGCGATAACGAACGGCATGCATGGTGTGACTCCTGAATTCTGTTTCCGATAGGGAGCGGCACTCGGCCGCCATAGCCAGGAAATAGGAGTAAAGCGGGCGGTTTCAAGTACCTTTGACGCGGCCTTACCATTCCAGCACCTACCCTTCGTTCATTCTCAAGGAGCCTCCATGACCATCCAGACCGGCGATGCAATCCCCGAAATCACCCTCAAACGCATTCGCGAAGGGGTGGAAACGGTGGACACACCGACCTTGTTCCAAGGCCACAACGCGGTGCTGTTCGCCGTGCCCGGCGCCTTCACCCCCACCTGTTCCGAACGCCACTTGCCCGGCTTCATCGCGCACTTCGACGAATTCCGCAAACGCGGCATCGACGTGTACTGCGTATCGGTCAACGATCCCTTCGTGATGCAGGCTTGGGGAAAATCGCAGGAAGTGCCCGAAGGGTTGCAGATGCTGGCCGACGGCAATGCCGATTTCACCCGCGCGCTGGGTTTGGAAATGGACGCCAGCGGCTACGGCATGGGCGTGCGTTCGAAACGTTACGCGCTGTACGCCGAAGACGGCGTGGTCAAGCAGCTTTGGGTCGAGTCGCCCGGCGAGTTCAAAGTGTCTTCCGCCGAACACGTATTGGAAAATCTGCCGGACTGATTTCCTTCCCTCCGCCGCAAAACCAGCGGATATCCAAAAGCGCGCAGGAGCGGCGTCCCCCATGGGG
>DASVNG010000045.1:0-25179 GCA_036383995.1 Pseudoxanthomonas sp.
TGCTCTTGATCTGGATTTGCAGCCTTGATGCAGAACCCAGCAAAGAGCTCGCGGCGGGACGCCGCTCCCACGCCACTTGGTGACGGCAATGCTTGGGTTTGGCCCCAAACGGCACAATAATCCCCGCATGGAAATCAAATCCGACAACCCCGACCACGGCTTCCAGTTCCCCGGCACCTTCGAGCTCAGCGCCATGGGCTCGGCCGACAGCGGCCTGGAAACCGAACTGCCGCGCCTGCTGGTGGCCGCCGGCATCGAAGTGCTGGAAGAAAGCATCAGCTGGAAGCATTCCTCCAGCGGCAAGTACGTCTCGGTGCGCATCGGCTTCCGCGCCGACGACCGCGCCCAGTACGACGCCGCCCACCATGCCCTGCGCGCGCATCCGGAAGTGAAGTGGACGATCTGAGCGTGCTGCCCGGCCGCGTGCGCGAACTGGGCCGGCAGGCCTACGAGCCGGTGTGGCGCGCCATGCAGCGTTTCACCGATGCGCGCGGCGAGCACACCGAAGACGAAATCTGGCTGGTCGAACACGACCCCGTGTTCACCCTGGGCCAGGCCGGAAAACCCGAGCACGTGCTCGCCGCCGGCGACATCCCGGTGATCCATGTCGACCGCGGCGGGCAGGTGACTTACCACGGCCCCGGGCAGATCGTGGCCTATCCGCTGTTCGACCTGAAACGCATGAAGGTGGGCGTGCGCGAGTACGTGCACCGCATCGAACAGTCCATCATCGATACCGCTGCCGAATGGAACATCCACGCCGAGCGCAAGGAAGGCGCGCCCGGCGTCTACGTCGCCGGCGCCAAGGTCGCCGCGCTGGGCATCCGCGTGCGCCGTGGCTGCACCTTCCATGGCCTGGCCTTCAATATCGGCATGGACCTGGAGCCGTTCCACCGCATCAATCCCTGCGGCTACCAGGGCCTGGAAGTGACCACCCTGTCCGACCTGGGCGGACCATCCGGCATGGACGCGGTGAAGCCGGTGTTGCTGGAAAACCTGGCCCGGCAGTTCGGGCTCCGGCTGCGCACAGAGGCTGAATTGCCGGATCTGTCGCTGGCCGCTTAACGGTCAGTTCCCGCCTGCCGGCCGATACGGGCCGCGCCGACCACGCGCGCCGCTTGGGTTTCACCGCCCAGTAACCGCATCTTCTGTATCCAGTCGCCTATCCCCCGCGAAAGGTGAGCGCCATGTCCATCGTCAACGCATTGGCTGGAATCGCAGTCAAGGACATCGATACCGCAGTGGTCTGGTACGAGCAGATACTGGGGCCGGCCTCGCGCCCGATGGACGAAATGGCCGAATGGCAGCTTCCCAATGGCGGCTGCGTGCAGGTGTTCGAAGACGGCAGCCGTGCGGGCCTGTCGTCGGTGACCCTGGTGGTGGAAGACCTGGACCGCGAAATCGCCGGCCTGGAATCCAAGGGCATCCGCATCGGCGAGAAATCCAGATCCGATCTGGTCGACGTGGCCATCGTGCAGGACCAGGACGGCAACCAGGTCGTGTTCGCGCACGCCAAGAGCGATGTGCTGGCCAGCTAGCGCCGCTCTTTACTCCCGTACCGGCCCAGCCCCTTCTTTTCCGATTGCAGTCGCCTTTCCCTGCGCCCGACCGTCAGGTCGGAGCCCGCAGGGAAGGGCGACGGCTTCGCCAATGCGCCGCTGGATGGGCTCGATTGGCCCACCCTTTACAATGGCGCATGCCCTACGCCTTGCCTGCCTCCGATTCCCTGCGCCTGTCCGTCGCCCCGATGATGGACTGGACCGACAGCCATTGCCGCGTCTTCCACCGGCTGTTGGCGCCGGGCGCGCGCCTGTACACCGAGATGGTGCACGCCAATGCGGTGCTGCAGGGCGATCGCGCACGTTTGCTGGCGCGCGATCCGATCGAGAATCCGGTCGCCCTGCAATTGGGCGGCAGCGATCCCGCATTGCTGGCTGGCGCCGCGCGGGTAGGGCAGGAACACGGATTCGATGAGGTCAACCTCAATGTCGGCTGTCCCTCCGACCGCGTGCAGGCCGGACGCTTCGGCGCCTGCCTGATGAAGGAGCCCGCGCTGGTGGCCGAGTGCGTCGCTGCGATGGTCGCGGCCGTGGATATTCCGGTGACCGTGAAGTGCCGTCTGGGCGTGGACGAGGAAAACGACTACGACCGTTTCGCCGGCTTCATCGATACCGCGGCCAGTGCGGGTTGCAGGATCTTCTTCGTGCATGCGCGCAATGCATGGCTGAAGGGCCTTTCGCCCAAGGAAAATCGCGAAGTGCCGCCACTGCGCTACGACTGGGCCTACCGGATCAAGCGCGAACGCGCGGACCTGACCATCGCGGTCAATGGCGGCATCGCCAGCATCGAAGATTCGCTGGCGCACCTGCAGCATACCGACGGCGTGATGCTGGGCCGCGCGGCTTATCACGACCCCTATCTGCTGCACCGGCTGGATGCGGTCTTGTCCGGCAGGGAAGTGCTGCCGCGTTCACAGTTGCTGCGCGCATTGCGTCCCTATGTGGAGAGCAAGCTCAGCCAGGGGCTGGCGTTGAAGCACGTGACGCGGCATTTCCTGGGCCTGTTCCACGGACAGCCCGGCGGCCGCGCCTTCCGCCAGGTGCTGAGCGAGGGCGCGCATCGCAATGGCGCCGACTGGGCGCTGGTGGAGCAGGCCATCGCCGTAACCGAACCGTCGCTGCAATCAGCGGCCTGAGCGCCTGCGGGCTTGCGCCGCCGCCGCGGGGACTTCATTGGGCAGGCAGTACGTACTATGATCGGCGCAGATGCCAGGAGGCCCAGGCCATGACGGAATACAGCCACACGATACTCGTCAGGGGACGCTACCAGATCGTCGCCCTCACCGATGAAGCGCAATTCGACCCGGCGGAAGTGACCGGTTACGCCGTGTTGTCGCCGGCGGGCGAAAAATTGCGGCATGAACTGAGCCTTGAAGAAGCGCGTCTTTGGGCGGACAGGCTGATCGAAGAAGAAGAAGCGCCGCAGCGCAGCGAGCCCGCAACGCCCGCCAGCGCCAGGGCGGTCAAACGCCGGCGATAATGCGGTACGCCGTACGGAAAAAGAAACACGACAGGGAATAGTTGATGGACAGGAAAAAGCTCGTCTTCGCCTCGGTCGCACTGCTGGTTCTGTTGCTGGCCGGGCTGTATCTGTCCGGCTATCTGGCGCTGCTGCTGCTCAAGCTCGATACGGGCCTGTTGAAGTGGAATACCTACCTCGACTACTGGAAGGCCTGGGACCTGCCCCAGGTGCAGCGTTACGCCGGTAAGATCAAAGTGGCCGGCTATATCGGTTTCGGCTTGCCCTTGCTGGCGTGGCTGGGGCTGCTGTTCCTGATCTTGCGGCCGGCCAAGCAGTCGATGCACGGCGATGCGCGCTTCGCCGGCGGCGGCGACCTGGCCAAGCACGGGCTGTTCAAGCAGTCCGACAACGGCATCGTGGTCGGCAAGTACAACGGCAAGCTGGTGCGCCTGAGCGGGCAGCAGTTCGTGATCCTGGCCGCACCCACGCGCTCGGGCAAGGGCGTGGGCATCGTCATCCCCAACCTGCTGGACTACCAGGAATCGATGGTGGTGCTGGACATCAAGCAGGAGAACTTCGACCTGACCAGCGGCTGGCGCGCCAGCCAGGGCCAGGAAATCTATCTGTTCAATCCCTTCGCCGAAGACCGCCGCACGCATCGCTGGAATCCGCTGAGCTACGTGTCGCAGGATCCGTCGTTCCGCATCTCCGATCTGCAGAGCATCGCCGCCATGCTGTACCCCGATGGCGCGGACGACCAGAAGTTCTGGGTCAGCCAGGCGCGCAATGCCTTCACCGCCTTCGCCTTGTACCTGTTCGAGAATTTCGACGAACAGCATAAGCAGGGATACCCGCCGCAATTCCTGTCGTTCCCGACCCTGGGCGGCATCTACCGGTTGTCCTCCGGCGACGGCAGCGAGTTGAAGGCCTACCTGCAGAACCTGTCCAAACAACCGTTCCTCAGCAGCCACGCCAAGACCGCCTTCGCCAATCTGCTGTCGCAGGCCGAGGAGACCTTCGCTTCCATCCTGGGCACCTTCAAGGAACCGCTCAACGCCTTCATCAACCCGGTGCTGGACGCGGCCACCAGCGCCAACGACTTCCTGCTCACCGACGTGCGCAAGAAGAGGATGACCATCTACATCGGCATCCAGCCCAACAAGCTGGCCGAGAGCCGGCTCATCGTGAATCTGTTCTTCAACCAGATCATCAACCTCAACACCAAGGAACTGCCGCAGAGCAATCCGGCGCTCAAGCACCAGTGCCTGTTGCTGATGGACGAATTCACCGCCATCGGCAAGGTGGAGATCATCTCCTCAGCGGTGTCCTACATGGCCGGCTACAACATCCGCCTGCTGCCCATCATCCAGAGCATGTCGCAGCTCGACGCCACCTACGGCAAGGACGTCTCGCGCACCATCATCACCAACCACGCGCTGCAGATCATCTACGCCCCGCGCGAACAGCAGGACGCCAACGACTATTCCGACATGCTCGGCTACACCACGGTGCGCAAACGCAACCGCTCGCAGTCGCACGGCGCACAGGGCAGCGTGTCGTTCAGCGAGTCGGAAGAGAAGCGTGCGCTGATGCTGCCGCAAGAACTCAAGGCGATGGGGTTCGACAAGGAAGTGTTCCTGTACGAGGGCATCCCGTATCCGGTGAAGTGCGACAAGATCAAGTACTACCAGGACAGGTATTTCACCCAGCGTCTGATGCCCAAGGTAACCGTTCCCACGCTCACGCTTTGAAGGCCTGCGCATGTCCTGGTCCACAACAGGTTTGCGTTTGCGTTAGGGTAACGCTTCGAATATGCAAGAGCCGATGAGAACCAACGCCGTAATCCGTCCAGCCCGTCTGGCCGATGCCGCCGCCCTGTCGGCGTTGATGCGCCGGACTTTCCTGGCTGCCAATGGCCATTGCAGCAGTGCGGAGAACGTGGCCCGTTTCCTGGACACCGTATACACGCCCGAATTGCAGGCTAGCGAGATTCGCGACCCCGACACGCTCACGGTGATCGTGGAGCAGGACGGGCAGTGGGCCGGTTTCGCGCAGCTGCGCTGGGGTTCTGCGCCGCCACCGGTGGTGAACCTGCTGCCGACGGTGGAACTGGGCCGGATCTATCTCGACTCCGCATTCCATGGTCGCGGCCTGGCCGCGCAGCTGGTCGCCAATCTGCTGGCCGCCGCCAGTTTGCGCGGTTCGCGTTCGGTCTGGCTCAGTGTCTGGCAGGAAGCGCCGCAGGCGATCCGTTTCTATCAGAAGCACGGTTTCCAGATCGTCGGGAGTTCCCTTTTCAAAGTGGGCGACGACCTCAAGGACGACTGGGTGATGACGCAGGCGCTGCCCACCGGATAGAAGACGCTTGCCGGCGCGGCGCCATGATGGCGTCGCGCAGCTGCCTGGTTTCCGCGGTATCGGCGAATGCGATGTCATCGCCTTCCCTGCTGATGCCCAGTTGCGCATAGGCGCCCGCCAGAGAAGGGAATTCGCGCATGGCCGCATAGCGGCGATACAGCGCCGAGAAAGTGTCGTTGCCCGCAAGACCGTCCAGCGCCGCGACGAAATCCTGCGGCGTCACCGAATCGGTGCCGTGCAGACAGCACTCGGCGTACCGGTCGAGGATGGCATCGAGCGTGGTGCCGGAGCCGCGGCGCAAGGCCAGATCGGCTTCCAGCCAGTACGCGGCGCCGGCCCAGTACACGCGCATGGTGCCGCCGCGTCCGCGACCCATCGCATCCAGGCGCGCACCGCTGCTCGCAGCTTCGCCGCGGCGGAATCCGGCATCCAGGCGCCGCCAAGCCTCTTCCTTGTCCAGCATGCCGGCGCGGGCGCGTGAGACGTTCTGGTAATAGCTGGCCAAGCCTTCGGCCAGCCAGCGCCCGCTGTCGCCCAGATAGGGATGGAACAGATGCGACAGCTCGTGCACGGCCGTCCAGTCCGCGCGCAGTTGTTCGTAGCTCGCATCACGCCGCACATACAGCAGCACGCCGACCTCGCCGCGACGGCGCGTCTGTCCCCACGGCACCGGGCTGTCGTCGTCGCTGTCGGTCTGCTGTATGCGCACGTAAGCCTCGCGCAACGGAAAGCGGCCCGATTGGGTCTTGGTGGCCTCGGCGGTTTCTTCTATCCAGCGTTGCAGCATCCGCAGGCGCGCCGGGTCGTCCACATCGACTATTTCCACACGCAGGCGCGTATCGCCCGCCTGCAGCGTGCGCGAGTCGGTGGCGGCCAGGCACATGGCCGGCGACAGCGACAACAGCATCAGCAGGAAGGTGCGCATGGGGCATTGGACGCACAGGGGCCGGCAAGGTTCCGTGAAATCCCGGTGGCGGCGCGGCGGGATGCACTCTCCCGCAATTGCGGGCTAATCCGCCGCAACCACGCTGCGTAGACTTGCCGCTCCCATTCTTTCGGCGACGGCACCATGAGCGATACCCTTTCCATGTACCAGGCCACCGTACCGGTCGGCCAGCGCGCGCTGCGCAATCTGCGCCAGTTGCTGGTCAAGGGCGAGTCCCACGCGCAGGCGCAGGGCTACGACGCCAGCGTGTTGTTGCAGACGCGGCTGTATCCGGACATGTTTCCGCTGCTGCGCCAGGTGCAGATCGCCACCGACGGCGCCAAGAACGCCGCCGCACGGCTGGCGGGCGTGGAAGCGCTGCGTTTCGAAGACGACGAAACCAGCTTCGCCCAGCTTTACGATCGCCTGGATCGCGCTATCGAATACCTCGGCACTTTCACGCCGGAGCAGTTCGCGGATAGCGAGCACCGGCCGATCTCGGTGCCGCGCCGCGACAAGGAGCCGCTCAGCTTCGATGGCCGCACCTACCTGCTGAGTTTCGTCACTCCCAATCTCTATTTCCACGTCGCCACCGCGTACGCGATCCTGCGCCACGCCGGCGTGCCGCTGGGCAAGGCGGCGTATCTTGGCGGAAGTTGATTTCGGCGGAAGCTGAGGATTCCTAAAACGCCGCCGCTGCCCGCAGCGGCGCCGGATCGGTCCAGTGTTTGCGCGCGCCCAGGAAGCCGAGCTCCAGCAACACGGCCGCGCCGACGACTTCGGCGCCCTGTTGCCGGGTCAATGCCAGCGCCGCTTTCAGCGTGCCCCCGGTGGCCAGCACGTCGTCGACCACGATCACGCGCGCGCCGGGCGGCAACGCATCGGCGTGGATCTGCAGGCGGTCGCTGCCGTATTCCAGCGCGTAATCCAGCGACAGCGTGCGCGCCGGCAGTTTGCCGGGCTTGCGCACCGGCACGAAACCGGTGCCCAGCTCGCGCGCCAAGGCGGCGCCGAGAATGAAGCCGCGCGATTCGATGCCGACGACGGCATCCAGGATTATTCCGCGCCACGGCGCGGCCATTTCCCCGATTGCGGCGGCGAAGGCGTCGGCATCGGCCAGCACCGGAGTGATGTCCTTGAACAGGATGCCGGGACTGGGGAAATCGGGGACATCGCGGAGCAGCGTTTGCCAGGAAGACATCGAAGGGTCCGTTAGGGCGGTAGCGAATGCTAAGTGGAGAATGCTAAACCGTCGCCGCGCCGTTTTCGCGTTTCCGGATCGCCAAGCCGGATTGGCTTCCCGCATCGCGGATTCCGGGTATCCCCGACGTCCGAACCATGGACTCCGTGCGCCGCGCCATGCGTCCGCCAGCGCCGCCGATCAGCCGAACGGTCCCAGATAATCCAACTTTCCGATAGGCACGCCCTGATGGCGCAGGATGCCGTGCGCGGTGGCCAAGTGGAAATAGAAGTTTGGCAGCACGAAGGTCAGCAGGTATTCCTCGCCGGTGAGCGTGGCCTGCATCTTGCCGAATTTCAGCACGACCTCGCGCGCAGCGCTGTCTTCCAACTGGCCGGGTTCCACGCTGGCGAAGAAATCGAGCGTGTTGCCGATACGTTGCCGCAGCTCGGCGAAAGTGGTTTCGGTATCGGGAAAACTGGGCGCGGGGATGCCGGCCAGGCGCACGATCGCATTCTTGGAAGTATCGCTGGCGCGCTGTACTTGGCCGGCCAGCGGCAACATGTCGGGCGACAGCCGCGCCTGCATCAATATCTCGGGCTCCAGGCCGTTGGCCTGCGCATGCGCGTCGGCTTTGTCCAAATAAGCGGAGAGCACGCCGAAGCCGCGCACGAAAGCGGGAATCGACAGGCGGTACATGGAAAGGGACATGGCGTTCTCCGGGCAGAAACAGGATTGCGCGGCCTTCCGGTCGCGCGTGTTCCCGTCAAGATACTCCCGCCAAGACGCCAGGGCTTGTCCCGATAGCGTTGCAGGGCCTGCGACGAAGGCGCCCGCACCGGTCAGGCATGCGCCACGCTGCGGACCTTGCGCGCTTCCATGGCGCGCGACGGCGGAGGCATGGCCGCTATTCCGCGCGACCCAAGGCAGGGCTCTCCGGACTGTATCCGTTGCCACACCGCCTTGACGATTCTTTCCACGGAGCGCCATTCGATACGCTGCGGCAATGGGAATTGCCGCTGGTAGCGTTCCTTCAATGCGGGGAACAGCATCTTCAGTTCGTCGCGATGGTGGTACAGATAACAGTCGTAGGCGAACTTGATCGCAGGTATATAGGCTTCGTACGCCAGTCCCTGGCGATGGAAGGGCATCCTGCGGTAGCAGCGCCGCCAGTATTCGAGCTCCACTTCGATATCCAGTGCTACCTGCTGCGGAGCCGCGTGCGTGTCGAGGAACGGACCCATGGTCTCTCCTTCACATGCGCACCCGCATCCTTCGCCCCCTCGGGGATTGTGCGTGGCATCGTGATGTTCACGATCCCCCCTGTACTTCAAAACGTGAATAGCACACACACCGGCCAAGTACTGTTACCAGCCGACGAACGGATGGACATTCCGTTGCAACAACCGCGCGCCAACATGCTCGACGCAAGCCGCGACGCCTGCGCTTGCGCGTTGGTTGCGGGAGGAAAACATGCAGAGAGTACTGTTCACCATTACCGCCAGCTATAACGGCTGGCAGGTGCGCGATGAGCTCAGAAACCGTGACTGGTTCGAGCAATTGGAAGACGCCGTGGCTTCGGCCAACACCCTGGCCCATGCCCGGTATGTGTTGACCGGCCACTCGACGGGAGTATTGGTCGAAGTGGGACAGGGCGATACCGTCATGCGCGTGCGCCACGGCTGAATCGCGGGCGCGTTACGGAAGGGTGATGGAATTTTCACCCGGCCATGAAGCTTGCGCGGGTAGCTTGGCGGCCCTGATACGCGGATACGGGAGCACAAGATGAACGGTGAATATTTCTTCGCGCAGGATCAGGCCGGCGGCCTGCAGCGGGTCCATGTGGTCCGTCATCCCGCTATGCACGGTAACAACGACGCCAACGCCAAGCGGGGCGCCGTTTATGCGCTGGACGACGGCAGCCCGCTGCGGCGTATCGACAACGACACCTTCCAGATACTGGATACCGGCGCGCTGGTCACCCTGGTGCGCGACTGAGGCAGGGCAGCGCACGGCCGGGCAGGCCGCGTTCCACGCGGTCCGTATCCGGCCGGCATTCATCGTTTCATTCAAGCCCTCCCGCCGCCCGTGATCTTCGGACAGCGGCATGCGAAGCTATGCGCATCGCTTTGAAACGAAGGAATGCGTATGCAATTCGGAATGATCGGCTTGGGCCGCATGGGCGCCAACATGGCCGAACGGCTGGTGCGCGGCGGGCATGCCGCGGTGGGTTTCGACCCCGGTGCGGAGGCGCGCGCAGCCGCGGCCGCCAAAGGAATTTCACCGGTCGCGTCTCTGGCCGAACTGGTCGGCCAGCTTTCCGCGCCGCGCGTGCTCTGGATGATGGTGCCGGCGGGCAAGATCGTCGACGACACCCTGGCCCAACTGCTGCCGCTGCTTTCCCCGGGAGACGTGGTCGTCGACGGCGGCAATTCCTTCTACAAAGACACCCTGCGTCGCGGCGGGATGCTGCAGGAAAAAGGCCTGCACTACATCGATTGCGGCACCAGCGGCGGGGTGTGGGGGCTGGCCGAGGGCTATAGCATGATGATCGGCGGAGAAACCGCCGCGGTGGAGCGGTTGCGGCCGCTCTTCGCCACTCTGGCGCCGGCGCCCGACCGCGGCTGGGGCAGGGTGGGGCCAGGCGGCTCCGGGCACTTCACCAAGATGGTCCATAACGGCATCGAATACGGGCTGATGCAGGCCTACGCCGAGGGCTTCGCGATCATGCAGCACAAGGCCGATTTCGCGCTGGACCTGCACCAGGTCGCCGAGATCTGGCGCGAAGGCAGCGTGGTGCGCTCCTGGCTGCTGGACTTGACCGCCGACGCCCTGGGCAAGAACCCGGGCTTGGCCGGCATTGCGCCTTACGTGGAAGACTCGGGCGAGGGCCGTTGGACCGCGGCCGAAGCCATCGATCTCAATGTTTCCGCGCCGGTCATCACTCTGTCGCTGCTGGAGCGTCTGCGTTCGCGCGACAGCGACTCCTTCGCCGACAAGCTGCTGGCGGCCATGCGCAACGAATTCGGCGGGCACAAGATCAAGGCGGGATAGGCGCGGAAACTGGCCGGTTTCGGCCGGTTTTCCCATCGCCAACGGCCCGGACGTGCTGCCATTGCCGGGTTTCATCGGCGCATCCCGGGTTTCGTCGCAGTGGACAATACAGGCGCGCGGCGGGGGATTACGCTCCACCGCACTCCAGAACGTCGGGACCTTCCGTGAAAACCAGCTTCTTCTTCGTCTTCCGCATCGCCGCTGCCTGGACGTTCGCGTACCTGCTGTTGATCTTCGTGTGGAGCGGGGTCTTCGACGGCAACGGGCCGGATGGACTGTTCTTCCTCCTGTTCCTGATCACGCTGGGCTTCGTCATCGCCAGCGCGGTGTCGCACATCCGCCGCATCCGCCTGATCGCCGGCCACATCGATCCGGGCACCCTGGCCAACCGCCAGCGCCGGCAAATCGAGATTCCGCTGGAAGCCGGCGAAGCCTTCGACCTGGTCGACGCCACGGTGCGCGAACTGCCGCGTTCGGAAGAAATCGAAAGCGCGCGCGACAGTCTGCAGATGCGCTCCAAGGTCACCCGGCTCAATCCGTACAGCAACAAGAGCCCGGGGCGTTTCAATCCGTTGTACTGGATCCACATCAAGCGCAACCAGATCCTGGCCACGGTGACGCCCGGCGACGGCACCAGCAGCGTGACCCTGGTGTGCGAACCGGAGAGCGGCGCGTGGAGCGACTGGTTCAAAGTGGACGACGGCACCAACCTGGAGAACGCCGAGGCCATCACCCGCGCCATCACCCGCCGCGTGGCCGAGCACCGCCGCAACGAGCAGGCCGCCGCGCAGCAGACCGTCACCGAGAAGGAACTCACCGTCGCCAAGCTGAGCCTGCTGCATGCGCAGGTGGAGCCGCACTTCCTCTACAACACCCTGGCCAGCGCGCAGTACCTGACCCGCAGCGATCCGGCGCGCGCCGACGAGATGCTGGGCAATCTGATCACCTACCTGCGCCATTCCCTGCCGCGCACCGAGGATTCGCTGTCCACGCTGGGAGAGGAGCTGGAACGCGCGCGCGCCTACCTGGAAATCCTCAGGATCCGCATGGGCAACCGCCTCAACTTGCAGATCGAAGTGCCTGACACGCTCAAGTCCGTCCCGTTCCCGACGATGATGCTGCAGACGCTGGTGGAAAACGCGATCAAACACGGGCTGGAACCGAAGTCGGGCGGCGGCACCGTGTGGATCATCGCCCGTCCCATCGACGGCATGCTGGCGGTCACGGTGGCCGACGACGGACAAGGTTTCAATGCGGGCAGCAGCGGCACCGGCATCGGTTTGAAGAACGTGCGCGAGCGTTTGCGCCTGGCCTACGGCGGAGCCGCTTCGTTCTCCATCGTCGCCAATTTCCCCAGCGGCGTGGCCGCGACCATCAACATTCCCAGCGAAAGCGTTTAGGGAGACCCACATGTTCAAGTGCGTTATCGCCGAAGACGAAGAACTGCTTCGGAACGAATTGTCGAAACTGCTTTCCGAAGCGTGGCCGGGCCTGCAGATCGTCGCCGAATGCGAAGACGGCGGCGCGGCATTGGAGGCCATCGCCGAGCACCAGCCGGAAGTGGCTTTCCTGGATATCCGCATGCCCGGCCTGACCGGCCTGGAAGTCGCGGCCGCAGCCGCCGAGGCCAGCCCGAAGACCCAGATCGTGTTCGTGACCGCCTACGACCAGTACGCGATCGACGCCTTCGACAAAGGCGCGGTGGATTATCTGCTCAAGCCCATCGCGCCAGAGCGCCTGGCCGCGACCGTGCAACGCCTGCAGGCGCGCATCGCGCAGGGCAATCCGGATGCCGATGCGCTGGCCGCGCTGATCGCGCAACTGGGCGCGCGCCTGCAACCGGCCACGGCCGAGCCGCTGGTCTGGATCACCGCCAGTGCGGGCAAGGACACGCGGCTGATCATGGTCGACGATGTGGCCTACTTCCAGGCCGACCACAAGTACACCGTGGTGATGACTGCCGAAGGCGAGTCGCTGTTGCGAAAACCCATCCGCGAACTGCTGGAAGTACTGGACCCGGCCATCTTCAAGCAGATCCACCGCTCCACCATCGTCAACCTGAAAGCCATCGCCTCCATCGCGCGCGACGACACCGGCAAGGGCACGGTACGGCTGAAGTCGCGGCCGGAAACGCTGACGGTCAGCCAGCCGTTCATGACTTTGTTCCGCAACATGTAGGCCGGCGTGAACGCATCGATGCGCGATTTGACAGTGGCGGTTCTGCTCTCGCTGGTGTTGCTGGCCTGCAATCGTGCGGGCACGACCATCCAGTCGACTTCATCCGACGAAGGTGGACAGAGCGCCAGCTGGGCGCATATCGACAACGGCGCCGGCCGCTTCGAATGCCGCAAGAGCGCGACCGGCAGCTGTCACTACCTGCTCTATGTGCAGCAATGCGCTCCGGACGCGCCGCTGGCTGGCTGCAGCGCGCGCGTGATCCGAAGCTTCACCCTTGCTGCCGGCCAGAGCCGGGACGTGAGTGGACTGCCGGCGCAGGTGCGCCTGTGCCAGGACCACCATGCCATGCCGGTGGCGCCGGACTGCGCGCACTGAGGACCGCACTCTTCACGGACCGCTACGCGGTGGGGCTTAACTTCCGATTTCCCCACCGGTCCGGAGGAAGTGGAATGACCAAGATCGCCGAACGCGTGCACCAGGACCAGGCCGAGATCGCGGCCATCGAAGCCCGCATCGCCGAGCTGGACGACGAAGCCATCGTCGAAATCACCATGACCGATGGTACGCGCCACAAGGGCACAGTCACCGCGCGGCCCACCGTGCAGACCTTCCGCGATGCGCAGGGCAACGAGGGCGCCAATTCGTTGTTGCGGCTTGACGATCTGGACCATCCCGGACGATCGCATTACCTGTGGTTGGACAGGATCGCAAAGGTGCGGCATTTAGGTAGCGCCTGAGCGTTGCGCCTAGGCTCGCGTACATTCGAGTTCGCGACGCGTGGCCGCACTCTCAGTCGCCAACTGCAGCAGCGCCATCACTTGCAGCGCTTCGTCGGCAGTCACCGGCGGCGGCTGGCCTTCGACGATGGCTGCGTACATGGCCTGGTAATAGCGCCGGTAGTCGCCGGTCAGGCCGGGTACGGGATTGATGCGCATGCCGTCGGCGCCGACCTGGTGCAGTTCGCCCGGTCGCGGGTCCTGTCCCCAATCGAGGCCGCCTGGAACGGCGTCGTTGCGCAAGGCAGCTTCCTGTCCATCCATGCCGTACTTGAGATAGCTGCCGCGCGTGCCGTGCGCGGCGAAACGCAGCTCGTTGGCCGGAACCAATGATCCCGCGTGCAGCAGCACGCGCCGCTGCCGATAGCGCAGCAACACGTGGAAATAATCGTCGGCCTGCGCGGTCTCGCGTTGGCGGCCGATGTCGGCGAACACCGCCACCGGCATGCCGAACAACTGCAGCGCCTGGTCCAGCAGATGCGGCCCCAGGTCGTACCAAAGACCGGAACCGGGCAGGTCGCGCTCGCGCCAGCGGTCGGCGACTTCCGGACGGTAGCGGTCGAAGTGCGAATGCAGTTCGCTGACCTCGCCCAGCGCGCCGTTGTCGACCAGCGAGCGCAGGGTCAGGAAGTCCGCGTCCCAGCGCCGGTTCTGGAACACGCTGACGATGCGGCCCGCGCGGGCCGCGTTGGCGACGACCTGTTGCGCTTCGGCAAGATCGAGCGCGAACGGCTTGTCCACCACCACGTGCTTGCCCCGCGCCAGCGCCGCGTTGGCCAGAGGCGCGTGGGTCTGGTTGGGCGTGGCGATCACCACCAGATCGATGTCCGCATCGGCGAATGCGGCTTCGGCCTCGGCGACCACGCGCACATCCGGCCAACCGGCCAGCACCTTGGCGGCATCGCTGGACACCACCGTGTGCAGACGCAACCCGGGGGTGTTGGCGATCAAAGGCGCATGGAAGACCTTGCCGACGAAGCCGTAACCCACCAGCGCCACATTGAGGTTCCGTTCCAGCTGCCTGCTCCGCTCGCATCGCGGCAGATGCCGCGCGCCTAGTCTAATCCCCGTGGAATGAGCGGGCCGTCATCGCCGGTGCGGTCTTGCGAACTGGCATGATGTGGCCGATCCCCTGTGCCGAGGCGGCCGCATGAAAGCCCTGTCCACCGTCGTGCTGTTGTTGGCCGCAGGCCTGTTGTCGGGCGCATCCGGCCACGTTGCCGCCGCAGAGCCGTCTTCGTCCGCGCCCATCGTCGTCACCGGCAGCGGCAGGCTGGAAGGACGGAAAGAGAAAGGCCTGGAGGTCTTCCGCGGCGTGCCCTTCGCCGCGCCGCCGTTGGGAGCGCTGCGTTGGCGCGAACCGCAGGCGGTCGCGGCATGGGGCGGCGTGCGCAAGGCGGACGCCTATGCCGCCTCCTGCATGCAGAAGCCGGGAATCCCGGTGTCGGCCGGCGGCACCGACGGTCCGTTGAGCGAGGATTGCCTTTACCTAAACGTGTGGACGCCGGCCTCCGGAACCGCGGGCAGACGGCCGGTGATGGTGTGGATACACGGCGGCGCGCTGGTGTTCGGTTCGGGCAACGTTTCGCTGTACGACGGCGGCGCGCTGGCGCAGCGCGGTGCGGTGGTGGTGACGATCAACTACCGCATGGGCGCGCTGGGTTTCTTCTCGCATCCGGCGATCGACGGCCGCGGTCCTTCCAGTCCGGTCAACTACGGCCTGCTCGACCAGATCGCTGCGCTGCGCTGGGTGCGCGACAACATTGCGGCCTTCGGCGGCGATCCCGGCAACGTGACGATCTTCGGCGAATCGGCCGGCGCGCAGAGCGTGCTCGCGCTGTACGCCTCGCCGTTGGCGAAGGGGCTGTTCCACAAGGGAATCGCGCAAAGCTCCTACGGCATTCCCAGTCATACCCGCGCAAAAGCGCGCGAAGTCAGCGAGCAGGTCGCGACCGCGGTAGGCCTGGCGGGCGCGAGCGCCACGGCGGCGCAACTGCGTGCGGTTCCGGCCGCGCGGTTCTTCCAGCTCGGCGAAAAGGGTCCGACGCTTGCGCCGGGTTTCATCGTCGGCGACCAGGCGTTGCCGCAGCCGATTCTTGAAGTCTTCCAGCAAGGCAAGCAGGCGCGCGCGCCGCTGATCATCGGCAACAACAGCGATGAAGCCACCGTGGCGGAGGCCTTCGGCGTGGACCCGGCCAAAGTGGTGGAGAAGCTGCGCGCCGCCAAGTTCCTGCTCAAGAAGTTCTATCCCGGCGTCGCCGACGATGCGCAGCTCGGGCGTGAAGCGGTGCGCGACCTGGTGTTCACCGCGTTCGCGCGCCGCATCGCCTACCTGCATTCGCGGTCCACACCCACCTGGCGCTACTACTTCAGCCATGTGCAACAGGGGCTGCAGGGCAAGGTGCCGGGAGTGGGGCACGGCGGCGAGATTCCGTTCGTGTTCGGCAGCGGTGCGGACTGCGCTTGCTTGACCAATCCCTTCACCGCCGCCGACCTGCGGTTCTCGCGCCAGGTCGGCGACTATTGGTTCGCGTTCGCACGCTCGGGCAGGCCTGATGCAGTCAATGCGCCGGTCTGGACACAGGACGGCGTGCGCGAAGCGAGGACGCTGGAGTTCGGCGACGAGACGACACTGAGGAAGGATTTCATGAAGACGCGGTTGAACGCCTTCATCGCGATCCTGAAGATGACCGGCGCATTGACCGCGAGGTAGCGGCGGTCTGTGCGAGGCGATCAGCGCTCCTGGTACTTGATCGCGCTGGCACGCTTGATCTGCGCTTCGATGCTCGCGCGCGCCAGGTCCAAATAGTGGGCATGCGACCCGTCGTCTGATCCGTGGATCTCTCCCAGGTAAACGGCGCCGCTCCATAGCTTGGCCACCCATTGGGCCCCCTCGTCCGACAAGGTCAGGACTACCGTATAGCGGATGTCCTGGCCGTGTTCGTCCAGGCAGTGATACGCCACCGGAAACTGGCCGGCGAAGGTGGGATCGGCGCAGCGGCGTTTCAGGTGCAGCCGCGCTTCTTCGGCCAATTGCTCCTTCTCGCTCTCGTGGATCATCAGCATCTGCGAACGCACGAAATCCGACTCGCTGAAAAAGGGATCGATGCCGTCGTCTGGGTTGTAGCCCTGCGCACGCAGCCACTCTATGAAGGCGGCCTCCAGCTCCATGGAACCGGCTTTGAGCTTGACGCTCATGAATGCTTCCCCCTGCGCGCGACGCTCTGCCCCGGCGGGCAGCTTAGCAGGCTTGGCATTTTACGGTCGCTCGCCCCCGGCGGCCGGTCTTTGCGCAGACCCGGCGACCACGGCATCCGCGCTACTATCCGCGCGCCGGGTATGAGCCGGTTGATGCGCTGCCGCCCGTTTCACGCAGGAAGAACCGCGGCACTCCACTAGCGAGGTGTTCAATGAATAAAATCCTTCTCGGCGTTGCGTTGGCTTCTCTGCTGCTTGGCGCTTGCAACAAGCCTGCCGAAACGCCCGGTCCTGAAGCATCCGCCCCCGAAGCGCCGGCTGCGCCGGCAAGCGATGCGGCCGCGGCCCCTGCGCCGGCAGCGACGGCTACGGAGCCGGGCGTCGCGTCCACCGAAGCCGGCGACAAGGCCATCGACGATGCCATCGATACTTTGCTGGGCGACCACGCCAAATACCGGGCCGTGATCGACGCCTACCAGAAAGCCGTCGCCGAGCGCGACAAGGAAGCGGTCGCCGCGTTGGTCGACTATCCCTTCTCCGCCACTATCGATGGGAAAAAAACTTCCATCAAGAACGCGGCAGACTTCGTGAGCGATTACGACAGGATCGTCACTCCGGCTATCGCGGGCGTGATCAAGGCGCAGAAATATTCCGAGCTGATGGTCAACGGCAAGGGCGTGATGTTCGGCAGCGGCGAAACCTGGATCAACGGCATCTGCAAGAAGGGCAGCGCCGATTGCAGCGAGTTCGAGGCCAAGGTGGTGGCCATCCAGCCGGGCGGTTCCAGCTGATGCGCATCGGATAGGGGCCGCGCCGGCCGGTTATGCGCCGGTTAGCCCGCCAACGTTTACGATCCGCGCATGTTTTCGCTCCGTCCTCGCCCGGCCGTCCTGCTGATCGGCCTTCTCGCCTTGGTGCCGCCCCTGTCCGCAGAGGCGCGCACGGTGTACCGCTGCGTGCGCAACGGCACCGTCAGTTTGTCGACCGCGCCGGAGCCGGGTTCCAAGTGCGAAGCCAAGCAGGTCGAGGACGACGCGGCCAAGGTGCCCAATCTATGGGGATCGATGGGCGTGTTCAGCGGCACCTTGTACCAGCGCGAGCAGGACGGGCAGATGGTCTACGGCACGCGCAAGTTGCCGGGTTCCACCGTGTACCTGAAATTCACCGTGGAAACGCCACCCGGCGAACCCGCGCATCCCGGCCTGGGCAAGGTGGGCAAGCCGCGCCTGGACATGTACGCCAAGCAATTCAAGGCCGCATCGAAATCCACGGGTGTGGAGGATGCGTGGCTGCGTTCCATCGCCCATGCCGAAAGCGGTTTCGACGCCAATGCGCTTTCGCCCAAGGGTGCGCAGGGCGTGATGCAGTTGATGCCGGAAGTCTCCAAGCAATACGGCGTGGTGGATCCGTATTCTTCGGTCGAGTCGATCAATGCGGGCGCCAAGCATTTGAAGGGACTGCTCAAGCGTTACAAGAACGATCTGACGCTGGTCGCGGCCGCCTACAACGCCGGCATCGGCGCCGTCACCCGCTACAAGGGCGTGCCGCCGTATGCCGAAACGCAGGCCTACGTGGAGAAGGTGCAGGCGCTGCACCAGCGCTACCGGCAGGCGCTGGGACCTGCGCCGCTGCGCCCGGCCGATGCGGTGCAGCAAACACTCAAGTCCTCGCCGTAGCGATGTAGGAGCGACGCCGGCTCAGCCTGGGCTGAGCTTCAGCAACCTGCCGCCCGAACCTGCTTTCTCGTCTTCCAGCAGCCACAGGTTGCCGTCGGGCCCCTGTTCGACTTCGCGGATGCGCTGGCCCATGTCGTAACGCGCCGCTTCGCGCGCCTGTACGCCGTCGAACTCGATCCGCACCAGCGACTTCGACGAAAGTCCGCCGATGAAGGCATCCCCTTGCCAGTCCGGGAACGCTTTGCCGGAATAGATCAACAACCCTGCGGGAGAGATCACCGGATTCCAGCTCACCTTGGGCGCTTCGAATTCAGGCCGGGTAGGGTGGTCGGGAATGTCGCGGCCGTCGTAGTGGTTGCCATTGGAGACGATGGGATAACCGTAGTTCTTGCCGCGTTCGATCAGGTTCAACTCGTCGCCGCCCTCCGGACCCATCTCCTGTTCCCACAAACGCCCCTGCGCATCGAAGGCGATGCCCAGCGCGTTGCGATGCCCCAGCGACCACACCTGCGCCGCCACGCCGCCCTGTTTGGCGAAGGGATTGTCGGCCGGCACGCTGCCGTCGTCGTTGAGACGGACGATCTTGCCCAGATTGGATTTCATGTCCTGGGCGGGCGTGAACTTCTGCCGCTCGCTCGAAGTGATCCACAACTTGCCGTCGGGCTCGAAGGCGATGCGATGGCCGTAGTGCCCGTTGCCGGAAACCTTCGGCACCTGGCGCCAGATCACCGACAGATCGGACAGTGCGCCGCCGCCTTTTTCGTCCAGGATCAATTTGGCGCGCGCCACCGCGCCGCCGCGCGTGTCGCCTTCGCCGGCTTCGGCATAACTCAGATAGATCCAGCCGTTGCTGGCGAATTGCGGATGCAGCACGACATCGCCGAAACCGCCCTGGCCGCCATAGGCCACCGCCGGCACGCCGCCGATATCGCCGATCTTGTTTTCGGCGGGCGTGGCGCCCAGAGCGACCAGTTTCAACGCGCCCTTCTTCTCGCTGACCAGCAAACGCCCGTCGGGCAGGAAGGTCATCGCCCACGGTTCTTCGAACTGGCCCATCGGCGTGGATTTGAAGGGCAGCGGCGTTTTTTCCTGGGCGGCGCAGCCGGTCGAAAACAGGGCGAGCATCGCAGTCGCGCAGGCGACGGTCAGCAGGTTGCGGGGCATGCGGATTCTCCTGAAGGGTTGACGGGTTATTGCATGGGTTCGGTAAAGGGCGCGTTTGGGTGCTGTATCCCGTCGCAACAAGTGACCTCTGGCACCTAGATTACCGTGGCCAGGGGCATACTCTGGATCGAGCCAACGCGAGACCCAGCCATGCCCGCCGCCGTCCTTCCCGCTCTCACTCCCTATCTGGCCACCGCCGGCATCGGCTGGCTTTATTACCGTCGCATCCGGCGCAGTTTCGGCCGTCAGACCTGGCAGCCGAAGCGCACCATCGCTCGTCTGGTGCTGGTGTCGCTGGTGGCGGTCAGCCTGATTTGCGCGGCTGTTTTCCTGCCGCATACAGGCGCAGGCATCGCCATCGGCGCGGTATTGGGGGCCGCGTTGGGCATATTCGGCCTGAAGCACACCCATGCCCAACTGATCGACGGGAAACGCTATTACACGCCCAACCCCTGGATCGGCGGCGGTCTGACCTTGCTGCTGCTGGGACGCTTGGCCTGGCGCTGGGGTCAAGGCGCATTGACCGGCAGTTCGGCCCAGGTCGGACAACAAGTCAGCCCACTGACGCTGGGCATTGCGGCGACGCTGATCGCCTACTCCCTGGTCTACAGCAGCGGCCTGTTGTTGCGCATGCGCAAGCTGGCGCCGGAACCGAGCGCCAGCGATTAGGGCGCTGCCGTTGAAGTCCACGCGTTCAAGTCAACGCGGTGGTGCCCTCGTACGGTAGCCGTGCCGCACCGATTTCCATGAGAGCCGCTTCGGCGGCGGGCAGTTGCGGATCCTCGGCGTCCAGCACCACCAGGATGCGGCCTGCCTTTATTTCCTGCTCGAACTTGCGCCTGACCGGATCGTCCACCGTCGATCCCACCAAGGCCGATACCCAGGTGCCGACCGCCGCGCCGCCTACCGTCAGCAGGGCCGCGCCGGCCAGGGTCACTCCCAGCGGCGGGAAGGCGGCGCCCACCAGCCCGGCCACCAGGCCCACGGCGCCACCGGTGGCGGCGCCGCGCAAGGCGGCCGGCATGAAATCGGTGGCCGCATCCTTGTGCAGATCCTGGATGGAATCCAGTTCTATGTCGGCGCGGGCGATCAGGGACAGATTCTCGTTGGTAAGGCCGGCTTGGCGCGCAACGCGGAGCGCTTCCTCTGCGGTGGCCAGGTCGGGGACGCTGAAGACATGACGGGTTTGCATGGTTTTCGCCTCCTTCTTACGACCGTTGCTATTACCCACCCAATCAAGTTAGCCATGCGTGACGGGTCGGGACCGCGGTGGTAGAACGGTGCCCTGCAACGGCGGACCCAGCGACAGCCATGCTTCCTTTCGAATCCATCCTGTGCCCCTATTGCGGCGAATCCATCGACCTGTTCGTCGATGATTCGGTGGACCATCAGCAGTATGTCGAGGACTGCCAGGTCTGTTGCCGCCCGATCCATGTGTCGGTGACCGCGCGCGGTGAGGAGGGGGTCGTGGTGGTGGCGCGTGCGGAAAACGATGCGTGAGCCATTCCGCAGCGACCCTATGACCGACCCTGGACCGGAGTGGCCTGCGTTAGAGTGTGATCCCCTCTTCGTATGTCGCGTGCACACGGCCATGGCCAATACTTCTTCAAACCCCGTGTGCCGCCGCCCATGAACCTACCGCTGCATCTGGGGTTTCTGGGCGCGTTGGAGGCGGGCCTGATCGCCTTGTTGGTCGGAATACTCTCTTATGGCCTGTGGCGTTGGCTGCGGCGGACGGATGCGAACGTAGGCCATGCGATCGGCTGGGCCTGCGTGACCGCGGTATTGGTGGCGGGAGGCATAGATACATGGAATCTCTTCTATCTGGGCTTCATGAAGCTGGAGTCGCCTCTGTACGCGCGCCTGGCGCTGGAAGGAATCCACGATGCCGAGTCGCTGGGCGCGCGCGTGATCTGCGAAGTGGCCGGTGCACTGGCCGGCGTGGCGGTCGGTTGGCAATTGTTCAGCGGTGGATTTCGTGAAAAAAGCGTTTCGAAACAAGGCGAAAACACCAAGAAGCCCGATTGAAATCACAAGCCCATCACAAACGAAACGCCGGGCTTACTCCGCATTCACGACCCGCTAACCAAGTGGGTAACCGCTTCTGCCGGCCTTGTGGTTAACGCGGTGTGCAGCGGCGGATTAGCCTGCCTATCCGATTCAGCAGCGCATATGCATGGTGTGGCCGTGCGACGAATACGCACCCATACCTACGGAGTAACGACGATGAAGAACACCAACCGCAAGTCCATGCTTGGTCTGATCGCCCTTTCCGCCGCCCTGGCGATGCCGATGGCTTATGCGCAGTCGCAGGCGGAAGAAACCGCGCCGCAGACCGAGCAGCCGACTTCCACCGATTCGGCAACCCCGACCGACAGCGCGCAGGGCGCCGCCACCCAGCCGACCCAGCAGGCTACCGGTGCCGCATCGAGCGGCAAGCAGGGCTGGAACGATGTGGACACCGACAAAGACGGCGCCATCAGCAAGCAGGAGGCCTCTTCCAACGCCGGTCTTTCGCAGATCTTCGAGAAAGCCGACGCCGATACCGACGGCAAGCTGACGCCGGATGAGTACAAGGCGTTCGTGAGCAAGAACTACGGCGAGCCGAAAGCCGATAAGTAATCGCACAACTCGGTAGTCGCTTGAACCGGTGCCCTTGCACCGGACTCGGGGAGGGGCGGCGCGAGCCGCCCCTTTTTGTTTTGAATTCGCTCGTTCTTGTATCCGGGGAAAACGCGCTTCCCCACGTTTCCCGAAAATAATGAGGAGAAACCCATGAGTACCGAAAACTCCAAGACCGCCGGCCTCCCGGTGCGTACCGCGCTGCTGTTGGCGTTGGCATTGCCGGGCGCCGTGCTGGTTTCCGGCTGCAACAAGCCGACCGAGCCGCCGCCAGGCGAGACCGCGACGACGCCTGCAGAAGCGCCGCCGCCGGCTACCGATACGCCGCCGCCTGCCGATACGGCGCCTGCGCCCGCCACCGATCCGGCCAGCACGCCGCCGCCGGATCCGAGCGCGCCTCCCGCGACGGAGCCGGCGACCCCGCCCGATGGCGGCGACGCGCCGAAACCCAGTAACTGATCGGCAAGACCGCCTGCGTGTGGCGCGCAGCGAGCGGAGGGCGGCCGATCGGCCGCCCTCCGCTTTATGGGCGCTGGTATCCTGAGCCGCGGACGATGGAGTAACGGATGGCGCAGGCGATCAAGTGGGTGGGATTCGACGGCGACGATACGCTGTGGAAGAGCGAGGACTACTACCGCGCCGCGGAACTGGCCTTCGAGGAAATCATAGGCCAGTACATCGATCTGACCGACGCGCGCAGCCTGCAGCATCTGCTGGAAGTGGAACGCCGCAACCTGCGCATATTCGGTTACGGCGTAAAGGGCATGACCCTGTCGATGATCGAGTCGGCCGTGCAACTGACCGGCGAACGCATCAGCGCGCGCGACATCCACCGCGTGATCGAGATCGGCCGCAGCACCCTGCAGCATCCGGTCGAACTTATCGATGGCATCCGCGAAGCGGTGGAAACCATCGCCTCCCGGCACGAGATCGTGCTGATCACCAAGGGCGATCTGTTCCACCAGGAGTCCAAGATCGAAGAGTCGGGCCTGGCCGATCTGTTCCACCGCATCGAAGTGGTGTCGGAAAAGGACGCCAAGACGTACGCCCGCGTATTCCGTGAGCTCGATGTTGTCCCGGCCGAGTTCGCGATGATCGGCAACTCGCTGCGCTCGGACATCGAACCGGTGGTCGCACTCGGCGGTTGGGGCATCCATGTGCCCTACCACATCACCTGGGCGCATGAGGCCGAGCACGCGATCGCCGAAGGCGGGCCGCGCATGCTGCAGGTCGAAAGCGCCCGCGACCTGCCCGAGGCGCTGCTGCGGCTGTCCGCTTCGGCGGCAATCAATCTCTGACCCGGCGGGCTGACGCTTGCCGGGCGACTGCGGCACAATCGAGCCATGACGCACCTACTATCCCGTCTGCTGTTGGCCACTGTGTTGCTTCTGGGCTTCGGCACGCAAGCTTCGGCGCAGTCCGCAGAATCCGCCTACCAGCCCCGCACCGGCGATGCATGGCTGGACCGGCATCTGGCCGATATCAACCGCTATGCCGCGCGTTATCCGCGGAGTTTCGCCGATGAGATCGCGCGCTATTACTCGGTGCCGCGCGATTACGTGGAAGCCATGCAGCAGCAGCCGGCATGGACGCCCGGCGACATCTTCATGGCCTGCGCGCTGGCCCAGCGCATCGCGCAGCCCTGCCGGAGCGTGGTGCGCGAGTGGTCGCGCGATCACGCCGAAGGGTGGGCGGGCGTGGCTGCGCGTCTGCAGGCCAAGCCGGGCACGGCGCCTTACCGCGAATTGCGCAAGGACATCGAGCGGACCTACGCGCGCTGGGCGCGTCCGCTGGCGAAGTAGCCGCACGCCGTGTCCGGCTATCGAGCGCCTTTCTTGCGGTAGGTGATCAGCAGCACCAGGTCTTCATCGCCGGTCTGGCGGATAGTGTGCGTGCTGCCGGGCCGGGTCAGCATGGCGTTGCCGGGACCTACTGCGTGCTCCTTGCCGTCCAGCGTGTAGATGCCGGTTCCGCTGACCACGTAGTAGATCTCGTCATGGTCGTGCTGGTGCAGGCCGATGCCGGCGCCGCGAGGCAGGGCGCGTTTGCGGAACTCGAACGACATCTCAGGCGCATCCTTGAAGAAGGGATACGCCGTGGTCTCGTCCGCGCCGCCGTGCGGTCCGGGTTGTACGACCGCGATGTCGCGTTCGTGCGCGACCAGGGAAGGATGCGCTTGCGAGGTACGGTCGGCCAGCGCGGTCGGGCGCGCGCCGCAATCGGTGTCGCGCACCAAGTGCTGCTTCAGGGAGGGATCGAGTTTTTCCCAACCTCCCGCCACCAGGCAGGCCACGGCGAAGGCGCCCCGGCGTTGGAAGTGGGTGTCGTCGGCTTGGCCTTGTTCCGGCACCTGCATGTAGAACGCCTTGGACGGCTCATCGCCCAAGGCACGCAGCCAGTCCATGCTGGCGGCATGCAGGTCGATCAAACCGATCCGCTCGCGTGCGGCCAGATCGCGTACGGCCTGCGGATAGAGTCCGTGCGTATCCAGCAACTGGCCGTGATCGAACTTGCGCCGCGCCACCGGCGTGATGAGGATAGGCACGGCGCCGCGTTCGCGCGCCAGCGCCACATAGCGCATCAGCCATTGCGGGTAGGCCTGCAGCGGTTCGTTGTAGCGCGCCGGGTCCTCGATCTTCTCGTCGTTGTGGCCGAACTGGATCAGCAGCACGTCGCCCTTGCGCAGATCCTTGGCGATGCCGTCGAGCCAGCCCTGGTCGATGAAACTGCGGGCGCTGCGCCCGCTCTGCGCGTGGTTGCGCACTTCCCAGCTCTTGTCCAGGTAGGTCTGCAGCGCCTGTCCCCAACCGGTGCGCGGCGCGCGCTCGGGGCCGTATTCGCTGGCGGTGGAGTCGCCGGCGATGAAGACGCGGCGGATCGGCGAGCCTGCAGAAGCGGAAGTCGCCGCCGCCATGAATACCAGGAACAGCATCCCCCTCAACATATCGATTCGCCTCTGCCTGTGTATCAGGATGTGAATCGGACGTGGGAGCGGCCTCCGGCCGCGAGCTTTTCAGATTCTCTGTT
>DASVNG010000046.1:0-20262 GCA_036383995.1 Pseudoxanthomonas sp.
GTCCCGCCGCGAGCTCTTGAGCCGACCCGAAAAGAGCCAGAGCTCGCGGCGGGACGCCGCTCCCACGTTTCCGCTACAGCTGATGCCATCGGACAGCCTCGCGCAATAGCGTTTATCGCCCACAACGGGCCGTCTTCGCCGTTACCACGTAGAATCGCCGGCCCCCGCGCGCAAGCATCACCCCTCCGCATGAGAATCGGCATCGACTTCGGCACCAGCTACTCGGCTGCGGCCGCACGTATTGGAGACCGGACCGAACACATCCGTTTCGGCGGACTGCCGCAGTTCCGTACCGCGGTGTTCTTCCCTACCGCGTTGCCCGACCCGGCCGATTTCCGCCTGACCACCGCGCTGGAAGGCGAAGTCGCGGTGCTGGTGCGTGCGGCCAAGGCCGAGCAGACCCGCAGCGGCGTGGCTGCCCGCAGCGACGCGCAGCTGCATCGCGATGCCGTGCAGATCGTGCGCCGGCAATGGCTGGAGGCGCAAAGGCAGGAAGCCGAGGACGCGGCCGCGGATCTGGACGATGCGGTGTTCGGCGAAGACGCCATCGACCGTTATCTGGAAGAAGGCAGCGGCCATCTGGTGCAGTCGCCCAAATCGATGCTGGGTTACGACCTGCTGCCGCGCGCGCGGAAAACCATCACCGGCATCGCCGCGCAGATCCTGGAGCACATTCGCCTGACCGCCGGCGAACAACTGGGCAGCGACGTGCGTCTGGCCACGATCGGACGGCCGGTGCGGTTCCGCAGTTCGCTGGGCCCCGCCGGCGGCGAACAGGCGCTGGACATCCTGGCCGAGGCGGCGCAGATCGCAGGCTTCGAAGCGGTGGATTTCCTGGAAGAGCCTGCCGCCGCCGCGCTGCATTACCACGCCGGCAGCGACACCCGGCATTCCACGCTGGTGGTGGATGTCGGCGGCGGCACTACCGATATCGCCCACGCGCAGGTCGGCGGCAGCCAGGTACCGGTGATCCACCGCGCCTGGGGCCTGCCCAATGGCGGCACCGACGTGGACCTGGCCCTGAGCATGGCCCACTTCATGCCGCTGTTCGGGCGCGGCGGCACCCGCGTGCCCGTGCACCATTTCGTGGATGCGGCCATGGTCCAGGACATGCCGCGCCAGCGCGCCTTCCACAAACGCGATTTCAGCGAAGTGCCCGCGCCTTACAACGCGCGGTTGCGGAAATTGCAGCACGACGGCGGCACCACCCGGCTGTACCGCGCCGTGGAAGCGATGAAAATGCGGCTCAGCGAACACGACGCCAGCCGTCATGAGCTGGATTACATCGATCCGGCGCTGTCGGTGCGGGCCAGCCGCGACGACCTGCAGCTGGCCAGCGCGGATTTCCTGGGCCGCCTAGCGCGCCTGTTGCAGGAGGTGGGCGAAGAGCTGGACAGTCCGCCTGACAGCCTCTTCCTGACCGGCGGCATGTCGCGCGCGCCCTATGTGCAGGCGATGGCGCGCGCGGCGTTCCCGCATGCGCGTGTGGTGCATGGAGATCCGTCGCTGGGGGTGGTTTCGGGATTGGCGAACCATCTCCTCGACAACTGATCGGACCTTCGTTTCTACGACTTCGCATGTTGTTCCCTTCTCCCCTTGCGGGAGAAGAGCGGTCCGGCGACAGTTAAGTCACCCCCATAGCGTCGATGGCGCGCAATGATTGCCGGCGCTTTAGACTGTCTTCCCCCTCACCCGCGGATTCCCCCATGCGCCTGGGCCTTGCAGCCAATCGCCTGCACCACCACGACCAGGACGCGGCCCTGTTCCGCTGGCTGCGCGCCTGCGAAGCCGGCATTCGGGAATTGAAGCTGGGCCTGCATGCGATCGGCCGTACCCACGACGCCATCGCCGCGGCCGGCATGCTCGCCGGCTACGCGGGCCTGCGGCGTTATCCCTATGGCCGCGAAGGCGGCCTGATGAAGCTGGTGGCCGAAGTGGTGGGCCTGGAAGGCGCCGAGCGCAGCCTGGAGGGCGCCATCTACCTGATCGATCCGGTGGACCCTTCCTCTATTTTTCCGGAAGCGACCGCGCTCAAGCGCCAATGCGTGATCCACGGCAAACCCTTCCTGTCCACGGTGGCTTCGGCGCACGACTGGATCGAGATGGAGCGCATCCATGCCGGCTTTGCGCCCGACCCCGGCGCGGACCGTTTCCATGCACTGGAAACGCAGACGCTGGCGCTGATCGCGCACGATGCGATGAAGCCGCAGATGCTGGCGTTCGCGGCGGAACACTTCGATGCGCTGTCGCGCTTCGCGCACCGGGTCGCCACCGGCACCACCGGCCAGCGCCTCAACGAACTGGCCTGGAGCCTCGGCTGGCCGCAGGACCGCCTGTGGGCCGAGCGTTACCAGAGCGGGCCCATGGGTGGCGATGCGCAGATCGCGGACCGCGTGCTGGAACGCCGATGCCAGCGCGTGGTCTTCTTCGAGGATCCGCATGTGGCCCGGCAGCACGAAGCCGATATCCAGTTGCTGGAGCGCGCCGTCACCACTGTGACCGACGATGCGGTCTGCACGACCTCGCCCGCCGTCGCCCGCCGCTGGCTGCAGGCGGTGGCGCTGCGCGCCGGTCGCGGCGCGTGACATGAGCGGCTCTTCTTCGCCGCGCCTGCTGCGCGATCTTTCCCTTTCCGCCGTCGCCGCCGGTTTCGTCACCGTGCTGGTGGGCTTCACCGCCTCGGCGGTGATCGTGTTCCAGGCCGCGCAGGCGCTGGGCGCATCGGAAGCGGAGATCGCCTCGTGGATGTGGGCGCTGGGCATGGGCATGGGCCTGACCTGCATCGGCCTGTCGCTGCGCTACCGCATGCCGGTGGTGACGGCATGGTCCACGCCCGGTGCGGCGATGTTGATCGCCAGCACGGCGGGACTGCCTTATCCGGAAGTGATCGGCGCCTTCGTACTGTCGGCGCTGCTGATGGCCATCGCCGGCTTCAGCGGCGTGTTCGAGCGCAGCTTGAACCGCATTCCGGCTTCGCTGGCGTCGGGCATGCTGGCCGGCGTGCTGCTGCGCTTCGGCCTGGATGTGTTCGTCTCCATGCAAACGCAGCTGGGCATGGCCTTGACCATGTTCGTGACCTATCTGTGCGGGCGCCGTCTGTTTCCGCGCTATGCGGTGATCGCGACGCTGTTGATGGGCATCGCCATCGCCGGCGCGACCGGCCTGTTGCATACCGGCGGAATACGTCTGGAGTTCGCGCGGCCGGTGTTCACTTGGCCGGCGCTGTCGTTGGCTTCGGTGTTCGGCATCGCGCTGCCGTTGTTCATCGTCACCATGACCTCGCAGAACGTGCCGGGCGTGGCCGTGATCCGCGCTTCGGGTTACTCGGTGCCGATCTCTCCGGTGATCGGCTGGACCGGCGTGGCCAACGTGCTGCTGGCGCCGTTCGGTGCGTTCGCCTTGAACCTGGCCGCGATCACCGCGGCGATCTGCATGGGCCGCGAAGCGCACCAGGATCCGGAGCGCCGTTATGTGGCGGCGGTGTTCGCCGGCTTGTTCTATGTGCTGGTAGGCCTGTTCGGCGCCACGGTCGCGGCGGTGTTCGCCGCATTCCCGAAAGAGCTGGTGATGGCCATCGCCGGGCTCGCCCTGTTCGGCACCATCGGCAACAGCCTGGCGGCGGCGATGCGCGAGGAAAGCGATCGCGAGCCTGCGTTGATCGCGTTCCTGGTGACGGCCTCCGGCATCTCGCTGGGCGGAATAGGTTCGGCGTTCTGGGGACTGGTCGCTGGTGCCGTCACCCTGTTGGTGTGGCGGCGCAAGGCCTGAAACGCGCAAGAGCGTTGTAGGAGCGGCGTGAGTCGCGAAGCTCACAGATTCGAAGCGCCTTTGGTTGCAAGCCGACTGGAATGCGGGGGCCGAGGTTTTCGCGACTCACGCCGCTCCTACGAGCGTTTTTTTGTTTGCGTTTGCTCAGGAATGTGCAGGGGGCGTGAGTTCATGCGACAGTCCGACAGGCATCGGCACACTCTTCGCTCATTCCAACGCGGGAGAAATCCATGCGCAAGTTCCAACCACGAATGTTGTTGCTGTCGACCGCGCTGGTCGCATCCGGCGCGGCCCTGGCGCAAACGCCCAAGCCCGACGCGCTCACCGAACCGCAGGTCCGCGCGCTGCTGACGGAGAAGGGCTATACCCGCATCGATGACCTGGACTTCGAAGACGGCGCCTGGGAAACCGACGCCACCAGCGCCGATGGCAATCGCGTCGACGTGCGCATCGACCCCGCCAGCAAGCGTATTTTCGCCGAAGCGCTGGTGTCCACGCTGAGCGAGGACGACGTCAAGGCAAAACTGTCGACGGCCGGCTATTCGAAGGTGCACGACGTCGACTTCGATGACGGCGTGTGGAAGGCAGAAGCCGAACGCGCCGACGGCAACGACGTCGAGATCCACCTCGATCCGAAGGATGGGCATATCCTTCACGTCGAGAACGATTGAGCCTCTACGACACGCCAATACGGAGAAGGCCGCAGCGATGCGGCCTTTTCTTTGAAGCATTCAAGCCCGTGGCGACCACGCCGCTTTTCCGTTTGCGTGACCGGGCTGGCGCGGAGACGGCTTGCGATCCACAATGCCCTCACCCGGAGGACACCCCCATGTTGAAGCGCAGCCTCATCGCCACCCTGCTCGCCGTCAGCGCGGCCGCCAGCGCCCAGACCGCGTCAGTGCCGGCATCGCCCAAAGTCAGCCCATCGCTGTACGCGATCAATTCGGCCGCGCTGGCTTCGGCCATGACTTACTGCAGCACCAAGCACGACAACCTGCTGACCGGCTCTCCCGGGCAAGCCTGCTTCATGAAGGCACGGCAGATACTGGCCAGTTACGGCCTGAAGAAAGTTTCCGCCGATGTCGACGCCCGCTGCAGCGATCCGGCGACCTTCAATACCTGCCTGACGCCCGAAGTGGGCAAGCTGGTGTACGCACTGAATGCGGAGTTCGTGAAGCAGGGTTTGTGACCCGCCTGCTGTAAGGACATCGCTCCTACAGGCAGGCTCCTAAAGGCGAACCGCACCCATCGTTTGTTGCAGCGTGTGCGCCTGGCCGGGCGCCAGCGAAATCGCGTCCTCGCTTGCATTGGCCGCTTCCAGGCACACGAAACGACGCCAGCCGTCGGCCGGCGCATCGCCGATTGCGGCGATGCCGGACGCGCCCGGATTCCAGACCACCAGCGAACGGCTGCCCGCAGTGGTCAAGTCGATGCGGCGGCCCAGCGCCGGATCGATCAGCGCGAAACGGTTGCCGGTGCGGTGGTAGATGCGGTCGCTGCGGCCGGGATCGCGCGGGTCCTGCAGGTTCCATTGCCCCGATTGCACGTGTTCGCCGCCGTCGTACTTGTCCGCGTAGGTCAATCCGTCCAAGCCATTCACCTGCACGCGTTCGGCGTCGCCGACGTGGAAGTAGGTGTGCAGTGCCTGGGTGAATGCGACCGTTTCGGTGCCGGTATTGCGTGTGGTCAACGATTGACGCAGCTCATGGCCGATATGAAGCGTCTGCGCTAATCGCAACGGAGTGTCCGCGCGTTCCGGCAGGGCCAGTTCGATCGTCGCTGCGCCTTCGGAATCGATGCCGGAGTCCGTCAGCGTCCACTCCGTGTTGCGTGCGAAGCCGTGTTGCGGAGCGTCCGCCGATTGTCCCTGGCGGCCGAAATACGGCCAGCACACCGGTACGCCGCCGCGGATGGCGTCGGGCGCGCGTTTGCTGACCGGCGAGAGCCACAACAGATCGTCGAAGCCACGCGGTGCGTAAGACAGCAAGTGGCCGCCATGCAGCGAGACCGCCGCGCTGGCCAGCGGGGTGTCGATCCGCAACGCGGGCAGGCCCAGGAATTGGCCGGTTTCTATTTTCACGGTTCCTGCTCGGCACCCGACCAGGCGGCGGCCGGCGTGGCGCGTTCGCGCGCGTAACGCCAGCCGACCAGCCAGGCGCCGGACAGCAGCAGTGCGGCCAGCAGCCACGGCGCGCCGGGCAGGTGGGTCGGCGCGCGATCACTGATGAACAAGGCGAAGGTACCGGCGAACGCCAGCGGCGCGAACACACCCGCCAGGCTGATCAGGCTCATCAACGCGCCCTGCACGCGACCCTGCGCACTGGCGTCGACCTGGCGCGTGATCAGCGACTGGCTGGCCGGACCGGCCACGCCCCACAGCGCCGAAATCGGCAAGCCGACCAGGAACATCCAACCTGCTTCGGCCGAACCGTAGATCACGAATCCGACGACTCCGCAGGCCAATCCGAACAGCAAGGTGCGGCGCTCGCCCAGCTTCTTCACCAGCGGTCCCATCAAGCCGGCCTGCACGATCACACTGCAGACGCCGACGATGGCCAGCACCCAACCGACCTGCTGGTTCGTCCATTGGTACTGGTATTCGGCGAACAGCACGAACACGCTGGGATACACGTAGTGGGCGAAGTTGGCCAGGAACACCACTGCGGCCAGACCGAACACCTGCGGGTATTTTTTCAGCAGCACCAGCGAGCCGACCGGATTGGCATGGGCCCAGTCGAAGCGCACGGTGCGCTTTTCCTTGGGCAAGGATTCCGGCAGCACGAACCAGCCGTAAAGGAAGTTCAAGGTCGCCAGACCCGCGGCGAACCAGAACGGCGCGCGCAGGTTGAAGGTGCTGAGGTAGCCGCCCAGCGCCGGCCCCAGGATGAAGCCCAGGCCGAACGCCGCGCCGATCATGCCGAACGCCTTGGCGCGCTTGTCCGGCGGCGTGACATCGGCGATGTACGCGTTGGCGGTGGTGAAACTGGCGGAGAAGACGCCCGAGAAGATGCGTGCCACCAGCAACCAGGGCAGCGACTGGGCCAGCGCCATCAGCATGAAGTCGATGCCCAACCCCAGGCAGGAAAGCAGGATCACCGGACGGCGGCCATAGCGATCGGATAGCGTGCCCTGGATCGGCGAGCTGACGAACTGGATGGCCGCGAACAGGAAACCGAACAGGCCGATCCATCCCGCCGCCTGCACATAGTCGCCGCCGGTGAATTGCCGCACCAGTCCCGGCAGCACCGGAATGATGACGCCGAACGACAGCACGTCGATCAACACGGTGACGAAGATGAATATGAGCGCGGCGTTGCGTTTGCCGGGGGTCTGGATAGCTGCGTTCACGGGAAAGCCGATGGACAGAAAGGCCGCAGTTTAGCGGGAATATCCGCGGCGCACTCCCGCCGAACTACAGGTGCTGGCCATCCAGATAGAACCAGTGGCCGTGCTCGCGCAGGAACCGGCTGCGTTCATGCAACCGCACCGCACTGCCGCCGCCTATGCGGTAACGGGCGATGAATTCCACTTCAGCGGTGTCCGCGCCGGTTTGCCGGTGGCGCTTGACGCTCAAGCCCAACCAGGTCGCCGACGGGTCCGAGGCGCCCGGATCGAAATCCGCAGGCCGCGTGCTCGCATGCCAGCTGTCGCGCAGGTATTGGCCCAGTCCGAGCGCATAGGCGCTGTAGCGCGAACGCATCAGCGCTTCGGCATCGGCGGCCGGCGCGCCCTCATGCATCGGACCGCAACATTGCGCATAGCCGCGGCCAGAGCCGCAAGGACACGGCGATACGGCCATCGATCAGCGCTTGCCGTTGCCCGCCTCGATGAAGCGCAGGAACTCCGCGCGGGTACGCGCGTCTTCGCGGAAGCTGCCCAGCATCTTGGAAGTGATCATGCTGACGCCGCGTTTGTGGATGCCGCGGGTGGTCATGCATTCGTGCACGCCTTCCACCACCACGCCCACGCCCAGCGGCTGCAGCACGTCCTGGATGCAATTGGCGATCTGCGCGGTCATCTTCTCCTGCACCTGGAAGCGCCGCGCGTAGGTTTCCACCACCCGCGCCAGCTTGCTGATGCCCACCACCTTGCCGTCGGGCAGGTAGCCCACGTGCGCACGGCCGATGATCGGCGCCATGTGGTGCTCGCAATGGCTTTCGAATTCGATGTCGCGCAGCACGATCATCTCGTCGTAGCCGGCCACTTCCTTGAAGGTGCGGGCGAGGAATTCGCGCGGATCCTCGTTGTAGCCGCTGTACCAGTCGCCGTAGGCTTCGACCACGCGCTTGGGCGTGTCCAGCAGGCCTTCGCGGGTCGGGTCTTCGCCCGCCCAGGCCAGCAGTGTGCGTACGGCGGCTTCGGCCTGGTCCTTGGTGACGGCGGATTTGGCGGGTGTTTTCTTGTGCTTGCTCATGGGCGGAGGAATCCCGTGCGGGGGCGTGGATGGTAACGCATCAGGCCAGCCTTCCCGCCAGGCCGGTGATCCGCTGGGCTTTGCGTCCAAGCAAGGTCCGCAGGATGTCTTCGCGTGCGAACAGGTGCACCCGATTGCGTGCGCGGGTCAGCGCGGTGTAAAGCAGTTCGCGGGTCAGCGTGCGCGCATCCTGCTGCGGCAGCACGATCCAGGCCTGGTCGAATTCAGAACCCTGCGCCTTGTGCACGGTCAGCGCGAACGCGCTTGCATGGGCCGGCAGTGCGGCCGGATGGAAGGCGCGCACGTCCTGCCCGCCGCTGGAGAAGAACACCGCGACGTTGCCGTCCGCCTGGCGCAGGCAGATGCCCACGTCGCCGTTGAACAAGCCGTGCCGGTAACTGTTCTCGGTGACCAGCAGCAGGCGGCCATGGAAATAGGTTTCGCGTTGCGCGCCGGCCAGCGCTTCTTCGATCTGCGCGTTGAGCGTGGAGGCGCCTTGCGGCCCTTCGCGCAAAGCCGTCAGCAGGCGCAGGCGGTCGGCCGCCGCCAACGCCGCGGCCGGTTCGGTTTCCGCCGACAGCGCGCGCCAGTGCGCGAGCAGAAGGTTGCGGGCATCGGAAACCAGGGGGTTGGCAGCTTCTTCATGGAAATGCACGCCGCGCAGCCGGCCGCCGCGCAGGTGGTCCAGAGCGGCATCGGCATCGCCTTCGCGCACTGCGTTAGCCAGCGGGGACAAATCCAGTTCGGCGGACTGGCGATATCCTCGCAGAAGTTGGACGCGATGGCCGAGCAGCGGCAAACGCCCCACCGTAGGAACGGCACGAGTCGCGATGGAAGAAACCACATTCTTGGAATCGAACATGTCGCTCTGTTCGGGATTGCTTGTTTCGCGACTTGCGCCCCGAAGGAAGTCCTCTTGGGGGATGTCGCTCCTACTGACCGACAAGATCGGCGACAGCGAGGAGACCAGCGCTTCGGGAAGCGTCTCGCCGTCGCCCGCCGCATCGCCAATGGCCGCCAGCACGTCGCCCGCCTCCACGGAAGGCAGTTGGTCGCGGTCGCCGAGCAGGATCAGACGCGCGCCGTCGGCCACGGCATCCACCAGTTTGCTCATCAACGGCATGTCCACCATCGAAGCTTCATCGACCACGATCACGTCGAACGGAAGCGGCTCGCCCGCGTGATGCTGGAAGCGCGGACTACCCGGCCGGCTGCCGAGCAGGCGATGCAGAGTGCTGGCCTGCCGGGGCAGCGCAGCCAGCCAGTTCGGCTGCAATAGCGGCGAGGCTTGCAGGTTCGCGACGGCGGCGTGCAGGCTCTCCGACATGCGGTCGGCGGCGCGGCCGGTCGGCGCGGCCAGCGCAATGCGCAACGCGCTTCCGCCGGCGTCGGCCTGCGCGATCAGCAACAGCAACAGGCGCGCGATGGTGGTGGTCTTTCCGGTGCCCGGGCCGCCGGTAATCAGCAACAGCGACTGCACAAGGGCCAACGCCGCCGCGCGCGCCTGACGGTCGCCCTCTTGCGCATCCGGGAACAGCGCGGCGAACAACGGCCGTATCGCGGCAAGGTCGATACCGGCGAGCGGTTGCGCCGCCAGACGCTTCAAGCCTGAAGCCAAGCCGCGCTCGTATTCGCGGTAGCGGCGCAGATACAACAGACCGTTCTCGAGCACCAAGGGAAAAGAAGCCGGTGCGATGGCGTCCGCATCGGGTTCGCTAACCCATGGCGACGCGCGCCAGGCGGCGATCCATTCTTCCGCTTCAGGCAGGCCTGGAACATTCCCCAGCACCAGCTGCGGCCGCGCCGGATCGTAGGCCGTGTGGCCGCCGCCGACGGCCAGCGAAGCCAATGCCGCCCCGGCGAGCGTCAGTTCGTCCGAATCCGGATCCAACCGGCCAAGGGTGTCGGCCAAGGCGATATCCACCGCGCGCAGGCTGTCCTGGGAACGCTGCAGATGCGCGATCAGGTTCATGCGGCCTGCTCCATCGGCGACACCAGCAACGCATCCACTGCTTCGACCAGCTCGCGCCCGAAGCGCGGCACGAACAATCCCCGTGTCGGATCGGCGGCCTCCAGGCCGCGGCAGAACACATAGCGCACGCCGCCGAAATCGCGGTCGTAGTCGTAGGCGGTGCCCATCCGCAAACGCATCCAGCGATGCACCGCCAGGGTATAGAGCAGGGCCTGCAGGTCGTATTCGCTCGCAGTCATGGTGTGCGAGAGCGCGGCCGCGTCGTAGGCCGGCAGATCGTTGGACTTGTAGTCCATCACGTAAACGCGCCCGCCGTGGCGATAGGTCAGGTCGATCTTGCCGTTCATCAGGCCGCTGAGCTGCGTCCACACGCCGAAGTCGTTGCGGTCCAGGGCCACGCCATGACGGTGCAGCAGCTCGAGGAAGGCGTGGGTGGTGGCGCCGCGCAGGGCCAGGTGGAATTCCAGTTCGACCAGGCGCGCTTCCACCGGCAGATCGCACAGGCGCAGGCCTTCGGGCAGCGCGGCGTTGAGCGTGCGGGCGACCAGCGGCGCGAGTTCGCGGAGGCCGGCTTCGTGCGTGCGTTGTGGATAGCCCTGGCTGTTGAGCGCATCGATCAGGAAACGTTCCTGCGAGACCGGCGGCCGCTCGCCTGCGTGATCGCGCCAGGCGGCGAAGTCGACATGCTCGAGCGCGTGATGCAGCACGTTGCCGAAGCGCGAGCCGAAGAACTGACGCGGCTGCGTGGGCGCGAGAGAAGTGAACGGGGCTTCGTCATCGGCCGGTAGCGCTTCGACCATCACGCTGGCGCCATGCGACTGCTGCTTGTGCAGCTGACTGAAGCTGTGGATCCACCAGTCTCGATGCAGCCGGCGTTGCGCGGCGCGCGATTCGGGAACGCGCTCGGCGGGCAAAGGCGACAGGCGCGCGAGCTTGCCGGCAGGCGGAAGGCCTTCGCTGAAAGCAGCCTTATCGCCCAGCCTGGCTTTCAGTTCCGGCGTGGGCTCGGCAGCGCCCATCAATCGATTCAGCGATGCGTTGCCGTGCTGCGACAGCGGGCCGCAGCATAGCCACAACGCCTCGCTGGCGCGGGTCAGGCCGACGTACAGCAGGCGCATGTCTTCGGCCGCTTCTTCCTTCAGGTGAAGTCGCCTGGCATCGGCCCAGGCAGGCGCACCGTCGAAGAGCTGGGCGGTTTCCCACTGGCGCACGCGCTGCCCGCCTTCATCGGTGTACATGGCCAGTCCGTTGACCCTTTCCTGCCGGCCGATGCCCGCGAAGGGCAGGTACACCAGCGGGAATTCGAGGCCTTTGCTCTTGTGCAAGGTCAGGATCTGCACGCGGCCGGCATCGGATTCCAGACGCGGTTGTTGCGCTTCGTTTTCGCCATCGGCATGGGCGATGTCGTGGCGCAGCACATCCAGTTGGCCCTGCGTGCCCAGGTTGCGTCCCGATGCGGATTGCATCAGTTCGCCCAACTGCAGGTAGTTGGTCAGGCGGCGCTCTCCGCCGGCCTGTTGCAGCAGGCGCTCGGCATTGGCGGCAAGCACTTCGGCCAGCATCGCCTGCGGGCCATGCCGCTCCCAGCGCGTGCGCCAGGCCACCAGATCCTGCTGCCATTGCCGCAAAGCCTGCCCCGTACCCGATGCGGCGCCGTCGCTGGCTTGATCCAGTGCGACGATGCGCTGCGCGTCCCACCCCAGCAGCGGCGTCGCCAGCATCGCGCGCAGACGGCGGTCGTCGCCGGGCGAACGCAACGCCAGCAGCAAGGCCAGCAGGTCCTGCGCTTCCTCGCTCTGGTACAGGCTCTCCTTGCCCGAAGCCACCGCCGGTACGCCGCGCACCGACAACGCGTGCCGGATCTCGGCGGCCTGCCGGTGGTCGCGCACCAGCACGGCGAAATCGCGCGGTTGCAGCGGCCGCATCGCCTGCGTGCGCCGGTCCTTTATCGACGGCGACGATCCATCCGCTGGCTGCAGCCGTTGCAGAATGTCGCCGGCACAGAGTTCGGCGGCCATGCGCACCGAAACAGGCTTGGTGTAGTCCCTGCCGCTTTCAGAAGCGGGGATCGCATGGAAATGGATCGCCGGGGCCGGATGCCCACCCAGCAGGAAATCCGGATCGCTGGCCTTGCCGCCCGCTTCGGTGGGCAGGAAGGCGATGCCTTCGCCCAACGATCCTTCCGACATCGACTGGAACAGGGTGTTGACCGCATCGATCACGCAGGGCCGCGAGCGGAAATTGCGGTCCAGCGCGCTTTCGCGCTGGGCGGTGTCGGCGGCTTTCACGTAGGCGTTCACATCGCCGCCGCGGAAGCGGTAGATCGCCTGCTTGGGATCGCCCACCAGGATCAGGCCGCCCTCGCCGAACAGCCGCGAGAAGATTTCCCACTGCCGCGCGTCGGTGTCCTGGAATTCGTCGACCAGCACGCAAGGGAATTGTTTGCGCAACGCGCCGGACAGCGCTCCCGGATCGCTGGCGACGGCCTGGTGCAATTCGCCGATCAGGTCGTCGTAGTCGCGCACATTGAAAGCCTGTTTGCGCGTGCGCTCGCGCCGCATCGCGTCGGCCCGCAGCGCATGCAGCTGCTGCAGGTCGTGCGCTTCGCGCCAGAGTTCGACGGCGGCCACCGCATCGACCAGCGGCTGGAAGCTCTCGAACAGCGGCGATTGCGGCGTGCGTCCGGCCTTGGCCTTGAGCGTCCCTTTCTCGAGCGTGGCGGGAACGAACTTGTGCAGCTTGGGATGCAACTCGATGGGAGGCGACGGCGAACGCGTGCTGGATTGCAGCCAGCGGCGCAGCGACGCGGCGTGTTCGGCCTTGTACTGGCTGGCGTTGAGCACCGAATCGGCGATGGCTTCGTCGATTTTCCCGCACGCTGACTCTCCATGCACCACGAACAGATGGCAGACCTGCGCCCACGCCCGCATCAGCTGCGGCCGCGGATCGGTCAACGTCTGCGGTGGGGGCGGAAGCAACGGCTCGGACGCGAGCAGATCGCGCAGGCGTCGGGCCAGGTCTTCCAACCGCCCGAACTGGCGGCGCAGGAAAGCCGCGCCCTCCGGGTCCTGCGAGAACGCGCGCCACACGTCCGCCGCCAGCTTTTCGCGCTGCACGGCGCTGCCGGTTTCCAGCTCAGAAGCGATCAGCGGTTGCCGCGTGTCCAGCGCGTGCTCGCGCAGCACGCGCTGGCAGAAGCCGTGGATGGTGGCGATGGCCGCCAGATCCATTTCGCGCAACGCCCGTGCCAGGCGCTGGCGCAAAGCGGGCAAAGATTCGCGCGGTTCGGCCACGAGCGATTGATGGAGCAAGCGTCGGAGCATCGCCGTCTCCGCAGCGTCTCCTTCATGGGTTTCGCCATCGCCTTCGCGCCAGGCGTCGGCGAGATCTAGCGCCTGCTTCAGACGCAGGCGCACGCGTTCGTGCAGCTCCTGGGTGGCGGCGACGGTGTAGGTGACCGCCAGGATCTGCGGCACGCGCAGACGCTCGGCGATCACCGCGCGCGCGAACAGGCCGGCCAGCGCATAGGTCTTGCCGGTGCCGGCGCTGGCTTCGATCAGGCTGCGCTGGTGCAGGTCGATGTCGAACACGGCCTCGCTCATGGCAGCGATCCTTCATCGAAGGCTTCGCCGCGCTCCACCGCGCTGAAGACCAGATGCGACAGCAACTCGAATGCGTCCAGCGAGTCTGCGTCGCCATCCAGGAAAGGATCGCGGCCACGCAAGGCCATTAGGGTCGCGGCCTGCGCTTCGCCGGGTCCGCCGAAATCGTCGTCGCCTCCCCCCCACACTTTCTGCGCCTCGGCCAATGCCTTTCCGGGATCGATTTGAGCGGTCAGCCACCAGGCATGCCCGCTCTTGGGAAGGAAGCACAAAGGCCGCGTCATGCCGTAACCGCGCAATGCGTGCAGTGAAGACAATGCCAGCCGCGCATCGTCAGGCGGCAAGGGCGCGCGCACCAGGATCTGCGGCGTCGCGCCTTTCTTTTCCGCGGACAATTCGTACAGCGGCAGTCCATGCGCGGAAGCGACCAGCCAGTCGAGCCCATGCCTCACCGCATGGCCACCATGCCGTCCATTGGGATTGAGCGCCGCGCGGAACACGCCTTTCGGATGCACGCCTTGCGGATGGATCCGGTCCAACGCGCCGGTCAGCATGGTTTCCCGCAGCGGCAACTCGAAGGGAATCGAATCGCTGGCTCCCGCGAAGCCGGCTTGCACCGCCGCTTCCGCGAACGGCGCCACTTCTTCGATCACTGCTTGCAGCACCGCCATTCCGTCGGCGCCTGGCGCAAGCAGGCCACGCGCCAGCAATTGCGATTGCAGCGATTGCAACTCCGGCGCCTGGCCCGATTCGCACCAGGTGTCGAAAACGCGCTGTCGCAAGCCGTACCGCGCCAGCGCGTCGGGCGTTCCGAATGGTTCGTGCTCTTCCAGCGCCACCTCTTCCTCCGGCAAGCGCAGTCCCACGCCCTGCTGCAGATAGAACTCGTGCGGCCGCATCAGCGCACCGCGCAACTGCGCGAGCGAGACGGTGGTTTCCGGTTCCTGCTGGCGAAGCGGCCGCGCGGGTGCGAAGACTTCGCGCTCGCCGCTGCCGATGGCCGCATCCGCCGCCGGATGCCAGCGCGCGTCGTAACTGAAACGGCGCGTATCGCCCCGCCCTTCTTCCGGCAATGCCGCGCCGAAAGCCGCGGGCGAGAACGGCTGCAATGCGTGCCGCACGATCAAACGCTCTCGTACCGGTTCTCTGTCGGCCTGCTGGGTTTCGTCCCGGTGATAGCGCGCGACGACGTCGAGCAGCTCGGAGACCAGCATGGAAGGTTCGCGCTTGCTGCCGTCGCGCGCGTCCATGCCTATCCAGCTGAGGTAGAAAACGCGGCTGGCGGATGAGAACAGTTGCAGGAACAGATAGCGGTCCGCGTCGCGGCGCGAAGGATCGCCGATGCGACGCTGAGCGCTGTCCAGCGCCTGGTTGATGCGGTTGACCGGGTCGCGCCCGTCGCGCGCGGGAAAAGCCGCTTCCTCCATGCCCAGCAAGCAGATCGCGCGGAACGGGATCAGCCGCATCGGCACCATCTTGCCGAAGCACACGCCGCCGGACAGGAACGGCGCGCGCGCGTCGCTGCCGGCCAGTTCGGCCTGGAAGTGGTCGAGGGCGACTCCGTGCGCCACCGCTTGTTCGAACGCGGCCAGATGCGCGCTGTCGGCGAAGTCGGCCACCGTCTGATGCAGACGCTCCAGTACCGCGCGCTCAGCAGGATCGCGCGGCTCGGCGGCGAACAGCGCGGCGATCATCTCCGCCAGCAGTTCGGACCACTCACCCGGCGCATGCGGCCCCTGCAGCCGCGTGCCGTAACCACGCAATGCGGACAGCAGCCGCACCAGCGCATCCAGCGATTGCGTGGACTGCCCTTCCAGCTCCGGCCATGGTGCGATGCCGGCGATCATGTCGTCCGCGCCGCTGGCCATGCCCAGCAACAGTCGGTCCAACGCGAATTCGAAGGTGTAGGCGCTTTCGCTGCTGGCGTCGTGGCGTTCGCGGTCCGCACCATCCAGGCCCCAGCGCGCGCCGCTGGCCTGCAACCACTCCTGCAGACGCGCGCGGTCGGCGTCGTCCACGTCGAAACGTTCGGCCAGCGCCGGCACCGCCAGCAGATCGATCACGTCGGTCAGGGTCAACGGCTGCATCGGCAATCTGAGCAGGCGCAGGAAGGCCCCGGCGATCGCGGCGCTGGCCAGCGGACTGGTGTCGGCGATGGTGTAGGGAATCTCGCGCGGGGTTCCCAGCGCGCCGCCGAATACAGCTTCCACATGCGGCGCGTAGGCGTCCACGTCCGGCATCAATACGGCGATGTCGCGCGGGTCGATGCGCTCGCGACCGGGCGAAGCTTTTTCTTCCAGCAAGGCGCGCAGCTGATCGTGCAGCACCTGCACCTCGCGCAGACGGGTATGGCAGGCGTGGAATTGCAGGCTGGCGTCGGCGGTATCGACCTGCGGGCGGGGCCAGGGCTCGTCGGGCGCGGCATCGGCGAGTGGCGCGCGATTTTCCAGCACGTCGGTCTGCAGGCGGCCGAGCAGCGTGTCGGCGAGCGGCTGGGTGAAGGCGGGCGTTTCGAAACGGGCGCGCACGGTCTCGCCGCCGCCCAGAGCGGCGATGAAATCGCGGCCGGCCTGGCCCCATGCGGCCAGCAGAGGATTCTCGCCGCCGAAGCGGTCGTCCTGGTCGGGCCGGTAGTCGGCCGCCCACCGGTCCAGGTCGCCCCAATAGGCGCGCGAAGGCGTGTGCAGGAAGAAATGCTGGCGGCCCGCGCGCGCCTGACTGGCAACGACCTGCAGCACGTCCGGCGAGATGTTCTGGCAGGCGAACACGAACAGACGCGAAGGCAGGCCGGAGGGAGTTTCACTACCCTCGCCGCCGAACCGCTCCAGATACTCGCCGATGCGTCGCGCACGATGCGCGCGTCCGCTGCCGATTCTTTTCCACAGTTGCGCCTGCGCATCGTCGCGCGGGGCGCGGCGTTCCCAGCCCAACAGATCCTCGCGGCGCCACGCCTGGTATTTCTCGAAACTGTCGGCCAGCGAAGCGGCCAGCGACCAGCTCCGCCTGGGGTCCGCGCCAGAGAGGAAGCTTGCGAATTCCTGGGGCGGGTTCGCTTCCAGTTCGCGCAGCAGATGCCAGCGCAGCACTTCGGGCATCAACCGGTCGGCGCGCGGCGCGGCGCCCAGGTTGGCTTCCAGCGCATGCTCGACGAACTCGCCCGGCGTCACGAAGCGCACGTTGGCGCAGATGCCCAGCCGTTCGGCCAGCGATTGCTGCAGCCAGCGGCGCATGGAGAACTGCGGCACCAGCACCCATTCCTCGCGCCACCAGTCGCCGTCGCCGGGCGCGCGCAACAACTCGCCCAGCACGCCGGCCAGCACGTCCAGGTCGTTGGAAGGGTAAAGGCGGAAATCTGGCGACGCTGCCGGCATGCGCCTATTGTGCCGGAGCGCGGTATCGGCCACTGAGACGCGGGACGACCGCGCCGGAAGTGTCCTGTCCGCGCCGTGGAAACGGCGCGGACAAGGATCGCAACGGCCTGCGCTAGAGGCGCTTCTCGATATTCAGCAGCACGCCATGGTCGCTGTCGCCGCCGCTGCCGATCAGGCCGCGGTATTCCAGGCGCAACGACCAGCGGTCGAAGCCGAGCAGTCCGCCCAGGCCGACATTGACCCGGTTGCGGTCGAAGTCGTCCAGCTCGGCGCGGTACACCGGTCCGGTCAGGAAATCGGCGTACTGCATCGCCGCCGCGCCATTGCCCTGGAAGTCGTGCTGGTATTCCAGGCGCAACTGCGGCGAGAACACGCCCCAGCCGGTGCGCACGCGGTAGTCGACGCGCACGCCCAGGTTGCCGGTGGTGGTGTCCACGTCCAGATCGCCGTAGGCCAGCGCATACAGCGGATCGCCGGTTTCGGTGTAGCCGTCCAGCGTAGCCTGGGCCACATCCACCCGTGCGTACGGCGTCAGCTGCCAGTCGCCGTTCTGGATATCGGCGCCGGCCGAGACCGAGGCGAACCACTGGTCGCCATCGCGCGAGCCTGCGACCGTATTGGCGTTGACCGTCACGTAGCGGCGCAGGTCGTAGTTCAACTGCTGGTAGCCGACCAGGCCGTCCAGGAAGAAGCGATCGCCCGGGCTGTAGCTGGCGTAGGCGGCCAACGTGAAGGCATCGCCTTCGCTGCGGCTGCCGTGCTCGCCTATGTCGCTGTCGTCGCGGCCGTAACCCACGCCCGCGCCGAAGACGAAGACGTCGTTGAAGCGGTAGTCGGCACCGAAGCTGACGCCGTCGGTTTCGAAATCGACGGTGGCGCTGCCGTTGCGTCCGTCCTGGTTGCCGGAACGAATCATGCCGCCGGCCCACGCGCCGAAGGCCGGGCCGCTGGCGCTGCTGTTGCCGAGCGCATTGGCCGGATCGTTGTGCAAGCCCGAACCCGCGGGGCCGTTGCCTCCGTCGAACTCGGCACCCGGGCTATTGCGGTCGCAAGTGCGGCCCGGAATGGCGCCGACCTTTTGTTCGCAGCGCCGATCGGTCGCCACGCTCAGTCCATTGTCGAAACCGTTGCGCTCGTTGCCCCCGTGCAAACGTTCCAGACGCTGCTGGAAGTTGTTGATCTGGGAACTGGCGAAGCGGCGGGTCGAGGCGACCTGGGCATTGAGCAGTCCGCGCACTTCCGCATCCTGGGAGGGATCCGGACGCGGCGCCACATCGAAAGTGATGGCCGCTTGCGCCGACGTCGAGAAGGCGTTGCTGAGGGTGAAGCTGGCGGTCGCCGCCCCGGAGTAACTCGACACCGGGGTGTAGGTCAGACGGTAGACCGCGCTGGCGCCCGCGCCGATCTGGGCGATGGTGACCGTGCCGGAGGTCGATGGATTGAGCGCGACCAGCGTCGCCGCCGTGAACGGACCGCCGGTGGCACCCTGGGTCAAGTCGACCGTTACCGGCATGCCCGCCACCGCAGCGACCGTGCGCGATACCGCCATGGCCACCGGGTTGACGGTGACGGTGACCAGCGCCGGCGCGGAAGTGCCGCCTGGGCCGGTCGCGGTGTAGGCGAAGGTGTCGGTGCCGGAGTAATTGGCGGCGGCGGTGTAAACCGCAGTCAGGCCGGTCACCACCACGCTGCCGTGGAGCGGCGCCGTGGAGATGGCGATGGAATCGATCAGGCCGGTGTCGTTTGCGGTCACCGCCACCGTCGCCGCTGCGGCGCCCAGCGTGGTGGCCGCATCGGCATGGGCGACCGGCACTGTTTCGGCGATCGCCTGGGTGTAGCCCTGGCTGGCGCTGAAGCCGAGCGCGTCGGTCGCGGTCACCGTGAAGGTATTGCTCGCCGCTACCGTGGGCGTGCCGCTGAGCACGCCGGCCGCACTTAGGTTGAGACCTGTCGGCAGAGCGCCTGCGGTCACCGCGAAGGTGTAGCCCGCAGTGCCTCCGCTGGCGGCCAGCGTTTGACTGTAAGCGACGCCGCGCATTCCGTTGGGCACGGTGGCCGGACCGATGACGATGGCCGGTGCGGCCAGCACCAGCGTGTAGTTGTGGACCACAGTGCCCGCGACGCCCGCCGTACTGTCGGTCGCGGTGACGCTGAAGGCGAAGCTTCCCGCGACCGTCGGCGTACCGCTGAGCAAGCCGGCCGCCGTGAGGCTAAGGCCTGCCGGCAACGAGCCGGTGGTCACCGCATAGCTGTAAGGCGCGATGCCGCCGCTGGCAGTCAGCGTCTGGCTGTAGGCGACGCCGCCGGTGCCGGCAGACAGCGCAGCCGGAGTCAGCGCCAGGGTCGGCGAAGCCACGACCAAGTTATAGGTCGCAGTGACCGTGCCGGGCGTGCCCGCGCCGCTGTCGTTGGCGGTGATGGCGAAGGAGAAGGCGCCGCTGGTGGTCGGTGTGCCGCTGAGCACGCCGCTGTTGCCGTCCAGGTTCAAGCCGGCCGGCAATGCGCCCGCGCTCACGACGTAGTGATAGGCGCCGATACCGCCGCTGGCGCTGAAGGTGGCCGAGTACGCGGTTCCTGCCGTGGCCGAAGTGAGGCTGGCAGGCGTCAGCGCCAGCGTGCGGGGATCCACTACCAGCGTGTAAGTCCGGATGCCGCTGTTGCCGTTGCTGTCGGTGGCACGGACGCCGAAGGTGTAGCTTCCCGACATGGTCGGTGTGCCCGCCAACGCACCGGCGCTGTTGAAGCTAACGCCCGGCGGCAGCGCCCCGCTCTGCAACGAATAACTGTAAGGCGCCACGCCGCCGCTGGCGGTCAAGGTCGCGGTGTAGGCGTCGCCTACGATCGCTGCATCCAGAGTCGGCGGATCGATGACGATGGACGGCGAGGTAACGTTGATCGTGTAGCTGACCGTGGTGTTGTAGCCCGCGTCATCGGTGGAGCGAACGCTCATCGTGTAGCTGCCAGCCGTGGTCGGCGTGCCGCTGAACACGCCGGCCGAGCTGAAGCTCACGCCGATGGGCAGGTTTCCCGAGACTATCGAATAACTGTACGGCGCGATGCCGCCGCTGGTGGTCAGGCTCTGGCTGTAGGCGATGTGGGTGATGCCGTCCGGCAACGTCGCCGGCGTGATCGTCA
>DASVNG010000047.1:0-57047 GCA_036383995.1 Pseudoxanthomonas sp.
CCCCCGACCTACGTTGCGCATTGCACCATTGAACGACCCTATCGAATTGGTTGCGAAAAACGATTTTCATTAATCGATCGCATTGGCTAACCTGCTGGCTGATCGCCAACGTCAACCAGGACGTCAGCCATGTGTACCTGCGCAGGAAAAGTTGGCCGCCTACTGCTCCTGCCACGTCCCAAGGCGTCGCCGAACGCGGATCTGCCGCCGGCCCGTCATCAGGCTCGCGTATCCACATCGAAACCGCGCGCATGCGCCGGAATGTGACCGCATGAGCGATCGCATCCAGGTGCCTGCACGCCGACCACATCCCAGCCGCATCTCCAACAGCCAGAGGTAAAGAACCATGTCTACCGAAGCGAAGTGCCCTTTCCACACCGCCGGCGGCGGTACGAGCAACCGGGACTGGTGGCCCAACCAGCTGCGGCTGGACCTGTTGAACCAGCACTCCTCCAAATCCAATCCACTGGGCGTGAAGTTCAACTACGCCGAGGAGTTCAAGAAACTCGACTACGCGGCGCTGAAGAAGGACCTGCTGGCGCTGATGACCGATTCGCAGGACTGGTGGCCGGCCGACTTCGGCCACTACGGTCCGCAGTTCATCCGCATGGCCTGGCACAGCGCCGGCACCTACCGCACCGGCGACGGCCGCGGAGGCGGCGGTCGTGGCCAGCAGCGCGTCGCTCCGCTCAACAGCTGGCCGGACAACGTCAACATCGACAAGTCGCGACGCCTGCTGTGGCCGATCAAGCAGAAGTATGGTCAGAAGATTTCCTGGGCCGACCTCTACATCCTCACCGGCAACGTCGCGCTCGAATCCATGGGCTTCCGGACCTTCGGTTTCGGCGGCGGCCGCGAGGACGTATGGGAACCGGATCAGGACGTGTACTGGGGCACGGAAACCACGTGGCTGGCGGGCGACAAGCGCTATACCGGCGTGCGCGACCTTGAAAACCCGCTCGCTGCCGTGCAGATGGGCCTGATCTACGTCAATCCCGAAGGCCCGAACGCCAACGGCGACCCGGTTTCCGCCGCCAAGGACATCCGCGACACCTTCAGCCGCATGGCGATGAACGATGAGGAAACCGTTGCGTTGATCGCGGGCGGTCACTCCTTCGGCAAGACCCATGGCGCCGCCCCGGAGTCGCACAAGGGTCCCGATCCGGAAGCCGCTGCGATCGAAGCGCAGGGCCTGGGCTGGATCAGCAACTACGGCACCGGGCACGGCGGCGACGCCATTTCCAGCGGTCTGGAAGTGACCTGGACCAAGACTCCGGCGCTGTGGAGCAACAACTTCTTCGAAAACCTGTTCAAGTTCGAATGGGAAAAGACCAAGAGCCCGGCGGGCGCCATCCAATGGGTGGCCAAGGACGCCCCCGAGATCATTCCCGATGCCCACGACCCGTCGAAGAAGCGTCTGCCGACGATGCTGACCACGGACCTGACGCTGCGCTTCGACCCGGAATTCGAAAAGATCTCGCGCCGCTTCCTGGACAACCCGCAGGCCTTCGCCGAGGCCTTCGCCCGTGCCTGGTACAAGCTGACCCACCGCGATATGGGCCCGCGCGTCCGTTACCTTGGCCCGGAAGTGCCGGCCGAAGAACTGATCTGGCAGGACCCGCTGCCGAAGGCGACGCTCGCGGCCCCCGGCGCGGCGGACATCGCCGACCTGAAGGCCAAGATCGCCGCTTCCGGACTGTCTGTTTCGCAGCTGGTTTCCACCGCATGGGCGTCGGCTTCGACTTTCCGCGGCGGCGACAAGCGTGGCGGCGCCAATGGCGCGCGCATCCGCCTGGCCCCGCAGAAGGATTGGGAAGCCAACAACCCGGCCGAACTGGCGAAGGTGCTGGCCAAGCTGGAAGAAATCCAGAAGGCGTCCGGCAAGGTTTCGCTGGCCGACCTGATCGTATTGGCTGGTGGCGTCGGCATCGAGCAGGCGGCGAAGGAAGCCGGCCACATCATTGAAGTCCCCTTCGCGCCCGGCCGCACGGATGCCTCGCAGGATCAGACCGACTTGGAATCCTTCGCAATGCTCGAGCCGATAGCCGACGGCTTCCGCAATTATCTGAAGGGCCAATACAGCGTGCCGGCCGAGGCATTGCTGGTGGACAAAGCGCAGCTGCTGACGCTGACTGCGCCCGAGTTGACGGTACTGATCGGCGGCCTGCGCGTGCTGGGCGCCAACACGGGACAGTCCGCTCAGGGCGTCTTCACGAAGCGTCCTGGGGTGCTGAGCAACGACTTCTTCGTGAACCTGCTCGACATGGGCACGGAGTGGAAAGCGATCTCGGAGCAAAAGGACGTATTCGAAGGAAGCGACCGCAAAACCGGCGAACGCAAATGGACCGGCAGCCGCGTCGATTTGGTGTTCGGCTCCAATTCGGTGCTGCGCGCGTTGGCCGAGGTGTACGCAAGTTCGGACGCGCAGCAGAAGTTCGTCGGGGATTTCGTGGCCGCCTGGACCAAGGTGATGAACCTGGATCGCTTCGACCTTGCCTGACCTTGGAAGACAGGCCTTCGGCGCCCTGTAACGAACGGCCTCGACCTGGTGTCGGGCTTCCCGGATCGGTCCCGACCAGCCGCACGAGGCCAGCCTGATCGGGGTCGTCCGAGGAACGGGAGAAAAGGAAAGGGCGCGATTTTCGCGCCCTTTTTCGGTGGCCAACGCGTCCTTCACCCCGCGCACGGACAAAATGTGAGTACAGCCGTAATCCGAATAGGGATAGCATGGCTGTCCGCTCCATTCCCACGTCCTGGAGGACGCCGACCATGAGCACCAACAGCCTCGCCGAAGAACTGTTCCAGCAATTGCAGGGCGCACCGTTGCAGCAGGTTTCCCAACAGTTGGGCACCGGCCAGATGCAGACCTCCAGCGCCATCAGCGCGGCGTTGCCGCTGCTGCTCGGTGCGTTGGGCAAGAACACCGCCGAACCCCAAGGCGCCGAAGCCCTGTTCGGCGCGCTGCAGCGCGATCACACCGGCCTGGACCTGGGCAGCGTGCTCGGTGCGGTCTTGGGCGGCAGCGCAGCCCCGGCGGCGCAGAACAACGGCGCGGCGATCCTCGGCCACATCTTCGGCGGCAGCCAACCGCGCGCCGAAGCCAGCCTGGGCCAGGCCACCGGCCTGGGTGGCGACAAGGCGGGTCAGCTGATGAAGATTCTGGCTCCTATCGTGCTGTCGTTCCTGGCCCAGCGTTTCATGAGCCAGGGCAATGCGAACCCTAGCGGCCTCAGCCAGATACTCGGTCAGGAACGCCAGGTCGCGCAGCAGCAGGGCGGCCTGGGCGGCGGCTTGCTGGGCGCGGTGCTGGACCAGGACGGCGACGGCCAACTGGGTCTGGGCGATCTGTTGAAGATTGGCGGGGGTCTGTTGGGCGGTAAGCGCTGAGATTGTTTTTAAAAGGCCGTACGAAAAACGCCGGCAGCGATGCCGGCGTTTTTTATCGCTGCTGCTGCGACCCGATTAAGCAGATCCCTCGCTGCGCTCGGGACGACAAGGGATTGGTCATTGCCGACGCGAGATCCGGCGTCGTTTCATAACGCGTCCAGATCCCCCAGCGCTTGGATCAACCGCCGAGCCCGCTTGTCCGGCTTGTGCTCAGGCGCGCGATAGCCATTGCGCTCGGCCCCACGTTGCGCGCGCGCCTGTTCGCGTAATGCGCGCGAGGCCTCGCTTTCGGCGTACAACGCCTGCGCGGCACTGGCCGGCCCGCGCTGTTCGCTAAGCGCCAGCACTTGGATTTCGAAACGTTCCTCGCCGCGCGATATCTTCAATCCATCGCCGACCCGCACCATCCGCGATGGCTTCGCGCGCTGTCCGCCCGCCTCCACCTTCCCGGTTCCCACCGCCTGCTTGGCCAGGCTGCGGGTCTTGAAGAAGCGCGCGGCCCAGAGCCAGACGTCCAGGCGGATGGAGGCAGGTTCGGTCATTGGAGAATAATGCCGTGGAAGCGGGATATTATCCGTTATCACGGCATGGTGGCCGTATAAACAATAGTCGGGGCGCATCAATGCCACTAGACATCGGTTTCCTGCTCGCAGATGGCAAGCTCGATTGCCGACTCCAGCTCCAGGACGACGGTACCTATTGGTTCCTGCACCAGTGGTTCGAACGTGTCTGCGAAGCCACCGGTCAGTACGTCGACTTGTACGGTGGCGCAAAGTTTCATGAAGCCAACGGCCTGTCCGCGCTTATGGACGCGATGACTCAAGCGAAGACGGCCGCGCAGGCGCAGCCCTCTGAGTGGCAAGTGCACACTGGCACACAGCTACGGCCAGTTCGCAAGGAGCTCTACGACAAGGTGAGCCGCGCGGACATACTTAAGACGATCGAGCGATTTCGAGCCCTGCTACAGGAGGCCAAACTCATTGATCAGCCTCTCGTCTTCCAGGGAGATTAAGGCACATGACGGCGGCTCAGTCCCATCCAATGCGCCCTAACTCCTCCGTCAAAGGGACTGGCCTGCGGCCAGCCTCTTACGTCGAACGTTAGACCTTTGCAGAGAGTGTCCTGAGGTGAGAGAAAAAGCACCCCTCTGTCCCGAGTTGGCTGCGGTTCTGAAGTACGAGCTAGGCCATGGAAACTCACTGGCCTATGGACCAGCCGCTGGCGATTGGCCCAGCCCTGGGTCTGTGTTCGCTCAACTACAGCAAGACTTTTCCATACCCAAGACCACACTATCTGACGGTCTGGAGCTCGCAATCTGCGACGACCCTCATTATGGGTGGTACCACGAACTCTACTGTCACAAGCACGAGCATCTGCTCGTCGCTGGCAAACCGAGACCTGGCCAACCCATGCGGGCAAAGGTCTAACCATTCATTCGAACCGAAGTCGCTTCGCGGCTCGGCTTAACTCAGGCGTTAGGCACCGCACCAACCACTACCAGGAGCAGAGCATGAAATCGTTGCGATCTTTCGTTTTCGCTTCCGCCCTTCTGACGGCGGCATCTGCTGGCTTTGCTGCAGAAGCTCCAGCGCAATCCGCCCCTGATCGGGATTTACAGGCCATGCTCGACAAGTACGCCGAGGCGGCAACACTGCTTTACAACGGAGAACCCGAGGCAGTTAAGGCGCTTTGGTCGCACACCGATGACGTAACGCTGTCAGGAGCAGCTGGTGGAGCCACGGCGAAAGGATGGAGAAATGTCAGTTCAAGACTCGATTGGGCAAGCTCCCAGTTCAAGGGCACAAATGGCACCAAGGCCGTCGAGCAAATCCATACGGCCATTAGTGGAGACTTCGCTTACATCGTGCAGTATGAGCATATTCGCTACCACCGCCCCGGACAGCAGGAGCTCGCCAAACGGGACTACCGTGTCACCACTATCTTTCGGCGCGGGCCGGAGGGCTGGCGTGTCGTTCATAGGCATGCAGACACGCTTATGACAAGGCAGGACATCCAGTAGGCGCTGCCCGGCAGCGCCAAGCAATTCGTTCAAGCCGAAGCGCTTCGCGGCCCGGATTAATTCAGGCGTCAGTCTTCACTTCAACATCAGGACTATTTCGTGCCCAAGATCCGTGTGCTGTTACTCCTCCTCTGCTTTGCGTTCATCGGATGCCAATCGGCAGCGGCGCGGTCGCGCGCTGAGCCGAAAGACGTAGCCGCAATCAAGCAGATCGTGGAGTCGTTCAGAACTTCCCTGATCGAAAAAGACAAAGCGACATACATGAGTCTTTTCTTTTCCGACAAACCAGAAGACATCGGCTGGCAATTCGTCTCGGAAGACACACGGCTAGAACACATTAGAAAGACCAAGCCAGACGCAATTAAGGCCCGCCAAATTCCGAGCAACAACTTCGTCGGCCTAATTGACGGAGCGGTTGCCACTGAAGAACCAAGGGAAGAAACATTCTCCAATATCAGCATCGAGACGGACGGGGAGATCGCTTCGGTCTCATTCGACTACACCTTCCTTGCCAACGGAAAGAGAACCAATTGGGGCAAAGAGATGTGGCAGCTAGTTCGTACCGAGAAGGGATGGAAAATTTTCTCCGTGGTCTACACTATCCGTGATCAGTGGTCCACTGACGATGGCTAGCAACTAGTCCAAGCCGAAACCGCTTCTCGGCCCGGCTTAAATCAGACGTTAGCCATCATCAGGAGCATCCATGCCGAAAGTCGATCTCAAGAAAGAACTGAAGCATCTCTACCAGACATCCGCGAAGGAAGTGATTCGGGTTGAAGTGCCGACCTTCCGGTTCCTCATGATCGACGGCGAAGGCGATCCCAACACATCACGGGCGTATGCCGAAGCAGTGGAAGCGCTGTTTTCCGTTTCCTACACGGCGAAGTTCATGGTGAAGAAAGCAGCGCAAGGGATCGACTATGCGGTCATGCCTCTCGAAGGCCTTTGGTGGTCGGACGATATTTCCGCCTTCATCACCAACGACAGGTCGAAGTGGAAATGGACGATGATGATCATGCAGCCCCATTTCGTGGAGGAGGCGGTGATTCAAGCGGCCATTGCGGAAGCGAAGCGAAAGAAAGCGCTTGCCGCAGCGGACGCGCTCAGGCTGGAGAACTTCGCCGAAGGAACCTGTGCCCAGGTGCTTCACATCGGACCCTTCACTGAAGAAGGTCCGACCATCGAGCGAGTCCATGATTTCATCCGTACGCGCTCCGCTCTTGCCGGAAAGCACCACGAGGTGTATCTGAGCGACGTACGCCGCGCCGATCCGGCCAAGTGGAAAACCATCATCCGCCAACCCATGGAATGACGGCCGAAAATTCGTTCAAGCCGACGCCAATTTGTCGTTAGCATCGCGTATCGGATCAGTCCTTATTTTCGTTGAGCGCCGTTTCGATGCGCCGCGCCAGCGCCAGACTACGCGGTGAGGCCAGCCCGCCCCAATGTTGATCCACCTGCGCCAGGCGCATACCGGCCTGACGCCAGTCGCCCGCCTCAACCAGCGATTGCACGTTATCCAATTCCAGCGTCATTCGCTGCGCTAGCTCGCGAAGGCAGGTTTCGTGCTGCGGCGGCAGGCGCGGGGGCGATTCGAGAGCGGCCATGGCTTTCGCGAAGGCGCGTCCGTCCGGCGGCGCATGCTCGACGCCTCGTCCCATCGGCACGGAATACAGATTGGCCACGCATAGCGCTTCGGCCGAAGCGAGGCTGCGCGCATCCATGCGGCGATTGGGCAGGTCGCGCGCGCCCGTCACATAGACCAGCCTGGTGCGCGATTGCAGTTGGGACACCAGGTCGGCTGCAGGCAGAGTCGAAGTCTCGCCAAGCACATCGCTGCCGGCATTGAGCAGCGCGCCGCGGAACAAATCGGGATAAGCCACTACGGTGCGGAGCGCCGACCTGCTCCCTCCGGAAAAGCCGCCGATATAGACGCGCTCCGGATCGACATGATGGCGCTGCATGACGTTGTAGGCGGCATGCAAGGCCAGCGGAATGCGCCTATCGAGTACGTTCTGGGAATTACCGCCTTTGCGCGCGGCGACGTAGATGATTCCGCGCCGGTCCAGTTCCCCCCGCCACTCGCGGGGAACCTGCCGGCCTTCCTCCTGCGGCGCAATCCAGACAAGCAGGCCATAGCCGTTGGTCGGGCGTTGCCGCGGGACATACAGGTCGAAGCGCTCGCGCGCGAGATCCACGGTCTGGGCGGCCAGATCGACTTTCGATTCGGCCACATACCTGCGCAGGCGGTCGTATGTAGTCGGCGTCTGCGTACGCTTGGCCAGCTCGTCGGAACCGGCCAGCGGAGAGCGCAGATCAAAAACGGCCCCGTCGGTATCGACCGCCTGCGCCATCGCGACACACGCAGCCAAGCAGAGGCCCAAGCCCAGACAGGAGGTCAATCGCTGTACGCACACGACCATACAAGGCAATCGCATTGCGGAAGGTACGCGCCAGCGTGCAAGCATCGCCGCGCCAAAGCAAACGGCCACCCGAAGGTGGCCGTTCGCGTAACCCCGGTTTGATCCGGAATTTATTCTGCGGCAGCGGCGGCCAGCTTGGCGGCCTTGGCCTGCTGGCCGGCGGCCAGATCTTCCTTGATGCGGGCGGCCTTGCCTTCCAGATCGCGCAGGTAGTACAGCTTGCCGGCGCGGACCTTGCCGCGGCGCTTCACTTCCACCGAGTCGATGGTGGAGCTGTGGGTCTGGAACACGCGCTCGACGCCGAAGCCGTGCGAGATCTTGCGCACGGTGAACGCGGAGTTCAGGCCGGCGTTCTTCTTGCCGATCACCACGCCTTCGTAGGCCTGCACGCGTTCGCGGTTGCCTTCCTTGACCTTTACGTTCACCACGACGGTGTCGCCGGGGCCGAAAGCGGGCAGTTCGCGCTTGATCTGGGCGGCTTCGAAATCAGCCAGGATGTTCATGTTGAGCTTGGTCATGGTGGCACCGTATGAGTGTCGTGGGCGTGTCGTTCGACAACTGGAATCTGATGCAGTCACCGGATTGTGCTGCACGATATTATTGTGGGTTCACATACCGGATCCCGGCATGCGAGCCGCGCATTCTAACCCAAAATTTGTCGGCGGGGCAAAGGGTTAGCTGATTTGGCCCCCTCTCCCACCGGGAGAGGGTTGGGGTGAGGGTACGGCGGAGTCCGGGCGGCGCAGGCTGCGACTCCTAGCCACGTCCACAAAGCCGCTAGTTGTCGCCTCCAAACTGGTAGTACCTCGCTCCGCCGTACCCCCATCCGGCGCTACGCGCCACCTTCCCCCGATGGGAGAAGGGAATTTCGCCGAAACGCCTCCAGTAGTGCCCGGTCGGCCTTGGACAAGGAAGCCTCATCCAGCAGGTCCGGGCGGCGGAGCCAGGTCCGGCCCAAGGCCTGTTGGCGCCGCCAGCGGGCGATGGCCGCATGGTCGCCGGAGCGCAAGACCGCCGGCACTTCGCCCAGGGCGTGGCTGGCCGGATGGGTGAAATGCGGGCAATCCAGCAACCCGTCGGCCTCGAAACTGTCCTGGGCGGCGGACTCGGCATCGTTCAGCGCGCCCTCCTGCAGCCTGGCCACCGCATCGATCAGCACGGCCGCGGCCAGCTCTCCGCCGGACAGCACGTAGTCGCCGATGGAAATCTCCTCGTCCACCGCCGCGGCCACCAGGCGCTCGTCCACGCCCTCATAGCGCCCGCACAGCAGGACCAGGCGCGGCAGCGCGGCCAGTTCGCGGACCTTGCGCTGGTCCAGCGGCGCGCCCTGCGGGGTCAGGTAGATCACTCTGGCCGGCAACTCGCTATCCGCGCGCGCGGCCGACAGGCAGGCCTGCAACGGCTCGATCATCATCACCATGCCCGGACCGCCGCCGAAGGGGCGGTCGTCGACGCGGCGGTAATTGCCTTCGGCATAGTCGCGCGGGTTCCAGCCCTGCAGCGACAGCAGGCCGCGCTCCTGCGCCCGACCCACCACGCCGAACCCCGCGCATTGGGCGATGAATTCGGGGAACAGGCTGAGCACATCGATGCGCATCAGAAATCCGGATCCCAATCGACAGTGATCAGCCCGGCTTCGAAATCCACCGACTTGACGAAATCCGGTTCGACGAACGGCACCATGCGGTCGCGGTCGCCACGGATCGACAGCACGTCGTTGGCGCCGGTGGAAAACAGATGCGAAACGGTGCCGAAGTCCACGCCTTCCACGTTGACCACGCGGAAACCTTCCAGATCGACCCAGTAGAACTCGCCCGGCTTGGGCGGCGGCAACGCCGAACGCGGCACATAGATGTCGGTGCCGCGCATGGCTTCGACCACATTGCGGTCGTCCACGTCCGGGAAGTTGGCGACCAGGTGCTTGCCGGATTCCTTGCCGCGCGCGCCGCTCAACTCGCGTTCGTTGCCGGCGGCATCGACCAGGATCCATGGCTGGTAGCGGAAGATCGCATCGCGCGGCTCCGTCCAGGACTCGATCTTGATCTGTCCGCGTATGCCGAAGGCGCCGACGATCCTGCCCAGCAGGATCCGACGTTCGTTATCGCTCATGAGGAAGAAGGACGGCGCTCGACGCGCCGTCCTGGCGGATCAGGCCGAAGCCTGCGCCGCGACCTTGCCCGCTTCCTTGTACAGGTTGCGGACCTTGTCGGTCATCTGCGCGCCCTGGCCGACCCAATGGTCGACGCGTGCGGTGTCCAGCTCGATGCGCTTCTCGTTGCCCGAGGCAACGGGGTTGTAGTAACCCAGGCGTTCGATGTTGCGGCCGTCGCGCGCGCTGCGCGAGTCGGTGACGATGATGTGGTAGAACGGACGCTTCTTGGCGCCGCCACGGGTAAGGCGAATCTTGACCATTGTGATGCTTTCCTGTGTTGCCCAGTCGCCATTGCGGCGCGGTGAACCGACAATTCTAAGCCATTGAATTGGGGAAGGAAACCCTGCCCCACTCCCGGCCAGCACCGATCGGCAGGCCCCCGGCGCTAAATAGCTTGCCAGGGGCTTGAGCGCAGCGCTTCCTCAAGCAGCTCCAGCAGCTTCGCCCCATCCTTGAATGCCGTCTCATCGACGCTTGCGATCAGCTGGATCCCACTGGCATTGCAGGCAAAAGCGACCTGGAAGTCCATCAGTTCCTGCAGACGCACTTCCCGGACGGCCTGCGCGACTCCCAACTCCCGCAATCCGGACTGCACAAGCTGCTCGGACGTTCCCCGCAAAGCGGGCGCATTCGGCCAGACCACCTGTTGGCCGCCCCAAAAGCCGATGTTCCAGATAGAGCCTTCCGAGACCGCACCGGCGGCATCGGCGAACAAGGCGTCATCGAAGCCCCGCCCCAGCGCCAGCCGGCGGTAATGGAACAAAGGAAACGTACCCACATGCTTGATGTGCGGCACCGAGCGCTGGAACGGGAACGACTTCACCCGAAGGGATCCGGTGCGCGCCGGCGACGGAGGCGAAACCGAGATCAATACCTCCGGCGCAAAACTTCCTGCTGGATTGCGATAGTCGAAGCTTCGCGAGAACGCCGTGGCGCGCAAGGTGCAGTCCGGGTAATCGGCAATTGCCCGACGCATCTGTTCGCGTACGGATGGGAAGTCCAGCTCGGCGCCGAACAGTTCGCGCGTCGCCGCTTCCAGCCGCTTCCGATGCAACTCCAGTCCCTGCACCGAACGGTCGCGCACCTGCATGGAAGTGAAGTGGCCATAATTGATCAACGCCAGTGCGCGCAGATCTTCGGCGCCCGCAGGCTGTCCGTTGAGCAGGACCGCGCTCACCGGAACGGCATACCGCCGCCGCGCGCACCCATCATGCCCTTCATGCCGCGCATCAGGCCCTTCATGCCGCCGCCGGCCAGCTTGCCCATCATCTTCTCCATCTGCTGGTACTGCTTGAGCAGGCGGTTGACGTCGGCCGGCGTGGTGCCCGAACCGCGGGCGATGCGCGCACGGCGGGAGCCGTTGAGCAGCGCGGGATTGCGGCGTTCCTTCTTGGTCATCGAACCGATGATGGCGACCATGCGCGGCACTTCCTTGCCGGTGACCTGCTGCTTCACGTTCTCGGGCACCTGGCCCATGCCGGGCAGCTTGTCCATCAGGCCGCTGATGCCGCCCATGTTCTGCATCTGTTCCAACTGGTCGCGCATGTCGTTGAGGTCGAATTTCTTGCCCTTGGCGACCTTGGCCGCGAGCTTGGCGGCTTTTTCCTGGTCGACGTTCTGTTCCACCTGTTCGACCAGCGACAACACGTCGCCCATGTCGAGGATGCGGCTGGCGACGCGGTCGGGATGGAAGATATCCAGGCCGTCGGGCTTTTCGCCCACGCCGATGAACTTGATCGGCTTGCCGGTGACGTAGCGCACCGACAGCGCGGCGCCGCCGCGCGCATCGCCGTCGGTCTTGGTCAGCACCACGCCGGTCAGCGGCAGCGCTTCCGAGAACGCCTTGGCCGTGGTGGCCGCGTCCTGGCCGGTCATCGAATCGACCACGAACAGGGTTTCGACCGGAGCGATGGCCGCGTGCAGCGCCTTGATTTCCGACATCATCGCTTCGTCGATGGCCAGACGGCCGGCGGTGTCGACGATCAGCACGTCGGCGAACGACTTGCGCGCGTCGGCGATCGCGGCTTTGACGATATCGACCGGCTTCTGCGAAGTGTCGGACGGGAAGAACAACGCGTCCACCTGCTGGGCCAGGGTCTTCAACTGTTCGATCGCGGCCGGACGGTAGACGTCGGCGCTGACCACCATCACCTTCTTCTTGCGCTTTTCCTTCAGGTGCTTGGCCAGCTTGGCCACGGTGGTGGTCTTGCCCGCGCCCTGCAGGCCGGCCATCAGGATCACCGCCGGCGCCGGCACGTTGAGATTGAGGTCGGTGGCGGCCGAACCCATGACCGCGGTCAGTTCGTCGCGGACGATCTTGATCAGGGCCTGGCCGGGGGTCAGGCTCTTCAGCACTTCCTGGCCTACGGCACGCACCTTGATGCGTTCGATCAGGGCCTGCACCACCGGCAGCGCCACGTCGGCTTCGAGCAGGGCGATGCGCACTTCGCGGGTGGCCTCTCGGATGTTCTCCTCGCTCAGGCGGCCACGGCCGCGCAGGCGCTCGATGGTGCCGGAAAGACGCTGGGTGAGGGACTCGAACATGCGCGAAAGCCGTGGCGAAAAAAGAGGGGCGAAGTATACCGGCAGCCAAGCCGCCCCATTCCGTAATCGAGAATGGTTCTCGGGAATGGCGGGCTATGCCAAACTCAGCGCATGTGGATCTCGCTCGCCGCCATCGCCTTCTACCTGCTCGCCACCGGCATGCTGGTGCGTGCGGTGGCGCAGGACCGGGTCGCGGCCAGCCGCGCATGGTTGTGGCCGGCGCTTGCAGGCGTCGTCTTGCACGGGCTGTATCACTTGCTGGTGGCCTGGCGCACACCGGGCGGGCCGGACATGCATTTCTTCTCGGCGCTGTCGCTGGTGGGCTTGGGCATGGCGGCCATGACCACGGCGGTAGGCGCGCAGGGGCGAATGGCGGGGCTGGGCGTGCTCTCTTTCCCGTTGGCCGCGTTGCTGTTGCTGGTTTACCACCTGTATGGGCACGAGCCCTCGCGCGGGCTGGACTGGCGACTGCAACTGCACGCGTGGATGGCGTTGCTGGCCTACGCGACCCTGGCCATCGCCGCGCTGCTGGCGGTGATGCTGTGGGCGCAGGAACGCGCATTGCGCCGGCGCGAATTCCATGCCTGGTTGCGTGCGCTGCCGCCGTTGACCGAGCTGGAAGAACTGCTGTTTCGCACGATTACCGTGGGTTTCATCCTGCTCACCGCGACGCTGCTGACTGGCGTGCTGTTCGTGGAGAACCTGTTCGCCCAGCATCTGGTGCACAAGACCGTACTCAGCGTGTTGTCCTGGCTGGCCTTCGGCGCCCTGCTGGTAGGCCGCTGGCGCTATGGCTGGCGCGGCAACAAGGCCGTGCGCTGGACCCTGGCGGCCATGGCCCTGCTGCTGCTGGCCTTCTTTGGCAGCAAGTTCGTGCTGGAACTGGTGCTGGACCGGGCCAGTTAGGCAATCCGATTGGTAGAAACCACCTAAACCGCGGCCGATTTTTTCGGCTTGGTTTGGAACCCTTTCGCCCCGCCTAAGGTCGCAGCTTTGCCGCGATGCAGTATTTCATTGCTGAAACAATATTTGCCTTGACAAATATTGCACGGGCGATGATATTTACCCGCCATGAGCCCCACCTCCTCCCCCGAAGCCAATATGGGCCTGATATTCCGGCAGGTCCGGGACGCCATGTGGGCCGACATGGCCCGCGAGATGGCCGCCGCCGGCCATGAACTCACCTACAGCCAGTTCGTGACGTTCAAACGGCTGACCATGGATTCATCCGCCGGAGTGACCGATCTCGCCCGCTGGGCGCAAGTCAATCCAGGCGCAATGACCCGCCTGCTGGACAAGCTGGAGGCCCGCGGGCTGCTACAGCGCATCGCCGACCCCGACGACCGTCGTGCACTGCATATCGTGCTGACCGACGCGGGCCAAGCCATGTGGTCCGACATCCAGCACTGCGGCGAGCGCGTCCGCGCCCGCGCCATGCAGGGCCTGAGCGACGGCGAACGCGAACAGTTGTTCCGCCTGCTGAATCAGGTTCTGCAAAACCTCACGCCCCCTATCGCCAACGACGATTGATCCCATGCGTACTCCACTCTCCGCGCGCGGTCTGAAGCCGACGCTTTCCGCATTGGCCATCGGCCTGTTGCTGGCCGGTTGCGCCAGCACCCATGGCCTGGAACCCAAGACCGCGCTGCGGGATGCGGACGCTTTGTCCTCCAGCCGCAGCCTTGCTAACGGTGCGCTCAGCGCAGCCGATTTCCCACGCCAGAACTGGTGGAGCGCGCTCGGCGATCCGCAGCTGGACGCACTGATCGACGAAGCCCTGCAAGGTACGCCATCGCTTGAAGCCGCCGACGCGCGCTTGCGCAAGGCGCAAGCCCAGGCAGGGCTGGCCGATGCGGCACGCAAGCCGACGCTCAGCGCGAGCGGTCAGTATTCGGGCGTGCAATTGCCCGAGACGCTTGCGCCGGAACCCTTGGGTGGCTCGTACATCGGCAGCACGGTGCTGATGCTCAATTTCAAGTACGGACTGGATTTGTGGGGCGGCAAGCGCGCGCAGTTCGAAGCCGCTGTCGGTCAGGCCAAGGCGACCGAAGTCGATGCGCAAGCCGCGCGCCTGACGCTATCTTCCAGCATCGCCCACGCCTATGTCGGACTGGCCCAGGCTTATGCCGCGCTGGACGTAGCCACACGCGAACACGAGCGTGCCACGCACCTGCGCGCCCTGGGCGAACAGCGGGTCAAAGCGGGCCTGGACAATCAGTCGCAGCTGCGCCAAGCCGAAAGCACCATCGCCAGCGCCGAACAGCAGGCGCAAGCCGCGCAGCAGCAGATCGACATGGCGCGCACCGCGTTGGCTGCCTTGCTTGGTCAGGGCCCGGACCGTGGATTGGCGATCGCTCGTCCGTCCGTGTTGCAGGCGCGCACTCCCGCAGTACCGCAGGTGCTGCCGAGCGAATTGCTGGGGCATCGTCCGGATGTGGTCGCCGCGCGCTGGCGCGTGGAAGCCGCAAGCCGTGGCATCGATGCCAGCAAGGCCTCGTTCAAACCCAGCATCAATCTGAGCGCGATCGTGGGCCTGGCTTCGGGCGGGCTCTCGGACCTGTTCAGCAGCGATGCGTTGCTGGGTTTTGGAGGCCCCGCCATCAGCCTGCCGATTTTCGACGGCGGACATCTTCGCAGCCAGCTGGACGCCAGCGATGCGGACTACGACCTGGCCGTCGCCAACTACAACCAGTCGCTGGTGGGCGCGCTGCACGAAGTCACCGACGCGCTGCAGACCGCGCGCTCGCTCGACCGGCAGATCGAAACTTCGCAGCGCGCGCTGACCGCCGCGAAATCGGCCTGGGATCTGGCGCAGACCCGTTACCGCGCCGGCCTGGGCACGCAACTCGACGTCCTGGCCGCACAGCGCCCGCTGCTGCAACTGGACCAGCAGATCGCGTCACTGCAGGCGCAGCGGCTCAACGCAGGCATCGACCTGGACCGCGCCCTGGGCGGCGGTCTGATTTTCGAACAACCCCTTCTTGAACAACCACGCACCCCCATTGCCACCAGCACGGCCACGCCATGACTTCCCAGATCAATCCCGAAGCTTCCACTCCCGCCGCACCCGCCGCGCCGAAGAACAGCAAGCGCAAGCGCGCGCTGGGCATCGTCGCGCTGCTGGTGATCGTGGGCGCCATCGCCTGGCTGGCCTACTACCTGATGTACGCACGCTGGCACCAGAACACCGATGATGCCTACGTGCAGGGCAATGTAGTCAGCATCGTGCCGCAGACCAGTGGCACCGTGATCAGCATCGATGCCGACGACGGCATGAAGGTCGAAGCCGGACAGGCGCTGGTGCACCTGGACGCCAACGACGCACAGGTCGCCTACGACCAGTCGGTAGCCAATCTCGCCGGTACCGTGCGCCAGGTCCGCGGCTTCTACAGCAGCGTCGATGCCGGTCAATCGGATCTGCGCGCACGCGAAGTCGCGGTATCGCAGGCACGCGCCGACGTGGCGCGTCGCAGCGGCCTGGTCGCCAGCGGCGCGGTTTCCAGCGAAGAGCTTGCGCATGCGCGCGATGTGCTCGCCTCTGCCGAAGCGGCGCTGGGCAGCTCCCGCGGCAATTTGTCGCGCAGCCGCGCGCTGGTCGACGCCACCACCCTGTCCAAGCAGCCGCAAGTGCAGGTGGCTGCCTCGCAACTTCGCCAGGCGTATTTGAACCTGCAGCGCTCTGCGATTGTCGCCCCCGTTTCCGGATACGTAGCCAAGCGCCAGGTGCAGCTGGGTCAGCGCGTACAGCCGGGCACCACGTTGATGACCATCGTGCCGCTGGAACAGGTGTGGGTGGAAGCCAACTTCAAGGAAACCCAGCTGGGCCACATGCGCATCGGCCAGCCGGTCGAAGTGCATGCCGACCTGTATGGCAGCGACGTGGAATACAGCGGCAAAATTGCCGCGCTCGGCCTGGGCACCGGCAGTTCCTTCTCGCTGCTGCCGGCGCAGAACGCCAGCGGCAACTGGATCAAGATCGTGCAACGCGTTCCCGTGCGCATCGAGCTGGATCCCAAGCAACTTGCCGAGCATCCGCTGCGCCTTGGCCTGAGCATGAGCGTGGACGTGGCCGTGCGCGATCAGGCCGGTCCTTCGCTGGCCCTTGCGCGCAAGGACGTGAAACCGGTGCTGGCCACGCTTGCCTATCAGCGGCAGCTGGCCGACGCCGACGCGCTGATCACCCAGATCATCGAAAACAACCTGCCCGCCTCCGCACGCGACTGATCCGCACATGGCCACCATCGCAGCAGAGGAAGAAGGCTTCGGCCTGCCGGTGACGCCGGAGCCGGCGGCCAGACCGTTCGCGCCGCCGAACCTGGCGCTGACCACGATCGGCCTGGCGCTGGCGTCGTTCATGCAGGTGCTGGACACGACCATCGCCAACGTCTCGTTGCCGACCATCTCCGGCAACCTTGGCGCCAGTTCCAACCAGGCGACGTGGGTCATCACCTCGTTCGCGGTCAGCAACGCCATCGCCCTGCCATTGACCGGCTTCATGGTCCGCCGCTACGGCGAGCGCAAAGTGTTCATGTGGGCCACGCTGGCCTTCGTCATCGCCTCGCTGCTGTGCGGCCTGGCCAACAGCATGGGCCTGCTGGTCGGCGCGCGTGCGTTGCAGGGCTTCGTGTGCGGGCCGATGTATCCGGTGACGCAGGCGTTGCTGATCTCGATCTATCCACCGCAAAAACGTGGACAGGCCATCGCCTTGCTGGCCATGGTCACCGTGGTCGCGCCCATCGCCGGACCCATCCTGGGTGGCTGGATCACCGACAACTACAGCTGGGAATGGATCTTCTTCATCAACATTCCCATCGGCATCTTCTCCAGCATCGTGGTTGGCCGCCAGCTCAAGGGCCGGCCGGAGAAACTCGAGCGCCCGAAGATGGACTACATGGGCCTGTCGATGCTGGTGCTGGGCGTGGGTGCGCTGCAGATCCTGCTGGACCTGGGCAACGACGAGGACTGGTTCAATTCCACCAAGATCGTCGCCCTGGCACTGATCGCGGCGGTCGCGTTGACCGTGTTCGTGATCTGGGAACTGACCGACAAAGATCCCATCGTCAACCTGCGCCTGTTCCGCCACCGCAACTTCGCGGCGGGCACGATCGCCATGGTCATGGCGTATGCGGCGTTCTTCGCGGTCGGCCTGCTGGTGCCGCTGTGGCTGCAGCGCAATCTGGGCTACACCGCCATCTGGGCCGGTTTCGCCAGCGCGCCGATCGGTATCCTGCCGGTGCTGCTGACGCCGTTCGTGGGCAAATACGCGACCAAAATGGACTTGCGCTGGTTGGCCACCTTCGCCTTCATCGTCATGGCCGCGACCAGTTTCTTCCGCTCCGGTTTCAACCTGGATGTCGACTTCGAACGCGTGGCCATGGTGCAGCTGGTGCAAGGCCTGGGCGTGGCTTTGTTCTTCATGCCGGTGCTAACCATCCTGCTGTCGGACCTGGAGCCGCATGAAATCGCGGCGGGCTCGGGGCTGGCGACCTTCGTGCGCACGCTGGGCGGCAGCTTCGCCGCCTCGTTGACCACCTGGGCATGGAGCCAGCGCACGACCATCCATCATGCGCAGTTGACCGAACATATCTCGGCCTACGACCCGGCGACGATGCAGACCGTGCAATCGCTGGGCAGCGGTGACGTGCAGCGCGGTGCGGTAGTGCTGAACCAGATGATTTCGCAGCAGGCCACGCAGATCGGCTTCAACGAGATCTTCCACATGCTGGGCATCCTGTTCCTGGTGGTGATCCTGTTCGTCTGGTTCGCCAAACCGCCGTTCGCGGCGAAGATGGGCGGCGGTGCGGCGGCAGGCGGGCACTGATCCACCGTCGCTCCTACAATGGCTTATTCCGATGCCGCTTCAAGGGCATCGGACAATCGCTCCACTGCAATCACTTCCATCGCCTTGAACGCGCCCGACTTGGGCGCGTTGCCCTTGGCCACGATCGCGCGTTTGAACCCATGCGTAGCCGCTTCGCGCAGCCGCTCCTCGCCATTGGGAATCGGCCGGATCTCGCCGGACAATCCCACTTCTCCGAAGGCGATGGTCTTCTCCGGCAGCGGCTTGTCGCGCAACGACGACAACACCGCCAGCAGTACCGGCAGGTCCGCTGCGGTTTCCTGCACGCGGATGCCGCCGACCACGTTGACGAACACATCCTGGTCGCTGGTGACGATACCGCCATGGCGATGAAGCACCGCCAGCAGCATCGCCAGGCGGTTCTGTTCCAGGCCGACCGCCACGCGACGCGGATTGGACAGTGGGGAAGAATCGACCAGCGCCTGCACTTCCACCAGCAACGGGCGCGTGCCTTCGCGGGTGACCATCACGCAGCTGCCGGGCTGCTGGGTACTGCCGCCGGACAGGAAGATGGCCGACGGGTTGGGCACTTCCTTCAAGCCCTTCTCGCCCATCGCGAACACGCCCAGCTCGTTGACCGCGCCGAAGCGGTTCTTGAAAGCGCGCAACACGCGGAAGCGGCTGCCGCTTTCGCCTTCGAAATACAGTACCGCGTCGACCATGTGTTCGAGCACGCGCGGGCCGGCGATGCCGCCTTCCTTGGTGACGTGGCCGATCAGGAACACGGCCGTACCGGTTTCCTTGGCGTAACGCACCAACCGCGCCGCGCTTTCGCGTACCTGGCTCACCGAACCCGGAGCAGCGGTCAGCGAATCGGTCCACAGCGTCTGCACCGAGTCGGCGACGATCACCTTGGGTTGCGCCGCGACGGAGTGGTCCAGGATCTTCTCGATCCCGGTTTCGGCCAGCGCCCGCAACCCGTCCATGGGCAGTCCCAGACGCAAGGCGCGGCCGGCCACCTGCGCCAGCGACTCTTCGCCGGTCACGTAAAGGGAAGGCAAGGTCTGCGACATCTGCGCCATCGCCTGCAGCAATAGCGTCGATTTGCCGATACCCGGGTCGCCGCCGACCAGCACCACCGCTCCCTCGACCAGCCCGCCGCCCAATACGCGGTCGAACTCGCCTATGCCGGTGGACACGCGTGCCTCCTCGCTGCTGCGCACGTCCTTGAGCGCGGTGATCTGGGGCGCTTCCAACTTGCCTGCCCAACCGCTGCGCCGCGACGCGGCGGGTGCGGCGGAGGCCGGCTCCAGCACGATTTCGGACAAGGTGTTCCATGCTCCGCATTCGGCGCATTGGCCCTGCCATTTGTTGTGCTCGGCGCCGCATTCGCTGCAGACGTAGGCGGTCTTGCTCTTGGCCATGATGTTTTCGTTCGGCGAACCAGCGCACAGGATAGACGCGCGCCATCGCGCAGGGCGAGACTGGCGCTGAGCGAAGTCGGCGTCGTTAGCCCTTTCAGGCCATTCGGAGTGCGGCCCGGGTGACGACTTCGGCGTCCTGCCGCTGGGTCTGCGCGGTATTGCGCGTCTGCTCTTCCCGGGCGCTCGCCTCGGCCATTTGCTGCGTGCTCTGGGCCAGCGGGGTATTCAAGCCCTGCATCGTGTCGACGCTGGCGCGCCGGTGGGCAGGATCGTCCGGCCGCCCTTGCACCGCGAAGGTGACCTTGGCATCGCCGCTCATCAGCACATGGTCGATCCCGCGCAGACCCTGTTCCTTGGCAGCCACGGCCAGATGGCCGCTCAGTTGGTCGCTGCGCAGATCGGACGTGCGGTTGTGTTTGGCGTCGATCGCGTAAACGCCGCGCGCCGCATCGCGGAACAGGGAATGTTCGGGGTGGCTTGGATCGTTGAGCGGGACGCCGGTGCCCAAGGAAGCGTGTGGCCGCGTGTCGCTCTTTTGCTTCGATGGCGCGGATTGCGAATCCATTGCCGGCGTCTGCCCGCTGGATTCGCGCACCGGCGCCGATTGCATCAGTTGCTTGACCGCAGCGTGCTCAAGCGATTGGGTGCGCGCGTCCAGGCTGGGGATCACCGTTTCGGTCATCAAGTGCCGCTGGGTGGCTTCGCCGCCCGCACCCGCGCCATGCTTGATGACAGCGCCGGTCTTCCAAGCGTTCATCAGGCCGCCTGGTCCCAGATAAGTGGCTTCAGCGGCAATGACGCCCCCTACTCCCGCCCCGGTCGCGGCCAGCGCCGTAGGCGCATGTCCGGTCAGATTGCGCACTCCGCGACCGGTTCGATCGAATGCCTGGTCTATCGCCGTGCCGGTTTGTTCGGCGGATTTCCGTAAGTTCGCGCCGGTCTGGTTGGCGGTCTGTTCCACCAGCTGCGCGCCCTGGCCTGCGGTTTGCCGGATGCTGCTCGCGTCGCGTCCTGCATGGTCCAGCGCTCCCCTGGCCTGTGCGGTCTTGAGGTCGCAGTACGCGTCCGTGGCCTTATCGCGCCGGTCCGCTTCCTCACGGAGGCCCGGCGCGATCTTGTCGGCGAAAGGCAGATGGCTTGCGGCCCGCAGCAGCGCGTTGCTGGTTTCATTGCCCCAGCGCTGGGTCACGCATTGCGTCATGGGTACCGCGGCCTCCAGGTATCCGGTCGCCACGCGAACTTGCGCGACCACTTCGCCGCCGGTGCGCACTTGCAGACCCGATACCTTGCCGAAGGTCTGCGCGCCGAGTTCTGCGGCCTGACCGGTGACCTTGCCGCCCACCCGATAGCCGTCGCCCAAGGTGTCCAGGGCGACATCGGTCACCTTGCCGGCGACAGCGATCCCCTCGCCCGCCCGTTTTCCCACGTACGCCCCTGCCACGGCTCCGCTCAACACGTTCAGCAGCGGTCCTGCGTCTTTGGCCACTTCGCTGATTGCCGGCTCTTTGGGGCGATCGACCAGATTTCCTTGCGCGTCGCGCATTTTGGCTTCGAGCACAGGTTGCACCTGACCGGCTGCGGTGGGTACCTGCTTCAGGGTCTTGCTGCCGGAATGCTCGGCGAGGTAATCGATCAGACCCAGCGCGTCCTGCTGGGCTTGTTTGCTATGGGGCAGAAGCTGTCCTAATTGCGTGGTCAGCAGTTGCCGCGCCTCCGGCAGGCGCGAAACATCGGCCGCCATGGTGGCGACCGTACCCATCTGCATCCGTTGCAATGCGTCCATGCGGCTGACCATGGTCTGGCCATCGGTGAGCAGTTCGCCTTTGACTTGGTAGGCGGTGATTGTTTTGTCGGTGTCGAAAACCCAGAGGCCCTGCTTATCCGCAAAACGCTGCGGCGTTACAGGATTCAGCCCCGAGGAATTGAAGGTGATTGCGGGTATACCGGTAATCGCGGAAGCGGAAGAAGCCAAGCCGCCGCCTAATGAATGACCGACAATCTCGAACTCCCTTCCGAAGGAAGAGTTCTTCAGATCGCCCGCCAGCTCCATAGCCCTGTTGTAGTAGTCGCTTTCCCGACCAGCGCCCTGAAGGCCGTTGTTTATCCAGTCTTCTGCCGCCGACTCGCGAGTGATCTCCTTGCCAGTGTTATCGTGCGCGACCACCGCTCCATTGGAACCCTTGTAACAAATTACCGGTTTTACGTCTGCGCCATACACTCTCGGATCCGGGAGATATATCTCCGCACGGAAGTTTGAATCATCCGGCTGCAGATACTGTTTAATCTTCTCGTTGCTCCAGTTCACTCCCGCCTGGCGCAATAATTCCGGATGTTCGCTGGCGCGTATCCAACCAGGCTGCAGCATAGGTCGGTGGGCAGCCGATTCGTATACATCGTCGGCCAACCCAGCCATATCTCGCACATGATATTGCCGCTCCAGTTCATCAGCCTGGTTCACGATCTTCTGATCGCCGGAGCGCGCTGCCTGTACACGCATTTCCGAAAGAAGTTCGTTCCGCTGTTGCACTTGCAGTATTTTTTCCTCCAGCGTCCGCGGATCCTGGGACGGGAGTACTGGCCCGACAGTAACGGTGGGCGTTGTCATACTCGGCTCCTTGCCTTGGGTTGACACGACAATCAACGCTGTTCAACCTGCCACTGCGCATCGCCGCTGTCAATCGCACGCGCCACAGCAAACATTAGTGGTGTCACATTTAACGAGGGAGATGAAGGATGTCTAGGAATGGATTCATGCTCGCTTTCGGTAACCTTGTCGTCGTGCTGGTGCTATCGTCATCCCTGGTCGCCTGCCATGCGCAACCCGCAAGAGAACCCACCACGGCAGGCTTCCCCGCCAGCAATTATTTCCAGGGCAAGGCTCTGGAGCTGGCCGAGGCAGTCGATCGCAATGATGCGGCAGACGTCCATCGATTGATCAAGCAAGAAGGTGTCAACCCGGATGTGATTTTCGACGAGAGTGCCATGCCCATGGTGGCCTGGCCCGTATTCAACAAGAACCTGCCTGGCTTGAAGCTGTTGCTGGACAACGGAGCAAATCCCAACGCTCGTCGCATCGATTCACAGCGCCCTAGCGGCCAGCAGCGCAACAATGCACTGGTCTTTGCCGCTGGCAATGCGGACCCCCGCTATCTGTCCATGCTGCTCGATCATGGCGGCGACCCCAACACCCATAGCTCCAATGGCGAAGCGTTGACCCATGTCGCCTACTTGCAAGATCAATGGCCGAATGTACAGATGCTGATTGAGCGTGGCGCCGATATCAACGAAGGTCTGTATGAGCCCGAGAGCTACAACACCGTCGTCAACTGGTATTCCCGTTTCGGAAACTTCGAACAAGTTTATTGGCTTCTTCAGCATGGCGCTGATCCTACTCGTACCACCGAGACCCAAAAGGGCTCAGCCAACAAGACCCGTATGCCGGTCGTGGACGATATCTATTGGTTGCCGGTCAAACCGCAGATCATCCCGTGGCAACGCAAATGTCAGCACTGGCTGCGGGATCACGGTATTGATCGGCCACCCATGCCGACCCAGATCAAGGATGATCGCATCCAGCTTGGGTTGCCCAGTGAAGAAAAAGACATCCCGCTTTTATAAAAGCTCACGACTTCTCCCAACAAAGGCATGGACGCATCGGAATGAACAAACAGAAGCATTTGTTTTATTTTTTCAATCTTGCACTTACATTCCTGTTTTCAACGCACTTAACTGCCTGTCATGCGCAGCCCGCAAGAGAGCCTGCCACTACGGGCTTTCCCGCTAGCAATTACTTCCAGGGCAAAGCTCTGGAACTGGCCGAAGCAGTCGATCGCAACGACGCAGCCGACATCCGGCGGCTGATCAAGGAAGAAGGCGTCAATCCGGATGTGATCTTCGACGAGAGCGCCATGCCCATGGTGGCTTGGCCCGTATTCAAAAAGAACCTACCTGGCTTGAAGCTATTGCTGGACAACGGAGCAAATCCCAATGCTCGTCGCATCGATTCACAACGCCCTAGTGGCCAGCAGCGCAACAATGCGTTGGTCTTTGCTGCCGGTAATGCAGACTCGCGCTATCTGAGCATGCTGCTCGACTACGGCGGCGACCCCAACACCCACAATTCTAATGGCGAGCCCCTGACCTATGTGGCCACACTGCAGGACCAATGGCCCAATGTAAAAATCCTGATCGAGCGCGGCGCCGATATCAATGAAGGTCTTTATGCTCCCGAAAGCTACAACACGATAGTCGCCTGGTATTCGAGTTTCGGTAATTTTGAACAGGTCTATTGGCTTCTTCAGCATGGCGCCGACCCCAAGCGCACTACCGAGACACAGAAAGGATCAGTCAATAAGACCCGTATGCCCGTCGTCGATGATATCTACTGGTTGCCGGTCAAACCGCAAGTGGTCGAATGGCAACGCAAATGCCAGCATTGGTTGCGCGAGCACGGTATCGAGCGGCAACCAATGCCGATATACATGAAAGAGCGTCGCGTCAAACTGGGACTTCCTAGCGAAGAGAAAGACATCCCGCTTTTATAAGGCGTCTCGCTGCTAAGAAAGCAGCACGCCGGTCGAATCAGACGGTCTTTCTGCAACCGATTTGAAACAAACCCTTGCAATAATTCCATTGTTCCGGAATCATGGAAATATGGACACGCAAGAAACAGTCGAAGCCCTTCGCGCCCTGGCCCACGACCATCGCCTTTCCGCCTACCGGGCCCTTGTACAGGCAGGCCCGGGCGGCATGGCGGTCGGCGAGCTTCGCGACGCGCTGGATCTGCCCGCCGCCACGCTCACCGCCCATTTGAACCAACTGCGTGCGGCGGGGCTCGTCAACGACGAAAGGGAAGGACGCGTCATCCGGATACGTGCCGACTACGACCGCATGAACGGTCTGATCGGCTTCCTGACGGAGAACTGCTGCGGCGGCAAATCCTGCGCGCCCGCACCCAGGAAAGTTCTGCGTTGACCCACGACCATTGGAATCGAAATGAAAGACAAAACCTACAACGTTCTGTTTCTCTGCACCGGCAACTCAGCCCGCAGCATCATGGCCGAAGCGATCCTCAACGTCCTGGGCAAAGGACGATTCAAGGCATTCAGCGCCGGCAGCAACCCGAGCGGGCAAGTGCAGCCCATGGCGCGAGAACTTGCCGAGGCCATCGGCTACGACGCCAGCGATGTCCGCAGCAAGAATTGGGACGAATTCGCCGTCGAAGGCGCGCCCGAAATGGACATGGTCATCACCGTTTGCGACAACGCGGCCGGCGAATCCTGCCCCGTTTGGCTGGGCCATCCCGCACTGGCGCACTGGGGCGTCCCCGATCCCGTTTCCGCCACAGGAGATGAAGAGACCCGTCGCCACGCCTACACGGCCGCTTTCGCCACGCTGCGACGGCGCATCGAATTGCTGCTTTCCCTGCCGCTGCAAAGTCTGGACCACCTGGCGGCGCAGGCCAAACTCAGGGAAATCGGGAAGGTCGGCGCGGAATGACCTCGAAGCGGCTGCTGTCCGAATTCCTGGCAACCGGACTTCTGCTGGCAACGGTGGTGGGTTCCGGAATCATGGCCGAACGCCTGGCCGGCGGAAACGACGCCATCGCCTTGATCGCGAACACTCTGGCGACCATCGGCGGGCTCTACGTCCTGATCGAAGTGTTCGGCCCCATCAGCGGCGCGCATATGAACCCCGCGGTCAGCGCGGTCATGGCCGCGCGCGGCGGTTTGCCTTGGACGATGCTGCCTGGATACGTAGTCGCTCAACTGGCCGGCGCCGCATGCGGCGCCTGGTTGGCCAATGCGATGTTCGAACTGCCGATTCTGGAGTTTTCAGCGAAACACCGCTCGGGAACCGGGCAATGGTTGGGCGAGATCGTCGCGACCGCAGGTCTTCTTCTCATTGTTCTACGTGCACCGTCCGCACGCGTTGCGGCGATGGTTGCCGCCTACATCGGCGCTGCCTACTGGTTTACTTCGTCAACCTCTTTCGCTAATCCCGCAGCCGCCTTCGGGCGAATGTTCAGCGACAGCTTCGCCGGCATCTCTCCCCACGACGTCCCCGGATTCGTCATTGCCCAAGGCATCGGCGCGACGATAGGAATGGCCATCAACAGGCTCTTGGGCCCCGGCCCCACCGATCATGCCTGACTCCGATCTATTGCCGAACGTCGACACCGAGCTGTTTGCGCTCCCTACCCTGGAGCGGCTTTCGCCGCCCGTCCGATCGATTCATCCACCACGCTTCCTGTTGCTGTACGGCTCGCTTCGCAAACGGTCCTTCAGCAAGCTCTTGGCTCTCGAAGCTGCGCGCCTTCTTGAAGCCATGGGCGCGGAAACACGCATATTCGACCCGGCAGGCTTACCGTTGCCCGATGCCGAACCGGATACCCATCCGAAGGTGCAGGAGCTTCGCCAGCTTGCCCAATGGGCGGAAGGCATGGTTTGGAGCTCGCCCGAACGTCATGGCGCGATGTCGGGAATCATGAAAGCGCAAATCGACTGGATACCCCTGTCGCAGGGCTCCGTGCGCCCGACACAGGGAAAGACGCTTGCAGTGATGCAGGTGTCCGGCGGTTCGCAATCGTTCAATGCCGTCAATCAACTGCGGGTCCTTGGGCGATGGATGCGGATGCTCACCATCCCCAACCAATCGTCTGTCGCCAAGGCCTTCAATGAATTCGACGAGGCCGGCCGGATGAAGCCGTCGGCTTTCTACGATCGCGTCGTGGACGTGATGGAAGAGCTGATGAAGTTCACCTTGCTCACGCGCGATGTTTCTCCCTATCTAGTGGATCGCTACAGCGAAAGGAAAGAAAGCGCCGAAGAGCTGTCCAGGCGCGTCAATTTCCGGGCCATTTAGCAAACAAAAAAGGCCGCCCTTTCGAGGCGGCCTCTTTGCGGAATCTGGTGCCGGAAATAGGAATCGAACCTACGACCTCATCATTACGAATGACGCGCTCTACCAACTGAGCTATTCCGGCGAGGCCGTGAATTCTAGGGGTCGCAGGAGGCGGGGTCAATTCACCAGCTGCAGGCGGAGCTCCTTGGGCAGGGCGAAAACCATGCTTTCCGGCTCGCCGTCCAGCTCGGCCACCCCGCTGGCGCCCAGTTCGTGCAGGCGCTCGATCACGCCCTGCACCAGCACATCCGGAGCCGAAGCGCCCGCGGTCACGCCGATGCGGGCCTTGCCCGCCACCCACGACGGCTCGATTTCCGCCGCCCCGTCTATCAAATAGGCCTCCACGCCTTCCCGTTCGGCCAACTCGCGCAGGCGGTTGGAATTGGAACTGTTGGGCGAACCCACCACCAGCATCAGGTCGCAACGCGCGGCCAGCTCGCGCACGGCGTCCTGCCGGTTCTGGGTGGCGTAACAGATGTCGTCATGGCGCGGACCCTGCATTTCGGGGAAACGGGCCTGCAGCGCCTCGATGATGCCGCGGGTATCGTCCACCGACAGCGTGGTCTGGGTGGTATAGGCCAGGTTCTGCGGCTGCTCCACTTGCAATGTCGCCACACCCTCAAGATCTTCCACCAGATAGATGCGCCCTGCCCCTTGCTCGTTGTTCCACTGGCCCATGGTGCCTTCGACTTCCGGATGGCCGGCATGCCCAATCAGCACTACGTCGCGGCCGGCGCGGCAATGGCGCGCGACTTCGAAGTGGACCTTGGTGACCAGCGGGCAGGTCGCGTCGAAAATCTTCAGGCCGCGCGAGGCGGCTTCGGCACGCACCGCCTGCGACACGCCATGCGCGCTGAAGATCACCGTGGCGTTGTCGGGCACCTCGTCGAGTTCTTCCACGAACACCGCACCGCGGTTGCGCAGGTCCTCCACCACGAAGCGGTTGTGGACCACTTCATGGCGGACATAGATGGGCGCGCCCAGGGTTTCGATGGCGCGCTTGACGATCTCGATGGCGCGGTCGACCCCGGCGCAGAAACCCCTGGGATTGGCGAGTAGGACATCCATGGCGCGATTATGGACCCTTGGCCTTGCGCTTGCCGTCAAACAAGCCGAACAGAGCGATGCCGATGGCGCCTGCGACGATGGCCGAATCGGCCAGGTTGAAGGCCGGCCAGTAGTGCTCGCGCCAATGCCACTGGATGAAATCGACCACGTGCCCGTGGATCAGGCGGTCGATGACGTTGCCCAAGGCCCCGCCGATCACCAGCGCGTAAGGCGCCGCCTGGCGCCAGTCCCCGCGCGCCGTGCGCGAAAGCCAGAATCCCAGCAGACCGCTGATGGCGACCGCAAGAATCGTGAAGAACCATATCTGCCAGCCGCCCGCGTCGCTCAGAAAGCTGAACGCGGCCCCGGTGTTGTAGGTGCGGTACCAGTTCCAGAACCCTTCGATAACCGGAATCGCGGCGTATTCCGGCAGCTTGGCCAGCACCCATGCCTTGCTCAACTGGTCCAGCACGATGACTACGGCGGAGAGGATCAGCCAGATGAGGGCGTTGGGTTTAGGGTTATTCGACATGTAGGACTGCGCCTTTGTTGTTCCCTTCTCCCACCGGGAGAAGGTGCCCGAAGGGCGGATGAGGGAATGGATTTTCAGATCGCAGGGCAACTCTGGCGCGGACAACTTCTTCCCTCATCCGTCGCTTCGCGCCACCTTCTCCCGGCGGGAGAAGGAAATGCTAGAACCATTTCCTGTCTTCACCTGGACCTTCGATATTGGAAACGCAGCGGCCGCACAGCTCCGGGTGCCGCGCATCCACACCGACGTCGGCGCGATGGTGCCAGCAGCGCACGCACTTGGACTTGGCGCTCGGCTGGGCCAGCACGAACACCTCGTCGGCGTTGACGGCCGAAACGCTGACGTCGCCGCTGATGAACAGGAAGCGCAATTCGTCGGCGAGCGGCTGCCACTTGGCGGCCGTTTCGGCGTTCGCCGACACCGCGATTTCCGCATCCAGCGCCGCGCCGATCACGCCGTTGCCGCGCATCGGCTCCAGCACTTTGGCCATCTGCTCGCGCAGCGCCAGCAGCTTGTCGAAATCCTCCGCCGACAAAGGCGCATCCGCAGGCAGGGGCGCCAGGCCGTCGTACCAGGTGGTGAACAGCACGTTGCCTGCGCGTTCGCCCGGCAGGAAGCCCCAGATTTCGTCGGCGGTAAAGCTGAGGATCGGTGCGATCCAGCGCGTGAACGCCTCCAGGATATGGAACATCGCAGTTTGCGCCGAGCGGCGGCCGCGCGAATCTTCCCGCATCGTGTACAGGCGGTCCTTGGTCACGTCCAGGTACAGCGAACCCAGATCGACGCTGCAGAAGTTGAGCAGGGTCTGCACGATCTCGGCGAAGTCGTAGCGTTCGTAGGCCGCGACGATCTTCTGCTGCACTTCGAAAGCGCGATGCACCACCCAGCGATCCAGCGCCACCATGTCGGCGGGCTGCACCAGGTCGCGCGCGGGATCGAAGCCGTCCAGATTGCTCAGCAGAAACCGCGCCGTATTGCGCAGGCGGCGGTAGGCGTCGGCATTGCGCTTGAGGATTTCCTGCGACAGCGACATCTCGTTGCTGTAGTCGGCCGAGGCTATCCACAGACGCAGGATGTCCGCGCCCAGCGTCTTCATGATGTCCTGCGGCTCGATGCCGTTGCCCAGCGACTTGGACATCTTGCGGCCGTTCTCGTCCACGGTGAAACCGTGGGTCAGGCACTGCCGGTAAGGCGCATGCTTGTCGATCGCCACGCCGGTGAGCAGCGAAGACTGGAACCAGCCGCGATGCTGGTCCGAACCTTCCAGGTACAGATCGGCCGGTTTGCCGAAGCCGCGCTCCAGCAGCACGCCTTCATGGGTGATGCCCGAGTCGAACCACACATCCAGGATGTCGGTGGTCTTCTCGTAATCCTTGGCTTCGGCGCCCAGCAGTTCGACCGCGTCGAGCGCGTACCACGCGTCCACGCCGCCCTGCTCCACCTTGTCGGCCACCGCGCGCATCAGCTCCACCGCGCGCGGATGCGGTTCGCCGGTTTCACGGTGCACGAACAAAGTGATCGGCACGCCCCAGGTGCGTTGGCGGCTGATGCACCAATCGGGCCGGCCTTCGATCATGCCGGCGATGCGCGCCTCGCCCCAGGTGGGGTACCACTTCACGTGCTTGATCGCGGCCAGCGCATCGCGACGCAGGTGGGCCTGGTCCATGGAAATGAACCATTGCGGCGTGGCCCGGAACACCACCGGCGTGCGGTGACGCCAGCAATGCGGATAGCTGTGCTCCAGCTTGTGGAAGGCGAGCAAGGCGCCGCTTTCGCGCAGGACCTCGATGATGGCGTCGTTGGCTTTCCAGATATGCATTCCCGCCAGCACAAGCTCGCCGGCAGGCGGCGTGGACGGCAGATACACACCGCGCCCATCCACCGGATTCATCTGCGCCGCGGTATAGCGTTCGATCAAGCCGTATTTCTGGCTGACCACGAAGTCTTCCTGGCCATGGCCCGGCGCGGTATGCACGGCGCCGGTACCGTCTTCGGCGGAGACGTGGTCGCCCAGGATCAACGGAATTTCGCGTTCGGCATAGAAGGGATGCTTCAGCACCACGCCTTCCAGCGCGCTACCTTTGGCATGCGCGTGGATCACCGGATCGGCTACGCCGTAACGCTGCAATGCGCGCGCGGCCAGCGCTTCGGCGACCACCAGCCAACGCCGCTGGCCGTTGTGCGCGGGCCCTTCGACCAGCGCGTAATCCAGGTCCGGGCCCAACGACACGGCCAGCGATGCGGGAAGCGTCCAGGGCGTGGTGGTCCAGATCGGCACCGCCACTTCCACCCCATCCGGTACGGCCACGTCGAACGCCGCGGCCAATGCCTTGGTATCGCGCACGGTGTAGGCGACGTCCACCGCTGGCGACACCTTGTCCTGGTATTCGATTTCCGCTTCGGCCAGCGCCGAGCCGCAGTCGAAACACCAATGCACCGGCTTGGCGCCGCGCAGCAGATGGCCGTTGGCCACGATCTTGGCCAGCGCGCGGATTTCGTCGGCTTCGAACTTGAAATTGAGCGTCAGGTACGGGTTTTCCCAATCGCCGATCACGCCCAGGCGCTTGAAGTCGCGGCGCTGGATGTCGATCTGTTCGTTGGCGAACTCGCGGCATTTCTCGCGGAACTGCGCCGCATCGAGTTTCACGCCGACCTTGCCGTGCTTCTTCTCCACCGCGATCTCGATCGGCAGGCCGTGGCAATCCCAGCCCGGCACGTACGGCGCGTCGAAACCCGCCACGTACTTCGACTTGACGATGATGTCCTTGAGGATCTTGTTGACCGCATGGCCCAGGTGGATGGCGCCGTTGGCGTAGGGCGGACCGTCGTGCAGCACGAACAACGGCCGGCCTTCGGCGTTGGCCCGCAGCTGCGCGTACAGGCCGTCGGCCTCCCAGCGCGCCAGGGTCTGCGGTTCGCGCTTGGGCAGGTCGCCGCGCATCGGGAATTCCGTGGCGGGCAGGTGCAGCGTTGCTTTGTAATCCTGGGTCACGCGGTCGCTCGTAGTCGTTGTTCGGAAAGGAGGCGGCGCGCGGTTTCGGCGTCGCGTTGCATCTGCTCGGTCAGTGTGGGCAGATCGGGGAATTTGAGTTCGTCGCGCAGCTTGGCGACGAATTCGACTTCGATATGGCGCCCGTACAGATCGCCGTCGAAATCGAACAGGTGCGCTTCCAGCAAAGGCTCGATGCCGTCGACGGTGGGACGCGTGCCGAAACTCGACACCGAAGCGCGGGGACGCTCGCCCACTCCGTGCACCCAGGTCGCGTAGATGCCGGAAAGCGCCGGCACTTTCGGGAAACGCAGGTTGGCGGTGGGAAAGCCCAGGGTGCGGCCCAGCTGTTTGCCGCGCACCACGCGTCCGCCGATCGAATACGCGCGCCCCAACAGTCGCGAGGCGTCGGTGAAATCTCCGCCGCGCAAGGCTTCGCGGATGCGGGTGCTGGACACGCGTTCGCCCTGCAGCAATACGGGTTCTATTTCGTCCGCGGCAAAGCCCAGTTCCCGGCCCATGCTCTGCAGCAGGGGAAGGTCGCCGCCGCGGCGATGGCCAAAGCGGAAATCCGGGCCGATCCAGACCTCGCGCGCTCCCAACCGTCCGATCAGCAGCTTGCGCACGAATTCCTCGGCGCTCATGGCCGACAGGCGCGCGTCGAAGCGCAGCAGGCCGACGCTGTCCGCGCCGAGGTCGCGCAGGCCCTGGTACTTGCCGCGCGCCAGGGTCAGCCGCGGCGGCGGCAAGTCACGGGAAAAGAACTCGCGCGGCAACGGCTCGAAGCTCAGCGCCACCGCCGGCAAGGACAAATCGCGGGCACGGGCGACGGCGTGGCGCACCAGCGCCCGATGGCCCAGGTGCAGACCGTCGAAGGCGCCGATGCAGACCACGCTACCGTGCGGGAACAACGCCCCACCATCGACGTCACGAAACAGCCTGCTCATTACCATGAAGTATAGCCGGGCCGCTGCAACTCAATGTCCGCGCAGGTCGCGGGGGCGGATGCCCTGCAGCCACAGCAACGCCGCATAAACCGCGCCGCCGGACCCGACCAGGACGGCCAGACGCCAGCCACGCTGCCACCAGGACCATGGCGTCCAGTCCTGCCAGAGCCACAGCAGCGCTGCCAGCACCAGAATCATGGCCAGACTGGCGACGACGATCTGGCGGATGAACTTCCTCCATCCGGGCTGCACTTCGTACACCGCCGCTCGCCGCAGGTACCACCACAACTGCAGTGCGTTCAGCCAACCCGCCAGGGCGATGGCCAATGCGAGCAAGGCGTGCATGCCGGGCAAGTGTTCCAGAGCCGCGAACCACCTGCCGCCGCTCTTGGCCAGCGCGGCCTGGCCAGCATCGGTGAAGGCCAGCACGGACGCGAACAACAATGCGGTGAACAGGGCATTGGCGACCACCGAGACCACGGCCGCCTTGACCGGCGTACGCGTGTCCTGTCGTGAATAAAAGGCGGGAGCCAGCACTTTGACCAACAGGAACGCCGGCACCGCCATCGATTGGGTCATGAGGCTGAGGCTGCTCATGCGGGTATCCATCGCATCGAACTGGCGATATTGGAACAAGGTCGACATCAGCGGCAGCGCGCACATCACCAGGCCGATGCAGGCAGGAATGCCGATCAGCAGGCAGAGCCTGAAACCCCAGTCCAGACCCTTCGAGAAGCCCGCCGGATCGGTGGAGGCGTGGCGGCTGGACAAGTGCGGCAGGATCACCGTGCCGATGGCGACGCCGAACATGCCCAGGGGAAACTCCAGCAAACGGTCGCTGTAGTAAAGCCAGGTAACGCTGCCGCCCACCAGGAACGAAGCCATCAGGGTGTTCAGCAACAGGTTCACCTGCGCGACGGAGGAGCCGAACAGGGTCGGCACCATCAGCTTCATGATCTTGCGCACGCCCGCGTCTGCGACTCCCCAGCGCGGCGTCGGCAAAAGCCCCAGCTTCGCCAGCGACGGCAGTTGGAACGCCAGTTGCAGGACGCCCGCGGCAAACACGCCCCAGGCCAGGGCAAGAATGGGATCCAGCCCCAAGCGCGGCATCAAGGGCGTCAGCCACAGCGCGGCCGCGATCATCGAGAGATTCATCAGCACCGGCGACAGTGCCGGTATCGCGAACCTCTCGTAGGTATTCAAAATGCCGCCGACCAGCGAGGCCAGGGAGATGAACAATGCGTACGGGAAAGTGATCCGCAGCATTTCCGTCGCCAGGCGGGCCTGCTCACTGCCCACTTCGAAGCCCGGGGCGAAGAGCCGCATCACCCAGGGCGCCGCCAGCACCGCGATCGCGGTCAGAACCAGCAAAGCCGCGGTCAAGGTACCGGCGACCCGGTCGATCAGGTCCTTGACCGCGCGCTGGTCTCCCCGAGCCTTGTATTCGGCCAGGACCGGCACGAAGGCCATGGAAAAAGACCCTTCGGCCGACAGGCGCCGCATGAAATTGGGGATACGGAAGGCCACCACGAAGGCGTCCATGGCCGGCCCGGCCCCGAAAACCGCCGCATAGATCTGGTCCCTGACCAGCCCGGACAGCCGGGACAGGAAGGTCATAGAGCTGAAAACGGCCGTGGAACGCAGCAGTCCCTTGCCGCTCATGGGCAGGCCCCAGCCGGGTTGACGCAAGTCCTTGAATCCCCCATAATTTCGCGTTCGTTTTTCTGCATTCCGCCCATTACCGCTCCACCCAACGATTTCCTAGGATACCCACCGTGGCAAATATCAAGTCCGCCAAGAAGCGCGCCAAGCAGGCCGTCGTGCGCAATATGCGCAACACCGGCCAGCGTTCGATGCTGCGCACCGCCGTCAAGAAAGTGCTCAAGGCGCTGGACGCCAACGACGCCGCGGGCGCCCAGGCTGCCTTCGCCGTGGCCCAGCCGATCCTGGACCGCTTCAGCTCGCGCGGCCTGATCCACAAGAACAAGGCCGCTCGCCATAAGAGCCGCCTGACCGCCCGCATCAAGGCCCTGCAAGCCGCCTGATCCGTCGCGTAGCGCAACACCGAAAAACCCGGCTCCGGCCGGGTTTTTTGTTGCCTCCGTAGAGGCGAGTTCGCTTGGCTGCTTTTGGGTCTCGCACGAAGGGCAGCCGAGCAAGCTCGACGCTGCAAAAGCAGAACCGTCACCGGCTTCAGCCGGCATCGCGCGCTTCCTGCTCGTCCTCTTTGAGACGGTCGAAGAAGGCCATCACGTCTTTCATGATCGGCCAGGTGCCTTCGCGCGAGACGGCGGAGGTCACATACCAGGGCTGGGTCCAGCCCAGCTCGGCGATCACTTCGGCGGCGCGGGTGCTGGCTTCTTCCTCGAACATCAGGTCGGCCTTGTTCAAGACCAGCCAGCGCGGCTTCTGCAGCAGTTCCGGGTCGTGCTTTTCCAGCTCGTTCTCGATCGCACGGACCTGCTCGGCCGGGGATATCTCCACCCCGCCCTCCATCGGCGCCATGTCCACCAGGTGCAGCAACAGGCGGGTGCGCTGCAGGTGGCGCAGGAACATCGCGCCCAGGCCGGCGCCGTCGGCCGCGCCCTGGATCAGGCCGGGGATGTCGGCGATCACGAAGCTGCGGTGCGCTTCCACACTGACCACACCCAGGTTGGGATATAGGGTGGTGAACGGGTAGTCCGCGACCTTGGGCGTCGCTGCGGACACGGCCCGGATGAAGGTGCTCTTGCCCGCATTGGGGAAGCCCAGCAGGCCCACGTCGGCCAGCAGCTTCAACTCCATCTTCAGGGTACGCGCCTCGCCCTCGTCGCCCGGCGTGGCCCGGCGCGGCGAACGCGTCACCGAGCTCTTGAAATGCATGTTGCCCAGGCCGCCCTTGCCGCCCTTGGCCACCAACAGGCGGTCGCCGTGCTGGGTCAGGTCGCCGATCAGCTCGTCGGTGCTGACATTGGTGATGGCCGTGCCCACCGGCACGGTGATGACCAGGTCGTCGCCGCCCTTGCCGTAGCGCTGCTGGCCCATGCCGTTCTCGCCGCGCTGGGCCTTGAAGATGCGCTGGTGGCGGAAGTCGACCAGGGTGCTGATGTTCTCGTCGGCCTCGATCCACACGCTGCCGCCGTTGCCGCCGTCGCCGCCGTCCGGCCCGCCCAGCGGAATGAATTTCTCGCGACGGAAGCCGATGCAGCCGTCGCCGCCGTTACCGGCTATGACATCGATTTCCGCTTCGTCTACGAGTTTCATAAGGATTGGTTCGGAAGTTGGTTTAGGGACAGCGAGGTATCTTTGACATCGTCATCCCAGCGTAAGCTGGGATGACGATCGGTTTTTTAGGCGGGACTCGATCTTTCCGAACTACCGCACAAGAAACGAAAAGCCCCGCACGCGGCGGGGCCATTCGCTCGTTGCCGTAGAAGCTTACGCCTCGGCGACGACGCTCACGGTGCGGCGCTTTTTGGCGCCCTTCACCGAGAACTCGACCTTGCCGTCGACCAACGCGAACAGCGTGTGGTCGCGGCCCAGGCCAACGCCCGGACCCGGATGGAACTCGGTGCCGCGCTGGCGAACGATGATGTTGCCCGCGTCGATGGCCTGGCCGCCGTAGATCTTGACGCCCAGCATCTTCGGATTGGAGTCGCGGCCGTTGCGCGAGGAGCCTACGCCCTTTTTATGTGCCATGACTTATCTCCTTACTTGCTGTCACCACCGGCGATGCCGGTGATTTCGATTTCGGTGTAGTGCTGCCGGTGGCCCATTTGCTTCTTGTGGTGCTTGCGGCGGCGGAACTTGATGATGCGCACCTTGTCGGCGCGACCATGGGACTTGACGGTGGCGGTGACGGTGGCGCCTTTCAGCGCGTCGCCGAGCTTGACGCCCTCGCCGTCGCCCAGCATCAGGATCTGATCGAACTTGATCTCCTGGCCGGCTTCGGTCGCGAGCTTCTCGACGCGAATCGTCTCGCCCGTCATCACGCGGTATTGCTTACCGCCGGTGACTAGAACTGCGTACATGGGTGTTTCCTCTTCTGTAGTTATTTTATTGACCCTGCCGCCATCGAGGGCGGACAGAAGCGGAATTGTAAGCCTTTCAGCAGGTTAGGGTCAACATTCCAGGCTGGCGAGTCCCTCCGGGGGTGGGAGCGGCGCCCCGCCGCGAGCTTTCGGGACAGGGCACAGGCTCCCAGGCAACCTCCGGGGGGCTTAAAAGCTCGCGGGGGGACGCCGCTCCCACGAGGTCCTACCCGGCGCTGGCGCCTTCCGGACCTCCTGGCCGCCCCACCCTGCAGGCCGGCCAGGACGACTTTTAATATGGGTATTTGCCCCCAGATCCTGGGATCGCTACGCTTCCCTGTTCGCTAACCGGATCCCCCACCCGATGGCCATGGACTTCATCCGCATTCGCGGCGCGCGGACGCACAACCTCAAGAATATCGATCTCGACCTGCCGCGAGACAAGCTGATCGTGATCACCGGTCTGTCCGGGTCGGGCAAGTCCTCGCTCGCCTTCGACACCCTCTACGCCGAAGGCCAGCGCCGCTATGTGGAATCGCTGTCGGCCTACGCCCGCCAGTTCCTGAGCGTGATGGAGAAGCCCGACGTCGACCACATCGAGGGCCTGTCGCCGGCGATTTCCATCGAACAGAAATCGACCTCGCACAACCCCCGCTCCACCGTCGGCACCATCACCGAGATCTACGACTACCTGCGCCTGCTGTACGCGCGCGTGGGTCTGCCGCGCTGTCCGGACCATGGCTACCCATTGGAAGCGCAGACGGTCAGCCAGATGGTCGACCAGGTGCTGGCCCTCGATGGCGAGCAGCGCTACATGATGCTGGCGCCGGTGATCCGCGAGCGCAAAGGCGAACACGCCCAGGTCTTCGATCAGCTGCGCGCGCAGGGTTACGTGCGCGTGCGCGTGGACGGCGAGCTTTACGAGATAGACGCCGTGCCTGCGCTGGCGCTGCGCCAGAAACACACCATCGAAGCGGTGATCGACCGCTTCAAGCCGCGTGAAGACATCAAGCAGCGGCTGGCGGAGAGCTTCGAAACCGCGCTCAAGCTCGGCGACGGCATGGCTTCGGTGCAATCGCTGGACAACACCGACGCCGCACCTCTGCTGTTTTCTTCCAAGTACAGCTGCCCGGTCTGCGATTACTCGCTGCCCGAGCTGGAACCGCGCCTGTTCTCGTTCAACTCGCCGGTCGGCGCCTGCCCCACCTGCGACGGTCTGGGCGTGGCGCAGTTCTTCGACCCGGCGCGCGTGGTGGTGCATCCGGAACTCTCGCTTTCGGCCGGCGCGGTACGCGGCTGGGACCGGCGCAACGCCTACTACTTCCAGCTGATCGCGTCGCTGGCCAAGCACTACCAGTTCGACGTGGATGCGCCGTGGCAGTCGCTGCCCGAAAGCGTGCGCCAGGCCGTGCTGTACGGCAGCGGCAGCGAGTTGATCACCTTCACCTATCTCACCGACTCGGGTGGGCGCAACCAGCGCAAGCACAAGTTCGAAGGCATCGTGCCGAATCTGGATCGCCGTTATCGCGAAACCGAATCGGCCGCCGTGCGAGAGGAATTGGCCAAGTACATCAGCGACCAGCCCTGCCCCGACTGCGGCGGCGCGCGCCTGAACCGTTCGGCGCGCAATGTGTTCGTGGCCGACCGGGCGTTGCCGGAGCTGGTGGTGCTGCCGGTCGACGAAGCGTTGGCGTTCTTCCGCAAGCTTTCGCTGCCGGGCTGGCGCGGCGAGATCGCGACCAAGATCGTCAAGGAAATCGGCGAACGACTGGGCTTCCTGGTGGACGTGGGACTCGATTACCTGACCCTGGAACGCAAGGCCGACACGCTGTCGGGTGGCGAAGCGCAGCGCATCCGCCTGGCTTCGCAGATCGGCGCCGGCCTAGTTGGCGTGATGTACGTGCTGGACGAACCCAGCATCGGCCTGCACCAGCGCGACAACGAGCGCCTGCTGGGCACGCTGACGCGCCTGCGCGACCTGGGCAACACCGTGATCGTGGTCGAACACGACGAAGACGCGATCCGCGCCGCCGATTACATCCTGGATATCGGGCCCTATGCCGGCGTGCATGGCGGCGAGATCGTGGCTGAAGGCCAGTTGGCCGACATCCTGAAGGCGCCGCGCTCGCTGACCGGGCAGTTCCTGTCGGGCAAGCGCGGCATCGAGATTCCGACCCTGCGCCACAAGCCGAATCCGAAGATGACCCTGCACCTGCGTGGGGCCAGCGGCAACAACTTGAAAGACGTCGATCTGGACATCGCCGCCGGCCTGTTCACCTGCATCACCGGCGTCTCCGGTTCCGGCAAGTCCACGCTGATCAACGACACGCTGTACACGCTGGCGGCCAACGAGATCAACGGCGCTTCGCACAAGCCGGCGCCGTACCGCGAAGTGGAGGGCCTGGATCTGTTCGACAAGGTGGTGGACATCGACCAGTCTCCGATCGGACGCACGCCGCGCTCCAATCCGGCGACCTACACCGGTTTGTTCACGCCTTTGCGCGAGCTGTTCGCACAGGTGCCCGAATCGCGCGCGCGCGGTTATTCGCCGGGGCGTTTCAGTTTCAATGTCCGCGGCGGCCGTTGCGAAGCCTGCCAGGGCGATGGCCTGATCAAGGTGGAAATGCACTTCCTGCCCGACGTCTACGTGCCTTGCGATGTCTGCCACGGCAAGCGCTACAACCGCGAGACCCTGGAGATCACCTACAAGGGCCACAACATCAGCGACATCCTGGAGATGACGGTAGAGGATGCGCTGAAGCTGTTCGAACCGGTGCCGGCGCTGGCCCGCAAACTGGAAACGCTGATCGACGTGGGCCTGAGCTACATCAAGCTGGGCCAGAGCGCGACCACGCTGTCCGGTGGTGAAGCGCAACGAGTGAAGTTGTCGAAGGAGCTTTCTCGCCGCGACACCGGGCGCACGCTCTACATCCTGGACGAGCCGACCACCGGCCTGCACTTCCACGATATCGAGCACCTGCTGGCGGTTCTGCACAAGTTGCGCGACGACGGCAACACCATCGTGGTGATCGAGCACAATCTTGACGTGATCAAGACCGCCGACTGGGTGGTGGATCTGGGTCCTGAAGGCGGCCATCGCGGCGGGCAGATCCTGGCCACCGGCACGCCCGAACAGATCGCGGCCCACCCCACCTCGTACACGGGGCAATTCCTGGCCAAACTGCTGCCCAAGTCGAAAGCCGCCAAAGGCGAGAAGCCGGCCGCGCTGGCCAAACCCGCGGTGCTGCCGCAACGCAAATCGGTACTCAAGCAAGCGGCCAAGGAGGCCAAGGCAGCGGCAAGCGCGGTGAAGAAAGCGGCGAAAAAGAAGGCGGCCAAGTGACGGACCATCAGCCCGGACCGGTCGCCCGTGTCGCCATCAGCGTGCGCTGGGGCGACATGGACGCGTTCAACCACGTCAACAACGCGCAGTACCTGCGCTATCTGGAAGAAGCCCGGGTGCAGTGGTTGGCGAGCATCCCAGGCATGTCGTTGTCCGGTCGCATCACTCCGGTGCTGGTGGCCAGCAACGTCAATTACCGGCGGGCGATCGAATGGCCGAACGAGATCGCTGTGGAGTTGTTCATCGAAAAAATGGGCAACAGCAGCGTGACCATGGGTCATCGCATGCTGTCGGCGGCCGATTCGACCGTGCTTTATTCCGATGGGAATGTGGTGATGGTGTGGATCGACACGCAGACCGGCAAGAGCGTGCCGGTGCCGGAACCAATAAAGGCTGCGTTGACTTGACAATTTCCTTCTCCCGGAAGGAGAAGGAAAATCTCACGGTGCAGGCTTCCTCACCACCAGCTCGGACAGGATCTCCCGCCCATCCTGCAGCTTGAAGTTCACCACCACCTTGCTGCCTTCTTTCAATGGCGCGCGGGGCTGCATCAGCATCAGATGCAGTCCGCCGGGTTTGAGCGTGGCCGAATCGTCGGGCGCTATCCGCAGTTGCTCGACCTCGCGCATGCGGTTGACGCCGTCCACGTTGCGGGTTTCGTGGATCGACACCTCACCGAAGGCCGGGCTGCTGGCAGACACGATCACCACCGGCATCGGGCAGGGATTGGCGATACGGCCGAACCCGGCCATCATCGGCATGGCCGCGGGCGGCAACCGCACCCAGCCTTCCTTCATCGCCGGCGCGCACTCTTTCGCGCTCGCCTGCAACGCGCCGCTGACCAGCAGCAGGGCAAGAGCCCACTGAGCGAGCTTCTGTTTGGAATGATGTCTTTTGTCCATGCGCTTATGATATCCGCCGGACCCGCCGGAGAAAGTGAATGACCGCACTCGTCGAAATCATCGCCCATGGCGCGATCCGCGAACTCCGTCTGGCGCGTGCGCCGGTCAATGCGCTCAACACCGACTTGTGCAGGGCGTTGATCGCGGCATTGAATGCGGCGGTGGCCCACGGCGTGCACGGCATCGTGCTGTCCGGCAACGAAAAAGTATTCTCCGCCGGCCTGGACGTGCCTCACCTGATGTCGCACGGCGAGGACCGCCACGCCTTGCTGGACAGCTGGCACGCCTTCTTCGGCGTGGCCCGCACCCTGGCCGAATCGCGGGTACCGGTGGTGGCCGCGCTGACCGGGCATTCCCCCGCCGGCGGTTGCGTGCTGGCCCTGTGCTGCGACTACCGGATCATGGCGCGCAGTCCGGACCCTGCGCGGCCGTTCGCCATCGGCCTCAATGAAACCCAGGTCGGCCTGGTGGCGCCGGAAGGCATCCAGCAATTGTTGCGCAGGGTGGTCGGCATCTATCGCGCCGAACGCCTGCTGGTGGCCGGCGAACTGGTGCCCGCCGATCGCGCGCTCGAAATCGGGTTGATCGACGAGCTGGTCGCCGGCGACGAAGTAGTGCCGCGTGCGGTGGCTTGGTTGCAACGGCTGTTGCAGTTGCCCACTCATCCGATGCTGCAGACCCGGGCCATCGCCCGCGCCGACCTGGTGGCCGCGCTGCACGCCGACAACATCCAGATGGACCGCTTCATCGAAGCCTGGTATTCGCCGGACACGCAGACGGCCTTGCAGGCCTTGATCGCGAAGCTGCGCAAGTAGGTCGGGGTTACGCCCCCGACACTCGGAAACCGTCTTCCCCCAAGTCGGGGCCGTAGCCCCGACCTACGGGCCGGTGGCTACGGGCCGCGAAGGATCGCTGATCCAGCCGCTCCACGAGCCCGCATAGACCCGCGCGCCGTGCAAACCGGCGTGCTCCATAGCCAGCAGCAGATGGCAGGCTGTGACACCCGAGCCGCACATAACGACCACTTCCTCGGGCTTGCGACCCGACAGTTTCGGCGCCAGCTGATCGTGCAGTTCGGCGGACGATTTGAAACGGCCATCGTGCAGGCTCTGCGAAAACGGCTGGCTGGCCGCGCCGGGTACGTGGCCTGCGACTGGATCGAGCGGCTCGACCTCGCCGCGGTAGCGCTCGGCGGCGCGGACATCGAACAGCCAACCTGTGGGCTCATGCAGACGCGACAGCACTTCATTGGCGTCGGCGATAGCCTCGTGCCGGAAGTGCGCCGGATAGGGTGCGGTTTCCATTACTGGGGCCGTTTCGCGCGTTTCCGACAATCCCTCGGCGCGCCAGGCGTTCAAGCCGCCGTTGAGAACGGCGACGTGCTCATGCCCCAGCAACTTCAGCAGCCACCAGAAACGCGCAGCCGCCATGCTGCCATCGCCCGCGTCGTAAACCACGACCTGATGCTCGGGCGCGATGCCCCATCGGCCGAGCTTGCGGATGAAGTCTTCGTCTTCCGGCAACGGGTGCCTACCCTGTCCGGTCTTCCGCAGATCCGAGAGATCCTCGTTAAGGTCGGCGTATACGGCGCGCGGAATATGCGATTGCTCGTAACCCTGGCGGCGCTGTGCCGGGTCGACGAGCGAGAACCGCGCATCGACGATACGCAGGCCGCTGTTGCCGAGCTCGGCGGCCAGATCCTGCGGTTCGATCAAAGTGCTCCATTTCATGCGATGCCCGCCAGCTTTTCGCGCAAGTTGAACAGCATGGCCGCGGTTGCGCCCCAGATGCGCTGGCCGGGCCAGTCGTACTCCAGCACCGCACGGCGACGTCCGCGGTAGTCCACTTCCACCCGGCGCAGGTTCTCCGGCGCCATCAGAAAATCCAGCGGCACTTCGAACACATCCGCCACTTCGTCCGGATTAGGCACCGCGACGTAGGCCGGATCGATCACCGCCACCACCGGCATCACCCGGAAGCCGCTGATGGTGGTGAAAGGGTCCAGGAATCCGAGCGGGGATATCTGTCTGGCGGTGAGCGCGATTTCCTCGTTGCTTTCGCGGATGGCCGCGGCGACCGGACTGAGGTCGCTGGCTTCGATGCGGCCGCCCGGAAAACTGACCTGCCCACCATGGTGCCGCAGACCCTCGGTGCGACGGGTGAGCAGCACCTGCGTGCCGTAGTCACGCGGCACCAGCCCTGCCAGCACCGCCGATTCGACCGGCGGCCCGGGGGGCAGCAGGTCGGCCAACTCTTCGTGGTTCCAACCCTTGCGGGTGGGCATGGCGGTCAACGGATGCAGGGCTCCCAGCAAGGCCTCACGCTCGCGCAGCAAGGTCTCGAAACCCGCGCGCGCCTGTTCCCGCCCGGGCAGGACCGATTCCATCAAACGCAGACGTTCGTCATCGTTCATTTGCGACCAGCGGGCAATCTCTGCGGTCGTCCGCAGACAACCTTGGCATAGCCCGTCGTCGGCCAGGGTACAAACGCCGATGCACGGGCTGAGCACGGCGCGGTAAGCGGTATTCATCGAATCGGACACCAACCGGAGCATAGCGCCTATACAGCGCGCATTGTCCGGAACAAAAACAGCACTTCAGACAAGGCTACGCCGGCGCTGGGGCCGGCGTAGTGGGACTTCACTAACCAAGTACGTGATTTCTAGGTAGAAGCATCACGTCCATGGATCCCCGCCTTCGCGGGGATGACGCAATGGCAAAACCCTACGCTATGCGCAGGGGCCATTGCGTCACTTGACGCTGACCAACTTCACTTCGAAGACCACAGCCTGGTTCGGGCCAACGGGCGACTGCGGAGTGTTGCCGTAGGCCTTGTCGGCCGGCAGCACCACTTCCCAGCGGGCGCCGGTGGGCATCTGCACGATGGCTTCGCGCAGGCCTGCCAGCGGAATTTCGCTGACCTTGATCGCCATCGGCGCGGGCGCCGTGGTCTGGCCCTGCTGCGGGCTGAAAGTGTCGACGAAGGTGCGGCCATCGCTCAGCGAACCCTTGTACTGCATGGTCACGTTGCTGGCCTGGGTCGGCTTGGCGCCGCTGCCGGCTTCGATCACGCGGTACTGGATGCCGCCCGGCAGACTCTGCACGCCGGCCTTGCTCTTGTTCTGGGCCAGGAAGGCGTCGCTCTTGGTCTTGTTCTCGGCCGAAGCCTTGTCGAACGCGGCCTTGGCTTTTTCCATCTGGCGCTTCTGCATGGTTTCGACGGCAGTACGCAGCTGGGCCACGGGAACGGTGGGTTCCTTCTTGCCGTAGCCTTCCTGCAAAGCCTTGACGACCGTATTAATGTCGACGGCTTCGCCGCTTTCGACCAGATTGCGGCCAAGGTCGTAACCAAGCGCATAGCTGAGGGCATTCTTGTCGGGCGCCGGCGTGGTTTGCGCGAAGGCGGAGCCGGCTACCAGGGTCATGGCCGCAAGGGTGGCGGCAAGCAAACGCAACTTCATTATCAACAAACCTCCGGTTATGGAATGGGGCGGTCAAACCGCCCCATAGGACGCGTTAGGATAGCCGCCAGGGGGCTTAACCGCCAGTGACGACGGGGCTTGTGACCCGCTTCCAAGCCTTAAGTTCCGCCTGATTTCTTCACATTATCGATAGAGACCATGACCGACTCCCCCGTTACCACCAGCCATCAGGACGGTATCCGCCGGATCACCGTCAACCGTCCCGACAAGCTCAATGCGCTCAACGGAGCGACTCTGGATGCGTTGTTTGCGGCCTTCGACGATGCCGCAGAAGACCCCGGCACAAGGGTGCTGGTGCTGACCGGCGCCGGCCCTAAGGCGTTCGTGGCCGGGGCCGATATCGCCGAAATGTCGGACCTGCGCCCCACTGAGGGCCGGGATTTCTCGCTGCGCGGCCAGCGCGTGATGCGCCGGATCGAGACCCTGCCCAAGCCGGTCATCGCAATGGTGAACGGATTCGCACTGGGCGGCGGGCTGGAACTGGCCATGGCCTGTCACCTGCGGATCGCGGCCGACACGGCCAAGCTGGGGCAGCCCGAAATCAACCTGGGCCTGATTCCCGGGTTCGGCGGCACCCAACGCCTGCTGCGTCTGGCCGGACGCGCGGCCACGCTGGAACTCTGCCTGCTGGGCGCCCCGATCGATGCCGCACGCGCCCTGCAATTGGGCATCGTCAATCGCGTGGTCGCCGCTGCCGATCTGGAGGCCGAAACGCTCAAGGTGGCCGAACAGCTGGCGCAAGCGGCGCCATTGGCGCTGCGGGGCACGCTCGATGCGGTGAACGTGGGCGGCGAATGCGCCATCGAGGAAGGCCTGCAATACGAGACCGCGCAGTTCGGCCTGATGTTCTCCACCGACGACATGCGCGAAGGCACTCGCGCGTTCCTGGAACGCCGCAAGCCCGTCTTCAACGGAACTTAAAGTGGAAACGGAAGCACCCGGCGATCCGCACGATTGCAACGGCGGCGAACTCCTGTCGCGATTGCTGGCGGCCGACGATATCGATGCCGCGATCGAAGCGGGGCTGATGCGATTCGCTCCCTGCTCTGCCTGCGATCCCATCGTTGTCGCGCGAGTGGTCGCAGAACAGAAACGTCTGGCCACGGCCTGGGCGGCGCGCGACCGGTATCTTGCCCGCAAGGCGAGACTGGCGCGGCGCGCTGAAGAACGCGAAGCCCGCCGCGCTTCGCCTCTGCCCGAAAGAAAAAGTGCGCTGCCCGCTGCCGCTGCCGCCATCCTGGCGCGCGCCAAGGCCAAAGCCGCGGAGCGTACGAAGCAATGACCATTGCCGCCAAGCGCAGCAGGACGTTGAAATCCGATGAAGTCCGCGAGCTTTTTTCGCGCCTGGCCGAACTCAACCCGCATCCGACCACCGAACTGGCCTACGCCACTCCTTTCGAGCTGCTGGTGGCGGTGATCCTGTCCGCGCAGGCCACCGACGTGGGCGTCAACAAGGCCACGCGAAAACTCTATCCGGTCGCGAACACTCCCGCAGCCATCCTCGCACTGGGCGAGGATGGCCTGAAGCCTTATATCGCCACCATCGGCCTGTTCAACGCCAAAGCCAAGAACGTCATCGCCACCTGCCGCATCCTGGTGGAGCAACACGGCGGCGAAGTGCCGCGTGACCGGGCCGCACTGGAAGCCCTGCCCGGCGTGGGCCGCAAGACCGCCAACGTGGTCATGAATACCGCCTTCGGCGAACCGACCATCGCCGTGGACACGCACATCTTCCGCGTCTGCAACCGCACCGGGCTGGCTCCGGGCAAAGATGTCCGCGCGGTGGAAGACAAGCTGATCAAGGTCGTGCCCGACGACTACAAGCAGGACGCGCACCACTGGCTGATCCTGCATGGGCGTTATGTATGCAAGGCGAGGAAGCCCGATTGCCCGCAATGCGTGATCCGCGATCTGTGCCGCTACAAGGACAAGACACCGGAGGGGCCGGATCGTTGATCGGTCCCTGCGCTGGTAGGTGCCGAATTCAGAGCGTGCGTGGGAGCGGCGTCCCGCCGCGAGCTCTTGGCTGAAATCCGTGCGTCGGGAGCGTAGCCCCGACCTACAGAGCTCGCGGCGGGACGCCGCTCCCACATCTCTCGATACTTTGTTGTCGGCGGCTGCCTGCCGGTCGCCAGCGTCGGTCAGGTGACGCGACGGCCCTGCGCATCGACGACCTGTTCACCGTCCTCTTTCGTGAAGGCGCCTTGCTGCGGCTGCGGCAGCAGGTCGAGCACCCGCTCGGAGGGCCGGCATAGCGCCACGCCCAGTGGCGAGACCACGATGGGCCGGTTGATGAGCAGCGGGCGGGAAGCCATCGCGTCCAGCAAAGCCTCTTCGCCCAGCGACTCATCGCCCAGGCCGAGTTCGTCGTACGGGGTGCCCTTCTCGCGCAGCAACGCGCGCGCCGGAATAGCCATGCGCTGCAGCAACCACACCAGCATTTCGCGGCTTGGCGGCGTTTTCAGGTATTCGACCACATGCGGCTCGATGCCGGCATTGCGGATCATCGCCAGCGTGTTGCGCGAGGTCCCGCAGTCGGGGTTGTGATAGATGACGATGTCGATGGCGGAGGGACCCACGGCACATTCCCGGTGAGAAAACAGACGCGCATCATGCCCGTGGAGCCGAGTCGGGGGGTCGAATTTCCAGGGCTGATGCACAAAAAGTGTCATCGCGACGAAATAAGACAGCTTTGTCACAATAACGCAAAGTTCACGGATTAGCCTGCGCGGCATCTTCCCACGCCCGAAGGGCCTTTCCCATGAAACTGTCGCGTTCCACTTTGTCTCTCGCCCTGCTTGCGGCGCTGGTCGCCCCCGCTGCGCACGCCGAAATCGCCATCGACGTGATCGGCGGCTCGGAAGTCTCCTTCGAAGGCCTGGTGCAGGCCGACTACAACTACTTCGACAACGATTTCACCAACTACAACGGCGACCTGCCGGACGGCGACGACTCGGACAACGAACTGCGCCGCGCCGAGCTGGTGCTCAAGGGCAAGGGCCCGGGCAATATCGAATGGGTGCTGGGCTACGACGCCAAGGACGATAAATTCCTGGACGCCAACGTCAAGTACAAGTTCGGCAACAACGCCAACCACTTCATCCAGGTGGGCCAGTTCAAGCAGCCGGGCGCCTCGATGGAAGAGCTGTCCAGCACCAAGAACAACGACTTCATCGCCAAGTCCTCCATCACCAACAGCCTGGGCACTCCGCGCCGCGTCGGCTTCCAGTACAACTACGGCGACACCAACTGGGCCCTGACCGCCAGCTATTTCGGCCGCGAACTGACCCGCAACCGCGAGCACGGCGGTGGTTATGCCCTGCGTGGTTACTGGGCGCCGATCAACGAAACCGGCAGCATCCTGCATTTCGGCCTGTCCTATCTTGACCGCGACACCGACGCTGATTTCCTGCGTCTGCGCGCCCGTCCGCTGGCCGACCTGACGCCCATCCGCTATGTGGATACGGGCAGCACCGGTCTGCGCAACAGCGACCGCGTCAGCAACATCGGCGCCGAAGCGCTTTGGGTCACCGGTCCGTTCAAGGTGCAGGCCGAGTACATGAAGACCGACGTGCAGCGTTACGGCGGCTTCGACGATTTCAGCGGCGACGGCTTCTATGTCTCCGGCTTGTGGAACATCTCGGGCGAAACCTGGGGCTACAAGTCGGGCGTGCCGGTCACCAACCTTCCGGACGATCCGACCAAGGGTCTGTGGCAGGTCGGCCTGCGCTACGACACCCTGGATCTGAACGACGGCAGCGTGGCTCCCGGCGCGACCCCGACCGCGGCGCCGATCGTCACCGGCGTGCTGGGCGGCAAGATGGACTCGTGGACCGTGGGCGTGAACTGGTACTGGCGCTCCAACTTCAAGTTCATGCTGAACTACGTGATGGTCGACCAGGAGAAGTACAACAACGCCGTCGGCTTCCGCCGGGTTGTCGACGACAATCCGAACATCCTCGAAGCGCGCGTTCAGTTCTACTGGTAATAACAGCTGTTCCATGCAGCGACCCGAAGCGCGGCGAAAGCCGCGCTTCTTTTTTGAAGTCCGTCCGGAAAGACCGTCATTCCGACTGTCACATTTCCGTCGCATTAGAGACACGTCGTTGTCACGCAAACGTCGTGGAATGCCCACCAGCGGCACGAGCCGCGCATTTCCTAACCAGGAGCCACCCGTGTTCAACTCCCTCAAATCCCGCGTCGCGGTGCTGGCCCTGGCGGCCGCATTCTCGACCAGTGCAATGGCCGCCGATGTCACCGGCGCCGGCGCCTCGTTCGTATATCCGGCCATGTCCAAGTGGTCGGCCGACTACAAGAAGGCCTCCAACAAGCAGGTCAACTACCAGTCCATCGGTTCCGGCGGCGGTATCGCCCAGATCAAGGCCGGCACGGTCGATTTCGGCTCCTCCGATGCGCCGTTGAAGCCCGATGAGCTGGCCAAGTTCGGCCTGGCGCAGTTCCCGTCGGTGATCGGCGGCATCGTGCCGGTGCTCAACGTGCCCGGCGTGGCCGCTGGTGCGCTGAAGCTGGACGGCGAGACCCTGGGCAACATCTTCCTGGGCAAGATCACCAAGTGGAACGACCCGGCCATCGTCGCGTTGAACGGCGGCGTGCAGCTGCCCGACGCCAAGATCACGGTCGTGCACCGCTCCGACGGTTCGGGCACCACCTTCAATTTCGTCAACTACCTGTCCAAGGTCAACGCCGAGTGGAAGAGCAAGGTCGGCGAAGGCACCTCGGTCAAGTGGCCGGTGGGCATCGGCGGCAAGGGCAATGAAGGCGTCGCCGCTTACGTCAAGCAGATCAAGGGCGGCATCGGCTACGTCGAACTGTCCTACGCGCTGCAGAACAAGATGACCTATTCGCGCATGAAGAACGCCGCCGGCAACTTCATCGTGCCCAGCGACGACAGCTTCGCCGCTGCCGCTGAGAGCGCCGAATGGGGTTCGTCCAAGGACTTCTACCTGGTGATGACCAACGCGCCGGGCGCCCAGTCCTGGCCGATCACCGCCACCAACTTCATCCTGATGTACAAGCAGCCCAAGAACGCCGCCGGCGCCAAGGGCGCCAAGGAATTCTTCCGCTGGGTCTACAAGAGCGGCGACGGTCAGGCCAAGGCGCTGGGCTACGTGCCCCTGCCGGCCGCCCTGGTGCAGCAGATCGAGACCTATTGGTCGCAGAACATGGCTTATTGAGCAGTGGCGTATTGAACGACGGGCCTCTCTCCCCCAAGGTCGTTCGAAGGGCGTGGATCGCAAGGTCCGCGCCCTTTTTCTGTTCTGGCGTCGAAAAAGCGTCATGTGGCTGACCCACCCGCGTGGAGGCACTTAAATCCCAATCGGCGCAGAAAACGGCCGACGCGCCTGCCGTTGGAACTCGCGACTGCCGTCAAAGGCCCTACCTGCGCGGGTGACGGACCGCACAAATACGACGTCATACGCGTGTAACAAAAACATCATTTCATGGCATACCCGCCGGCGCTATCGTCGGCACCCTGGTTATACGGAGTCGTCACCATGAACCTGAAGCCGGCGCGCACCGCCCTGCTTACTCTTTCCGTCACCCTGATTCTTGCGGCCTGCAAGCCGGCGGACAACGCTGCGCCGGCCGCTGGCGCGCCGGAAGCAGGCGCCCCTTCCGCCACCGCGGCAAACAACCCCAATGCCGCCGAGATCTCCGGCGCGGGCGCTTCCTTCATCTATCCGCTGGTGTCCAAGTGGTCGGCCGACTACAACGCCGCCACTGGCGCCAAGATCAACTACCAGTCCATCGGCTCTGGCGGCGGCATCGCCCAGATCAAGGCCGGCACCGTGGATTTCGGCTCCACCGACAAGCCGCTTTCTCCTGAGGAGCTGGCGCAGTCGGGCCTGGGCCAATTCCCGTCGGCGATCGGCGGCGTGGTTCCGGTGATCAATGTGGAAGGCCTGCAGCCCGGCCAGCTGAAGCTGACCGGCGCGCTGTTGGCCGACATCTTCCTGGGCAAGGTCACTACGTGGAACGACGCGGCCATCGCCGGCGCCAATCCGGGCGTTGCCCTGCCGGCCGGCAAGATCAGCATCGTGCACCGCTCGGACGGCTCGGGCACCACCTTCAATTTCTCCAACTATCTGTCCAAGGTCAGCCAGGAATGGAAGACCAAGGTCGGCGAAGGCACTTCGGTGCAATGGCCGGGCGGCGTGGGCGGCAAGGGCAACGAGGGCGTGGCCTCGTACGTGAAGCAGATCAAGGGCTCCATCGGTTATGTCGAGCTGGCCTACGCGCTGCAGAACCAGATGCCGTACGCCTCGTTGCAGAACGCGGCCGGCAACTACGTGCAGCCCAATGCGGAGACTTTCGCCGCCGCGGCTGCCAGCGCGGACTGGGCCAATGCCAAGGATTTCAACCTGGTCATCACCAACGCGCCGGGCGCCAATGCGTGGCCGATCACCGCCACCAACTTCATGCTGATGTACAAGCAGCCGAAGGACGCCAAACGCAGCGCCGATACGCTGGCCTTCTTCAAATGGGCCTTCGAGAACGGCCAGAAGCAGGCCAGCGAACTGCACTACGTGCCGCTGCCGCCGGAACTGGTGAAGCAGATCGAAGCGTACTGGGCCAGCGAGTTCAAAGGTTGACTGAAAGCACCATCCGCATGGCCCCGCGAAAGATGCGTGGGCCCTGCGCATCCTCCCGCATCCTCTGACCTGGAACTTCCCACGCAATGAACGCCGCTGCACTGCCCGCTGCCGCTTCATCCACCCGCGATTCGCGCGACGCGCGCAACGATCGCCTGTTCCGCTGGTTGCTGACCGCCACCGTGGCCTTCGTGCTGGTGGCGCTGGCCACTGCGGCGCTATCCATGCTGTGGGGCGGCCGCGAAGTCCTTGAAACGCAAGGCCTGAGTTTCTTCTATTCCTCGGAATGGAACCCGGTCGAGAACAAATACGGCGCGCTGGCGCCCATCTACGGCACCATCGTCACCGCCATCATCGCCATGCTGATCGCGGTGCCGGTAAGTTTCGGCATCGCCTTCTTCCTTACCGAGGTCGCCCCACGCTGGCTGCGCGGTCCGGTGGGAACGGCGATCGAACTGCTGGCCGGCATTCCCTCCATCATCTACGGCATGTGGGGCTTGTTCGTGCTGGTGCCGGTGATGACCGAATACGGCACTCCCTGGCTCAACGACCACATCGGCACCATCCCCTATATCGGCGTGTTCTTCCGCGGACCGCCGTTGGGCATCGGCGTGCTGACCGCAGGGTTCGTGCTGGCGATCATGGTCATTCCCTTCATCAGCTCGGTGATGCGGGAAGTGTTCCTGACCGTGCCCCAACGACTGAAGGAATCGGCCTACGCGCTGGGTTCGACCAAATGGGAAGTCAGCTGGGACATCGTGCTGCCCTATACCCGCAGTGCGGTGATCGGCGGCATCTTCCTGGGCCTGGGCCGCGCCCTCGGCGAGACCATGGCGGTGGCCTTCGTCATCGGCAACACCGTCAGCCTGTCCGCTTCGCTGCTCGAGCCGGGCACCACCATCGCCGCGTTGATCGCCAACGACTTCGGCGAAGCCACCGAAACCTACCGGTCCGCGCTGCTGCTGCTGGGCTTCGTGTTGTTCATCGTCACCTTCATCGTGCTGGCGATCGCGCGCTACATGCTGATGCAACTCTCGCGCAAGGAGGGCAACTGATGAGCACGAACAAAGCCGCCGCCGGCCTGTACCGCCGCCGCAGCATCGTCAATGTGGTCGCGCTGGTGCTGTCCTGCGCCACCGCGCTGTTCGGCCTGTTCTTCCTGGCCTGGATCCTGTGGACACTGGTGGCCAAGGGCATCCACGGCATCAACTGGCAGCTGTTCACCCAGATGACGCCGCCGCCGATGCAGGAAGGCGGCTTGGCCAATGCGTTCTTCGGCAGCGCGGTGATGTGCGGGCTGGCGATCCTGATCGGCACTCCGCTGGGCGTACTGGCCGGCACCTGGCTGGCCGAATACGGCAATGCGCGCAAGGCCGGCACCGTGGTGCGTTTCGTCAACGACATCCTGCTGTCGGCGCCGTCCATCGTGCTGGGCCTGTTCGTGTACACCCTCTTCATCATGCAGTTCGGCGGCGGTTTCTCCGCCATGGCCGGCGCGCTGGCATTGGCCTTCATCGTGCTGCCGGTGGTGGTGCGCACCACCGACGAAATGCTGCGCCTGGTGCCCTCGCAGATGCGCGAGGCGGCGCTGTCGCTGGGCGTGCCGCAGTGGAAGGTGATCGTGCAGGTGCTGTACCGCAGCGCTTCGGCCGGCATCGTCACCGGCATCCTGCTGGCGCTGGCGCGCATCAGCGGCGAAACCGCCCCGCTGCTGTTCACCGCCTTCGGCAGCCAGTACTGGAACGCCAACATCACCCAGCCGATGGCGAGCGTGCCGGTGGTGATGAACCAGTTCGCCGGCAGCCCCTACGAATCCTGGCAGACGTTGGCCTGGGCCGGCGCATTGGTCCTGACCGTGTTCGTACTCCTCATCAGCCTGAGTGCGCGCGGCATCCTGCTGCGCAACAAGATCTCCAATGACTAATCTCTTTTCGGACCCGGCCATGAACGACGTTCAACGCAACGATTCCACCCAGCGGATCACCACGGTGACCACCGAACGCGGCGCGATCCCGCCGTCGCCGGTGAAGCTGGAAGCCAAGGGACTGGATTTCTACTACGACAAGTTCCATGCGCTGAAAAGCATCAACCTGGAGATCCCGGAAAAGCGCGTGACCGCGCTGATCGGCCCCTCCGGTTGCGGCAAGTCGACGCTGCTGCGCATCTTCAACCGCATCTACGCGCTGTACCCGAAGATGGAGGCCAAGGGCGAAGTGATCCTGGACGGCGAGAACATCCTGTCGCCGAAGTATCCGATGAACCGGCTGCGCAGCAAGGTCGGCATGGTGTTCCAGAAGCCGGTGCCGTTCCCGATGACCATCTACGAGAACATCGCCTACGCCATCCGCCATCACGAGAACATCTCCAAGGCCGACATGAACGACCGCGTGGAGCACGCGCTCAACCAGGGCGCGCTGTGGGGCGAGGTGAAGGACAAGCTGGGCCAGAGCGCGCTGGGCCTTTCCGGCGGCCAGCAACAGCGCCTGTGCATCGCGCGCGCGGTGGCGCTGAAACCGGACGTGCTGCTGCTGGACGAACCGACCTCGGCGCTGGACCCCATCTCCACCAGCCGCATCGAGCAACTGGTCGAGGAGCTGAAGAAGGACTACACCATCGCCATCGTCACCCACAACATGCAGCAGGCCGCGCGCGTTTCCGACTACACCGCCTTCATGTATCTGGGCGACCTGATCGAACACGACGTGACGTCCAACATCTTCTCCAGTCCGAAGAAGCAGCAGACCGAGGACTACATCACGGGTCGATTTGGGTGAGGGACATGCCTGGCGGACGCCTTCAAGGCGTCTGCCATGGCCCGAACGCCCGGCCATGGATGGCCGGGCCGGAGCATCCGGAGTCGATATGTCACGCCATGGATGGCAACCCACAAACTGATCGAAACCTGCAACATTCCAAGGAAAGCCCATGAGCACCCAACCGCACGAACACATCGTCAAGAGCTACGACGAAGAACAGCGCCGCCTGGTCGACGAGATCCTGCACATGGGCGGGATGGCCGTCGCCCAGCTGGAAGCCGCGCTGGACGTGGTGGAACGCCGCGACGACCGCGCCGCGCAGCGCATCATCGCCAACGACGTCGAGATCGACAAACTGGAAGCCAAGATCAGCCACGACGTGATGCAGCTGGCGCTGCGCGGGCCGATGGCGCGCGACCTGCGCGAGATCCTGGCCGGCCTGCGCATTCCCTCCGATATCGAACGCATCGGCGACTACGCGGCCAACGTGGCCAAGCGCTCCATCGCGCTGAACGTATCGCCGCCGGTCCCGCACACCACCAACCTGCGCGCATTGGGCCGTCTGGCCGCGCGCCAGGTCAGCGACGTGCTGGAGGCCTACCGCGAAGGCGACGCCGACCGCGCCCTGATGGTGCGCGCACGCGATGCCGAACTGGATGCGCAGTACACCGCCCTGTTCCGCGAACTGCTGACCTACATGATGGAGGACGCGCGCAACATCACTCCCTGCACGCACCTGCTGTTCATGGCCAAGAACCTGGAACGCATCGGCGACCACGCCACCAACATCGCCGAGAACATCTGGTTCCTGGTCCACGGCGACCAGCCCCTGCCCCCGCGCGACAAACGCGACGACACCAGCACCACCGGCGCGGTCTGACCGCGCCGGCAGCATGAATCGGAAATAACCGACGCGGGCGGCCGCGAATCCTTCCCCCCGCCCCACCCCTCTCTTGTCAGTGTCGGATGTGCCGCAATCGCGGCATGCTGCGGCCACGGAGAGGGAATGAACAGCGCAATCGCGAGCACCCACTATTCGGCCGACGATCTGGCCGCCGCACGCGCCGGCGATCTTGCCGCACTGCAGCGCGTGCTGGCCCAGTCGCGGCAGAACCTGCGCCGCTACGCCGAATACCATTGCAATATCAACGACGCCGAGGACGCGGTGCAGGAAAGCATGATCCTGGTCTCGCGCCGGATCGGCGACTTGCGCGTGCTGGAATCCTTCGCTTCCTGGCTGTTCCGTATCGTCAAGCGCGAGTGCAATCGTCTGAAACGCGGGTTACGCATGTTGACGGGCGATGCGATCACCGAGGATATCCAGCCGACCTGCAGTTTCGAGCCGGTGGAGCTGCGCCACGACGTGGCCGCGGCGCTGGAATCGCTGCCTCCCCACTACCGCGAGATCATCCTGCTGCGCGATCTGGAGGGTTATTCCATCGAGGAACTGGCGCAGCGTCTGGGGCTTAACCGCGAAGCGGCCAAATCGCGCCTGCACCGGGCGCGCGTGCTGACCCGCGAATACCTGGTCCCTGCAGGATCGGCCTGAATGCCGCATCCGGCCTTGTACAACCGATTGCGCAAAGCCCGTGTTGCCGCAGCGCACACAGGCCGCTAACCCTTCACCGCTACACTTCCACCACAACCCGCGGGCAATCCGCATCCCAGGAGCAATGCCATGAGCAAGTCCAACCAGAAACCCGTTTCCCTCGCCCTTTGCACCGCCCTTGTCGGCGGACTGGCCCTGTCCGCTTCCGCGTTCGCCATGCAGCCGCTGGCCCAGGGTTACCTACTGTCGGCTACTGCCGACGCCGGCGGCGAGAAAGCAGCCGAAGGCAAGTGCGGCGAAGGCAAGTGCGGTATCGAGAAAGCCGATACCGACAAGGACGGCAAGGTCTCGCGCGCCGAATTCACCGCGGCCCACGCCGACAAGGCCGACAAGTTCGACGGCATCGACACCAACAAGGACGGCTTCATCGACGCAGCCGAGCACAAGGCCCATTCGGAAGGCAAATGCGGCGAAGGCAAGTGCGGCGCGGACAAGAAGAAGACCGACGCCAAAGCCGAACATGCCGAAGGCAAGTGCGGCGAAGGCAAATGCGGCGGCAGCATCTGATCCGTCGATGCTGATTGGATGAAGCCGATCCTGCCCGATGCCAGTGCCGGAATAGGACTGCGGCGCGCCCTGTTGGGCGCGCTGCAGGAAGCGCCCGCGGGCGCGTTCGATTTTCTCGAATGCGCCCCGGACAACTGGATCGGGATCGGCGGCAGGTACGGTGCGGCGCTGGAACAATTGTCGGCACGCTATCCGATCACCTGCCATGGGCTCTCCCTCTCGCTCGGCGGCGTAGCGCCGCTGGACGAGACTTTCCTGGCGCGCGTGCGCCGCTTCCTGGACCGCCATCAGGTCGCTCTGTACAGCGAACACCTCAGCTACTGCACCGACGACGGTCATCTGTACGACCTGATGCCGATCCCCTTCACCGAGGAAGCCGTGCGCCACGTCGCCGCACGCATCCGCCGCGTGCAGGAGGTACTGGGCCGTCGCATCGCGGTGGAAAACGTCTCCTACTACGCCGCGCCCTACCAAGCCATGGACGAAGTGGATTTCGTCAACGCAGTGTTGGCCGAAGCCGATTGCGACCTGTTGCTGGACGTCAACAACATCTACGTCAACGCCATCAACCATGGCTACGACGCCCACGATTTCCTGGCGCGCATGCCGACGGCGCGCATCGCTTCGTACCACATCGCCGGCCACTACGACGAAGCCAACGACCTGAAGGTCGACACCCACGGCGCCGCCGTGAAGGAAGACGTCTGGTCGTTGTTGCAAAGCGCCTACCGGCTGCACGGCGTGCACCCGACCTTGCTGGAACGCGACTTCAACTTCCCCGCGATGCCGGTGCTGCTGGCCGAGGTGGAGCGTATCCGCGAACTGCAGCGCGCCGCCGCCGGCCCGGAAGTTCCGGTCGCCGCCCGTGGCTGAAACGTTGCGCCGGCAACAATTCGAACTGGCCGCGCACCTGCGCGACCCCGATGCGCATGCGCCGCCCCCGGGGCTTGAGGATCGCCGCCTGGCGATCTACCGCGATCTTTTCTTCAACAATATCGAAGGCCTGCTGTCCGGCAATTTTCCGGTCATCCGCAAGACGCTGGGCGAGCAGCGCTGGCGCTCGCTCGCACGCCGGTTCTATGCGCAACACCGCAGCCACACGCCGCTGTTCGCCGAGATAGGCCGGGAGTTCATCCGCTTCCTGCAGGAACGGGCCGAGCTCGACGCCGGCGATCCGGCATGGCTGGCCGAAATGGCGCACTACGAATGGGTGGAGCTGGGTCTGCAGATCGCCGACGACGAGTTTCCCGCCCACGATGCGGACGGCGATCTGCTGGCCGGTGTACCTGTGCTCTCGCCGACGGCCTGGGCCCTGGCCTATACCTGGCCGGTGCAGCGGATCGGTCCGGACTATCAACCCGAGACGCCGCCCGAAGCGCCCACGCTGTTGCTGGTCAGGCGCAACGCGCAGTACGAGATCCGTTTCGCCGAAATCTCGCCCTTGGTTTACCGCCTGACCGAGATTCTGCGCGCAGGCGAGTGCAGCGGCCGCCAGGCTTTGCAGCAGCTGGCTGCCGAAGCTGGCGTGGCCGACCTGCCGGCTTTCCTCGAACAAGGCCACGCCATGCTCCAGCGCATGCGCGAAGAAGGCACGATTCTCGGCACCGTGCCGTAAAGCGCCGTCGGGGGCGTAGCCCCGACCTACGTAGGTCGGGGC
>DASVNG010000048.1:0-142641 GCA_036383995.1 Pseudoxanthomonas sp.
GTGGACAAGTTCGAATACCGCCGCGGCTACAAGTTCTCGACCTATGCGACGTGGTGGATCCGCCAGGCCATCACCCGCTCGATCGCCGACCAGGCGCGCACCATCCGCATCCCGGTGCACATGATCGAGACGATCAACAAGTTGAACCGCATTTCCCGCCAGATGCTCCAGCAGTACGGCCGCGAGGCCACGCCGGAAGAACTGGCCAAGGAAATGGACATGCCCGAGGACAAGATCCGCAAGGTGATGAAGATCGCCAAGGAGCCGATCTCCATGGAAACCCCGATCGGCGACGACGAGGATTCGCACCTGGGCGATTTCATCGAGGACACCAACGTGGAGTCCCCGATCGAGAACACGGTCAACATCAACCTGTCGGAAACCGTGCGCGACGTACTGGCCGGCCTGACCCCGCGGGAAGCCAAGGTGCTGCGCATGCGCTTCGGCATCGACATGAACACCGACCACACCCTCGAGGAAGTCGGCAAGCAGTTCGACGTCACCCGCGAGCGCATCCGCCAGATAGAGGCCAAGGCCCTGCGCAAGCTGCGCCATCCCAGCCGTTCGGAACAGCTGCGCAGTTTCCTCGACATCGAGTAAGCGACGGCCGTCGACGCCCGGCGACCAAGGCGACGCGAAACCGGAAGCCCCGCCGATGCGGGGCTTCTTCGTTTGTGGCCGCGACCCGCATGCCAGGTCCGGCATCGGCCCGCCGGTCGTGTCTTGGCGCTAACGCGGCCTTGCCTACAATGCGCCCGCTTCCCCCAGCCCCGCTTTACGAGGAATAACGGTGCGCAGACGAGAACTGATCCTGGGCGGCCTGTCGTTGCCCCTGGCCACGCTGGCCGCTAGCGGCTTGCTGTCGCCGCCGCCGGCATTGGCCGCGGGCAGCGGCACCGCATTCGACAACGACACCGTGCCGGCCATGGCGCGACGATTGGCCGCCGAGCCTTTCCGCAAACCGCCCGCCGACCTGCCCAAATGGCTGCAGGACATGGGTTACGACGAATACCGGGATATCCGTTTCAATCCGGCGCATGCGTTGTGGCGCAAGCAGGGGTTGCCCTTCCAGGCGCAGTTCTTCCACCGCGGTTTTCTGTTCAAGGATCGGGTGCAGGTCTTCACCGTCGCCGGCGGACGCGCCCGGCAAGTGGATTATTCGCCCGACCTTTTCACCTTCCGCGCCTCGGCGGTGCGTGGCCGCGCCGGAGCCGACCTGGGATTCGCGGGCATGCGCCTGCACGGGACGATCAACCGCCCGGACTACTTCGATGAAATCTGCGCTTTTCTCGGCGCCAGCTATTTCCGCGCGCTGGCCAAGGACCAGGCCTACGGTCTGTCCGCGCGCGGCCTGGCCTTGAACACGGTGCAGCCGGCAGGCGAGGAATTTCCGGTGTTCCGCGCGTTCTGGCTGGAAACTCCGGAGCCCGGCGCCGCCTCCATCGTTGTGCATGCATTGATGGACAGCCCCAGCGTGTCGGGCGCATTCCGCTTCGCGATCACGCCCGGCGACGAAACCGTGTTCGACGTACAAGCGCGGTTTTACCCGCGCGTGGAGCTGACCCATGCCGGCATCGCCGCCTTGACCAGCATGTACGAGTTCGGCGCCAGCGACAGAGTGGGCGTGGACGACTACCGACCCGCAGTGCACGACTCGGAAGGGTTGGCTCTGCTGACCGGCGCTGGCGAACAGATCTGGCGGCCGCTGCACAATCCGGCCGCCGTGCAGGACAGCGGCTTCCAGGACACCACGCCGCGCGGCTTCGGCCTGATGCAGCGTCAGCGCGATTTCGCCGCGTTCGCCGACAGCGAAGCGCATTACGAAAAACGTCCCAGCCTGTGGGTGGAGCCGGTCGGAGATTGGGGCAAGGGTGCGGTGCATCTGGTCGAGATTCCCACCGGCGACGAATACCACGACAACATCGTTGCGTTCTGGCGTCCGGCCGCGCCGTTGGCTGCAGGGCGCGAATACCGCTTCGACTATCGCCTGCACTGGTGCAACGACCATCAGTGGAAGCCCGCCCTGGCCATCGTCGCCAAAACCATGATCGGCGCGGCTGCACAGCCGGGCCGGCGACTGGTGATCATCGATTTCAAAGGCGATGCCCTGGCGGGAATGGGTGAGAAAGACCTCGAGCCCGACGTATGGTCCAACGCAGGCAAGGTGCTCAATGCCGTCGCCCATCCGGTGCCGGCGACAGGAGGCTGGCGAATCGGATTCGAACTCGATCCTGCCGGCACGCAAGCAGCGGAGCTGCATGCGCGCTTGTTGAAAGGCACGCAACCGGTTTCCGAAACATGGCTTTACCGTTGGACGGCGTGAACAAGATGCGGGCGCAACCGGTTCTTCCTGCCGCCTGCGAATCGCTGCCATCGCCTGCGCCGATGGAAATGCCGGTGCAATCGCTGCGCACCGGCAAGCTCGATCCATGCCTGCTGCCCAGCGCGCCGCGCGGGGCTTTCTGGCGGCGCGCGTACATTCTCGGCGGCACAGCCGCACTTACCGTCCTGGCGACCTACCAGATGTGGCGGGTGCTGCGGGTAGAAGGCTTGAGCGTGCTGGAAGGCGTGCTGCTCGCCTTGTTCGCGTTTTTGTTCGCCTGGATCGCGCAATCGTTCCTGGGCGCGCTTGCCGGATTCGCGCTGGTACTGTCGCGCAAGGGAGGAAGATCGCTGGGAATAGATCCTGGCGCGCCCTTGCCTTCGCTGTCGCCCTCGGCGCGCACGGCGTTGCTGATGCCGGCGTACAACGAGGATCCGCACCGGTTGATGGCCGGTTTGCAGGCCATCTACGAATCGGTGCGCGAAACCGGGCAGCTGGACCGTTTCGATTTCTTCATCCTCAGCGACACTACCCGTGACGAAACCGCCGACGCCGAAGTCGCCGAATACCAAGCGTTGCTCGCGCGCCTCGATGGTCCGGCGAACCTCTACTACCGTCGCCGCACCGACAACATCGAACGCAAGGCCGGCAACATCGCCGAATGGCTGCGGCGTTTCGGCGGCGCCTATCCGTACATGCTCATCCTGGACGCCGACAGCCTGATGACCGGCGACACCATCGTCAGGCTGGCCGCGGCCATCGACCAGCACGGCGACGTCGGCCTGATCCAGTCGCTGCCGGCCATCGTCAACGGCACCAGCCTGTTCGCGCGCATGCAGCAGTTCTCCGGCCGCGTGTACGGTCCGATCATCGCCCACGGCGTGGCCTGGTGGCATGGCGCCGAGAGCAACTACTGGGGCCACAACGCCATCATCCGCACGCGCGCCTTCGCCGAGCAGGCGGGCTTGCCGCAACTGCCCGGCAACAAGCCTTTCGGCGGCCACGTGCTGAGCCACGATTTCGTCGAAGCGGCGCTGATCCGCCGCGGCGGCTGGGCCTTGCACATGGTTCCCGCCTTGCATGGCAGCTATGAGGAAGGGCCGCCTTCGCTCACCGATCTGCTGGTGCGCGACCGCCGCTGGTGCCAGGGTAATCTGCAGCACGCCGCTGTGTTGCGCGCGCGCGGCCTGCATTGGGTGAGCCGCTGGCATTTCATGATAGGCATCGGCCACTACTTCACCGCGCCCATGTGGGCGATGTTGCTGCTGGTGGGTATCGCGATCCCGTTCGAACATATCGGCCTGGCCTCCGAGGGCGGCTTGCGTGCGGCGCTCTCTCCAGCGGCGTATTGGAGATCGCTGGATCCGGAGCGCATTCTCTGGCTGTTCGCCGCCAGCATGGCAGCGTTGTTCGCCCCCAAGATCCTGGGCTACCTGGCCATGCTGTTGGATCCTGCCGAACGCCGCGGTTGCGGCGGCGCCTTGCGCGCGCTGCTGAGCGTGCTGATCGAAAGCGTGCTTGCGGCGCTGATGGCCCCCATCGTGATGTACGTGCAGTCGCGCGGTGTGGCCGAAGTGCTGGCGGGCAAGGATTCGGGTTGGGAATCGCAGCGCCGCGACGACGGCAGCCTGCCCTTGTCCGGATTGTTGAAGAGCTACGGCGGCCTGAGTCTTTTCGGCTTGCTCATCGGCGTGCTGGCGTTGTTCGCATCGCCTTCGCTGGCGGCGTGGATGGCGCCGGTGACCCTGGGACTGGTGTTGGCCGTGCCGCTGGTGGCCCTGACTTCGGCGCGCGCGCCCGGGCAATGGCTGCGCAGGAGGAAGCTGCTCAGCATCCCGGAAGAGACCGATCCGCCTCCCATACTCAAGCGAGCCACGCAGCTGCGCCTGCAACCTACGCCGCGGGCGACGGCATAACGCCGCGCCAGGCCGTCGATCATCACGTGCGTGGCCATGAGCCGGCCAGTTACAATTGCCGGCCCGACGGGCCCATAGCTCAATGGTTAGAGCAGAGGACTCATAATCCTTTGGTTCCAGGTTCGAGTCCTGGTGGGCCCACCAGCAGCCTAAGGGCGGAGTCAGGTGTGTGTGGGAAAGCATGAGTTGGCCGCTTCGGCCAATTTATTACTTGCCTGAAAAGGACAAGTTGGCCACTCAGGACCAAGGCCTGGGCCTAGAAGCCTAGCGACGGTCCATCTATCTGCATGATTTGCAATGTTTTCCTGCCGCGACGTGACGACTTAAGGCTTTAACTGTGTGGCCGCATCAGTCCGACTGAAGCGATCGAGAGGAGGATCGAGAGCGTTGGGCTCTGGTGTGACGCGGGCTTCTCTCAAGGTCTGCGATGGGCCGGGGTGGAAAATTGCATGTGTGGGCCGGCGAGCCGGCCCATACGGCTCACGCTCCTAATCGCCCCACTGCCAGCGGGCACCAACAAGAAACGCGCGGTCGGGGCCGGGCTCGTAATATCGGCCGTTGCCTTCGTTGACGATCACAGAACCGATGTAGTGCCGGTCCAGCGCGTTGTCGATGCGGACGAAGGTGTGCAGGCTGCCTGTGCCTATAGGCCAGTCGCGGCCGACTTCCAATTGCAGGAGGGCGTAGCCGGGTGAAGTTTCGCTGCCCAGGTCGTTGACGGTGACATTGCCGACGCCAAGCGCTTGCGCCGCGAGCGTCCACATGCCGCTGCGCCACTGCAGGCGTGCGGAAAAATGGTCTCGGGCCACGCCGGGAATCCTGGTGCCGGCCTGCACGATGGTGGTCGGAACGGTGCATCCGGCTGCCGTGCAGATCGGAAAATTATCGCGGAAGTCCGCGCTCAGTCGGGTATAGGCGAAGTCGGCCCGCCACGATTGGCCCAGCGGCACAGCTGCGGCAAACTCGAGGCCCTGGCGGCGAGACCTGCCGACGTTGCGATAGCTGCTCCTGCCGCCGACATTGCGGGCCACGGCGAGTTCGTCATCGGTATCTGCGTGGAACACTGCCAGTTCGATGGTGGCGCCGCTGGTGCTACGCCACTTGGCGCCCAACTCGCTGTTGCGACTGACTGCCGGCAGCAGATCGAGGGCCAGGCCGGCGCCGCCATCGCTGCGATAGCCCAGTTCGTTGAACGTCGGGGTCTCGAATCCACGGCCGGCCGAGAGATAGAGGCGAAGGTTCTCGGACGGCGCGAACATGAGCCCCGCCACCGGGGTGGTTTGCGCATAGTCGACACGGCCGCTGTCGTCGGGATTAGTGGCGACGATATAGTCGTCGCTGGATTCGAAGCGCACCTCGCTGCGCCTGACCCCGGCCAGCAGCGACCAGCGCGGCGCGAACTGCCACCACGCTTGCGCATACTGGTCGGAATTTCCCACTTCATTCTGTTCGTCGCGCCGCAACCGCCCACGCACGCCCAGAGTGGTGCCGACGTAGTTCTCGAAACCCAGCCGATGTTGTTGCTGGCGATCCGCATTCAGTCCTGCGCTGAACTCGACGGGGCGTGATGCCAACTTGCCACGCCACGACCAGCGCAGGTCGCCGCCGCCGTAATCGTTGTCGAGGTCAATCAGGCCGCCAGAATTCAATGGATTGTTCTGTGCGGAAATCGGCAATGGCAGTATCTGTTCGATCTTGCGGGTACCACCATAGGCGAGCATGCGCAGGGTGTGCCCATTGCCGAAGCCCTGCTCGTATATAGCTCCCAGCTGGCTTTGGCGTGCGGATTTACGCGTGTTGAACTGCAGCGCCACTGAGGTGGCCTGGCGCGGATCCTGCGTCGCTTGCGACCATGTCAGGCCCAGGGGGTCCTGCGCGTCGGGCGAATTGAAATGGTTGGCGACCAGGTCGAGCTTTCCGTTGCTGCCCACCGGAAAGCGTAGTTTGAGGTTGCCCGATTCGCGCCGCGCCGCGCTATGCTCGCGATAGCCGTCGGTTTTGAATGCGGACGCGGCGATGTTGTAACTCACGTTGCCGGCCTTACCGCGTAGCCGCCCGCCCAGTGAACGGGTACCGTAGCTGGCCACGCTGGCTTGCGAGCGTGCATCGAGGTCTTCGTCGCCGTCGGCGCTCCATATCTGCACCACGCCACCGGACGAATTTCCATACAGCGTGGAGAAGGGACCGCGCATGACTTCGATTCGATCCGCGGCCTGCATGCTGAAGTGCGACAACTGGCCCTGTCCATCGGGCATGGTTGCGGGGATGCCGTCCGCGTAAAGCCGTAGACCACGCACGCCGAAGGTGGAGCGTGCGCCGAAGCCACGGATCGACAGCTGCGTGTCCTGGGCGTAGTTTTGCCGTTCGCGCGCAAGCAAACCGGGCACACCGCTCAGCGCATCGGACATACCGTCCGCCGTCGTTTGCCCGTCATCGTCCAGGCCGATGATGTTGATCGAAGCGGGCACGTCGAACGCGCGAACGCCCTCCAGCCGCGTGGACGTGACCACTATGCGATCCAGGGTGGCAGCATCGGAGCTTAGCGCGTCTTCGTTGGCCTGCGCGGCATGTGCCGGCAGGCTTGCAAGACAGCCAGTGAGCAACAAAAGCTGGCGTGGGATGGTCATGCGTTATGGAATCAGCCGAAGATCAACTTGCCTTTCATCATGTTCCAGTGCCCCGGGAACGAACAAAAGAACGTGTAGTCGACACCCTTCTTCAACTTGCTGGTCGGGAAGGTGATGGTGGTCGATTCGCCGCCACCAATGACTTTGGTGAAAGCGACCGCGCGCGCATCGCCCTTGGGGACGTAACTGTCGGCGAAGGTGGCCTTGCCGCCAGCCGTCGCGAGCGACTGGACGTCGGCGGTTTTGGCCAGCACCCAGTTGTGGCCCATCATGTCCGCCGGGAAACTACCGGTGTGCTTGAGGGTCAGCTTCACCTGCGTGCATGTGGCGGCGATCTTGATTTCGGCTTGGTCGAACTTCATCGCGTCGTTGGCGCTAATGGAAACGTTGCATGCCTTGGCATAGGCCTGCGGGGCGGAGAGGCCCAGCAGGAGCAGGGCCATGGTCGTGAGGAAATAGTGGCGCACCTGGATATCCTTGGAGTGGTTTGATGTCTGGCGAAGCGGGCCGCTTCGCATGTATCGCCACGCAGCCTTGCGGCGTACGCGGCGATCGGCGTGCGACCAGGCGGATTTTTCCGCCTGGCCATGCGCATGCCGTGCGATCAGTCGCCGAGTGCGAACACCCACACGCTGCCGCCTTCCGGCACTTTCTCGTCCCAGCCGGCGAGGGTGTGCATCTTGCCCTGGATCCACTGCGCGTCCACGCCGTAGCCGGAAACCACGGCGACGTACTGCTTGCCATCGATGGAGAACGTGCTGGGCGGCGAGATGATTCCGGACGGAGTAGGGAATTCCCACAACAGCTTGCCGGTCTTGGCATCGTAGGCGCGGAACATCTTGTCATTGGTGCCGCCGGCGAACAGCACGCCGCCCGCGGTGGTCATGATCGATCCCCAGTTCCACGAATGCGCGTACTTCTGCCGCCACACTTCCTTGCCTTCATCCACGCTCCAGGCCTGGATGCCGCCGATGTGGTCGAAACCCTTCTTCACCGACAGGTCGAGGCGATTGATGTCCACGCCGGCCGACCACTGGCCCGGAATGCGATCCTGGACCATGCCGGTCAGGGTCAGGCAGTGGTTGTCGTTGTAAGGCACGTACAGCATGCCGGTCTTCGGGTTGTACGCCTCGAACGGCCAGTCCTTGCCGCCCCACAGGCTCGGGCAGTAGGTGCGGGTCTTGCCGGTGGCCGGCTTGGCGTCCTCGTTGTAGGTCGGGCGCCCGGTTTTCGGGTCGATGCTGGTGAAGACCGTGTTGGTCACGTACGGCTCGGACTTGTCGTACTTGATGTTGCCTTTCTCGTCGCGGTCCAGCCAGTAGATGCGCCCATTGCGCTGCGCGCTGATCAGACCGCTGACCTTCTTGCCATTGCGGTTGAACTCGACCAGGGTGGGTGCGTTCATGCCGGCCCAGTCCCAGGAATCGTTCCAGTGGTACTGGAAGTGGCTGACAATGTCACCAGTATCCGGGTTCAGCGCCAGCACCGAGGCCAGGTACAGGTTGTCGCCCGGGCGCTGGTCGCCCAGCCACGGCGCGCCATTGCCCACGCCCCAATAGATCACGTCGTTCTTGACGTCGTAGTTGCCCGGCATCCACATGGTGCCGCCGCCATTCTTCCACGCGTCCTTCCACTGGCCTTCCTGCGGCCAGGTTTCGTAGCCCGCTTCACCCGGCGCCGGCACGCTGTAGCGCGTCCAAGCCAGCTTGCCGGTTTCGGCATCGAACGCCTTGACGAAGCCACGCACGCCGAACTCGCCGCCGGAAGGACCGATGATCACCTTGCCCTTGACTACCAGCGGTGCGGAAGTGATGTACGCGCTTTCCTGTTCCCAGTCGCAGACCTGGGCCTCCCAGAGCAGCTTGCCGGTCTTGGCGTCGAGCGCGCTCAGTGCGCAGTCGACGCTGCCGACATAGACCTTGTCGCCGTACAGCGACACGCCGCGGTTGGTCCGATGCAGCGCACCGATACCTTCCGGTACTTCGCGCTGGAAATGCCACAGGGGCTTGCCGGTCTTGGCGTTGTAGGCGAACACATGGTTGTGCGGCGTGGCGACGAACATGTATTCGCCGTTGACGATCGCCGGTGCCTCGTGGCCGGACAACACGCCGGTGGCGGCGGACCACACCGGGCGCAGCTTGGCCACGTTCTTGGTGTTGATCTGCTCCAGCTCGCTGTAGCTCCAGCCTGCGTAGTTGCCCTTGGTGAGCAGCCAGTTCTCGGGCTCCTGGTTGGCCAGGCGCGCATCGGTGACGGGCTTGTAGTCGGCGGCGGCGACGGTGCCCGAAGCAAGGACTGCGGCAAGCGCAGCGACGGTCAGTTTGAGTCTCATGCGTGGTTTCCTCCCGGAAGTGGTTCTCTTGTTGTTGTTCACGGTCGAGCGGTTGAAACGATTAGACAGGGGGGCCCAACGGACCATCGAACTTGCCGGCCACCAGCAGCACGCCATCTTTGATGGTCAGCGGCAGCATCGCCAACCGGCGCGTCGCCGGCCCCTGCGTCACCGCGCCGCGGTTGGCGGCATCGAAGATCGAGCCATGGCAGTTGCAGACGATCTGGGTCTGGCTGGGGTGCAGGGTGGTGATCGGACAGCCGTAATGCGTGCACAGCGAGGAGAACGCGACGATGCCGTCGGCTGCGTTGCGGGCGCTGGTCGGCTTCAGGTCGACCGGCTTGAGGCGCACCACGGTCAGCAGGTTGGCCTTCGAGATCAGGACCTTGCCGCTCTGCGGATCCATCGGATACGCCAACGCAGGCGGCTTGCCGATTTCGATGTCCTTGGGTAGTACTTCTTTGCCCTGCTTTGGGCCGATCATGAAGGCGAGCTTGTCGCCCGGTTCCGGCTTCTGGCTGCGCGTGCCCGCCGCTGGCGCAGCGGCCTGTGCGTTGGCGCCGAGGTTGGCGCCCATGGCGGGCGCCAGCGCGGCCAGCGCGAGCGCGCCGGACAGCATGTTGCGGCGACCACTGTCGACCGGTTGGCAGGCACAGCTGCAGGCGCATGGCTTGTTGCTTGGATCGCTCATCTGGCTATCTCTCTGTTATTCAAGGGGTCTGCAGGTACACCACGTGCGTCTCGGTGAATTCGTACAGACCGTGCTTGCCATCGGCCCCGCCAATGCCGGACTTGCGGCGACCCGCATGGAATCCTTGCATCGCTTCGAAGTGCTCGCGGTTGATGTAGGTTTCGCCGAAGCGCAACTCGCGCACCGCCTTCATCGCGGAATTTATGTTGCTGGTGAATATCGACGAAGTGAGCCCGAGGTCCGAATCGTTGGACAGCGCAATGGCTTCCTCCAAGCTGTCGACCGCCTGGATCGGCAGAACCGGCCCGAAAATCTCCTTGCGCATGATGTCCATGTCCGCGCGCGCGTCGACGATCAGAGTCGGCTCGTAGTGGAAGCCCTCCGGAATGTCCGCGCGCTTGCCGCCGGTGACGATAGTCGCCCCATCGCGTCTTGCCTGTTCGACCATCGCCGCGACCTTGTCCAGCCCGGCCTGGTTCACCAGCGGACCCATGTGCAGGTCCGCTTCGACTGACGGATCGCCATACCGGGTCGCCAGGAACAGTCGCTCCAGCCGTTCAACCAACGCCTCATGCACGCCGCGTTCCACATACACGCGTTCGGCGCAATTGCACACCTGTCCGGTGTTTATCACGCGCGAGTCGTAGATCGCCTTGGCGGCCAGGTCCAGGTCGGCATCGGCCAGCACGATTGCCGGCGCTTTGCCGCCCAGTTCCAGGTTCACGCGGGTCAGGTTCTTGCCGGCCGTCTGCATGATGCGGCTGCCGGTGGCGACGCTGCCGGTGAAGGTGATCAGGTCGACGTCCGCATGCGACACCAGTGGATCGCCAGTCGAAACGCCGGCGCCGCCAACCAGGTTGAACACTCCACGCGGCAGGTCGGTTTCATCGACCAGCCTAGCGAACTCGAAGGCGTTGATCGGCGTCTCCTCGCTGGGCTTGATCACGATGGTGTTGCCGGTGATCAGCGCCGGCGCCAGCTTGCGGGCGATCAGGAAGAACGGGAAATTCCATGGCAGGATGCCGGCCACCACGCCCACAGGCTTGCGCAGCAGGAAGATGTTTTCGTTGGGACGATCGCTGGTCAGCACCTCGCCTTCCAGGCGACGAGCCCATTCGGCGGTGTAGTCGATGTAGTCGGCGGTGAAATCCACTTCCACTTGCGCCAAGCCCTGGGTCTTGCCCTGCTCGCGGACGATGACCGCCGCCAGTTCCTTGCGGTTCTCGCGGATCTTCGCGGAGATCTTGCGCAGGTAGTTGGCGCGCTCGATCGCGGCAAGCCTCTCCCATCCCGGCTGCGCACGCTTGGCCGCCGCCACGGCCTGCGCCACCACGGAGGCATCGCTGTCGGGGATACGCGCCAGCAGGGCACCGGTGGCCGGGTTGCTGACGTCTATGTGGCTGGCCGTATCGGCGGTGAACGCGCCGTCGATGTAGTTGTTGTAGGTCTTGGTCATGTGGGTTCCTTTGTTCTCCATGGTTGTTTCATTGCTTTCTTTCTCCTGCGCCGGCATTCACGCCGCGCGCGTGAGCCGTGCGCCGAATCGCTCGGAGGCGTAGCCAAAGGCCATGCCGACGATCCAGGACGCGGCGACGAACAGGATGCTTTCGTCCACTTTCCCCCCGCTGCCGAAGTAACTCGCCGCACCGAGGAAGGCAGCAGGCGTGTAGGCCAACGTCTTGTGGCCGGCCATGGCCACCAGCACGAAGGCGAGCACCGCGACAAGCACGATGAGTGCGGACAGGCCGCCACCTGCGTGGCCGACGCCGAACATGGTCAGCGCCGTCAACAACACGCCTGCGATGGCCGGCGGGAGCGCCTGGGTGATGGCGGCGCGTCCGCCGCCCGCGGCGAAGAACGTGGCCCAAGCCACGAACCCGATCCAGGGGATGAGCTGCAGGGAAGGCAGCCCGATGCTGAGATAGACCCACAGTGCGACGAGCACTGCGATGGACACGGCAAGCGCGATCAAGGGTTTCATGGTGACCTCATTCTTGGATCCGGAAGGCATGCCGGACCGGCGAAAGACAGCGGTCTTCCGTCCGGTCCGGCCACGATGGCGTTACCAGACGTAGGCGTACTTGAGGTTGAGGCTGTCGTTCACGCTGTGGTTCTTGCCGTCGATCGAAGTCGAATAGCGCAAGGTGATCGACTGATTGTCGAAGGTGTGGATCATCAGGCCCGCGCCGCCATCAAGCGCCCACGCATCGGGCAGTCCGTCCTTGCCGTCGGCGTATTCCGCGTCCAGCGCGAGGAAGGGTTCAAGCCGTTGGTTGGCGCGGTAGGCGAAGCGGTTGTTGGTGTGGTACGACAGGCCTGGCTTGATGCCGTTGTCGCGTTCGCTCTGCCAGACCGTACCGGCGTCGCCGGTCCAGCCGAACTTCTCGCCCATGCGCCAGTCCCAGAAGAAGCTGGACAGGTTCTTCCAGTTGGTGTCGCTGATCCGGTCCGTGCCGACGGGCACCTGCAGGAACGACTGGAAGCCGAGGGTCACGTTCGACTTGGGCTTGTACCAGATGGCGAAGCCGGTCATGGGATCGCCCAGGCCGCTGATGTGGCGATTGCCTTCGGCCGCGTTGCGGTCGCGGATGGCGACTTCGGGGACGATCACTTCCCAGGCCACGCCGATGTTGCGCTTGGAAGCCGGCGACCAGAAGCGGACGTACTTGGACAGGCCGACGATGGACTGACTGCCCGAGCCATCGGCGCGATCGCCGTTGCTGCCGAACACACGGTCGTTCTCCTGCACCGTCGCGTACTGCACGAAGACGTTGAACGGTTCGAAATCCACCGGCAGCTCGTACTCGCGCGGACCGATCACATCGAACGTTGTCTGCGCCTGCACGGCGCAGGCGGGGATGAAGAACGCGGCGGCCAGCAGCCGCATGAGAAACACACTGCAACGAGACGTCGTTGACGTTGTCATATTGGTAACCCCTCCAGGTTGATTGGACCGCAAGGGGTCGCGGATCTGATGCCCGCATTTCTCCTTCCGGTTGTTTCAGCGGCGCGCGATACCGGGTATCGGTCGTGCCTGCCGGGAGGGGTAAGCGCAAATCGCGTGCCAGCTTTATGAGTGCAACTGCAGCAAACGTATCCCACTGAAACATCGGTATTTATGAGGCGAACGTGCTGCAGTGCGGAAGATCCCGTGCGACGGCACACACGCCAATGCAACACACGCGCAGAACAGCTGTCGCTTGCAATGCGACAGGTGTAACAGGCAATGACGGGAGAACAGAAGCAGGAACGCCCCGCACGTATCGTGCGGGGCGTTCAGAGGCGCAACCAGTGGTGCGACTCAATCCAGCAGGGTGGGCGAGACGATGCCGTGGCGTTTCATGTGCCGGTAGACGGTTGCCCGGCATAAGCCCAGGTCGCGGGCCACTTCGGAGATGTTCCAGCGGTGGCGGCGCAATACATCGAGCAACTCGGTCCTTCCATCGCTGGCAAGGGCAGGGGGATGCGTGTCGTGGCTGGCGGCCATCAACGGGAAACGGATCACCCGGCCGAACGTGGATCCTTCCTCCAGCAACACCGCATCGTTGAGTTCGGGCGGCAGGTGGCACAGGTCGATTGGTTCGCCATCGGCGATGGACAGGGCAAAGCACAGGGCATTGCGTAGTTCGCGCACGTTGCCGGGCCAGTCGTGCCCGGCGAGTCGCGCGCGCGCCAGCGGGCTGATCGCCGGGTTGGCGTTCATCGCGGATGCTTCGGCCTCGAGGATGCGGTCGATGAGGAAATCCTTGTCGGTGCGCTCGCGCAGCGGCGGCAGCGCCAGGGTGGCCCCACACAGCCGGTAATAGAGGTCCTCGCGGAAGGTTCCGGTGCCGATCTGCCGGCGCAGGTCGCGGTGCGAAGCGGCGATCACGTGCAGGTCGACCCGAATGGGCTTCTCTGCGCCCAGCGGCAGGATCTCCCGCTCCGACAACACACGCAGGAGGCGTGTCTGCAGCACTAGCGGCATGTCGCCGATCTCGTCGAGGAACAAGGTGCCTCCGTCGGAGTTCTGGATGAGTCCCTTCATGCCCTTGTTGCGCGCACCGGTAAACGTGCCCGGCATGTAGCCGAACAGCTCACTTTCGATCAGCGATTCCGGGATCGCCGCGCAGTTGACCGCGACGAACGGAAGCGCCGCACGCTGGCTGGAGTCATGCAGCGCGCGCGCCAGCACTTCCTTGCCGGTGCCCGTGTCGCCCTGGATCAGGATCGACACTGGCTTGTCGACCAAGCGGATCGCGTGTTCGATGAGCTGGGCCATGCGAGCGTCGCCACCGGAGATGCGCCCGAGGATCTCGTCGCGGCGCGGATTGTGTTGCTGCTCGCTGTCGCTGGCGGACGGCCTGCGTGGCGCCGCCTTCGGCGCGATCATTGACGCGTGGTAGCCCTGCCCGTTCCAGGTGGTGATGATGGCGCGGTCGCCGCCACCGCTGGTGCCCTTGGTCAGCTTCCAGATGTCGTCGATGCGCGAGCCGAACACGCCGGTAAGGTGGCTGCCGACGATGTTGGCGCGATCCTCGCTGTTCAGCCGTCCCGACTCGAGCAGGCGCAGCATGCGTCGCGCATCGGTATTGGCGCCCAGGATGCGGCCGTCGCGGTCAACCGCCAGCATCAGTTCGCCGCAGACGTCGACCAGCGGCCCGGCGGTGCCCAGGCGCAGGATCCAGTGCTCGCGGAACTGGTGCATGAAGTTGGCGTCTTCGATCATCCGCCCATAGAGCACGGTGAGGTGCTGGGCCAGATGCTGGCTCTCGCGCGCGTTGGGTGTGGTGAGCGCTGAAATGTCGAGCGCGCCCAGGAACCCGCCATGCGGATCGAACAACGGCGTGCTCGTACAGCTCAGGCCGACGTGGCCGATATAGAAATGGTCATCGCGATGGCAGGTCAGCGTGGTCTTTTCCGCAATGGAGGTGCCGATGCCATTGGTGCCGGCATGGAGCTCGTTCCAGTTCGCGCCCAGCGCCAGGCCGGCCCGCTTGAGCGGGGTATCCCAGGTGTCGTTGCCGATGTAGTCCAGCGTCACGCCTTCGGAGTCAGCCAGCAGCAAGACGTAGCCCAGGGCGGAGACATGCTTGTAGAGCTGCTCCATGCCGGCGCGTGCCACGTGCAGGTATTCCTCGTGCTGTTGGCGGCATTCGCGCAGGCGCGTGGAGGTCTCGATGCGCACGTCCGGGCGCAGCGCCGGGTCCAGCGCGTGCTCGGTGACGCATCGTTTCCAGGAACGGTGGATCAGGTCCGTATTCGCATCTAGGCCCGATTGCGGAGAGCCGGAGTGAACCACCCGAAGCACATTTTCAACATGGTGTTGCACACTTGCCATTGCCAAACCCTCCGGCGACACGACGCCCCAACCCTACGGCGTGCACTGCTGCATTGAATGACGCGGAACCCTCCCGGTCCAGCGGCGGATCATCTTGCGGTGTTGCGGTCTTGCTGTTCGCGCGACTCCGGTGAAGGCCGGCTAGCCAGTTGCTCGCGCAGAGAGCGGCGCGCCGGGCGCAGCGGACTTCGCGTGTGGGTCCAGCCGGCCTGACTTGAGGGTGCGAGCTTGCGCAGGCGCGGTGCGAGCCAGGCGAACAGGCGATACAGCCGGCTATGCGCATAGAGCATCCGCCACGACTTCCAGGCGATGGCTTCCACGATGCTACCCGCCGAACCCTGTCCCTTCAACGATTCCCGTTGCTGCACTGCGGGGTGATTATGGCGTGCGGCTTCGCGCAAACGCATGAGCAAGTCGGGTATCGGAATGCCAACCGGGCAAACGTCTCCGCATGCGCCGCACAGACTCGATGCGGTAGCCAGATCGCGTGTGCTATCCAGACTCATGAGATGCGGCGAGATGATCGCGCCTATCGGTCCTGGATAAGTGGTGCCGTAGGAAAGTCCGCCAACGCGTGCATAGACCGGGCAATGATTCATGCACGCGCCACAGCGGATGCACTGCAGGGTGGCGCGGAAGTGTTCTTCCCGGTAGGCCTGCGTGCGTCCATTGTCGAGCAGGATCAGATGCATTTCGCGTGGACCATCCTTCTCGCCCTCGCGGCGCGGGCCACTGATCACATTGAGATAGGTGGTCACGGCCTGGCCGGTGGCCGAACGCGTGAGCAGAGTGAAAAGCGGTGGCACATGCTCCAGTTTCTCAACGACCTTTTCGATCCCGGTTATCGCGATATGCACGTCCGGGACGGTCGTGGAAAGACGGCCATTTCCCTCGTTTTCCACCAGTACCAGCGTGCCGGTTTCCGCGACCATGAAGTTGACACCGGAAACCCCGATCTTTGCGGCGCGGAACTGGTCACGCAGTGCCCGACGACCGATCGAAATGAGCTCATTGACGTCCTCCGTATAGCCTGCGCCCGGGATGTGATCGGCGAAGATGTGCGCAACGTCTTCCTTGGTCTTGTGTATCGCCGGCATGATGATGTGGCTGGGGCGGTCGCCGTCCAATTGCAGGATGTACTCGCCCATGTCGGTTTCGACGCAGGCGATACCGTGTTCGGCCATGCGGTGGTTGAGCTCTATCTCCTCGCTGACCATCGATTTTCCTTTGACCATCAGCCGCGCCTCGTGGCGCTGCGCGATCTGCAGGAAGATGCGGTTGGCGTCGTCGGCATCCGCGGCCCAGTGCACTTGCACTCCGCGCCCGATCAGCTGCGCTTCCAGTTGTTCCAGCAGATCCGGAAGCTTCGACAGCGCGTGTTTGCGGATGCTGGCGCCGAGCGTACGCAGGCGTTCGAAGGCCTCGTCGTCGGGAAACTGCGCAGCGCGCTTGTCTGTCAGGAAATCCATGGCGCCGCGGAAGCTGCGGCGCAGCACCGGGTCGGCGAGAACGATATGCGCGTTGTCCTTGAATGCGCGCGGGTCGGCGATCGGACGCGTGGCGCTCATAGGTTGGCTTCGTCGCGTAGCAACAGGATCACCAGCTGCTTGGGGCCATGCGCCCCATATACCAGCAGGCGCTGGATGTCGGCGGTCTTCGATGGCCCGGTGACCAGTAGCGCATTGGTGGGCAGGTCGGCCGCCCAGGCTTGCGCGCGCATCGCGTCATGCAGCGTTTCATGCAATTGCCTGGCGTCCAGCACCGCGATGTGCAAGGCTGGTACCAGCGAAAGCGTGCGTGGCTCGTTGCGGTTCGGCCACAGGATCAGGCTGCCGGTCTCGGCGATGCCGCCGAGGGCGGTGGTGATGCCGGCGTCCACAGCGTCGAACAGGAAGTCCTTGCACGATTCGATCGGGTCGTCGTACCAGTGCAGTTGCGAGGGCACACTGCTTGTTTCCAGCGCATGGCCGATCGCGGTGTCCCGTCCTGCCAGCAGGCGTCGCACGCCCTTGGCCTCGAGCACGCCAGCGAGCGCTTCGAGCCAGTGATCGCGGTCGGTCTCGATGACTTCAGCCTGCCAGCTTCGCGCTCGCTCGCTGAAGCGGGTCATCCGGTCCGCGGCGCCGGGGAGCGGGGACGCGTCGTAGTACGCGGCCACATCGGGCATTGTCAGGGACTGGGCGGGTGCCGCGGCGCGCAGGCGTGTGAAGATCGCCGTACGTGCAGCGAACGGGCCGGGCGTACTCATGGGGATTCCACCATGTCGGCGCGCAATCGGTTGCGCAGGAAACTTGCGATGTGCTGGCCACGCAGGGGCGTACCGCGCTTCTCGAGCGTGTTGTTGAGGTTGAGCAGGCAGCCGCAATCGGCGCTGACGAACGTACTGCAGCCGGTCGCCAGGATCGCGTCCAACTTGTCGCCGGCCATGGCTGCGGAAATCTCGGTGTGTTTGACCGAGAACGTGCCGCCGAAACCGCAGCACTCGGCCTCGTGTTCGTGGGTGACGAGTTCGACGCCGGGTAGGGCGGCGAGGACTTGGCGGCCACTGTACAAGGTATCCATCTCGCGACGTGCGCTGCATGAGGTGTGCAGGCAGACGCTGACGGGGAGTTCCAGCGCTTTTGCCAGGTCGATTCGTTCCATGCCGACGATGAAGTCGGTGAACTCGACCACGCGCGCCGCCACTGCTTTCGCGCGTTTGGCATGGGCTGCGTCGTTGGCGAACAGGCGTGGCCAGTGGTGCCGAATCATGCCCGCGCACGAGCCTGAAGGGACCACGATCGGCCAGGGCTCGGGAAACAGGTCCAGTTGTGCCTGTGCGACCGCGCGTGCGTCCTTGGGATAGCCGGTGGTGTACGCCGGCTGCCCGCAACAGGTCTGTCCGGCCGGAAGCGTAACCCGAACTCCGGCGTATTCGAGTATCGCAATCGCGTCCAGCCCCGCCTCCGGTGAGAACAGATCCACTACGCAGCTCGCGAAAAAATACACGTCGCTCGGGGATGACGCTGCGGGATGGTTGGGATGGCGCATGCGGGCTAGTTCGGCTGGCTTGGCCAGAGTGTCCATCCGCGCCGCGCATCCGCTATATTGGTCAGACCAATTTCAGTGGACCAACCCGGGCCGCCATGAGCACACAGGTCGAGCAGGTCGCCAGGCATCTGGAGAGCGCCATCCTGGAAGGCAGCCTGCGCCATGACCGGCGCCTGCCCTCGGAGCGTGCACTCGCGACGGAACTGGCGGTGTCGCGTGCGACCGTGCGCGAGGCGATCGGCACCTTGGTATCGCGTGGCCTGCTGACGAAACGCCAGGGCGATGGCACCTACGTGGTTGAGCAATCGGATCGGCGCATGGCCGAGGTCTGGCTCGATATGGCGCAACAGCATCCAAGGCTGCAGCGCGATCTGGTCGAGTTCCGCGCAATGCTCGAAAGTCGCGCGGCCGAGCTTGCCGCCTCCCGCCATGACGAGAACGACCGCGAACGGCTGCAGGCAGCGTATGAAGCGGTGGATGCGGCCTACGCCGGAAACGACCGTCGCGAGCAGATCCGCAGCGATGTCTCGTTTCACCGCGCCATCGCCGATGCGACACACAACCCGGTTTTTTCCTACCTCATGTCGTCATTGCTCAAGCTGTTGCACGAACATGTGCAGCTGAGCCTGGCTGGACTGGAGCCGCAATCGCAGACTTCGCAGCAACTGCGGGTGCAGCATCGCGCTTTGCTTGCTGCGATCCTAGAGCGCGATTCCGAACGGGCACGTGGCGCTGCCGCCGGACACATGGACTTCGTCGCGGTCAGGCTCAATGCGCTAGGGCGCTCACGGAACTAGCGGAGTACAGGCGTCTCCATTCCATCCTGGTCAGCAGGAATCCTCTCGGTTCTTGATGTGCGCTTTGTCGAAGAAAAGCATGTGTTTGGTGTGGATACAAGACCATATGCTTGTCGGCGTATTTTGGAGCTGCCCCGGCTTTCGTGTTAAGTGGCGATGAGGCAGGCAGTTCGAAGCTGGTTGAGCTGAGTTGTGAGTGATACTGCCAGAAAATGCAGAGCCTCGTGCAGTTCACCAGCCGCCGTATCGCATGGTCCGCCTTTGAGTGAGTCGGGTCTTATGCTTCTCAACGAATCCCGGGATTGAAGGCGTCACATCGGCCTCAACGCTGGCTGTTTACGGGACTAGGGCGTTCGCCATTGGTGAAAGGAGGTACGGAATAGTCATTACCGAAGATGTTGGGCGCGAATGGATAATCTGTGGAGATGATCTGTGCGCCACTGGCCAGCGCGGCATCGCGGCGACGGGTGTCGTTCTGACGTGCCTCACCGGTATCAATATCGGCGCGAGTCCTGACTAGATAGCCCTTGCGCACTAGGTCGGAAATTTCCGCACCGCGCGTCAGAGCATTGTCGATCATCACGAAAGCAGTGTGCTTCGAGCCAGGCTGGCCGCGAACGAAAGCCATTCGCCCTTCCAGATTGGGATGGCCATCCAGATAAGGTGCATACGCATCGTCGGCTCCGGCAATCATCAGGAAGATGAACTTGCCGCGCGCCTGCGCCACGGTCGGCCAGTGGCCGGCCAGTGCGCCCTGTTCGAGGGTTGGGAAAGTACCGCGCACCTCGTCCGGGGTGATCACGCGTTCGGCACCCAGAATGTGCCGTATCGAATCATCCATCTCGACGAAAGCACGGACGTCGAACGGCGCCACCTGCGTTGCCTCGGGCAGTGCCGACACCACGTTGAAGAGCTTGGGTTCCAACAGCACGTACACAAGCGAGTGGCCGGGGTTCGCATCGGACCACGCTCGCATCTGCTGCAGGCACGAACGAAACGTGGGACAACTGCTGCGGAAATCGACATCGGCGATATGCAGGGTCTTCAGGCCGGGCTCCTTGAGGCTTTCAACATACAGTGGCTCCAGATTCCTGTCTCCGCGCTGACGCAGCAATCGGTAGGAGAGCGGGTCAAGGAAGCGACCACCTTCATGATCCACGTTCAAGTCGAACTCCAGGCTGCGCAACCCCGAGCGCAATTGCGCATCGATTGTAGGGAACCGGTACTCGAGCACACCGGCAAGATCGTCGGTGAGCTTGTTGGGATGCTCGTCGGCGAACTGCGCCTTCGCCTGCGCCGACATGCGCTGCCCCAACGCTTCCATAATGGGCCGCAGCCGCCGCCCCATGATTTCGAAAACCCGCGGATCGGCAGGCTGGCTGTAGCTGTTGTGGGTGCCGATGACCTGGACTTGATTGATGCGCAACTCGGCGGCGGCGCAAGCTAGCGTAACGGACAGCAATAGCACGGCGACCAGCACGCGTATGGTTGGCGAAAAGGAGAGGGCATGCTTCATCGGAGGTATTCAATCCTGTTCGGAAGTGAGGGAATGACGGTGCAGCGGCTCAGAAGTGCCAATCGAATGAAACACCGACCGTGCGAAACGCATCTGGCGACAGCATCTGGAAGTAACCGCTACTCGTGGATATGTAATTGGCGAGGTAGGTGCGAAAGCGCTTGTCCAGCAGATTCCGTGCATAGATGCTGACGCGCCAGTTTCCATCCTGTGGGCCAAAGCCTATGTTGCCGCCAAGCAAACCATAAGCGCCGGTCATGGTCTGTTCCTGTCCCACCGTGCTGTAGGAAGAACTGCGCCAACTCCAAGTACCGCGCATGTCCAGCATGTACTTGTCGCCGAGCGGTCGCTGATAGTCCGCATTGAACGAGTAGGTGTACTTCGACTGCCACGCTGGCCGCTGGCCGCTCAGGTCCGCTACCAATGCACCGTTCACCGTGTGGCAGTCGACGGAGTTCGGCTCACTCGGGCATGCGCCGATGAAGGACAGGAATTCGGCATCGGTGACAGCGGCATTGAGCGACAAAGCCAGGTCATCGCTGGCTTGCCAGCCCATCTCCAGTTCCATGCCGCGCGTACGCATGCGGGGCGCATTGCTCAGATAGAGCTTTTGCGACTCAAGGTCGAATGTGGTGGCCTGGAAGTCGCGGAACTCGTCCCAATACAGGCTTCCATTCAATGAAAGCCTGTTGTCGAACCAGCGCGACTTGAGGCCCAGCTCATAGTTGAGCGAAGTCTCCGGCTTGATCTTGTTGGCGGTTCCGCTGAGCGCATCAATTGCCGGCCCCTTGTAGCCCTGCGACAGCGTCGCGTAGTACATCACGTCCTCGTTCAGCCGATACTGAAGACCCAGCTTTCCCGATACGTTGCCCTTCGTTACACGGGCGGAAGCAGGCGTAATCCTGGAAAGGGTGTACAGCGGCAGCCCGTAAATCTGATTGCCCAGGTCGTTGTGGGACTTGGAGCCGAAGACATCGTCGTAGGTGTAGCGCGCACCGAAGATTCCCGACAGCTTGTCGTTGAAGGCATAGCTGCCGTTGCCGAACAAGGCGTAGTTGCGGTTGCGGACTTCAAAGTGAGGACTGTCCGGCAAGTACAGCATGGTGGGATTCGCATTCGGGTTGAAGCTGAGCGCTCCGATCTTTGCTTCGTCAGCATCGGTATCCGAACGCATGAGGAAAGCGCCAAGGGTATAGTCCAGGCGCTGCCCAATGGTCTGTCCAACCATCCTGAACTCCTGGCTGAACTGTTTGCTGTCGGTGCGGGTTTCACTGTTGTCGATATAGTTCGCGGGTGACATGTCGGTGTCCTGGATCTGGGTCATGTCGACCTGGCGGAACGCAGTGATCGAAGTGAATGTGGCGCCGTTGCCCAGTGTGTAGTCGATCTTCGCCGATGTCCCCGTGGTGCCGGTCCGAGCGTACCAGTCCTTGTCCGCATAGCTGCGCAGGTTGTCGCCGCCGACATTTTCGAAGTCGGAGAATGCGCCACCATAGGGGGTAGTTCTGTCCAGACTATAGATAAGGAACGGCTGTCGGGAGAAAGTGTTCTGGCGCTCGGCGCTCAGCTGCACCGACAAGCGGTCACTGGGTTCCCACCGATACTTGCCACGCAGGCCGCTGTAGCGACGGTCTCCAGCTCGCCAGGAAGAATTGAAGACATTGGGAATGGCGCCGTCCTGCTCCTGAAGATAGCCGGACAAACGCAACGCCGAGTTCTCCGAAACGGCAATGTTGCCAGTCAACTGGGCGACATGCTCATTGCGGCTGCCGAGTGACAAACGCAGGTCACCGCTGTTCTCCCCGATCTGCGGGCTCTTGGTGACGATATAGATGACGCCAGCGGAGGCGTTCTTGCCGAACAGCGTACCTTGTGGACCACGCAGTACTTCCACGCGCTCGATATCGTTGAAGCCACTCACGCCCGCATCCCGCGGCAATGCGATGATGACATCATCGACCACCGTGCCTACCGTCTGTTCGGTAGCGTAGTTGAACGATTGGGTGCCGATGCCGCGGATCTGAGCGCCACCGCTTCGCGAAACGACATCGCTGGAGAACGAGATTCCCGGAACCAGATACTGGATCTGAGAAAGATCGCTGAGATTTGCCTTTTCGAGTTTCTCGGCATCCACCGAGCTGATTGAGAAGGGAATTTCCTGGATCGACTGGATCTTGTGGGTAGAGGTGACCTTGACGACGTCCAGTTCGACGGCCTGTTTGTCCGAGTTCTCCGATTCTTGTGCGGCGACCGGAACGGCGGCCAAGGCCGCGATCACGAAGCCGACGGCGCGCGAAAGATTTGAAAAGGAGTGTTTCATGGGGCGTGATCGTCCAGGGTGGGGGAGGCCGGACGGAAAGGCTAGGTAGCCAATATGACAAGTGAATGAACGTTCACTCTCTTTTAGCATCTGCCTTGGCAAGCTGGTCGGATCAGGTCAGCCTATGCATGTCCTACCGAACCGGATGCCCGATGCAACCCAAGATTTCAAGCAAGATCAGTGTAGGCAAGACCACCACGGTGCGCGGCGCCGCACAGCGGGTGCGCATTCTTACCGCAGCCAGGCAGCGATTTATCGAACAGGGATTCCATGCCGCCAGCATGGCCAGCATCGCGGAGCAGGCCGGCATGAGTATTGGCTTGCTGTATAGGTACTTCGACAGCAAGCGGTCCATCATTCTGGCCATCATCGAGCATCAGCTGGTGGAGAATCGCGAAGCCTTAGCCAGCCTGCAACTATCCACTGACTTTGTGTCCGAACTTACCGCCGCGTATGAACTCTGGAGCAAGGGAGAGGCGCAAGCTTGGAGCGCGGTGCTGTTCTCGGAAGTGACGGCTGAGTGTGCACGCAGTACCGACATTGCCGAAGCCCTGCAGCGCTCCGAACGTACCTCGCGCCTGGATCTTATGGCGTGGTTGCAGAAACGGGATAGACGCAATGGAAACAAAACCAGTAGTAAGGATGTGGAGGTACGTGCAATGCTCATGCAATGCTTGGTGGAGGGATTGGCGATCCGAGCCGCGCGTGAGCCTCATGCCGATAAAAAACTCGTCAAATCCGTACTGAGTAAGGTTATGCCGATAATCCTGTCCTCGTAGGTCTGTTGGATTGTCGTGAGCATTGTTCGACGAGATAATCCCCGCGCGGTCCCTCACCCCTTCGAGCTGCGGTAAGACGGTCCACGCGATGTCTATCTGATCGTGCTCGGGCCGCGGGCATGAGCATCACGGACATCGCGGTTGAGACCGGTCTTTCTAGCTGTAGTCAGCCGAGCAGACAATTTCTATAGCGTGTGGGCCTGTCTACAGGCTCGGATCGCGGCAGTATCCCGAAGGAGCTGCCATATCGGCATAGCCAACATTAGGCGAAGACATCCAGGCTTGCTGCCGATTCGCTGATACAAACATTTCGCAGCGTGGAGTGGTCATGTCCTCCGGGCTGGGGAATTCCCGAGTAGATGGATTGTAAGACGAACGTGGCCGGTTATGTCACTCACGCAGGGGCATCGGGGGCGGGCGGAGGGTCGTCGCGGATGCCGGCAAATGTCAGTGGAGTTTCCCTTCGCGGCGTTGGTTGCCGTCGGGACAGGCAGTCCATGGGGTGGCGCGAGCGTCCGTCGTGGTTTTCATAACAATACCAGGAGGAGCTTAGTGAAGAACAAGCCCGCACTTCTTTATTCTGTGGCGGCATTTTCCGCCTTCGTCCTTGCCCCCTTTGCCGCCGATGCGGAAGAGATCTCGCCGGTTGACAGTTTCTTCGTCAGTGCTGGTATTTACAAATCCAGTAATGATGTGAAGTTGCGCTGGCAGCCGTCCTCGGGTACGAGTTCTGGTTCGCACGTGGATCTCAAGCGGGATCTAGGCATTGACACGGATGGAACGGATCCCTTCTTCGAGGTTGGCGGTTCGTTCGGTCACGGCCAGAACGGCCATCGCCACAAGTTCGAGGCGTTCCGCTATGGCTACGACGGAAAATCTTCGCTCACGCTGGATGGCGACTACGTGATCGGCGATGACACCTACGTCGAAGGCGCCGACTTCGAGGGCGATCTCGACGTCAAGATGACCGGCCTGTCGTATACGTGGTTCTTCCACAACCGCAACGGCAACGCCTTCGGCGTCGGTCTTGGCGCGATCCGGTACGAGGTCTCCGCGGCCTTTGGGGCGGCGGCCATCGTGAATGAGGAGATTGAAGCGGTCCAGGGCAGCGTGTCGGAAGCGGCGTGGGTGCCGCAGATCCACGCCGAATACGTCAAGTCGCTTTCCAGACACTGGCGTATCGGATTGGACGCGTCCTACGTCAAGAAATCGGGGGGGAGTGTCGAAGGCGACGCCATCGACCTGGGCGCGAAGGTGGATTACATGCCCTGGAAGCACTTCGGTTTTTCCCTGCGTTACAACTACAACGATGTGGAACTTGACTTCAAGAAGAGCCGTTTCACGGGCGACATCGATGTAAAGAGCCGTGGTCCGCAGCTGATGGCAACGTATCGTTTCTGAGTCATGACCGCATGCATCTCGCGATGGATAGTGGCGGCGTTTACCGCCTGTGCGTTGATGGGAAATGCGCGGGCGGTACAGGCGGCTGATCGTCAACTCGATCAGTCACCGGACATCGCGCGCCCCCGGACCTGCCTAGTGCTGGGTGGGGGCGGTGCGCGCGGCGCAGCGCATGTCGGATTGCTGAAGGTCCTCGAAAGGGAGCGGGTACCCATCGACTGCATTGTAGGAACCTCGATGGGGGCAATCGTAGGCGGTCTGTACGCGGCCGGCTACAAGGCGGACGAGATCGAATCGATCCTCGCGCATATCGACTGGAACGATGTACTGCACGACAGAACGCCCCGCCACGAGCGCTCGATGCGCCGCAAGCAAGATGATCTGCGCAGGCTGGGTGGCATCGAGCTCGGTTTAAAGGAGGGCAGGATAGCCCTGCCGCGCGGCATCATCCAGGGGCAGCGATTGGAACTGCTGTTGAGGAGGCTCCTGCTGCCGACATGGAAGGCGCAGCACTTCGATGATCTGCCGATTCCGTTCCGCGCCATCGCCGCCGACATCGTGACGGGTGAGAAGGTCGTTTTCGACCATGGCGAACTGGCGATGGCCATTCGCGCCAGCATGTCCGTGCCGGGCGCGTTCGCCCCCATCCGTGTCGACGACCGCCTGCTGGTGGATGGAGGCATCGTCGACAACGTGCCCATCGATGAGGCCAGGAAGCTGGGAGCGGAGCGGCTGATCGTGTCGCGCGTGGGCTCTCCCTTGTTCGACGAGGAACACCTCGACTCGCCGCTTGCCATCAGTGAACAGACCTCCCGCGTCCTCATGAAGCGGATCGTCGAGGCGCAGATCGCAAGCCTCGGCGGCGGTGACCTGCTGATCAGTCCGGCGTTGGGAAGCCTCGGCGCGCAGGAGTTCAACCGGGCCATGGAGGCTTCCGCTATCGGCCTCGCCGCGGCGGAGATCCATGTGGCCGATATCAGGCGCTTCAGCGCCAGCTACGACGAGTACCGCAGGTTTCAGGCGCGGCACATGTTGCCTGCACAGGACCCGCCCCTGATCGCCTTCGTCGAGGTGCTCGGGCAAGGCACGCGCACCGGCGACTTTGTGAAAAGGCATCTCGACGATGTCAGTGGAAAGCCGTTGAATGTGGCAGCGCTGGAGCAGGATCTCGCGCAGATCTATGGCGAGAACCGTTACGAACAGCTTCAGTGGCGTCTCAGAGACGAGAATGGCGTGTCGTCGTTGCAGGTCGAGCCGCTGGACAAGCGCTGGGGGCCGGGCCTGCTCCACACGTCACTGCGGCTGTCCAGCGATTTCGACGGCATCAGCGAGTACCAACTCGGCAGCGAGCTGACATTGGGTGGGCTCACCCCTACGGGTGGCGAACTCCGCCTGCAGCTTGGGCTCGGGCGCAAGGATCGTCTGCGGGGCGAGTGGTACCAGCCATGGGGCCGTGGCATGGAACACGCGTTGACCGCGCATGCGGGTTACGAGGCGTTCGATCTGCCGTTGACATCGATGTCGGGGCAAGAGCAGGCGCAGTTCCGCTACCACCAATGGACGGCCGGAGCGGGCTGGCGTTATGCCCCTTCGACGCACTGGGAGTTGCGCACCGATGCCGTCTGGGCACGCGAAGGGACGCGATTGCTAGTGGGCGACGAAACCTCCTGGCGCAGCTCCCGTGCGAACACGGCGAGTGTGTCGGTCGGCATGGCCTATGACACGCTCGACAACTCGTCGTTTCCCCGGCACGGCGCACGGCTGGATGTCGGCCACCAACGCTACCTGCGGGGGTTGGGTTCGGACGTCAATGCGTCGGTGACGCATGCGGCGTGGGAGGGTGTGGTCAGCAAGGGCGATCACCATCTGTTGACCGGTATCTCGCTATCCAGTGCTTCGGACGGTGGGGCGACGGTGTTGTCTACACATCGATTCCTGGGCGGACTCGGCTATCTGTCCGGGTACCAGGACGACGCCCTCTTCGCATCGCAGACCGGCTTGGCCCGGGCCATCTATTACCAGCGCCTCGGCCATGCGGACAGTCTGATGAGCATGCCCCTGTACGTGGGCGGCAGCCTCGAGGCGGGCGGCGCATGGCGTCGCAGGCAAGACGTTGGCAAGGCGGGCGTGATCGGTGCGGGAAGCCTCTTTCTTGGCGTCGAGACGGGTCTGGGTCCGGTGCTTGTCGGTTATGGCCGTGCGGAGCGCGGCGTCGATTCGTTCTACTTGCTGGTCGGTTCTCTACTACGCGAACGGCACGGTCCATGAATATGTAAGCAGTCAAAAAAGCTATTCCTTCACCTCCCCGCTTCGGCGGAATTACAAGCTAAGGAGATCAAAGATGTACAGACATATCGTGACACTTTCCGTATTTTTAGCCGCGTTTTGGCTTCCCGGAACCGCGTTGGCGCAAGCAACTGTCGAGTGTATCTCGCACAACTACCAATATAACGAATGCTATGCACCGCTCGATGCACCGACCCTGGTGTACCAGAGCTCGCATGCTGCTTGCATCATCAATAAGACGTGGGGTTTTAACCCGAAAACGGATCGCGTCTGGGTAAGCGAGGGATGCTCCGGCGTGTTCGCCGACGCCAACGGATACCACCATGGCAAGGGCGGCACGTTCGATGCGGGTGCACGCACTTACGATCATCGAGGGCACGATAACGGTGCGGTCGTGGCGGGTGCGCTGCTGGGGGCAGTACTGGAAGGTGCGATCGATGGCGGCAAGAAGAAGCACACCACTTCGAACAGTTACTACTACACGGGTAAGACAGGATCGGGCTACACCGGGTGCCATGGCGCGGGCTGCCTGGTGGATAACCCGGATGCCTCGCGGTCGAGCAACGCGCCTGAGCCGGGCCAGACTGAGTTCCGCAGTAATGACGATGTGCCCGAACCTGGCCAGACCGATTTTTCTGGCGGTGGCAGCTCTGACGACGACTGAGTAGGTGGAGCAGACATGAGCCCTTTCAAACTAATGCACCTTGGTTTTGCTCTGCTTGCAACCGTCACTATCGTCTGTGCCTGCACGGCGCCAAGCGACGAGTCGAAGGTTCAGGAAGAACAGGCAGGAATTCAGGCCGTGGCCCCCGAAGCTGTTATCGGTACAGATGTTGGCATCGTGGCCCCGACGACGGATGTCACGGCAAGCGGGCAAGCAGAACCGGTGCAGGTTGACGCGCCTGCAGTGGCTGGCTCTTCAGCCGCTGACGAATCGGATGACGCAATTGTCGACCAGCAGATCGAAAGCTTGCTAGGCAACGCCAAGCCTTATCGAGATGTATTCGACCGGCTGCAGCAAGCCGTCAAGGCGGATGACCGAAAAACGGTCGCGGGTCTTGTCGACTATCCCCTAGTGATCAAGGAAAAGGGACGGCCGAAGAAGGCGGTACACAACGCGGATGCGTTCGTCGCGCAGTGGGACAGCATCATGACTGCGGATATCAGGAAGGCAGTGCTGGACCAGAAATATGCCAGCCTGTCCGTTAACCAGAATGGTGCGATGCTCGGCTCCGGCCAGGTATGGATAAACGGAATCTGCCAGGATTCTGCATGCGGAAAGAGTTCGGTTCGCATCTCGGCGATAAACCAAGGTGCGCCTTAAGTAAGCAACATCTCTGTCTCCGCCGCCAGTCGACGCGTTCCGGAGCGCTGCGGGAGGCAATGGACGTGTCGATTGGCTTACGGTGGGTGTCATGAAGCGAGGCCTTGTCTTGGCATTCCTAGTGCTTGCCTATGCATGCATGCCATTATCGGTTCAGGCAGACGAGGCGCATGGTCTGCTGCTGCAGCATCCGGGTGGTAGTGCGGAACCGTTGCGCGTGGGTGTCTATGTCAGTCCGCCTTTCATCGATAGGACGGATACGAAGGGGTTCTCAGGCATGGCGATCGACCTATGGGAGATCGCCGCAAAGAACCTCGGCTGGCAGTACGAATACCGTGAAATCGCGACGTACGACGCTCTGGTAGAAGGCTTGGAGAGTGGCGAACTAGATGTCGCGGTCGCCAACATCACAGTGACGCAGGAGCGGGCCAGGCGGATGGACTTCACGCATCCATGGTACGACGCCGGCATGCGCCTGATGGTGCCGAAGGCAGCAGGTGGCGGGCGTCTGCTCGATGGCCTGCGGGAAGGTGGCCATCTGCGGATCTATGCCGCCCTGGCACTCATCTTGCTCGTGGCGACGTGTCTGCTGACACTGGTTGACCGGAGGTACGATCGGGAATTCACGCGTGAATGGCGCGAAGGATTGGCCGAAAGCTTCTATCACGTCGTGTCGATCGCCGTGTCCGGCAAGACGAACCACAAGAAGATGTTCGGCTCCTTGGGGCGCGTCATGTCCGCCATCTGGCTGCTGTGCGGCGTGGCGCTGGTGGCCTACGTCACCTCATCCGTTACCAGCGTCATGACGGCAGAATCGCTGGGGCGGCAGATAAATGGCGTTTCGGACCTGAAAGGCAGGGTTGTTGGCGTCACCGCAGGTAGCACGGCGGAGAAGTTCGCCGTCGACACAGGATTGACGGTACTGCGCCAGAAGGGCTTGGAAGACGCGGCGAGGGCGTTGATGAATGGCGATGTCGCGGCTGTCGTGGGGGATGCGCCGGTGCTGGAGTACTACGCACATGCACATCCGGAGAGCGGCCTGGAGGTGGTGGGCGTGCTGTTCAGCCCTGACAAATACGGCTTCGGCCTGCCCCACGGGAGCGCGCTTCAGAAGCCGTTGACGATCCAGTTGCTAGGACTGCAGGAAAACGGGCAATTGGAAGTGTTGCGTTCCCGCTATTTCGGAAAAGTTCGCCACTGAGCAACCTCCAGCCCTCGGACTGGCTGTTCGCCGACGGGGCACTACAGCACATGCAAAAAAGGACTGGCGCTATGAAGAACGCCCAGACAGAAAATCGATGAGGGGTACTCAGAATCACGGTGAGTGGTTCGGGAAGCTGAAGGGGTGGGAGATCGGAACGCATCCAGAGGGGGTGAAGTTGGCCACGTTGCCGCCTGCTGAGTGCCATGCCGGATTCCCCGGCAAGGTGATCCTGGTCGAACAACTTCCCCGAATGTGCCGGAAGTTTGTCGAAGACATCTCCTGGAGCAAGTTATGAGTTTGCATAATGGCGGCGGCGTTATGAGGCATCAGGACTGAGAGGACGACGAAGAAGGCCGTGGATATGACGCAGCATGCTGGACCGCCCAAGGCTGACGCCTGGGGGCTATTACTCGACAATGATGTGCTGGACAAGACCGCGTTCGAAGCCAACTGGCGTGCGCGCCAGCGACTCGACGAGCCGCAATGGGCGCGTGTGCTGGCGGTACTACCCGGCCGTATCGGCGCACGCGCCAGCAATGGCGGCAATGCCCGCCGCTTTGTGGAAGCGGTACTGTGGATGGCGCATACCCGCGCCCACTGGCCGGACATCCCGTCCGAATACGGTGCCTGGCACGCCATCTACATTCGTTTCGGCCGCTGGGCACACGAAGATGTATGGGAGGACGTGGTCAAGGCCATGGACGAACTGCCTGAAACCCAAGTGCTGCTCGGAAATATGGTGAAGAAATACATGGCAAGCCATCGCATTCAGAACCTGCGCGGCACGATGAAATAAGCAGGGATCGAAAGCACAGGCCGTACGCATAACAGAACTATCCGTCGACCTGTGCTTTGCACATGCATGCACAATAAGCGGTAGTGCATGTCTTGAAAAGCACAGGCTGCGCAGCAGTCGTCCTAGTGCTTGCAGAGGACGAGGATAGCAGCCGCCATCGCGCGGCTGCGCCGTACTGGCAACTTACGGCATGTTCAAAGGAACTCGAACTGACGTGTGATCCAGGAAGCCTGGTAGACCAATGCCGTTACGGCGAAGAAGGCATGGAACTTCGCGTTCCTCACGACGATGGCGATGAGGCAGAGCGCGATATGGGCCGTGTTGCGAATGATGTATTCCATGCCAAGGTTGCCGAAGTATTCGGCTCCCTTGATCCAGGTGTCCACCAGGTCCACGGCGTATACGATCATGAGCAGCGAAAAAAACCAGTGCCTTCTGGAATAGAAGTACTCACGATAGCTCGGATAGTCGGCCGCGCTTTCGGGGAATACGAAGGCGCACAGTAGATAGAGCAGGAGCGCATACAACGTGATGAACAGATAGACGTTGAAATCCCAGTTTTCCAGTTGGGAAAGGCGGAACTGCCACCACCAGAAATGCAGCATGTACAGGAAGACGAACAACACCCACGCCAGGTGGACGCCGTACGCCTTTTCCCGCTTCGGCCGTTCCATGATGTTGGCGAAGTTCCGCAGCAGGTGCGTGAGGCCAAGGCCGACGATCATCCCAATCAGCGTGCGGACATGAACGAACAGGGCAGCCGTATCCTGCGATGGATTCATGGGCGGCATGCGGGGTCTAAGCGCGGAAGGTTGGCGCCGGGGGAAGTAAAGCAGGCAAAACAATGGGCGCGGCCAACCGCCAAGGGGGTCTCACGTTCTGCGGAAACCCCCTGGCGTCATTAAACGCGATCGAACTTGATGCCGCAGCTCTTCTTGGAGGATGCGGCTTCAAGTGCTTCCATCTCACCCTTCAGTTGTGCGAGGTCCGTGGCGGACTGCGTGTTATGACCATGGGTGAAGAACAGCGCAGGCCAGAAGACGATCAGGCCGGTCGCGACGATGGCCTGATCCTGATGGCGATGACGGCGCTCGACGCCAGCCTTGTCGTGCGCCTTGTTTGAGACGTTGACGGCCTCGCTGGCAATCTGGTTGCAGCTCAAGCTGTCGTAGACGGCTTGGGGTGCGTAGCCAGGCCTGACGTTCTGGGGCTTCGGGGCGCAGGCGCAGAGGACGCACACGGCAGCGGCGGTAACCAATGAGGTTTTGAGATGCATGGGTGACCCTGGACGGTTGTGGATGACATGTAAAGTCTCGGGAAAATCCATGGGGACAGGACATCTCATGCCGGTTTCCGCCGGGACCGGACATGGAGCGGGTGTCGTATGAAGGTGTGCCTTGGACGCGGTGCCCTCTCCTCAAGTGGGCGCGCGGTCTCCATCCAATTGGCTTTGGAGGAAGGCGCGCGCCTTCCTCCAGTCGCGACGCACGGTACGTACCGTGACGCCCAGGATCTCTCCGATCTCATCCTCGTCCAGGCCGCCGAAATACCGGAGCTCTACTACCCGAGTCAGGCGCGCATCAATGCCGGCCAGCCGCTCCAGCGCCTCGTTGATCTCCAGCAACTGCTCAAGCTGCGAGTCGATAGCGAGATCGTTGTCCGACGATAGCGATTCTGTGGGAGCGTTGTTCCCTCGCTTGGTCGTCAGCGTGCGCCGGGCTTCGTCCAGCAGCACGAATCGCATGGCGCGGGCGATCAGCGAGGTGAGGTGCGAGCGGCACCTGGCCGAGAACTGCGAGCGTGCCAGACGGAGCCAAGTCTCGCTGACCAACGACGTCGGCGAATGGCCGGGCAGCACATGCTGGCGGACGAGTGAACGCGCAATCCGGTGCAGATCGTGATAGACCAGGTTGTAGATCTGGTTCCAGGCCTTGTCGTTCCCCTCGTCGACATCCACCAATAGGCGCGTTACCGATGTTAGCGCGTCGCTTTCGAGAGCGGTCGCTTCGGAAGGAAATGCAGCGGCGTCGGAATGGTCGTCGGTACTGGTCATGTCCTGTGCGGCCCGCAATTCGCGAGTAGGAATGGTAACTTAATGTGAGCAGTGTAACTGTAATGGGTGCCTATGATGCTGTTCGCATGCTTGGGTCGAATGAGGTGGCCCGCCGATATCCCAATTCCAATGATCGATGGGCAATAGCAGGGCAGTCGGTAGGGTTGGTGCACCCTCGTCCCATGATGGATGCACCAATGTTGTGCAGCCGTCGTTTAAGACATATGCGGATGGCTGATTCAACCAAGAGGCTTGCAGAATGAAGGCGACGGATACCCCCGCGTGGCGTCAGCACTGGCCACGCATGGCAACGACAGTTTTGCCATGGAGCACATGGGTGGCTGTGGCGTTGCTAGGGTGCGGGAAAGTTGAGCCGCCATTGGCTGCCGGTCCATCACGGGGGATGGCTGAGATCATCCGTCAGGCACCGATAGCAACGGATGATACGAAAACGCCCGATCCTTACGCATTCGAATTGCGGATATCGCTCTCGGACGAAGCTGCCGCCAGGATCGTTCCGGCGAAGGAAGGCGTCGTGGCCATGATCAACTACGCAGGCGACCCAGCACCGGGTGTCGGGGATCCATTTGTGGATGAACTGGGATTCATCGACCTGGGTCAGGTGGAAGTGGATGTGACCGGCAAGTTGCAGGCCGTGATCGACGGGCATGCGTTGAAGACGGATATGCTGAAGTATCTGCAGGGAGAGCCAAGGGTCATCGTGAACGTCGCTTCCGGCAGGCGCGTGTTCGAAGACAATCTGCTCGACTGCGGTTCTTTCGAGAACGACCTCAAGGTTGCCATCGCCGCACCGGTTGTACTGCATTGCGAACTCCTGGATTGGCCTGTACGGCGGATTCCATGATCGACTGATAGTGGACGCGGGTTTTGCCGGCCCACCGCGAATGCCGGTCCACTGGTCGGGGTTGCTGATTGTCACCGGCATGCATGGTGAGTGCGGGGCGACGGAGGACATGATGGTAAAAAGATCTACATATGGGTTCTTGCTCGCTCTTGCCGCCGTCTTGTCGGGATGTGATAGAGGCGCTGCTCTTTCCGTCCCGGACGCAGCAGTTCCATCCACCGGGGCATGGCCGGCCAAGTTTGCGTTCAAGGTCGCGGTGTCGCTGTCGGCATCCGCCGAACGGAAGCTGAGGCAAGATGCGGAGAGCGTCGTGGTGTCGGTGTCGTACGCCGGCACCCCCGCACAGAACATTGCACCTAGCGACATCAATGACATCGGCTTGGTCGATATCGGGCGGACTGAGGCCACCCTCGATGGCAGTGGTATTGTTGTGTTCGATGGGCGTGCGGCCGACCGGAGGCGGCTCGGGCTGACGACAGGCGAACCCGAGATGCTTGTGAGCCTGTATTCCGGGCGCCGGTTCTCGTCTGACAACCTACTGGATTGCGACACTTATCAGGAGGAAGTTCGTCGTGCTTCCGGAAAGACCTTGCATCTTTCTTGCCGCCTGTTGTCGGAGCGGAACTAGCGGATTTCCCGAAGATCGACCTGCGCTGACATGTCTTTTACGCACTGCAAGGGTAAGGGCCTGCAATGAGCTTGATTGAAGCCCGTGCGCTGAGGTTGTTCGACCGCTTCGTGGATATGTCCCCGGAGGAGCGTGCTCGCGAACTGGCGGACCTTCGGAAGGAGGACGAGGACCTCCATAACGCCCTTAAGGCGCTCCTGGATGCGGACGATTGCGCTACGCCGATAGAGCGCGCACCGATCGAGGCCATCGCATCGTGCATGCGGTTGGTGGAGGCTCCCGCGGACGATCGCCTCGGCCGACGGGTCGGTGCGTGGCGAATCGTAGGCGCCATTGGACATGGAGGCATGGGATCGGTCTATGAGGTTGAGCGTGCGGATGGCCAATTCAGTCAGCGGGCGGCGCTTAAATATGTGAAGGCCGATGCGTCGTCCACCCAGCTGGAAAGTGCATTCATCGAAGAGCGGAACATCCTCGCCAGCCTCCAGCATCCAGACATCGTTCCGTTACTGGATGGAGGCGTGGACGAGGACGGGCGGCCCTGGTTTGTCATGCACCGCGTGGATGGCGATCCGATCGACGTATGGTGCGACAGCAAGTCGCTGACGCTCCGCCAACGCATCGAACTGCTCATCACGGTATGCGATGCGGTGTCGTACGCGCACTCGAGAGGCATCATCCACCAGGACATCAAGCCGTCCAACATCCTTGTCACGGTTGACGGGAAAACACAGTTGTTGGACTTCGGACTGTCCATGCTTGCGGCCGAAGGAAAGAAACACAGGCGCCTGGCGGTGACTTCCGGTTACTGCGCACCTGAAGTGATGGCTGGTGGATCGCTGGGCTTCGGCGTCGATGTGTACGCACTTGGCGTCCTGCTATATCAGTTGGTTTGCGGCCAATGGCCTGTTCCGCTGAATGCCATCCGGCACCAGCCACGGCCGATGAGCGCGCTCGCTCTCTACATGACATCATCGATGCTTGCCAGGCATGGCGAGAAGGACGCCCAAGTGCTTTCACGGAAAGTCCGTGGGGCGTTGGACAGCATTGCGCTCCGCTGTGTGGAAACCCTGGCGAGCGAGCGGTACGAAAGTGTGGCGGACTTACAACGCGACCTCAGGAGTTGGCTGACGGGTCACCCGGTTGCCGCGCACAAGGGTGGGCGCTGGTACTTGATGCGCTGCTTCGTCCAGCGGCATGTCGCGGCTTCCGTTGTCGTGCTTTCCATGCTTGTGTCGCTTGGCGTTTTCGCCTCGCTCTATGCCTGGCAGCACCTGCGTGCCGCGCATGAGAGCGTCGCATCCAGTCACGCGGACAGGTTGCTTGAGTCAACCTTGGGCATGGCGACACTGTCTGGCCTCGGCGATGCACCCCTCAGTTCCGCTGTCATGCTCGAAAGGAGCGAGGTCTATCTGCGTGGTGAATCATTGGACGACCACAAAGATGTGCGTTCGCGCGGATTATCGGTCATTGCACGCAGTTGGGCGGCGATCGGTGACTATGCGAAGGCGGAAAAACTGACAAAGGAAGCACTTGATCTTGGCCAAGCCAATACCTTGTTGACGGCATTCAATCTTTCCACGCTCGCGCAGGTGCAGAACCACCAGGCCAGACACAGGGAGGCCGAGGGAACGGCCAAAAATGGCTTGGCCCTGCTGAAGATGAGGCTGTCCGACCAGCACCGGCTTGCATACGCCAGGTTGCTCAACCAGGTGGCCATCGCGCAATCGGGTCGGGGCGATTCCAGGGCCGCGTTCCAGACGTTATCGCTGGCGATTACCGAAGCGGAGCAACTTCCTCCGGGGGGTGGCAACGCCGTTGTGGCGCAATTATTGATTCAACGGGGAGGTTGGTATCGCTTGCGCCTGAGGATGGCGGAATCCGAGGTGGACTTGCTGCGTGCCCTCGCCTTGGCCGAGAAAGAGGAGCCTGTCATCGCGGACGATGCTCGCGAATCGCTCATCAGGACGGTACGTGCATCCCGCCAACCCGGACGTGAGAAGAGATCGCTGGCATTGGCCAACATGCTCCTTGCCAACCGCCAACGCACATTGGGGTACCGGCATCCGCAGACAGGGGTGGCATGGTCCGAACTGGCATTTGTCCGGCTCCTCAATGCCGATGATCCTGGCGCCGAGGAGGCGATCCTCCATGCGGAAAGCATCCTGCGCGAATCCTTGAGCGAGACCCATCCGGCCTACGCGCGGGCGTGTATCGCGCGAGCCCATCTCGACGCGCTCGAGGGGCGTCAGGAAGAAAGCCTCGTCGCCGTCAGGAAGGGAATCGACATCTACAGCGCCAGCTACGGTGAACTCCATGAATTCACGCTGGAAGCCAAATTCCTTCTTGCGAGCCTGTACTGGCAGGAATTCACGCGAGGGGGGCGCATCGAGAAGCGCGGACAGGCGCTCGATTTGCTCCGCAAGACCATCGAAGATAGCGTCAAGGCGCATGGCGGCGTGCCTGCGATCCATCGTCTCGCCTACGCGACGTTGCTGGCGAATGCGGGAGAGTCTGCGTCCGCGGCGGAGCAGTTGCGCATTGCGCGCCAGGATGCGATCAACCAATACGGCAAGGACAGCCAGGAATCGCTGCATATCCGCTCGACGGAGTTGTCGATGGCGATCGACAGCGAAACCCAAGCAGACGGAATGGATCGTTCGTTCTCCGACCTGATTGCTGATCTGGGCAAGATCGACACGCTGTATGCACATGCCATGGCGCACTCGGCGTGGCTGGAGTATGGGCGTTGGCTCGGGAAGCAGGGTCGCCGGGATGATGCACGGCGTGCACTGCGCGAGGCGCGGAACGAGGCAGTCAAGGCCGGGCAGCCAGCGTGGATCGAAAAAGCCGACCTCCGCTTGAGCGAACTGGACACCGTTGGCACCACGACAAAATGATCGCGGTGGCATGCGCACTGCCGTGACGGCCGCACCCGACAGACTGCAATGTCCCTTGGCGATGGCATTTCGCGAGTCTCTTGGTAAGGCGGGATTCCTACGGTTCCACAACAGGAGCGGACAATGCGGAGATGGGAGATGTTGCTGGTCGTGGGAATGGCCATGACGGCAGGAAGCGGCGCCGTGGCGGCGCCGACAGACCAAGCCGCATTGTCGGCCGATGCGGCGCGTGACGCAGAGTTCCAGGCTTGGCTGTCCCGGTTGGTGGACGCGATCAGCCAGGATAGGCATTATTCACGCCTGCCGCTGGACACCGATGCGGCAACCTCGGAATTCACCAACGTACTGCACCGGCTCTATCGCAGCCAGATCACCGATGCGGATTTCATGGCGTGGGTCGACGCACGCTATCCGGGACATCAGTACGAGCAGTTCACCATCCTCAAGGCGTTACACGTGCGCAGGAAGTTCCCGGAGCGCTGATCGGGCTTACACAGCCGCCATGCCACATGTACTGGGGCGGTGCCATTGCCGGAGGAAGCCGGCAAGACACAATTGGAAGAATCTGGATGGAAGAGACGTCTTTACCAATTTCTGTCGTCATCAGCACATACAACGCCGAACGTTGGCTCGAGAAAGCCTTTATTGGCTACTTAGTCCAGACCCACAAGCGATTCGAGATCATCGTTGCCGACGATGGCTCGAGGCCGGAGACCGCGAAAATGGTCTCAAGGTTTGCCGCATTGGAATCCGTGCCCGTCCGGCATATATGGCATGAAGACCGCGGCTACCGTCGACAGGAAATCCTGAACAAGGCGATTCCCTGGGCGAAGTACGACTATATCGTCTTCACCGATGGCGACTGCATTCCGCGACGGGATTTTCTTGAGCTCCATGCGCGTATGGCTAGGAATGGCCATTTCTTGTCGGGCGGTTACTGCAGATTAGACTTGCGCACAAGTTTGATGCTGGAAGCAGACGACATCATCGACGGAACATGCTTCAAGCCATCATGGTTGCGATCGCGTCAGCGGTTGGGCATATCGAGTTGGCTCAAATTAGGTTCTAACCCAACTTCGGCGAAATTCCTGGATGCGGCCATCATGGCCGGGGCGACCTTCAACAATTACAACTCTTCGGCGTGGAAGCGCGACTTGATTGCGGTCAACGGTTATGACGAGCGAATAAAGCACGATGACGCAGACAGGGAGCTTGGCGAACGGCTTGTCAACGCTGGCATCAAGGGCTTGCAGATCAGGCATCGCGCGGTCTGTATCCACCTAGATCATGACCGTCCTTGCCGGACAGCCGGAGCCTTGCGCAATGGTCACGAGATACGACAGGAGACCCGCAGTCTGAAACGGATCAAGACGCCTTTCGGCATCAGTGAGCAGGGAGAAGCGAATGCAGTGTGAGCGAGGCGCGAACAGCCTGTGCATGGTTCGTACGATTGTTTGCAGTTTTCTTTCAGGAACGACGGGATGGTTCGTCGCATGTCTATTGGTGTTCTGCCTGATGGTCCCGGCATTCGCCACGACGCCATCTTGGGGTGCAAAGCAGTCCAGAGGCATCGATACGCCCTTCAACGAACTAAGGCCCGGTGAATGGATCTGGGGTCGGGACGACGCGTCGATGGGGCCCATGGTCGTTGTCGCCAGTCTGGACGAGCAGCACCTTTATGCGTATCGCAATGGTGTGCTGGTCGCTATCTCCACCATAAGTACGGGCAGGCCGGGGCACGAAACGCCGACGGGCGTCTTCACCATCCTGGAGAAAGATAAGAACCACCACTCAAAGAAATACAACAATGCGCCCATGCCCTACGAAGAGCGCTTGACCTGGGACGGGATCGCCCTACATGCCGGTGGCTTGCCAGGATATCCGGAATCCCATGGTTGCCTGCACTTACCCACGGAATTCGCGCGTCTGCTGTTTGGGTCGACCACGATGGGGATGACCGTGGTGATCGCGAAGCAAGGCACGACACCTTCGTCCATGGCCCATCCGGGGATGTTGTCGCCCGTGGATGCGCATTCGGGAAAACACGTGGACGTCCCATCGCTGCCGGATGGGCGTGAATTCCGCTGGACTCCGGAGCAGGCGAGAGATGGCCCTGTTTCACTCGTCATGAGCCGCAGTGACAAGCAGATCGTTGTCCTGCGTGGCGGTGTGGAAATCGGACGATCGCACTTGGTGCTGGACGAATCCGCACGCAGGATGGGCACACATGTCTATGTGATGTCGCCAAGCTATCTGGAGGGAGCATTTCCTCAGTTTCCGGATGGAAAGGCGCCACAATGGCACGCTTATGCGGTGGCCGGCCACGAAAGTGAAGGCGGTGAAGCCCTCGATCCTGCAATGGTCAACAGCGTAAGGCTGCCGCCCGGTTTCGTGAGTCAGGTCTATCCGCTGCTGCAAGCCGGCACGATCCTGGTCGCGACGGACGCCTCTATCCTGCCCGCCACGACGGGAAAGCAGAACGTGCGCGTGGTGGATGCGGAGCCGCCTGCGCAGAACTGACAGAGCGATCACCGGGAATTCGACGCGCAGTTCCATGTCGCTCGTGGCAACGCGAAACATTGGTTGCTTAGGAAAGCATGGCGCAGTGCTTCAGTCGTGAGCGGTATGGCGCTTCGTCGCAGCGCCATGCGCGGCGGGTCTATACGTGAAAGGAAGAGCCTGATGTCGGAAGGAAGTGCGATGCACGTGGCGTATCTGGTTGCGATCGTGGCTGAGGCGATGACGGCGGCGCTCGTTGCAGGACGGCGCGATATGGATTGGTTCGGGGTCTGCGTGATTGCCAGTGTGACAGCATTGGGTGGAGGCACAGTGCGTGATGTCCTGCTTGGCCATTATCCCCTTGGCTGGGTGCGACATCCCGAGTATCTGGGCTATGTCCTGGTCGCGGCGCTCTCAGTCGGCATCATCGCGCCATTAATCGTGCGGATGAAAATAATTTTCCTGTTTCTCGACGCGTTGGGGCTGGTGGTGTTCACGGTGATCGGGTGCAATGTGGCGAACTCTTTATCGTTGCCGCTGAGCATCGTCATCGCCAGCGGCATGATCACGGGTACCTGTGGCGGAGTGCTCAGAGACATCCTGTGCGGACAGATCCCTCTGCTGTTCCAGAAGGAGCTCTACGCCACCGTATCGCTGGCGACGGGACTCCTCTACATCGGTGGCGGACACCTCGGCGTTCACCATGATGCCGCCATGCTGACGGCGATGGGTCTGGGGCTCGCCCTCCGGCTGCTGGCGATCCGCTACGAATGGGACATGCCCAGGTTCGCTTATCGCGGCAAGTGGAACTGAGCGACGGACAGCTAGGCAAACCGCGCGACGGTGTCCTTCATACCACGTGTTTCCCGAAACCATAAACAAGGCAGTGTTGTGCCCGGCGCCTCGCCTGGCGTCATCCCGTTGTGGTGTGCGACATTGGATGTCAGGGGAGAGGGGAAGGATGGATATCCATGGCACCCGAAAATCAGCGTATGCCCGCCAATGGCGAGCCAGTGTGCTCTCGTAACGCGTGACTCATTGAGCAGGGTATTTCGGCATGTCGATAGGTAGTCTGATATGGCCGCTCGTCATTTTAATTCTGTCGATGTCTATCAATCTGACGGCGCTGGTAGTCAGCAGAAAAAGGAATGGTATCGTTCCTAAAATTGCGTTCATTTCGTCGGTGACAGGATTGATTGCTCCGTCACTTGCGCTGTTCTCCTTGCCATTGATGCTTGTATGGGGCATCGCGAACGACGACTCCTGGTTCCTGATTGCGCTTTTCTGTATATCGACGGCGATATGTGCGATTTCCACAGTGGTTTCCACGGTCTCATGGCGGTTGATGGTCAAAAGCAATGGGATAACGCGAAAGCGATGATTTCCGGGCTATGGTTGAAGCTGTCCCGGATCGAAATGAGATTCCTCGGAGGATAGGCGGATGCGGCTCATTCTGTTTGCGTTGATTCTTATTTTGCCTTTCTGTGTGGGCAGGGTATGGGCGGGCGATACCCCAGGGACCTATACGAACTACGCATGGCCTGAGGGAACCCGGCTTGAGAAGGTAGAGTTCAGTCTGACGCCCATTGTGGACCCCGGGCGTCTGTCCAACATCTTCTGGAGCAACGAGTTCAATTTCACAGATGGGCAGGTCGCATATACCGGCATGCAGAGCAATGGTGGCCAACCGCGCCAGTTCATGTTCTCCGTGTGGGACGCCACCGAGATGCGGCTCGGTTCTCCCGGCAGCGATTGTCATCCCTTCGATGGCGAGGGCGTGGGACGAAACTGCAAGATGCTCCACGAATGGAAGGCTGGACAAGAATTTGTATTCGTCGTTGCTCATGAGGGTGATCGCTGGTTCGGTGCGACCGTCGTCGATGTCAAGACAGGTGAATCGTTCAAGCTTGGCAGCATCCGCGCGAAGTCGTCACGTATTTCTGGCGACGGCATGTCCACCTGGACAGAGTATTTCGAATGGAACAACGACGCATCGTCGTGCTTCAATCAGCCATACTCGCAGGTGAGAGTGAAATGGCCCCGTGGTGATGGAGGCGCGGTAGTAGCCGGTTTGGACTTCAATGATCAAAGCAAGGGATGCAGCAGTATGAGCCGTGTGGATGTCGTTCATGGCGGTGTGCTGCAGTCCAACGCGATCGGGAACTCCATCAGGGGCGAGGTGACCATCGCAAGCGGCGAATGCTTGGACGCTTATGGCGGCGCGGAAAGTGGTACGAATGCGATCACGTATGCGTGCAACGGACAGGACAACCAAGCGTGGATTTATGCGTCAAATGGAAGTCTGCAGCTTCAGCAAGGACTCTGCCTGGATGTGGTTAACGCTGGCAAGAAGCCTGGGGCCGCAGTGATCATATCCGACTGTGACAAGGCGGACGACCAGCGTTGGCTCTATGCCGATGGACAACTGAAGGCGCATGGCTCAGGGCTTTGCTTGACGGCGCATGATGGTGACCAGCTGACCATCGAAACCTGTGCTGGAGACGCAGGTGGTCAGAGGTGGAGATTGCCGATGGCGCCTGCCAATCACTGAACGGCGATGCCAACCAAGGGGCGCGCCGGAAGGCATACGATAACATCCGCCTCCATTCTCGAGCACGACGACTGAGTGCACGCAGTACTGGCATTAGGGTAGGCGTGCGTTAGATTCGTAATGTTCGATGAATGCGGATCTGGTCGCCAACAGACAAAAAATCTGCTCAGAAGAGTGCAAGGTCATTCCATCCATGCTTTGATCGGTTGCAGTCTTCATCCATACCAGCGATAGGAGTGCGCATCTTCTTCCCTCATCTCAACATCAACGCTACATGCTTACTTGATGGAGATACCATCCAACGTTTGCAGCTTCTGCTCAGCCTTGGCCACCCAGCCGGCTTGTCCAGCACTGACAGCAACGCTTTTGGCCTGTAGCAGGGCACTGCGTGCATCCTCCACGCGACCCTTCTGCACTAACCAACGCGCTTTCTCCATATAGGCCGAGTGACAGACTGATTGCGCATAGAGCGTATCAATCGTGCTGGCGTCAGAAATCAGGGAGTCAAGCGTGTTTCCCACATCAGAGCCGCTGTCCTGGGAATCAATCAGAATTGAAGCTTCGGTGAGGCGAACATGCAACGTTTCTTGACTGGCGGCGCCATACTGTTCGGCAGCATCCAGGCGCGCCTGGGCCATTTGCTTTCTGGCCTCCTTCCAATCCCCGCTGTTTGCTAGCAGAGTGGCGTAAGCAAGCCGATGGATGGCCGCCACGGTGCCGTGCGCCGACACGCTGGTGAGAATGCCTGAGCGGATCAGGTTCAATGCCTGCTGACGAGCTGCTATATCGCCCCTGATGTTATACAGGCCCCAGTATTGGCTTGCCTGTAGGAACTGCGCGTCCAAGGTAAATTCGTGGGTTTTTCCATACCGCTCAAGATAGAGATCCTGTGCGCGCTCTGCCCACGTAATGCCGCTTTCAAGCTTTCCGGCAAGGGTGTCGAAATGCGCTTTGGCCATCCAGACCCGAGCCATGGCAGGGTGGTGTTCTCCCAAAGTTGGGCGCAGTATTCCTTCTGCTTGGCGGATCGCTTCTTCCGCAGCAGGCGTATCACGATTGAGCATTTCGACGAAGGCCAGCTCAGCCCAGGCCATCCCAGTTTGCGGATGACGCGGTCCCAGTAATCTCTGTCTGCTATGGAGCAATTGTTCGGCCATGGACAATGCGCGAGTCTCGCGACCAACCTGGCGTGAGGCGCGAACGGTTCTAATCAGTGATTCGCGTGCGTCATCTGCAATAATGGGGTCGGAGCTATCCGTCAATGACACTGCCCGAAGCAGATCCGCTTCGGATTCCTTCATCCGCATGCGGTTGCGATACCAACTGCCACGCTGGATCAGCAGTTGAGAGACGATCGGGTTTGCGATGGTTGGGCTAAGTTTTCCGGCTTCATCAATAGCTTGATCGAGGGCTCGGAATGCATCCCGAGAGCGTCCTTGCCCGGATAACGCCTGCGCAATCTGCGCCTTGAGCCGGACGGCGGCCAGTTGGTGCTGTTCCGTAAATCCTATCTTCAATGACGACAATCCTTCCGTTGCTGAGATTTCGGCCTGCGCATACTCGGATTGCATGTTCTGTATCTGCGCAAGTGTGGCTTGGTTGAATGCCTTCTGTAGCGCATCGCCGCCCTGGTAGGTTTGCGATTCTTGTGCCAGTGATGAGGCTCGGCCGTAGTCGCCCGTGATGGCCCAGTTACGCGCCAATATGGATAGGCCTCTGGCCATTGCCTCTGGGTACTCTGCCGAAGATTGACGCAACTTTCTTTCGGCTTGCTCCAGCAGTTGGGTCGAGGTCAGTGGTGTGTCGCCCAGGCCAGACAGTGTCGCCATTCCCATGGCTTGTTCAAACATCTGATCGACCTGGCTGGCAGTGGCCATCTCACGATAGGCGCGATAGCTCTGCCAACCCAATAGGCCTGCACCCGTCACCAGGGATAAACAAAGCACTCCTCCTGCAGCGATGGCCACCTTATGACGACGGACAAAACAGTAAATGAGATAGGACTGCTGGTGAGCACGCATCGATATGGGGCGTGAGGCTAGCCACTGCTTGAGGTCATGCTGAAGCAGCTCGATGCTCTGGTAACGCTGCTGTGGGTCGGGGGCCACGCATTTCAAAGCGATGGCGTCCAGATCGCCGGATAGTTTGCGCCCTAGCGCTTCCGGACTTCTAGCGCCGCGCTGCAAAGCAATCTTCTGCAACGAATGGCTGGCAAACCAACTCGGGACGTCTGGAGGCGTTCGATGTTTTATAGGAATAGCAACCCGCGTCTGAGGAAATTGCCCACATAACATGCGATAGAGCAGTACACCCAATGCGTAGATATCCGTCGTGAAGTTGGGGGAACCACCCAACAGAATCTCCGGAGCAGTGTATTGGTCCGTCACCGCAAGGCCACGGTATTCATTCGCCGCCGAGTGCAACGTTGTAGACAATCCAAAGTCGAGCAGTTGTGTGCGCCCGTCTTGGGTTACCAGCAGATTGGATGGTTTGATGTCCTGGTGCAGTACGCCACGCTGGTGAGCGTAAGCCACGGCATCGCAGGCCTCCAGAAACAGTCTGACCCTGGCGCGGAGGTTTAACCTACGTTCGTCGCACCAGGAATCGATATGTTCACCGTGGACGCGTCGCATGACAAACCATGGGTGGCCTAGATTGTCCACACCTCCATCCAGTACCGGGACAATGCCTGGGTGAGTCAGCATCGCCAGATTGTCGCGTTCGCTCAGGAAGGCCTGGATCAATCGCGGAGAGCGCAGCTCCATCCGGATATGCTTAAGCGCCGCCGATTGTTGGTACTGGCCATCGGCACGTTCGACGGCATAGACATCACCCATGCCACCGCGTCCAAGTAACCCCACAATCTTCCAGGCGCCGCACGTAGTGCCAACGAGCCTGTCGATAGGGGCGCCATCCTCATCGGGCATATAGCTCGCCATGATGTCTATTGGCGAACGGTCCAGTAGGGGCATGCCGCGTGCATCTGCCATTAGCAACGCCACCAGCCGTTCGTGCAGCTGAGGTTCCTGATGCTTGAGCAAAGTCAGTTCGTGTTGTCGCACGGGCTCGGGCAGACCCACGTAATGGTCAAATAGCGCCAGGGCGCGCACTTCAATCAACTTGACTAGCTCCGCACTCTTGTTCATGTCCGTCCCAAGTCCCATGCCGTCTTTCATTGCCGCCCACCGCCACATGTTCGACTGTTGGCCGTCGCTTTAACCCCGACATTAAAACTAGATCGTAAAAAGACGATAAAAGTAGACATCACGCAGAGCAGGACACGTCAACTGATTGAGCCTCGGCGAACAGTCCGCGTCTTTTTTTATGGGCGCTGTTTGCTACCCAGGCGAACGCCCACTCAGGAATACGGTGCGGTGCACTGCTATCGAATGGTGAAAGTTATGGAGTCTCGTGCTCATCCAAATGCAAGCGCAAATAAGCCTTGGCTTTACGCCAATCACGGCTCACCGTTCGTATGGTGACGCCCATATGCTCGGCGACCTCGGCTTCGCTCATCCCCCCGAAGTAGCGCAGCTCCACCACCTTGGCCATGCGGCTGTCCAATTGTTCCAGCGCCTTCAATGCCTGGTCCATCTCCAGAAGTTGCTGCAAGTCGATGTCGCTCGAAGCGCGTTCGGCTTGGTCTAGTGGTAATTGTTCAAGGCCATCCCCGCGTTTCTCGCTCAGCACGCGGCGGGCCTGGTCCAGCAACACATAGCGCATCGCTTTTGCAATCAATGAGGTCAAGTGCGATCGGTTGTCCGTGGAGACATTGGCGCTGGCCAATCGCAACCATGTCTCATTGATAAGCGATGTCGGGGAAAACGAAGGTACAGCCTGCTGCCTGACTTGGGAGCGGGCAATCCGGTGCAGGTCCTTATAGATCAAGGCGTAGATGCGATCCCACGCGCCTTCATCGCCGCTCTGGGCGTCCCCCAGCAGCCGAGTCACTGAATCAGCAAGGTCCGCATCAATAGGCCCAACCATGTCTGCCCCCCTTGCAAATCAAAAGCATGACTAATGTGCCATCCATCTCAAAAACGTGACCGCTGTCGTGATTCTTCCCCTTTCCGCGAATCAATAGCAAGGGACCACAGCATAAATCGGAAACGGCTGTGGCACAGGGGCCGGCGCGGCAAGCGCTGGATACAAGCAGATGCAGGACAGCCACGTGAGGCATAAGTGAACAGAATCTACAGCAAGGTGTGGAACAAGGAATTGGGCCAGTTGGTTGTGGCCTCGGAATTGGCCAGCAGCGACAGCGTGGGGGCGGCCGGCAACGCACGCGCCACGGCCGCCCTGGGCTTCGCGCCCCTGTGCTGGGCCATCGCCTTGGTACTGGGATTGGCCAGTAACGCCTGGGCGGAGACTGGCGTAGCTGGCGGCACGGCGCCCTCCAGCGACAGCACAGCGATTTCGCCAAGCGACAGCAGCTGCGATAACAGCATCGCAGGTGGCGCCGATAGCGCGCAAAACCAGGCCAATGCGGCCGGAGCGCGCGCCATTGCCATCGGCTGCGGCACCAGCGCCGGCAATGAATCCACCGCCATCGGCGTGGGTGCTGGCAGCACTACCTCCACCTATGCTACCGACATCGGCCGCGAAGCCGGCCGCAACGTTACTGGGGCCTACAACACCAACATCGGCTACGGTGCCGGCAACAGCGTCACCGGCAATGACAATGTCGCCATCGGCCGCAATGCCGGCCGCAACGTCAGCACCAACACGGTGGGCGGCAATGGCGGCAACAACGTAGCCATCGGCCAAGGCGCCGGCAACAACGTCTTCGGCGACGCCAATTTCGCGCTGGGCAAGGGTGCAGGCAACAACCTGGGCAACGCCGGCACCAATACCGCCGTTTTCAACAACATCTCCATCGGCGAAAATGCCAACGCCGGCATCCAGACCAGCCTGAACGTGGCCATCGGCCAGTTCGCCGTCGCCACCGGCGGCGTGGGTAACTCCGTGGCGCTGGGCTTTTCCGCCTTCGCCAATGGCGGCAGCGCCATCGCCATGGGCAACAACTCCGACGCCAACGGCACGGCCACGGTCGCCATCGGCTTTCGCGCGGGTGCGGGCAACAACACCGGCAGTACCTACGCCGGCAGCTATAACAGCGTACTGGGCCCGGAAGCCGGCCAGCGCATGTCCGGCAATAACAACGTCGCCATGGGGCGCCGCGCCGGCAACGGCCTGGGCGGTAGCGGTAACGTGGCCATCGGCAACAATGCCAATTCCCGCGGCTTCTACACCGACGACGCCGGCACTACCTGGAGTGGTGCTTCCACATTGGCTGTCAGCAACAGCACCGCCATCGGCGATGGCACCACGGCCACCGCCGACCGCGCAACGGCGCTGGGTTATAGCGCGGCTGCCAGTGCCACGGACAGCATCGCCGTAGGCGATGCCACCGCCTCCGCCAACAATTCGCTTGCCCTTGGCAATGGAGCCCGTGCGGGCAATCTGAGCAGCAGCAACGGCCAGAGCGCCATCGCCGTCGGCAGCGGCGCTTACGCCAGTTCGCACTATGCGGTGGCGATGGGTCGGGGGGCGGAGGCGGGTTACCAGTCCACATCGATCGGTGACCGCGCGGGCTTGGGCTCCACATTGGCGGGTACGACCGGCTTAGCCGGCAGCCGGGTCGCGATAGGCACGGAGGCAGGCCAGAATGTCGACGGTAACAGCAATGTGGCCCTGGGTTACCGCGCAGGCAATGGTGTCATCGCGGACAACACCGTCAGCATCGGTCACATCGCCACGGCTTCCGGGGGAGACAGCATCGCCATCGGCACAGGTGCGCAGGCCACCGGCGCCAGCAGCATCAGCATCGGTACGGGCAATGTGGTCAATGGTGCGCGCAGCGGCGCCATCGGCGATCCGTCCATCATCGATGCGTCAGACAGCTACAGCGTGGGCAACAACAACACGCTGAGCGCCGCGGCCACCAGCACCTTCGTGCTAGGCAACAACGTCAACATCGATGTGGCCGATGCCGTGGCACTGGGATCGGGTAGTGATGTGACCGTGACGGGTGGCGTGGCGCTGGGTAGCAGCTCGGTGTCCAACACCGCCGCAGGCGTGGCGGGCTACGTGCCCACCGGATCAAGTGCGGCCGATGCGGCTGCCGTTGCGGCGACCGTCGCCACGCGTGGCGCTGTGGACGTGGGAAGCCGTCAGATCACCGGTGTGGCCGCAGGTACCGACAACGACGACGCGGTGAACGTATCGCAGTTGACAGCCTTGGCCAACACGGTGGAAGCCAACGAAGTCCACTACTTCAGCGTCAACGACAACGGTGTGGCCGGTGGCAACTACAACAACGACGGCGCGACGGGTCTGAATGCGCTGGCTGCCGGTGTGAACGCCTCGGCAACTTCTTGGAGCAGCGTGGCTATCGGTAGTGGCGCCACGGCATTGAGTGATGGCGCGGTCGCTATCGGCGTGGATGCGGGAGTTGGCTCTCCCGGTCGCGGCAGCGTGGCCATCGGTTGGGGTGCTGGCAGCGATGTGACCGGTGGCGGCGGCAATGTCTACCTGGGCGTGGACGCTGGCGATGGAAGCAATGGAAACGACAATCTCGCAGTGATGTATCACGCAGGTCAAAACGTTGTCGGAATCTACAACACTGCTATAGGTACCGCAGCAGGAATCAATGTAAGAGGTAACTCGAACATCGCCCTAGGCTGGAGCAGTGGTAGTAATGTCGTAGGCGACGAAAACTACACCATTGGGCATAACAGCGGAACGGGCGTGACGGGCTCGAACAATATCGCTTACGGGCGCGAAAGCGGCGTTAACGCAACCGGTGATAGCAATGTTGCGTTCGGATACCGATCTGGGCGGGATATCGCAGCGGATCGGACGATATCTATCGGTAGCTTCTCCCGTGCCGGTGCCGATGATGCCATTGCCATTGGTTTAGGCTCGAATGCCAGCCATGCCGGCAGCGTGGCGCTGGGTGCGAACAGCATCGCCGACGGCAGCACCTTGACCAACGCGGCCTACTCACCGACCGGCGACGTGAACGACGTGGCCGGCATCGCCCCAGTGGGTGAGGTATCGGTGGGTTCCGCTGGTAGCGAGCGCCGCATCACCAACGTGGCCGCCGGTTCGGCAGATACCGATGCGGTGAATGTGTCGCAGCTGAGCGCACTGGCCGACACGGTGGAAGCCAACGAAGCCCACTACTTCAGCGTCAACGACAACGGAGTGGCCGGCGGCAACTACAACAATGATGGCGCCACGGGGGTGAATGCCTTGGCCGCGGGCGTCAATGCCAGCGCGGCGGGCACCGGCAGCACGGCGGTCGGCTACAACAGTGTGGCCTCCAGGAGCGAGAATACGGCCATCGGCTACAACACGCAGGCCACGGGAAATGGACGCGCCACCGCAGTCGGCAGCCGCAACGTCGCATCGGACACGGCTGCCAGTGCGGTCGGCAGCGGCAACACCGCCATTGGAAACAACGCACAGGCGTTCGGTAGCAGCAACAGCGCCACAACCAGCAGTAGCGCCTTCGGTTTGAGCAACACCGTGTCAGGAAGCGGTTCCAACGCATTCGGCATGATGAATACCGTAACTGGCGGTAACGCCAACGCATTCGGTATCGGGAACCAGGTTGCTCAAGGGCTGGCCGTAGGTAACCACAACAACGTTGACAGCGGTATAGCCATAGGCCTCGGCAATACTGTGTCTGGTGGCGGTGCTGCGCTGGGTTACTCTGCAACGGCCAGCGGAGACGGCGCTATCGCTGTCGGTACCCTGACTCAGGCAACGGCACAGGAGGCGGTGGCCATCGGTTTGTTTGCAGAGGCCAGCCATGCCGGCAGCGTGGCGCTGGGTTCTTACAGTATCGCCGACGGCAGCACGCTGGCCGACGCTGCCTACTCACCGACCGGTGACGTGAACGACGTGGTGGGCATTGCGCCAGTGGGCGAAGTGTCGGTGGGTTCTGCCGGCAACGAGCGTCGCATCACCAACGTCGCCGCCGGTTCGGCGGATACCGATGCAGTGAATGTCTCGCAGTTGAGCGCGCTGGCCGATACGGTCACGGCCAACGAAGTCCACTACTTCAGCGTCAACGACAACGGCGTGTCGGGCGGCAACTACAACAACGACGGTGCGACCGGCGTCAATGCCGTGGCCATCGGCGTCAATGCCAGCGCCCAAGGCAATCTGATGACCGCGATCGGCAGCGGAGCCGGCCAGAACAACACAGGGGAATGGAACACTGCGGTGGGTTCGAATGCTGGTGCCAACGTCACCGGCGCAGGCAACACGGCCACGGGTTACCTGGCGGGCAACACCGTCAGCGGTTACTGGAACACCGCCTCGGGTTACCAAGCGGGGCGAAATGTGACTGGCGACAATAACCTGGCAGTTGGCCACCAAGCGGGCAACACCGTCAGCGGCGGCGGCAACACCGTGGTTGGCGGGAATGCAGGCAGCGACGTGACCGGGAGCAATAATGCGGCCTTTGGCGAGGCAGCGGGTTCCGGAGTCGAAGGTGACCGCAACATCGCCGTCGGTATATCTGCAGCCCAACGTACCAAGGGTGATAACAACGTTGGCGTGGGATCCGCCGCCGGCATGGACACTGTCGGCAACAGGAACATCGCATTGGGCGAGTTTGCCGGTGCGGCTGTTGCCGGAGATGACAATGTTGCGTCTGGCAGATACGCAGGCTTTGGTGTCAGTGGTAATGCCAACACGGCTTCTGGCGCGTTTGCGGGCTATTCTGTTTCGGGTAACAACAACATCGCCAGCGGTACCCAGGCGGGCAACCTGGTCCAGGGCAATGACAACGTGGCATTGGGCACTGGCGCCGGCACGGGGATCCGGTTGGATGACACTGGACTCTACGACCGCAACGGCCAGGCCATTGATCCGGCCACCTTCGTGCTGCCGGCACTCAACGACACCGTTGCCATCGGCAACAACAGCTATGTGGAGGCCGATGGTGCCGTGGCCATTGGCGCGCAATCCGAGGCGCTGGGTGTACGCAGCATTGCTATCGGCTATGACGCCATCGCCACCGGCTCGGTGGCCATGGGCGCGTCCTCGCGTGCCGGCAACGGCGGCGCGGCCTTCGGCGACGGTGCCATTGCCACCTACAACGGTGGCACGGCCGATCCGTCGCTGGTCGCGGGTGCTGCATTGGGCCAGAACGCCAGTGCGGATGTGTCCGGCGCCGTGGCGCTGGGCACGGGTGCCAGCGTAACGGTCGAGAACAGCGTGGCGCTGGGCTCGGCGAGCATCGCCGACGGCAGCACCTTGGCCAACGCCGCCTACTCCCCGACCGGTGACGTGAGCGACGTGGCCGGCATAGCGCCAGTGGGCGAAGTATCGGTGGGTTCTGCCGGTAGCGAGCGCCGCATCACCAATGTGGCCGCCGGTTCGGCGGATACCGATGCGGTCAACGTGTCGCAGTTGAGCGCACTTGCTGACACGGTCACTGCCAACGAGATTCATTACTTCAGCGTCAACGACAATGGCGTGGCCGGCGGAAACTACGCCAATGATGGTGCGACCGGTATCAACGCCATCGCCATTGGCGTCAACAGCACGGCGGCGGGCAACGGTGCCTATGCGGCCGGCTCTGGTGCGCAGGCCGCTGCCGTCAACAGCGTGGCTATCGGCAGCAATGCGCAGACGGCGGGCACGAACGATGTCTACATCGGCACCAGCGCGGGCGTCGGCTCGGGTGGTGGGGCGAACGGACAAGTATCCAACATCGGCATTGGCTGGCAGGCTGGCGCAAATTTGTCGGGTCGCGACAACATTGCCATGGGCTTCAGAGCCCTAGACGGTACTACCGGTGACTACAACGTCGCCCTTGGCGGCAGTGCGGGCACTAACCTGCAAGGTAGCTCCAATACGGCCCTGGGCAGCGGTGCGGGCTCCAACCTGCAGGGCAACAGAAACACTGCTAGCGGCCTCGGCTCCGGAGCTTACGTTCAGGGCGACAACAATGTTGCGATGGGCTATTCGGCTGGTAGGAACATCGTCGCTAACGACACAGTTAGTCTGGGTAGCAATGCCTCGGCTGGCGCTCAGGATGGCGACGTGGCGCTGGGCTCTGGCAGCGTCACCGACACCGTGGTAGGCACCGCCAGCACGGTCATCAACGGCATCACGTACAACTTCGCCGGCACCACGCCGACCAGCACAGTCAGCGTAGGCACGGTGGGCGCAGAACGCACCATCACCAACGTGGCCGCCGGGCGCATCAACGACACCAGTACCGATGCGATCAACGGTTCGCAGTTGTACGCCACCAACACCGCCATCGAAGACTTGGCCGATGTGGTGGATGCCAACGAGATCCACTACTTCAGCGTCAACTCTACTGGCGGCGGCAACGAAAACAATGACGGCGCGACCGGCGCCGATGCCATTGCTATCGGCAAGGATGCATCCAGCAACAATAGCGGTGACGTGGTGATGGGTCTGGGTGCCACCAGCATCACCTCGTATAGCGATGCCAGTAATCCGTTCGTCTCCAATGTAGTGCTGGGTAACGACGCTTCCGCCACTGGCGCCAACGGGGGTTCGGTGGTGCTGGGTAGCGGCGCGGCAGATGGCAGTGCCTGGGGCCGCTCCGTGGCGATCGGTGTGGGCGCCCAGGTTACCGGTGCGGTCTGGGCCGGTGGTGTTGCCATTGGCGACGGTGCGGAAAACAGCAGCGGTTTCGGCGGGAGCGTCGCGCTGGGCACGGGTTCCCAAGTCACCAATGGCGTCAATGGCGCCGGGCAACTGGCATTGGGCGGCGGTTCCCTGGCGAATGGACAGGGTTCGATCGCCATGGGCCTCGGGTCGGTAGCTTCGGGCTGGTTCTCCACGGCCATCCAGTCATTTTCCACGGCCAGCGGGGTCGACGCAGTGGCTATTGCCAGTGGTGCCACGGCATCCGGCAGGGGCAGTATCGCCATTGGCGGCAATGGCACGGGCACCTCGGTCGGTGCGGACACGGGTGCGCAGGCCACGGGCGACAACTCCATTGCGCTGGGTGTGCAAGCACAGGCCACGGGCGCCAACAGCATCAGCATCGGCACGGGCAACGTGGTCAGTGGTGCAAGTTCCGGTGCCATCGGCGACCCGACCACCATCACCGGTGCGGGCAGCTACTCGCTGGGCAACGACAACACTATCAACGCCAACAACGCCTTCGTGGTGGGCAACAACGTGACCATCGCTGTCGGTCTGGACGGCGCAGTGGCCTTGGGCAATAACACGACCGTGGCGGCTTCGACCATCGCCTCCTACAACCCGGGCAGCCTGGCCGTGGCGGGTACTGCCATCGGCAGCAACGTGGTCAGCGTGGGTGCTGCGGGTAGCGAACGCCGCATCACCAACGTGGCTGCGGGCGGTGCACCGACGGATGCCGTCAATGTCAGTCAATTGCAGTCGCTGGCCGATGTGGTGGAAGCCAACGAAGTCCACTACTTTAGTGTCAACGACAACGGCGTGGTGGGCGGCAACTACGACAACCTAGGCGCGACGGGCATCAACGCCATCGCCGTTGGCGTGGACGCTACGGCGGCGGGCGATTACAGCGTGGCGATGGGCGATGGCGCCGCATCGAATGTGGGCTCGATCAGCATCGGCAGGGATGCCGGGTCCGGCAGCAGCGGCACGTACAACACGGCCATTGGCCTGCAGGCCGGCCAGAACAGCGCGGGCACCTCCAACACGGCGGTGGGCGAACACGCCGGCATCTCGGTGACGGGTGACTTCAACTCGGGGCTGGGTGCTGGTGCTGGGGCATTTACGCAAGGCAACTACAACTCGGTGTTGGGTCACTGGGCGGGCTCCAGCACGCAGGGCAACGCCAATACCGCAATGGGCTTTTACGCAGGCGCTGCAACGACGGGCGACAACAACGTCGCCATCGGCTCCCTTGCCGGTGCGGGCATCACCGCCAACGATACGGTCAGCATCGGCAATACCGCCACCGCGACAGTAAGCGGGGGGGTGGCCTTGGGTGCGTACTCTGTTGCGGCCACCGCATCCGGCGTTGCGGGTTACGACCCGTCCACCGGTGCGGCTTCCGCCAACACGTCGCCGACCTGGGTCAGCACGGCCAGCGCGGTCAGCGTAGGCGACACCGCGCAAGGCGTGACCCGCCAGATCACCAACGTTGCGGCCGGCACGCAGGAAACCGATGCGGTGAACGTGGCCCAGTTGAGCGCACTGGCCGATACGGTCGCCGCCAACGAAATCCACTACTTCAGCGTCAACGACAACGGCGTTGCGGGCGGCAACTACGACAACGATGGTGCGACAGGTCTCAATGCGTTGGCGGCAGGTGTGAACACCACGGCTTCGGGCGACTACAGTACCGCCCTGGGTCTGGGAGCCAGCGCGGCGAATACGTCTGCTGTAGCGATCGGCGTATACGCCACCGCATCGGGCGAAATCTCGACGGCGATTGGCAACAACGCCAACGCATCAGGCGGCGGAGCAATCGCTATCGGCTGGACGGACGGCAGCGGCACGATGGGCGCGCTGGGCGACGAATCGGTGGCCATCGGCAACGGCGCGACGACGAATGGAGTCAGGTCGCTGGCCTTCGGCTGGGAAGCGATTGCCACCAACGACGGCGATGTCGCACTAGGTTCCAGCAGCGTGACCGACGTGGCGGTCGGCACGGCTAGCACCACTATCAACGGCGCCATGTACAGCTTCGCCGGCATCGCGCCGACCAGCACGGTCAGCGTGGGCGCGGTGGGCGCTGAGCGCACCATCACCAACGTCGCCGCAGGCCGTATCAGCGCCACCAGCACCGATGCGATCAACGGCAGCCAATTGCACGCCACCAACAGCGCCATCGAAAACCTGGCCACGGAAGTCGAGGCTGGTCAGACGCACTACTACAGCGTCAACAGCACCGGCGGCGGTAACGAGAACAACGACGGTGCCACTGGCGCCGATGCCATCGCTGCTGGCAAGGACGCTGAAGCCGAAGGCGACGAGGCCGTGGCGTTGGGCTTGGGGGCCACGGCATCCGGCGAAGGCAGCTTGGCATTGGGTTCCGGCGCGCAGGCGCTGTCGCTCAACAGCCTGGCCTTCGGCGCCGGCGCAGTGGCTTCGCATGAGAACAGCATCGCGTTGGGTGCCGGTTCGGCCACTACGGTGGGCGCACAGGCCAGCTACGACGGCGCGTATGTGGGCAACAGCAGCTCGACCGGTGAAATGAACATCGGCGGCCGTCAGATCACAGGCGTGGCCGCCGGCTCGGCGGCGAGCGATGCGGTCAACGTCAGCCAGTTGCAGGGCGGCGTCAACCACGCCATCACCGTGTCCAACGAATATACCGACACGCAGATCGGCGAGGTCAACGTCCGTATTGACGAAATCGACAACCGGGTGACCACCATCGAAGGCGACATCGTCGACATTCAGGGCGATATCACCGACATCCAGGGCGACATCGTGGATATCGAAGGCGATATCACCAACCTGGATGGCCGCGTGACCACGGTGGAAGGCAACGTAGCCAACCTGACCACGACGGTGAACGAGTTCGACAACCGCGTGACCAACCTGGAAAACGGTGGCAGCGGTCCGTTCCAGATCACCCAGGACGAACCGTATACCCCGCCGGCGCCGACGGGTGCCAACGCGGCAGCTGGCGGCAACGGCGCGGTGGCTTCGGGTGACAACAGCACGGCAGTGGGTAATCAATCGGTGGCCAGCGGCAACAACAGCACCGCACTCGGTCAGGGTGCAGTGGCCAGCCACGACAACAGCGTGGCGCTGGGCCAGGGCTCGGCCACCACGGTGGGCGCGCAGACCAACTACAACGCGGCCTACGTGGGTAGTAGCACGTCCACGGGCGAGGTGAACGTTGGTGGCCGCACGATCACTGGCGTGGCCCCGGGCATCGCCGGCACCGATGCAGTGAACGTCAATCAGTTGAACTCGGGTGTGGACTACGCCATCAACCAGGCCAACGCCTACACCGATAGCCGCCTGACCCAGATCGATAACGACATGTGGAACCTGGAGCGCGGCTACCGCGGTGGCACGGCTTCGGCCATGGCCATGGCTGGATTGCCGCAAGCCTACTTGCCAGGCAAGAGCATGCTGGCGGTCGGCTTTGGTGGTTATCAGGGCGAGTACGGCATGGCGTTCGGTCTGTCCGGTATTACCGAGAACGGCCGCTACGTCTACAAGGCGCAGGCGACCGGCAACACCGCGCGTGACTGGGGATTCTCGGTGGGTGCGGGTATTCAGTGGTGACTCGGCACCGTCCCTTCCTGCTAACGGGAAGGGACGGTACCAGCGCCGAGTCGCACCGCATCCAATCAACCGTATACAGGGGTAAATCATGAAGCACTCTTTCCGAATCGCTGCCGCGATGCTTTTTTCAGTAGTCCTGCTCTCGGCCTGCGGCACCACCCACGTCAGCCGCGACATCAGCCCGCAGGGCGTTGCAGGCGAGGTGGTCTTTCCATCCGTAGACAGCATCGTGCTGAAGGAAGGTACGTTCCCGAACGTAGAAAGCCTGCGTAAGGTGGGTTCGGGCGTGACCAAAGACCAGTTGTACTACCTCTTGGGCCGGCCGCATTTTCGCGAAGGCTATTCCGGCGTGCGCGAATGGGACTACTTATTCCACTTCCGCAAGGACGGCAAGATCATCACTTGCCAGTACAAAGTTATCTTCGATGATGAATACCGCGGACAGAGTTTCCATTGGGCGCCTGCTTCTTGTGCGGATGTGCTGAACGAAGAGCAGGCAACACTTCCCTCGATCCCGCCGAGTGGCAAGCGATTTGAACTGTCTGGTGATGCACTGTTTGCGTTCAATCGCCACGGTGAGAACGACATTCTTCCGGATGGTCGGCAGAAGCTGTCGGCTATCGCTGCCCAACTCAAACAGGCCAAGCCTACTGCGGTTCAGGTGATCGGGCATACCGATAGGCTAGGGACAGGCGTGAGCAATCTGTTGCTATCCCAGCGCCGTGCAGCGACGGTACGTGCGCTGCTGATTCAAGGCGGCGTAGAAGAGTCCGTAGTGTCTGCACAGGGCATGGGTGAAGACCAGCCGGTGAAGCAGTGCAACGATGATCAGCCGCGCGCTGCGCTAGTGGCGTGCCTGCAGCCTAACCGGCGCGTCGAGATCATTGCGGCAGGGGTGGAGTAGGGAAGAAGCCAGATTCGGAGGCGCAAGGAATCTCTCATGCAGAAAGGTAATCAAATAATGAAACGTATCGCGCTAGTTCTTGTGCTTTTTACAATGACAGCCGCAGTTGGGGCACAAACGCCTGCCGCGCAACCTCGACCACAGCAGGCAGGCGCCGCGACACCTGTGCAGCTTCCGGACCCCGGAAAGATCCATTCGGCAGCGGTTGCAGTTGCTCATGCAGTCGACACAGGTCAAGCGGGGCGTTTATGGGATGAATCTGCCGCAATCACCAAACGAGCTGTAAAGCGGGATGCCTTTATTGAGGGAATTGCAAAGTCACGTGCAGCACTCGGTTCGATAGGCAATCGGCAATGGCTATTGGTAACGCGGCAGCAAGGCGGGAAGAATAGCCTGCCAGCAGGCAACTACATCAGTGTCGAGTTCGTTGTATCCCTTTCCGGTGGGCGCACTGCGCGTGAATTGGTGTCGTTTCGATTGGATGAGGACGGCATATGGCGCTTCACCGGATACACCATTGTGCGTTGATGCTTGATCGCGCGGCGCTTTGGGGGCTGGAGTCGCGCGCAGCATGACGTGAATGGGGCCGTGATACTGCGAAGGTAAAGGATCAAATGGAGGGATTAAATGGAGCAGGAGTATGCGGTCTCAAACACAGGCAGATGATGCTGCTCATGAAATGGAGTGGCAGCTGACTCGAAGAGTATCGGACGAGGAGTGGCTTAGGATTGCGGCCACATTGACTGGTGTTCATGGGAGAAGCGGAAGTGCGCGCCAGTTCGTGGAAGGTGTCATGTGGGTGGCTCAGACAGGCGCATATTGGACTCATCTGCCTCTTGAGTATGGATCGGTGCATAGCGTCTATGTTCGATTCAGGCGGTGGATTGGCGAAGGAAAATGGGAGCGAGTTATCGAAGGGCTGGAAGACCAACGCCAGAAATCCGACCTGAAAGATCTTATTGCTCGGCACCTTGGTAGAAAGCGTGCAGAAGAGATCGCCAAGAGATTAAGAAAAGGAGGTCGTGTTGTTGGATCACGAGGATTAGGTTGAAAGAAAATGCGCCGGGATTACAGCACCATCATTGTGGAAACCTGCCAGAAGATGGAGGCTGACATAACGATAATTGTTCGCAGTGGAGACGAGAACCTGACGCGCGTGCTGCACCAGATGTGTAGGGCAGCGGTTCGAAAGGCGATACGTCCTTTGGATTCTCATGCTAATGATGAGCATGAAAGTCTGTCTGCCGACGACCCCACCGTCGGTAGGTAGGTCGGCCAGCCCTATCCCCCTGATAGATCTGGTCGACGAGCCGTCAGAGGTTCGAAAGCTTTGACGGCGGCCGTGGCTTTCGGGCTCCGGTGGCAAGGAGGAGGTGCAATGCCTCCTCCTTGCTTTTTCTGATTTTCTACAATGGCTAGCCAAGCATTTGTCAATCGCTCTTATGGGAGCTGATATTGATTGGGCTGATTCTGTGGACAATCTATCCAGCTTCGCGTGGCTGACCTGAGTAGAGCAGCTACTTAAAATTGAACACCCCCCCTTATAACGTTAGGAGATTGCCGTGACAGACCATTCAATCAAGGGAAAGACCGTCATCATCGCAGGTGGTGCTAAGAATCTCGGCGGTCTTATCGCCCGGGACTTGGCACAGCAAGGCGCGAAAGCGATAGCTATCCACTACAACAGTGCAGGCAGCAAATCCGAAGCTGACGCTACTGTTGCTGCCGTCAAGGCCGCGGGCGCGCAGGCGGTTGCAATTCAAGCTGACTTGACCACGGCAGGAGCAGTCGAAAAGCTATTTGCTGATGCCATCCAAGCGGTAGGTAAGCCAGACATCGCAATCAACACGGTGGGCAAGGTGCTGAAGAAGGCATTCACCGAGATCAGCGAGGCTGAGTACGACGAAATGACGGCAGTTAATTCGAAAACTGCCTTCTTCTTTCTGAAAGAAGCCGGTAAACACGTCAACGACAATGGCAAAGTTGTCACCTTGGTTACTTCGCTGCTGGGTGCCTTCACTCCTTTCTACGCGGCTTATGCAGGAACCAAGGCGCCGGTGGAGCATTACACCCGAGCAGCATCCAAGGAGTTCGGCGCGCGCGGCATCTCGGTGACGGCAGTGGGCCCGGGGCCAATGGACACGCCGTTCTTTTACCCGGCTGAAGGCGCCGATGCGGTGGCCTACCACAAGACCGCGGCAGCGCTGTCGCCCTACACCAAGACCGGCCTGACCGACATCGCGGACGTAGTGCCGTTCATTCGTCATCTGGTCAGCGATGGGTGGTGGATCACCGGTCAGACCATTCTCATCAATGGCGGCTACACCACCAAGTGAGTTGCGATTGGCGGCCGCGCGCAACGCGCGGCCGTCGTATTCGCGGATGGAGAACCACCAGGAGGCATGGCCCATGACCAATCGTTTTCAGTCGTTGCTCGATGCCCAGAAAAGCCGTTTCCTTAGCGATGCGACCAAGTCCTACGAATGGCGCATCGAGCAGCTCGACCGCATGGAGCGGATGTTGCGCGAGAACCAGGACGAGCTCTGCGCGGCGTTGCACCAGGATTTCGGCAAGCCACCATTCGAACAGTTATTCGAGATCACCGTCCCGCTGGGAGTAGTCCGCTATTACCGGGAGAACCTGAAGGAGCTGATGGCGCCGAAGCCGGTTGCCATACCGAAGGGGCTGGAGGCTTCCGGAAATCGAGGCGTGATCCTGAAGGAGCCGTTCGGCGTCACGCTGGTCATAGGTCCGTTCAACGCGCCGATTCTGCTGCTGCTGGATCCCGCCATCGCCGCGCTTGCCGCGGGCAACACGGTGATCCTGAAGCCGGCGAACACGACGCCGGCGACGGCGGCATTGCTGCAGAAATGCCTATCGCAGTACTTCGAACCGGAGAACGTCGCGGTGGTGACCGGTGGCCGTGAAGAGATATCGGCGCTGCTGGAGTTGCCGTTCGACTTCATCTTCTTCACCGGCAGTTCGGCGGTCGGCAAGGTGGTGATGTACGCAGCCGCGGAGCACCTGACCCCGGTTGTGCTGGAACTGGGCGGGCAGAATCCCACTATCGTCGACGCGACCGCGAACTTGGATATCGCTGTGGACCGCATCGCCTGGGGGCACAACGCGATCGCCGGTCAATGGTGCATCGCGCCGGGCTACATTTGCGTGCACCAGTCGATAGCCGACGAATTCATCGTCCGGCTCAAGCGTTCTCTGACCACAATGTACGGCGAAGATCCCAGCCTGAGCCCGGACTTCGCGCGGATGATCAGCGAGCACGACGCGGAGCGGGTAGCTTCGTACATCCTACCGGAGAAGGTGGTGCATGGCGGGCGCTTCGATGTACCCGGTCGTTATGTTGAGCCGACCGTGCTGTATCCCTCCGCGTGGGACGATCCGGCCATGCAGCAGGAAATCTTCGGCCCGGTGTTGCCGGTGTTGCCGTACGACGATCTGCGTGAGGTGGTGCAGGCGATAAAGCGCAAGCCCAAGCCACTGGCGGCTTACATCTTCAGCAAAGACCAGGAGACCGTCGACTATTTCCTGGGCAGCGTCTCGTTCGGCGGCGGATGCGTGAACCAGACCAATCTGCATTGCTGGATCGACAGTCTGCCGTTCGGCGGCGTCGGCTACAGCGGCATGGGCAAGTACTACGGCAAGGCCGGCTTCGATGCGTTGAGCAACACGAAGTCGCTGCTGATCGGCAACCCTGACCAGGTGCTTGACGTGTTTCCGCCATACGCCGGCAAGGACATCGTCGCCAGCCTGGACCTATTTTCGTAGGAGGAGAAGCGCGTGCACATGTTGCTAATGATCGTCGGCGGACTGGTACTGCTGGGCGTTTTCGTGTTGTTCGGCTGGCTTTGGGGTGGCAACGTCGCCGGCATGGCCGCGGCCGCAAAAGCTTTTGTGCCGGTCTGGCTGATCATCGCGATCGTTAATCTGTGGGTCGGCGTCAGTCATGCCGGCTATGGCGTCCGGGAGGAGATCCCGATTCTCCTGATCGTTTTTCTGGTGCCTGCTGCGCTTGCCGCGCTGGCGATCTGGTGCCTATCGCAAGTATGAGGGGCCGGAATGTCCAACCTGTCGCCAACAGCACACCACCCGTTGCTACGTCATCGTGACGGCCACCATGCCAAGGTGGGCTATGAAGAGCTTTTCTTCGACCTGGTTTATGTCTTTGCCGTCACCCAGCTAAGCCATCAGCTACTGGAACACCTGAATCTAACGGGGGTCCTGGAGACGTTAGTCCTATGGTTCGCCGTGTGGCTGGGCTGGCAGTACACCTGCTGGGTTACGAACTGGTTCGATCCGGAAACGCCGCGCATCCGCGGTATGTTGTTCGTCACCATGCTTCTGGGGCTGATGATGGCCGCAAGCATTCCCCAGGCCTTCGGCGATCGCGGCCTGATGTTTGCCGGCAGCTATGCGGCAATGCAGGTCGGCCGGACTGCGTTCATTGCGCTGCAATTACCCAGCGATCATCCATTGGCTCCGAATTATCGCCGCATGCTGGGCTGGGTATCGATCGCCGCGGTATTCTGGATCGCCGGTGGTCTTATGCACCACGAGGCACGAGTCTGGCTGTGGCTTATCGCCGTGTTGTGCGAGTACGTCTCGCCGATGTTTGGTTTTGCGCTTCCAGGCCTCGGACGTTCGCACACCCGAGAATGGACTATCGAAGGTGGACATCTGGCCGAACGTTGCCAACTGTTCGTGATCGTCGCGCTGGGGGAGACCGTGCTTGCCAGTGGAGCCACGCTGGCAAATGCCAAGATATGGGATGCGCCGGTGCTGTTGGCTTTGCTGGCCACGTTTGTCGGCACACTGGCCATGTGGTGGCTGTACTTCGGGACTTCGAGCAAGCAGGCCACTGTAGCGATCACCCGCTCAAGCGATCCTGGCCGTATCGGCGCCTACTTCCATTACGTCCACGCTATTCTGGTCGCTGGGATCATCGTGACAGCGGTAGGAAACGATCTGGTCCTGGCCCATCCGCATGCTTATCCAACTACGCCTCAGATCGCAGCCCTGCTCGCGGGGCCAGCGATCTACTTGTTGGGGAGTGCCATTTACAAGAAAGTCGTATATGGCTCGGTGCCCGGGTCGCACATCGTCGGTGCGCTGATGCTGGTGGCGCTGATGCCAGTGGCCTATGCGGGGGATTTACTGCTTATGGCCTGGCTGACAACAGGGGTCGTATTGGTGGTTAGCTTCTGGGATACGCATCTGTTGCGAAACAGGCAGCAATCTGGGGCTGCTTGAAGCTCATGCCAAGCCACGATAGACAGGACAATAAGTGCTCCTTGCACGGCAATGGCACTGAGGCTTCTGAAGTCGTCCACTTCTGGCGCGTTTCTCGATCAGATTGGTTCAGTCAAGTACCAGCGTTCGATCGACGGTTCCGCGATCGCTTCCTTGATCTGCATCTGTTGGCTGCTCGTGGTGAGCGCGACAAGTGGGTCGACAGTTCCGAGGGGGCATTGGCGCTACTTATTTTGCTCGACCAATTTCCGCGAAATGCGTTCCGGGGGACGGCGCATATGTATTCAACCGACTTCCTGGCCAGGCATTGGGCGCAGGCGGCAATATCAGTTGGGCATATGGAAGCGGTTGACTCGGAAATGCAGCTGTTCTTCTGCTTGCCATTCGCGCATTCGGAAGATCTCAATGATCAGGAAGTTTCAGTGGCACTCAATGCCCGGCTAGGTCAACCTTGGCATGATCATGCCAAGGGACACCACGACATCATTCGCCGATTTGGCCGTTTCCCGCACCGCAATCGCCTCCTGGGGCGCGAGACTACGCATGAAGAGCAGGTGTTCCTTGACAGAGGCGGTTTTGGCGGATGATTTACCAATGCTTGCTCGCGGATCAAGGTATGTCGAGGTAAAAGGGTGCAATGGACAAACTTGACCAGTATCGCGTTTTCATTCAGGTGGCCGAAATGGGCAGCTTCATCAAGGCCGCTCACGCGTTGGGTCTGCCGCGGGCCACGGTTTCGGCTGCCATTCAACAACTCGAATCGAGTGTGGGGACGCGCCTGCTGCACCGAACTACACGTCAAGTACAGCTCACTGCTGATGGCATTCAGTTGCTGGAACGCATCCGCTCGTTGCTGGCCGAGGCGGAGGACATCGACCAACTGTTCCACGTCAGCCAGCGAAAAGTTTCAGGAAGGCTCAATGTGGATGCTCCAAGCCGTATTGCCCGCCGGCTGATAGCCCCAGCGTTGCCGAGTCTGTTGCGTCGGTACCCACGGCTGCAGTTGGCGCTGGGGTCTACTGATCGCGCCATCGACCTTGTACACGAGGGTGTGGACTGTGCTGTACGTGTCGGCACGCTTCAGGACAGCAGCCTAGTAGTGCATCCGTTGGGACAAATCGCTTTGATAAATTGCGCCAGTCCAGCTTATTTGCGCGAATGCGGCATGCCGATCGGGCTAGATGATCTGGCAAAAGGACATTGGTCTGTCGGGTATGCTTCCTCTACCAACCGACGTGAGTTGCCTTGGGAATATCTGTCATCAGGCAAGGAGCATGTGCTTTCGATACCAAGCCGTGTTGTCGTCAACAATGCCGAAAGCTATATCGCTTGCTGCCTGGCGGGGCTTGGGCTGATACAGATTCCGCGCTTTGACGTGCAGCACTTGCTGGATAGGGGCGAACTTGTGGAGGTCATGCCGCAACATCGTGCCGCTTCCATGCCGGTGTCGTTGATCTATCCACACCGCCGGCAGCGCTCGCTACGGCTCAGTGCGTTCATAGAATGGTTTGAGGAGCTCATAGAGCCTCATCTAGAACATCCAACTTAGAAAATGGAGTAGCACTGAATAGGGAGTGAGGTCAGATGCTGCCCTGCAGGCAAATCACTTACAAACAATCCAGATAAACCAAGGTGGAAAATGGGAGATCCCAGAGTGGCGCTACGAGTTGCCCTGGTGGAGGACGATGAGATACTTCGCGAAAGAGTATTGCTCCCGAGCCTGATCGACTATGGTTTCGATGTTGAAGGGTTCGATTCTGCTTCTTCGCTGTACCGGCGTATGTTGGCAAGCCATTTCGATATCGTCGTTCTCGATATCGGCTTGCCGGGAGAAAGTGGATTGAGCGCGGCCCGCCACCTGAGAAGTGTTTCCGATAGTTTGATCATTGTCATGCTCACCGGAAACCGCGGTCGACAGGATCATGTCAGAGCGTTGTACGACGGCGCCGATGCCTATCTCTCAAAACCGGTCGACGACGAGGTCTTGGCCGTGACGTTGCGGAGCCTGGCTAGGCGCATAGAAATCCATGGCTCCGAGCCAGTCTTGACATCCTCGAATGCATCACCGGTGCAGCAGCAGGGGTGGCGGCTGGCCAATGACGGCTGGTGCCTCTCCTCGCCGTCGGGTGGTGTGCTGGCACTGACCAGTCCGGAACGCAACCTGATGATGCGGCTTGAAGCATCTCGAGGAGAGCCTGTGGAACGAGAGGTTCTTATCGCCGCGCTCTCTGAAGACGCGCTGGAATTTGATACGCATCGATTGGAAATGGTGGTGCATCGATTGCGCCGAAAAGCCGCAGCGATATCGGACGAATTGCATCCATTGCCGTTGCTGGCTGCGCGGGGGGTAGGGTACCTGTTGGCGGTTTAAGCGATCGTGGCTAAGCGAGGGGAAGCGTTATACAAATGGTGCAGCCCACACCCGGCTCGCTATCAACCCGGATGCTTCCACCGGCATCTACTACCATGTCGTGGACCATTGAAAGTCCAAGTCCTGTGCCGCTACCGCTAGGCTTGGTGGTGAAGAAGGGATCGAACACACGATCGCGCACCGATGCGGGCATGCCGCTACCCGTATCCGTCAACATCAGTTCTGCATGGCGTTCATCTTTCGTCTTGATTGCAGTGAGATGGAATCGCCCGCCCTCTGGCATGGCATCGCACGCATTCGAAGCTATGTTCAGAAGGATAAGTTCGAAACGTTCGCGGTCGAAAAATATGGGAAGCGGAGTGGGGGCTTCCTCAAGTTCTATTCGAACATCGTCATTGAAAAGTTGCTTAAGCATTGGCAGTGTTTCGGACAATACCTGCATCATGTCGAATACACTAGGATCCGAGACTTCCTGTCGGCTGAGATTCAGTAGCTTTCGGTTGACAGACAACCCGCGTCGTGCCGCTAGTTCCACGTCCTCCAGTGCGTTCACAAGCGCCTGCTTCCCCTGATCGGCTATTCGTTCGCGCCGCATGGCATGGCCAAGCACGACGGATAGAATGTTGTCGAAATCGTGCGCCACGCCGCTAGCCAATCGTCCGACTGCCTCGATTTTTTGTGCGTGGATCAGTTGCTCACGTGCTCGATCGCGTTCGGCTATCTCGTGCTGAAGACGCATGTTGACCAGCATGAGTTCGCCGCGTTGGGCTTCCGACTCAGCCAGACTGTTTCTTAGCGCAGCGACTGTGCGATCAAGCAGGATCGTGATCAGCAGATAGATGACTGCCATCGAAAGAAGCTTGCCGGCCATCGCAGCGGCCGCGCCTTCGGCCTGTACCGCCCAGATGCCAAGCAGCAGGCAAAGCGCCAGTATCGATAGCAACACGGCCAGCGCCGTCCACAGCATGCGACGGCCCAGCACTAGCCCGGCGATAGCCAGGATCAGCAGCGGAATCGGATCGAAAGTCAGATTGTTCGCGCCCATGCCTATGCTGGCATAGGCCACCGCCATGCACAGCAACAGCACGCCCAAGAAAAGCATCACGCCTTGGCGGAAGCGACCTTGCCGGATCAGCCACACGCCGCTCCAGGCCGCCGCGGCGATCAGTACGTCGGTGACCAGATCCACCGCCAGCCCGGGCGACACCGAAGCGCCATTCCGCGACAGCACCGCATACAGGTAATAAGCCTTGTTCAACGGCACCAGGATGCCGATGAGGATCAGCAGCACCTGCACGAACGGTGCATTGCGGCGGTCGACGGGGTCCGTTACAGGTGCTTGCATCAACCACTTCAGAGGGGTGTTCCGTATCGTGGTCATAGTGCAGCACCGCGCGGGTCGGGGCTATGCCTGCGACGCGCGGGCACCAAATCAAGTATCCGGATTTCGGTACGCGGCGTGCCTGTTAGCGCCACTCTTCTCTTGGGGGATAGGGAGAGAGGGGCGCGATCGGCCTTGCGCCGGGGGTATAGCCCCGACCTGTGGGCGCTTTTTTTCATCGACATTGCAGTGTGCCGTGCATCACTCGACCGTTGTGATGGGGACAAGTACGGTGAGCATATGAAATATGCGTGATTATTGGAAATAAACACGAAAAAACAGTGATTGAGCGTGCGTGACATGCCGCGATGCGCGGCCCAATGTTGGGCCATCGGTTAACAGGGGGTTACCGGTGGCAACGGTCACACGGACGTGCATGCAGGCCTCCGGCGCAACGCAATTCTCCCCGTCTGGCGATACCCATAACGGCAATCCGGCAGGTGCTCCTGCACGGGCGTCTCTTCAACCACTTGCAACTTTTCGGGGATAGCGCTTTGAACAAGATTTTCAGCAAGGTGTGGAACAAGTCGTTGGGCCAACTGGTGGTGGCCTCGGAACTCGCAAGTAGCAATAAGGCCGGCGCGACAGGCACGGCGATGACATCGCCGCTGCGTATGCATACGCTGGCGGTGGCCGCATTACTGGCGCTGGGTGGTCTGTCTGGCAAAGCCCTTGCCGCCGATGCCGTGTGCTACGACCCGGTGACCGGCCTGCCGGTGGGAACCCCCTCCGGCACGGGCGACGAAGTGGCCTGCGGACAGGGCGTTGTCGCTTCCGGCGCCAATGCCGTGGCCATCGGCGCCAACGCCCAGGCCACAGCCGGCAGTGCGGTGGCGGTGGGTGCGGACAGCATGTCCTTCGGCCTGGGCGCAGTGGCCGTGGGCCAGGGCGCAGGAGCGTTTAACGATGCCACCACTGTGGTTGGCCAGAGCGCTATGGCCTTCGGTCTGGGCGACACGGCCATCGGCAATATGGCCTATGTGGAAACCGCGACGGGCGCCGGCACGGCACTGGGCACCTTGAGCGAGGTACATGCCGACGGCGGCACCGCGTTGGGCGCTGAGGCCTTTGTCGGCTACAACGGCTATGGCGCCACGGCGGTGGGCCGCACCGCTACCGCCGATGGTGAAGCCGCGGTGGCGGTGGGCGCCTTCAGCTATGCCATTGGTGACGGCGCCACGGGGCTAGGCGGGCGGTTCGATATCGGCAGCTACCTGGGTGCCGGCGTGGGGTACGTTGAGACAGCTGCGATCGGCACTGGCGCCACGGCGCTGGGCGCTGCCGCACAAGCGCTGGAAGAGATGAGTACGGCGGTGGGCACCTGGGCCGAGGCCGATGCCGCAGGCGATACCGCGCTGGGTGCATTTACCTGGGCTGATGGCGAGCTCAGCACCGCGATCGGTTTCGGGGCTGAAGCCCATGGCTACAACAGCGTGGCACTGGGCGCCGGGAGCGTGGCCGACCGCGAAAACACTGTGTCAGTAGGCAGCCTGGGTAGTGAGCGCCAGATCGCCAACGTGGCGGCGGGCACCGAGGGCACCGATGCGGTCAATCTGGATCAATTGAGCGCCGCGACGGCCAGTGGCAGGTACGTTGCGGCCACAGGCAACTACGATCCGGCCGATCCGGATGCCGATCCAGGCGCGTACGCCGAGGGCTTGAACGCCACGGCCGTGGGCGATGCCACCAACGCCATCGGTAATGGTGCTTCGGTATTTGGCAGCGGCGCCAATGCATGGGCAACCAACGCCACGGCCGTTGGCTTCAACAGTTCCGCCACAGGCTCTTCCAGCACTGCGATCGGTGGCCAACTTTATTACGAGACAAACGTATACGACGGCGATGGCAACGTCATTGATGTGATCGTGACGGAAGGGGCGGCAGCGACAGCAACAGGCATAGCTTCCACGGCCTTGGGATCGGCTTCGCTGGCAACGGGCGATTTCAGCATCGCCGCTGGCACCAACGCTCAGGCCACCCGCACCGATGCCATCGCCATCGGCACTAGCGCCACGGCCAACGGTGCGTTCAGTACTGCTATCGGTTCCGGCGCGGTCAGCAACGGCTTCGACTCGGTGGCTATCGGCTGGAGCAGCCTGACCACAGGTTGGGATTCGGTCGCTCTGGGCGGGTATTCCGAGGCGGGTTATTTCGCCGTGGCACTGGGCGCATTCTCGTACGCCGATTACAGTGGTACGGTCGTTGGTAATAGTGCCTATGCCGGATTCAGCGGCACTGCTGTGGGCAACGCTGCCTACGCCGGCGACGGCGCTGTTGCCATCGGTGCCAATGCCCAGACTGGCACGTGGATCTACCCGACGGATGGCAGCGACCCGTACTACCAGTCCTCGCAGGGTACGGCGGTAGGCAGCGGCGCCTATGCCACTGGTAACTACAGCACTGCTCTGGGTGGCATGTCGGACGGCTCTTGGAGCTCAGCCACAGCCAGTGGCGCCTACAGCACTGCGCTCGGTTCGGGCGCGTTGGCGGGCAGTTACTGGGACAGCACCCTGGTGGGCGATTACACCACGGCTGTGGGTTCGGAATCGTGGGCCATCGGCGCCTACGGCACCACGCTAGGCTACAACAGCTTCGGTAATGCCGATCAAGCCACGTCGCTGGGTGCCAATGCTTGGGTGCAGGACACGGCCACCAACAGCGTGGCTTTGGGCTATGGATCGTATGCGGACCGCCCTAACACCGTTTCAGTGGGTGCGGCGGCGGACTGGTCGCCCTCGCTGGACGGATCACTGCCCACGATCGCCGCATTCGACCGTCAAATTACCAATGTGGCGGCGGGCACCGAGTTGACCGATGCGGTCAACGTGTCGCAGCTGACAGCTTTGGCCGATGCAGTGGAGGCTAGCGAAATCCACTATTTCAGCGTCAACGACGATGGCGTGGCTGGCGGCAACTTCGACAACCTCGGCGCCACCGGCATCAACGCCGTCGCTATCGGCGTTGACAGCGTGGCCAGTGCCGATGGTGCCTATGCTGTGGGCTACGGTGCACAGGCCCTGGGCCTGAATAGCATAGCGGTAGGTACGGCGGCGTTGGCCACCGGCGACAATGCGCTCGCCCAGGGTAATGGCGCCACGGCCGATGGAGCAAACAGCGCAGCCATTGGCAGTGGGGCCAGCGTCACCGGCGACAACGGTCTGGCCTTGGGCGCAGGTGCCTCGGTCATCCATGCCAACAGCGTGGCGCTGGGCGCGGGTTCGGCCACCACGGTAGGTGCGCAATCGGGTTACGACGCCGCCTATGTGGGAAGCAGTGATTCCACCGGCGAAGTGAACATCGGCGGTCGTACGATCACGGGCGTGGCTCCAGGCATCGCCGGCACCGATGCGGTCAATGTCGACCAGTTGAACGCAGGTGTGCAGGCGGCCAACGATTACACCGATACGCAGATAGGCTCGGTTACCACCGCCATCACCGAACTGGGGGATCGCGTGACTACCGTGGAAGGTGACGTCGCCGTTCTGGACGGCCGGGTGACCACGGTGGAAGGCGATGTCGCCGAACTGGATGGGCGGGTGACCACCGTGGAGGGCGCGGTCGCCAATGCGGTGCAATACGACGATGAAACCCACGGCAGCATCACCTTGGGCGGCAGCGAGGGGACCACCATTTCCAACGTGGCAGCCGGCACTGCCGATACCGATGCGGCCAACGTAGGCCAGGTAAATGCGGGCGATGCCGAAACCCTGGCTGCAGCCAATGACTACACCGACCGAACCGCTACCGAAACCCTGACTGCAGCCAATGACTACACCGATGCACGGTTTGCGGCTTGGGATGACGATTTGGTGAGCTTCAAAGACGACGTGAACCGCAGCCTGGACAAGTTGGACAAGCGCATCGACCGCCAGGGCGCGATGAGCGCGGCCATGTTGAACATGTCCACCAGCGTGGCCGGCATCCGCACCCAGAACCGCGTGGGCGTGGGCGTGGGCTTCCAGGGCGGGGAGACGGCGGTGTCGTTGGGCTACCAGCGCGCCATCAGCGACCGGGCCACGGTGACCATCGGCGGTGCGTTCAGCAGCGACGACACCTCGGTGGGCGTTGGCGCGGGCTTCGGCTGGTAACTGAGCAAAGGCCCGCTCCCCGTGGGAGCGGGCCTGCCCGCGATTGCCCTTCCCGCAAGCAAGAGCATCGCACCCAGAGACACTCACACGATTTCAATCAATTTTCCATTCGAACTATCACATCGAGGATTTCCACAGTGGTGAAGAAGAACAAGATCAGCGCGGCAGTGGCAGCAGCGGTATTGATGGTGGTTGCCGGCACGCCTTCCGCGTTCGCTGCGGGTGTTCCAGTGGTTACCAGGAAAGCGCCCATCTCGATCAAGGATACCGCCACCGCCAGCGACCGCATCGTCGTGCGCTACAAGACCGGCACGGTCGCCCCGCAGGACCGCGCTACCAAAATCTACAAAGTGACCTCGGCTGCCAGCCGCGTGGGCGTGCAGCAGAAAGCCGCCTCCGCCACCTTGCGTACTGCCGCAGTGCCGCTGGGTGCCACCCATGTACGCAGGATGGGTGTGGGTGCGGACGTGATCAAGCTGTCGCGCAAGCTCAATGCGGCTGAGCAGACCAAACTGATCGCCGAGATCGCCGCCGATCCGTCAGTGGCCTATGTGAATGTGGTGCATCGCGCCTACCCGATGGCGCCGGCGCCCAACGACACCTACTACGCCGGTTACCAGTGGCATCTGCAGAACACCACGGGTGGCATCAATGCCCCCGGCGCGTGGGACTACTCGACCGGTGCCGGCGTGGTTGTGGCGGTACTGGATACTGGCATCCTGACGGGCCATCCCGACAAACCGGTCAACCTGTTGCCGGGTTATGACTTCATCTCCGACGCAGCAACTTCCGGCCGTGCCGGCGATGGCCGCGTAGCGGGCGCGGAGGACTTGGGTGACTGGACTACGGCCGACCAGTGTTACACCGGCTGGGTGGCCAGGGAGAGCAGTTGGCATGGCTCACACGTGGCTGGCACTGTCGCCGAGGCTACCAACAATGCCTTGGGCATGGCGGGCGTGGCCTACAACGCCACAGTGTTGCCAGTGCGTGTGCTGGGTCATTGCGGTGGCTGGGAAGACGACATCGCCGATGCCATCGTCTGGGCTTCCGGCGGCCATGTGGATGGCGTACCGGACAACACCAACCCGGCGGAGGTCATCAACATGAGCTTGGGCGGCAGCGGTGGCTGCGCGGCACGCGAGTTCTACCAGGACGCTATCGACGTCGCCACCGCCAACGGTAGCCTGGTGGTCGTAGCGGCGGGTAATGACGGTGCCAACGCCTCCGGCTATTCGCCGTCCAGTTGCAACAATGTGGTCGCTGTAGGCGCCACGGGCTACACCGGCCAGAAGGCTTCCTACAGCAACTATGGCAATGCGGTCGATCTTTCCGCACCGGGTGGTGCGGGTACGGAAGGCGTTCCCAACGGTTTCATCTGGCAGGCGTGGTATGACGGTACGACAACCAATACGTCCGGTACCTATTCCTACATAGGTATGACAGGCACCTCAATGGCATCGCCACATGTAGCTGCCGTGGCGGCTCTAGTGCAAAGTGCCTTGGTGGCGAACGGCAAGAATCCATTGCCGCCAGCCGAATTGGAAACGCTTCTGAAGACCACCGCGCGCGTATTCCCAGTCACGCCTTTGGCCAGCACGCCGATCGGAACCGGCATCGTCAATCCGGTGGCGGCGCTGGAAAAAGCGTTGGAAGAGCCCTGCGATCCCACGGCGGGACCGTGCAGTCCGGTAGCCATCGCGTTGGTCAACAAAACAAGCGTAACCGGCTTGAGCGGCACGGCCGGCAGCGAAGCGCTATACAGCTTCGAGGCGACATCCGGCAGCGTGCTCAATATCCTGACCCTGGGTGGTACCGGCAATGTGTCGGTGTACGTGAGCTTTGAGGAGGAGCCCACCACCACCGACTACGACTTCAGTTCGGTGCGTCCTGGCAACAGCGAAACGGTGCGCGTCACCGCGCCCAGAGTCGGTACGTACTACATCAAGCTGAAGGGCGCGGCTGCTTATTCGGGCGTAACCCTCGTGGCCCGTCAATAAACGGCATTCCGCGTAGCACTGTCATAGACCCCGGCCTCGGCCGGGGTTTGTGCGCATGGTGCTGATGGGTCTTCTTTTTCTCTGAAGTGGCGCAGGCAAAAAATTCTTGCAGCGCTTGGTTTGTGCTTCGAATCCATATAGGTTCAAAGGTAGCGCACGAAAGCGCTAAACCTTATGCGCATGAATAGCGGAAACAACAATTAGCCGCTGAGGCAATATTTTCCAGGCATTAGATCTGTCCGGTGTCTCGAAGGCATAGCTCAATTCCGTCGCAAAACAACTCAACAAGCGACTCGGGAAGACGCTTCAGATCCACGCACGAAGGAAGGAGGAGAGGAACGTACTCCTGGAGTGATTGTGTGCTGCGTAAAACTTCCGCAGGGTAGTGACCCGGAAATCGACGATTTCTGTCAAGCGATTGTTCATGGTGATGTAGAAGATAGAGTGCTTGATGAGGGCGTTATTAAACATAGTGAGATAAGCAGAAGTGCACCTATAAATTTGCAAAAAAAGCCATGGAAAGCCCGTTTTTATAATGCTTTCCATGATCGCAACGTAGGACGAAAAATGGAATTAGGCTGGAGTCAATGCTAACTACTTGCGGCTTTGTTATTTATGAATTCTATGTGCGTTGATGCTACGAAAGACGGATCTGAGTTTGAGATGTACCTAACAAAAAATAAAAACATTGATGATCCATCGGCAAGTGTTCGTAAATCGCGAACGTAATGTTCGCAATTTACGAGTGTCTTCAGACTTAGATATCGGTCACATTACGCACGGCCAGATATTCCTCCATCAGATCAGTCAATAAGAGGCGCTGAAGGAGCGAGCCCAAAAAGGGGATTGCTGGGACAACACATTCAGAGGGCGCGCGCGCTCTCTGGGGCGAGTGCGCGCGCGAATTTCTGCGTGCGGCATTGATCAAAAGGAATTAAGAGGGAAGTGTCACTGTGAATAAGAGGTCAGATCAACTTTTGCCGCGGCAACGCAGTGTCATCTCCGCAAGATCCACCAGGTCGGTGCGGTCGAGCCGCACAGCCTTTACCGGCCGACTCTTCGCCTCCCTGCTTCTGACAGCGATGTGGTTTGTCACCGGTTCGGCTCTTGCTCAGAACAATACCCTGCGGGTGAACAAGGCGTTCGATCCCGTGACGATGTCAGCGGGCGCGACGGCGCAGATGACCGTGACGCTGTACAACACAGACACAGCAGGCCCGCAGACGGATGTATCGCTCACCGACAACATGCCGGCCGGTCTCACCTGGACTGGCGTGGTAAGCAACGCCTGCGGCGGCACACTAGGTGCGTCGGGTACGTCATTGTCCCTGATCGGCGGCACGGTGCCTGCCGCGACGGCAAGCGGCGCCAGCAGTTGCACTATCGTGGTCAATGTCACCGCGCCCGCGACGGGCACGTACACCAATACCATCGCCAGCGGTGGCGCCACCGGCGCGGTCAACGGCAATCCCACCGCCAATGCCAATCCGGCCACCAGCAGTCTGACAGTGACCGCGAGCGTCGATGCGCCGGTCACCGGCAACAAGGCCTTCACGCCTTCGACCATGGCGCTGGGCGAAACCGGTAGCTTCACCATTCGCATCAACAATCCCAATGCGTTCGCCATCAGCGGCGTGGCGTTCTCGGACAACCTGGCCGGTGGCGGCAACATCACGTCCACGCCTGCAGGCGGCAGTCTGACGCCGGTGGCCATCACCGACAACACCTGCGGTGGCACGGCCAGCATCGGCGGCGGTGCCGTCGGCCTGAGTGGCGGCGCCATCCCGGCTGGAAGTTTCTGTACGGTCACGGTGAGTTTCACCGCAACGCAGGCGGCCACCTACACCAATACCTTGCCCGCCGGCGCGATCAGCGTCGGCTCCCACCCTGGCCTGGGCAACACGGGCAACATCGGGGCTAATCTCGCCGTGCAGGACAGTGCGGTGACGATGACAAAGGCGTTCGACGTCGACGAGGCCATCTACCCCAATCCGTTCATCCTGACGCTCACTTTCAGGAACAACACGTCGTCGGTGATCAGCGGGATGGCCGTGACCGATACTTTCGCGGACAGCAACGGCAACGGCACGCCGGATCTGGTGGTGTCGGAGATCGCACCCCAGGTCACGGAGAACACCTGCGGCGGCACGGTGACCGCGAATGCGCTGGCCACCGGCTTCAGCCTCAGTGGCGGCAACATTGTCGCAAGCGGCGCCTGTGTCGTGCGCATCCGCGTGCGCAGCAGCCAGAATGGCACGGCCGATTTTACGCACACCAACACCACCGGCAGTTGCAGCGGAAATGTGGATGATGGCAATGCATTCACGTGTCCGCCTGCCAGCGACATCGTCACCCTGCGCAATGCCGGCGGCGACACGATGGTCGTCGGCTTGGCGAAGCAGTATCTGTCCAACAACGTCGATACCGGCACGGTGGTGCGAGGGCGCATCACCCTGATGACTCCCGAGAGCGAGGACATCGTGGCCTTCACGATGCCCGACACGTTCCAGGCTGACACCACGCAAGGAAATCCCAGCGACGTGGTGCTTGCGTCGGTGGGTGGCAACGTCACCTTCCAGGATTGCGGTGCGGGCGCGACGGCCACGCCGTCGGCAGGAGGCAATGGCTTCACCTTGGCCAACCTGACCATCAATGCACGAAGCGGTACCTACGAAGGCAATTCTTCCGGATGGCCGAACGCCGCATGCGTGGTTGAATTCGATGTGGAAGGCGACGTTCCCGGTACCCATGTCAACACGATTCCCATTGACCAGGGCACGGGACGCCGGGCGACCGATGCCGCCGGAACCGTCCGCCAGGGATTGAATCGCCAGGTCACCGCCAATTTCACCTACCTCAGCCCGCTGTCGGCGGCCAAGTCGTTCAGCCCGCTAGTGGTGTCACATGGCGGTGTATCGCGGTTGACCATCCGCCTGAGCAACAGCAACGATCAAGCCCCGATTACCAATTTGTCCTTCATCGACAACCTGCCGTCGGCAGGCGCGGGTGTCGAGGTGCTGGTCGCCCCCGCGCCCAACCTGACCAACACCTGTGGCGGCACAGTCACGGCGGCGGCGGGTTCCAGTTCGGTCAGCCTGACGGGAGGCGCAGTGTTGGCCGGCTCGGTCGGCGGCGTGGCGGGCCTGTGCGAGATTGGTGTGGACGTAGTGGTCACCGATGCGGTGGACGGCAACCAGGATTTCTTGAACCGGCTGGCCGCAGGCACCGTCACCGGCACCATCAGCGGTGCCGACGTCAGCAACAACAGCAATGCCGATGCTCCCGTCCGTGTGCGTGCGGTCAACCTAAGTGTCGGCAAGGCGTTCTCGCCTGCCACGATCGATGGCGGCGAAACCTCCGAACTAACAATCACCATCGACAATCCTAATGCGGCGGGCTGGCTCGTCAATGGCATTCGCGTCACCGACAACATGCCAGCAGGCATGGAGGTTGCCGATCCTGCGAACATAGGCACGACTTGCACGGTCGATGGCCTGAGCGGTGGTACGCCCGCCACGGTGACAGCCAACGCGGGTTCGAGCAACTTCACCCTAGCCAATGCCGGCTTATATGGCAGCAATGGAAGCGGGGCGCCTGCTGGCGCAATGAGTACTTGTACCGTGACGATCACCGTGCGCGCGCTGATCAGCGACAACCTGGTCAACACCATTGCGGTGGGCGACGTTACATCCAACAACGGCGCCATCAACGGCAATCCTTACAGCGCCACGCTGGTGGTACTTCCGAACGCGGCTGTGTCCAAGCGCTTCATTCCGGACGTGATTCCCGTGGGTGGTATTTCCGAGTTGGAAATAGAAGTGCTGAACGCCAATAGCGATTTTGCCACCAGCATCCATGTGCAAGACACCATGCCTACGCAGGTGTCGGTGGCCGATCCGCTGGTCATCACGCCGATGGATGCTTGTCCGGGCTTGAATGTCGGTGCCGCGCCCGGCAGCAACACCATCACGGCTACCGGGCTGAACCTGGGCGCGAACGAGCGGTGCCGCTTCCGCATCCAGGTCACCTCGCTTCTACCGGGTACGTGGACCAACACCATCGCTTCCAACCAGGTCGGCAGCGATCAGGGCGGCATCCGCACGGTCAATGCGACCGACGATCTGACCGTCATCAACGGTCCCACGGTCGCCAAGTCGTTCGCCGACGACAGCTTCGCCTCGGGCGAGACCACCCAGCTGACCATGCGCGTCACCAATCCGGCCACTGGCGGTACACCACTAACCAATGTCGTGTTCGTCGACAACCTGCCTGCGGGCATGACTCTCGGCAATCCGGTCAACCTAGCGACCAATGGCGCTTGTGGCACCGGGACGGTGACGGCGACCGCTGGCGCGAGCGTAGTCACCTGGAGTGGCGGCACGCTTGCCGGCAACGCGTTCTGCGAGATCACGGTGGATGTCACCGCGACCACAGTTGGAACCTACACCAACATCCTGCCTGCATGCGATCTCACCGCCGCTCCGCCGGTGGCAGGCAGCACCGCCGCGGCGACCGGCAATGACGGCAACAGCGTCACCTGCAATACCACGGGCGCGCAAGACGTAGTGGAGGTGGTCGTTCCGGCTGAGCTGAGCTTCGTCAAGGCGCTGGCTGGTGAAAGCATTACGGTAAACAACATCGCCCAGGCTGGTGAGGAACTTACCTACACGCTGACCATCAACAACGGCAGTCCCACTGATGCCACCGCCGTGCCGGTTATCGACGTGGTGCCGGCTAACACGACCTTCGTGAGCGCCGACAACGGCGGCACGCTCAGCGGCAACCAGGTGGAATGGACGGTTGATGTGGCCGGCAACAGCCAGATCGTGCTCAGCGTGATGTTCCGCGTAGACGATCCGATCCCGTCTGGCGTCATCTCCATCGCCAATAATGCCACCGTCAATGGTGAAGGCTGCGCTACTACACCGTGCGTGGATACGCCTGTCGGCCGTCCTGAACTGTCATTCAACAAGACCTTGTCCGCGGAAAGCGGCAGCTACGCGAATGTGGTCGAACCGGGCGAGCAATTGACCTATGCGATCACCGTGCAGAACAACGGTACCGATCGTGCGGTGGATGTGCCGGTCATCGACACTCTGCCGGCCAACTCTACTTTCGTTTCGGCCGACAACGGCGGTACCTACGCTAATGGCCTGGTGAATTGGACGATCAATCTCGAACCCGGCCAGACCGTGGTTCTGCAGGTCGTGCTGCAAGTGCCGACGCCGTTGCCGGCCGGCGTCGCTAGCATTGCCAACAACGTCACTGTCGATGGCCGGCCCTGCGCCACACAGCCGTGCGTGGAAACGCCGGTAGCCCGTGGTCCAACCGCGATCGACGACGATGGCGGCGTGAATCAGGTGGGTCTGGCGGTCACTCTACCCACGCCGGGTAACGACCAGCCGGCCACCGCGCCGCTGGATCCGACCAGTGTGTGGATCGTCGGTACTTCGGCCCCGAATGTGTCGCTGCCGGTCGCCGGCGAAGGCACCTGGTCGGTGAACCCGGCTACCGGCGAAATCACCTTCACCCCGGAAGCCGGCTTCAGCGGCAATCCGACGCCGATCCGCTACACCATCGCCGACATGCTGGGCCTGCGTTCCAACGAAGCGGTGGAAAGTCTGGAATACACCCAGGACCTGTTGCTGCGCCTGAGCAAGAAGGCCTCGGTGCGTACCGTGGTAATCGGCGATCTGGTCCAGTACACGCTGACCATCGAGAACATCGGCGACATCGACGTGGTCGATGCGACCGTGCAGGACCTGCCGCCGAACGGCTTTACCCTGGTGCCTGGCTCGCTGCGTGTGCTCGACCAGGACAACAATGGCACGCTGATCTCCGCCTCGCCGGTGCGGATCGCCGATGTCGACGTCAACCGCGGCGATACCGCCACCATCACCTACCTGATGGCCGTGGGTGCCGGCACCCTGCCGGGCGCGCACACCAACACCGCGGTCGTGCTGTCGAACGAAGTGCCGATCAGCAACGAGGCCAGCGCCACGGTGACCAGCACGTCCGATCCATTGCTGGAGCAGTCGCTGATCATCGGTACGGTGTTCAACGACCGCGACGGCGACGCTTGGCAGGACAGCGCCAAAGCCACTGGCCTGCAGGTCAGCGGCGGCATCGACGAATCGGTCTATGTGGCCGGCTCTACGACCGTCGACTACGGCCAGGGCCCGCAGCCGCAGGCCGATGCCAGCGCGCCGCTGAACCACGGTCTGAAGCTGGGCACGCTGGACGGACGCAACACCGCCGCGGAGGCCGAGGACGCGAATCGCATCGTCATCTCGCAGCGTCTGCGCGAAGCCCGTTTCTCCGGAGGCTTCACCTTGCTCACCGACGAGGGCAGCACCGTGCGCATGGACGCGGCCGGTAAGGTCAGCACCGAACGTAGCGGCGACGCTGCCAAGGGCCTGACCGCGCAGGACATCCGCGTCGAGCGCAAGGTCACGCCGGTCGACGGAGAATTCCGTGTGGATTACGTGATCAGCAACGCCGGTACCGACGAGCGTGGCATCCCGGGCGTGCGCATCGGCACGGTCGAAGGCTTTCTGGTCGAGACCGACGGTTACGGACGCTTCCATCTGGAAGGCATCACGCCGAGCCACTACGCACGCGGTTCCAACTTCGTGATGAAGATCGATACCGCCACCTTGCCGCGCGGCAGTACCTTCACCACCGAGAACCCTCGCGTGAAGCGCGTTACCCCAGGTGTGATGGCGCGTTTCGACTTCGGCGTGAAGGTGCCGGAACAGATCATCGAGGGTGGCGAGAAGACGCTGGAGATGAGCCTGGGCGAAGTGGTATTCGAGGCCAACAGTGCAGTCGTTCGTCCGCAGTACGCACCGGTGATTGAGCACATGGTCGGCGAAGTGCGCAAGCATGACGGCGGTGAAGTGGAGATCGCGGGCTTCGGTGGCACACCTGAGCTCGCGCTAGCTCGCGCCAAGGCCGTGCGAGAAGCATTGCTGACGCAGCTGCCAACGGACATCGGCAAGCGCGTGCAGGTCAAGGTGCGCGGCGAGACCGATGGTGCCGAAGTCCTGACCTACGGCAGCCGCATCAGCCTGGGCGAAGTTTTCTTCGATACCGACAAGAGCACGGTCAAGCCGGCGTACGCGTCGGTGATCGACAAGGTCGCCGCCGAAATCGAGGCCGGCAAGGTCAGCGAACTGCTGATCACCGGACACACCGACAAGCGCGCATCCGACGCCTACAACCTGGCCTTGGGCAAGCGCCGTGCCGAAGCGGTCTACCAGGCCATCAGCCGGCAACTGTCGCCAGGACGGCGAGCCACGCTCAAGGTCGAGTACCTGCCGACATCCAGCGCCGACGCGCCTTACGAATCCGCGCGCGGCCAGTGAAGGAACACCACATTATGAAGACCAACCACACCTCGCGCTTCCGTAACGGCCGCGCCCCGCAATTCGCAACCACCACGTTGACCCGCGCCCTTCACCTAGTGCTGGCCGGTAGCCTCGCCGCCGTCGCCCCGATGGTCCTGGCGCAGACCGCCGATGCGGAGCTGAAGTGCGACGATGCCGGTTGCAACGATGCCCAGGGCGCCCTGGTACGCATCCGCACCGAAGGCAAGCGCGACCCGCGCGCGCTGGGCGATTCGCCCGCCGCGCTGCAGGACAATCGCCGCGTCGACATGGCGTTGCCGCCGCAATCGTCCGACGGCGGACAGAAAGTCGCGCGCGCGGTCGGCCGCTTTGCCTACGACCTGCCCAATGGCGGCATGATCTGGGCGATCGAGGATCCGGCCATGGTCGCACCGGTGCTGAATGCCGGCGCCGGTACTGCCGCGCCAGTGGCAGATGGAAAACTCACCGAACCGGTGCAGTTCAGCGTCTATACCAACTACGCACGCTTTATCGACCATCTGGAACTGTCGATCTACCGCGGCACCGATACGGATCTGGTCTTACCGTTGGCTACGCTGAAGCCGCAAGTCGGCAATGTGATCCAGGCGACCTGGGACGGCGCTGTGGCCGACGGACGACCGCTGCGCGTCGGCGACGAACTGATCTACGTGCTGCGCGCCTACGACAAGCAGGGCCACGTCGACGAAACCAAGGCGCGCCCGCTGTCGCTGCTGCGCCCGGCCGACTACGCGCGCAACCTGACCCAGCTCAGCAGCAACCTAGCCGGCAGCGCCGACGCGTTGCTGACCGGCGAAGCCGCGCAGGCCAAGCTGGTGCAGGACACCATCTTCGGCAACAGCCAGCTGCGCCAGCAGAACATTCCGCTGTTCGGCTCGCGCGTGCGCGTGCTGGGCCAGGACATCCCCGAAGGCCAGCTGCTGGAGATCAACGGCCAAGCCTATCCGGTGGATCTGGAGCGCAAGTTCGTCGCCGAATTCCTGCTGCCCACCGGCCAGCACACGCTGGACCTGGCGCTGGGCGACGGCGCTGGCGAGCCGGCGATCCGCTATCCGCTGCAGATCGACGTCACCGGTAAGTACTTCTACGGCGTCGGCTTGGCCGATGTCACCGCTTCGGACAGCAAAGTCGGCGGCAACGTCACTGCGCTGGCGCTCGGCGATCCCAACTACGACGACTTCCTGCTTGACGGCCGCTTGGCGTTCTACATGAAGGCCAAGGCCAAGAACAAATTCCTGTTCACCGCCCAGGCCGACACCGGCGAGAAGGAAATCGGCGACCTGTTCACCGGATTCCTCGACAAGGACCCGCAAGACGTGTTCCGTCGCCTGGACCCGGATATGTACTATCCCGTCTACGGCGACGACTCCACCACCTATCGTGATGTCGACAGCATGGGTCGGTTGTACCTGCGCATGGACTGGGGCTGGAACCAGCTGCTGTGGGGCAATTACGATACCGGCCTGACCGGTACCGAGCTGTCGCCCTATTCGCGCAGCCTGTACGGCGCCGCACTGGCCTGGCGCAGCGAAGACGCCAACCCCTGGGGCGACCCGAAGAGCCTGTGGCGCGTGTTCGGTTCGGAAACCCAGACCGCGTTGGGCCACACCGAATTGCTGGGCACCGGCGGCAGCGTCTATTACCTCAAACACACCGACCTGATGCCGGGTTCGGACAAGATCGTGCTTGAAACGCGCGACCGCACCACCGGCCGCGCCGAAAGCCGGGTCACCCTGACCAGCGGCGTGGATTATGAAATCGACGCGCTGCAGGGCCGTATCATCCTGTCGCGCCCGTTATCGCAACTTAGCCAGCTCAATCAGGTTTCGATCATCCGCGATCAGCCGCTGTCGGGTTACGAACAGCGCCTGATCGCCGACTACGAATACGTGCCGACCGGCTTCGACGCCGACCAGGCCACGGTGGGCGTGCGCGGCAAGCAGTGGTTCGGCGACCATGTCGGCGTGGGCATGACCTACGTGGACGAAAAGCGCAGCGGCGACGACTACACGCTGGCCGGTGGCGACGTCACCTTGCAGGCCGGCCGCGGCACCTACCTGAAGATGGAATACGCGCAGACCGATTCCACCCAGGCGCCGGTGTTCTATTCGGACAACGGCGGTCTCAGCTTCAACCAGGCCAATCCCGCGCTGGATGCAGATCGCGAAGGCGATGCCTTCAGCGTGGAAGCGCGGGCCAACTTCCGCGAACTGGGTTGGACGGCGCGCGACTGGACCGTGGGCGGCTGGTGGCGCGAACTGGGCACGGGCTATTCCAACGTGCAGCGCGATCCGGGCCAGGAACTGACCGAGCAGGGCGTGGAATTCAGCGGCCAGCTCACCGGCACCTTCCGCCTGGGCGGGCGCGCGAGCGAAACCAAGCAGGGCGAAGTGTCGTTGAAGCAAGTGCAGTTGCTGGGCGATTGGGACATCACCGAGAGCGACAACCTGACAGGCGAAGTGCGCAGCGTGCGCGAAAGCGTCGCCGGCAGCGAAGCCGATGGCTTGCTGGCGGCGTTGCAGTACACGCGCCGGGTGATCGAATCGCTGGAAGTGTACGGCGTAGTCCAGCAGACGCTGGACGACGACGACGGCCGCTATGCCGACAACGACGCCTACACCCTGGGCGCGCGCTATTTGTTCGGCGACCGCTCCACGATTTCCGCCGAACACACCTGGGGCGACCGTGGCGACGGCACCAGTATCGACGCCAACTACCAGGTCAACAACGACTACAGCGTCTATGGCCGATACACCTGGTCCACCGACAGCAGCGAACGGTTGTTCGACAACCGCGGCACCGACCCGGCCGGCATCACCCTGGGCCAGCGCTGGCGCGTCAACAACCAAGTCAACCTGTACAGCGAAAGCCAGCAGCTGAAGGAAGGCAACGAAACCGGCATCGCCCACACCTACGGCATGGATTTCGCTCTGGGCCTCGGCTGGAGCACCGGCTTCACCCTGCAGAACGGTGAACTGGAAGCACAGTCCGGCACGGTCAAGCGCAATGCGGCCAGCGTCAGCGGCAGCTTCCGTTCGGCCGACGTCGACTGGTCCAGCCGTCTGGAATACCGGAAGGACACCGGCGCCGAGCGGCGCGAGGTGTGGGCCAGCGTCAATCGTCTGATGTACCGCATCAACGAAGACTGGCGCATCGCCGCACGTATCAACTACAGCGATACCGATGACCAGTACGATCCGGCCGCCAGTGCTCGCTTCACCGAAGCCAACCTGGGTTTCGCCTGGCGTCCGCATGACAGCACCCGCTGGGCGCTGCTGGGAAAGTACACCTATCTGTACGACTTGCGCAGCCTGGGCCAGGACGATTCCGGTACCGATCAGCGTTCGCAGGTGCTGTCACTGGAAGGTTCCTACCAGCCTGACCAGCATTGGGAATTCGTTGGGAAGCTGGCGCACCGCAAGGGCGAAGCTCGCATTGATCGCGGTACCGGCCCCTGGTACGACAGCGCCGCCGACTTCGCCGCGATTCAGGCGCGCTATCACTTGCCGTTCAAATGGGATGCATTGGCTGAGTATCGATGGTTGCGCACCGATGTTGATGGTGGTACCCGTTCCGGCTGGTTGGCGGGCGTGGATCGCGCTATCAACACCAACTTCCGTGTCGGTGTGGGTTACAACTTCACCGACTTCTCTGGCGACATGACCGACCTCGACTACGACCATCGAGGTTGGTTCCTCAACTTTGTTGGTACCTACTGAGGATGGTTTGTCAGGTCGGAAAAGGAGAAATTTCCACAATGTCTGCTTTCGACCGATAGTTCGGCACGCCAGTAAAACTTTCCAGTGCCAGCTAAATCATCGCTGCGTCAAAGGTAGACTGACGTAGTCTAAGATGTTTGGCGCCAGCGCAGATGGCAAGGGATTCATTTTCTCGTCTAAGGCATGTCGACAACTTTTTGTTGCCAGTATCTTTGCCTAAAGCAACAGCCTTGATTGATCCGATGAGCGCTAAACGCTTGGCTACTGGTGTGCTATGCCCTCTTCTGGCTGGAAGCGGACACTAGGGCGATTCAGGCGGTGGCCAGGGGTCGGCCAATTTATGCTTTCCATAGGCGGCCAACTTATATTTTCTTGGAAAGGACAAGTTGGCCGCTAAATGACCAAGGTCTGGGCCAAGAAGCCTAGCGAAGGTCCGTCTATCCACATGATTTGCAACGTCTTCCTGTCGTGACGTGACGACTTTTTAAGGCCTTAACTATGTGCTCGCATCAGTCCGACTGAAGCGATCAAGTGAAGGATCGAGAGCGTTGGGATCCGGTGTGACGCGGGCTTTTCTCAAGGTCTGCGATGATTCTGCGTGCGAGTACTATCGAGACAGCAGCCCTTTTTTGCGATAGTCCGTTCGAGCTGTTTCTTCTGAGTGATTTCCCCCTTCCTGTACCTCATGATCAGGGCTTCACGTGCTCGCCGCGCATCACGCTTTCGAGGGTATTGGACGCCGACTATACTGCCGCGGTGAAGAACCCATGACCCAAGAACGGGGTAAGAACAGGGTCAGGTTCATTTATCAGGCCTGTACTTCTAGTACAGAAGAACGGGGTCGGGTTTACTTATCAGGGCCGTGCCGAAGGGGACGTTAGCTTCGCTAGGTGGCCGAAAGTCTCCTTTGAAACTCAAGATATCCGAGCGATTCGAACTCGCCTCCCGTTGGCGAGCGATGTGCGAAATCTCGCTTTATTCAATCTCGCAATCGACAGCAATCTTCGAGGCTGCGACCTCGTCTGACTACGTGGCTGATTCGCTACCGGGAATCGAGGTCGACGATGCATTCGCGCTGGCAGGAGTAGATAGGCGCCTGAGCCGCTCGGACTGGAGCGGTCGTCTGGCGGTGTTTGCTTCCGATACGCAGCGGATGTTCGGTCCGCCCAACTGCCTGCATGTCAGGTTCGTTTATGCGAGTCGAACACGTAATCCTCGCTGTCCAACCCAAGGGCAGCCGATGCGATTGGGCCGGCGCGACGCTCTCGGAGCGCATTCCAGCTCGCCCGCAACTTGCAAAATGCGACTCATTCGCATTTAATGTCACACATTAAGCGTCTCCGCCACGCGCGATCCATGCCGCTCCCAGTTGGGATGGCGTGCGCTCGGCGTATTGGAGTACGCGCCTCGCTTTTTCTTTACCCCCAGGCACCCCCATGCACTCCACGCGTTCCATTCGCTTGCCGCTCTCTGGCGGTAGCCAGACCCCTTCGCCTTTGTTGGCCCGAAGCGCTCTCCGGGTTGCGGTTTGTCTGGCTTTGGCCGGATTCTCGGGCGCGTCGTTGGCCCAACAGCAAGAGGCATCGACGGACGGTGCGCAGTCCGGCGGCGCCGCTACCGCCACCGACCTGGACACGGTGCTGGTCGTCGCCCAGCGCGCCAGCCGCGTCAGCAACGGCGCGACCAATCTCGACCTGGACATCAAGGACACGCCGCAGTCGATCAGTGTGGTCAGCAGCGCGCAGATGGAGCAGTTCGGCACCGACAGCCTCAACGAGGCGCTGCGCCTGGCCACCGGCATCCAGGTGGAGGAGTGGGAGACCAACCGCACCAATTTCACCGCGCGCGGCTTCGACATCGCCAACACCCAGATCGACGGCGTCGGCCTGCCCAACGGCTGGGGCATCGTCACCGGCGCGCAGGACACCTTCGGCTACGAGAAGCTGGAAGTGATCCGCGGCGCCAACGGTCTGCTGACGGGCGTGGGCAATGCCGCCGGCACGATCAACTACGTGCGCAAGCGCCCGACCAACGAGCCGCAGGGTTCGGCCGGCATCAGTTACGGCTCGTGGGGCACCACGCGTGCCGAAGTGGATTATTCGACTCCTTTCACCGCCGATGGCACCTGGGCCGGGCGCGTGGTCGCCGCTCACGAGGAAGGCGATTCGTACCTGCGCGGCAAGGACGACAAGCGCGACTTCGTCTACGGCGTGGTCGACGGCCAGATCGGCGAAAACGGCACGTTGACGCTGGGCTATTCCTGGCAGGACGCCCGCACCAACGGCAACATGTGGGGCGCACTGGCCTTCATGTACAGCGACGGCACCCAGGCCGAATGGAGCCGCAGCGCTTCGACCACCCAGGACTGGACGTACTGGGACACGACCACCCAGACCGCATTCGTCGAGTACACCCACCAGCTTGGCGCGGACTGGCAGCTGAAGCTGTCCTACAACCACCGCGACATCCGCAGCGACGAGAAACTCTTCTACGCCACCGACCTACTCGGCACCGGTCTGCAGCCGGGCACCAACCTGGGCCTGTACGGCTACCCGTGGGGCGGCAAGGACGAGCTGAAGGCGGACCTCGGTTCGGCCACGCTCAACGGCCATTTCCAGATGTTCGGCCGCGACCAGGAAGTGATGCTGGGCGTGGGCTGGTCCAAGAGCGAAAACACCAACCGGCAATACGCCGAGGCGATGTGCGGCGACAGTGTCTGCGGCTACCTGGCGATGCCCGGCTTCCCGTGGGCCGGCAACGTGATTCCGGAACCGGTATGGGGCAGCAGCTCGGTCTACAGCACGCTGGATGAGCGCCTCAAGCGCGCCTACGGCGCGACCCGGCTGGCCTTGACCGACCGGCTCAAGGCCGTGGTCGGCTTCAACTATGCCGAATACCACCGCGAAGGCGTCAATTACGGCGTGGTCTTCGATCAGACCGAAAGCCAGACCAGCCCGTACGCCGGCCTGACCTTCGATTTCAGCGAGCACGTGCTGGGTTACGTCAGCTATTCGGATATCTACCAGCCGCAGAGCCAGTCGGACGAGAACGGCCGCTACCTGGATCCGACCAAAGGCTCGAACTACGAACTCGGCGTCAAGGCCGATTGGCTGGACAAGCGCTTGCTGACCACGCTGGCCGTGTTCAGGGCCGAGCAGGACGGACTGGCCACCGGCGCGGGCTACAACTCCAACGGCCAGTTCTACTACACCGGCGTGGATGTCGAATCCAAAGGCGTCGAATTCGAGGCCACCGGCAAGATCACCGACAACCTGGACATGGTGTTCGGCTACACCGCGCTGAAGCTGACCGGCCAGGATGGCGACGACACCTACCGCTGGGTGCCGCGCCGCACCGCCAATCTGATGCTCAGCGCCCGTCTGCCGTCCTACGCCGCGCTGTCCTTCGGCGTCGGCGGGCGTTGGCAGAGCGATATCTCCAACGTGGAGAGCAACGGCTTCACCGTGCGCCAGGGCAGCTATGCGGTGCTCAACGGTTTCGTCGCCTGGGACTTCCTGCCCAATGCCACGTTGCGCTTCAACGCCAACAATATCGGCGATGAGAAGTACATCAACACGCTGCGCTACAGTGGCTATTACGGCGCGCCCAGCAACTACACGCTCAGCCTGAACTGGCGGTTCTGACCGACCGCGCCCTTCCCGCACAGAAGAGACCAGCCGACGCCATGTCCCGCATGTCCGCCACTATTCCCGCTTCGTCCCGCAGCTCGCGGCGAGTGCAACTCGGCGCGCGCGTGGCTGCGGCCGTGCTGGGCGGTTATGCCTTCGCCTGGGGCTTCATCGCCACGTGCGCGAGCCTGATGTTCGCCGCCGGCATGGGTTTCCACGACGCCGAGTTCCTCGCCAGCCTGCTGGGCGTGCTGGCGTTCCTGGTGGCTTTCCTGTGGGCGTTCGCCGCGCGGCGGCTATGGGTGGTCTGGGCGGTACTGGCCGGCGGCGGCGCCGTGTTGGCGGCCGCCGGTTCGCTCGTGCAATCGTTGCTGGTCTAGGGCGGAGGAGGACTTCATGTTCCAGAGCTTCAGGCAGGCCATGGCATGGCTCCACACCTGGTTCGGACTGGTGCTGGGCTTCGTGCTGATGGCCGCGTTCTTCTTCGGGGCGTTGTCGGTGTTCGATCGCGAGATCGATCGCTGGGCCATTCCGGCCACGCGCATCGAACCGCAACCGATGCCCTCGTACGATCAGGTGCTGCGGCCGGCGTTCGAACGCATGCGGCCCACGCCGCAGGCGATCGACGAGATGCGGCCGCGCGTCAACGGCGACATGCCCGAGCGGTTCGACACGGTCGTCAGCTGGAGCGCCTACACCACGCACCGCGACCCGGTGCTGGCGCTGTACGCGGGTTACGAAGTGCCCAACGCGAAGGATCCCGAGGAAGCGATCTGGGCCTACGCCACCATCGATCCGCGCAACGGCGCCACACTGCCCGACGACCGGCTGAAGATCGGCAGCGGTTTCTTCTACCCCATGCACTACAGCCTGACGCTGGACTGGAAGAACCTCGGCATCTGGATCGTCGGCTTTTCCGCGCTGGTGATGCTGGCCGCGCTGGTCAGCGGCGTGGTGATGCACCGCAAGCTGTTCCGCGAGTTCTTCACTTTCCGCCCGGGCAAGGCCCGCCTGCGCAGCGCGCTCGACCTGCACAACCTCACCGGCGTGGTCGCGCTGCCGTTCCACTTCTTCTTCGCCTTTACCGGCCTGCTGATCTTCGCCGCCACCTACTATTTCCCGCTCGGCCACACCCAGCTGCACCAACTGCACGACCTGCACGCCGAAGTGGAGGCGCGCGAGACCGGCCTGCCGCACGAACGCGCCGGCGTGCCCGCAGGGCTGGCATCGGTGGACGCGATGGTCGCCGAAGCGCAGCGCCGCTGGAAGGCGAACGGCAAGGCGGGCGAGGTCGGGTTCCTGGTGCTGCAGCATGTCGGCGACGCCAATGGCTACGTCAGCGTCTACCGCGCGGGCACCGACCGCATTGCGCTGGTGGGCGACGGCATCCATTTCAAGGCCTCGACCGGCGCGCTGATTCGCGAGGATCCGGCGGCCACGCCGGTCGGCCGCGTCAGCGAATTCCTCACCGGGCTGCACCTGCAGCACTTCCGCCACTGGCTGCTGCGCTGGTTCTACGTGCTGGGCGGGTTGGCGGGCGCGGTGTGCATCGCGACCGGGTTCGTGTTCTTCGTCGAGAAACGCAAACGCCAGCACGCCCAGCAGGGCCGCCAGGGTGCGCGGATAGTCGACGCGCTGGCGGTGACCACGGTGACGGGCATGGTGCTGGCGGCGCTTGGAATACTGGTGGCCAATCGCCTTCTGCCGGAAGACATGCCGGCACGCGATCAATGGGAACGCTATGCCTTCTGGGGAACCTGGGCGCTTGCGCTGATGCATGCGGGTTGGCGCAGCGCACCGGTCGCTCGGGGACTTGCGAATCCTGCCTGGCGCGAACAGTGCTGGGCCATCATGGCGCTCGCGCTGGCTGCCGTATCGTTGAACTGGATCACGACCGGGGACCATTTGCTGCGCACGCTCAGCGCTGGGTACTGGCCCGTGGCAGGCGTCGATCTGTTCCTGTTGTCGGGCGCAGCCGTAGCGGCACTGGCGGCCCGCAAGCTGCGGCGCCGCGTCGCCGTTGCGCCGGCGAGCGCCGTGGATGCGGAAGCGGCGCATGTCTGAGGCCATGTTCGCCGCCTGCCTGCGGTCGGCGGCGCTGCTTTCCAGCGTGGCCGGCATGGGATGGCTGGCGCTGTCGATGCAGGCGCATGCGCAGCAAGTGTGGGGCGGCATGCCGGCCTTGATGACTTCACGCGTCCTGCGATGGATCGGAATCGCGGGATTGGCCGCCGCGTTGGGCTTGTGCCTGAGGGCGGATCACGCGTCCATGGCCGTACTGGTCTGGATAATGTCGCTGACTGGCGGGTCGCTGCTCGTGGCCTTCACGCTGAGCTGGCGCCCGCGCTGGCTGCGTGCGCTTGCTCCGTGGGTGAATTCGGCGGTTGGGAAGCGCAGGTAACCAACGTGTTGCCGATCTTGGTTGACCGAGTGAGATCCGTCCGAGCACTTGTCTGGAACTCCAAACCCGTTCGCAATGTAGCCAGCCGCCATTCGCTTGGTGTGGGGATACTGACTGCCTGTTCGCGGTTGGCCGAAAAGGCCTCTTGAGCTGGGAGCGGCCGCTTTCGACCCAAAGCGGCCTACGACGGGAGCTCCAGTAGTGCTCGCACTCCGCGGAACGTTCAATCAAGCGCTACACCGGCTGACGTGAACGTGGCGCATATTGCGGTCACTATGGCGCAAGCTGCATGTATGCCCTGCCTGTACATACCTATACTTGCCTCGCAATGGCGACGACGCACTCGTTTTCCTTGATGGTGGCGGGGTTTTATGACGCGCAATAAGACATTCCCTATGGACATTGGTTGGCAGGCGCTGCTGAAAGATTTCGGCATGCGGCCAGTTCACGTGCTGCGTCGGGCAGGACTGCCCGAAGATCTGCTTTCCCGAGGGGATCGGGCCTTGTCCACAGAAGAGTACTTCCGCTTCTGGCGCGGACTGGAAGCCGAGGCCCGTGATGCACTGTTCCCACTCCGTATCGTCGAAGCGGTGACGACCGAGTCCTTCAGTCCGCCGCTCTTTGCAGCACTGTGCAGCGCCAATCTCGTGCAGGCCACGCAGCGCTTGGCCAAGTACAAGCAGCTGGTCGCCCCGATGAGCTTGGAAATCGAAGTCGACAAGCGTGGCGAATTGTCACTGTCGCCACTGTGGTTGTTGGCTCAGGGCGACGTGCCTTGCTCGCTTCAGGTCGCCGAGATCGCCTTCTTCGTCCGACTGGCGCGCCTTGCCACGCGCGAACCCGTCAAGGCAACGCGCGTAACGCTGCCCGAGCTTCCTCCTACCCGTTATGCGAAGCGGTACGAAGATTTCTTCGGCGTGCCGGTACGGCCCGCAGCGGGCCCAAGCATTACGTTCGCTGCCGAGGATGCGCTGCGTCCTTTTCTGACCCTGAGCGAAGGCATGTGGCGCGCGTTCGAGCCCGAACTGCGCAGGCGATTGAATGAGCTAGATGCCACGGCATCGACCTCCGAACGCGTGCACGCACTGCTGCTGGAGCTATTGCCGAGCAGTTCGGCCACGATCGAGGTGGTGGCCGAGCGCCTGGCCATGAGCAAGCGCACGTTGCAGCGGCGGCTGGAGGATGAGGGCGAGAACTTCCGCGCGCTGGTCAGCAGTACGCGGGAGAGCCTGGCGCATCACTACCTGCAGAACACCGCGATGTCGGGCGGCGAGATCGCCTTCCTCCTTGGCTTCGAGGATCCGAATTCCTTCTATCGGGCGTTCCAGGACTGGACCGGACAGACCCCGGACAGCGCCCGTCATGCCGCGCGCCTGAACTAACGAGCTCGTAAACCCATGTCAAAGCATCGCGAAGGAAGAAAGGTTGTCCTCGCCGGCGCATCCGGGCTGGTCGGAGGACTCATCCTGCAAGCCCTGCTCACCGACGACACGGTGTCGGAGGTTCATGCATTGGGTCGGCGTGCCCTGGCTGTCGAGCATCCCAAGCTGCAGGCCCATATCGTGGATTTCAGTCGCCTGCCCGTGCTGTCCGACGCGGACGAGGTGTATCTGGCGCTTGGCACCACGATCAAGGTCGCGGGTAGCCAGGCCGCCTTCCGCGCCGTTGACCTGGACGCCAATCTGGCGGTCGCCAAGGCAGCGGTCGCGGTCGGCGCACTGCGTGTGGGGCTGGTCAGCGCGGCTGCCGCCAACGCGCGCTCCTCCCTGTTCTATAACCGCGTGAAGGGAGAACTTGAGGATGCGCTCAAGGCGATGGATCTCACGACGCTGGTAATCGCTCAGCCCTCCTTGTTGCTGGACAAGCGCGATGGCCTGCAACAGCCGCGGCGCATCGGTGAGATCATCTCGATTCCGGTCGCGAAATTGCTCGCGCCCGTGCTTCCCGGCACCTATCGGCCGGTGCATGCGCGGGCTGTGGCGCGGTCGTTGGTCAGGACTGTCCCGACGGCGAGTGGCTTGGTCGTGCTGGCATCGGACGCCCTCGCCAGGATTGGTCGCAAATCCGAGGGCCGGTAGTTGGCCAGGCAGCGTGGCTATGGGGCCACGCTGCCTGCGTTACCCGCGCTGCAAGCCGCCCTGCGGCGCGGCCCGGCAGAAATACACAGCCGGGCTCCCGACCTGCAGCTGACACCTTCCTCAGCGCGTCTCAATGCGTGGCCTGGCGCCGATCGCCGTATCGGTGGCGTGTCGTGCAGGTGGTCCGCCGCGTGATTGCTTCTAAGGTGAAGGTGTCATCACGCCACGAAGAGTTCCGAATGAACATCAAGCACTACACGTTCGCCATGGCCATGGGCATCGCTCTGTTCGCGGGACAGCCCGCGCTCGCACAGGAGGGTTGGTCGCTGGCGAAGAATGTCGACGGCATCAAGGTCTACACCCGGAACGTCCCAGGTTCTCCCCTGCGCGAGTTCAGGGGCGAGGTCCAATTGAAAGCCACGCCGGACAGTGTTGTACGCGTGCTTCGCGACGCCAACGCTTTCCGCACATGGATGCCGGATGTCGCCGTCTCGGAACTTCTCAAGGCCACCGACACTGAGCAATTCCATTACTTGGACAACAAGGCGCCTTGGCCAGTATCCAATCGCGACGGTGTCTACCATTTCACCTACTCACGCGCCGGCGATGACACTGTCACTATCCGGGTAGAAGCAGTTCCCGACTATCTCCCCGTGCGGGAAGGCAAGGTGCGCATACCGCAGGCGAACGGCCAATGGCGACTGGTGCCCAATGCCGCGGGCGTGAACGTCACTTACCAGATGCACGCCGCTCCAGGTGGCTCCATACCTACCTGGCTGGCCAACCAGACTGTCGTGGATACACCGTACGGAACGCTCAAGGCGCTGAGGCGCCATCTTCAGGAATCCCACTGACACCGCCGTCGCCCTCTTGGGTTCCAAAGCGGCGGGTAATGGCGCGGTACACCAGTTTCTTGGCGCGCATTGCGAGTGATCCTATTCGGCTTTTCTGGAGAATGGATAGCCTCCAAACCATAGAGGTCAACATGTTCACCAAAGGAAAGAAGACCGCCTTGGTCACCGGCGCGTCGTCGGGCATGGGCAAGGCCATCGCCAAGCGATTGATCCAGGACGGCTATCAGGTCTACGTGGCTGCGCGTAGCGTCGACAAAATGGCCGATCTGGCCAAGCTGGGCGCCCAGCCAATACGTATGGATGTGTCAAACGACGAGGAGATTGTCATCGGCGTCGACACCATCCTCGCCGACACCGGCGGCGTGGACGTGCTGGTCAACAATGCGGGCTTCGGGCTGTACGGACCTGTCGAAGAAATCGGTATTGATGAGGCGCGCTACCAGTTCGAAGTCAACCTCTTCGGTGCGGCGCGGCTCACGCAGCTGCTGCTGCCCGCGATGCGCGCCAAGCGTTCCGGCCACATCGTCAACATCACCTCGATGGGCGGCAAGATGTACAGCATCCTCGGTGCCTGGTACCACGCAACCAAGCACGCGCTGGAAGGCTGGTCGGACTGCCTTCGCCTGGAAGTCGCCGAGTTCGGCATCAAAGTCGTAATCGTCGAGCCGGGCGTGATCGAGACCGGCTTCGGTGACGCCGCCACCGAGAGCATCGTCAAGCGTTCAGCCCAAGGCCCTTACGGCAGATTGGTACGGATGGTCGCCAAGTCGATCAAGCAGACCTACGGGCACGGTACGGGCAGCGACCCGAGCGTGATCGCGGACGTGGTATCCAAGGCCGTCGCCAGCAAGAACCCGCGCACGCGCTATGCGGCGGGCAAATTCGCCAAGATGCTGATCCGTATGCGCGTGTGGCTCGGAGACCGCATGTTCGATCGCATCATCCTCAGCCAGACCCGTTGACAGGCCGGTCGGGTTTTCCTTCCCCCCAAAGCAGAGAGGTTGAAGATATGTCATCCAAAGTCTGGCTCATCACTGGAGCCGCGCGTGGGTTAGGACGCGTGTGGGCCGAGGCCGCCTTGGCGCGCGGCGACCGGGTTGCCGCCACGGCCAGGGACACGGCGGCGCTGAGCGATCTCATTGATCGACACGGCGAACGAATCCTTCCGCTCACCCTGGATGTGACTGATGCGCAGCAGGTTCATGACGCCGTGGTACGCGCCCATCTGCATTTCGGTCGCCTCGACGTGGTGCTGAACAACGCCGGCTATGCGTTGGTGGGCGCCATCGAAGAAGCGAAGCTGGACGATGTGAAGGCGGAGTTCGAGACCAACTTCTTCGGCGCGCTGCGCGTCATCCAGGCAGTGCTGCCGATCCTGCGTAGCCAGAGCGGCGGGCACATCCTGGGCGTCTCCAGCGTGGCCGGCATCGTGGCAGGTCCCATCACCGGCTTCTACAACGCCTCTAAGTGGGCATTGGAAGCGCTGCATGACAGTCTGGCGCAGGAAGTCGCTGGCTTCGGCATCAAGGTGACCCTCATCGAGCCAGGCGCCTATGCGACTGAGTTCGCGAGCCCCACTTCATTGAGATTCTCCGAGGGCCTAGAAGCCTACGGCGCACTCCGGCAACAGGTATATGCACAGAGCGCTCACATCGACTTCGGTGAACCGCAGGCGACAGCTCAGGCCGTGCTGAAAATCATCGATGCGGCTGACCCGCCGCGCCGCTTCTTCCTCGGCACCGAGGGCATGCCCGCCGCGCGCGCCGCATACGCTGCACGTCTGGCCGAGTGGGAGCAGTGGGCGACGGTGTCCAACGCCGCCCAAGGCGCATCCATTCGACAGAACATCGCGCCCTGAGACCCCATGCCGTGCAGGGCGACATGGCGGTCTTTTTTGCGCCCCTGGCTGGTCGCGCCGTGATGCCCGCTTCCGACCCCGAGCGGACATCGAGGTCAGCCGGACCTGGCAGTCGAGATGCTGCGACAACGGGAGACGCTGGCGAGATGATTCCCCAAGCCGGCATTGAGCCGGCATCGAACTTGTGGCATCGCCGCGCATCAGCAGTACATGAACAATGCTGGCGCTATTTTTATGGCTTCGAGCCTTTCGCATAAGCACAGCTTTCTGGCACGGATTTGACGTGGTAGCGCTTGTAATTGCTTGCGCTGCGGTCCATGCAGCCGGCAAGGTTAAGCAGTTCCACCTTGCGGATGTCGATCGGATGCGATTCGCTCTGCAACGAGAGGTAGCCGCCTTCGATAAGTTTCCCGTCGGGTTTGGAAGCCGGATCGAAATCCGACACGGCGCCGCCGCCGAACTGCGGCAGTGCGTATTCGAGCACTTCCTCGCCATTGACGAAATGGGTGATCTGTCCGCTGCCCAGCACCAGTATCTCGGCGCGGACCCACTGGTCGCCGTCGAAGGTCTTGGAAACGGAGTTGAGGCAATGCTCGGGATAGATCGAACCCCGATACACGACCTCCGTTCCCGGCGTGCACAGGTTCATGGTCGAGCGCGCCTTGCCATCGTCCAAACCGCCGAGGAACTGCACTTCGATGGAAATGGGGAAGTCCTGGTCGCGCCCCATCGTGCGCGGATGCGGCGAATGCAACATGACGCCGCTGTTGCGCAAAGCCCAGTTGCCGGGGCCATGCGGCGCCTGCTCGCCGACGAAGCGGTATTCCACCACCAGGCGATAGTAGGAAAACGGATCCTTGTAGAAGAGGTGCCCGAACTTACCGTCGAAGGACTTGTACTGGTCGTAGCGCACCTTGAGCAGCCCGTCTTCGACACGGAATGTGTTTCCGAAGTTGTCCCCAAGCGCGTGGCCCGTGATCTTCGGCGTCCATCCGCCGAGATCCCGGCCGTTGAACAGCGCGATCCATTCCTCCTTCTCGGCAGAGGCGTCCGCCGCGGCGCCGCCCGCGAACAGCGCGGCGAAAAGGAGAACGCAACGGCCCGATCGGGCGATGAGTCTGGAATGCGAATTCATCCGTCGGTCCTGTCGGAAGGTGGGGCTGCTGCGCCGATCGATGCCGCCCGTTGGACGAATCAGAACCGGTAGCTCGTCTCGGTGGCCCAAGTCTTGCCATTCCCGGCCTGCTTCAGCGGAACGCACGCGTGATACGCGCCCGGAACCGGGCGGTATTGCAGTACCTGCGTGGCGCCGGGTTCGGAGGTGAAGTAGCCGAGCAGCGTGAGCTCTTTCATCGTGAGGATGAAAGGACGGTCCCGCTCGGCGACAGGAAGGTCAGATGCTCGATCCACCTCGATAGCCGGGTCATGCGCCTGTCTCACCAGCGCCGCGCGCAGTGCCGGTTCCAATTCCAGGAAGGCGCGCCCGTGTTCGCGCTTGGCCTGGGTTTCGAGCTCCGCGAGTCCCGCGAAGAAGCGCGCCTGCTCATCCTTCGGGTAGACGTCCTTCAGCATCTTGTCGATGAAGGCCGGAACGCCGACATCCTTTGCGCCCGGCGTATCCGTGCGGGGAATCATGATTTCGGCGACTTCCGCCACCAGCGCGGCCTGCGCTTGGGTGAGGAACGCCGGCTTCCATTCGGCATCCGCGGCCGGCTCGGCCGAGCAGCCAGCAAGCACGCCAAGGATGGCCGGCGCCGAAACGGCACCGCCCATCAGCAAGGCGACGCGACGTATCGCTTCGCGGCGGTCCATATCGGTCTTCATAGGTTCATCCGCTTCAGTTCCTGGACGGCGTGGTCCGCGGCGCGCGCCGTCAACGCCATGTACGTGAGCGATGGGTTCTGGCATGCCGAGGAGGTCATGCAGGAACCATCGGTGACATACACGTTCTTGCAGGCATGCACCTGGTTCCAGGCATTGAGCACGGACGTCTTTGGATCCCGACCCATGCGCGCGGTGCCCATCTCGTGGATGCCCATGCCCAGCTCGTCGCCGCCATCGAATGCATGGACATCCTTGTATCCCGCCGCTTCCAGCATCGTTGCGGCCTCGGCCGCCATGTCCTGGCGCATCTTCAGTTCGTTCTCGCGCATCGCCGCATCGAACGCCAGCACGGGAAGCCCATGCTTGTCCTTGCGCGTGCGGTCGAGCGTGACGCGATTGTCGTGATAGGGAAGGGTTTCGCCGAAACCGCCCAGCCCCACGCCCCACGGCCCGGGCTGTGCGGCCTTCGTCTTCAGGTCCGCGCCCAGCGTGGAATCTTCGAGGAGCCGGGTCCATCCTGCCCGCCCTGCGCCGCCCTGATAACCGAAACCGCGCAGATAGGAGCGCTTGTCCTTGCCGATGTTGACGAAGCGCGGAATGTAGATGCCGTTGGGCCGCTGGCCGCTGTAGTACTGATCGTCGAAGCCTTCGACCACCGCCGAGGCGCCGACGCCCAGGTGATGGTCCATGATGTTGCAGCCGAGCTCGCCGCTGTCGTTGCCGAAACCGTCCGGAAACCTGCTGGAAACGGAATTCATCAGGATTTGCGTGGAACCGAACGTGGATGCGCACAGGAAGATCACCTTGGCGTGGAATTCCATCTGCTCGTTGGTTTCCGCATCCAGCACGCGCACGCCGCTGGCCCTGTCTTTGTTCGCGTCATGGATGAGCTCGTAGACGATCGAATTGGGCCGCAGCGTCATGTTTCCGGTCTTCTCCGCCGCAGGAAGCGTGCTGGAGTTGCTGCTGAAGTAGGCCCCGAACGGACAGCCGCGCCAGCACAGATTGCGGTACTGGCAGGTGCCGCGCTGCGGGCTGTGCGCGAGCGGCGCGGTGAGATTGGCGGTCCTGCCGATGGTGAGCGCGCGCCCCAGCTTGTCGGCAAGCGCCTGTTTCAGGTGCAGCTCGACGCAATTCAACGCCATGGGCGGCAGGAATTTCCCGTCCGGCAGTTGCTCGTAGCCTTCCGCCTGCCCGCTCACGCCGATGAAACTCTCCACGTGGGCGTACCACGGCGCGAGTTCCTCGTAGCGGATGGGCCAGTCCACGCCGATGCTTTCCTTCGCATTCGCCTCGAAGTCCATCGGACTCCAGCGGTACGACTGCCTGCCCCACATGATGGAACGGCCACCGACGTGATAGCCGCGCACCCAGGCGAAAGGTTTCTTTTCGGTGTAGGGATGATCGATATCGTTGACGAACCAGTGCTTGGTCGCTTGCGAGAGCACGCCGCCGCGCTCGGCGACCGATTGCTTGTCGATATCCTCTTGCGTGGGGCGGCCGCCATAGGGCAGTTCCCAGAGCTGCATGTTCGCAGTGGGGTAGTCGCCATGCTCCACCATCCGTCCGCGATCGAGCACCAGGGTTTTCAATCCCTTCTCGGTCAGCTCTTTCGCAGCCCATCCACCGCTGATGCCGGTGCCGACCACGATTGCGTCAAAGGAATTGTTCCCGGCCGCCATACCTGCGCTTCCTCATGCTCACTCGATCACGACTCTACCTCGAAAAAGACGGTAACATCGAGACGCCGGTCGAGGCGACCCTCGAACGATGGACGACGCGAAGGCGTTGTCGCGATGCAGCATTGTTCGTTGAATTCCGGTCCGGATATTTCCCGAAGGAGCGAAGGAGCACCATGTTGACTCGACGCGCGTTTCTGCAACACAGCTCACTGGCGCTCGCCGCGATGACTTCCCTCGATGCCTTTGCAGCGGAACCGCGCCCCGGACCTCTGAACAAGCCGGTCGGGCTGCAGTTGTGGGCCATCCGGGACGAGGTCGCCAAGGACCTGCCGGCCGCCTTGAAGGCGGTCAGCGCGATCGGGTACGGCGAAGTCGAGTTCGCAGGCGTGCCGAAGGCTTCCGCCGCCGAAGTGCGGTCCATGCTTCGGGACAATGGCCTGGCCGCTCCCAGCATGCACTGCGGTATGGCCGATGCGCAGAAGGACTTGCAGCAGCGCATCGATTACGCAGAGGCGATCGGCTCGCGGTATCTGGTGATCTCTTTTCCGTCGACCGCGGATTCGCGTTTCAAGGACGGCAACGCGCTGGCGGCCGGCATGACCCTGGACGACTGGAAATGGAATGCCGAGCAGCTCAACCGCATGGGCGAGCTCACGCGCAAGGCAGGCATCGCCTGCGGCTACCACAACCACAACATGGAGTTCCGCTCCTACGACGGCGTGGTGGCCTATGACGAACTGTTGCGGCTGACGGATGCGAAGCTGGTGACGATGCAGCTGGACATCGGCTGGGTCGCCGCCGCCGGCGCCGATCCGCTGCGGCTCCTCACCCGTCACGCCGATCGGATCTCGTCCCTGCACATCAAGGACGTGCGCAAGGACGCGAAAACGGGTGTCGATCGCGTCGATACCCAGACCACCGAGATCGGCAACGGCCGCGTGGACTGGCCGAAGCTGTTCGCGGCGATGGATCCGCAGCGCATCCGCCATTACTTCGTGGAGCAGGAGAATTTCGAACGGGCGCCGCTGGAAAGCGCGAAGGTGAGTTTCGATTACCTGAGCCGCCTGAAAGCGTGACGCCGTGCCTTTCCTGACTGCAGGCGCCATCAAAAATCAAGCGTATGACGTGATCGTGGTGGGCTCCGGCGCAGCCGGCGGGCAGACCGCTTACACGCTGTGCATGGAAGGCGCCAGGGTGTTGATGCTCGAAGCCGGGCGCAACTACGCGCCAGAGACCGAAACGCCGATGTTCCAGACCCCGGACCAGGCGCCGCTGCGCGCTGTCTCGACGCCGGAAAAGGCGTTCGGTTTTTACGACGCCACCGTCGACGGCGGCTGGCAGGTGCCGGGCGAACCCTACGTCAACGCGCGAGAGGATCATGCCGGCCGGTTCGACTGGTGGCGCGCGCGCATGCTGGGCGGCCGCACCAATCACTGGGGCCGGATCTCGCTGCGCAACGGCGCCTACGATTTCAAGCCCTACAGCCGCGACGGCCTGGGCTTCGACTGGCCGATCGACTACGCCGATGTGGCGCCGTACTACGACAAGGTCGAGATGCTGATCGGCGTGTATGGCGACAACGACGGCCTGGAGAACACGCCCGATTCGCCTGCCGGCGTATTGCTGCCGCCGCCCAAGCCCAAGGTCAGCGACCTGCTGGTACGGCAGCGCGCCGGGCGCATAGGTGTTCCGGTGGTTGCCGGCCACCGCGCGGTGCTGACGCGGCGCCTGGATGCGGACAACCTGCCGGCCAAGCTGCATCCGGGCAACCTGGAGGCACAGCGGATCCTGCGCGAATCGATGCTGCGCCGCGCAGCCTGCTGGTGGGCGACGCCTTGCGGTCGCGGCTGCTCGACCGGGGCCAACTACCAGTCGACCACCGTGCATCTGCCGCCGGCACTGGCGACCGGCCGGCTGGACATCGTCTGCGATGCCATGGTGCGCGAGGTGGTGTTGGACGCCAATGGCAAGGCCGACGGCGTGCGCTTCATCGACAGGACCAGCGGCAAGGAATTCGCCGCCTCCGCACGCGTGGTGGTGCTGGCCGCCAGCGCCTGCGAAACGGCGCGGATTTTGCTCAACTCCAAATCCACCTCCTTTCCCGACGGCCTGGCCAATTCCAGCGGCAAGGTCGGCCGTTATCTGATGGACACCGTCGGCACCGACCTGACCGGGCAGGTGCCGTTGCTGGAGAACCTGCCGCTGCACAACGAGGACGGCGCCGACGGCGGTCATATGTATTCGCCATGGTGGCTCTACAAGGAGCAACTGGCCGGCAAGCTCGGTTTCGCGCGCGGCTACCACATCGAGTTCGGCGGCGGCCGGCGCATGCCCGGCCTGAATACCGGAGCCGGACTGGAATGGCTCACCGGCGGCAGCTACGGCCAGAAGTTCAAGCAAGACGTGCGCCGCTACTACGGCTCCTTCGTCGGCTTCGCCGGCCGCGGCGAGATGATTCCGAACGAGCATTCGTATTGCGAGATCGACCCGCAGGTGAAGGACAAGTGGGGTATCCCGGTGCTGCGCTTCCACTGGCAGTGGTCCGAACACGAGACCCGCCAGGCTGCGCACATGCAACGCACCTTCGCCGAAATCATCGAGGCGATGGGCGGGCGCGTGCAGGGCAAGGTCGAGACCGACGGCGCCAAGGCCATCGACCCCGGCGGCTCGATCATCCACGAACTGGGCGGCGCGATCATGGGCGCCGATCCGAAGACTTCGGTCACGGATCGGTGGTGCCGCACCTGGGACGTGGACAATCTCTACATCACCGATGGCGCGGTCTTCGCCTCCAACGCCGACAAGAACCCGACGCTGACGATCATGGCGCTGGCCTGGCGCGCCTCCGACCACATGCTGGCGCGCATGCGCCGCAAGGAGCTTTGATGGACCGCCGCACTTCGCTGAAATGGATGTTGAGCGCGGCCGCGCTGCCGCTGCTGCAACTGACCGGTTGCAGTTCCGAGCTGTCGCCCAAGCTGCCTTCGGGCGTGGGCTACGGCACCGACCCGGACCTGTTCAAGCTCTACGGACCGGGTTCGGTCTGGCCGCTGACGCTGGACGAACGGCAGCGGCGCATCGCCGCCGCGCTATGCGACCTGATCGTCCCGGCCGACGCGGATGCGCCTGGCGCGGTCGCGGTCGGCGTGGTGGATTTCATCAATGAATGGGTCAGCGCGCCGTATCCGCAGCAGATCGCCGACCGCAAGCAGATCCTGGCCGGATTCGACTGGCTGGATGCGCAGGCGGAGCAGCGTTTTTCGCGCAGCTTCGGCGAAGCCAGCGCGAGCCAGCGCAGCGCGATCTGCGACGACATCTGCTATCTGCCCAAGGCGCGCGCCGAGTTCAAACAGGCCGCGGAATTCTTCGCCCGTTATCGCGACCTGACCATCGGCGGGTTCTGCACATCGCCGCAAGGCCGGCAATACCTGGGCTATGTCGGCAACGTGCCCTTGACCAGTTTCGAAGGCCCGCCGCCGGAAGTGCTCAAACGGGTGGGGGTGGGCTGATGCCGCCGACCATGCGCCGCTTGCCGCAATGAGCGCGATGCCCACGCCGATGGCGGCATCGTATCGATCCATGCCGGCTATGCGCCGGCCTACCTGGAGGACCTATCGCATGTACCTTCGTTTACTCGGCGCCTGCCTGCTGACACTGGCCAGTGGCATGAGCGCGCACGCTGCAGAAAAGGTACGCCACGACTGGCAATCGTTGTTCGATGGCAAGACGCTGGCCGGCTGGCGCGCCAGCGAGGCGCCGGGCTCGTTCGACGTGCGCGACGGCGCGATCGTGGTGCGGGGTCCGCGCTCGCATCTGTACTACGTCGGCGCGGTGCAGCGTCACGATTTCCGCAACTTCGAATTGCAGCTCGAAGTCATGACCAAGCCCGGCGCCAATTCCGGCGTCTACTTCCATACCGCCTGGCAGGACGAGGGTTGGCCTGCCAAAGGCTATGAAGTGCAGGTCAACAACAGCCAGAGCGACCCCAAGCGCACCGGCGGCCTGTATGCGGTCGAGGACAATTATCGGGCGCCGGCCAAGGACGATGTCTGGTTCACGCTACGCATCCGCGTGGAGGGTAGCCGCATCCGCACCTTCGTCGACGACAAGCCGATCGTCGACTACACGCAGCCCGAGCGACCGGAGCGGCCGGCCGACATGAAGGGCCGGGTGCTATCCTCGGGCACCTTCGCGCTGCAGGCGCATGATCCAGGCAGCGAAGTGCACTACCGCAACATCAAGGTACGTGTGTTGCCCTGAAGCATCCCATCCGCGGAGAAACCTATGAACCCGCAGCGCCTGTTCGTCGCCAGTTGCATCGCCCTGTTGGCCACCGCCATGTCCTTCGCCATCCGCGGCGACATCATGGGCGAGTTGGAGCTCGCATTCGGCCTCGACAAGATCCAGCTGGGCTGGATCAGCGGCGCCGCGTTCTGGGGCTTCGGCCTGTCGATCCTGTTCGGCGGCACGTTGTGCGATCTGCTGGGCATGGGGCGGCTGCTGAAACTGGCGGCGGTGGGACATATCGCAGGCGTGCTGCTCACTGTGTTCGCCACCGATTTCACCATTCTGTTCGCGGCCACCGTGGTAATCGGCATCGCCAACGGCTTCGTCGAGGCCGGCATCAATCCGCTGATCGCCACGCTGTACCGCGAAAACAAGACCGCGAGGCTGGTCAAGCTGCATGCCTGGTTCCCGGGCGGCATCGTGGTCGGCGGCGTGCTCGCCTTCGCCTTCACCCAGCTGGGGTTGAACTGGCAGTCCAAGATGCTGCTGATGCTGCTGCCCTCGGCGATCTATGCGGCGATGTTCTTCGCCCAGCGTTTTCCCGACAGCGAACGCAAGGCGGCGGGCGTTTCCACCGCTGCCATGTATAGCGAACTCAAGCGCCCGCTGTTCCTGGTGGTGTTCGTCTGCATGTGGTTGACCGCGGCCACCGAACTCGGCCCGGGGCAATGGGTCAGCAACATCTTCAACGAGGTCATGCACAGCACGCTGCAGGCCGGTGTGCTGTTGCTGGTATGGATCAACGGCATCATGTACGCGCTGCGGCAGTTCGGCGGAGGCCTGGCGCATCGGTTTTCGCCGGTGACGCTGATCGCCGTGACGGCGCCTATCGCCGCGCTGGGGTTGTGGCTGTTCGGGCGCGCCGATACGCCGGCGCTGGCGTTCGCCGCCGCGGCATTGCTCGCGGTGGGCACCGCTTTCTGGTGGCCGACGATGCTGGGGCTGACCTCCGAACGCTTCCCGCGCGGCGGCGCTCTGGCGCTGGCGGTGGTCGGCGCCGCCGGCGCGTTCTCGACCGCGGTGGCCGGCCCGGTCATGGGCTGGATCAACAATACCTACGGCGCCACCAACGTGCTGCCGATATGGGCGGTGCTGCCGGTCGCGATCGCGCTGATCTTCGGCATCCTCCATTGGGTCGACCGCGCCCGCGGCGGTTACCGCATCGAACGCGTCGATGCATGAACAACTTGGCGCACGAATAACAGGAGTCTCCGCCATGCCACGTCCTGTCACGCTCTTCACCGGGCAATGGGCCGACCTCTCGCTCGACGAACTCGCCGCACAGACCGTCGCCATGGGCTACGACGGCCTGGAGCTGGCGTGCTGGGGCGATCACTTCGATGTCGTACGCGCGCTGGCTTCGCCGGACTATGTGCATCAGCGCTGGAGCGTGCTGCAAGCGCAGGGGTTGGGTTGTCATGCGATCGCCAACCATCTGGTCGGACAGGCGGTCTGCGACCAGATCGACGAACGCCATCGCGCGATCCTGCCGCCGGAAGTCTGGGGCGACGGCGAACCGGAAGGCGTGCGCCAGCGCGCCGCTGCGCGGATGATCGACACGGCCCGGGCTGCGCGCGCGTTCTTCGATGCGCGGCCGGGTGCTGCGACGATCGATTTCCCGGCGACGGTCACCGGTTTCACCGGCTCGTCGATCTGGCACGCGGTCTACGCCTTCCCGCCGACCTCGCAGGCCTACCTGCAGCAGGGCTTCGATGATTTCGCGCGGCGCTGGCGGCCGATTCTCGACGCCTTCGACGCGGCGGACGTGAATTTCGCCCTGGAAGTGCATCCCACCGAGATCGCGTTCGATATCGCCAGCGCGCAGCGCGCACTGGAGGCGGTCGACCACCACCCGCGCTTCGGCTTCAACTTCGATCCCTCGCACTTCGCCTACCAGGGCGTGGATTACGTCCGCTTCCTGCGCACCTTCGGCGAACGCATTTTCCATGTCCATATGAAGGACGTCTGGTGGGGGCGCGGCGACGGCACCGTGGGCGTTTTCGGCGGCCATACCGAATTCGGCGACGCACGCCGCAACTGGGACTTCCGCTCGGTCGGGCGTGGCGACGTCCGCTTCCAGGACATCATCGTTGCGTTGAACGACATCGGTTACCGCGGCCCGCTGTCGGTGGAATGGGAGGACGCGCGCATGGATCGCGTACACGGCGCCACCGAGGCCGCGGGCTACGTGCGCCGGCTCGATTTCCCGCCGAGCGCGGTGGCGTTCGACGCGGCTTTCGAGGGTCGTGGGCGCGGAGGGATGGGGTGACGGGACGCAAGCTGCGCTTCGGCATGGTCGGCGGCGGCCGCGGCGCTTTCATCGGCGCCGTGCACCGGATCGCCGCGCAGATGGACGGGCAGGCCGAACTGGTCGCCGGGGCGTTCTCATCGGATCCGCAGCGCTCGCGCGATTCGGCGGCCGACCTGTTCGTGTCCGCCGAACGCGCGTACGGCAGCTATCGCGACATGGCGGTTGCCGAGGCGGCGCGCCCGTCCGGCGAACGGCTGGACTTCGTCGTGATCGTCACCCCGAACGACCAGCATTTCCCGGCCGCGACATTGTTCCTGGAACACGGCTTCAACGTGGTCTGCGACAAGCCGGTCACGCTGACATCGGCCGAAGCGCGCGCCTTGCGCGAGACGGTCGCGCGCAGCGGCAAGGTGTTCGTGCTGACCCACAACTACACCGGCAATGCGATGGTGAAACAGGCGCGCGCACTGGTGCGCGGCGGTGCGCTAGGCACGCTGCGCAAAGTGGTGGTGGAGTATTCGCAAGGATGGCTGGCGAGCGACATCGAGAGCGGCGGCCATAAGCAGGCCTCCTGGCGCACCGATCCGGCGCGCAGCGGCGCGGCCGGATGCATGGGCGACATCGGCGTGCATGCGGAAAACCTGGCGCGCTATGTCACCGGCTTGCGCATCACCGAGCTTTGCGCCGAACTCACCACCTTCGTGCCCGGCCGTCGCCTGGACGACGACGGCAATCTTCTGCTGCGCTTCGAAGGCGGCGTGCGTGGCGTGCTCCACAGCTCGCAGATCGCGGTGGGCGAAGAGAACAACTTGAGCCTGCGCGTGTACGGCAGCGAGGCTTCGCTCGAGTGGCAGCAGGAACATCCCAACGAATTGGTCGTCAAATACCCGGACCGCCCGCGCGAGATCCTGCGCCGCGGCAACAGCTATGTCGGCGAGGGCGCGCAACGCGTCACGCGGATACCGGCCGGGCATCCGGAAGGCTATCTGGAGGCCTTCGCCAACCTGTACCGCGAAGCTTTCCGTGCGATCGCCGCGGAAGTCGCTGGCGAGCCGCCGCCGGATGACCTAGATCTCCCCGATATCGACGACGGCGTCGCCGGCATGGCCTTCATCGAGGCTGCGGTGGCCAGCGCACGGCAAGGCGCGGCCTGGGTGCCCGTCGCTTGGTAAGAGCAGAACCGCAGCGACGTCGCTGGCGAGGAGCGTAGCGATAGGAACATGACTAGCTGCGACATATCGACCGCCATTCCCGTTGCCGTGACGAGCGTTGCGGCCTGAAACGAAAAGATTGGCGCGTGGCGGATAGCTGCTTTTAAGCCCCTCTCCCATCGGCGCCCGAAGGGTGTGCACAGCTGAGAGGGGCTTTCGCGCCTAGTGCGTCACATGGAAATGGCGCTTGAACGCGACATCGCCCGTCGCATCCGCCTCTAGTTCACGCGCATAGCGGTGGCCTTCATAGACGGCGTGCGCGATGAGCCCCGGCGCATGCGCATCGCCGATGCAGCGCACGGAGCGGATGCCGGCGTCTGCCCATTCGGCCTGGCGCGACAGCAGCGCCTGGTAGAGCGCATCGTCGGGCAATCTGGCGGTGATGGCTACGACGGCATCGCATTCCAGCGTGCGTGGTCTTCCGCTCCAAACGTGTTCCAGCGACAGCGTCGTACCTTCGAAGCCGGTGATGTTGTGCGAGACCACCTGCTCGACCTCCAGCTCGGCCATGCGGACCTGGATATGCCGGTAGTCCAGCGTGTGCACGCTCCATGAGGCGATGGTGTCGTCTGTGGTCAGATAGGCGACTTCGCAACCCTGCTTGCGCAGCGCTTCGGCCAGTACGCTGGCCAGGTAGAAATAGTCGTCGTCGAAAATGGCGACACGGCCCTGCGGCATGCGCCCGTCCATCAGATCGTCCGGGGTGAAGATGCGTTGGTTGCCTTCGAAGCCGGCGATGCCCAGTCCGTTGCTGCGCCCAAAGCCGTCGCGGCGCCAATGGCAGCCGGTGGCCAGCACTACGTGCTCGGCGCCGAAATCGAGCACGTCCTGCGCGGTCAGTTGCGAATCCTGGTAGAGGCTCACGTTCTCCATCTTGCCGATCTGGCCTACGCGCCAGTCGCGCACGCGCGCCCATTCCGACAATCCGGGCAGGCGGGATTCGCGGGTGACGCGGCCGCCCAATTCCTTGCGGCCTTCGGCCACATTCACTTCATAGCCACGCTGACCCAGAGCGCGCGCCGCTTCCAGCCCGGCCGGGCCGGCGCCGACCACCAGCACGCGCGATTCGGATCTTCGCGTGGCGATGTTCTCCGGATGCCAGTCCTTGCGCCATTCTTCGCCCATGGTCGGATTCTGCGTGCAGCGGATCGGCGAAATGGTCATGTCGCCGGACACGCAGATGTTGCAGCCGATGCATTCGCGGATATCGTCGATGCGGCCTTCCTCGATCTTCTTCGGCAGGAAGGGGTCGGCGATGGACGGGCGCGCGGCGCCGATCATGTCCAGCACGCCGCGCTTGATCTGCGAGACCATGGTATCGGGCGAAGTGAAGCGGCCCACCCCGACCACCGGCTTGCTGGTGGTCTTCTTGACGAAATCGATGAAAGGCTCCTGCGCGCCTTCGGCGGCGAAACGGGAGGGCAGGGAGTCGTTGTACCAGGCTGCCACGTTGACGTCCCACAGATCCGGGATCTCCGCCAGCATGCCGACGATGTCGCGTGCTTCGTTCAATTCCACGCCGCCGGGCCCCAGCAGCTCCTCGGTGGCGAAGCGGATGGCCACGGCGCAGGTATCGCCCACGGCTTCCTTGGTGTCCTGCAGCACTTCGCGCAGCAGACGCACGCGGTTTTCCAGCGACCCGCCGTATTCGTCGGTGCGCTGGTTGCGGCGGCGCTGCAGGAAATGCATGGCCAGCGACAGGTCGTGGCCGGCGTAGACGTAGATGATGTCCATGCCCGCGCGCTTGCCGCGGATCGCGGCCTCGCGGTGCCAGCGGCGGTATTCGCGTATGTCGTGCAGGTCCATGGCGCGGGCCTGCGCCGGGTAGCCGTACTTTGAAGGCTGGTGCGAAGGCGCTATCAGCACCTCACGCGAGTAGAGATTGGAAGCGGTGGGCCCGTTGTGCGAAAGCTCCAGCGCCGCCAGCGCGCCGTGCGCGTGCACCTTGTCGCTCATCAGCGCCAGCGCGGGGATGTCGCGGTCGTCCCACAGGCGCGCTTCGACGTATGGAGTCAGGTCGCTGCTGGGGTGGATCTCGCATTCCTCGGTCGAAATCACCGCCCAGCCGCCTTCGGCTTTCACTTCGCGCATGGCCGCATGCGCCAACGGCATCGCATGGCCCATGCCGTTGCAATGCGGCACCTGGAAGAAACGGTTCTTGGCGGTCACCGGACCGATCCGGATCGGGGTGAACAGCAGGTCGTAACGTGGATCGCGGGGCATGGATCAGGACCGGTTGAGTCGCGCGCGCAGCACGCGCATGAAGAGGTAAAGCGGCAGACCACAGGCCGCCAGCACCAGCGCCATCATGAAGGCTTCGTGGCCCATGCCGACGAAGGCGAAGACCGAATAACCGGCGCCGAGCACGCCGACGGTCAACAACCCGCGCACGGCTTTGTCGTCCAGTCGTTTGCCGCGCTTCCACAGGATCGCCAGTGCGATCGAGCAGCACAGGTACAAGGGAAGGTTGGCGGCGGTGACCACCTGGCTAAGCACGGTGAAGCCGTTGACTAGCGACTTGCTGTAATTCATCAGGATCATCCCGCTGGCCAGCAGGGCGGTGACGATCAGCGCGAAGGCTGGAGCGCCGCGCCGGTTGTTGCGCGACAGGAACGCGGGCAGCACGCCGTTGTCGGCCATGGTACGGGTCAGCTCGCCGACCAGCAGGGTCCAACCGTTCAAAGCGCCCAGCCCGCTGACCACCACGAACAAGGCCAGCCACCGGCCCACGCCGTCGCCGACGAATCGGTCCATCAGCAGCGCGAACGGCGCAGGCGCATTGGCCAGCTCCTGTTCGGGCAGCAACAGCATCGGCACGGTCGACACGATCAGGTAGATGGTGGCGGTGAGCAGCGTGCCGACCAGGGTGGCGCGCGGAATGGTGCGGCCGGGATTCTCCACGCGCGAGGCGGGCACGGTGGCCGATTCGATGCCCAGCATCGCGAACAGGGCGATGGTGGAAGCGGCCATCGCATCGCCCAGGCTGATGGGTTTGCTGGGCACATGGGCGACGAAGGCCTGCGGCGACTTGACCAGCATCCACACCGCCAGCAGGGCGATGGCCAGCATCGGCAGCAGCTTCAACGCGGTGGTCGCGATCTGCACGCCGCCGCCGGCGCGCACGCCGCACAGGTTGATGACGACGAACGTCCACAGCAGGCCCAGCGCGAACAGCGAGGGTTGCAGTTGGCCCAGCTGGGGAAACACCGCGGTGATGTAGGCGACCACGCCGGTCGCCAGCGCGGCGTTGGTGATCCACAGGGAAACCCAATAGCACCACAGGGCGATGTAGGCGGGCAGTTCTCCCAAAGTGCTGCGCACGTAGCCGTAAGGGCCGTCCGCATTGGGAAGTTCGCGCGCCAGTCGCGCGAACACCCGCGCCAGGGCGATGCAGCCGACCACGGTGATGCCCCAGCCGATGGTCGCGTTGAACCCGTACGGCGCCAGCGAGGCGGGCAGCAGGAAGATGCCCATGCCGATGCAGTTGCCTACCACCAGGGCGGTGCAGGTCCAGAAGCCGATTTGCTTGGATTCGCTCATGAAACTCCCCGCATACGCATCAACGACGATCGTCATCCCCGCGAAGGCGGGGACCCAGCGACTTCAAGCTCGATGAAAGCAAAGTCGCTGGGTTCCCGCCTGCGCGGGAATGACGGAACTGGAATTTCGGACTTGCATCGGCTCAATCCAACGAAACCGACTGACCCGCCTTCACCACGCCCCGCACCTTGCGCAGGCACTCCACATCCTTCAGCGGATCGCATTCCACCGCCACCAGATCGGCGAACTTGCCCACCGCAATGGAGCCCAGCTCCTTTTCCTTTCCCAGCAAAGTGGCCGAACCGATCGTCGCCGACTGGATCGCCTGCAGCGGCGTCATCCCATACTTCACCATGTAGGCGAACTGGCGCGCGTTGTCGCCGTGCGGGTAGACGCCGGCGTCGGTGCCATAGGAAATATTGACGCCGGCCTTGACCGCCTTGCGGAAGCCCTGGCGCTGGGCGTCGGTGGTTTCCAGGTTCTTGCGCATGATCTCTTCGGACCAGCCGGCTTCGCGGCCCACCGTATCGATGTAGTCGCCGTTGTAGATGTCCGCATCCAGCCAGGTGCCGTACTGCTTCATCAGGGCGATGGATTCGTCGTCCATCAGCGAGCCGTGTTCGATGGAGCGAACGCCGGCGCGCACCGCACGTTTGATGCCTTCGGCGCCGTGCGCATGCGCCGCTACGAAGGTGCCGTGCTTCTTGGCTTCTTCCACGGCCGCACGGATCTGGGCTTCGGTGTATTCCGACTGGCCCGGCTCCGTGCCTGCTGCCAGCACCGCGCCGGTGGCGATGACCTTGATGAAATCGGCGCCATGGTCCAGCAGGTAGTCCACGTGCTTGCGAATCTCTTCTTCGTTGTCGGAGACGCCCAGGCGGAATTCCGGCGGCACCACCGTGCCCGCGGGCAGGCCGGTGATCTCGCCGCCGCCGCCGCTGATGGTGATGTAGGCGCCGGCCACGAACATGCGCGGCCCCGGCACCAGTCCGGCGTTGATCGCATCGCGCAGGGTCACGTCGGCCAGGCCGCGGAACACGCCGACGTCGCGCACGGTGGTAAAGCCGGCGCGCAGCGTGTCGCGCGCGTTCCTGGCGCCGATGAAGGCATCGCGTCCGGGATTGCTTTTCAGCGGCGCGGCCGGATCGGCGGACTGGCCTTCGTCGGCCAGGTGGGTATGCATGTCCATCAGGCCGGGAACTACGGTGTAGGCCGACCAGTCGAGCACGCGCGTGCCGGTGGGTGCAGTGTTCCATGGCGCGATGGAAACGATCCTGCCGTCTTCGACGCCGATCGCCTGATCGCTCGAGACCTTGCCGCTTTCCACATCGAGCAGATGTCCGGCCCGCACCACCATGCGTTCGGCGCCGTGCGCGGGAGACATCAACGCCAACAGCGGGATTGCGGCCAAGAGCAGGCAGGCGCGAACGGTCATGCGGAAACTCCGGTGTCCTGGGCGTAGGCGGCGCGCAGCAGATTCTGGAAATGCCAGACCCCGCTTTCGCGTTTGGGGCACAGCCGGCCCGCTTCGTAGAAACCGGAAGCCAGGCCTTTCTGCACCGCTTCGCAGATGGTCACGTCCTCGATCTGCACTTCGTCGCTGAAGGCCTGGTCGGCGGCGATGCGCGACATGGCCTTGTCGTCCTGGGCGTAGTAGTAGTCGAACTCCACCCGGCAGCGGCCCGGCCCCAGCGGCAGGATACGGTTGGTCTGCAGGCGGCCCGGCATGATGTTGAGCATCACGTTGGGATAGACGTGGTAGTAGAACGCTTCGCCTTCGCCGTAGAACTCGCCGCCGTCGCGCAGCGGCGAGGATTGCAGCGAATACCAGGGGAACAGTTCGGTGTCGTAGGCGCGGTAGTCCAGCACCTTGGACAGGCCGGGATGCACGTGGGGCAGGTGGTAGCCTTCCAGGAAGTTGTCGATATAGACCTTCCAATTGCAATCGATGTCGTAGGAATCGCGGCGCAGGTAGCGCATCGCTGACAGGTCGATCGGGGCGATGCGTTCTACGATGCCGCCGTAGACTTCCTCGAACGCCGGCACGCCCTCGCTCAAGGACACGAACACCAGTCCTTGCCATTCGTGCACGCGCAGCGGCGGCAGGCGGATGTCGGCCACGTTGAAATCGGCGGCGGCCTGCATCTCCGGCGCGCTGCGCAGCTGGCCTTCCAGGGTGTAGGTCCAGCCGTGGTATTTGCAGTGCAGGGCGCGGGCGCCCTTGCCGTTGCACAGCGCCAGCGGCCCGGCGCGGTGGCGGCAGACGTTGGGGAAGGCGCGCAGCACGCCGTCCTGGCCGCGGATCACGATCACCGGCACTTCGCCGATCTTCTCGACCACATGGTCGCCGGGTTCGGCCAGCTGGTTGTGGTGCGCCACCAGCTGCCAGCTGCGTGCGAACACCGAACGCTGCTCCATCGCCAGCATGTCGTCGCCGAAGTAATAGCGCGCCGGCAAAGCGCTCGCCAGCTCCAGTTCTTTTGCCGTATCGATTGCCCGCATCGCGTCCTCCCGTGGTTGTAAGCGTCAATGCCGTCCGACTGCACCCGCATTGTGCGCGTTCTACGTGCTGGCGTCCTCTGCCGTGCCACGTGCGGATGCCGTCGGCGTCATGTTATCCCGCTCGCAATTCGTCGAAGCCTGATTGCATCGCCGCACGGTTCTCCCGACCGTCATTCCCGCGTAGGCGGAAGTGCTTTACAACGGCGCAAGCCGGTAAATCCAGTGCCTTTGCTTTCTCCGCGCGAAAGTCGCTGGATCCCCGCCTGCGCGGGGATGACGATTCTTTGGCGTTGGGTTGTAAAACTGGGGCCGACATTCAGGGTTTCAGATATCGGTCATACCACGCCAGATTCCGCTCCAGTCGGTCGCGCAAATAACTCGGCACCGTCAACCCATGGTGTTCGCCGGGATAGATCACCAGCTGCGTGGGCACGTTCAGCGAGCGCAGCGCCTGGTACATCTGTTCGGCGCCCAGGCAGGGCACGTTGAAGTCCTTCTCCGCGCATTGAAACAAGGTCGGCGTCTTGATGCGGTCGGCATGCAGGAAAGGATAGCTGGCGCGGTCGTACTGCGCGCGATCGTTCCAGGGCGTGCCCAGTTCCAACTCGTACTCGCGGATGTACTGGTCGTGGCCGAACATGGCGTACATGTTGGAGGCGCCGGCGCCGCTGACCGCGGCTTTGAAACGGGTATCGAGCGCGATCACCGCGTTGGTGAGGATGGAACCGTAACTCCAACCGCCGATGCCCAGGCGGTCGGGATCGGCGATGCCCATGCGCACCGCGTGGTCGACGCCGGCCAGTACGTCCTGCACGTCCTTGTTGCCCCAGTCGGCGTAGATGGCCTTGGCGAAATCGAAACCGCGGCCGGAGCTGCCGCGCGGATTCACCGCGACGATGGCGTAGCCCTGCGCGGCATAAGCCTGCCAATCTGGCATGAACTCGCGGCTGTACTGGTACACCGGGCCGCCGTGCAGGCGCAGCAGGGTGGGATAGCGCTTGCCTGTTCGGTAGCCCACCGGTTTGACCAGCAACCCTTCCAGCGGCGTGCCGTCCTTGCTGCGGAAGCTGATCTTCTCCACGTCCGCCAATCGCTTCTGCGCCAGCCACTCGTTGTGTTTGCCGAGCGCGCGAAGCCCGTTGGCCTCGATTGCGGAGATTTCGTAAGGCCGATGGTCGCCGCCGCCCAGGACCACGATCCGATCGTTGGTCGACACGTCCAGGTCGTAGTCGAAGCGGTCGCCATGGGTCAGGTCGGTGACCTTGCCGTCGGCCAGATCGATGCGCGACAGGCGGGTGACCAGGCTCTGTTCGACCAGTGCGTAGATGCTGTTGCCGTCGGACGACCAGCGCGGTTTGTAGAAGCAACGGTCGATGTCGGCGGGAATGGATTCCTTGCCCGTCGCCAGATCCACCACCGCCAGTTGCCACGGCGCGTAGTAGATCCATTTGTCCTCGCCGCTGCGCAGGTAGGCGATACGCTTGCTGTCCGGGCTCCAGGCAGGCCGCGTTTCCCAGTACGGGTCCAGGTCGGAACCGGAGAACGCAGTCAGCTGCCGCTCCTTGGCGCCGGCCTTCGGTTCGATGGCGTAGAGATCGAAGTTGAGGTGGCGGTCCGGGTCGACGCCGCGCTTGGTGACGTAGGCGATCAGCTTCCCATCGGGCGACCACGCAGGCAGCAGTTCGTCGTGCGCGCCGGAGGTCAGTTGCTCGACCTTGCCGCTGGCGATATCGAACAGATACAGATGCTTGCGCCGCGCACCGAGATAATCGGCGCCGTCTTCCTTGAACTGGTAGCGTTCGGTGACGATGGGCGGCGGGTTCTTCGGCTTAGGCGTACCGGCGGGAAACTCCGGATCCATCACGATCAGGGCCAGCTGCGTTCCATCGGGCGACCAGACGAAATCCTCCACGCCGTCGGCGAAGCCGGTGAGGCGGCGCGGCTCCGTTCCCTGTGCGGACATCAGCCAGACCTGGGTGTTCTCTTCCTCTTCTTCCTTTGCGTCGTCGCTCTTGCCGGCCTTGGCGTCCTTGGCGGTTTTGCGGTCGGAGAGAAACGCCAACCGCTTGCCGTCGGCCGACCATTGCGGGCGCCACTCGCTGCTGTCGGGCGTCTTGGTCAGCTGCCTGCGATTGCCGCCGTCGTAATCGACGCGCCACAGGTCGGACTGCGCCTTGTCTTCCTGCAGGTTGGCGGTGGTGACGGTGTAGACCAGCGATTGTCCGTCGCTGCTGAGGTCCGGCTCGGTAAGGTCGGCCAGTCGCGCCAGATCGGACGGCATGAACTTGTCGCTTTCCTGTGCTTGCACGGCGCCGGTCGCCAGCGCGAGCAACAACATGGCCGTCTTTTTCATCTTGCGTTTCCTTGTGGCGGCCTGTCTTCGGAGATGGCGCGATAACGTTCGCGCGCCTGTCGCAGGTATTCCAGCGTTTCGCTGCGTTCGCCGGCGTCGTTGTAGTCTTTGCGCGCCGCTGCGGCTTCGATCAGGCGATCCAGCCAGCGGGCGAAGTAGGCGGCGTCCTGCGGCGCGCTGGCGGCCCTGGCGTCGCCCAACCAGACCGGATTGGTGGTCGCGTACGGATACAGATCCATCACCTGCGGATCGGCGCCGTCGTTCCATGCGCGCAGCAATGCCCAACCGTCTTCCAGTTCGACCGTGCCGTCCGAATCCAAGCTGCGGCCATCGCCAGACAAATCGAAGGTCTTCACCACCTTGCCGTTGTTCACCAGCTCCAGATGGTCCATAGCCACGGGCGAGCGCAACGCGATGCGGTAAGAATGCGACCGGCCCACGCGCGCCGTCTCTCCAGGTTTCTTGCCATCCACCAGCAGGCCCAGCAACGGAGCGTTGCTGACGAAGCCGTGACCGCCTTTCAATGCAGCGGCTAGCGATGCGTTGTCGCGGCGTCCAGCCGTGTCCAGGAACACGCGGTTCATGCCCACCGGCCCGCGCAGCGAGGCGTAGTTGGCCATCGCGTCGGTGCCGGCGCCGGCGGCCAGGCGAACCCCGAGATTCAGCAGCCGGTACCAGACCGCGGCCGTGGCCTTGTGATCGGAAAAACCGACCACTTCCAGATAATCGATCTTGCCGTTGATGGCGTCGGCCGGCAGCGCATTGCTCAACGCCGGGTCCTTGTCCGGATCGGGAAAAGTGTCGAACGGATGCACGTAGCCGACCAGGCCGTGCTGCGCATGCGCCAGGTCGGCGATCACGCCGTTGTGCGGATAGGCGCTGTCCAGCGCGGTATGGCGATAGGCGGAGAAATCCGGGGTGAGGTAGTGGTCCTCCAACTGCAGCAGGCCCAGGTGCCCCCAGAAACTGGTGTGGTACTCCTGGGCCTGCAGCAAGGTGGTGCGCGCGGTGCTGGCGGGATCGGGCACGGTGCTGAAGTAGCCGATGTCGGGAATGCGCTCTTCCTTGTTGACGATGGTATTGAACACCACGTCCAGATCTTCGGCGCGCGCCTGGCGCACCAGGTTGGCGGGCGTGTTGCGGTAGTGGCCGCCGTAGTTCATGTGCACGTGCAGGTCGGCGCTGATCCAGTCGCCGAACGCAGCGGGAAGACGTTGCGGCTGCAGTCGTGCGGTGACGTTGGAAACTCCGCCCGAGCCCACTTCGACCTGCTGCCGCCACGGTGCGTACTGGAAACCGTGGCGCACGTCGATGGAAGCCTGCCCGGCCGGCAAATCCAGCGTGCACGGCGACGCGCAATGGAAATAGTGGGTCTCCGACGACTGCAGGGCGCGGTCGAAGCCATCGTCGGCCTGCATCCAGGCATCGGCGGGCGCATGCGCGCGCGCATCGCTGGCGGTCACCGATACGCGCGCCGGGATCGGCTTGCCGTGCTCGTCGACGATCCGCAGCAGCACTCGTCCGTATGGGATCTTGCGAACGAGCTTGGTCGGCGCCAGCGTCGTGGTCGCGCCACCGACCGTCTCCATGACCCGCAGCGCGGTGCTGCCATCGCGGTTGTCGATGAAGGCGATGCGCTTGCCGTCGGGCGACCAGCGTGCGTTGCGGCGGTCGTACTCGCCGAAGGTCAACGGCAGCGGCGCCACGCCTGCCGGCGTGGTCAGCCACAACTGCTGCCATTGGCGGCCGCGATAGCTGGCGTAAAGCAGGCGCTTGCCGTCGGGCGCCAGCTCGGGCCGCGCGTTCCAGCTGGTTTCTTCGCTGAGGATTTTCCTGGGTTTCGAAGGATGGGCCACGTCCACCGCCCACAGATCGCCGGTTCCCCACGCGACTTCGGCATTGCCCACGTAGTAGATCGTCTTGCCGTCGGCCGACCAGGACGGATTGATGGCGTGGTCGAAGGCCGAGTAATAGTAACGGTCGATCTTGCTGCGCCGTTCGCCGAGCAGCGGGCGCGCGTTGCGCAGCTCGTCGCCTTTGAGGTCGGCGACGAACAAATTGAAATGTCCACTGCCCTGGGTCGAGACCCAGGCCAGCTGTTTTCCATCCGGCGACAGCCGCGGCTCGACGTTGACCGCGCCGCCCGAAGTAAGCGGCTGCTCGTCGCCGCTGGCCAGATCCAGGCGCCACAACTCGATGCCGTTGCCGTCGTAACGCGCGAATACCACGCCGTCGCCATCGCGGCTTACATCGGGCTGGTAGTCGTAGGCGCCACGCGCATGGGTCAATTCGGTCGCTTGATCGCTGCCGGCTCCCTGCTTCCACAACGAGCCACCCCTGCTGTAGACCAAGGACTTCCCGTCAGGCAGGAAACTGGCGGAAGAGGGGCCGGTGGTCAGCTGTGGAATATAGAGTTCACGCCAGTAATAGCTGTGCGGCAGGTCCACTTGTTTCAGCACCGGCTCGCGTGCTGCCTGCGCCGGCGCAGGCAGCAGCAACGCCGCCAGCAGGCATAGCGACGTGCGGTACGCGAAAGCCGCTGGTTTCATGCAGCGCCGCGCAAGGCCTGATGCAGACTGGTGCGCAGCATCTCCATCGCCTCGTCCACCTCGGCGGTGCTGGTGGTCAGCGGCGGCATGAAGCGCACCGTGCTGGCGCCGCAGGAAAGCAACAACAGGCCATTATGGAAGGCGCGGGTGACCGTGTCGTCGCACAGACCGCGCGCCGGAGTCCGGTCCGCATCGCTTTCGATCAGTTCCATGCCGATCATCAGGCCTTGGCCGCGGACCTCGCCGATGCAGGGATAGTCGCGCTTGAGCTCGTGCAGGCGCTGCATGAAATGCGCGCCGACCGTGGCCGCGTTGTCGACCAGGCCGCCGCGCACCAGGTCCAGGGTCGCGTTGGCGGCCGCGCAGGAAATCGGATTGCCTCCGTAGGTGTTGCCATGCGCGCCGCGCTTCCACTGCGACATCAGCGACTTGCGCGCCACCACCGCGCCGATCGGCAGACCCGAACCCAGGCCCTTGGCCAGGGTCATGATGTCGGGAGCCACGCCGGGGTGTTCGCAGGCGAACATCTTGCCGGTGCGGCCCACGCCCGATTGCACTTCATCGAAGATCAGCAGGATGCCGTGCTCATCGCACAGTGCGCGCAGGCCGGCCAGGAATCCCGGCGGCGGCACCAGGTAGCCGCCTTCGCCCTGCAGCGGTTCCACCAGGATCGCAGCCACTTCGCTGGGCGGCACGCTGCGTTCGAACAGCATGCGGAGGTAGTCCAGCACCGCCTTGCCCTGATCGTCGCCGGCGAACAGCGGGCGGTAAGGATTGGGATAGGGCACATGGGTCACGCCCGGCATGGTCGGCGCGAAGCCCAACTGCTGGGTGTACTTGCTGGAAGTGAAGGACAGCGAACCCATGGTGCGGCCATGGAATCCGCCGAGGAAACCGATGAAGCGCGGCCGCCGGGTCACGTAGCGCGCCAGCTTCAACGCGCCTTCCACCGCTTCGGTGCCGGACTGGCACAGGAAACTCATCGCCGGTTCGGACATCGGCGCGACCGCGGCCAGGCGCTCGCCCAGCGCGGTCATGTTCTCGTGCCAGTAATCGCTGGAAATGTGCAGGAAATCGTCCGCCGCCGCCTTCACCGCCGCCACCACCTGCGGATGCGCATGGCCGGTCGCGCAGACCGCGATGCCGGCGGCGAAATCCAGGAAGCGGTTGCCGTCCACGTCCCAAACTTCGGTGCCGCGGCCATGCGACATGACGAAGGGATAGTCGCGCGGATAAGAGGGCGAAATGACTTCTGCATCGCGCGCGATCATGGCGCGGGCCTTGGGGCCGGGAAGTTCGGTCTTGAGGTGCTGGTTGCTCATTGCGGGCCTTCGGGGGATTTCGTGTAGCGACGTTACAGGGGAATGGCGACCGGCTGCGCGTGCGCCTGACGGGTGCGCGCATGCAGGGCGCGCAGGATTTCCAGTTCCTTGGCTTCGGGTGGATCGACGATTCCCACGTGCGCGGCCAATGCCAGCGGCCAGCCGACCGCAGCGCGTGCTTCTTCTACGCCGACGCCGGAAAACAAGGCGGCCAGTTGCAGTTCCTGCGTGTCCGGATGCGGCTTAAGCAAGCCGAAATCGGTGATCACCGAACGCGGCCCGCCGCCAGGAGCGGCGCTGCGCGCACGCGTGCCCGAGCCCTGCAGGTATCCGGCCGTGGTGCGGAAATCCAGTTCGGTCACGAAACTGCGCGGCGTCGCCTTCAGCATCACGAACGTCTGCCGCGCGTGCGTGGCGATCTCCGGTGCGCCGCCGGCGCCGGGCAGTCGCGTGTGCGGCGTGTCGTAACTTCCGATCACCGTGCTGTTGAGATTGCCGTAGCGGTCTATCTGCGCCGCGCCCAGGAAGCCCACATCGATGCGGCCGGCCTGCAGGTAGTAGCTGAAGATTTCCGGAAGCGAGACCACGCAGGTGGCGGTGCGGGCCAGTTCGCCATCGCCGATGGAGAGCGGCAGCACGTCGGGACGCGTGCCGAGGGTGCCGGACTCGTACACCAGCACGATCTCCGGCGCGTGGGTGAGGCGGGCCAGGTTGCACGCCGCACTGGGCAAGCCGATGCCGACGAAGCAGACGCAGCCGTCCCACAGCAACCGCGAGGCCGCGATGGTCATCCATTCTTCGCGCGTGCAGATCGTCACGCCGCGTCTTCCAGCAGGCGGCCGAGGAAGTCGCGGTGGTCGACGCTGCGCAGCACATGCCTGTCCATCCAGATCAGGAAGCTTTCGCGGTCGCGCGCGATGGCGTCCCAATGCTGGTAGAAGGCGTTGTCACGTTCGTAGTATCCCTGCGCATAGGAGGGATAGGCGCCGCCGGGGCAGTGCACCACCGCGCTCACCAGCCAATGGGGAAGCAGGACGGCGTTCATGGCCGGCGCCAGGTTATCGACCAGCTCTTCCACCGTGACCACCAGCGACTTGGCGGCCAGTGCCGCTTCGCGCGCGGCGCCGACGATGCCGTGCAGCGCGATGTTGCCCTGCCGGTCCGCGCTTTGTGCGTGCAGGATGGTGACGTCGGGATTGATCGCCGGCACCGCCGCCAGCATTTCTCCGGTGTACGGACATTGCACGCGGCGAATGGCGGGATTGTGCGCCGGCAGATCGGTATCCATATAGCCGCGCAGCACGCCGAAGGGCAGGCGCGCCGCACCGGCGCAATAGGCGGCCGCCATGCCGGCGTGGTTGTGTTCGTCCAGCTGCAGCGGCGCGGGCCAGCGCCGTTCCACCGCATCGCGCAGGCGGTGCAGGGAACCGACGCCGGGATTGCCGCCCCAGGAAAAACTCAGCTTGCGCGCGCAGCCCATGCCGATCATCTGGTCGTAGATCAAATCGGGCGTCATCCGCACCAGGTGCAGGTCGTGGCGGCGCTGGCGGATGATCTCGTGGCCGGCCGCGAAGGGGATGAGGTGGGTGAAGCCTTCCAATGCCACGCACGCGCCGTCGTGCACGTGTTCGGCGATCGCATCGGCCAGGGTGAGGAAGCGCGCGCTCACTCCACCACCGTGCGCGATTGTTCGCGCAGATACTGCGCCAGGTAGTAGAACGAGGCGATGGCCTTGCCGGTGGAGCCTGAACCCTTCCAGCCGCCGAACGGTTGGTAGCCCGGCCACGCGCCGGTGGTGGCGCCCTGCGGCCGGTTGGCGTAGGTGACGCCGGCTTCGATGCGTTCGAAGAAATAATCCAGGTCTTCGTCGTTGCCGTAGCAGCCCGCTGTCAGTCCCAAGGGCGAATCGTTGGCCAACCGCATCGCTTGTTCAAGACCGGAGACGCGGCACAGCATGACGATGGGCAGGAACATCTCCTCGCGGAACAACGGATGCTCGGCCGGCGCTTCGACCAGGGTCGGCGCGACGAAGTAGCCGTGCGCCAGGTCGCCATCGCGCAACCGCTGCGCGCCGCTCAGCACGCGGCCGCCGTACTGGCCCAGCAGGTTCGAATAGCGCTCGTAGTTGCTTGCCGCATTGGCGGTGGCGACCGGCCCCAGCCAGTGCTCCTGCAGGCGCGGATCGCCGACGCGCAGCGCCTGTATTTTCGCCCTCAACTTCTCGATCAGCGCGTCGGCGACGGATTCATCCACGTACAAACGCGAAAGCGCCGAACACTTCTGCCCGCCCATGCCGAACGCCGAACGCACGATGCCGGTGGCCGCGCGTTCCAGATCCGCGTTGGCGGTGACCACGCAGGCGTTCTTGCCGCCCATCTCGGCCAGGCACGGCCGCGGGTAGGCGCCGCCGGCCATCGCGCGGTAGAGGCGCATGCCGACATCGAAGGAACCGGTGAAAGTGATCCCCGCGGTGCGCGGATGATCGACCAGCGCCTGTCCGACTTCGCTGCCGTTGCCGTTGAGGTAATTGAAAACGCCCGGTGGAAATCCGGCGTCGCGCAGGCAGTCGGCCAGCAGGCGGCCGGACCAGGGCGTATCGCTGGCGCTCTTGAACACCACCGTGTTGCCGGTGACCAGCGCCGCGGCGACCGGGCCGCCGGCCAGCGCGAACGGAAAATTGAACGGCGCGATCACCACCCAGGCGCCGTAGGGCCGCATCACGCTGCGGTTGCGGGAACGGAAATCCGGCAACGGATCGTCCGGTAGCGGGCGATCGAAACCTTGTTGGCGTTCGAAATCCTCGGCGTAGAGGCGGAAGAAATCCGCCGTCTCCTGCACTTCGCCCAACGCCTCCATGCGGTTCTTGCCGACTTCAAGCGTCAGCGCGGCTGCGATGGGATAGACGCGTTCTTCGATCAGCGCGGCGACGCGTTTGAGCAGGCGTACGCGCTCGGCCGTGGCCGTCGCGCGCCAGCCGGGGAAGGCGGCGTGCGCCGCTTCCATCGCCTGGCCGGCCTGCGCGGCGTCCGCCAAGGCGAAGCGGCCCAATACCCGGCGCTGATCGATGGGGCTGCGGCGCTGTTCCGAATCGGCGCCCGCGCATTCTTTTCCATCGATGTGCAGCGTGTGGTCCGCGCCCAATCCCGCCTCGATGTCGGCCAGCGCCGCATCGAAGCGGACATGCAGATCCGCCGGCGGGTCGAACATGGTGGCGTAGGTCAGTTTGTAGCTCATGCTCGCTCCTGCTCGACATCGCCCGCCTTTATGTCCATCTCGCCGATCAGGCGATCCAGCAGGTGCAGCGCATCGGTCAATTCGTTTTCCTCGATCACCAGCGGCGGCGCCAGCAGGATCAGATTGCCGCGCGCGGCGAAGGACACGCCGCGATCCATGGCTTCGCTCAACAGGGCTTTCAGCGACGGCGCCATCTGCGGCCATGGCGCCAGCGGCGTGCGGCTGGCGCGGTCGGAAACCAGTTCGACCACCGCGAACAGACCGTGGCCGCCGCGCACCTCGCCGATTACCGGGTGGCGCGCCTGCATGTCCCGCAGCGACGCCAGCATCCGTGCGCCGAGCGAGCGCGAGCGCTCGATCAGCTTCTCGTTTTCGTATGCCTGCAACGCGGCCACGCCCGCCGCGCACGACAGCGGGTGGCCGCAGTAGGTCAGGCCGGTGTAGAGCATCTGGTGCTCCAGCGCCGCTGCGATCGCGGCCGACACCACCACCGCGCCGAGCGGCAGGTGCGCGCCGGTCAGGCCTTTGGCCAGCGTCATCAGATCCGGTTTGGCATGATCGCCATGACGCTGCCAGGCGAACCATTGTCCGCAACGGCCGAAGCCGCTCATCACTTCGTCGGCGATCAGCGCAACGCCGCGTTCGCGGGTCAGTTCCCACAGCCGCGGCCAATAGTTGTCGGGAGCGACGATGCCGTTGGTGCCCGCATTGGGTTCCATCATCACCGCGGCGACGTTGTCCGCGCCATGCCGGCCGATGGTTTCGCCCACCGCGGCGGCGGCGCGTTCGCCGCATTGCTCGTCGCTGTCGCTGCCGAAGGGGCAGCGATAGGCGTATGGCGGCGGCACATGCAGTACGTCGAACATTTCCGGGTCGACCTGCAGCCGCGTGCGCGAATCGCCCGACAGCGCCATGCCCGCGTAGCTGGCGCCGTGATAGGAACGGTCGCGGGTGATCACCTTGCCGTGCGGCAAACCGCGCGCTTGCCGCGCGAACTTGACCGCGTGCTCGTTGGCGTCGGCGCCGCCCAGGGTGAAGAACACGCGGCCGCCGTCGAAGCCGGACTTCTCCAGCAGCATCCCGGCCAGTTCCGCGCGCGGCTGCGCGCCCCAGGCCGAAGTGACGAAACACAGGCGCTCGGCCTGTGCGCGGATGGCGGCGACGATGTGCGGATGCTGGTGCCCCAGATTGCTGCATTCGGCCAGACTGCTCATATCCAGGTATTGGCGCCCCGCGTCGTCACGCAGGCGTGCGCCCTGGCCGCCGACAATGGTTGGCGCTCGCCATTCGGACTGCACGCACCAACTGTGCAGCACGCTGTCGCGCTCACTCGTCACGTCATTCCGTCCCCAGCGTTTGTGCGGTAATCGAACACTAATTCGTATTGCGAACCCATTGGAAACCTTCTACGCTCAGGCTGTCAATCCACACGCGACGGCGCATGGCAGCCAACCCCTTCGAAGAAAGCCCGGACTATGTGCAATCGCTCGCGCGCAGCCTGCAGGTGCTGCGCGCGTTCGGGCACGACCTGCCCAGTCCCAGCCTTTCGGAAATAGCGGCCAGCACCGGCCTGTCGCGCGCGGTGGTGCGGCGCATCCTGCTGACCTTGCAGCACCTGGGCTACGTGGGCGCGCGCGGACGCAGTTTCTTCCTCACCCCGCGGGTGCTGGAGCTGGGTTACAGCTATCTCTCCTCGTTGGATCTCAACGAGCTGGCGCAGCAGACCATGGAGCAGCTGGCGCAGAAAGTCGGCGAGTCGTGCTCGCTGGCGGTGCTGGACGGCTACGACATCGTCTACGTGCTGCGCGTGCCGGTGCGGCGGGTGATGAGCATCGCGCTGGGAGTGGGCGCGCGGCTGCCCGCGTTCGCCGCCTCGATGGGGCGGGTCATGCTGGCCGATCTGCCCGACGCCGAACTGGACGCCTGGATGCAGGGCAACAAATTCCAGCCCTATACGCCGAAGACGCTGCGCAACGCGCGCGCGCTGAAGAGCGAACTGCAGCTGGTGCGCAAGCAGGGCTACGCGATGGTTTCGCAGGAGCTGGAACTGGGCCTGTGCTCCATCGCCGTGCCGATCCGCGCCGCCAACGGCTGCGTGGTCGCCGGCCTCAACGTGAGCATGCAGTACAGCGACAAGGCGCAGGGCCGGGCGTTGAAGGAAATCCTGCCCGCCTTGCGCGCCGCACAACCTGAAATAGAGCAAGCGATCCGGCAGGGCGGCTGGGACCCGCACGTTTACAGGAGACAGGGCCTGTGACCCGCGCCTACCTCGTCGATGCGACGCGAACGCCTTTCGGGCGTTACGGCGGCGCACTCGGCGGGGTGCGCTGCGACGACCTGGCCGCCCTGCCGTTGATCGCATTGAGGGAACGCTACCCCACGCTGGACTGGGCGGCGCTGGACGAAGTGATCCTGGGTTGCGCCAACCAGGCCGGCGAGGACAACCGCAATGTCGCGCGCATGGCTGCGCTGCTGGCGGGGCTGCCGGAAAGCGTGCCGGCGGTGACGGTCAACCGGTTGTGCGCTTCCGGTCTGGAAGCGATCGGGCAGGGCGCGCGCGCCATCGTTTGCGGCGAAGCGGATCTGGTCCTTGCCGGCGGCGTCGAAAGCATGACCCGGGCGCCCTACGTCATGGCCAAAGCCGGCGGCGCGCACGCGCGCGATCAGCAGCTGGCCGACACCACGCTGGGCTGGCGTTTCGTCAATCCGCGCATGCAGGCCGGTTACGGCACCGATTCGATGGCCCAGACCGCGGAGAATCTGGCGCGCGAGCACGGCATCGCCCGCGCCGATCAGGACGCCTATGCGTTGCGCAGCCAGCAGCGCGCGTCGCATGCGCAGCGGCAGGGGTGGTGGGTGGAGGAGACCACCGCCGTTCACGCCACGCAGGGAAAGCAATCGGTCGATCTGCAAACCGACGAGCAGCCGCGCCCCGACACGACTTCCGAAGGACTGGCCGCGCTCAAACCTTTACTCGGTCCGGAAACCAGCATCACCGCCGGCAACGCTTCCGGTCTGAACGACGGCGCCGCCGCCGTCCTGCTGGCATCGCAAGCCGCCGTCGAAAAACACGGATTGCAGCCGCTGGCCCGGATCGTCGGCATGGCCTCGGCCGGAGTCGCGCCGCGGACCATGGGAATCGGCCCCGTGCCCGCCATCCACAAACTATGCGCACGGACGGGTCTGGGCCTTGCCGACTTCGACCGCATCGAGATCAACGAAGCCTTCGCCGCGCAGGTGCTGGCCTGCACGCGCGCGCTGGGATTGGCCGACGATGCCGGGCACGTCAACGCCAACGGCGGCGCCATCGCCCTGGGCCATCCGCTCGGCGCCAGCGGCGCGCGCCTGGCCATGACCGCGGCCTACGCCCTGCGCCGGCAACGGCAGCGGCGCGCGCTGGTCAGTCTGTGCGTCGGGGTGGGCCAGGGTTTGGCGCTTGCAATGGAAACCCCCTAGAAAAAATCGGCATGGGAACAGGAATGAAGCATCGGGCTTTGAGGAAAATACGCGTGGCCGGCTTGGCGGCATTGCTGTTGTCGCCGTTCGCCTCGCCGGCGGCCGAGCAGGCGCCGGCGGCCCACCGGGCGCTTGGCCGCGAACTGCTGCGCGAACTGATCGATATCGACACCACGCCTGACCACGGCAGCACTACCGCCGCCGCCGAAGCGATGGCCAAGCGCTTCCTGACCGCAGGTTTCGACCCGGCCGATGTGCAAGTGCTGGGCGACAATCCGCTCAAGCGCAATCTGGTGGTGCGGCTGCGCGGACGCGGACAGCGCCAACCGATCCTGTTGCTGGCCCACCTGGATGTGGTGGAAGCCAAGCGCGAGGACTGGCATTTCGATCCTTACCGGCTGACCGAGGACGGCGGCTACTTCTACGGCCGCGGCACTTCGGACATCAAGGGCGGTGCGGCCGGCCTGGTCGCCGCGCTGCTGCGCCTGCGCCAGGAAGGCATCGTGCCGCGCGGGGACTACGTGTTGGCGCTGACCGCGGGCGAGGAGGACGGCGGCGACAACGGCGTGCAATGGCTGCTGGCGCATCGCCCGGAACTGATCAAGGCCGAGTATTCGATCAATGTCGACGGCGGCGGCCCGGAGATCCGCAACGGCAAACCGGCGGTGCTGTCGGTGGAAACCGCGGAGAAGGTGTACCTGAGCTTCACCCTGACCGCGCGCAATCCGGGCGGCCACAGCTCGCTGCCCACGCCGGACAACGCGATCTACCGGTTGGCGCAGGGTCTGGCGAAGCTGTCGGCGTTCCAGTTCCCCTTGCGCACCAATTCGGCCACGCGCGGCTATTACGCCGGCCTGGCCAAGCTGTATTCGGGCGACGCCGCCGCCGGAATGCTGGCGGCCGCGCGCGAGCCGCAGGATCCGGCGGCGCTGGCCCGGCTGGCGGCCACTTCCACCTACAACAACGCGCAGCTGCGCACGACCTGCACGCCCACCCTGCTGAAAGGCGGCCATGCCGAGAACGCGCTGCCGCAGATGGCGCAGGCCACGGTGAACTGCCGCGTGCTGCCCGACGAGGACATGGCCAGCGTCGATCTTGCCCTCAAGCAGGCGCTCGCCGATCCGGGCATCGAACTGGCCCGCGTGGCCCAGCCGCAGCCCAGCCCGCCTTCCCCGGTCAATGCCGAACTTTTCGCCCGCATCGGCGAAGCGGCGAAAGCGGTGTGGAGCGAAATCCCGGTTTCGCCTTACATGTCCGCCGGCGCCACCGACAGCGTATTCCTGCGCGCGGCCGGCATGCCGGTCTACGTGTTCAACGGCATGCCCTACGATGTGGACGACGATCGCGCCCATGGCCAGGACGAACGCATTTTGGTGAATTCGTACTACCAATCCCTGCAGTTCAACTATAGATTGCTGAAAGCGCTATGACGGGACGGGCTGCCGTTGGGGGATTGCAATGAAGCGCGAAACGAGGCGGGAGAACAGACTTGCGGCCGGAAGGCCGGCGCGGCCCTGGGCGTGGCCATCGGCAGGCCGGGCTGAATGAACGCCGCCGCTCCCACCGCCACGCTGGAAGCCGCCCTTGCGCACGCCTCGCGGCTGCTTGCGACGGATCCGGCGCTGGCCGGCGAGCAGGCTACGGAAATCATCAAGGCCGTCGGCGACCATCCCATGGCCCTGCTGGTGCTGGGCGTTTCGCATCGCGCATGCGGCGACATCGACGGTGCGCTGGAAATTCTGCGGCCGCTGGCGGTCGCACAACCCAATTCGGCCATGACCCAACTGGAACTGGGCATCGCGCTCGGCCGCGCCAGGCAGGGCGACGAGGCGGTGACGGCCTTGCGCCGTGCGGTGAAGCTCAAGCCCGATCTGCCGCAGGCATGGCTTGCGCTGGGCGACCACCTGATGGCCATGGACGATGCCCAGGGCGCCGACGCGGCTTACGCCAACCACATTCGCTATTCCACCCGCGACCCGCAGTTGCTGGCCGCCGCCAATGCCTTGCACGAACAGCGCATCCCGGAAGCCGAGGTACTGCTGCGCGAACACCTGAAGCGTTCACCGACCGACGTCGCCGCGATCCGCATGCTGGCCGAACTCGCCGTGCGCTTGGGCCGCAACGAGGACGCCGAGCACCTGCTCGCGCGTTGCCTGGAACTCGCCCCCGGTTTCCATGCCGCGCGTCAGAACTATGCGCTGGTGCTGCATCGAGCCAACAAGCCGACCCAGGCGCTGGCGGAAGTCGAAACGCTGCTCGCGGTGGAGCCGGACAACGCCGGCTACCGCAATCTAAAGGCGGTGGTGCTGTGTCGGATCGGCGACTACGAACCGGCGCTCGAGCTGTACGCGGCGATCCTCGAAGAGTATCCCCGCCATCCCAGGATCTGGATGAGTTATGGCCACTCGCTGAAGACCGCCGGCCACCAGGATCGCGCGATCGAGGCGTATCGCAGGAGCCTGCAATTGGATCCCGGCTTCGGTGAGGTGTGGTGGAGCCTGGCCAATCTCAAGACCGTCCGCTTTTCCGCCGCAGACCTGGCGATCATGCGCCGCCAGTTGGACAAGCCCGGCATGGAAACCGAGCATCGCCAGCACCTGGAATTCGCCATCGGCAAGGCGCTGGAGGATGCGGGCGAATTCGAAGCTTCTTTTCGGCACTACCAGCGCGGCAACGACCTGCGCCGCGAGGTCCTGCAGTACCGTGCCGGCGACACCACCACTCGAGTGGCGCGTATCAGGCGCAGCTACACCCGGGAATTCTTCGCGCAGCGTACCGGCTCCGGCAGCGATGCCCCCGATCCGATCTTCATCGTCGGCTTGCCGCGCGCGGGTTCCACTCTGATCGAGCAGATCCTCTCCAGCCATTCCGCGGTGGAAGGAACCATGGAGCTGCCGGAAATCACTTCGATCACCCGCGAACTGCGCGGCCAGGGCGACGCCGGCCAGGCGATGCCGTACCACGACGTGGTCGAATCGCTGGGGATGGATGCGCTGCGCCAGCTCGGCGAGCGCTACCTAAGGCACACACGCATCCAGCGCAAGACCGATGCGCCGTTCTTCATCGACAAGATGCCGAACAATTTCCTGCACATCGGCCTGATCCAGTTGATGCTGCCCAAGGCGAAGATCGTCGATGCGCGGCGGCATCCCCTGGCCTGCTGCTTCTCCGGCTACAAACAGCATTTCGCGCGCGGGCAGAGCTTCACCTACAGCCTGGACGACATCGGCCGCTATTACGCGGACTATGTGGAAGTGATGGCGCATTTCGACGACGTGCTGCCGGGCCGGGTGCACCGGGTCATCTACGAAGACATGGTGGACGACACCGAAACCCAGGTGCGCGGCCTGCTCGAATACTGCGGGCTTCCGTTCGAAGACGGCTGCCTGCGCTTCTTCGAGAACAAGCGCGCCGTGCGCACCGCCAGTTCCGAACAGGTGCGCAAGCCGATCTACCGCGAGGGCGTGGACCATTGGCGAAATTACGATCCATGGCTGGGGCCGCTGAAGCGCGCGCTGGGCCCGGTCCTGGACAGTTATCCGGCGGTGCCGGAGTTTCCGTTGGCAGGGCAATTATCTAACCACTGAAAAACCATCACTGGAGAGAGTGACGCAGATGAGCAGATACGATACGAAACGAAACGGGCGACGAAACCCGTCGTCTTTTGCCAGATTGCCGTTGACCGCCGCCATCTACCTTGCGGTGGGCTCGGCGGCCTTCGCGCAGGAAGCCGCGCCGGCGCCTGCGGAGAGGGAAGCGGCCACCCTGGACACCATCACGGTGACCGCGCAGAAGCGCACCGAGAACCTGCAGAAGGTGCCGATCAGCCTGCAGGTACTGGGTGAACAGAAACTCGATGAGCTCAACGTCACCGACTTCGACGACTACGTGAAATTCCTCCCGAGCGTCTCCTATCAGACCTTCGGTCCTGGTTTCGCGCAGATCTACATGCGCGGCGTGGCGAGCGGCGGCGATGGCAACCACTCCGGTTCGCTGCCCAGCGTGGGCGTATACTTGGACGAACAGCCCATCACCACCATTCAGGGCCCGCTCGACCTGCACATCTACGACATCTCCCGGGTGGAGTCGCTGGCCGGCCCGCAGGGCACGTTGTACGGCGCCAGCGCCCAGGCGGGCGCTCTGCGCATCATCACCAACAAACCCGATCCGAGCGGATTTGAAGCCGGCTACGGTTTGGAAGCCAACAGCGTCAGTCACGGCGGCACTGGCTACGTGGCGGAGGGCTTCGTCAACATTCCGCTCGCCGAAAACGCCGCCATCCGCCTGGTCGGCTGGCAGAAGAAGGATGCGGGCTATATCGACAACAAAGCTGGCGACCGGCAGTTCCCGATCCGCATCGATGATGGTGGAACCCCGGCCGATCCCAGCGATGACACCCAGACGAGCTGGGGCGGCGTGCTTACCAACCGCAACTGCACGTCTACCGACCTGCTGGTCTGCACCGGTCGTGCGAAGGACAACTACAACGACGTCGAGACCACCGGCGCGCGCCTGGCCTTGAAGGTGGATCTCAACGAGAACTGGTCGATCACGCCGACCATCATGGGTCAGAACCAGGTGGCCAACGGCAATTTCGCCTTCGACGAGAACGTCGGCGACCTGGCCATAAACCACTTCTACAAGGAGCGCTCCGACGACCGCTGGTGGCAGGCCGCATTGACCGTGGAAGGCAAGATCGGCAACTTCGACCTGACCTACAACTTCGCGCACCTCAAGCGCGACGTCGATGTCGATTCGGACTACAACGACTACGGGTTCTGGTACGACACGCTGGCCTACTATAACGCGTACGACGCCGACGACAACCTGATCAATCCGTCCCAGTACATTCAGGGCAAGGACGGCTACAAGAAGGACAGCCACGAGTTGCGACTCGCCTCACCCAGCGAGAACCGGCTCCGCTTCGTGGCTGGTTTGTTCTGGATGACCCAGAAGCACGATATCGAGCAGCGCTACAAGATCGACGGTTTCGGTCCCCAATACTCGATCACCGGTTGGCCGGAAACCATCTGGCTCACCAAGCAGGAGCGCGAAGACCACGACGAAGCGGTGTTCGGGGAACTGTCGTACGACTTCATTCCCGACGTGCTTACCGGCACCATCGGCGGCCGCCATTTCCGCTCCGACAACAGCTTGAAGGGTTTCTTCGGCTTCAGCGCCGGCTGGTCTCCTAGCTCGACTTATGGCGAGGCCTACTGCGCCTCCCAGTTCGGTCCGGATCCCGCGGCGTGGCCGGCGTTCAACGGCGCCCCTTGTACGGTCTTCGACAAGAACGTCAAGGAAAGCGGCAACCTCGGCAAGGCCAACCTGACCTGGCAGATCACGCCCACCAAGATGGTCTATGCCACATGGTCCGAGGGCTACCGCCCCGGCGGCCTCAATCGACGCGGCACCTTGCCGCCGTATCTGTCGGATTACCTGACCAACTACGAGCTCGGTTGGAAGACCAGCTGGGCCGACAACCGGGTGACCTTCAATGGCTCGGTGTTCCATCAGGAATGGAAGGACTTCCAGTTCAGCATCCTCGGCGCGAACGGTCTTACCGAGATCAAGAACGCCAACCAGGCCAGCATCGACGGCCTGGAGATGGATCTGAATTGGGCAGTCACCTACAACCTGCACCTGGGGATGGGCGCGGCGTTCTACGACGCGAAGCTGACGGCCAATTACTGCGGTGCGGTCAGGCCATCCGACAACCAGCCCATTACCGATTGCCCGCCGGGAAGCATCGTGGAGGGAATCGAATTTCCCGACGGACCGGAAGCCCCGGACGGTACGCAATTGCCGGTCACCCCGAAGTTCAAGGGCAACCTGATCGCTCGCTACGTTTTCGACGTCGGCGCTTTCCAGGCCTATGTGCAGGGCGCCGCGGTGCATGTGGGCGATCGAAAGTCCGATCTGCGCATCGCGGAGCGCGAGATCCTCGGCGACCTGCCGTCCTACACCACCGTTGATTTCTCCGCCGGCATCGCCAAGGACAGCTGGGCATTGGACCTCTTCGTGAGCAATGCCTTCGACGAACGCGCGACGATCTCCAGGTTCACGAACTGTGCCGAGGCGGTCTGCGGTGCCTCGGGCGTGGTGCCCGAGTATCCCAACGGACAGGTCTACACCATCACCAACCAGCCGCGCACGTTCGGCGTCCGTTTCTCGCAGAAGTTCTGAGGCCGTTTCATATCGAATGTCGCAGCGACAGACCCCGGCATTGCCGGGGTCTTTTTTTATCGCGGAGAGGATGGCGGAGGCGGATGAATACGCATCCTCGAGGCGAGTCGCGTGGCGCGACGGTCGGATGCTTTCCGTAATTTGGTGGGATAGCGGTCTATCGGCCACAATGGGCCATGGACAACGCCATCGATCTGCTTGAAACCGTAGAACAGGAAACCGGCCCGTCGCCGCAATGGTCCGTCATCTGGCTGCACGGCCTGGGTGCCGACGGACACGATTTCGCGCCGCTGGTCCCCGAACTGGTGCGCGAGGATTGGCCGTCGCTGCGTTTCGTGTTCCCGCACGCGCCGGTGCGCGCGGTCACCATCAACAACGGCGTGCGCATGCGCGCGTGGTACGACATCGTCGGCATGGACTTCCCGACCCGCGCCGACAGCGAGGGCGTAGACCAATCCGTGCTGCAGACCGGCGCGTTGATCGACCGCGAGCACGCGCGCGGCATCGATCCGCAACGGATCCTGCTGGCCGGCTTTTCCCAGGGCGGCGCCATCGCACTGACGGCGGGCCTGCGGCGGAAAACCCCGCTGGGGGGACTGATCGCCCTGTCGACCTATCTACCTGGGGCCGAGGCCGCAGAGAAATCCCTGGGCGAAGGCGCCGCAACCCAGCCGATCTTCATGGCCCACGGCGCGGCCGATCCGGTGATTCCGCTGATGTACGCCGAACGCAGCGCACAGCTGCTGCAATCGTTCGGTTTCGCGGTGGAATGGCATCGCTACCCGATGGCGCACCAGGTCTGCGCCGAGGAAATACGCGCCCTGGGCGACTGGATGGCGCAGCGGTTCGCGCACTCCTAAATGTGCGCCGCGTCGCAGGGTGACGCTGGCCGGTACGGTCGCTACCATGGGCCCGCATCTGTTCCAGAACCGATCTCCGCAGAACCGAGGAAGCAGACACCGTGAAGGTGGTGATCGCCGACGACGAACCCCTGGCCCGCGAGCGCCTGCGCGCGCTGTTGGCCGAACATGCGGGCGTGGAAATCGTCGCCGAGGCCGATAACGGGCTCAGCGCCCTGCAGGCCTGCGCGGAGTTCCGGCCGGACCTGGTGCTTTTGGACATCGCCATGCCCGGCGTCGACGGATTGGAAGCCGCCCGGCACCTCACCGCCTTCGATCCGCGGCCGGCCGTGGTGTTCTGCACCGCTTACGACGAACACGCGCTGTCGGCGTTCGATGCCGCGGCCATCGACTACCTGATGAAGCCGGTGCGCGCCGAACGGCTGACCGTGGCGCTGGAGCGCGCACGCACTTTCATTGCCGGCCGCGAAACGCAGGCGCCTGCGCAACCGGGCCGCATCCCGCGTACGCATCTGTGCGCGCGCATGCGCGGCAGCCTGCGCCTGATTCCGGTGGAAGACGTGCACTACCTGCAGGCCGAAGAGAAATACGTGGTGGTCCACCACGCGCGCGGCGAAGATCTGATCGAGGAATCGCTGCGTTCGCTGGAGGACGAATTCAACGGACGCTTCGTGCGCATCCACCGCAACTGCCTGGTGGCGCGGCACGAGATCACCGAACTCAAGCGCATCGGCGACGGCCGCGTGCAGGCGGTCCTGCGCCACGGCAAGGAGCCGCTTGAGGTCAGCCGCCGCTGCGTGGCGGGGCTGCGGGATACGGTCAAAAACCTCTGAACGGCACGCGAAATTCTTCCTGCTTTTTTTGCGCCAACCTGAAACCGTCATTCCCGCGAAGGCGGGAACCCAGCGACTTCGCTCTTGCGCGAAAGGCGTGGTTCGACAAGCTCACCACGAACGGATGTCGCGACCACCCCCGCAAAGGAGTGTAGGGCGAGTAGTGCCCGCCCTACTTCGAGGGGGATGCAAGGACTTCGCTCCTGCATAATGTCCGCATGTCCCAGCACATCCGCATCGCCACCCGCAAAAGCCCGTTGGCCCTCTGGCAGACCGAACACGTGGCCACGCTGCTGCGCGCGGCGCACCCCGGTATCGAAGTGAGCCTGGTGCCGATGAGCACCCGCGGCGACGACGTGCTGGACCGTTCGCTGGCCGCGATCGGCGGCAAGGGCCTGTTCCTGAAAGAGCTGGAGCTGGCCATGCTGAGGGGCGAGGCCGATTGCGCGGTGCATTCGCTGAAGGACGTGCCGATGGAGCTGGATGCGCCGTTCGCATTGCCGGCGATCCTGGAGCGCGCCGATCCCGCCGATGCCTTCATCAGCAATCTTCACGCTTCGCTGGAAGCCCTGCCGCATGGCGCGCGGGTGGGCACCTCGTCGCTGCGGCGGCAGGCGCAATTGCGCGCGCGCCGTCCGGACCTGCAGCTGCTGGACCTGCGCGGCAACGTCAACACGCGCCTGGCCAAACTGGATGCGGGCGACTACGACGCCATCGTGCTGGCCTGCGCAGGGTTGCAGCGGCTGGGTTTCGACAACCGCATCGGCGTGCGTCTGGCCGCGCCGGATTGGTTGCCGGCGCCGGCGCAGGGCGCCATCGCGATCGAATGCCGCGCCGGCGATGCGCGGATGCAGGAACTGTTCGCCGCGCTGGATCACGCGCCTACCCGGACCTGCGTGGAAGCCGAGCGGGCCATGAACCGGGCGCTGCATGGAAGCTGCCACGTGCCGGTAGCGGCCTACGCGCAATTGCGCGGCGACCGCCTGCAGTTGAGCGGATTGGTCGGCTCGGCCAGCGACGGGCGCATGGCGCGCGCGCAGGACGAAGCGGCGAGCGACGCGCCGGAAGCGCTGGGACAGGCCGTGGCCCGGGAGTTGCTGGCGCAGGGCGCGGGCGAATTCCTGTAGCCGCGTCGCGCCGTCCGTTGGCGCTGCCGGCAGCGACGATTACTTGAAGCGGTACACCACGTTCATGGTGGTCAGCGTGTCGGTCTTCTTGCTGTTGGCTTCGACCTCGCTGTTGCGGCGCGCCTGCAGCCCGGCCTTCAACGCCAGGTGCGAATTCATCGCCACCGAAACGCCGAGGTCGTTCTGCGCGTAGGTGTTGTGGCTGCCCGACTCGACCAGCAGGTTGTTGGACAGTTCGGTGTTGTCGGTCAGGTCGAACTTCAGGCCCACGAAGCCGCGACCGATCACGCCGGTCTCGGTGACATCGTCTTCGGCGTTGTGCGCGCGCCTGAAACCCGGGCCCACCTGCACGTCCAGCTTGGTGCGTTCGCCGTCCATCATGCGCGTGCCGTAACCGATGCTGGCGGTCTGCAGCCGATCGTAGGTGGCGAAATCGTCCTGCTCCGCACGCACGGCGGTGGTGAACTGGCGATGCTCGCCCAACTTCAGCGCGCTGTTGAAGCCGGCGGTGTAGCGATTGGCCGTGGTCGCGGCCTCGCGCGTGATGCCGCCGTTTTCGTCCTCCACCCGGTACTCGGCGCGGGCGCGCAGGCCGAACAGATCCATGCTGTGGATCCAGTCGCCCTGGGTGTACTGCAGGTTGAAACGGCCGTTGAGGCTTTCGTTGATGCTGTTGCCGCGGGCCGAGGCGAAGCCCAGCTCGCCGCCGCCGGTCCAGTGCGAGACCTCTTCGGTTTTGCCGCTGTCTTCGCCGTCGCACGGGCAGACCTTGTCGCTGGCCCAGGCCGCAGGTGCGGTCATGGCCAGAAGGAGGGCGAACGGAAGGAGCGTAGGACGGGACATGGGGGGCAACCTGGAGGAGGGAGACGGGCGGAGTAAACATGAAAACGATTACATATTACCTCGCCAATCCGACCGTTGCAGTGCAAGTGTTTGTTCGCCCTAAGTTTTATGACTTGTCGGCCAGTTTCCGTTCATGGTCTGCAGTACTCGGCGTCCCGACGCAGCTCCTCGTCCAGCAGTTCGCGCTCGTGGTCGGAAGTGGCGGTCAGCAGGCCGGAAACATTCGAAGCGATGCGCGGACAAGGCGACTGGCTGTAGCCGGGGCCGCCGGCCATGCTTCCAATCTTCTGCAGAATCTTTCGTGGGCTCAGCGGTTCCTTCATCCGGAATCTGCCGCGACCGTTTCCGCCGGGCAGTTGCGCGTGGCGATTGCGCAGCGGGTCGGCAGCGAAGGAAAGCGGCTCTTGGGTTTGCGCCGATTTCCGCGCCTGTTCCGCCCAGTCCGGCGACAGAGCCGCTTCGACCGGGCTGGTGCTGGACGCGGACAGGGGCGGCTCCACAGGGGCGGCGAGATCGATGGGTCGTGGCCGGATCGCGGGGCGTAGCGGCTGGCTCGGTCGAGGCGGAAGCACGACAGGACCCGAAGGCGCAGCAGGCGCCGTCTGCCGCGACCGCGGCACGAACACCAGGCGCAATCGCTCTCCGCTTCCGGACTGCGTCGCCAACCGCCCTTGGCAGGTCAGCAACCAGAACAATCCCGCATGCACCAGCAGCACACCCAACCACGCCGCCACCTGGGCGCCGCTTCCCCACCGCTCCTTCGACCGCATACCGACTCCATCGATTGCGCGCGGAGTCTGGCAGCGACGGGCGTCTTGTCCCGGTTAAACCGGGGTTAGGAAATCATTGCGGCGGATCGATGGTTATCGACGGGTCATCGAAGCGCGAATAGCGCAAGGTCATCGAATACGGTTTACCCTGCGCCTGTCCCTGGTGCAGCAACTGCAGCGGCAGACCGTCGCTGCCGATCCAGAAAGTGAACTCATTAGGTTCGGGCTGGCTCGCTTCCGGGCGCGTGTTCCTGACCAGGTATTTCTTCGCGGCCTGGCCTTCCACGCTGTCGCTGCCCAGTGCTTCGACGCTCAGACCGGCCTTGTTCTCTTCGATCTTCAGCGGATCGCGCCATTGGCTCAGCGTGCCCTTCGGCAGCGGCACCTTCATCGAACGGCCATTGGCCTGCATGTACATGGTGTCGCCGACGATCACCTGGGTGCCTACCGGCATCTTCATGCGGTAGCGGTCGGGGGCGACGAAGTCCATTTCATTGGTCATCCCGCGCGCGCCTTCCATGATCATCACCGCGTGGAAGGACTTGGCTTTCAGGAACTTGTCCATCGACGCCTTCACCTCGTCCTCCGGGCTGGTCAGCGGATTCAGCGCGGCTGCGGCTGCGGCATCGGCCACGGCGCTGGCCGGGACGGCCGCCGCCGCTGCGGGTTCGGCGGGGGAGGAGGGTTTGCAGGCGGCGACCGCCAGCAGCAGGCAGCCAAGCGCGAGCGGACGTAGGATCATGCGGAACTCCAGAGCTTGGGCAGAAAGGACATATTAGGAACCGGTTGCGGAAGCGCCGCAAACGCCGGCAGCTTGGGTCCGCGCGTTGAGGGGTCGCTGCGCATGGGTGACTGCGCAGCGGGATCCGGCACCGCACGGGCCCAAGCTGTCGAGCAGCCGGTCCCCTGTATCTGCTTCAACGGCATCTTCATCGCGAAAACGGCCACGGCTCGGCCATAATCGGCGCATGGACAAGATCGAACGCATCACCGCCCTGCACCGCATCCTCAAGGCCGCGCGCTACCCGGTCACGGTCAAGCGCCTGCAGGAGGAGCTGGGCTGCTCGCGCGCCACCGCCTATCGCGACCTGGCCTACCTGCGCGATGCGCTGATGGCCCCGATCGAAGGCGATGGCGAAGCCGGATTCCGTTACCAGGCCGGGGAAAGCGAGCGCTTCGAACTGCCGGGCCTGTGGCTGAGCTCGGAAGAACTCTATTCGCTGCTGGCCGCGCAGCAATTGCTGATGCGCACCGGCGGCGGCGTGCTGGCCGGCGCGCTGGCGCCGCTGCAGAAACGCATCGAAGGCCTGCTGGCCGACCATGCCGGCGTCGACCACTGGCCGGTGGAGCGGGTACGGGTGATCCCGCACCGCGGACGCCGGCTGGACGAAGCCAGTTTCCGCAGCGTGGCCTCGGCGGTGCTCGAGCGCAAACAGCTGAATTTCGAATACCGGGCGCGCTCCACCGACGAACGCACGCGGCGCACGGTTTCGCCGCAGCGCATCACCCACTACCGCGACAATTGGTATTTGGACGCGTGGGACCACGAACGCGCCGGGCTGCGCAGTTTCGCCGTGGACCGCATCAGCAACGCCAAAGTGCTGGACGAAGCGGCGCGCGACTTGACCGACAGCGAACTCAACCAGCACCTGGCTTCCAGCTACGGCATCTTCTCCGGCGAACCCAAGGGCTGGGCGACCATCGTATTCAGCGCCAAGACCGCGCGCTGGGTGGCCGACGAGCAATGGCATTCGAAACAGGAAGGCCGTTTCCTGCCCGACGGACGTTACGAACTGAAGGTCCCGTACAGCGTCTCGCGCGAGTTGCTGATGGACATCCTGCATTACGGCGCGGACGCGGAAATCATCGAGCCGCCGGTACTGCGCGAGCAGGCCAAGTCGCTGTTGGAGCTGGCGTTGAGCAATTACGAGCGGTCGTCGAAGGCGTAGCCCACAGGTAGGTCGGCCCTACGTGGCCGACTCCCGGACACGTGCGATATGCGGGATGCGTGGAGTGCGCGCACGTCGGGGGCGTAGCCCCGACCTACGGGAGGGTCGCAGGTCTTGAGATGGCGCCGCGGCACGCTGGTCTTCCAGTCCAAGGAGCCACCGCCATGCCCAAGCTCGAAGCCCGTCAGAACGTCGCGGTAACGCCCGACCCGCAACTCCATCGCAGCTTGCGACTGGCGCTTTCGTGCGGCGTGGCACTGGTAATCCTGTTGCCCATGGCGCGCGGCCACAGCGAGTGGCTGGGCTGGCTGCCGATGTGGCTGGTGGGCATGCCGGCCATGGCGCTGTGGTCGCTGCATCGCTTCCGCCTGCCGACGAGCAAAACGGCGTCTGCCCGACTGGCGCCGCCGCGCCGCCGCCGTCCGGGCACGCAGGCGCGCAGGCGCGCGGTCCCCGCGGTGCGGCGCCTGTCCCGGGCGGCCTGACCTTCGGCAGGGGGGTGGGTTGACGGGCTGTGCTAGCGTGGAGAATTGACCGCGCTACCGGAGTACCCATGCCCAAACTCACCCATGCCTGCCAGACCCTTGTCGTCGTCGCGGGCCTTGCCGCTGCCGCAGGCAGCGCATCCGCCCAGGAGCCCGCCGCAGTGACCGATGACAAATACGTCTGGCTGGAGGACGTCGAAGGACAGAAACCGCTGGAATGGGTAAGGGCCCAGAATGCGAAGGCCGAATCCGAAATCGCCGCCACCCCCCAGTTCAAGCAACTGGAAGGCAAGATCCTGACCATGCTCGACTCCGACGCCAAGATCCCGGGCGTGGAAAAGATCGGCGACTACTACTACAACTTCTGGAAGGACAAGAACCACGAGCGCGGCCTCTGGCGCCGGACTACGCTGGAGGAATACCGCAAGCCGCAGCCGCAGTGGGAAACGGTCATAGACCTGGATGCGCTGAACAAGGCCGAGGGCCTGCAGGACGACAAGAAATGGGTCTGGCACGGCGCCGACTGCCGCAAGCCCGACTATGCGCGCTGCCTGATCGCGCTGTCGCGCGGCGGCTCCGACGCCGACGTCACCCGCGAGTTCGATCTCGCCACCAAGCAATGGGTCAAGGACGGCTTCTTCCGTCCCGAAGCCAAGGGCGCCCTTGGCTGGAAAGACGCCGATACCGTCTACGTCTTCACCGATTTCGGCCCCGGCAGCATGACCCCGTCCGGCTATCCGCGCATCGTCAAGGAATGGAAGCGCGGCACGCCGCTCAGCGCGGCCACGGTGGTGTACGAAGGCACCAACGAGGACATGTACATCGCGGCCTATCATGACAATACGCCCGGCTTCGAGCGCGATTTCGTCAGCCGCACCATCGCCTTCTACAACGACGAGCTGTATCTGCGCGGCAGCGACGGCAAGCTGACCAAGATCGACGTGCCCAACTCCACCGGCAAAGGCGTGGTGCGCGATTGGCTGACGGTCGAGCTGCGCGAGCCGTGGGAAGTCGACGGCAAGACCTACAAGGCCGGTTCCCTGCTGGCGACCCGGTTCGACGACTTCATTGCCGGCAAGCGCAAGTTCGACGTGCTGTTCGAACCCACCGACTCGACTTCGCTGGCGGGCACCACCTGGACCAAGAACCATGTGGTGCTGAACGTGCTGGACGACGTCAAGAACAAGCTGATCGTGCTCACGCCTTCGAACGGCGGCTGGAAGAAAAGCGATTTCGCCGGCGCTCCCGCGTTGGGCACCATCGGAGTCGGCGCGGTGGACAGCGACGACAGCGATGCGGTGTGGTTGACGGTCACCGATTACCTGACCCCGACCACACTGATGCTGGCCGAAGCCGGCGGCCCCGCCTCGGCGGTGGAAGCGCTGAAGACCATGCCTGCTTTCTTCGACGCCTCGAAGGACGTGGTGGAGCAGCACTTCGCCACTTCCAAGGACGGCACCAAGGTGCCTTACTTCCTGGTGCGGCCCAAGGACCTGAAGTACGACGGCAGCGCACCGACGCTACTGTACGGCTACGGCGGTTTCGAGATCTCGCTGACCCCCGGCTACTCCGGCGGTGTGGGCATGGGCTGGCTGGAGAAGGGCGGCGTGTACGCGGTGGCCAACATCCGCGGCGGCGGCGAGTACGGCCCGCGCTGGCATCAGGCCGCGCTGAAACAGAACCGGCACAAGGCCTACGAGGACTTCGCGGCGGTTGCGCAGGACATGATCGCGCGCAAGATCACTTCGCCCAAGCGCCTGGGCATCCAGGGCGGCAGCAACGGCGGTCTGCTCACCGGCAACATGCTGATGCAGTATCCGGAGCTGTTCGGCGCTGTCGTGGTGCAGGTGCCGCTGCTGGACATGAAGCGCTACAACCATTTGTTGGCGGGCGCGTCGTGGATGGCCGAATACGGCAATCCCGATACCGCCGATTGGGAATTCATCCAGAAGTTCTCGCCCTACCATCTGTTCGACCCGGCCAAGACCTATCCGCCGACGATCTTCATGACTTCCACGCGCGACGACCGCGTGCATCCGGGCCATGCGCGCAAGATGATGGCCAAGATGCTCGACGCCGGTAAGGACGTGCGCTACTACGAGAACATCGAAGGCGGCCATGGCGGCGCGGCCAACAACAAGCAGTCGGCGCACATGAGTGCGCTGGCTTACACGTTCCTGTGGCAGCAGCTCAACAAGTGACCCAAAGCCGCTGTCCCCGCGAAGGCGGGAACCAGCGACTTTTCACATTGGCGACAAAGACTTTTCTCATTAGCAAAAAACTCATTAGCAACAAAACAATAATGACGTCATCCCAGCGCAAGCTGGGATCCATCTTGATCTTGATCTTGATCTTGCTTTTGCGGTTGCTTTTGCGGTTGCCTTTGCTGTTGCCTCCTCCCTTGCGCGCAGCGCAGGGGAGGATTGAGGAGGGGTGCTCTTGATCTTTGCTTTAGCTTCAAAGCAAAAGCGTTTCGCGCTACGCGCGAGTCACTTTTCTTTGAACGGCAAAGAAAAGTAACCAAAAGAAAGCCGCCCTACGGCGCGCCCCACGATGAAGCCGTGGGGTCCGCAAGCAGGCCGGGAATTTTTGGAAGCAGCATCCTGCTGCTCCAAAAACGGCGCACATCCCTGTGCGCCGCCCCTTCGGGGTTTACCCGTCCTGCTTGCCGCGCCTCACGGGAGGGTAGGGCAAGAGCCAAAGCCAAAGCCAAAGCCAAAGCCAAAGCCAAAGCCAAAGCCAAGGCCGCCCCTCCAAGCTGTTTTTCCCTGTCGCGGGAAAATGCCCGATAGTTCAAGATCGCTCCCGACCATTGCGCAGTGCCCAACAAGGACACACTTGTAATGAAACCAACCTACTTCCTGCTTGCGGCTACCCTCCTGATGACCACTTTTCCCAGTTCCGCCCTTTCCCCGGTCGCCAACGCGCCGGATGTCGCCAAGAAGCCGCATGAAGTCAAAGCGCCGTTCGGCGCGGTGCGCAACGACGACTATTACTGGCTGCGCGACGACGACCGTAAGAATCCCGAGATGTTGGCCTACCTGAATGCGGAGAACGCCTACGCCGACGCGGTGCTGGCGCCGACCAAGCCGCTGCAGGAAAAGCTGTACGGCGAGATCGTCGGGCGCATCAAGCAGGACGACGCCAGCGTGCCCTACCGCGAGCGCGGCTATTGGTACTACACGCGCTTCGAAACCGGCAAGGACTACCCGATCCACGCGCGCCGCAAAGGCAGCATGGAGGGCATCGAAGAAATCCTGCTGGACGTCAACACCATGGCTGCCGGGCACGATTTCTTCCACGTCGGCGAATGGGCGGTAAGCCAGGACAACCAGCTGCTCGCCTGGGCCGAGGACACGGTGGGCCGCCGTCAGTACGTGGTGCACGTACGCAACCTGGCGACCGGGGAAACCTATTCCGACACCGTGGCCGGCGTGTCGCCGGAACTGGTATGGGCCGACGACAACAAGACTTTCTTCTACGCCGAGAACGACCCGGAAACCCTGCGCACGGCGCGCATCAAGAAGCATGTACTGGGCACGCCGGCCGCCGAGGATCGGCTGGTCTATGAGGAGAAGGACGAAACCTTCTTTATGGGCATCTCGCGTACCCGCGACGACAAGTACATCTGCATCGACATCGGCAGCCGCCTGTCCGGCGAGGCGCGCTGCGCACCGGCCGGCGATCCTTCCGTGTTCGCTGTGATCGCGCCGCGCGAGCCGGATGTGGAATACAACCTGGACCACATCGGCGACCATTGGGTCATCCGCACCAACGCCGACGGCGCAGAGAACTTCAAGCTGATGACCGCGCCCGACGGCGCCACCACGCGTGCGCAATGGAAGGAGTGGATTCCGCACCGCGACGACGTATACATCGAGAACTTCGAGCTGTTCGACGGATTCACCGCCATCGCCGAGCGTTCCGAAGCGCTGGAGCGCATCCGCCTGGTCAAGGCCGACGGCAGCGAAGAGTTCGTCAAGGCCGACGAGTCCGCGTATTCGATGGCCCTGGAAATCAATTCCGAACACGACACGCCGTGGTTGCGCTACGACTACACCTCGATGACCAAGCCGGCCACGGTGTACGAACTCAACACCGTCACCGGCGAGCGCAGGCAGCTCAAGCAGCAGCCGGTGCTGGGCTACGATCCGTCCAAGTACGAGACCGAACGTTTGTGGGCGACCGCGCGCGACGGCACCAAAATCCCGGTCTCGGTGGTCTACAAGAAAGGTTTCGAGAAGAACGGCAAGGCGGCGCTGCTGCAGTACGCCTACGGCAGCTACGGCCACTCCATCGACCCGACTTTCAGCGTGACCAACGTCAGCCTGCTCGACCGCGGCATGGTCTACGCCATCGCCCACATCCGCGGCGGCCAGGAGCTGGGCCGCAAGTGGTACGACGACGGCAAGATGCTGCGCAAGAAGAACACCTTCACCGATTTCATCGACGTCACCGATTTCCTGGTCAAGGAAGGCTATGCGTCGAAGGACCGCGTGGCCGCGTCCGGCGGCAGCGCCGGCGGACTGCTGATGGGCGCCGTCTCCAACATGGCGCCGGAGAAATACCGGGTGATCGTGTCGCAGGTGCCGTTCGTGGACGTGGTCACCACCATGCTGGACCCGTCGATTCCGCTGACCACCAACGAGTACGACGAGTGGGGCAACCCGGAGAAGAAGGAGTACTACGACTACATCCTCACCTACTCGCCGTACGACAACATCAGCAAGCAGGCGTACCCGGCGATCTTCGTGGGCACCGGTCTGTGGGATTCGCAGGTGCAGTACTGGGAGCCGGCCAAGTACGTGGCCAAGCTGCGCGACGACAACACCGGCACGCTGCCGCTGTTGTTCCGCACGAACATGGAAGCCGGCCACGGCGGCAAGTCCGGCCGCTTCCGCCGCTACCGCGAAGTATCCGAGTACTACGCCTTCATGCTGGACCAGCTGGGCGTGGCCGAATCGGGCACTCGCTGATCCCCTTGTGGGAGCGGCGTCCCGCCGCGAGCTTTTTCCTCCAAGAGCTCGCGGCGGGACGCC
>DASVNG010000049.1:0-41169 GCA_036383995.1 Pseudoxanthomonas sp.
ATCCCAGCGAAAGCTGGGATCCATCTTGACCTTCGCGGCATGCCTGGATCACTAGGAGAGCAAAACCAAAAGCAAGATCAAAATGGATCCCAGCTTTCGCTGGGATGACGACTGACAGTAGACCTGCATGGCAACGATCCGCACTGTTCCGAGAAACGATCCCACTATTCCGAGAAACGAATGAGCAACGAAGTAAAACTGGTCTCCCCCGTCGACGGACGCGTCTACGCCGAACGCCACTACGCCAGCGACGAAGCCGTGGGCGCGGCGCTGGAAGCCGCATCGCAGGCCCAGCGCGCATGGAAGAAAACCCCGCTGGAAGAACGCGCCCGCTATTGCACCGCCGCACTCGAAGCCTTGTTGGCCATGCGCGAGGAAATCGCGCCGGAGATCGCCTGGCAGATGGGCCGCCCGGTGCGCTACGGGGCTGGCGAGCTGCGCGGCGTGGAAGAGCGCGCGCGCCACATGATCGCAATCGCTGCCCAGACGCTCGCCGACATCGACTCCGGCGAGAAAACCGGCTTCCGCCGCTTCGTGCGCCGCGAACCGCTGGGCACCGTGTTCGTGATCGCGCCGTGGAACTATCCCTACCTCACCGCGGTGAATTCCATCTTCCCCGCGCTGATGGCCGGCAACGCGGTAATACTGAAGCACGCCACCCAGACCTTGCTGGTCGGCGAGCGCTTCGAGCGCGCGTTCCAACAGGCTGGTCTGCCCGCAGGCTTGTTCCGCAACCTGCTGCTGGACCACGAACAATCCGCACGGGTGATCGCCTCGGGCCGCGTGCAGCAAGTGAACTTCACCGGCTCGGTGGAAGGCGGACGCGCCATGGAACGCGCCGCCAGCGGGCACTTCCTCGGGCTCGGCCTGGAGCTGGGCGGCAAAGACCCGGCCTATGTGCGCCACGATGCCGACCTGGATTTCGCGGTGGAGAACCTGGTCGACGGCAGCTTCTTCAATTCCGGACAGAGTTGTTGCGGCATCGAACGCATCTATGTCGATCGCGGCGTATATCCGGAATTCGTGGAGCGCTTCACCGAACTGACCCGCGCCTATGTGCTGGGCAACCCGCTGGACGAAGCGACCACGCTCGGTCCGCTGGTCAAGGCGGCCAGCGCCGACTTCGTGCGCGGGCAGATCGCCGACGCCATCGCCAGCGGCGCACGTGCGCTGATCGACGCCTCCGCTTTCGGCGCCGACGCCATCGGCACGCCCTACCTCGCTCCGCAAGTGCTGATAGACGTCGATCATTCGATGTCGGTGATGCGCGAAGAAAGTTTCGGCCCCGTGGTCGGCATCATGCCGGTGGACGGCGACGAACAAGCGCTGCGGCTGATGAACGACAGTCCCTACGGCCTGACCGCTTCGGTATGGACGCGCGAGCTGGAGGCCGCCGAACGCATCGGCGACGACATCGCCACCGGTACGGTGTACATGAACCGTTGCGATTACCTGGACCCGTCGTTGGCCTGGACCGGCGTCAAGCACACCGGACGCGGCGCCACCTTGTCGCGCGTGGGTTATGAAACCCTCACCCGGCCCAAATCCTTCCATCTGCGCCACGCGATCAAATGAGAAACTCCGCATGACTGTCCGCGCCAACTGGAATTACCCCACCTCGATCCGCTTCGGTGCGGGCCGCATCGGCGAACTGGCCGAAGCCTGCCTGGCCAACGGCATCCGCAAACCCTTGCTGGTGACCGATGCCGGCCTGGCCAACGCCCCTATCACTATCGATGCGCTGGCGTCGCTGCGTGCCGCCGGACTGGATGCGGCTTTGTTCGCCGACCTGAAACCGAACCCGGTCGAAGCCAACCTCAACGCCGGCCTGCTCGCCTACCGCGACGGCGGCCACGACGGCGTGGTGGCCTTCGGCGGCGGCAGCGGCCTGGATACGGGCAAGTTGATCGCCTTCATGAGCGGACAGTCGCGGCCGGTGTGGGACTACGAAGACATCGGCGACTGGTGGACGCGCGCCGATCCCGACGGCATCGCCCCCATCATCGCGGTGCCCACTACCGCCGGCACCGGTTCGGAAGTCGGCCGCGCAGGCGTGCTGACCGACGAAAAGACCCATACCAAGAAAATCATCTTCCACCCGAAGATGATGCCGCGCGTGGTGATCTGCGACCCGGCGCTGACCGTGGGCATGCCTGCGAAGATCACCGCCGGCACCGGCATGGATGCGCTGTCGCATTGCCTGGAAGCCTATTGCGCGCCCGGCTACCACCCCATGGCCGACGGCATCGCGGTAGAAGGCATGCGCCTGGTCAAACAGGCGTTGCCGCGCGTCTACGCGCAACCCGGGGACATCGAAGCGCGCGGCGACATGATGGCCGCCGCAGCGATGGGGGCCACCGCGTTCCAGAAAGGACTCGGCGGCATGCACGCGCTGTCGCATCCGGTCGGCGCGCTGTACGACACCCATCACGGCATGACCAATGCGGTGTTCATGCCCTACGTGCTGGCCTTCAATCGCAGCGCGGTAGAGGAACGCATCGAACGGTTGGCCGCCTATTTGCGGCTCCCCCGCCAGGATTTCACCGGCTTCCTTGATTTCATCCTCGAACTGCGCGCTTCGCTGGGCGTACCGCATACGTTGCAAGAGTTCGGCGTGAACGGCGACCGCGCGGGCGAAATCGCGACGATGGCCGAGGCCGATCCGTCGGCGGGGGGAAATCCGGTGAAGTTCGATGCGGCGGCGGCGGCGAAAGTATTCGACGCAGCGCTCAGTGGCCGAGTGTAATCCCTTCTCCCTCCGGCGCCCGAAGGGAGAAGGAAAGCGCAAATCACCGCATCAACACCACTTCCTCGGCCGAAGTCGGATGGATCGCCATGGTGTCGTCCAGGTCGCGCTTGGTGATGCCTTTCTTCAAGGCCACTGCGAATCCCTGCAGCATCTCGTCCACGCCCTCGCCCAACAGATGGATGCCGATCACGCGCTCCTCTTCCCCCACGCACACCAGCTTGAACAGGCTGCGTTGCGGCGAATCGGCCAGCGCATGCAGCATGGGGCGGAACCGGGCGCTGTAGGTCTTCACCGATGCATCGCCATGGCGCATCCGCGCCTCGGCTTCGGTAAGGCCCACCATGCCTAGTGGAGGATGGGCGAAGACGACGGTGGCTATGTCGTCGTAATCCAGCTTCGCGTCCGGCTTGCCGCCGAATAGGCGATCCATCAGACGACGCGCGGCGGCGATGGCGACGGGCGTAAGCGCGAGCCGGCTGGAAACGTCGCCCACCGCATGCACGTTGGCGACGCTGGTGTCCTGGAATTGGTCGACCACGACGAAGCCGCCGCCATCGGTATCCACGCCGATGGCATCCAGACCCAGCTGCCCGCTGTTGGGCGTGCGGCCGGTGGCGAAGATCACGCTGTCGAAGGGCTCGCTTGCTTGTCCGTTGCGACCCTGCAGCACCCGCCGTTCGCCAATCTGTTGCAGGGACGCCAACGGATGCGCGAAATGGCAATGGACGCCGTGCTGCCTGAGGTTCTCCGCCAGCTCGTCGGCAAGTTCATGGTCGAAGGAGTCGAGCAGGCGCGGCCCCCGCACGAACAATTCCACCTTGCTGCCCAACGCCTGCAGGACGCCGCCGAGTTCGACCGCGATGTAACCGCCGCCGACTATCGCCACGCGCCCCGGCGCGTCGCAGAGATTGAAGAAATCGTCGGAGATCAGGCCCAGTTCCGCGCCGGGAATATCCGGACGCTTCGGCCTGCCGCCGGTGGCGATCAGCACATGCGCGGCGGTGATGCGCAAGCCCTGGTGGGTTTCCACCGTGTGCGCGTCGATGAAATGTCCGCGGCACGGCAGATGCACGATGCCGGCGGCGTCCAGCCGCTTGCGGTAGCTGTCGTGGATGCCGGCGATGTAACGCTGGCGATGGACGATGAATTCGCGCCAGTCCAGCTTGGGCGGCGGCAGATCGAATCCCAGCCGCGAAGCGGTATCGATGCGCTGGGCCAGTTCGGCCGCCAGCCACATCGCTTTCTTCGGCACGCATCCCACATTGACGCAGGTGCCGCCGAATTCCCCTGGCTCCAATAGCGCCACGCGCGCGCCATGCGAAGCGGCGCGAAAGGCGCCGGCCAGGCCGCCGGAGCCGCCGCCGATCACCACCAGGTCGTAGTCGTAAAGCGCTTTGTCCGTACTCACAGGAAACGCTCCAGACGATAGGGCGCAGGATCGATCGCGGTGGCTCGCCCGGTGATCAGGTCGGCCATCAATTGCCCGCTGGCCGCGCTCATGCTGACGCCGAGCATGCCGTGCCCGGCGGCCAGCCACAGGTGGCGATGACGCGGCGCACGCCCGAGTATCGGCAAATCATCCCAGGTCATCGGCCGCCAACCGTACCAGCGCTCATGCACTGTCGTGCCGACGGGTTCGTGCAGATATTCGGCGGCTCCACGTTCCAGCGCATTCAGGCGAGTGGCGTTCAAGCTCTCGTCGTAGCCGGAAAACTCCATGGTGCTGCCCAGACGGAAACCGCTGTCCCATACCGTCACGCACACCTGACGGTCTTTCAGCACCATGGCGCGCCGGGGCACCAGGGAGGGACGCGAATAGGTGATCGAATAGCCCTTGCCGGGCTGGATCGGCAGCTTGATTCCCAGTGTGCGCGCCAACGCCGGCGACCAGGCGCCGAGCGCGACGACCGCCTCGCCGCCGCTGCGCGGACCCAGGCTGGTTCCCACGCTGACGCCGTCGGCCGAATCCTGCAGCGATTGGACGCGGCAATTTTCTTCGATCGCGCCGCCGCGTTCCCGCACCGCCCTCGCCAGCTCGGCCACGTAGCGGTCCGGACGCAAGCGCGCGTCCTCCGGGAACCGGACCGCACCGGCCACGCCCGGTTTCAACGCAGGCTCTTCGCGCAGATAGTCCTCGCCATCGAGTATCTGGCTGGTTATTCCGAATTCCCGCAGCGCTTCGCACTCTTTCGCATAGTGCTCGAACCTGGCCTGCTCCCGGAACACGTAATCGAGCCCCTCCTCCGCGAATTCGCACTGCAGTCCGTAACGTGCGATCCACTCGCTCAGGCGGGTACGCGAATCGTTGAGGATCGCCGAACGCGACTTCGTGCTTTGCCGCCAGTCCTTGAGATTGCAGCGGGCGGCGAAATGCGCCAGCCAGCGCCACAGGGCCGGATCGAGCCGTGGTTTCAGATAAAGCGGCGCATCGGGGGTTGCCATCCAGCGCAGCCCCTGCGCGACCATGCCGGGGGCGGCCAACGGCGGCGCATGGCTTGGAGTGATGGTGCCGCAATTGCCGTGCGAGGCGCCGCTGCCGGCCGTGGCCGCTTCCAGCACGCGTACGCCGCGGCCCGCTTCTATCAACGCCAGCGCGGTAGTCAGGCCGACCACGCCACCGCCGATGATGAGAACGTCATCGTGTTGTGGGTTCATTTCCGTAGTCTAGGGCAGCGGGCAAGGAATCAGGAATCGGTCGACCTTCGGCCGCGCGGTTCCATCAGGCGCGGATACGCATCGGCTGCGGCTTGAGATAGGTGGCCGAACGCCACAGCCATTCCATCGGACCGAAACGAAAATGCCGCAGCCACCAGCGGCTCAGCAGCACCTGCGCGCCGAACAGCGCCAACGCGAACGGAATCTGCCAGGCGCGCGGCAGTCGTTCGAAGTAGCCCAACCCATAACCGTAAAACACCAGCGTGCAGACCAGCGACTGCAGCAGGTAGTTGGTCAAGGCCATGCGCCCGGCTGGCGCCAGCCAGGCGAGCGTGCCGGCCCCGGCGGGCGATTGCATGCCACGCACCACCCAGCCCGCGTAACCCAGGCACATCAGCGCGCCGCCCAGCATGCCCAGGCAGAACGCGGTCGATGCGGTGAAGCTGAGCTCGTCGGGATGCTGCGTCGGGTCGATGGCGAAGGAGATCGACACCAGCGCCAGGCCCGCCGGCAATGCCAGCCAGCGCAGCGCGCAGAACAGACGTGGACGCGTTTGCGGCTGCGCTATCGCTCCGCTTTTCACGAACCAGGAACCGAGCAGGAACATGCCGAACACCAACGGCCCCACCACCATCAGGTTCATCAGCGAGAAGCCCAGGTCCTTCGCACGCTGCAAGGTCGCCTGCCAGTAACTGCCGGAACCGAAAGCCTGGCGCTGCCCTTCCAGCATCTCGGCGATCATCTTGTCCTGTCCGCTCATGGCTTCCTTCCACGCCGCCGCCAGTTCGGGAGTGGATTGCATCAGCGTGCCCATCAGACCCAGGGCCATCATCAAACCCAAGGGGGCCAGGAACGAGGCGATGGCCAGCCACACCAGCCAGCGTCCGGAAACCTCGCGGAACGCCAGCAGCAGCATGGACAGCAAGGCGTAGGTGACCAATATGTCGCCCGACCAGATCAGCAGCGCATGCACCAGGCCTATCGCCAGCAGGGTCAGGCCGCGCCGCCAGTAGAGCCCGGCGAACGGTCGCTGCGCGTCCTGCGCGCGTTGCGACATCACCGCGAAACCCATGCCGAACAACAACGAAAACAGGGTGAAGAACTTGCCCTGCACAAAAACGTAGATCAGCGCATCGGCCCAGCGGTCGGCGCCGGTCAAGGCAGGATCCAGGCCCGTGCCCGAAGTGATCAGCGGCCCGGCCATGCCTTCCATGTTCATCAGCAGGATGCCCAGCAGGGCGAAGCCGCGCAGCACGTCCAGTACCTGCATGCGTTCGGCCGGCGGTAGCGGATTCATCGTCGGCGAAAGCGGTGGCGTGCTCATGGGTCGCTCCTGGTGAACCTGCGTAAAGGTAGCCGGTTATCGGCGGCAGCAAATGCAAACATGGTCGGCGGGGCTGCCCTCATCCGCCTTCGGCACCTTCTCAGCCTTGCACACCCTTCGGGCGCCGCATGCGGGAGAAGGACTTCTACTTGTCGAATACGAAGACGGCCCGCGTTAGCGAGCCGTCCGAAGTTGTTGCGCGATACCGATTAGTGGTGGTGACCACCGTCGCCGTGCACATGGCCATGCGCCAGTTCTTCGGCGCTGGCTTCGCGCACTTCCACGATTTCCACGTCGAAATGCAGATCCTTGCCGGCCATCGGGTGGTTCAGGTCGACATCGACCACGCTCATGCCCACCTTCTGGATGGTCACCGCGCGCGGGCCGAAGTTGGTCTGCAGCACCACCTGCATGCCGGGCTCGAGCTTCTGCGCGCCGAAATGCTTCTTGGGCACGCGCTGGCTCAGGCCGTCGCGTTTTTCGCCGTAGGCATCGGCAGCAGCGACGTCGACGCCGAAACTGGCGCCGGCTTCGCGGTCCAGCATGGCCGTTTCCAGGCCCGGGATGATGTTGCCGTGGCCGTACAGGATGGCCAACGGTTCGCGGTCTTTGGATGTTTCCAGCGATTCCTGGCCCACCTCGGACACGGTGTAATGGAAACGGACCACGCTGTCTTTTGCGATTTTCATGTTCGGCTCTGGCTGGGCTGCATCGCGCTTGGCTAGGCGATCGCAGACGGGAGCGGCTTGTGGGCCACGGGGGATTGCGGTCAATATTGCCCGCAATGAAGGCCGCGCATTATCCCGGCTTGCCGGGTCCCACGCCAGTTGCCGCCCCTAGCGCGGCAGGTCGCGGCGTCGCTTTGCGTAGCGCGGCCCTGCTTGTGCTTGCGCTATTGCTGGCCGCATGCGGCAAGGAGCAGGTGCGCCCCACCGCGCCCACTGGAGCAACCCAGCGGCACTGGCCGCAGGTCAGGCCTGCCGACCCCGAATCCGCCAATGCGGTATTGATGCGGGCCATCGGCCTGGTGGGCACGCCTTATACCTATGGCGGTAACACCCCCGAATCGGGTTTCGATTGCAGCGGCCTGGTCGCCTATGTCTACCGCGACATGCTGGATCTGCGCCTGCCGCGAACCTCCCGCGAGCTTGCCGGCATCCAGGGGCCGCGCATCGCTCCGGAGAAGCTGGCGGCCGCCGACCTGGTGTTTTTCGGCAGCAAGGGCAGCGTGAGCCATGTGGGGATCTATGTGGGCGAAGGCCGTTTCGTACACGCCCCCAGCACCGGCGGGACGGTCAGGCTGGACTATCTGGATGGGCCGTACTGGCGCGACCACTATTCCGGCGCTAAACGCGTACTGAACTGAAAATGTGACAAAAGTCTCGCCCGCTTCACGGTTCGCTAACGAAATTTGAACCACGTGAAGGACTGATGACGGCATGATCGATCCCTGATTCGCTACATAGATTCCCGCGTGACGACCGACGACCTGCAAAAAGGCCTGCCCGCCGCCCGCCGCCCCCTCCTGGGCGTGACCTTTACCCTCTTCTGTTCTGCCGCCCTTTGCCTGGCTGCCGTCTCGGCTCAAGCCCAGACCGCGCCTGCGGCCGCCCCGCTGGAAAACGCCCCCGCCAACGCCCTGGTCGCTGCCAGCGCCGATGCCGTAGTGGCCGATGCGCTGCCCAAGCCGGCCATTGCCGCTACCGAAAAGACCGCCTCCAGCGTCGTTCGCGACAAGGCCGCGCAAGCCGCCGCCGCTACCCTGACCGCCCTGCTGCCGCGCCTGGCCGCCAGCGACACCATGCCGATGCTGGACCGTTCGGCCATGTTCGCCAGCGACCTGAGCCGCCTGCTGGCCAATTACGACCTCAGCAACACCGGCGTGCTGGCCGCAAAGGAAGACGGCGGCAACGTGCAGACCGTGCTCAAGCGCGCGCTGACCCTGCTGGGCACGCCGTATCGCTGGGGCGGCACTTCGCCCGACAGCGGCTTCGACTGCAGCGGCCTGGTCGGCTACGTGTTCCGCACCGCGCTGGGCATCGAGCTGCCGCGCGTATCGCGCGACATGGCCAGCAAGACCGACGCCGAACTGATCAAGAACCGCGATGAGCTGCGCCAGGGCGATCTGGTGTTCTTCGGCCGCAAAGGCCGGGTCAACCATGTGGGCATCTATGTGGGCGAAGGCCGTTTCCTGCACTCGCCCAGCACCGGCAAGGATGTGCGCGTGGACAGCCTGCTCACCGGCTACTGGAGCGCCAAGTTCATGCAGGCGCGCCGCGTGACGATGTAATCGCGCGCTACGCCGCAGTGACCCGAAGGCCGCCTAATCAGCGGCCTTTTTCATTGCGATTGTTGGAAATGGGCGATGGTCTGCTCGATGCCTTTGCTCAGCTCCATCACCTTGGTCGCGTATTCGGACACGCGACGGTCGTCGTCGGTTTCCGGCGTCCACGACGGCACCGCGATGGGCTTGCCTTCCACCCCGTCCAGCGCGACGAACACGATGATGCAGTGGGTGCACAGGCGGTTCTCGGCCTGGCCGGCGTCCAGCCCGGGATCGCGCGCGCGCACGTCGACCGCGAAATGCATGCTGCTGGTGCCGGTATAGACCAGCGTGGCGGTGACGGTAACCAGGTCGCTGATGCGGATCGGCGCGACGAAGCGGATACCGCCCACCGCCACGGTCACGCTGTAGTGGCCGCTCCAGCCCACGGCTGCGGCATAACCCACCTGGTCGATCCACTTCATCACCACGCCGCCGTGCACCTTGCCGCCGTAATTCACATCGGTGGGTTCGGCCAGGAAACGGAAAGTCAGTTCGCGCTGTTCGCCGCTCATGTGTCGATCTCCTGCATCGTTCTTGGCGCCAGCACGCAGCTTATCCGGTTGCAGGCCGCAAGGCTTGGCGTCATCCTGCGCGACATGGGGTTCGGATGGGGACAGACCTATGTGGCGCACCTTGCTTGGCGTGGTGGTCGGCGTATTGGTGATGTGGCTGGTGGTGGCGGGCATCGAATTCGCCAGCCACGTGATCTATCCGCCCCCGGCCGGATTGGATCCCATGCAAACGGCCGACCTGGAGAAAATACTGGCCGCCTCGCCCTTGGCCGCATTGGTCATGGTGGTGCTGGCCTGGGTGTTGGGCGCTTTCGCCGGCGGCTGGGTCGCTGCGCGTATCGCGAAACATCCGCGCTTCGCCGCGGTCCTGGTCGCGTTGGGCGTCATGGCCGGCGTGGCGGGAATGATCGCGATGATGCCCAACCATCCTGTCTGGATGAGCGTCCTGGGCATTCTGTTGCCGATACCCGCCGCTCTTTTCGCCGCGCGCCTGGCCAAGCCGCGCAACACGCCCCCGCCGACGACGGCCTGAGCACGCGTCCGCGATGCCGGCGGTAAAGGCTTCCATCGCGCCAAGGAGATAAACGATGCAGGCTTCCTTGCTGACCAACCTGCTATTGCCGCTGGCCCTGGGCGTGATCATGCTGGGCTTGGGCATGGGGCTGACGCTGGACGATTTCCGCCGCGTCGCGCGCTATCCGCGCGCGGTGCTGACGGGTTTGATCCTGCAGGTACTGATATTGCCGGCGGTGGCTTTCGCGCTGGCGTCGGCCTTCGGCCTGCCGCCGGAACTGGCGGTAGGGCTGATGCTGCTGGCGGCCTCGCCAGGCGGCGCCACCGCCAACATCTACAGCCACCTGGCGCGCGGCGATGTGGCGCTCAACATCACCCTGACCGCGATCAACAGTCTGCTCTGCCTGCTGACCCTGCCGCTGATCCTCAACCTGTCGCTGGAATATTTCCTGGGCGCCGGCCAGTACGTGCCGCCGCCGGTGCGCAAGGTGATCGAGGTGGCGGTGATCATCGTGCTGCCGGTCGTCATCGGCATGGTGGTGCGCGCGTACGCGCCGCGATTGGCCGGACGCGTGGAAAAACCCCTGCGGCTGCTGTCGGTGCTGGTGCTGGTGTTGCTGGTGGCGGGCGCGGTGGTGCAGGAACGCGACACCCTGGTCAGTTTCTTCGCGGTGGTGGGGCTGGCGTGCCTGTCCTTCAACCTGATCAGCATGGGCGTGGGCTACGCCGCGCCCATCGCCCTGAAGCTGCCGCGGCGCCAGGCCATCGCCATCGCCATGGAGATCGGCATCCACAACGGCACTCTGGCCATATTCATAGCGCTCAACGTGCTGGGCAACGCCAGAATCTCGGTGCCGGCCGCCGTCTACAGCCTGCTGATGTTCGCGACCGCGGCGGTGTTCGCTTTCGCGCTCAACCGGCGGGCGCGGGAACCGGCTTAAGGGCCTGGCTGCAGGGGCGGGTTGCGACTTCGTTTTACTCGCGCCATGCTTGTAGTTCGAACCTAGGAGAACAATGCGATGGTACGCACAGTTTTGGGAACTTTCTCTGGCGCGCTGATCGCCAGTCTGGCGCTGATAGGCTGCTGGTACGGCATCGCGCAGATCTACCCGCTGCCGACAAACGCCGATTTCGCCACGACCGAATCGCTATCGGCCTACGCTGAAGCGACTCCCTCTTCCGCACTGGCCTGCATCCTGGGTGCCTGGGCGCTGGCGGGACTGCTGGGTGGCTGGACTGCGGCACGGATCGCACGCGCGCATCGCGGCGCCGCAGCGTTGACGATCGGCGGTTTGCTGACGGCAACGGTCATCGTCTACGCCACGCTCATCCCCAATCCGGAATGGATGACCGTGGTCGGCGTGCTGCTGCCGCTTCCGTTCGCGGTCCTGGCCGCGCTGATGGCGATGCCCCGCAACGAAATCTGAAATCACCGCCTGACGGTGTAGTCCATCCCCACCGAAACCGGGCCGGCCTCGACGAAGCCGTACCGGGCATACAGATGCCGTGCGTCGCCATCGGCGAACAAAGAGACATTGGAGGAATCCGGCGCATGCGCGCGCAGCCACGCATCGAGCGCCGTCATGATGCGTTTGCCGAGCCCGCGCCGCTGGTATTCGGGCTGCACCGCTATGTCGACCACGACGAAAAAACACCCGCCGTCGCCGATGATCCGGCCCATGCCGATAGTGTCCTCGCCCAGCTTCAGGCTGACCCCGTACAACGTGTTCGCCAGCCCCAGCGCGGCCGCTTCCGCGGATTTCGGCGACAACCCGGACACGCTGCGCAGGCGACGGTAATCGTCCACGCCGGGAAAACGTTCCACCAGGACGATTTCGTCCGGCGCGCTCACGAAGCTTTCTCCGACGCCTTCAGATCCTCGTCTTCGAGACCGATGTTGGTTGGCGCCGCATCGTAGATCTTGCGGTCCAGCACCCCCGTCTCCTTCGCCACCAGCACCGGCACCAGCATCTGTCCGGTGACGTTGGTCATGGTGCGCATCATGTCCAGCACCCGGTCGATCGCGTACAGATAGCCGATGGTTTCCAGCGGCAGGCCCGCGGCGCTCAGCACCACCGTGGCCATCACCACCGCCGTGCCCGGCACGCCGGCGGTACCGAAGCTTCCCAACACCGACGCGATCATCACGATGAAGTATTGATCCGCGCTCAACGGATGGCCGGTGTATTGGGAAATGAACACCGCGCACAACGCCGGATAGATCGCCCCGCAACCATCCATCTTGATGCTGGCGCCCAGCGGCACTGCGAACGAGGCGTAATCCTTGTTGACGCCCAGGTTGTGGGTGACGCTGCGTATAGAAGCGGGCATCGCCGCGAAGCTCGACGAGCTGACGAAGGCCACCTGCATGCCGGCCGCGGCGCCGCGGAAGAACTTGATCGGGTTCAATCCATGCGCCAGCAGCAAACCGCTGTAGACGAAGACGATATGCAAGGCGCAGGCGAGATACAGCGCGCCGACGAAGCTCAACAGCGGCAGCAATTTCTCGAAACCATAAGCGCCCACCAGCGCCGCGATCAGGCCGAAGGTGCCGATGGGGGTGACTTCGAGCACGAAGCGGGTGACCTGGATCATCACCTCGCTCGCTTCGCCGGCCAGTTTGCGTGCGCCGGCCACGCGTTCGCCCAATTTCACCATGGCGAAGCCAAGCAGCATGGCGAAGAAGATCACCGGCAGGATCGAGCCCTTGCCGGCGGCCAGAACGGTTTCGCCGGCCGCGTTCTTGACCGTACCGATGCCGGTCAGCGCCTGGAACGGATTGGAGGGCACCACATTCAGCAGTACCTGGATCGGGCTGGGAATGTCCTTGGGCACGTAGTTGGGATCGACCTGCAGCGTGCCTACGCCCACGCCCGGCTGCACCACGATGCCCACCGCAAGGCCCACGCCCACCGCCAGCACGGCGGTGATCACGAACCAAAGGAAGGTGCGTCCGCCCAGCGCTGCGACCGATTTCTGGCCATGCAGGCTGGACACCGCGTTGATCACCGCGAAGAACACCAGCGGTATGGCGATCATCTTGATCAGGGTGACGTACAGATCGCCCAGCGGACCGAACCAGGTTTCCGCCGAAGGCCCGAACGCCCAACCCGCCAGCGCGCCCAGCACGAAACCGGCGACCACGCGTTGCCAGAACGGGATCCTGAACCAGGCAGCCACTAGCTTCATTTCATCAGCCTGCAATAAATGTACGCGAACCATAGCCCAGCTGGTCCGGTGGCGCGACGGCAGCATTGGAATTGCGCGGTGTCATCGGCAGGACACTGTGCCGCAGGCATAATCGCGTATTGCCTTGCATGGAACCCATGATGCGTCGATTGGCCCCCGCTCTGACCTGCCTTTCCCTGACCCTGCTTACCGCCTGCGCCGCAACGACGCCCAGCCGCAGCCAGACGCCCGCCTCCACCGTCATCGAAGTTCCCTCCGTTGCGCATCCCGCGGGCGAAACCCCCGCTTGGTGGTACCGCAGCGGCGCAGCGCGCGCGGCGGGCAACGGCGCCATGCAAGGACGCGCGAAGAACGTGATCCTGTTCCTGGGCGACGGCATGAGCCTGACCACCGTGGCCGCCGCCCGCATCCTGGAAGGCCAGCGCAAAGGCGGCCCCGGCGAAGAGAACCAGTTGTCGTGGGAGAACTTCCCCAACACCGCGTTGAGCAAGACCTACAACACCGACTCGCAGACGCCGGACTCGGCCGGCACCATGACCGCGATCACCACCGGCGTGAAGACGCACATGGGCGCTATCGGCGTCACCGCCGGCACGCGCGACGACTGCGCCGATAGCTTGCGCAAATCCGCACTCACCTGGCTTGAGCTTGCCGACAGCGCCGGCATGGCCACCGGCATCGTCACCACCACCCGCCTCACCCACGCCACGCCTGCCGCGACCTATGCCCACGTCCCGGAACGCAACTGGGAAAACGACACCGACGTGCCGGCCGCTGCTAAAGCGCAGGGCTGCAGGGACATAGCGCAACAGCTGATGAGCCCGCGCTTCGGAAACGGCCCGGTGGTGGCGCTGGGCGGAGGCCGTGGCGAATACACCACGGTCGAGCAGCGCGATCCCGAATACGACGACAAGGTCGGCCAGCGCCTGGACGGACGCGATCTGGTCGAAGAATGGCGCCGCGCCCATCCGCAGGGCGTCTATGCCTGGAACAAGCGCGAACTCGATGCGGCCGGCGACGCGCCGGCGCTGCTTGGCCTGTTCGAGCCCGACCATATGCAGTTCGACCACGACCGCAACAAAGGTCCCGACGGCGAACCCTCGCTGGCGGAGATGACCACCGCGGCGATACGCACACTATCCCGCAATCCGGACGGTTACGTGCTGATGGTCGAAGGCGGGCGCATAGACCACGCCAACCATTATGGAAACGCGTTCCGCGCGTTGGACGAAACCATCGCGCTTTCCGACGCGGTGAGGGCGGCGACCGAAGCCACCTCGCCGGAGGACACTCTGATCCTGGTGACCGCGGACCATTCGCATACGCTCAACTTCGTCGGCTACCCGGTACGCGGCAACCCCATGCTGGGCAAGGTGCGCGGATTGGGCGGCGAAGACGGCAACCGCGACGACTACGCGCGCGACCTCAACGGCATGCCGTACACCACGCTCAACTACGCCAACGGCCCGGGCTACGCCGGCGCCAGCAACGCGCAGGAAGCCGGTCCGAAAAAGTTCCTGCACGAACCCAGCAGCTACGATCCCGCCGACGGCCGTCCCGACCTGACCAAGGTGGACACCGAAGACCCGGATTATCTGCAGGAAGCGACGACTCCGCTGAAGGCCGAAACCCACGGCGGCGAAGACGTCGGCATCTGGGCGCGCGGCCCCGGCAGCGATGCGGTGCGCGGTACGGTGGAACAGAACACCATCTACCACATCATCGTGCAGGCCACGCCGAAATTGCGCGAACGCCTATGCGCGGCGAAGACCTGCAATGCCGAGGGCGTGCCGGTGGAGCTGCCGAAGCCTTCGGATTTCGAGAAGAAATAACGCTTTCCTTCTCCCGGTGGGAGAAGGATCAAAACGGCTTGGCCAGCACCAGATAGACGATTGCGACCAACAACAGCACCGGCAGTTCGTTGAACCAGCGCAACGCTTTGGAAGAAGGCAACGCACGGCCTTTTTCGACGCCCTTCAACCAGCGGCCTGCGATGACGAAATGCGCCAGCATCAGCGCCACCAAGGTTAGCTTGGCATGCAGCCAGCCACCGCTGATGTGGAAGTAGAACCACAGTACCAGCCCCAGCGCCAACGCCAGTCCGAACATGGTGTGGCCGAAGCGATAGAGCTTCTTCCCCATCATCAGCAAACGCGCCTGCACTTCAGGCTGGCCACCGCTCTCGGCGAGGTTCACCAGGATCCGCGGCAGATAGAAGACGCCGCCCATCCAGGCCATGACGAAGACGAGATGCGCGGTCTTGACCCAGAAATACATGCGTTTGGCTCCGATTGGCTGACAATAGGATAGCGGAGCCCGCACCGCGACACCGGTGCGCCTCGCTCCGGTCGTACCTCGACTTCCGATTCCGGCGCCATCAAGATGACCAAACAATACGACCAGGCCTATTTCCAGCATTGGTACCGCCGCAGCGACATCGGCGGCCCGCAACGGCTGGCGCGTAAAGTGGCGCTGGCCGTGGCCTGTGCGGAGTACTACCTGGAACGCCCCATACGTACCGCGCTGGATATCGGTTGCGGAGAGGGCGCCTGGCGCGCGCCGTTGCTGAAGCTGCGGCCGAAGCTGCGCTACCTCGGTTTCGACAGCAGCCAATTCGCGGTTTCCAAATACGGCCCGCGCCGCAACCTGCATTACGCGCATTTCGGCGATTTCGCCCAGTTGCGTCCCTGCCCGCCGGTGGATCTGCTGATCTGCGCGGACGTGTTGCACTACCTGCCTTCGCGCGAGCTTCAGCGCGGCCTGCCGGGGCTGGCCGAACTTTGCGGCGGCGTCGCGTTTCTGGAGGCTTTCACCCGCGAAGACGAGTTCGAGGGCGACCACGTGGGCTTCCAAGCCCGTCCCGCAAGCTGGTATCGCAAACAGTTCGGCGCCCATGGCCTGCGGTCCGTCGGATCGCATTGCTGGCTGTCTCCTGCCCTTGCGGATGAAGCCGCAACGCTGGAAAGGGGCACTTAGCTCTCTGTTGCGAAGCAAGGACAGGCTGAATAGGGATTCATCGGATATCCCGCAAAGAGCGCCCCTCCCGGCCTCCCCTACCCGCTGCGCGGGCAAGGGAGGAGGCCAGCCTCTGTTTGCGGTATGCTGCGACGCAGCAACCCGCTACCCGCCGGATTCCGCACCCGATGATGCTCTACCAATGGCATGAACTGAGCCGCAACCTGATGGCTCCCTGGATCCACCAGGCCGAAGCCAACGTCAAGCTCTTCTCCGACCCCAACAGCTGGCTCTCCACCCTGCCCGGCGCCGACCGCATCGCCGCCGGCAACGAGCTGGTGCATCGGCTGGGCAAGGATTACGAAAAGCCGCCGTGGAACATCCATCAGGTGGAAGTCAACGGCGCCAAGATACCGGTAGTCGAACAGGAAATTATTTCCACGCCGTTCTGCCGCCTGCTGCGCTTCAAGCGCTACACCGATGAAGTGAAAAGCATCGCGGCGATGAAGAAGGAACCGGCGGTGCTGGTGGTGGCGCCCTTGTCGGGCCATCACGCCACGCTGTTGCGCGACACCGTGCGCACGCTGTTGCAGGACCACAAGGTCTACGTGACCGAATGGATCGACGCGCGTCTGGTGCCCACCGAGGAAGGCGAATTCGGCCTGGACGATTACGTGGCCACCATCGAGGATTTCATCCGTCACATCGGCGCCGAGAACCTGAATGTGATCAGTGTGTGCCAGCCGACCGTGCCGGTGCTGGCGGCGGTATCGCTGATGGCCGCGCGCGGCGAAGCCACGCCCCGTTCGCTGGTGATGATGGGCGGCCCCATCGATGCGCGCCACAGCCCGACCCAGGTCAACGATCTGGCCACCAAGAATCCGCTGTCGTGGTTCCGCAACAACGTCATCCATACCGTGCCTTCGGCTTATCCCGGCCATGGGCGTTCGGTGTATCCGGGCTTCCTACAGCACGCCGGCTTCATCGCCATGAATCCCAGCCGGCATTTCATGTCGCATTGGGATTTCTACGCCGACCTGGTCAAGGGCGATCTGGAAGACGCCGACTCGCACCGCAAGTTCTACGACGAATACAACGCGGTGCTGGACATGCCGGCCGAGTATTACCTGGACACCATCCGTACCGTATTCCAGGAATTCCTGCTGCCGCGCGGCAAGTGGAAGGTCAAGGGCGAGCTGGTGAATCCGGCGGCGATCAAGAAGACCGCACTGCTGAGCATCGAAGGCGAACTGGACGATATCTCCGGCCTGGGCCAGACCGCCGCCGCGCACGATCTGTGCACCGGCATTCCGAAAACCAAGCACCAGCATCTGACGGTGAAAGGCGCGGGCCACTACGGCATCTTCAGCGGCCGCCGCTGGCGCGAAGTGGTTTATCCGGATGTGCGGGATTTCATCGCCAAGTACGCGGCTTAGATATTTCCCTTCTCCCTCCGGGAGAAGGTGCCCGAAGGGCGGATGAGGGTACGGCGGAGTCCATGTTGTTTGTACAACATGGACTCCGCCGTACCCTCACCCCAACCCCTCTCCCGATGGGAGAGGGGCTCAAGATCAAACCACCGCGTTACGCACCAACAGGTGCTTGGCCAGCAGCCCATGCAGCTTGCCGATGCCGCGCGCCAGATGCAGGGTGGCGAACAGCAGCAGGACGCCAGCCACGCACATCAGCGGCAACAGCCAGGGCGCATCGCCTACCACGCTGTAGTTGTCGATGGTGAAGGCATAGTTCTCGCCGGCGATGAAGTAGCCGATCGGTGCGGCGATGAAGGCCAGCGACACGGTCAGCAAGGTCACCGCCACCGTGAAATAAGCCGTGCCCAGCGGCATCATCAGCAGGAAATACAGCATCGCCGTCCAGGTGCGGCCGTCGGTGAACATCTCCTTGATGCGTTCCAGCCAGCCCTTGCCGCGCTGCGTGTACAGCGGCCTGCGCGGCATGCGTTCGCCGAGCAGGACTTCCACGATGCGCCCTTCCACCAGCGACAACACCCTGATCAGGCCCAGGAACAGCACCAGCAACGGGATACCGATGATCAGGATCAGCAGGCCGATCGACAGACTCGCGCCGGTGGTGACCACGGTGAAGTACACGATACCCGTGGCCAGCGACAGCAGCATGTAGAACAGCGCGCCGTAGGTGTGCGGGTCGGCGATGACGCCGAAGAACTTGCCCGCGGCCGACTTGCGTTTCTGCGGGGCCGGCGCGCGCAAGGCGCGGTTGACCGTCACTTCGGTGTCGCGATAGATCTCGGCGACTTCCTCCGGCGCGCCATAACTGCCCGCTACCGAGGCGATGACCTCGGCTTCGCTCTTGCCGCTTTGCTCGGCCAGTTCGGAACGCAGATATTCTTCCGCGTCGTAGAGCGCGTCCTGGATCATGGCCGGATCGGCTCCGCGCAACGCGGCGCGCAACTGCTCCAAATATTCGGGAATGGTGGTGGGCAGGTTCTGGGCGTTCATTCGAGTATCCCCAACAGGACGGAATCTACGGAGTCGCGGGTGGCGCGCCAGGCGCCAATCCATTCGCGCAGGGTGAGCCGCCCTGCTTCGGTGATGCGGTAATAACGGCGCGGCGGGCCGGACATGGAAGGCTCGACGAAGCTGTCCAGCAATGCTGCGCCTTCCATGTTGCGCAGCACCGGATACAGCGCGCTCTGCTTGCCGCTGAGCACGCCTTCCCCCACGCGCTCCAGCTGCTTGGCGATCAGATAGCCGTACATGGGCTCCTCCGCCTTGGACAACACCGCCAGCAGGGCCAGCGATACGGTGCCGGCGCTGAGCTCTTTCTGGAACTTCTTCAGTTGGATGTCGGGATCGTTCATGGCCTCCCCTTTCGGCGTGGCCGCTAGGTTGGAGGGAATACTAGTGTTGAGTTAGGTATAGCGAATGTGCCATTAGTCACCGGGCGCTTGGTCATGGGCTCCGAGTCCGGCGAGAATCGGCGTTCACCTACTTTCCGGCCATCCACATGACCCTGCGTCCTGCCCTGCTCGCCTGCGCCATCGCCCTGGTTTCCACGCCTCTGGCAGCCGCGGAACAACCCAAAGCCGAGCCGCCCAAGTACAGGAGCGCGCAAGAAATCATCGAAGCCGCGCCCGCCGAGGCCTGGCGCACGCTGGATCCGGCCAACACCCTGTACCTGGAACTGGAATCGGGCCGCGTGATCATCGAACTGGCGCCGCAGTTCGCGCCGGAGCATGTGGCCAACATCCGCACGCTGGCCCGCGAGCATTTCTGGGACGGCTTGAGCATCTACCGCTCGCAGGACAACTTCGTGGTGCAGTTCGGCGATCCGGACGCGGACGATCCGTCCAAGGCGCGTTCGCTTGGAACCGCGAAGAAAAAGCTGCCGGCCGAATTCCATCGTGCCTCCGCCGGCCTGAAGTTCGACCGGCTACCCGACCCCGATGGCTGGGCGCCGCAAGTCGGTTTCGTCGATGGCTTCCCGGCCGCGCGCGATTCCAAGGACGGCAAGACCTGGCTCGCGCACTGCTACGGCACCCTGGGTGCAGGCCGCAACAACGAAGCGGACAGCAGCATCGGCGCGGAACTGTACGTCGTGGACGGCCAGTCGCCGCGCCAGCTGGACGACAACATCACCGTGGTGGGCCGCGTGGTGCAGGGAATGGAGCTGCTGAGCGTGATCCCGCGCGGGCCTGCGCCGATGGGCTTCTACGAGAAGCCCGAGCTGCGCACCACCCTCAAGGCGATCAAGCTGGCCAGCGAATTGCCGGAAGCCGAACGCGTGCCGCTGCAACTGCTGCGTACGGACAGCAAGACCTTCGTCGAGGCGACCGAAGCGCGGCGCAACCGGCGCGACGACTTCTATAAGCGGCCTGCCGGGCATATCGATCTTTGCAATGTGCCGTTGCCGGTGCGTGTGGCGAAGAAGTAGCCATCAGGCGCGGAAATTCGGCAAAACAGGAAAGCCCTCACCCAAGGACGTCATCCCGGCGAACGCCGGGACCCAACTACCCGACCACGTTTGGATGGATCCCGGCGTTCGCCGGGATGACGTCCTTTGAGAGTACGTAGCTACTTGTTGACGACCGGGATGCTACCGCCTATATTTCACATATACGTTAATTATTTAAATAAACATGGCCGCCGACAGAATCTTCGAAGCCCTGGCTTCCAGCACCCGCCGCCAGATCCTGGCCTATCTGTCCGCGCAGGAACTGACCGCGGGCGAGATCGCCGCCCGCTTCGACATGAGCGCACCCGCCATCTCCCGGCACCTGTCGTTGCTGGACGCGGCCGGGCTGGTGGCCAGCGAGCGCCGCGGCCAGTTCATCGTCTACCGGCTGGTGGCCGACAACCTGGTCAACACGCTGACCGGTTTCGCCTTCGAAGTCTGCCCCACCGCCGGGCCGCTCAAGCGCGAGTCGCGCAAGCTGGCCAAGAAGCCCGCCTGATCCACGGAAGCAGTCGAACCAACAACGCTAGGAGGCAATATGGTTTCCCATGCAGAAGTAGTGAACACCTTTCCGGGCGCCACCCTTCCTTCGCATTGCGGGGGCCTGCCGGTGGAGGTATCGCTGATCGCGCAGCTCGGCCACGGTTCGGGCAACCAGCTGTTCGCCTCGACGCTGCGGCGACAACGCGCGCACAAGGACTTCGTCGACCAGTTGGACGAACCCTCCACGCGTCTGGCCGGCACCGATTTCGGCAAAGGCGAGAACTCCGCGTTGTTCTCCTTCTCCGTCGGCGCGCAGGGGCATCCCTTCCACCGCCACGCAGGGCATCGCGTGTTCACCGCGGTGTCCGGCAGCGGCGGTGCGCAGTTGCGCTTTTCCACCGCTTCGCAGGAACAGATCGAGAACGACCCGCGCAGTTTCATCAGCGCGTTGCGCTATGTGGACATCCCGCCGGACTGCCTGTTCACCGTGCGCTTCGGCGGCGGCACCTGGCACCAGTTCGCCTCGCGACGCGACCATGGGCGCCACCCGGTGTTCTTCGCGCTGTCCTGCCATACCAACGAACTGGGCGGCGAGCTGTCCGAGGCGACGCGCGAACAGGTGTTGTCGGGCGCGGCGGGCATCGCCACGCTGACCGAGCTGCTGCCCGATGGGGTGAACGAATTGTTGGCGCGGGAACCCATCGTGCATGCGCAGATTCCCACCACCCGGCTTGCGCTGGATACCGCGCCCGGCAGCTTGCGGCATGCCGCGCACCGGGTCATGCGCTGCTTTGCCGGTTTGTTCCGCGGCGCCTGGAGCGCACTGCGCGATGCGCCCGGTTTCGTCGCGACAGGCAGCCGCCCGTTATTGGTCGAAGAGCTGGAGAATCTGCCCGAGCAATCGCTACTGCAGGAACAACTTGCGCAACACGATCACCAGGACACTTTCCGCCTGACCGTGCGCGGCCGGGGTTATGCGCGGCTGTCGTCCGCGCAGCTGCTGGGGGAAGTGCTCGAAGGCTTTCTGGTGCGCCGCCCGGCCGGCGTCTCCTGGCTGATGCGTGTGCGCAATTTCCTGGTCATGCCGTTGAAACTGCGCACCTCGCCACTGGGCTGCCCGGTGTCCTCGCTGCTGTCGCAACAGGACGGGCCAACCTTCGCCGGCAAATATCCGGTACTGGCCTCGCGCATCGGCCACGACGATCGACGCGCGCAGGTGGTGCTGGGCGCCGACGACCGGCATCTTGTGTTCCGTTCCTGCGTGGGCGTGCACATCGTCAGCGACAGCCAGATCGATTTCACTCTGGGCACGCGGGTGCGCTACCGCAATCTGTTCGGCCGCGTGTACATGTCGCTGATCGACCGCGTGCACCGCGGCTATATCGCACCGGCGATGCTGCGCAATGCGGTGTTGAGCGCTTCGCAGCGGGATGCATTGGTGCAGGACGATAGGGTATTGGCGTAGGTCGGCCCCCGTATCAAGTACGGGGCAGGCTCTACGTGGCCGACGCAAGCGGTGCCGGATCGCGCGTCGGGGGGCGTAGTCCCGACCTACCGCTTGTGGGCTTCTTCGATGATGCGCTTGTTGAGGATGCGCACCGCACCCACCATCAACAGGCGCATGTCGTCGACGATGTAATCGGCCAACGCAGCATCGGAAATATCGTCGCCATCGATATCCAGCCGGAACTGCTGCCCCTGCAAGCCGCCGCCGTTGCTGAAGTCGATCTCGAAGTCGAACACCACGCGCTTCTGTGCGCTCATCGCGGCACTCACTTCGCGGGCGCGCGCTGACTGACCGCCACGCTGCCCAGGATCAGCAGGCCGGCGGCGATCATGGCCGGCGTCACCGGCTCGTTGAGGAACAGCCAGGCGAAGGCCGCGCCGAACAGCGGCACCAGATAGGTCACCACGGCCGTTCGGGTCGGGCCGATGCGCTGGATCAGGCGGTAATACATCAGGAAGGCCAGGCCGGTGCAAAGCACGCCCAGTGCGATGGCGCTGAACCACGCCGCCGCCGGAATAGCGGCGGTGGGCCAATGGGTGGCCGCGAACGGCGCCAGCAACAAGGCCGAGCAACTCAAAGTGCTGCCTGCGGCCGCCGCGGGTGGCAGGTGCGCCATGTGCCGGCGCACCAGATTCAGGCCCACGCCGTACAGCAAGGCGGCGGAAGCACCGGCCACCACGGCCCAGCCCACGCTCAGGCCGGCTACCTTGCTGGTCGCCAGCAACACCACGCCCGCGAATCCGGCCAGCAGGGCCAGCGCACGGCGCACGCCGATCTTTTCGCCGAAGAACAGGAACGCCACCAATGCCGCGAACAGCACGGTCATGGCATTGCAGATGGCGCCGATCGCCGCCGGCGCACGCTGTGCGGCCCAGGCGAACAACAGGAAAGGAATCGCTGAATTGATCAAGGCGATCAAGGCCAGCTTCGGCCAGATCCCACGAGTGAAGGCCGCGCGGTCGCGCCAGAGAAACGGCAGCATCACCAGCGCGCCCAGCGCCAGCCGGATATCGACCAGGGCGAATGCGCCGAACGGCTTTGCCGCCACCCGCATGAACAGGAACGAGCCGCCCCAGATGGCGCCCAGCAACAACAGCTCCAGCGGCGTGCGCCAATCGCGCGCGGCCACCGCAGCCCCGCTGCTTGTCGCTACCGCCGCACCATTGACCGCCATCGCACTACTCCCGCTTTTTGTCTGTTGCCTATTCTCCTTGAACCGCAGAAGCCCACAAGCGCGTACTATCCGGGTCAGCCACAAATCTGGCTTGTGTCTCACGGGAGTCCCGAATGAACCTGCGTCCAGCCCTGCTGCCGGCCCTCGGCGTTTTCGCCGCTGCCGCCCGCCACCAGAACTTCGCCCACGCCGCCGAAGAGCTGCACCTGACCGCCAGCGCGGTCAGCCACCACGTGCGCAAGCTCGAAGCCAACCTCGGCGTGGTGCTGTTCCAGCGCAATGCCCGCGGGGTGACCCTGACCCCTGAAGGCCGCCAGTTGGCCGATGCCGCCACCGCCGCGATGACCGACATCGCCGCCGTCGCCGCCAACCTGCATCACAGCGGCAGCATCACCTCGCTGCGCATTTCCACCCTGCACTCGCTGACCTATTGCTGGCTGTTGCCGCGCCTGCCGCGCTTCTGCGCCGCGCACCTCAACATCCGCATCAATATCGACGCCAACATCGCCTTGACCCGTTTCGACGACGATGGCCCCGACCTGGCCATCCGCCACGGCGCCGGGCAATGGGCGGGCCTGACTTCGCATCACCTGATGGACGACGAACTGTTCCCCGTGGCCTCGCCCGCGCTGGCGGGCGTCGACAAGATCGGCGAACCGCGCCAGATCGCAACGCTGCCGCTGGTGAGCGACATGGCCCTGCAGGGCTGGCGCGACTGGTTCCGCGCGGCCGGCGTGCGCGGCCTGAATCTGCCGCCGATGCACATCTTCAGCGACAGCACCGACGCCATGCGCGCGGCGGTGTACGGCATCGGCGCGGCCTTGGCTCGCAAGCAGATCGTCATGCCCTACCTGCAACGCTACGAACTGATCCGCCTGCCCGGCCCGGCACTGAAAGCGCGCTTCGCCTATTACGCGGTCTATCCCACCCACCGCCCGCTCAATCCCGCCGCCGCGCTCTTCATCGACTGGATGAAGCAGGAAGCGCTGGACGAACGCACGCCGATGCCGGCGATTCCGGCGGAGCTGTTGGGAAGGTGAGGCGGAAGATCATGGAATGATTTTAAGAGCCAGCACCACCGGGCCCTTCAGCGCCTTGATCGGCGTATCGGCCGACTGGTCGGCCTCCAGATACACGCTGGTCAGGAACGCAAGCAGGTCGTGGCGCCGTGCCAGCCAGGCGGTATCGGAATAGGCTTTCTCGCGCTCGCCGATGCGTGCCGGCAGGCCCAGGAACCAGGCCGACCAGTCCGCATCGGCCAGCACGCCGCGCTTGGCGATGTAGAGCACCGGCCGGGCCAGCCGGCCCGGTTCGCCGAACACATAGGCGTGCGCGCTTTCGGGCACGGCTTGCGAGGCGATCGCGGCGAGCATGCTCTCCAGCTGCGGCCGCTCCAACGCGGGATTGAGCGCCAGCTGCATCAACCAGTCGCTGCCGTGCGCCACGCCATGGCGCCAGCCCTGCGCATTGTCGTAACCGCGATAGTCCTGCACCGAACGCAGATAAGCCACCGCCCGATCCACCATCGTCACGCGTTCGGCCGGCGTCATCCAAGGCGCGATGCGGTCGGTGCGTGCGACTTCGGAAAGCACCAGCGCCGCGAACGGCTGACGGAAGCCTTCCGCGTCGGGTTCGCGCAGCATCGCGTACAGGTCGTCGCGCAATCGCACACGCGTGTCGGCCTCCAGTGCGTTGCCGCGCAGCCATGCGGTGAGCGCCTCGTAGGCGATGCCGTCGCGCAGCGCGGGATCCGGATTGGACAGGCAGCCGAGCAGCCGCAACGCCAGCGTGTTGCGGGTGGCGGCGTCTTCGACAACGAAGTCCTGTTGCTTCAACAGCTGCAGCGAACCCGCATCGGTGCCTTCCGGCGGACAGACGTCTTCGGCCCAGGCCGACAACGGTAAAAGCAATGCGAAACCGAACACCGCGCGCGGCAGCCATCGGCTCCGATCGACGCGCTCGGTACTCACAGGCTGGCGCCGTCGAATTCGTTCACCTTGAGCGCCTTGAGGTCCACCTCCGGCAGGCAGCGCACATTGACCGCGAGCATCTTCGCGCCGGTCTTGGGATTGTCGGCTTCGCCGAACAGGGCAACGCCGCAGGCCGCGCAGAAGCGATGCTGGATGTGGTGCTTGTTGAAGGTATAGGTGGACAGGTCGGATTCGGGCGTCTTCAGCGTCAGCGCCTCGCGCGGGCCGAACCACAGCAATCCGCCGCGGCGCCGGCACAGGGAGCAGTTGCAGTCGGTGACTTCCTGGATGTCGCCTTCGACCTCGAAGGCGACTTTGCCGCAATGGCAGCTTCCGGAGTGTTTCATGAGCGTCTTCCCCTCGCTGGTGTGGACGCGAGCATAAGCCATAGGCACATGCATTGGCTGGCGGGATTGCCTATGCTTTTGGCCTTCGTGCGATGCCGCACTGCAACGGGAACTATAGGAATGATGCGCCACAGCCTGCTCGCCCTCGCCCTGCTCTCCTCCCTCGCCGCCTGCCAGAAAGCCGAAGCGCCCGCCGCCCCGGCAGCGACCGGAACGGCCACCGTCGCAACCGAGACCGCGCAAGCCGATGCGAAGTTCGCCGACCTGTCCAAGCGTGCGCTGGACGGCTGGTTCCAACTGTCGCCGGTTTTCGCCACCCAGATCGGCGAGCACAAGTACGACAGCGAGATCGATGACCTGAGTGCGGCCGGAAGGCAGAAGGCGCTCGAATTCGGCAAGAAGACCCTGGCCGAACTCGATGCGATCGACGCAAGCAAACTATCCCGCGAGAATCAGGTGGACGCGGCGATCCTGCGCAACCAGTTGCAGTACGACATCTGGGGCACCGAAACCCTGCAGAGCTGGGCCTGGGATCCGCAGGTGTACAGCGGCCTGACCGGCGGCGCCATCTACAACCTGATGGCGCGCGAGTTTGCTCCGTTGCCCGACCGCATCCGTTCCGCCACGGCCCGCATGGAGAAGATCCCGGCCTTGCTGGCGCAGGCGCGCGAGAACCTGGATCCGGCGCGCGTTCCGAAGATCCATGCCGAAACCGTGGCCAAGCAGAACAAGGGCGTACTGAGCATCGTCGGGACCTTCATCACCCCGCACCTGAAGGAACTGCCCGAAGCCGATCGCGTGCGTGCCGAAAAGGCCACCGCAACTCTCGAGAAGGCCATCGCCGAACACCAGCAATGGCTGGACAAGACCCTGGTGCCGAACGCCAAGGGCGACTTCCGTATCGGCCAGAAACTCTACGACCAGAAACTGCAATTCGCACTGCTGTCCTCGTTGTCGCGCGCGGACATCAAGCAACGCGCCGAAGGCGAGCTCAAGCGCGTGCGCGAGGAAATGTACGGCATCGCCCGCACCGTGCTGAAGGACAAGGCCGGCGCGCCGGAGATGCCGGATGCGCCCAGCGACGACCAGCAGCAGAAGGCGATCGAGGCGGCGCTGGAACTGGCCTACGCCGACAAGCCGGCACGCGACAAGGTGGTGGAAGCCGCCGAGACCGCACTGAAATCGGCTACCGACTTCGTCCGCGAGAAGGATCTGGTCACCCTGCCCGATGCCCCGGTCAAGATCATCCTGATGCCGGAATTCCAGCGCGGCGTGTCCGTGGCTTACTGCGACTCTCCCGGCCCGCTGGATAAAGGCCTGGATACCTTTTATGCGGTGTCGCCGATTCCCGACGAATGGGACGCCAAGCAGGTCGATTCGTTCCTGCGCGAATACAACAACCGCATGATCCACCTGCTGAGCATCCACGAAGGCACACCGGGCCATTACCTGGAAGGCTGGCATTCGGCCAAGTTCCCCTCGACCCTGCGCGGCGTGTTGCGCTCGGGCATGTTCGCCGAGGGCTGGGCGGTGTACACCGAGAAGATGATGACTGACGCCGGTTACATGAACAACGATCCGCTGTTCCATCTGGTGCAGCTGAAGTTCTACCTGCGCGCGATCTCCAACGCGATCCTGGACCAGGGCGTGCATGTGGATAACTGGACCAAGGAACAAGCCATGGATCTGATGGTGCGCCAGACCTTCCAGCAGGAACGCGAGGCCGATGGGAAGTGGAAGCGTGTGCAATTGACCTCGGCGCAGTTGCCGACGTACTTCGTGGGCGTGCAGGAACACTTCGACACCCGCAAGGCGGTGGAGGCGAAACTGGGCGACAAGTTCAACCTGAAGGCCTACAACGACCAGATCCTGTCGTATGGCGCGCCGCCGGTGCGCTTCGCTCGCGAGCTGATGCTGGATCAGCCGATCCAGTAACGCCTTCCCCTTCTCCCACCGGGAGAAGGTGGCGCGTAGCGACGGATGAGGGCATGAGAATGACGTGCTAGCAAAAGATTGCCGGCACGGATTTCCCATTCCCTCATCCGCCCTTCGGGCACCTTCTCCCGAAGGGAGAAGGAACAGCAGCATCAAACATCCGCCGCCACGAACCCACCCGTCTGCCGCTTCCACAACCGCGCGTACAGCCCATCGCGCGCGATCAGCTCGGTGTGCGTTCCAGTTTCCACCACTTCGCCGCGGTCCATCACCACCAGCCGGTCCATGCGCGCGATGGTGGACAGGCGATGGGCGATGGCGATCACCGTCTTGCCTTCCATCAGCGTATCCAGGCTGTCCTGGATGGCCGCTTCCACTTCCGAATCCAGGGCCGACGTAGCCTCGTCCAGCACCAGGATCGGCGCGTCCTTCAACAGCACGCGTGCGATGGCGATACGCTGGCGCTGGCCGCCGGAAAGCTTCACCCCGCGCTCGCCCACCTGCGCGTCGTAACCGCGCCGTCCTTCGCCATCCGCCAGATCGGCGATGAAGCCGTCTGCGCGCGCACTGCGCACTGCGGCGACCATCTCTTCTTCGCTCGCATCGGGGCGTCCGTACAGCAGGTTCTCGCGGATGGAGCGATGCAGCAGCGAAGTGTCCTGGGTGACCACGCCGATCTGCCCGCGCAGGCTTTCCTGGCTGACCTTGGCGATGTCCTGCCCGTCGATGAGGATGCGCCCCGACTCCAGGTCGTACAGGCGCAGCAGCACGTTCACCAGGGTCGATTTGCCTGCGCCCGAGGGCCCGATCAAACCGATCTTCTCGCCCGGCCGCACGTGCAGATCCAATCCGGCGATCACGCCGCCCTGCTTGCCGTAATGGAAGTGGATGTCCTGGAACTGCACTTCGCCGCGCGTGATCGTCAGCTTGTCCGCCTCGGGCGAGTCCATGACCGCATTGGGCTTGGCCACGGTCTCCATGCCGTCCTGCACCGTGCCGATGTCTTCGAAGATGCCGTTCACCACCCACATGATCCAGCCGGACATGTTCTCGATGCGGATCACCAGGCCGGTGGACAGCGCGATGTCGCCCACCGTGATCAGGCCCTTCTGCCACAGCCACAAGCCCAGGCCGGCAGTGATGACCACCAGCAATCCGTTGAGCAAGGTCAGGGTGACGTCCATGCCGGTGGTCATGCGGGTCATGGTGCGTACTTTGGCCACGTTCTCCTGCACGGCCTCGGCCACGTAGGCGTCCTCCTGCCGCGTGTGCGCGAACAGCTTCAGCGTGGAGATATTGGTGTAGCCGTCGACGATGCGGCCCATCAACTGCGAACGCGCTTCCGAGGCTTTCCACGAACGCTCCTTCACCCGCGGCACGAAAAACGCCAGTGCGCCGATGTACAGGAATACCCAGACGATCAGCGGCAGGGTCAGGCGCCAGTCCGCCTGCGCGAACAGGATCAGCGCGCTGCCGGTGTAGACGCTGACGTACCACAGCGCATCGACGATCTGCACCGCCGATTCGCGCAGCGATGCGCCTGTTTGCATGATGCGGTTGGCGATGCGGCCGGCGTAGTCGTTCTGGAAGAACGAAAGGCTTTGCCGCACCACGTACTGGTGCTGCTGCCAGCGGATGCGCGCGGTCAGGCCCGGCGTGACCGCCTGGTGCATCAGCAGGTCGCTCAAGCCGATCAGCACCGGCCGGGCGATCAGCGCGACGAAGGCCATGAACAGCAGTTCGCGCCCGTGGCGGGCGAAGAAATCGGGCGCGGGCACGTCCTTGGTCAGGTCCACCAGCCGGCCCAGGAAGTCGAACAGCGCCACTTCCACCAGCGCCACCACGAAGCCCAGCGCGCACATCACCCCCAGCACCGGCCAGGCTTGGCGCAGGTAATGCACGTAGAAACGCCACACCCCGCGCGGCGGCATGCGCAGGTCCGGTTTCCCGAACACATCGATCAACGATTCGAACCAACGGAAGATCATGCGCGCATTATCACCCAGCTCTTGCAGGGACGATGCGCTTACACGGGCAACTCTTCGTTCGCCACGATCACGCCATTGCCATCGGCGTACAACCATTGCCCCGGCAGGAACGTGACGCCGGCGAAAGTCACCGCGACATCCACTTCGCCCGCGCCCCGCTTCTCGGTCTTCACCGGAAAGGCCGCCAGCGCCTTCACGCCCAGCGGCAGTTTCGCCAGCGCTTCCACATCGCGCACGCAACCGTTGATCAGCAGACCGCTCCAGCCGTTGGCGACCGCCCTTTCCGCCAGCATGTCGCCCAGCAGCGAGCGCCGCAGCGAACCGCCGCCCTGCACCACCAGCACCTTGCCGCGCCCGTCGGTGGCGACCAGATCGCGTACCCGCGAGTTGTCCTCGAAACAGTCGATGGTGACGATGCGTCCGCAGAACGCCGGGTTGCCGCCGTAGTCGCGGAAAACGGGATCGGCGACGGCGACTTCGGGATGGTTGTCGCACAGATCGGGCGTGGTCCAGCTCATGGCGGTTCCGCAGACGGGTTCAACGCATTCTAGAGCGCCCGGCTGATGGTGAAGCTGCCGAATACCGGCGCCTCCACCTGGCCATCGAATTCGCGGCTGCGGTTGTAGCGGGCCAATGCGAACTTCCAGCGCCCCTTGGTGAGCGCGAAGCCGTAGCCCACCTCGCCCACCAGCGGCTTCTTGTCCACGCTGTGGCTGTGCTTGAAGGTGTTGCCGTCCAGGGTGATGTCGTACAGCACCCAGCGCGCGTCGAAGGTCAGGAACATGTGGATGCCGAACGGACCTCCCACCTGCCGGCTGCGCGTGGGCGCGGTGTTTTCGCCGGCCGGGCGCAGCGGTGTGCTGCCGAAGTCGTCGGGCAGGTGGCGCCCGAAGCGCACCTCGGCGCCGGCATTGGCGTAGGTGGCCAGGTTGCCCAGGCTGCCGCCGTAGTGGGTAATGGCGTCCCAACCCCAGGCGCCGTTGTCGGGCGAGAAGCGGCGCATGCGCTCGTGCACCAGGCGGACCACCGGTTCGTCGCGGAGCTGATTGTCCCAACCTTCGAACGGAGGATCGCCAAGAATGCGGTGCACCTCGTTCTGTACCTGCTCGCCCAGGGCCGAAGGACCCACGATGCCGAACTGCAGCTGCGTGGTGCGCAGATGGTCGCCGTTGCGGGCGTTGTAGCCCAGGCCGACCAGCAGAGCCGCGGCATAGGGCCGGTCCCCCACGATCAGGTCGCTGCGCGTGTGGTCGGTCGGGGTGAAAATGCCGTGGGCGAAGGTCACCACCATGTTCTGCTGCTCGAAGCCTTCCGGCGTCAGCGCGTCCAGATGGCTATTCATCCACCGCGCCAGGCGCGGCAGGCAGGGATCGTCGGTGTAGTCGACCAGGTTGGGCGACACCAGGGTCAGCTGCACGCCATTGCTGTAGCCCTGGTCCTGTTTGCCGAACAGGTCGTTGTCGATACGGAAATTGACCGTCGGCGGCAGGTCGGTGCGTTTCTCGCAGATCTCTGCGTCGGCGGCCAACGCGTTGCCGCAGGCGAGCGCAGCCAGGAACAGCCATCCTGTTCTCAGCATCGTATTTTCCATGGGGTTTTGTGGGGGGTGCCGCTTACATGTAGATGCGCGCGGTCAAAAACAATGTGAAGGGCGCCGCTTTTTCACGTTTGCGCATGCAGGATCGCAGGCTCTGCGACCCGGGTCACCCAAGATGGCGGCGGCCGGTGTCCTGGACTATCCTGCCGAAATCAAGGGAGAAACCCGTGCAGTTCCTGTCGCTGGTCCCGCAAGCGCCGCTCAACCGCCTGATCGAGACGATCTGGGATTGGGAAGGTGCGTTCCAACCGCATCGCCTGGAACGGGTGCTTCCGGTCGCCAACGCCGGGCTCATCATCAATCTGGCCGAGGACCAGACCCGCGTCTACGACGAACAGTATCGCTGCACCCGCTTCAGCGGATCGACGCTCGACGGTCCCCGTACCCGCAGCAGCATCATCGACACCGAAGAACAGATGGCAGTCATGGGCGTGGTGTTCCGCCCCGGCGGCGCGGCGATGTTTTTCCGCGAAAGAATGGATCGGCTGGCCAACGACAGCGTCGATCTGCAGGACCTTGTCGGCAACGGCGCTCCCCTGCTCCGCGAACGATTGCTGGAAGCCGATGGTCCGCGCAGCCGGCTGGCGCTGCTCATGCGATGGCTGGAAAAGCGCGCATCGCCGACCGCACCGAACCACTCCATTGGACATGCCCTGGCCGTACTGGATTCGGATCCGCGCATCGGCGCGTTGACCGCCGCCGCGCGCAGCCTCGGCTGGTCGCCGCGCCAGCTGGGAGAACGCTTCCGCCAGCAGGTCGGCATCACTCCCAAGCGCTACTTGCGGCTCAGGCGTTTCCACCGGGTCCTCGCGATGGTCGAAAACCGCGACCGCATCGACTGGGCCGGTGTATCGCTGGATTGCGGTTATCACGACCAGGCCCACATGGGCCACGAATTCCGCGAATTCTCAGGACTCAGTCCCGCCGCCTTCAGCCGCCAGCGCGGCGCCTTCGACCGCCATATCGCCTTGCCGTAACCCTGCGGAAATCTACAAGACCCGCGCCGCAGGACGGCCCAGGATGCGCGCACACCCATGCCAGGAACCCATCCCATGCAACTCGCCGCCGACACCACCAGCACCATCATCCCCTGCCTGCGCTACCGGGACGCGCACGCCGCCATCGACTGGCTATGCAAGGCCTTCGGTTTCCGCAAGCATGCCGTCTACGCCGATGGCGATGTCGTGCACCATGCGCAACTGATCTTCGGCAATGGCATGGTCATGCTGGGCTCCTCCGACAACCTAAGCGAATGGGGAAAACAGATAGCCCAACCGCAGGACATCGGCCTGCGCGAAACCCAGAGCCCCTGCGTGATCGTCGCCGACGCCGATGCGCACTATGCGCAGGCCAAGGCCGCCGGCGCGGCGATCGTCATGGACATCGCCGACCAGGATTACGGTGGACGCGGTTATTCTTGCCGCGACCCGGAAGGACATCTCTGGTGGTTCGGCAGTTACGACCCCTGGAAGGCTAAATGAGTCCCCGCAACGACACACCCACGACCGATCTGTTTTCTTCCCCGCCGTCGCCGATGCCCTCGCGCATCCGCGTCGGCATCGGCGGCTGGACCTATGCGCCCTGGCGCGGCGGCATGTTCTATCCGGCCGGATTGGTGCAGCGGCGCGAACTGGAATACGCCAGCAGGCGGCTGAATTCCATCGAGGTCAACGGCACCTATTACGGCGTGCAGAAGCCCGCCACCTACGCCAAATGGCGCGATGAAACGCCGCAGGATTTCGTTTTCTCCGCCAAAGCGCCGCAGCGGATCATGGAAGCGAAGGCGCTATCCAAGACCGGCCACCAGATCGAGGATTTCATCGGCGGCATCGTCGAACTCGGCAACAAGCTGGGGCCGCTGGTCTGGCAGTTCGACAAGGGCAAACGCATCGATGCCGGGGAGTTCGGGGCCTTCGTCGGATCGCTGCCCGCCGAATATTCCGGGCGCAAGCTGCGGCATGTGCTGGACGTGCGCGACCCGGCGTTCGTGGACAAGGATTACCTGGCGCTGGCGCGAGCGCACGGAATGGCGACGGTATTCACCGATTCGGAAGAACATCCTTCCTTCGCCGATCTGACCGCCGACTTCGTCTATGCACGGCTGATGCGTTCGCAAGCCGGGATAGAGACCGGTTACCCGGACGCCGAACTCGACCGATGGGCCGAACGCGCCGGACTCTGGTCGGAGGGCGGCGACCCCATGGATCTTCCGCATATCGAGGCCGCTGCCGCGACGACGCGCCCGCGCGAGGTCTTCCTCTATTTCATCAGTAGCGCCAAGGAACGCAACCCTGCCGCCGCGATGGCGCTACTGGAACGCCTGGGCGCGATCGCCAAGCAAGACGGCTAGTTCTTGCGCTTGCCGACGGCCCCTTTTTTTACGGGCATCTTCTTCACGGAAGCGTTTTTGGCGGGCATGCTCTTCGCCGGAATCTTCTTCGCGGACTTCTTCGCCACAGGCTTTTTCTCGGAATTCTTCCGCACCGCAGCCTCATAAGCCAGCTTCGCCCAGGGACGCATCCCCTGCGAGGACTCCATCGCCTCGGCGGGCGGCAACCAGTAGCTCATCGTCACCGGCTTGCCTTTCCCCTGGTACACGAAAGGATGTCCGCCCGCTTGCTCGAAGGCTGCAACGGTAACTGCATCGGTCTTGAGGAAAAGCTCTTCGCCGATCACCAGGCCGATGATCAGCCCGTCGTGGTACAGGCCCTGCCCGCCGAACATCTTGCGCAGCACGATCGGCCCCAATTCGGAAAACAGGTCGCGCAGGTAACTGGTGAAGGACTCGCTCATGGCCGCATCCGTGGTGTTTATGTCGCCAGCGCACGCCGGCATCGGCGACAATGGTCGCATGCCCTTGTCGCCTACCGCCAAAGCCCAGCTGCAGATTCACTTCTGCGTGCTGTTGTGGGGCTTCACCGCCATCCTGGGAAAAATGATCACCCTGCCCGCATTGCCGCTGGTGTGGTGGCGGATGCTGCTGGTGGTGGCCGCGCTGGCCGTATTGCCGACGGTCTGGCGCGGGCTTCGGGCCATGCCGTTGCGCACTTTGCTGGCGTATTCCGGCATCGGCGCGCTGGTCGCCTTGCATTGGTTGACTTTCTACGGCGCCGTGAAGCTGGCCAACGCTTCGGTGGCCGCGACCTGCATCGCGCTGGCGCCCGCCTTCACCTCGGTGGTCGAACCCTGGCTGACGCGCAGGCCGTTTTCCCTGCGCGAACTCGCCTTCGGCCTGGCCGTGCTGCCCGGCGTGGCGCTGGTGGTCGGCGGCGTGCCCGACGGCATGCGCATGGGCATCGCCGTAGGCGCCTTGTCCGCGTTGCTGGTGGCGATGTTCGGTTCGCTCAACAAACGCATGGTCGACGGTGGCGATCCGCTGACCGTCACCGGCGTTGAGCTGGGCGCCGGCACGTTGCTGCTGACCCTGCTCGCGCCGCTGATGCCGGTGCTGTTTCCCGCCTTCGCCGGCGACCTGCTGATAATCCCCAGCCTGCACGACGGTTTGTTGCTGTTGGCGCTGTCGCTGGTCTGCACGCTGCTGCCGTTCGCCTTGTCGCTGGTCGCCCTGCGCCATCTCAGCGCGTACGCGGTGCAACTGGTCACCAACCTGGAGCCGGTCTACGCCATCGTCCTGGCCATCGTGCTGCTGGGCGAACAGCGCGAACTCACGCCGCTGTTCTATCTGGGCGTGGCCATCATCCTGGTGGCCGTATTCCTGCATCCGCTGCTGGACCGCAGCAAGCGCGTCCAGCATCCCGAGGTGATCGGCCTCTCCGAGGCCAAGGGCATCGTCGAGTAATCGCCTCTTACCAGTCGGTGCGCTGGGGCAGTAAGCCCCGCAATTCGATCTCGGTGAGATTGCGCCACTGGCCGGGTTTCAGCGCGCCCAATTTGAGGTTGTCGATGCGCACCCGGCGCAATTGCTTGACCCGGTAGTCGAACGCAGCCGACATCAGGCGGATCTGCCGGTTCAAACCCTGGGTCAGCACGATGCGGAAACCGAATTTTGCCAGCTTGGCGGTCTTGCACGGCAGCGTGGTCTGGTTGTGCACGCGCACGCCACGCGCCATGCCGCGCAGGAATTCGTCGGTGACCGGCTTGTTCACCGCCACGTGGTATTCCTTCTCGTGCTTGTTCTCGGCGCGCAGGATCTCGTTGACGATGTCGCCGTTGCTGGTCAGCAGGATCAGGCCTTCGGAATCCTTGTCCAGGCGGCCGATGGGGAAGATGCGTTCCTGATGGTCGATGAAATCGATGATGTTGCCTTCCACCGCCTGCTCGGTGGTGCAGGTGATGCCCACCGGTTTGTTCAACATGATGTACACATGCTTGCGGCCGCCGGCTTTCTTCTGCCGCGCGCGCAGCTCCTGCCCGTCCACCTTGACCTCGTCGCCCTCGCCCACCACCGCGCCCATGCCCGCGGGCATGCCGTTGACGGTGACGCGGCGGTCGGCGATCAATCGGTCCGCTTCGCGGCGCGAGCAGAAGCCGGTTTCGGCGATGTGTTTGTTGAGGCGGGTGGTCATGAATGGAGTTCGCAGTTTGCGCTACCAATTGGGTTCGTCATCCCCGCGTAGGCGGGGACCCAGTGACTTTCGCTTTGAACTTGTGAGCGAGAGCACAGGCAAAGTCGCTGGGTCCCCGCCTACGCGGGGATGACGACTTTGTTGATACGTGAGCTTTATTCCCGCGGCTTCGGCGGACCCTTGCGGTGCAGTTTGCCCGGAGGTCCCGGCTTGAAGCCCGAAGGCTTGTCCGTGCGCGCGCCAGCAGGCTTGAACTTGCGCGGCGGCGCGTCGCCGCCGGCGTCTGCATCGCCCAGCTTGTGGATGCGCAGCTGCTGCCCGGACACCCACACCTTCTTCAGATGCATCAGCAGTTCCTTGGGCATGCCTTCGGGCAGGTCCAGCACGGTGTAGTCGTCCTGGATGTCGATGCGGCCGATGAACTTGCTGTCCAGCCCCGCTTCGTTGGCGATGGCGCCGACGATATTGGCCGGCTTCACGCCATGCGCGTGGCCCACTTCGATGCGGAACGATTCCATGCCGATCTCGGGCTTCTCGCGCGGACCCTTGTCGATGCGCGGGCGCTCGGCGGGCTTGTCGAAGGTGGGACGCTCGATGCGCGAGGTTTCGCGCGCGGGCTTGTCGAAGCTGCGCGCCGCCGGGCGCTCGAACGGCGTGGGCGACTCTTCGCGGCGCGGTGCGGGACGTTCTTCCCGTGCAGGACGCTCGTAAGCCGGCTTCTCACTGCGCTGCGGACGCACAGGACGTTCGCTGCGTTCATGGCGCTCGTTGCGTTCGTAGGCCTGCGGCGGCGCGGGCGTGCGGTCCGGGCGCAGCAGTAGCGGCGTTTCGCCCTGCAACAGGCGGGCCAGCGCGGCGGCGATATCCACCATGGGCACGTTGTTTTCCTGCTCGTAACGCTCTACAAGCGAGCGGTATTCGCCCGGTTCGCCGGTCGCCAGCGTGTCGGTGATGCGGCCCAGGAAACGCTCCACGCGGCGGTCGTTCACCGCTTCCACGCTGGGCAGCTTCATCTCGTCGATCGGCTGGCGGGTGGCGCGCTCGATCGAGCGCAGCATGCCCTTCTCGCGCGGGGTGACGAACAGGATCGCATCGCCGCTGCGCCCGGCGCGGCCGGTGCGGCCGATGCGGTGCACGTAGCTTTCGGTGTCGTAGGGAATGTCGTAGTTCAGCACGTGGCTGATGCGTTCCACGTCCAGGCCGCGCGCGGCCACGTCGGTGGCCACCAGGATGTCCAGCTTGCCGTCCTTGAGCTGCTGGATGGTGCGTTCGCGCTGCTGCTGCTGGATGTCGCCGTTGATGGCGGCGGCGGCCAGGCCGCGCGCCTGCAGCTTCTGCGCCAGTTCCTCGGTGCCGGCCTTGGTGCGGGCGAACACGATCATGGCTTCGTAGGGCTCGGCCTCCAGTATCCGGGTCAGCGCATCCAGCTTGTGCATGCCGCTGACGAACCAGTAGCGCTGGCGGATGTTGGTGGCCGTGGTGGTCTTGGCGGTGATGGTCACTTCCTGCGGCTCGCGCAGGTAGGTCTGGGCGATGCGGCGGATGACCGGCGGCATGGTCGCCGAGAACAACGCCACCTGGCGCGTCGGCGGGGTCTTCTTCAGCACCGCTTCGACGTCGTCGATGAAGCCCATGCGCAGCATTTCATCGGCTTCGTCCAGCACCAGCGTGGTCAGCTCGGACAGATCCAGGGTGCCGCGGTCCAGATGGTCGATGACGCGGCCCGGCGTTCCCACCACCACATGCACGCCGCGCTTCAATGCGGTCAGCTGCGGCGCATAGCCCTGCCCGCCGTAGATGGGCAGCACCACGAAACCGGGAATCTTGCGGGCGTAACGCTGGAAGGCTTCGGCCACCTGGATGGCCAACTCGCGGGTCGGCGCCAACACCAGCGCCTGCGGCTTCCTCTGGTCCAGCTTGAGGCGCGACAGGATCGGCAGCGCGAAGGCCGCGGTCTTGCCGGTGCCGGTCTGGGCCTGGCCCAGCACGTCCTTGCCGGCCAGCAGCGCGGGAATGGTGGCGGCCTGGATCGGCGATGGCGACTCGTAGCCCACCTCGGTAACCGAGGCCATGACGGGCTCGGAAAGACCAAGATCGGCGAAAAGGAGGGGGGAATCGGACTCGTTGGACATGACAGAAAACTCCGGCGCGCCCCGGAACAGGGCCTACGCAAGGCGATATTGTGCGCCCTGGGACCAGAGCTGTCGCCCTAAACCGGCATTTCGGCCACGCTGGACAGGTTCCGTAGGGCGGGTTTTAACCCGCCTTTTGGATGCGCCGCGACGACTCCGGCGAACATTTATCGAACTTTCCGCAAATGCCGCGGAAACCGGAAGGCGGGTTAAAACCCGCCCTACGCCACTTCGTTACGCCATCGCCTTGGCGCGATAGCCGAAGCCGACCATGCGCCGGGACTGCTCGTCCCACAGCTTGAGGCGGGCGCACTTCAGGCTGGACCACACCGTCAGGCGCGGCGCCGACTGCAGCAGTTCGCTGGATTCGAAAGCCTCGCGCAACCGGTAGTTGGGAATGCGGCTGGCCAGGTGGTGGATGTGGTGGTAGCCGATGTTGCCGGTGAACCAGTGCAGCACGGCGGGCAGGTCGAAGTACGAGCTGCCGGAAACCGCCGCCTTGCCGGCGTCCCACTCTTCCTTGTTGGTCCAGTAAGCCCCTTCGAAGGTGTGCTGCACGTAGAACAGCCACACGCCGATGGCGCCGGCCAGCAGCACCATGGGCAGGTGCACCAGCAATACGGTGTGCCAGCCGATGGCGAAACCCAGCGCGCCGCCGACCAGCAGCAGCATCAGGTTGTTGAGCATCACGCTGGCCCATTCCTTCTTCCAGGTGAAAGGAAGGTCGAACGGGAAGCGGTGCTTGATGACGAACTGGTACAGCGGGCCGATGCCCAGCAGCACCGGCGTGCTGCGGTAGAAGCGGTAGCAGAAGCGGCCGAACCACGAGCGCGCCTCGTACTCGGCCACGGTCAGCGTCTCGATGTCGCCCATCTCGCGGCGGTCAAGATTGCCGGAAGTGCCGTGATGGATCGCGTGGGTCTTCTTCCAGTAGCCGAACGGAAACAGCGTAATCAGGCCCAGGCACGCGCCGACGATATGGTTGGCGCGCTCGCTGGCGAAGAAGGAACCGTGGCCGCAGTCGTGCTGGATGATGAACAGGCGCACATAGAAGCCGGCGGCGGGAACGGCCATCAGCAGCGTCCAGCCGTAACCCCAGTGATCGACCACGCTCCAGGCCATCAGCGCCCAGATCGCCAGCAGAGGCGGCAGGGTGTTGAGCAGCTGCCAGATGGCCCGGCTCAGGCGCGGCTTGGCGAAATGCGAGCACAACTTGCGTAGCTGGGCAGCCGTGGCGGACGCCTGAAGGTCGGAACTCAAGAAATATCTCCCATGGGAGCCCCGATTGTCAGGGACGCGTGAAGTCAGCGCAATGACATGCGTCGGCGTATGGCCCGTTTTGTTCATTCCCACGCACTTTTTCCGCCGGACGGGGGCTTCCGGGATGTGATTATCCGCGCGCCGGTGCGAATCATGGTTCAGACAAGCAAAATCGCAGGCAGCGCAATGGGGCATACGGCAACCATGGCAAGGGACACGCAACCGCAGGCCCGCTTCGGCGACTTGCTGGAACAGCACCGCAGGATCGTTTTCAAGGTCGCCAACGCCTACGGCTTCCGCGCCGAGGACCGGGCCGACCTGGCCCAGGAGATCGCCGCCCAGCTGTGGCGGGCCTTTCCCAACTACGACCAGGCCAAGCCGTTCTCCACCTGGATGTACCGGATCGCGCTGAACGTGGCCATTTCCCATGTCCGCAGCACCGCGCACCGGGGCAGGCATTCGGTGCCGCTGGACGAGGAGCTGCACGACATCGCCGACGACCACGGCGCCGATCACGAAACCGACCAGCAGGTACGCGCCCTGCACCGCTTCATCGGCCAACTGGACAAGCTCAACCGCGCGTTGCTGCTGCTGTACCTGGAAGACCAGAGCTATCGCCAGATCGCCGAAATCCTGGGCATCAGCGAGACCAACGTGGCCACCAAGCTCAGCCGCCTCAAGCAGCGCATCCGCAACGAAATCTGATTCCCACGCAACGCAAAGCGAACTCATGGAAAACATCATGGAACTCGACGAACTGAAAACCGCCTGGCAGGCTCTGGAGCGCCGGTTGGAACAGGGCAACGCCATCAACCTGCAGCTGTTCAAGGAAGGCAGGATGAAGAAGCTGCGCAGCAGCCTGCGCCCGCTGTATTGGGGGCAGGTGCTGCAGATGGTGTTCGGCCTGGCTTTCGTGCTGCTGGCCGCCTCGTTCTGGCCGCACCATCGCGACGTGCCGCAGATGCTGGTGTCCGGGCTCATCGTGCACGCCTATGGCGTGCTGTCCATCGTCATGGGCGGCATCACCCTCGGCATGATCAGCCGGGTCAACAGCGACTACAGCCAGCCGGTGCTGGAACTCCAGAAGCGATTGGCCCAGGTGCGGCGTTTCTATGTGCTGGGCGGGATGATCGTGGGGTTGCCGTGGGCGCTGATCTGGTTGCCGCTGCTGGTGGTGCTGGCGGGCAAGGCCGGCGTGGATTTGTGGACCCATGCGCCGTCGGTGTTCTGGATCGGCGGAAGCATCGGCGTGGCGATACTGTTGGGAACCTGGTGGTTCCATCGCTGGTCGCGCAGCCCCAAGCGCCCGCGTCTGGCCCAGGCGATGGAAGACAGCGTGACCGGCGCCAGCTTGCGCAAGGCCGGGCGCATCCTGGGCGAGCTGGAACGATTCGAGAAGGAATAAGCCGAAGCTTGGCGCAGGGCGAGATGGCGGGAGCGATGGGGTCGTGCGATCCTGCCGCCCCGCCTTCGCTTGAAAGACGATCCTCCATGCCCGTGCTCGAATTCGAACTGGACCGCGACCACGTCGAACTCAACCAGCTGTTGAAGCTGACCGGTGTCTGCGACAGCGGCGGCGCGGGCAAGGCGCTGGTGGCCAGCGGCGTGGTGTCGGTGGACGGCATCACCGAGTTGCGCAAGACCTGCAAGATCCGTGCGGGCCAGACTGTGCAGTTGGAAGACATAACCATCCGTGTGATCGATTCGCCCCACTGAGTTTCCGCGCGCGTCTTGCAGCGATCCAAAGTCGGGTCATCGCCAGTCTTTTTGTGATTGCAGAGTCTGGCCGGTGATCCTCCTGCGAACACCGGGGCGACGATCCTCGGGGGTTGAAGCGATTGGGCACCCGTGCTGTTCAAGCCAAGACTTTCTAAGCCACTAAAGTGAGTCAACTCATGCGACACGCTTGAGTCCGCGCTATCGATTTTTCGTTGTCGCTTGCCAGTCTAAATTTGTTCATTGAATCACACAGATAGGCGACGCTACGCTCGCACTCAAGCCAAGACGGCTAAGTGCAGGCGGCGACATGGAAGAGCTGAGCGAGTTCGTATTCTTTCGCGCCCTCTACGATTTCATTCATAGCGAAATAGA
>DASVNG010000050.1:0-42751 GCA_036383995.1 Pseudoxanthomonas sp.
CACGACGGCCACGGCCTGGCCTATCTGCAAAACACCGCGCGCCAGCGCCAGAACGTGTTCGCGGCGTTGATGGAGGCGGTGAAGACGCACAGCCTGGGCCAGATCAGCCACGCGCTTTACGATGTGGGTGGGGAATACCGCCGCAATATGTAGTGGCGCAGCGCCGGATGCCGGTGGCGTGTCCAGGTTCTGCGGCAGCGACGCGAGCCGCTGCCGCGCACAGAAAAAAGCGGGAGCCGATGGGCTCCCGCTTCGTATCGCACTCGACCGCTCAGTCTTCGACCGAACCCTCGGCCCCTGCCGAGCCGGCGGCGCTTGCCGACGCGCCGCGCCGCGACGCGCTGGCGTTCGCATTGGCATCGGCGTTGCCGCTGGCGCGTGCTCGCGGCGTCTGGCGCGGGGGCGGCGCGGCGGCCGCACTGCCGTCGCCGGCTTCGCGCTCATCCGTGCGCCCGCCGTTGGCCATGGCCTGTCCGGCCAGCGATCCGGCGCCCTCTGCCGAAGCCGAGCGTCCAGCGGCGCCGACAACTCCGTTCGCGCTGCCGGCAGCCGTTCCGCGCGCCGCAGCGGCGGTGTTGGACGCGAATTTCGCAGTGTCCTGGGCACGCGCCGTCGCATCGCCTGCAAGCTGCCCGGCGTTGGGAACAAGACCAGCGGCTTCGCCCCCTGCCGTGCGCGCATCTTCAGCGCCGGATGCACCGGCGCCGGATGTCGATCCGGTCGCAAGACCGCCGACCAGGTTGCCACCGATCGCTCCCGAACCCTGCGCCGATCCTTCCTCGCCGCCGGCGACGATGCCGCCTTGCGCACGCCCGTCGGCGGCGCCGGCCGCTTCCGCGGTCAGCCGATCGAGCCGCGCCTGTTCGCGTGCGGCACGCTTGGCCTCGCGCAACGCGGCACGCTGCTCGGCTGCGGCTTGGCGGGCGCTGTTGGTGGTTTCGCGCAAGGTGCCGCCCAAGTCCGCGCCGCCCAGCAGTCCACTCCTTCCCGGATCGATGCCCACGGCGCCGCCCAGTCCTCCGCCGATATTGCCGCTGCCGCCCAGCAGCGATTGCGCACCGGCTCCAGGCGCAGCGGCCAGGAGAGCCGCGAAGACAGCGGCAGTCAGAGTCTTGTTGTTCATCGTCATCTCCATCGCAGCGGACGATCCGCGGCTTCATGGAGTTCTACGAATGCCGGCGCCGGTTTCTTCCTTCGCGGCCGCAGGCTTCACCTTTCGTTCATCGCTGCGACCAGCGCGCCTGTTCTTCGGCTGCCAACACTCCGTCGCCATAACGGTCGTCGCGGCCCTTCGGGCCGGCGTCCAGCGCTTCGCGCTCCAGCATCGCCATGACCGAGGCCGACAAACCCGCGGCAGGTGCGCGCGCCGACTCGGCAGCGCGGCGCGCCACCAGCGGCGCGGCGAAAGAGGTGCCGCGCACGGGCTTGAAACCCGCACCGGCGTATGCGGCATCGAGGCCGGAACCGGGGGCGGCGAAGTCCACCTGCGGTCCGCGCGCGGCTTCGGGCAGGGTGCGTCCGCGTGCGTCGATGGCAGTCGCACCGATCACGCCGGCGTAGGCGGCAGGATAGAGCGGCGGCGCGGCGGGCCCGTCGTTGCCGACGGCTGCAACCAGTACATGGCCCCGCCGCAGCATCGAATCCACCAGACGCTCCAGCAGGGCATTGGGCGGTCCCACCAGGCTCAGATTGATCACCGCAACCCGTTCGCGCGAAAGCCACGCCAGCGCCTGCGCCAAGCCGCTGACGGCGCCGCCGGTGGGCGCGCCGCAATAGATGTCGGCGGCGAACAGTTCGCTTCGGGTGCCGGCTTGCTGTCGGCCGGCCGTCGCCGGCGCACCGGCCAGCAGCGACGCCACGGCCGTGCCATGCGCGTCCGGATGCGCGGTACCCCCGCAGCCCCAGCTGCGAACGTCGGTTCCGGACAGGGAAGGATGGGATGCGTCCACGCCGCCGTCGACCAGGCCAACGCGAACTGCAGTTCCGGGTGCGGAGGATCCTGCAGCAGCAACGGCATACGATCCGACCGTCGCCGCCGCGGGTGCGGCATCGGCGCCCAGGTAGATATGGTCGTAATCGTAGTGGCCCGACGGGTCGAGCCGCTGCAGCTTGCTCAGGGCGCTACGCGTGCGCATGCCCTCGGGCGCCGTCAGTACCACCAGATGCAGGCCCAGTTCCGACAGTTCGCTCTCGCGTTCGACCGAGAAGCCCGCGCCGAGCGCGCGCGATACCGCCTCCGGCGACGGATCCAGCGCCACTACCCTGCTCCTTACCACCGGTGCGCCGTTGCGGTCGGTGTCGAGTTCGCGTCGGTTCTGGCGCAGCAGCCGGTCGATACTCACCTGCCGAAGGGTTCCCAAGGTCCGGCCAAGCGGCGCCGTCACGACTTCGCCGACGGGCGCGGGCAGGCTTGGCAGGGGCGCCGGCAACAGCTGCGCTGCGGCCGATCCAGGCGTTGCGCAAGCGCAGAGCAACAGCAATCGGGAAAGTGTCGGCTTCATCTAGGGCCTTACGTTCGGGAGCTTCCGATCCATCCCTGGGCCGTGCGGCGCGCATGCTAGCATCCAGCCCGCCCGGTCCCGCGTACGTATAGGGAATAAAACAGCCCTGTGAAGCGTATTCCATGAAGTCGAGTGCGATCGATGCGGAGATGGCGGACGCCCTGTGCGAAATGCTGCCGCGTCTGCGACGCTTCGCGCGCACCCTGGCCCGGCATCCTGCCGACGCCGACGATCTGCTGCAGGTGGCGTTGGAACGGGTACTGGCGCGGTCCGGTCAGTGGCGCCGCGACACGCGGCTGGACGCGTGGGTGTTCGGCATCATCCGCAACGCCTGGATCGACGAAGTGCGGGCACGCCAGCGCGGACAGAAGATATTCGCGCCGGAAGAACATGGGGCCCACGTCGGCGAGTCGCCGATCGAGGGACGCGAACTGGCCATGACGGTGCAGGCCGCCATGCAGCGATTACCTGAGGAACAGCGGATGGCCATTGCACTGGTGTTGATCGAAGGGCTTTCGTATCGCGAAGCCGCCGAAGCCCTGGAAGTGCCGGTGGGGACGCTCACCAGCCGCCTGGCGCGCGGTCGCGAAGCGCTGCAGGCGCTGCTGGGCGGCGTGGAAGGAACAGGAGCATGAGCGTGGACACCGAACTGCTGATGGCTTACGTGGATGGCGAGCTGACGCCCGCGCAGGCCGCGCAGGTGGAGGCCGCAATTGCAGCCGATCCGGCGATAGCCGATGCGGTGGCTCGCCAGTTCGCGTTGCGCCGTTCGCTGGGCGACGCCTATGCACCGGTGCTGGACGAACCGGTGCCCGAGGCGCTCACGTCGATGCTGCGCCCGTCGCATGCGCAGTCCGGGAACGTGGTCCCGCTGCCGTCGCGTGCGGCGCCGGCGCCGCGGTCGCGATGGGGCGTGCCGCAGTGGGCGGCTATGGCCGCGTCGCTGCTGCTCGGCGTTGCGGTTTCGCAGTGGCTTTCGAAGCCCGATGCGGCTCTCCTGCATGCAGGAGAAGACGGCGCTCTGGTGGCCGGCGCCGGCCTGGCCAGCCGCCTGGAGCGGCAGCTGGCCAGCGTCCCGGAACCAGGCGGAGCAGTGGCTGTCGGCTTGACCTTCCGCGATGCGGCGGGTCGCTATTGCCGCAGTTTTGCGGTCGAAGGTTCGCAACCGCTGGCGGGGCTGGCGTGTCGCGAGAGCGGCGGCAACTGGAAGGTGCCGATGGTCGTCGAATCGACCACGCAAGCCGGGGAGCTGCGCCAGGCGTCCACCGCCCTACCAGCGGCGGTGCTGGCCGAAGCGACCGCCAGGATGAGCGGCGATCCTTTGGATGCCGCCGAGGAGCGCCGGGCCCGCGACGCAGGCTGGCGCTGAGTCCGCGAAGTTCTCGGTTCTCGAAAGAGCCGATGCGGAATCGAAGCGATAGTCCGTTGTCATTCCAAGCGTAGCGAGGGATCTGTTGTCTTGCAGGAGAAAACGGATCCCTGCGCAACCTTCCGGTGAGCCCGCACGGGCGGCGTATCATGTTCGCCACTTTCGTGGCTCCGGTTCGGTCATGCGCAATCCGCTGCAGGAACAACTGCTCAAGGCCGGCCTGGTCAAGAAATCCAAGGTCGCCGAGGTCGCGCGCGAGCAAGCCAGGCAGCGTCACGGCAAGGCACCACCGGCGCCCAGCGCCGAGCAGGCCGAAGCCGAGCGCGTGCGCCTGGAAAAGGCCGAACGCGATCGCGCGCTGGCCGCCGAACGCAACGCGCAGGCGCGCCTGCACGAGCAGCGCGCACAAGTGCGGCAGATCGTCGAGCAGAGCAAGCTGAAGCCCGTCGGCCAGATCGCTTACGCCTTCACCGACGAAGGCGTCATCAGGAACGTGCTGGTCGACGATGCCGTGCGCAAGCAACTGGCCAGCGGCGCTCTGGTCATCGTCCGTCACGACCAGGGCTATGCGGTGATTCCGCGCGCCGCGGCCGACAAGGTCTACGCCCGCGACGCGACGATGGTCGTGCTGGACCACGGCAAGGCCGAGGGAAGCTCCGCCGATGGCGCGGACGACGATTACTACAGTCAGTTCAAAGTGCCGGACGATCTGATCTGGTAACAAGATCGCAGCCGCCCGCCTTCGTAGGAGCGACCGTAGGAGCGACGTAAGTCGCGAAGCTCTGAAAAATTCAGCCTCTCTCGCATGCCGCAATCCCGTGATCCGTGGCGGGATAGGGTGAGGGTTCTGAAGGGGTGAGGGCTTCGCGACTTACGTCGCTCCTACGCCTCTACAACCGCTACGACTTTCCTACAGAAGGCTCTGCGCCGTCAGATCCAGCACGGTGATCCGGCCGGCAGCCACCTCCACCCGCGCCACTTTCACGTGCGGACCTTCCTCTTCGCTTTTTTTATCCGCCGCGGGCGGTTCGCTGCCCAGCAGCATCAGGTCGTTGTCCTTGCGCATGACCGAGCGCAGCTGGTCCATCGGCAAGGCTAGAGTCCACACGGGTTTGCCCAGCGGTCCGGAGACGCGAGTCAGTTGCAGCCGGCCTTGCTGGCCCAGCTTGTCGCTGTGCAGCACCAGCACGCTGTCGGGCTCTCGGTACCACAAGGCCTGTTCCTGTGAGTTGCTTTGGTGTGGCATGCCCTCATGCAGCAGGCCGGCGCGCAGGAAACGCGGCGACTCGGGCAGCACGCGATAGTCGCTGAACTTGGGCCGCTTGCCCCAGCGGTCCGGCAGTTGTTTTGGCCAATCCGGCGGAGCCGCCGACACCTGCACCATACGCGCCCCCCACAAGCGGTATTGCTGCGGTTTTGGCTCCAGTAGCGGGGCGGGCACGTGGTTCTCTTCCAGGAATTGCTGCATCACGCCGGGGCGTTCGTTGGGGTCGCGTCCGGGGATGACGGGCTTGTTGCGGTAGAGCTCGGCTTCCTGGTCGGTCATCACTCCCAGCCAGCGTTCGCCGATGGGCAGGGCGCGGGTCATGAAGCTGGAAGTGCTGCCGCTCTTGGCCGGCGGCAAGATGCCTGCGGGGTTGCGCACGTCGGTGTCGCGCGGAGCGGCGCTGAGGTCGCTGGCATCGATACGCCATTGGCTGGCGTCGTTGAGGGTGACTTGCAGGCCGTGCCGGCCGAAAGCGATATAGCCCGCTTCGTCCACGCGTTTGCCGGCCATCGCGGGGTTGGCTTTGTCGATGCGTGCGCCGTCGGCTACTACGCTGCCGTCGGCCAGCGATACGCCCAGCGGTCCGTCGACGGTTAGCCACAAGGTCTTGCCGTCGGCGCCCAGCAGGGCGAAGCCGCGCAAATCGCGGCCGCTGCGTTCGTCGCCTTCGTAGGTGCGCAGGCGTTTGCGCCAGGCCACGGTGGCGGTGCGTGCGTCGATGGCCCACAGGTCCACGTGCAGCAGGTCGCGGCGGACGCGGTTGGCGCTGCGGCGGCTCATGGCGCCGGTGATGGTTTCGGACTGGGTGCTGAGCAGATAGAGGCGGTCGGCGCCGCCCTGGTCGGTGCGCAGCGGTGCGGACTGGAACAGGGCGGGTTGCAGTTGCTTGAATCCGCCGGTAGTGAGCACCTGGCGCAGGCCGGCGCCGCCGCCTTGCTGCAATACCCACAAGCCGGCTATGCCCAGCAGTATCAGCAGCACCACGCCCAATGCGGCCAACACTTTCCGGGCGGGTTGGCTCATGGGGATGGCCTGCGGTTGGTCGGCGGAAGGGGCAAGGAAGGGCGGGTCATTGGCAGGAACAACGCGCTGGTTGTGGGCCGCAGGACAGATTTGCAATGAAAGGGTGGCTTGGGCTTAATGCAGGCGGTCCGTGCTGGGGGAAGTCGTCATGTCGTCCGATCAGTTGATTGCCGTGGCCACCGATGCTTTGCGGGGATTGATCCAAGCGGCGGTGCCGCCGGGTCTGCCGGTGCTGGTGGGGCCGCCTTCGCCGGAGGGCGAGGCGCTGTCGGGTCTGTCGGTGCATTTGTTCCGTATCGGGGTGCTGCCGTTGGTGCGGGCGGTGCCGACCATTGGGTCGGATGGGCGGCGGGTGCGGCCGGAGTTGGGGTTGCAGTTGGACTATCTGGTCAGTGGGTTGGGTGGCGAGGTGCTGCAGGAGCTGCAGTTGCTGGGCACGGCGTTGCATGCGCTGGTGGATTCGCCGGTGCGCGAGCGTCAGTCGCTGCCTGCGTTGTTGTCGGAGCCGGACCGGTTGGCTGCGTTGTCGCCGGGGTCGTTCACGGTGCAGTGGCGGGTGTTGGATCTGCCGGTGGGCGAGCAGTGCCAGGTTTGGGTGGCCAGTGGCATGCGGCAGCGGGGCGGGGTGTTCGTAAGGGCCGAGGCGGTTTGGCAGGCGGTGCAGGCATGAAGCCCGGCGATTCCCGACAGTCCGCAGAAAACAACGCGCTCTTTTATTCCTTGCCATTCAGAGGCTAGGATCGGTTTCCTTCGGGTGAAACCCTGCGTGCTTCATCGCACGAATGTCGAATGAGGAATCCATGAAAGCACCCGCCCGATATCCCGAGGCGCAGGACTTCGTCTCCGCGATCGCCCAGCCGTTCGACAGCGAGGCCGGCGCCAAGGTTGTGGGGCCGTTCGGGACTCAATGGTCGCAGGCCATCAGGCTCGACCGCGATCTGGAGATCTACACGATCAGCGCGCCGGCGCTTGGCATCGACTTCACTTTCAAGGACAAAGGCATGGTGTTCGAGGACGAAGACCACAAGGTCGGCGACGGGCCTTTCCTGTTGACCAATTGCGGCTTCTGGGGCCATGAGGACGGCTTGGAAAGCTACCAGGGGCCGTTGTGGAAGGAGCTGCGGTTTTCCGACACGGTAGCGGATGCGAAAGCCAAGCTAGGAGCGCCGACCCGCGTCGGTCGCCTCGACATCCATTCCTGGGAGTTGCCCGATTTCAGGTTGGCGATCCATTGGAAGAGCCCGGACAGGATTCGGGTGGTTTCCTACTGGATGAAGCAGGATTGAGCGGCTGGGGATCGCTCCGCTGGCGAATCGGGGTAGGGCCGCGGGGGCGGGTGTTGGTAAGGGCGAAGGCGGTCTGGCAGGCGGTGCCGGCCTGGCGCGGATTCGGCCTGTAGTCGGCGCTTTCACGCCTCTCTACGTGGACGGCGGTTACCAAGCGTGTTCCGGGTCGGGCGAGGGTGTTGCCATGGCGTTGTCGTTGCGCTGCGAATGCGGGCGGGTGCAGGGCAGGGTGGAAACGGACCAGGTCTATGTGCGCGCCACGTGCTACTGCCGGGATTGCCAGGCCTATGCGCGCTGGTTGGACCGGCCCGGGGTGACCGATGCGCAGGGCGGCACGGATATTGTGGCGATGAATCCAGCAGCGGTGCACATCACTGCCGGCAGCGAGCAGATCGCATGCATGTCGCTTGGCGAGAAAGGGATATTGCGGTGGTACACGGTCTGCTGCCGTACGCCGCTGGGCAATACGCCGCGCGATGCCAAGGTGGCTTATGTGGGGATTGTCACTACGGGGCTGTCGCCGGCCCGGGAGGTGGATGCGGCGTTTGGGGCGAAGGGGAAGACGGTGATCAATTCGGGGTCGGCGCAGGGGAAGGTGAAGGCGACGCCGGTGGGGTTTGTGGTGGGTGGGTTGCGGATTGTTCGGAATATTTTGGGGGCGCGGTTGCGGGGGCAGGGGCCGATGTTGTTTTTTGATGGGGACGGGCGGGCTATACGGCCCGTGACGGTACTGAGCCCTGATCAATCGAATACTCCAGCCAATCATATTTAAAGCGTGGTGGAGCCCACGGGTGTAAATATTTCACATTGGTTGCGGTGCTAAACGATTGCCGATCATTAGCAGGAGAGCGTACCCTCGTGGCGCTTCGTTTATTTGGCCGTCAAACCGGACTGGGGAGTCCGGGGCTGGATTTATGAGGGGCTCGCAACTTAGCGGCATCATTTCAAGAATGCGCTAAGTTTTCTCAATGGGGTGTTCAACAAGTGCATGTGCGAACTGCTTCTCAGTCCGGCAACTATGTCGCGGGAATTGGTTCGTTTTTGCCGCCTGACGCAAGTGCTGATTGAAAAGAGTCAGCGTAATCGCCCGACTACATGGATGCACAGTAGTGAATCAAGTGGGCGTAACAGCCCATGGTTAGCGACAGAGTTCTTGTCAGTTTTACGACTAAAACAACTATGCACGGATCACAACGATGGTTAAGTTTAAAAAAGAGATTGCAGGAATGGGTGGCGCTCGCTACAAGCGAGCCAAGATCGCATCAAAAGTAAAGCCGAATAAAAAGTCGGAAAAATCTCACCCGATAGAGCAAGCTGTTAACTCACTTGTTCATGGAGTAATCGATATACGATTCTGCTCATCGAGCTTCTTGCCTGTAGCAAAATCCAGCCTCAACGACGAGGTCGAGGCATGTGTAGCAGACATGAAGCAAATAGCGACGGATATAGAGAAGGGTGGCTTGGAAGCTCGTGAAACGAAGAATTTGCTTGGTGCTGTTAGGAGGCTTAGGCGCGTCGCTCTTTCCAAAGCACCACAAGTGCTGCAGGAAAGCTTGTTCATATACTTATTTAGCGCATTGGATTTCTTTATCGGAGAGCTTGTGACGGCTCTATTTCAGCAGCGCGAGAATCTCTACAGTGCGTTAGATAGGTCAATCAAGTTTACTGAGCTTCTAGATCTAAATGATGTGGGTGCCGTCAAGCGGCATGTCCTAGATAATGAAATAGAGAATCTGCGCCGGCAGAGTTACTCCGATCAGTTCAAATGGCTAGAGAAGTTCTATTCGATATCCCTAACCAAGTGGGAGGCATGGCCCGCGTTCATCGAAGCAAGTCAACGACGAAACCTTTATGTGCACTGCAACGGTATAGTAAGTGATCAATACATCAGTGTGTGCGAATCTGCTGATTTTAAGTTTGGCCAAAAAAAGCCGGAGGTCGGCAAGCGTCTGCAATTGACTGACGATTATTTTTTGGCTTCCACCGAATTGGTAATGGATGCAGGTATTTTTCTGGCGCACACGCTGTGGCGAAAGGTTCTTCCATACGAACTAGAACAAGCGGATACGTCACTTAACAATCTGATTTACGACTTTCTTAAAACCGAAGCTTGGTCAGACGCAGTCCGCGTCGCAAAGTTTACGAACTCTCAGAGGGAAAGCAGTAGCGATCTGAATCGAAAGATTGCGACCGTGAACTTGGCTATTGGATACAAGTTTTCCGGAAGCACGAAGTTCAAATCGGTTATGGACAAAGTGGATTGGTCGTCGTCCTTGCCAGAGTTCAAACTTGCGCGCGATATCCTTAATGACAAGTTCGAAGTCGCTGCCTCGACCATGAGGTTAATCGGGGTGAGGGGCGAGTTGATTACAGAATTCGCATATCACGATTGGCCATTGTTTCACGTGTTTAGGGAGTCGCAACCTTTTCTGACGGCGTACCAAGACGTCTATGGTCGGCCATTCTCTGTTAGGGCAGAAAAAGTGGTAGAAGACGCCGCGCTAGAGCTGCGCAGCCAAGTTCAAAGAAAAGAGGTTGAAGAAAGCTGACTTCAGAGCCATAAAATGTGTTGAGCGAAGCGATAGCCATCGTTTCCGCAGAGGCAGAATGAAAGGATTAAAGAACGTACATAACCGCCGTGATGACGCTTTGACGCGCGTGACGTGGAGTCAGCTTGAGACCATGTTGGCCGATTATTATCGGGGGCAGGGTTGGAGTGTCGATCACGTCGGCACGGGTAGCGGTCGTAACCGATTCGACGGGGGTATCGATCTCAAGCTGAGAAGAGATGGCGAGTTGGTGCTGGTACAGGCCAAACATTGGAATGCCAAACAGGTTCCACACAATGTCGTGCATGAGACGCTGGGGATCAAGGTCAACGAGAACGCTACCGGCGCTATCGTCATCACCAGCGGCGAGTTCACCCAGGCCGCCCGTGAAGCCGCCACTCGCCAAGGCCATGTCCAACTCATCGATGGCGACGCCCTGCGCGCCGTGCTCGGTCCACAACTGGACGCCCTCGCATCGACACAGCCACCACCTTTGCCAATGGCTCCACCTTGCCGCCGCAAGCATAAGGAAGTGCCTGCTGGCCGCCGTTCATCGATGCTGTTCGGCGCTCTGATGTTTGCCGCCCTGGTCTGCTATGGCCTCTTCCGCCTTGCCACGTGGCCTATGAACCACACTATGGAAGTAAAGCTTCCGCAGCGAACCGGCTCGCGTCCTCAGAAGGTCCCTGTGCCGTATGTTGCTCCCCAGCAGCCCATACCGGAAACCAAGGTCGAAGTGCCACCACGTATCGAGCCGGCGATGACTGGCTCCGAACTAAAAGAGTGGGAACGCAAGAACGCGGAATCCATGCGTACCCTCGAAGAGAACGAAAGACAGGAAGCTGAGGCAGAAGCAGTTCAACCTGACTAATGAAGGTCGTCATCCCGGCGAATGCCGGGACTCAAGCCGGCACACGCTTAAAGTTGAATCCCGACATTCGCCGGAATGACGATACTTTGGGTGGCCAGGATGAATAAAGAGGGTAGTCAGTCAGAAGAATGGGGCGGAAGCAGATGGACGAGAAAGAGAAGCATCTGACGTTTGAGCAGCTCGATACGAAAGTGGATGAGTACATCAAGGAGACAGAAGGCGCTCCGCCGGGTAGGGTCGAAAGATGGTCCTTCGCTCTTGGTGTATGTGTCGCCGGTGCAGCGAGCTTGGGCGGGACGCTGATTGGCGGCTCTATGGGGACTTACATTATCTGGGTTGGACTCCTGCTTGAGTTAATTGGGCTTGGTATTTCTCTAATACAGTTTCTACGGCGCAACTGGAAATCTTTCCGCGAGTCAAAACGGACTTACGCTAAGGAACTTGACCATGATTATGGCGAGTACCTTCGGTTTGTCGAATGGCTTCACGCCTATGGGCTGGACGAACTTTCCCGCAAGTTGCAGTACATACGCGACCGCAGAAGCTCCATGACGTTCCGCTTGGGTCTGCTGACTGGTGGTGTCGAGCGCCTTGGAGTTATGCCTGTGCTGATCGCCCTCTATTTCCAGTTCAAAGATTGGAGATTCGGCGACTGGCAAGCCTTAGGGCAGGTCAATTTAGCCGGAGGACTGCTGCTCTGGGCGTTGCTGCTCCTTTATCTCGGAGGTTGGTGGCTAATCCGCCTAAAGTTACGCCTAGATACCTACGAAATGCTTCTGGCTGAGGCTGTCAGAAGATTTTCGGCTAACGATTCCCAGCGTCAGTAAAAAAGGCCGGGGGTAGGACCGTAGGATGGGTCGAGCGAAGCGACACCTATCGCCTTGAGGCGACGAGACAGTCAATATCACCGAAGCAACAGCCCAACTATCAGATCGTCATCCCGGCGAATGCCGGGATCCATCTATGCGTGCACTGACAGTTGGATCCCGGCATTCGCCGGGATGACGACCTGTGGGTGGAATGCACGTGCCACCGAAGAATTCGGTCTGCAGACCTTCAATCAATATCTGTTTTTCAGATATCCGGAAAGCGCGGGTAGGGTTACGTAATTCGTAGTATCCGACTCGCTCAGCGTCCGGTATCTATGGATGGACCTTGTATGGACTAACCATGCAGCAAGCACCCGCGCGCATCACAGACCAAGGAAGCCGTCCCCATGACAACCCCCGAATCGCGCCAAGCATCCGACAAGCCTGCCGCACTCACCTTCGCAGACCTCCCGCCCGGGCTGGCCGAAGGCCAAACCCCGCTGGAAACCCTCCTAAACCTGCTGCAGGGCGGCAGCCCCTGCGCACTGGCCGATGCCGGCATCGCCGCCCGCGACCCCCAAACCCTCGACCGCATCAGCGCCGCCGCAGAACTCGAATCCGACGAATGCCTGGACCGCATCCACTGCCTGCTGGAACTCCTGCAGGCCACCCTGACCACCGACCCGCCCGCACTTTCCCAGATCACCCTGATCGGCGCCCTGCGCCACCTGACCCGCTTCCTCACCGACCACCAACGCTGGCACGTCCTGGCCGACAACGCCGCCTACTACCGCGACCACCCTGAAGTCGCCAACCGCATTGCGACCTGCCACACGCCTTAGGCACTCGCGCCGCCCCAGCCAAGATTTCCTCAGTTACTAATGCGGTTGCCCTCATGCGGCGGGCTTGGGCCCGCCCTATCGATTTCTTCGTTGCCGCTGGCTAACCGGATATTTGTTCACCGATCACACAACTATCCGACGCCGACTAAAGAGCGCGAAGAGAAATGACGGTTCTGCTTGTGCATTGCCGCATTCAAAAACGATATAGCTCACTGAGAACAATTCATTGGATATCACGTGACGCGCCTGCGTATGCTCGCCCACGAAGTCGCTCCACAACAGTTCGTGACACAACGGCAGCAGCCGGCAACACGAAGCCCTGGAACGCCAGCTGATGGCGTGGCGGAACCGGAAAAATACTGGAACCGATTTCTCCCGGGCAGCAACAAGCAAGCGCCTCAGACAGCTACTCCTTGCGAAGGGACGTGGGCCAGATAGACACGCCCCCAGCATTCCACTAGCCACCAGTGTTGGTCCAAATCAGGAGGATTTATGTCCAATCGCACCCCTTTCGCTGCGACAGGGCAGAAGTCGCGGGCGCTTCTTGCGTCGCCGGCTTCTTCCCTTCGCGCCATCCGATCCAGAGTGATCAAACAATTGTCCATGTTCGGTGCAATGGCCTTGCTGCTTGCAGCACCTGCCTTCGCCCAGCTTCCCCCGGCCCAGCAAGTCGCAGACCAGATCCGCATCGGCTGGAACGTGGGCAACACCATGGAAGCCATCTGCAGCGAGACCGCCTGGGGCAACCCCGCCATCACCCAGCAACTCATCACCTCCGTGAAAGCCGCCGGCTTCAACGCCATCCGCATTCCGGCGGCCTGGGACTGCCATGCCAACCAGGCGACGCAGACCATCGACGCCGCCTGGATGGCGCGCGTCAAACAGGTGGTGGACTATGCCTACAACCAGGACATGTACGTGGTCCTGAACATCCATTGGGATGGCGGCTGGCTCGAAGAGCATCCTCTTTACTCGTACCAGGTCGCCAATAACCAGAAACAGCGCAACTACTGGACCCAGATCGCCAACACGTTCAAGAACTACGACCAGCGCGTGCTGTTCGCCGGCACCAACGAAGTCCGCGCCAACTACGACACGCCGACCACCGAACACAACACCGTCCAGCAGTCGTACAACCAGACCTTCGTCGATGCCGTGCGCGCTACCGGCGGCAATAACGCCTCGCGCACGCTCATCGTGCAGACCTACAACACCAACATGCAGCACGGCCTCAACTTCTTCAACATGCCGACGGACACGATAGCCAGCCGGCTCATGGTCGAAGTCCATTTCTACGACCCGTACAACTACACGCTGGATCCGGCCGGCAGCTGTCTGTATTGGGGCTCGCCGTATCCTCCGCAAAGCGCCTGCTCCTGGGCCCAGGAGAGCTATGTCGACAGTCTCTTCGCACAGGTCCGCTCCAAGTGGGTGAACAACGGCATTCCGGTCATCATCGGCGAATACGGAGTGGCGTTCCGCTCGGGCATGAGCCGGCCCTCGCGCGAGTATTACCTGGAGTACATCAACCGCGCGGCCCGCCTCAATGGCATGAAGACCTTCTACTGGGACAACGGCGTGGCCGAGTTCGCGTTGTTCAACCGTTCCAACGGCGCGGTCGTCGATTGGGGCGCCATCGACGCCATCAAGCGGGGCGCCGACCCCGGCCAGATCATCGCCAACGGTACCTATAAGGTGATCGCCCGACACAGCAGCAAGGCGCTCGACGTGAGCGGCGGCAGTACCGCGGAGGGTGCGGACGTCATCCAATGGACCTATGGCGGCGGCAACAACCAACGCTGGACGTTCACCCACCTGGGAAACAACACCTACCGGATCACCGGCGTTCAAAGCGGAAAGGCTTTGCAGGTGGCGAGCACCTCGACAGCGAACGGAACCAACGTGGACATCCGCACCTATACCGGCGCCAACAACCAGCGCTGGACAATCACGGCGACCAGCGGCGGCTACTACCGGCTGTCGCCCGTCAGCAGCACCGGCTCCGCGCTGGATGTCGCGGGCGTTTCTTCCGCCAATGGCGCAAACGTCCATCAGTGGGCCTGGACGGGCGGCAACAATCAACAGTGGGCGATCCAAGCCCCCTGACCGCACTGGCGATAAGCATGGCGGTCACGGCTAGCGCCGTGACCGCCCCGTAGGTCGGGGCTACGCCCCCGACATGCGCGGACCTGTTTGCTGATCTTCATTTCAGGTGTTGGCCATGGGGCACTGAAGCGTCCTGTCGAGAGATCGAACCAGACGCGGAATCGCACGCCCGCCTAACGCCTCAGCGCCGAGAGCTGGTAGCCGGCGATGCCCGCCACACTCAAGCCGACCAGCACGCTGGTCCACGTGGCGCCGCCATGGCTCCAGAACGACAGCACGAAGGGTGCGATCAACAGCCACAGGCCGATCCAGAGATTGGTCTTCTGCGCGCCGGGCGAGGGTTTGAGAAGGGCGACGCCTGCGGCGCAGGCGATGATGCCGCCGCAGACCACCGCGTTCCAGACAATCGCGGTGCTGCCGCCCAGGGCAAGCCAGGGCGAAACAGCCAGGAAAAGGCCCAGCGTCAGGTTGGTCCAATCGGGCCAAGCTTTCGTTGTGGTGGAAATGTTCTTGGAAGTGTTCACGTTCATCGGTTTTCTCCAGGAAATCGGACGGGGGATACGACGCGCTGGACGGGACGCCTGAGGCCATCCCCCGTCGCAGATCACGACGTGGCGCCACGCTAGCTACCCGGACATGCGGCCGGAAGACCTCATCCGGTCCCACGATGTTGTGCACTCGGAAACAATCGCCGCTTCCGTGGTCTGACTGCTGATGTGCATAGCTTTGGTGCGTGTCGGCGCGGAAAGTCGCTGCCTGGTCGAACCAAACCGGTTTGGGGCCGGTACGCGCGAAGGTCAAAATGGATCCCAGCGTTCGCTGGGATGACGATTCCTGGGGCCGGGATTCACCCCTTGAAAACCGCTGTCGATTTACGGTGCTCAGGATCGTCGTAGAGACATAACCCAGCCAAGGAGCCCGCGCATGTCACTGCCCAAACCCATCACCGCGCACCTGTGGTTCGACACCCAGGCCAAGGAAGCGGCCGAGTTCTACTGCTCGGTCTTCCCGGATTCCAGCATCCAGTCCGTCGTCCAGATCCGGGACACCCCCTCGGGCGACTGCGACGTGGTGTCCTTCGAACTGCACGGCCAGCCCTTCATGTCCCTCAGCGCCGGGCCGCACTTCAAGTTCAACCCCTCGGTGTCGTTCTTCGTCAACTTCGACCCTTCGCGGGAAGCCGATGCGGTGGCGCGCCTGGACCGCACCTGGGCCGCGCTTATCGAAGGCGGACAAGCGCTGATGCCGCTGGACGCCTATCCCTTCAGCCAACGCTACGGATGGGTGCAGGACCGCTACGGCGTGTCCTGGCAGTTGTTCCTGACCGATCCGGCCAAAGAGCCGCGACCGGCGATCATGCCCGCGCTCATGTTCACCGGTGACGCGTGCGGCAAGGCCGAAGCAGCGGGGGCCTTCTACCGCACGGTGTTCGAAGATTCGCAAGCCGGACAGCTCGCGCGCTATCCCGAAGGCGCGGCGCCGGACAAGCCCGGCACGGTCATGTTTTCGGATTTCCGCCTGGGCGACACCTGGTTCATCGCCATGGACAGCGCGCATCCGCACGGCTTCGCCTTCAACGAGGCCGTTTCGTTCCTGGTCCACTGCCGCGACCAGGCCGAACTGGACCACTACTGGGCGCAACTGTCCAGCGTGCCGGAAGCCGAACAATGCGGCTGGTGCAAAGACCGCTACGGCCTGTCCTGGCAGATATCGCCGCTGGCGATGGACGAACTCATGACCTCCGGCGACCGCGAAAAAACCGACCGGGTGATGCGTGCGTTCCTGGAGATGAAGAAGGTGGATGTTGCGAAGATAGAAGCGGCGGGGCGGGGCGGATAACGCCCTGGCGTGGTTACCTCCGCGAAAACTCAGTGTCCAACGAATAATCAGGTCGTCATCCCGGCGAATGCCGGGACCCAAGCCTGCGCGCGCGTCAAGTTGGGTCCCGGCAGTCGCCGGGATGACGACCTTCGGAGCTGACGCGAACTTTGCAAGCGCGTTTGAAGAACTCACGCGCCGGCACGAACGCGGCAAGACGGGATTGGAATGCTTTCAGCATTTCCTCTGGAACGTCGACGGAGGTTGCGGTAATCCGGCGCGGGAAAGAGCGGCCAGCAGGCGCGCGTGAAGCCGGCTTTTCTCCTTGATGTCGCCCGCATTCCTCACCACCGACTGCAGCTCGCCGCAGAACCAGCGCCAGAAGTCGTCCTCCGACGGCGATCGCAGCCACATCCTGGGAATGTGGCCGGCGATCTCCTTGGCCATCGTGGCCATGTCGTGTTGCCGCCGATGCGCGATTCTTCGCTTGAGGTGGTCGTGGGCCATGGCCTTCATGCCCCTATCCTGCGGCATGCGCCGTTAGACGAAGATGCGTGTGCCGAAGATAAACGGATGCGTAGATTTAACACTGTTGCGGCGGCTCTGCTCTACAGCCTCGCGAGTTGGATATGACGATGGGAAGTGCCCGACTAGACGAGAAGCGTGGACGGCGTCGCTGACATTGACACCGTCCATTTGTCTGACTAAAGTCAGATAAATGGACGAAACCCAGATCCAGCAGGTCCGCAACTTCAACCGTGCCGTCACCCAGCGGATCGGGGTGCTGTCCGACGACTACCTGGGCCGCGGCCGCCCGCTGGGCGAATCGCGGCTGTTGTTCGAGATCGGCAGGGGCGGGGCGGACCTGCGCGATCTGCGCGCACGGCTGTCGCTGGATTCCGGCTATCTCAGCCGCATGCTGCGTTCGCTGGAGGCGCAGGGTCTGGTGAATTCGCAGCGCGCCGCCGACGATGGCCGGGTGCGGCGGGCGGCGCTGACGCGCAAAGGGCTGCGCGAATTCGACGCGCTGGACCGCCGTTCGCAGGATTTCGCGACCACGTTGCTGACCTCGCTCGGCGCGGCGCAGCGCGAGCGCATGGTCGCGGCGATGACGGAGGTGGAGCGGCTGATGCGCGCATCGGCGGTGGCGATAGAGCCCGCCGATCCTGCCAACGCGGAGGCCCGCCTGTGCCTTGAAGCGTATTTCCGCGAACTGCAAGAACGCTTCGAAACGGGATTCGACCCGGCGCGCACGGTGTCGGCCAATCCAGAAGAACTCGTGCCGCCGGCGGGGCTGTTCCTGATCGCGCGCCTGGACGGGCGTCCGGTCGGTTGCGGTGGGTTGAAGGTGACGGGGCGCAAGCGGGGCGAGATCAAGCGCATGTGGGTGGCGCCCGACGCGCGCGGTCTCGGCATCGCGCAGCGCCTGCTCGATGCGATCGAAGAACACGCCGTGCGGATGGGCCTGAATACGCTGCAGCTGGACACCAACCGCGCGCTGAAGGAAGCCCGTGCGCTGTATACCCGCAACGGCTACCGCGAAATTCCCCGTTACAACGACAATCCCTACGCCGACCATTGGTTCGAGAAGCGGGGACTGAAGGGCCGTAGGCCAGCTTGATACGTCCGCTTAGCCTCGACGGTCAGGGCGCAGGCGCTAGAACCACATCTCGCGCACGCACCGTCCGTCGCTGGGCAGGTCGTCGAAGCTGTCCAATCCGTCGAAGTGGTCTATCGCCAGATGGGCGACGGCGTCGGGCGGCGCAAGCCGGACATTGACCGCGACGCGGCGCCGGCCGGCTTCATCCACTTTCGTGCCGCGCCAATGGGTGACGCAGCCGCAGGTCGGGCAGAAATGGATCTCCAGCGACGGATCGGGCTTGCCCTTGCGCGTATAGGCGCGCGTGGACCCGATGAGCGCAATGCGTTCGTTCTCGTAATCGTAGGCCCAGAGCGTCCCGTAGCGCCGGCACAAGGTGCAATTGCATGCGGTGACCGAGCCCGGATCGCCGGTTAGCGTCCAACCGGTATCGCCGCAGTGGCAGGTTCCCGACAGGGTCTGCTCGCCCATGGTGTCTCCCGTTCTGCAAGGATCGGAGGGCAAAGCATACAAGCCGGACGGCGCAGGTAGGAGCGGTTCGAGCCGCGAAGCTCGTGACGGTTCAATGGCCGGGGCCTCGCGACTTGCGTCGCTCCTGCAGCCCTATACTGGCGGTCCTTGCAAACACCACAGGAATTCCCATGTTCGGCATGTCCCTTGTCCTGGCCGCCGTCGTCATTGTGCTGGCCATCGTCGCGGTCATCTTGTTCTTCTGGACCATCGCCCTGCGCAGGGTGGTTCCGGTCAACGAAGTGCACATCGTGCAGACCCGGAAGAACACCGTTTCCTACGGCAAGGGCTTCGCCAGCAATACCTATTACGAGTGGCCGTCGCGGATTCCGATGATCGGCCTGGTGCGGGTGACGCTGCCGGTGTCCAACTTCTCCATCGACCTGCCGGACTACGCGGCCTACGACAAGGAGCGCGTGCCGTTCCTGGTGCACGTCATGGCCTTCTTCCGCATCAGCGATTCCAACACCGCCGCCCAGCGCGTGGCCTCGTTCGAGGAACTCAAGGAACAGCTGACCGCCATCGTGCAGGGCTCGGTGCGCACCGTGCTGGCCGCGCACGAGATAGACCAGATCATGCTGGACCGCAGCCGCTTCGGCGAAGCCTTCACCAAGGAAGTGACGCCGCAGCTGGGCGGCTGGGGCGTGGAGGCGATCAAGAACATCGAACTGATGGACATCCGCGATTCCAAGGAAAGCGAAGTCATCCAGAACATCATGGCCAAGCGTACTTCGGGCATCGAACGCGAATCGCGGCTGGTGGTGGCGGACAATTCCCGCCAGGCCGAGATGGCCGAGATCGCCGCCAAGCGCGAGATCGAGATGTCGCGCCAGCAGGCCGCCGAACAAGTGGGTCTGCGCACCGCCGAAAAGGAGAAGAATGTGGGCGTGGCCAACGAGCAGTCCTCGCAGCAGGTGAAGGTGCAGCAGCGCGAAACCGCGGCCAAGGAAATGGACGTGGTGCAGGTGAAGAACGTACGCGGCGCCGAGATCAACCGCGAAGTCGCGGTGATCAGCGCGGCGCAGGCCAAGGAAGTGGCGATCGTGCAGGCCGATGCGGCCAAGCAGGTCGCCATCGTCTCGGCCGAGGGCAGCAAGCAGCAGACCGTGCTGACCGCCGAAGGCAAGCTGGAAGCGGCCAAGCGCAATGCCGAGGGCATCGCGGTGGAAGGCAACGCCAAGGGCTCGGCGGAAACCGCCATCCTGATGGCGCCGGTGGACGCGCAGATCAAGCTGGCCGAGAAGATAGGCAGCGACCAGGGTTACCAGAACTACCTGCTGGGCATCCGCAACATCGAAGCCGCGCAGGCGGTGGGTACGGCCCAGGCCGAAGCGCTGAAGTCGGCCGACGTGAAGGTGATCTCCAACGCCGGTACGCCCAGCAAGGGGCTGTCCAGCGTGATGGATCTGTTCTCGGCCGACGGCGGCACCGCCATCGCAAGCATGCTGGAAGGATTGGCGCAGTCGCCGGAAGGAAAGAAAATGTTGGAGAAATTCGCCGACAAGAAGCCGTAGTAAGGAGAAGCTGCAGTCGAGCGATAGAAAGGCAACCCAAATCAGACCGTCATCCCGGCGAATGCCGGGATCCATCTACGCGCACACGGATGGTTGGGTCCCGGCATTCGCCGGGATGACGATCTGTGAGTGGGGCGCTCTACCTCCCGGCGGTGTCGGGAGGCAGGTCTCCGCGTTCAATGCGGACCAACGGCAATTGCTTGCCGGCCGCCTTACTGCGCGCGCTTCTTGTAGGTGATTTCCATCATCTTGGTTTCCTTGCCGTCCATGCCGGGGCCGTACATTTCGAAGACCTCGGTGGTCTTGTCGGGCCAGCGGCTGGTCATGCGCGCGGTCTGCGGCTTTTTGGTCACCGGGTCGTGATAGGTGCCGGTGTAGGCGCAAGCCAGTTTGGCGTCGCAAGTGCCTTGGCTGAGCATCAGGCCGGTGCTCATGCTGTCGCTCCAGGTCGCCCAGTATTTGCCGGTGACGTTGTCGTAGCCGTGCAGGCCCTGGCCGTTGTAAGGCTGGCCCATCATCTGCGAGGCCACTTCCTCCACCATCACGCGGTCGCCCAGGATCATCTTGCGCGTGGCGGTGCCGGTATCGATGGCCGGTTCGGCGCCGGGGGTATGCCAGCTCTTGACGGTCAGATCGTAGGTGCCGGCCATCGCAGCCAGCTGCTGGTGCTGCGCGCCGGGCGTGCCGGCCTTCTGGAACGCTTCCATCATCGCCTGCATCTCGGGCGTCATCTTCGGCCCGGTGGCTTCCTGCGCGGCTAGAGGGCCGGCGAACAGCAGGGCGAGGGCGGTCATCGAAACGGCGTGCTTGCGGATCATGGTGGATCTCCTTGGCTGGGACGGAAATCGAGCACGCGCACTATGTGCGCCACCCGGTGCTTAAATCGCGTGAAAATGAGTAGTGAGCGGCTCTACATGCCTGGCATCGGCAGGCATTCCATGATCTCCACGCCGTCGCCGGGGAAGATCGAGAAATGCGGGTGGTTTTCGAACATCCGGGCTGCCGCCTCATGCGATTCGGCCTTGACCACGGTGTAGGCCGCCATCGCGTTGCGGATGTCGGCGATGCCATCGGCGGTGACGCGTTTGGTTTTTCCCAGCGGCGCACCTTGTTCGACGATGTCCTTGGCATGTTGGGTAGCCCATTGTCCCCAGGCTTGCATGCCGGCCTGTTCGCGCTGCTGACGGGTTTCGGCCGGGAGCGCTTTCCATTGCTCCATGCCTGCCGCCGAACCGCTGTAGATGGCGAGGAAGTTCTTCATGCTTATCTCCATTATTGAGGTGCCGCTTGCGGACGCGCCGAGGAAATCGGCTTGCACCCGTGGGAGCGCCGTCCCGGCGCGAGCTCTTGATCCATACCCACTTCAGGCGATCACTCTCCTCGTCATCGGTCGCCTTCCTTCTTGGTTCCTTTCAGCAACGCCACGATGGCCATCGAATGGCCATGGCCCAGCTCGAAATCCTGTTTGAGCCAGGCCAGGATGTCGCCGGCCTTGACCCCAGGCAGCAAGCCCTTGGAATTGGCATAACCCTTTTTGGCGGCGAGGGCGCGGAGATCGGCGGGGCTTTTGCCGGTCTTGGTCTGGATATTGTCCAGATAGGCTTGGAAGGACATGAAAGCGGCTCGTTGGAAGGGAGGGACGAGCAGACCGACCAGGGAGGAAAGCGTGCTCTTGCTGGACGACGAACGAGCGGGAGCCAAATCGACAAGATCGCTGTCGGAAGAATTCCAAGCCCTGCATTGCGCAAGGCCGCAGCGGCCGCGATGATAAAATGCCGCGCATTCTCCAGACGGCACCAGCAGAGCGAGCGATCATGATGACGACCCAGGCTTTCTATCCCGTCGGTACACCCGGCCAACCTTGGGGGCCGGCGGAAGTAGCGGCCTGGCGCTCGCGGCAGATCCGCCAGCGCAGCTACGAAGCCGATGTGGTGCGTGCGATCGAAGGCCTGCGCCCGCGCTTCGATGTAGTCGAGTACGGTCGCCTGGACTATGGCCCCGACACCTATCCGCTGTTCGCCCTCAAGAGCCGCGCCTGGCGGGAAGAACTTCCCGTCGCCTTGGTGACCGGCGGCGTGCACGGTTACGAAACCAGCGGCGTGCATGGCGCGCTGCAGTTCCTCGAAGAGCGTGCGTCGGGCTATGAAGGCTCGGCCAACCTGATCGTCGCTCCGTGCATCAGCCCCTGGGCCTACGAACGGATCCACCGCTGGAATCCGGATGCGGTGGACCCCAACCGTTCGTTCCGCGACAACAGTCCGGCGCAGGAATCGGCCGCGCTGATGCGCCTGGTCGCGCCGCTGCGCGATCGCGTGTCGATGCACATCGATCTGCACGAGACCACCGACACCGACGAATCCGAGTTCCGCCCCGCACTGGCCGCCCGCGACGGCAAGGCGAACGAGCCGGGCGAAATCCCCGACGGCTTCTACCTGGTCGACGACACCGACAATCCGCAGCCCGATTTCCAGAACGCGGTGATCGCGGCGGTGGCCCAGGTCACCCACATCGCGCCGGCCGACGCCAAGGGCGAAATCATCGGCTCGGCGGTGACCGCGCCGGGCGTCATCCAATACGCCTTCAAGCGGCTCGGCCTGTGCGCAGGCGTCACCGATGCGCGCTACACCACCACCACCGAGGTCTACCCGGACAGTCCCCGCGCGACCCCGGAACAATGCAATGCCGCACAGGTCGCGGCGGTCTGCGCGGCCCTGGATTTCATGCTGGCGCACGGCCGCTAGTTGGAAGGAGCCGGCCGGCCCGCATCGGGGCCGGCCACGCTGTCCGTTGTCCGCACGCTTGGGCGTTGGCTTCTTGAATGAGGGTATTTCCCCCGCATTGGGAGCTGTCCGATGGTACTGACACGACGCCGTTTCCTGACCGCCCCGACCGCCCTGGCTGCGGGTGCCTTGCTTCCCTCCGCATTGCTCACGGCGTTGGCCGCACAGGCGGCGGCGCCTGCCGACTTGTCCGACTGGGAGGCCGTGCGCGCCCAGTTCGTACTGGACCCGGCGTACCTGCATTTCGCCAGCTTCTTCATCGCCAGCCATCCGGCGCCCGTGCGCGAGGCCATCGAAGGCTACCGGCGCGCGATCGATTCCAATCCCTTCCTGGTGATCGAGCAGGGCCTGTTCGAAGACCAGGCCCACAACGTACCGCTGCAGGTTAAAACCGAAATCGCCCAGTATCTGGGCGGTCGCGCCGAAGAGGTGTGCCTGACCGCCAACACCACCACCGGTCTGGCCCTGGTCTACCACGGCTTGCCGCTCAAGCCGGGCGACGAAGTGCTGTGCACTACGCACGACCATTACTCGCACCACGAATCGATCCGTCTGGCCACCGAACGCGCCGGCGCCAGCATGCGCATGATCCCGCTGTTCGCCGAGGCGGCCACCGCCAGCACCGATTCGCTGATCGCTGCGTTGCTGGCGGGCATCGGCCCGAAGACGCGCGTGGTGGGATTGACCTGGGTGCATTCCAGCAGCGGCATCCGCCTGCCCATCCGCGAGATTTCCGCCGCACTGCGCGCGCGCAGCGGCGCGCCGGTGCTGCTGGTGGTCGACGGCGTGCACGGGCTGGGCAGCGTCGATGAAACCGTCGCCGGCATGGGCGCCGATTATTTCTGCGCCGGCACGCACAAGTGGATGTTCGCCCCGCGCGGCACCGGCCTGGTCTGGGCCAATGCGGAAAACTGGGCCCGTTTGCGTCCGCTGATTCCCAGCTTCAGCGATCTGGATCAATACACGGCGTGGGAAAAACAGGCCGCGGTCGCTACGCCCAACAACGCCGACCGCATGAGCCCCGGCGGCTTCGTCGCCTACGACCATCAATGGGCCACGGCGGCGGCGTTCCGCATGCACCAGCGGATGGGCAAGGCGCGCGTGGCCGCGCGCATCCGCGCGTTGAACGACCAGTGCAAGGCCGGCCTGGCCGAGAATCGGAAGGTCAAGATACATACGCCGGTGTCGGGCGAGCTGTCGGCCGGATTGGTGTCGTTCGAAGTCGACGGCGTGAAGCCTGCGGACGTGGTGAAGCGCCTGCTGGCCAAGAACATCGTCGCCAGCACCAGTCCTTATGCGATCACCTATGCGCGGCTGGCGCCGAGTCTGGTGAACACGCCCGAACAAGTGGAGCGTGCGGTGAGGGCGGTGCGGGAGATTTCGGGCTGAAAGCAGCGGCGGCGGCATCTTTGCGCCCTTTGGCGGCAGCGTCGCACCCACGACTTAAGCCACACGCGCCAGGACAAGGTGTGGTGCGAGAGTGGGGCTTCCGCCAACGTCCTGGAGATGCCGCATGCCCACTCGCCGCGACCTGCTCAAACTCGGCGCGCTGACCGCCGCCGCGACCGCATTGCCTTCGCTTGCGGCGCAAGCCGTGGCTCCGGTGACCCGTGCGGCCAAGCCGCTGAGCATCCTGATCCTGGGCGGCACCGGTTTCACCGGTCCGTTCCAGGTCAACTACGCGCTGGCGCGCGGGCACAAGGTGACGCTGTTCAATCGCGGCAAGCGCCCGTCGCCGGAATGGCCGGGCGAAGTGGAGCAACTGCACGGCGACCGCAACACCGGCGATCTGAAGTCTTTGCAAAGCCGCAAGTGGGACGTCTGCATCGACAACCCCACCAGCCTGCCGTTCTGGGTGCGCGATGCGGGCAAGGTGCTGAAGGGCAACGTGGGGCAGTACCTTTTCATTTCCACCATCTCCACCTATGCCGACGGCAGCAAGCCGGGCATCACCGAAGACGCTGCGCTGGCCCCCTACAAAGGCAAGGATGCGATGGCCGAAACGCAGGAGTCGCTGCGCGCCGACATCGAAAATCTTTACGGCCCGCTGAAAGCGCTGAGCGAAGCGGAGGTGCGCAAGCAATTCGGCAAACGCAGCACCATCGTGCGCCCGGGCTATATCGTCGGTCCGCGCGACGAAACCGACCGTTTCACCTATTGGCCGCTGCGGGTGGCGCAGGGCGGGCAGATGCTGGTGCCGGGCGACCGCGACGATCCAGTGCAGATCATCGACGGCCGCGACCTGGGCGAATGGATGGTGCGGCTAGCGGAGGCGGGCACGTACGGCACCTTCAATGCCGTAGGTCCCGACTACAGCCTGGGCATGGACGCGATGCTGCGCGGCTGTCAGGCGGTCACCGGCGGCGGGGTCGAGTTCACCCGCGTGCCCCTGGCGTTCCTGGAGGAGAACAAAGTCGAACTGCCGATCTGGGTGCCCGCCCACGACAACCCCTATGCCGGGTACGGGCAGGTCAGCAACGCGCGCGCGATCCAGGCCGGCCTGAGCTTCCGGCCGCTGGCGACCACGGTGACCGATCTGCTGGCGTGGTTCCATAGCCTGCCGGCCGAACGCCAGGCGACGGTGAAGGCCGGCATCACCCGCGAGCAGGAAACCAAGCTGCTGCAGGCCTGGCAGGCACGCAAGGGCGCGTAGGTCCGGCACCATCGGCTGTCGCCAGCGAATGCGGACGCCTGCCACGGAAATGGCACGGCGCCCGTTCCCGGCGTAAGGTATCGGTCAGCCCTGGGGAGGGCGTGCTGTCGACCGACAATCGCCTGGGGGGCGTCGCGATGATCAAGCCGTTCGGAAACAACGTGAGCTCGGCGCTGGCGCAGCCGGACTTCCATAACGTCGCCAGCGACGCCTTCGACCGCGGCCAGACCTTGCCGCAGATGCTCATCGACGCCTGCCGGCGCCATGCCGAACGGCCTGCGTTCACCAATCTGGGCCACACCCTGAGCTTCGCCGATGTCGAGCGCATGAGCGACGATCTGGCCAGCTATCTGCGCAACGGGCTGCGGCTGGAAGCGGGCGAACGCGTGGCCATCATGCTGCCCAACCTGCTGCAGTATCCGGTGGCCGTGCTGGGAACGCTGCGCGCCGATCTGATCGCGGTGCTGGTCAATCCGCTCTACACCGCACGCGAACTGCGGCACCAGCTGGCCGACTCCGGCGCCGCGGCACTGGTCGTGCTGGACAACTTCGGTTCGGTGGCCGCCGAGGCGCTGGAAGGCACGGCCGTGCGGCACGTCATCACCACGCGCGTCGGCGACATGCTGCCGTGGCCGAAGTCGCTGTTGGTGGACACGGTGCTCAAGCACGTCAAGAAGATGATCCCGCCGTTCCATATCGACGGAGCGTTGCGCTGGCCGCGGGCATTGGCCGAAGGCAAGCGCCTGCCGCGCGTGCAGGCCAAAGCCAAGGCGAGCGATACGGCGCAACTGCAATACACCGGCGGCACCACCGGGATATCCAAGGGCGCCGTGCTGGCGCACACCGCGCTGATCGCCAACGTGGCTTCGGCCGAGCAATGCTTCGGCCATTGCCTGGATGCGGAGAAAGACGTGGTGCTGATCTGCCTGCCGATGTATCACATCGCCGCCTACAGCAACCTCACCTTCAACATGACCCATGGCTTGCACTCGGTACTGGTCACCAATCCGCGCGACATTCCGGCATTGGTGGCCACCTTCGACAAGGTGAAGCCAGCGTTCTTCTCCGGCGTGAACACGCTGTACGACGCGTTGCTGAACTCTCCTGACTTCGCCAATCTGGATTTTTCGGGCCTGAAGTTGTGCCTGCAGGGCGGCACCGCATTGCGCCGCGGCACCGCCGAACGCTGGAAGGCGTTGACCGGCAAGGACGTGGTCGAAGGCTACGGTTTGTCCGAGACCAGCGCGGCGATCACCTACAACCGGTGGGATGCGCCCAATCCGGTGGGCTCCATCGGCCTGTCGCTGGCCGATGTGGAAATCACCCTGCGCGACGAAGGCGGCAACCTGGTCCCGGTCGGCGAACCGGGCGAGCTGTGCGCACGCGGCCCGCACATGACCACCGGCTACTGGCAGCGGCCGGAGGAAACCCGCGATGCCTTCTTCGACGGCGGGTGGTTCCGTACCGGCGACATCGCCAAGGCGGATGGGCAGGGTTACTACTTCCTGCTGGACCGCCGCAAGGACATGATCCTGGTGTCGGGTTTCAACGTGTTCCCCAACGAGGTGGAAGACGTGGTGTCGATGCATCCCGGCGTGCTGGAAGCGGCCGTGGTCGGCATGCCGGACGAGAAGTGCGGGGAAGCTGTGCGCCTGATCGTGGTGCGCAAGGATCCGGGCTTGAGCGAGGACGATCTGCGCGCGCATTGCCGCCGGTACCTGACCGGCTACAAACAGCCCACGCGGATCGAATTCCGCGACAACCTGCCGAAAACGGCGGTCGGCAAGATATTGCGAAGGGAACTGCGTTAGCGGAACCGTCCGCAGGGCGAAAACGTAAATAATTCACAACCTGACGGCAACCCGCAGGGTTGCGGCCCCGCGAATAAAGCTTTGCGGACTTGGGCTATGCTTCCAGGCCAATGGCTGGAGCGAAGGAGATATGCGAGCCATGCCTGGAGAGCGCGCCGACACCCTTTCCCCCGAGCTGCTTTCGCAGCTGGCGCAGTGCGGGGATGCCAAGTGGTATGGCCGGAACGAGATGCTGATCGTGGAAGGCGCCGTGTCCGATGCGCTCTACATACTCATCGCCGGGCAGCTCAAGGTGTTTACCCAGGACAGCAAAGGCCGCGAGCTGGTTTACAACATCCTGCAGCCCGGCGAGTTCTTCGGCGAACTTTTCCTGGACGGCGGCCCGAGATCGGCATCGGTGAAGGCGGTGGTCGATTCGCAGTGCGTGGTCATCGATCATCTGGCGATCCGCGGCTTCATGAAGACCTATCCGGAGTTCGCGGAGTGCCTGGTCTACAAACTGATAGCGCGATTGCGCCATGCCACCCAGCTGAGCAAGAGCCTGGCCCTGCACGACGTCTACGAGCGAACGGTCGATCTGCTGAATAAAGTCGCCTCGACCGAGGGGGATATCCGCGTCGTTCCATCGGCCATGACCCAGCAGGAGATCGCGGATCGGGTGGGGGCCACGCGGGAAATGATCAACCACATCCTCCGCGATTTGATGCGCGGAGGATTTCTGGCGAGGGACGAAAACAGGCGTCTGGTCTTTACGAAAATGCTGCCGAAGCGTTGGTGAGCTTGCGGGCCGCAACGGAGGCGGCCTTCATTGCTTGTCCAGCCAATGGCCCACCGGCTGCGGCCATCCGAACAGATAGCCCTGGCCGTAGTCGCATCCCATCGCCGTCAACACCTCGCGCTGGTGCGCGGTCTCGATGCCCTCGGCCACGATCTCCACGCCCAGCGCGTGGCCCAGGGCCAGAATCGCCCCGATCACCGCGGAACTGCGCGGCGATGCCCCGGCCGCGAACGGAGCGATGAAGCTGCGGTCGATCTTGATCATTTTCAGCGGGAAGCGTTGCACGTGCCCGAGCGAGGAGTGGCCGGTGCCGAAGTCGTCCAGTGCGGCTTCGATGTTGGCCTCGCGCAGCCGCTGCAGCACGGCGACCATCGCCTCCGGGTCGCCGAGCAGAGTGCCCTCGGTCACTTCCAGGCGCAGGCGCGTGGGATCGAAACCGATTTCCATGGTCAGCTCCAGCATCCGCAGGTCGAAATCCTCCTGCTGGAACAGGCGCGGCGAGACGTTGAGCGTGATGTAGCCGCCATCGCGCACCAATCCTTGTCCGCATTCCAGCGCCAGCCGGAACATGCGCCAATCGATCGCCTGGATCAACCCGCTGTCCTCGGCCACCTGCAGGAAATCGCCGGGCACCAGGATGCCGCGCTGCGGGTGCCGCCAGCGCAGCAGCGCCTCGTAACCGACCACCACCTCATCGGCCAGCCGCACCAGTGGCTGGAAATAGGGCATGAACTCGTCGTTGAGCAGCGCATCGCGCAGCGACTGCTCCAGATCCAGCACGCCCATCGCGGTGTGCTGCATGGCGTCGTCGAACAGCACGAAGCGATTGCGCCCCGCGGCTTTGGCGCGGTACAGGGCCAGATCGGCGTCGTGCAATATGCGGTCGGTGGAGTCGTAGCTGTCGTCGATGATGGCGATGCCGACGCTGATGGAGATCTGCAGCTCCCGCCCGCCCGCGGTCATCGCCGGCCGCATCGACTGCAGCACGCGCTGGGCTATCTTGGAGACCGTTTCCGGCAATTGCACCTGTTCGATCAGGATCGCGAATTCGTCGCCGGCCAGACGCGCGACCATGTCCGGCTCGCGCACGCAGGCCGCCAGGCGCAGGGCGACTTCCTTGAGCACTTCGTCGCCGGCAAGGTGACCCAGGCTGTCGTTGACCACCTTGAAGCGGTCGACATCGATATACAGCAGTCCCAGGCGGTGGTCCGGGTCGCGGGCCAGGCGGGCGATGCCCCGTTCGAGACGGTCGCGCAGGTAGACGCGGTTGGGCAACCTGGTCAATGCATCGTGCATGACCTGGTGCTGCAGTTGTGCTTCGATCCGTTCGCGCACGGTGATCTGTTCGCGCAACTCGCCGGTCCGCTCTTCCACCCGCTGCTCCAGCAGGGCGTTGGCCTGCTTCAGGGCGTCGGCGGCCTTGTGGCGCTGGATGCTGCTGGCCAGCTGGTAGGACACGAAAGTCAGCAGTTCCGTGTCGCGTTCGTCGAAACCGACGCCGGCGTCGTAGCTCTGCACCGCGACCACGCCTATCGGGCCTTCCGCGCCCAGCAAGGGAGCGCCCAGCCACATCAGCGTCGGTTTGACCATCATTTCCGGTTCTATTTCCCCGGCTTCGAGCAGGGTTTGCGCACGCGCTCCGTCGACCAGTTGCGGCCTGCCGGTGCGCAGGATGTACTCGGTCAAGCCGCGCCGGTGCGAACGCGCTTTCCAGTCGCGCTCGTGCCGGTCCCTGGCGTAAGGGAAGGAGACGGTGGCGCCGTCCTCGGAAGCCAGGGCGATGTAGAAATTCTCGGCGTTGATCAGTTCGCCGACGATGGCGTGCACGTGGTGGTAGAAGTGCTCGCTGGTGTCCTCGACGTTGGTGAGCGCGGCTATCTGGTAGAGCGCCGCTTGCAGGCGTTCGCCGCGTTCGCGTTCGATCACCTCCCGCCGCAGCTCGGAGTTGGTTTCGGCCAGCTGCCGCGTGCGCTCCTCGACCCGGCGTTCCAGCTCCGCCTGCGAGGTCTTGCGCTCCAGCGCGGTGAGCACATGTTCGGCCACGAACGCCAGCAGGCTCATTTCCGCGGTGGTGTATTGGGTGCCTTCGAGATAGCTCTGCACGACCAGCGCTCCCCGTACCTGCCCGTCGCGCATCATCGGTACGCCCAGCCAGTCGCTGCTGTCCGCGCCATGCAGGCGCAGCGGGCCGGACACCTGCTTGTGCAACTGCGCGCTGGAACCCATCAGCGGCTTGCGGTCGCGGACCAGGTACCAGGTCAGTCCGCGCTCGATCTGCGACAGCGGGACTTCTTCGTCGGGGTCCAGTTCCTGGGTGTCGACCGCATCGGCGAAATACAGGAAGCGCAGGCTGTCGCGCCCGCTGTCGTACAGGGCGATATAGAAGTTCTCCGCGTACATCAGGTCGGAGACGATACGGTGCAGGCCGCGCAGCATGTCCGGCATGTCCAGGTCGGAGCCGGCCATGTCGGCGATCGCATACAGCGAGCGCTGCAGCATTTCGGCCTGTTCCAGGCGCTGCACGCTCTGCTGCATGCCCAGTACGGTCAGCACCTCGCGCAGGCGGCGCGCCACCGGTTCAAGCGGCTCGGGGCAGCCGGCGGGGCAATGCAGCACCGCCGCCATCTGGTCGCCGTCGTCGTGAAGAATGCGCAGATGCTCCGGCAGCGTGCCGCCGGCCCGCGCCGTGGCTACCGCGTCCATTGCTTCGGCCAGGAGGGCTTCATCGGGCCTGGCGGGATGGCAGGCGATATCGTGCGGCCAGTGCGTGGACCACAGCACGGTAGCGCGGCGATCGGTTCGCAGCAGTACTTCGACGACCTCGGCGGGGGTTGCGGCCTGCAGCAGGCGGGCGGTCGTCTCTTCCGCAGGCACGGAAACGACCGCTGCATCCGCGACTTTCGCCCTGCTCAACCGTGGTGTGGCCATCGCATGCTTTCCCCTCGCCTGATGGAGCTGTCGCCGTTGACGTCACAAGCGCCTGTCGCGGGGGAAGACAGCGCCGGATTCCTTTACGACCATGGACGGGACATGTCGGATAATCGTACGGGTAGCCCGCTTCGCATACCGTGACGGTATTCGCCTTAACCGCCGGGCAGGGTGAAGAGGAGGAAGGTGGACTTCCCGGGCATGCGTCCGCGTCGAGGAGTGGATACGGCGTCGTCCAGGGAGATCGCTTCCGATCCAAAAAAACGGTTGGGCAAGCGCGTGCTTTATTCCAGCGCGTAGCTGAAATCGTAGGAGTGCTTGCCGTCGGCGATGACGATCCGCATCGACCCGGACAGGCCTTTTAGTTCACCGGTCCCGGAATCGGGAACCACGGTCACCGTCCATTCCTGCGGCGTGCCCCGGACCATCAGCGCGCGGTGCACCATGACGAAACTGCCGCCGCGTCCGTGCAAGGTGCCGGTGATCTTCTCGATGGCCACGTAAGCGCCGGAGGTCGTTCCATCCCCCGATGCCAGCATCTCGCCTTGGCCGCTCGCCTGCAGATCGCCGCGGAAGAGTTTGTCCAGAGAAAGGCGGCCGAGCCCGGACGCCTGAGCCGGCGGATTGTCTGCGGTTTGCGGTTGAACCTTGACTTCGAAGGTGCCGAGGGCATGCATGGGAACGGACTCCGTGGTGGTTTGCGCCGAGGCCGCGGCAGGCAGGGAAGCGGCGAAGGCAAACAGGAACAGGGCGGCGGCTTTCATGGGAGACTGGGGCTAGGCGAGGCTGCCCCATGAGAGCATGGCGAAAGTGCCGACGATTGTAAAAACGCGACTCGCGTACGCGCTGCCGGAATCGCATCGATGAATTCCGGGGCGGGCAAGGCCCGGGGCGTGCTGCGCTCGGCGCCGGCGCCCGGCGTTTTTCACCATGCGCGCTTGCTGCCTCCGGCCGCGCTGGCGGCGGTGGTTCAGCACTTCTGGATCGTGCGCTGGGATTTGCGCGGGTGTCCCGCGCAAATCCGCGAAACCTTGCCGCACCCCAACGCGCATCTGGTGCTGGAGGCTGGTGGCGCGCGCGTGCACGGCGTCCACACCGGCCGCTTCACCAGCGTGCTGGAAGGGCAGGGCGCGGTATTCGGGGTGAAGTTCCGCCCCGGCGGATTCCATCCGTTCCTGCGGGCGCCGTTGTCCACCTTGCGTAACCGCAACGTACCGTTGCGGGAATTGTTCGGCGCCGAGAGCGACCGCTTGGGACCGGCCGTGCTTTCGCAGCAGGAAGATGCGGCGATGGCGGCGGCCGCAGCCGATTTCCTTGTCTCCCATTTGCCGCCGGTCGACGGAGAAGTGGAGCGCGTGGGGCGGATCGTCGATGGGATCGCAGTGGACCGCAGCGTCAACACCCTCGACGATCTGGTGGAGCGATGGCGGATAGGCAAGCGCGCGTTGCAGCGGATGTTCAACGAATACGTGGGCGTCGGGCCCAAATGGGTGATCAACCGCTACCGCATGCACGAAGCGCTGGAACGCATGGAGCAGGACGATGAGCTGGAATGGACGCGGCTGGCGCTGGAGCTGGGCTATTTCGACCAAGCGCACTTCATCCGCGACTTCAAGGCGCTGGTGGGGTGCCCTCCCGCTGAATACTGGCGCCGTTACCGCGACGGTTGACATTGTCGCGTGGCTTGGAGGAGAACGGGGAAACCCGAGCCGGGTGGAAATCGCTGTCGGGGCTTGTCGATTCCATCCCCCGGCGTTCGTCGTGTCAGACAAGCGCATCGCCGTGGAGGGGTGCGGACCACAATGAACAGGAGCGCACGATGAAATTCATTCCCTATCTGGACTTCGATGGCAATTGCAAGGAGGCGTTCGATTTCTACGCGGCCGCCTTCAACGGCCGCATCACCCTGCGCATGAGCTACGGCGAATCGCCCATGGCCGGCGAAATGCCGCCGGCCACGCACGGCCGCATCATGCATTCGCAACTGGAAACGACGCACGGAATACTGATGGGCGCCGATGGGCCGCCGCACAGTCCGTCCAGCGGGGGGTGCGTGAACCTGCAGGTCGATACGCCGGCCGAAGCCGAGCGCGTGTTCGGCGCGCTCGGCGAGGGCGCGAACATCCAGATGCCTCTGGCCGAAACCTTCTGGGCCGAGCGCTTCGGCATGCTCACCGATCGCTACGGCAAGGCATGGATGGTCAATTGCATGAAGCCGCCGGCGGCCTGATTGCCTGCGTGATCCTGGCGGCGGCGAGGGAGGCGGCCATCCACTGGACCCCGCGCCTCCTGAAGATCCATGGCGGCCAATGGGATATCGAATGCGAGCTGCGTCAAGTGGAGGAACCCGGCTCCTAGGCGCGCTATAGGGCTTTCCGTGCTGCATACGGCGGCGTTTTTGCCTGAACGCTGCGCATGGGTTAGCGTGTCGCCCTTGTGGGAAACATGGGCTTGGGCTTGGAATGAAGGCAAAGCATCGTGAGGCCGCCGACGCGCCGCCGCTGGCGCCGGGCTGCGCCGACGGGAAAAACGCATGAGCGTGCGCCGGGGCACGCCCATTCCCCTGCAGGACTCGCTGGCCGGCATGGAAGCGAAATCCGAAACCGGCAGCCTGTTCTTTTGCGTATTTCCGGAACCGGCGGCGCGGGAAGCCATCGTCGCCGAAGCCGACGCACTGCGCGTGGAGCATTCTCTGATCGGTCCGGCCATCAAGCCCAACCGGCTGCATGCCACGCTGCATTACCTGGGCGAGCATCTGATCGATCGCGCCGACATCGTGGAGGCGGCGACGACGGCGGCGGCGCGGGTCAGGCACGCGCCGTTCGAAGTGACTCTGGCGCGCGCCTCCAGCTTCTCCACGCGCAACGACAAGCACCCCTGCGTATTGCTGTGCCCGGAAGAGCGTCCGCCGATCCACGGATTGTGGCGCGAACTCAGCAACCGCCTGATGGCCGGCGGATTCGGACGCTATCTGAAACGGGAATTCGCCCCGCACGTCACCGTGCTGTACGACACGCGCGTGCTGACCCCGCAGGCGATCGAACCGATCCGTTGGCAGGCGCGCGATTTCGCGCTGGTGCGCAGCTGGCAGGGAGAATACGAGGTGGTCGGCAGCTGGCCGTTGCGCGCCTCATAAACCGCCGGTAGCGCGCAGGCCGTCCAGCAGCATCCGGTATTGCGCGGACGCTGCTTCGTCCTTGTCCGAAACCAGCGCCAGCGCCCGCTGCAGCGCGCGGCGGGCGCTGCGCTGGTTTCCCGCCTGCGCATAGGCGCGGGCCAGGCCATGGTAGAACCGGTGTTCGCCGCCATGCAGACGGATCGCAAGCCGGTAGCGTTCGATGGCCATGGGGTAATCGCCGGATTGCTCGAATTGCACGGCGAGCATGAACTGGTGGAAGGGATCCCGCGACTGCACTTTGTCCAGGCGGCGCCGGTACTGCATTTCGCGCTTGTGGTCGTCGCTGCGCTTGTACAGGGCGACCAGGTTGAACAGGGCGCTGGAGTGTTCGGGGGCCAGCGACAGTGCAGTGATGTAGGCCTGCTCCGCTCCCGCCAGGTCGCCGCTGTGCAGACGCAACACGCCGGTGTTGCTCCAGGTAGTGGGGTAGGCGGGATCCAGTTCGATGGCGATATCGGCATGGGCCAGCGCGGACGGCAGATCGTCCTGGGCCATCAGCTGGGCGGCACGGTTGTTGTAGTACTGGGCCAGCAGACGCCGTTCGTCGATGGGATGGGCCGGATGGCGTCCGATCACGAAACTGCTGCCCACGTCGACCACATAGTGCTGCGGGCCCAAGCGTACCGCGGCATTGACGTGATTGCTGCGGTAGACCACGTCTTCGCGCTGCTGCCAGGCCAGTGTTTCGTCGATCTCCTGCGGATACGCATCCAGCCCGGCTTCGCGCGCCAGAGCCAGGAACACCAGGGTGTAGGTAAGGCAGTTGACCTGCCGGTTGAGGTAGGCCTGTTCCACCGTCTGGGTGGCGTCGTCGCGGTATTCCAGGCGCAGCCCGTCCTGGCTGGTCGACATCAGCTCGATCAGCCGGCGCAAACGTTGCGAATGGCCGCGGCCCGGCGCATTGACGCGCTCCTGCACCAGCGAGCGGAGAACGGGCGGCACCGCCATGATCTGTGCGGGGTCGGGCGGGGCATGCTCCGGAAGAGCGTGCTCGCCCGGTGGAGTGGACAGCGCCAATGCCGCCGCAAGCGCCCAGCCGATCATCACCGACCCTCCCACAGCAAGCGACCCATGCCGTTCGCGGCGAGTCTAGACCCTCGCCCGCGCCAATACCTGTGCGCAATCGGTCGGCCCGCGGCGCGGACGTGCGCGTTTGGCGGGCTCTACCGGTAAGACGAGGCAGGGCGCGTGAAATCGACATGCACCGTCACCATATCGTTCATTCCGGCGGGGTTATCCTCGCCCACACGTACCGCAACAGGAGGCCGCCATGGCTACCGGCTGGGCAGGCGACGGCGCCGTACAGGACCAGATCGACGCCACCGTGAAAGACGGCATCAAGCGCGCCCGCAGCCAATTGCCGCAGGGGCCGAGCCTGAGCCACTGCGAAGAATGCGACACGCCCATTCCCGAGGCCCGACGCAAGGCGGTGCCGGGCGTGCGCCTGTGCGTTCCCTGCCAGGAAACGCGCGACGAAGAGGAAGGCGCGCACAGCGGCTACAACCGCCGCGGCAGCAAGGACAGCCAGTTGCGCTGAGCGGTCGATCCGCGCGAACGCGGTTGAAGGAAGCGGCGGCTAACGATTAGGCTGGCCGCCATGCCTACCTCAATGATCATCGTCGACGACTTCCTGGACAACGCGCAGGCCTTGCGGGAAGCCGCGCTGCGGCTGACCTATCCGCCGCAAGAGGGCATGTTTCCCGGCCGCAATTCGGTGGAGCGGATCAACATCGAAGGGCTCGCGCAACAGATTTCCCGGCTGGTGGGCGAACCGCTGGAAGCCATGCCGCCGCCGCAGTCGCATGCCAAGAGCCGCATCACTCTGGCCGCCGACAAGGGCAAGGCGAAGGTGCATGTGGATGCGGCGCACTGGTCGGGCATCCTGTATCTCAGCCGTCCGCAGGATTGCCAGGGCGGCACCGAATTCTTCCGCCATCGGGCCACCAACACCGACCGTACGCCCCACGACGATCGCGAAGCGGCTGCATTGGGCTTCGCCTCCGCCAAGGGTATGGTCGAGGAGATCCTGGAGAGGGACGGCACCGACGATTCGAAGTGGGAAATGACCCAACGGGTGCCCATGCGCTTCAACCGCTTGCTGCTGCTGCGCCCATGGCTGTGGCATACCGCTGGCGAAAACTTCGGCGACACCCTGGAAAACGGGCGGCTGGTCTACCTGATGTTCTTCGCCTCGTCCCAGCGCTGAGGCGAAGCACGCGCATGAAAACGCCCGGCGCTGCCGGGCGTTTTCGTTCCAACCCTTGCGCCGCGACCGACAGGAAAGCGGTTACGGCAGGTACTCCACGCGCAGCTTCGCGGTCGCGCCCTTGTCTATCCATAAATAGTTGGTGGATGTGGGATTGTCGCTGAAGCGCAGGCGCAGCTGGGTGCGGCCGCCACGGTTGATTGCGGACAGGCCGGCGCTGGCGAATGCGTTGCTGGTCTGGCTGCCGCCGCTGAAGCTCAATAGTTGCGCCACCGCGCTGGCGCTGGCCGCCGCCGCGTAGTCGCCCGTCTCGATGGCGCATGCGCCGAAACAGCCGTTGTTCGCATCCACCACCAGTGTGTTGCCGGTGGGGTTGCCCCATGGATTTCCCGAGGCGCTTCGATACGCCACCGTGACCGTGGCCGACACGATAGTCGCGCCATCGGGCAGCGATGAAGTATCGAACGACAGCACGCTGCGGTTGAACTTGCCGTCGACGCCACGTCCCAGGGCAAGTCCGGAATAGGCTTCCAGCGTGCCTACCGCCGGTGCGCTGCCGTCGGCATTGGCCTTCACGTAACCGTCGTTGGAGTCTTCGTTGGGGAACTCCGCCAGCAGCGGCGTGCCGCCGCCCGAGCCTTCCAGTACGTTCACCGTGACCGCGGCCGATGTGCCTACGTTGTCCACCAGGTCGAAGGCGCGCGCCTGCAGCGTGTGATTGCCGGTGCTGGCGGTGGCCGAGTTCCAGCTGATCGAGTACGGCGCACTGGCGTCGCTGCCCAGCAGCGTGCCGTCCAACAAGAACTCCACGCGGTCCACGCCGATATCGTCGCTGGCCGTTGCGCTGACCGTGACCGTGCCGGTGACGCTGGCCCCGCTCGCAGGCGCGGTGAGGCTGACGGTAGGCGCGCTGCCATCCAGGTTGTCCAGACTCCAGAAATGGCCGATGTAGTAGCTGGAGCACAGGTTCACATCGAGAATGTAGGCGCCTGCCGTACCGCATTGGGTTTCGCCGGTGCCCGGATCGACCGGCGTCCCGTGGCCCATGCCGGTGATGGCGTAGGTCTCCACGCGCGGCTTGCCGGCTGCGTCTTTGTAGACCGTGTGCGGAAATCCGCCCACGGTATCGCTGACGTCCGCGGTCTGGTCGATGCCATGCACGTTGGTCCACTGCTGCATGCTTTCGGTGAGGTTGGCCGGGCGCACCACGTAGTCGCTGTCGCCGTGCCAGATCGAGACGATGGGCCAGGCACCGGTGTGGCTGCTGGCTGCGCGCACCTTGTCGCCCCACTGCGCGGGAGTGAGGTCGGTGCCGGGATTCATGCAGCTGAAAGCGGCCGACTGGCTGGCGGCGCAACGGTAAGGCAGGCCGGCGACGATGGCGCCGCCGGCGAAGACTTCGGGATACGCGGCCATCATCACCGAGGTCATCGCGCCGCCGGCCGAAAGACCGGTGACGTAGACGCGTGCCGGATCGCTGCCGTGATCGGTCTGCATGCGGTCGATCATCTGCTTGATCGACAGCGCCTCGCCGGATCCGCGTGCGGTGTCGGCGGCCTCGAACCAGTTGAAACAGGTGCTGGAATTGTTGGCGCTCTGTTGTTGCGGCAGCAGCAGAGCGAACTGCCAGCGCTGCGCCAGCATCTGCCAGCCGGTTTCCGCGTCGTAGCTGGCGGCGCTCTGCGAACAGCCGTGCATCGCCACCACCAGCGGCGCATTGACGGGCAGGCCGGGCGGTACGTATTTGAACATGCGCAGGTTGCCGGGATTGCTGCCGAAGCCGGTGACTTCGGTCTGGGCGAAGGCGGGCAGGCACAAGCCTGCCATGACCAGAAGTACTGCGGCTTGCCAGCGCAGCTTGCGTACGGGCGAGCCGAGACGTGAGGAAGGCAGGGTGCTGTCGGGCAGGACGGACATGGGTTCGACTCCTTGTGGACGGCGGGCGAGCCGCAGTAGCGCACGCATCCAGAGGCGTCGCCATCGTCCAATGGGGCAAGCTGCGCTGCACCATGGCCGTGCCGCGTCTTGGTCCCGGTAAGCGTCGGACAGGCAAAAAAACGCCCGGCATTTGCCGGGCGTTCTGTTTTTCCAGCTCCGTGCGTTTATCAGTGCAGCAACTGCAGGCCCAGGATCACGGCCAGGATGGCCGCGGTGATGGCGTAGTCGCCGTCGCTGCCGCGGCGGCCATAGCGGTAATCGTCGCGGTAGCCGTCCTCGTAGCCGCGTTGGAAGCCCTGGCGGAAATAGTAGTTGTACTGATCCTGTTGGAGGTAATAGCCGTTGTAGCCGTAATTGGCGTCCTCGTAGGCGTAACTGTTGCGGTAGTCGCTGCGCCAATTGTCCTGGCGGTCGGCGCGGCCGGCGCGCAATCCTTCCCGGTAGCCGTAGTTCACGGCCTGCGTCATCAGGTCGCGGCCATAGCGGTTGGTTTCGTAATAGCGTCCGCCGTAGCTGTAGCGGTAGCTGGCGGGGGTGTAGTAGTACGGGTCGTTGTAGTAGTTGTAATTGCGCGAACTGAAGCGCAGCTGCTGCTCGCGCAGACGGTCGTAGTACTGCTGCTGGTAGCGGTACTGCGAATTGCGGCGCTGGTCGCGCAGCTGACGGGCGTAGCGCTGTTCCCAGTCGTTGCGGTTGTAGCGCTGGCGTTCCTGCTGCCGGAAGCGTTCGGCGCGCTGGCGTTCCTCGCGGATGCGGCGTTCCTGCAGTTCGCGGCTCAGGCGCTGCTGGTCGTTGCGGCGGTCATCGTCGCGGAACTCGCCGTTGCGGCGCTCGTCGCGGCGGCCGGGCTGGTTGCCGCCCATCACGCGCGGCGGCTGGCTCTGGCTCTGGCGCTCGCGCTGCTGGCGCAAAGCATCGTCGCGGGCGATCCGCTGGCGCGCGTCGTCGTCGCGGCGTTCGCGCTGATCTCTTTCGCGCTGCGCATTCTGGCGGGCTTCGGCTTGTTGACGGAACGCCTGCTGCCGGTCCTGATTGTTGCGGTCCGATTGCTGGCGTTCGAACTGTTGCCGGCGCGCGGCTTGTTCGCGCTGATCCTGCCCACGCTCCTGGATCAGCTCGCGCTGCCGACGTTGCTGGTCATCGCGGCGTTCCTGTTGTTGACGCATGGCGTTCTGACGCGCCTGGTCGTCACGACGCTCCTGCTGCTGACGCATGGCGTTCTGGCGGGCTTCGGCCTGCTGGCGTTGCTGATCTCCGCGACGCTCCTGTTGTTGGCGCATGGCGTTCTGGCGCGCCTCGATCTGCTGTTGGCGCTGACCATCGTCGCGACGTTGCTGCTGCTGTTGTTGCTGTTGTTGCTGTTGTTGGCGTTCGGCCTGGCGCGCTTCGTTGCGTTGACGGCGTTCGGCCCTGGCGTCGTCCTGTTCGCCATTGTCGTTGGCGCGGTTGTCGCGGTCCTGCGCCATGGCTGCCGGACCCGCGCCGAGGGCGAGGGCGGTGCCCAGCGCAACGGACCAGAGAGTCTGTTGGCGAAGGGAGAGTTTCATGTCGGTTTCCTTGCTCGGATTACCAACGGTGTAGTTGGCCTGCGTGTAGTTGGCGGCCGGCGCTATGAATGGATTCTGAGGGTGGCCCGTACCGTTTAGCCGGCAGAAGGCGTAATCGATTACAGATTGGCGCGTGATTTGGAACAGCGCGTTTTGCCTTCTTCATGCGCTGTTGCCATGTGGCCGCGCGGCAAACTTCGCTTCGCATCCGGATCCGCGCAGCGAACGCCGGGCAACGGTCCGCCCGGCGCGCAGCGACTACGGTGTCAGCAGTACGCGCAGTCGATCCCATGCCTGCAGCCAGCGCAACGGCATCTGCTGGACACAGCGCAAGGCGCCACCACGCAAGAGGCAGGCGTTGGTGCTGAGGGGCACGGTTTGTTGCGCGGGACTAGCCGAAACCGGGGGCGAACTCTGCGTGGCGCTGCCGGTGCCCGGGCGCGCAGGCAGCGGACTGGACATGACCCGCGCATCGTCGGAAACGATGGTGCCGGTAGCCTGGCCATCGGCCAGCGTGGCGCCGGTCGCGCTGCTGAGATTGACGGTAAAGGCTTCGTTCGGTTCGCGCTGTTGGTCGCCGTTGACCGTGACCATAAAGGTCCGGCTGGTCTGTCCGGCGGCGATGGTTTCGCCGGTCAGCGAACGGGCGGCGTAATCGCTGCCCGCAGTGGCCGTGCCGTCGGCGGTAGCGATGTTGTAACTCACGGCCGTAGTGGACGCACGCGACAGGCTGACGGTGAAAGTCATCGCCACGGTGCCGCTGGCGCCCTCGGTTACCGAAGCGTCGCCGATGGAAAGGCTCAGCGGCGCCGCATTGACGGTGAGCGTGCTGGTGCGGGTGACGCCCGCATAGGTCGCCGACAGGGTGCCGGAGGCCGTGGTGTCCGACGCAACGGTGGCGATGGGGAACGTGGCGCTGCTGGCGCCCTGCGCCACGGTGACGCTGGCCGGAACGGAGAACGCGCTGCTGGCGCTGCTCAGCGAGACCTGCGCGCCGCCGCTGGGCGCGGCGGAAGTGAGCGTGACCGTGCCGGTGGCCGCCTGGCCGCCGGTCACCGGGTTGGGCGAGGCGCTGACCGTATTGAGCGCGGCGGCGGTTACCGCCGGTCTCCAGCCCAGCTGGATCACTTCGAAATCGCTGGCCTTGAGCGTGGCGAACGCGGGGTTGAGCGTGCCGTTGTTCCAGCGCACGTCGAAAGTGCCGGAGATGTACAGGTCCGAACCGTTGTCGACCATGATCAGGCCGTACTTCTGCATGGCGCGGAAGATCTTGCGCGATGTCGGATCGGTAGTGCGCAGCGCCGGATCGGCGCCGCCTACGTTGGTCTTCAGGCGCAGGCGCGCGCCCATGGGCAATGCGCCCGAGGTGCTGCCGGCGCTGTGCGAGGCCGGGTACACATGGCCGTTGCTGGCGCGCAGAGTGACGCGCAGGGCGTGGGTGATTTCCGGCACCGCCGCATTGGCCGCTTCGTCGTAGCGCACCAGGCCCGGGAAGATCGCCAGGCCCGAGGCATCGGCGGAAGTCCAGCCTTCCGGACGACGGCCGTTGGTGTTCAGATCGAAGAACGCGCCCGAACCGGCGTACCAGCGATTCTGCGAGGCGTTGTAGTAGACGTTGTAGAGCTCGTAGAGGTGGCGATTGGTGCAGTCGATCATCAACAGATGGCGGTCCGAACTGCCGCGCTGGTCGACGTTGCCGGGCGCGCCGCCTTCCACCCAGTGGGCCTGGCTGATGGCCTGGGCGGGAATGGGATAGAACGCCACGCCATTGCCGTCGCTCTCGTCGTCGTAGTCGAAGGTGACGGTCTGCTTGGGCTGCGAGCTGTCGACGATGGCGTAAGGGAAGCCATAGATATTGGTGCTGCCGGGCGATTCTTCGCCGCCGAAATCCGGGTGCAGCGCGCGGGTGGCGCCGATGAAGGAAATGTAGCTGGCCGAAGACGCATCGACCGGTGCCGTACTGATGTCCGTATTCCACCAGTTGTCGGCGGGGAATACCGGCGCGGCCACCGGCGCGCCTTGTACCGGGACGCTGGCGGGACAGGATTGGGCGAGGGCCGCGGGGGAGACGGCGAGGAACAGCAGGGAGGAGGCGAACCATCGGTGCAACCGCGAACAGCGCATGCTTATCTACTTCATTCACTACAGGGCAGCGGCGATGGTCGGGGCCGGGGCAAGGCGAGTCAAACGCCCTGCAGGGAGCTTTTTAGCTGAATTGGCGCGATGCGAGACGCAGGCCACAGAAAGCGCTAAATGCGGGGTGAACGCCAGGGGATTGCCCGCTACCTGCCACCGGAAGCGCACCGTCCAGGCAAGGGAATGCGAGGGCCGGATCCGGGCTTGGCCACTGGGTTCTGCTACAGATAAGAGCGGATTTTCCCCTTGATCTGCTCCACCAGCGCCGGCGTCAGCCGGCCCAGCAAATTACGGCGTTCGGCCGGGATGTGGACTGCAGGGTCGTGGTCGTCGAACACGTAGTGGTCGAACAGGCGCTTCCAGGCCTCGCGTTCGCTGCGGGGCAGCGATTTCAGCGCGAGGATGGCGTGCATCAGCGCACCCAGCCCGGACTCCGGCGCCACCTCTTGCCCAATGGCCGGTTTCCACCAGTAATTCACCAGCGCGTTCAATCGTTCCAGCGAAGCGACGTGGTGCCACCACAGCGGCGGGATATAGATCGCATCGCCCGGCTCCAGCTCCGACGCCCGCGCTTGCGCCAGTGCCTGGCGCAAGCGCGGGAAGCGCGGGTCGTCCGGTCGATCCAGCCGCGCCATGCTGATGGCGGCCCCGGTAGGGGCGAAATCCAGCGGACCGATGTACAGATTGCCGACCTGTTCCGGCGCGAACAACGTGAAGCGCCGGCGGCCGCA
>DASVNG010000051.1:0-13974 GCA_036383995.1 Pseudoxanthomonas sp.
CCCCCCGCTCCCGCGTCTCTCTCACGCTATGAATTGTGCAACCGCGAAACCCGCAATTGCCCTTCTGTCAACGGGTTCCCCCCGCGCGCCGCGACCGCCACAATCGTGGCCTGCCACCATGACCCGAACGGACGCAATGCAGGACATCCCGAACCAACTCGCCCAACACATCGCCCGCACCATCGCCGCCGAAATCGGCGCCCAGACCGCACAAGCGCTGGCTGCCATCGCCCTGCTGGACGAAGGCGCCAGCGTTCCCTTCATCGCCCGCTACCGCAAGGAAATCACCGGCGGGCTGGACGATACCCAGTTGCGCAACCTGGAAACGCGCCTGGCCTACCTGCGCGAACTGGAAGACCGCCGCGCCACCGTGCTGGCCAGCATCGCCGAACAGGGCAAGCTGACCGATGAGCTGCGCGCCGACATCGAAGCTGCCGATAGCAAGGCGCGGCTTGAGGATCTCTATCTTCCGTACAAGCCAAAGCGGCGCACCCGTGCGCAGATCGCCCGTGAAGCCGGACTGGAACCGCTGGCCGACGGATTGCTGGCCGATCCCACCCAGTCGCCGGAGACCTTCGCCGCCGCCTTCGTAGACGCCGACAAGGGTGTGGCCGACGCCAAAGCCGCACTGGACGGCGCGCGCGCGATCCTGATGGAGCGCTGGGGCGAAGATCCTGCGCTGGTCGGCGAACTGCGCAACTGGCTGGGCGAAGCGGGCGTGATCCGCGCACGCGTGGCCGAGGGCAAGGAAGAGGCCGGCGCCAAGTACCGCGACTACTTCGAACACAGCGAAACGCTGGCGAAGATCCCTTCGCACCGTTTGCTGGCGTTGTTCCGCGCACGCAAGGAAGAAATCCTGTATCTGGACCTGGATCCCGGCAAGGATGCGGAAGCCGGCCATCTGTACGGCGACGGCCGCGTGGCGCTGCATGCCGGCGTCGGCGACCAGGGCCGCGCCGCCGACCGCTGGCTGCTGGACAGCTGCCGCATGACCTGGCGCGCGAAACTGCATCTGCATTTGCTGCTGGATCTTTTCGGCCAGGCGCGCGAGAAGGCCGAGGCCGAAGCCATCGCGATCTTCGGCGACAACCTGAAGGATCTGCTGCTGGCCGCCCCCGCTGGCGCGCGCACGGTGATGGGCCTGGATCCGGGCATCCGCACCGGCGTGAAAGTCGCGGTGGTCGACCGCACCGGCAAACTGGTGGCGACCGACACGATCTATCCGCACGAACCGCGCAAGCAGTGGGACCAGTCGTTGCATTCGCTGCACAAGCTGTGCGCCCAGCACGGCGTGGAGCTGATCGCCATCGGCAACGGCACCGCCTCGCGCGAGACCGACAAGCTGGCTGGCGAAGTGATCGGCAAACATCCGGAGTTGAAGCTGCAGAAGATCGTGGTCAGCGAAGCCGGCGCTTCGGTGTATTCGGCCTCGGAACTGGCGGCGAAGGAATTCCCTGAGCTGGACGTGAGCCTGCGCGGTGCGGTGTCCATCGCGCGCCGCCTGCAGGACCCGCTGGCCGAACTGGTGAAGATCGAACCCAAGGCGATCGGCGTGGGCCAGTACCAGCACGACGTGGATCCCTACCGCATGGCGCGCGCGCTGGATGCGCGGGTGGAGGACTGCGTGAACGCGGTTGGCGTGCATGTGAACACCGCTTCGGCCGCACTGCTTTCGCGCGTATCCGGACTGTCCGCTTCGGTGGCCGAAAACATCGTCCTGCATCGCGACCAGAACGGCCCGTTCAAGCGCCGCCGCGAACTGCTGAAGGTGCCGCGCCTGGGCGAGAAGACCTTCGAGCAGTGCGCCGGCTTCCTGCGCATCGCCGATGGCGACGAGCCGCTGGATGCATCCTCGGTGCACCCGGAAGCGTATCCGGTGGTCGAACGCATCGTGAAGGACAGCGGTCGTGCGGTGAAGCAGCTGATCGGCGATAGCGGCTATCTGCGTGGATTGAAGCCGGAATCGTTCACCGACGAGAAGTTCGGTGTGCCGACGGTACGCGACATCCTCAAGGAACTGGAGAAGCCCGGCCGCGACCCGCGCCCCGAGTTCAAGGCCGCGCGCTTCGCCGAAGGCGTCGAGGAGATCAAGCACCTCAAGGTCGGCATGATCCTGGAAGGCGTGGTCACCAACGTGGCCGCCTTCGGCGCCTTCGTCGATATCGGCGTGCACCAGGACGGCCTGGTCCATATCTCGGCGCTGTCCGACACCTACGTGAAAGACCCTCGCGATGTGGTCAAGGCCGGCGACATCGTCAAGGTGCGGGTGCTGGAAGTGGATATCCCGCGCAAGCGGATCGCGTTGACGCGGCGGTTGGAGGACGTGCCGGTGTCGAAACCGGCGCAGACCGATGCGCGCCGCGAAGCAGCGCCCACACGCGACCGAAAACCCGAGCAACGCAACGGCAAACCAGCCGCGCCAGCTCGCGCGCAACAGCCACCGCCCAACAACGCCCTGGCAGCCGCCTTCGCAAGAGCCAAAAACAGCACGTAGGGCGGGCATTGCCCGCCGGCTCTTTGCCGCAATCTGAAAAGCGCGGCGGGCAATGCCCGCCCTACTCAAGCCACGCGGCTGCGACGCGCACGGGTCAGGTGCACCAGCAGCAACGAAATCGCCGCCGGCGTCATGCCGGGAATGCGCTGCGCCTGGCCGACGGTCTGCGGCTGCACGCGCTGCAGCTTCTGCAGCACTTCGAAGGACAAGCCGCGCACGCCGGCGTAGTCGAAGCCCCAGGGAATGGCGGTGTCCTCGTTGCGCTGCTGGCGCTCGATCTCTTCGCGCTGGCGGTCCAGGTAACCGGAATACTTCACTCCGATCTCCACCTGTTCGGCGACCTTGGCGTCTTCCACGCCCGGGCCGAGGGAAGGCACCGATACCAGCTTGGCGTAATCCAGCTCCGGGCGCTTGATCATGTCCAGCACCGTGGTCTCGCGACTGACCGCGATACCGAGAACGGCTTCGACCTCGCGGCCCAGCGCATTGCCGGGCGAAACCCAGACCGCACGCAGACGCTCGGTTTCGCTAGCGATCGCATCGCGCTTGGAAGCGAACCGATTCCAGCGCGCATCGTCGACCAACCCCAGCCCACGGCCGGTTTCGGTCAGACGCAGATCCGCATTGTCTTCGCGCAGCTGCAGCCGGTATTCGGCGCGACTGGTGAACATGCGGTACGGCTCCTTGGTGCCGTGGGTGATCAGGTCGTCGATCAGCACGCCGATATAGGCTTCGTCGCGTCGCGGCGACCAGGCTTCTTTCTGCTGTACCTGCCGCGCGGCATTGAGGCCGGCGATCAGCCCCTGCGCGGCGGCTTCCTCGTAACCGGTGGTGCCGTTGATCTGGCCGGCGAAGAACAGGCCGGCCACCGCCTTGGTTTCCAGCGAGGATTTCAAGCCGCGCGGATCGAAGAAGTCGTATTCGATGGCGTAGCCCGGCCGCGTGATGTGCGCGTGCTCCATGCCACGGATGCTGCGCACCAGCTCCAGCTGCACGTCGAACGGCAGCGAAGTGGAAATGCCGTTGGGATAGATTTCCGCCACGTCCAGACCTTCGGGCTCGACGAAGATCTGATGCGAAGCCTTCTCGGCGAAGCGCACCACTTTGTCTTCGATGGACGGGCAATAGCGCGGGCCGATGCCTTCGATCTGGCCGCTGTACAGCGGCGAACGATGCAGCGCGTTGCGGATGATTTCGTGGGTGCGCTCGCTGGTGTGGGTGATCCAGCACGAAACCTGCCGCGGATGCTGCGTCGCGTCGCCGACGAAGGACATCACCGGCAGCGGATCGTCGCCGGGCTGTTCTTCCATCACCGAATAATCCAGCGAACGCCCGTCGATGCGCGGCGGCGTGCCGGTCTTCAGACGATCGACCACGAACAGACCTTCGCGCAGCTTGTGCGCCAGCGCGGTGGCGGGCGGGTCGCCGGCGCGGCCGGCGGCGTATTGCGTTTCGCCGACGTGGATCTTGCCGGCCAGGAAGGTGCCGGCGGTGAGCACCACGCACGGCGCCTCGAAACGCAGTCCGGTCTGGGTGATGGCGCCACGCACGCGGTTGTTCTCGATCACCAAGTCGTCGACGGCGGCCTGGAAGATCGTCAGGTTGGTCTGCGCTTCGACGATGCGGCGAATGGCGCTGCGGTACAGCGAACGATCGGCCTGGCAGCGCGTGGCGCGTACCGCCGGGCCTTTGGAAGCGTTGAGCGTGCGCCACTGGATGCCGGCCAGATCGGCGGCGTGCGCCATGACCCCGCCCAGCGCATCGATTTCCTTGACCAGGTGGCCCTTGCCGATGCCGCCGATGGCCGGATTGCAGCTCATCGCGCCCACGGTCTCCACGTTGTGCGTGAGCAGCAGCGTGCGTGCGCCGGTGCGGGCCGAGGCCAGCGCCGCTTCGGTACCGGCGTGGCCGCCGCCTATGACGATGACGTCGTAGTGGTGGAAAGAGGCGTTCATGGACGATCAGTTTCGCATTGCAAGGAAGGAGGAGCTAATCAGGGCACGCAGAAAAGTTGGCACGGTTTCTGCGTTATCCCCATTGCACCCGTCGTGGCAAGCGACCAGGGGCGCAGGCTGGTAATTGGAACAGGGGCCAGCCATGTGCACTGCGGGGGAGCGCGGGGCCGGTAGTCGGGGGACTGCCGGCCCCATTTTATTTCGGGCGAGCAGCCAATCCTACAGAAGTCCAACAAAAAAGCCCGGCATTGCCGGGCTTTTGCATGAGCGCCGACGCCCGGCAGGGCCGGAACAGGGGGGATCCAGATTTCCCCACCGGACGTCGACATAGAGGCTTGTCATTCCAATCACGTCAATAAGCGACGCAACCGGTCAACTCGTCATGACAAGCCTGCGGCGTCCGGACGCCCGCGGCAAGGGTCAGCGTTCTTCGGTTCTTACTTCGCCACGGTTTCCCGTGCGCGGGGCGGGTTGGGCACGTTCCATCGGCCGCGATCTTTCCACTTGGCGGGGCTGGGAAGGGCTGGACATCCGCGGTTGCTGGTTGCCGCCCTCGGGTCTGACCCGCATGCCGGGATAGCGGCCGCCTTCGGGGCGGACCTGGGGTTGGCTGGGAACCTGGGGAACGCCGTTGCGGGGTGGAATCATCACCTGACCCGAATCCTGGTAACGGCCGTCAGGACGGCGCCAGGGAGGCGGACGACCGCCCTGGCTCGGCGGCCGGTCGTCGTTGTGGTCCGGGCGCGGACGATGCGGCCGGTACGGACGATAGGGGTAGTACGGGTAGTAACCGCCGTAATAGCCGTAGGGCGAATAGCCATAGCCGCCGTAATACCCATAGCCGCCGTAGCCGTACGAACCATAGCCGTAGCTTCCGCCGTAAGGTCCGTAATACTCCACCGAAGGCCGTCCGTAGTAATAGCCGCCCGGTGCGCTGCCGCCGGCATAGTCGTACGTCGCGCAGCCGCTGAGTGCGGCGGCGGCGAACAGTGCGGTCAATAGACGCATTTTCATAAGACACCCCTGATTACCGCAGCCAGAATCTGCCTGCTGCATTGAATCGGTGCTTAATTCAATCGGCGACTGTCGGCCGCACTGGGTTCCATTCATGTGCCAGGCCAGCGCTTTCGATGCCGGCTGGCCTCGACCGGTCCGGGATCGGGGAGGGATACGCTAATCTTTCGGGTATGCCCGACTCCCTGCCTTGCTTCGACGACATCCTTGCCGCCGCAGCACGTATTTCTCCCCATGCTTACGTCACGCCGGTACTGCATTCGCGCACGCTGGACGCGCTGGCGTCGGCGCAATTGCACTTCAAGGCCGAGCATCTGCAACGGGTGGGCGCATTCAAGTTCCGTGGCGCATGCAATGCGGTCTGGGCGCTTTCAGAGGCGCAGGCGCGCGCGGGCGTGGTCACCCATTCCTCCGGCAACCACGGCGCGGCGCTGGCGCTGGCCGCCCAGACCCGCGGCATCGCCTGCCACGTGGTGGTGCCCGAAGGCGCGGTGGCCGCCAAACTGGCTTCGATCCGACGTTATGGCGCGACCCTGCACTCCTGCGCGGCCAGCATCGCCGCGCGCGAGGAGAAGTGCCTGCAGGTGCAGCGCGAAACCGGTGCGAATCTGGTTCATCCCTACACCGATCCGCACGTGATCGCCGGCCAGGGCACGGCGGCGCTGGAACTGCTCAATGCCGTCGAGGGGCTGGAAGTGCTGGTGGTACCGGTAGGCGGCGGCGGCTTGGCCTCGGGCACTGCCATCGCCGCGGCGGCCCTGCTGCCGGATTGCCGGGTGGTGCTGGCCGAACCGGAGGGCGCCGCCGACACTGCGCGTTCGCTGGCGGCCGGGGAACGCCTCGTCGATTTCGTTCCCGATACCGTCTGCGATGGTCTGCGCGGCACCTTGGGGCAGCCGAATTTCGAACTGTTGCGGCAGCACGCGGTGGAAGTGCTGACGGTGCGCGATGCCGACACCCTGCAAGCCATGCGTCTGCTCTGGCAAACCACCAAGCAACTGGTGGAGCCCTCTTCGGCCATCGTCCTGGCGGCGGTGTTGCAACACTCCGCGCGCTTCGCCGGGCGGCGGGTCGGCCTGCTGCTGTCCGGCGGCAACGTCGACCTGGACGCCCTGCCCTGGAGCGCGCGGTGAGCGCGCGCCCGCAGCGCAAACGCCGCGGCGTGCTGGGCTGGACCTGGCGCCTGCTGCTGTTGCTGGCGCTGTGGCTGGTGGGCGTGGCGTCCTACATCGTCTGGGTAGGCGAGCGCGATCAGGCCGCGCCTGCCGACGTGATCATCGTGCTGGGCGCCGCCGCCTACGACGCCCGCCCTTCGCCCGTATTCGCCGAACGCATCCGCCACGGCATCGACCTTTACCAACGCGGCCTGGCCAAGCGCCTCATCTTCACCGGCGGTTTCGGCAAGGGCGCGCGGTTCTCCGAATCGCAGGTGGCCCAGCGCTACGCGTTGAAGCATGGCGTACCGAGGCAGGCGATCCTGATCGAAACCCAGTCGCGCACCACCCACCAGAACCTGCAACAGGCGGCGGTGTTGATGAAGGCGCACGGATTCAAGCGCGCGATCATCGTCAGCGATCCGCTGCATATGGCGCGGGCGCTGCGGCTGGCGCGGGAAGCGGGCATCGACGCGTTGGGATCGTCCACGCCGACCAGCCGCTTCCGCAGTTTCGAGACGCGCAAGCGCTTCCTGCTGCAGGAGGTGTACTTCTTCCATCGCGACCTTTTCGTCAAGACCCGATAGCTTCGGTCGATAACCGCAGCCTATGGCCGCGTCCGCGAACGCGCGCACGCCTTCGAACGGGGCGGCGGCGCTATGATGAATCGCCGATCAGGCATCCAGGGGATCCGTCCATGAAGATCGATGGCAACCGCAAGCAGGACCGCGCCACCGAGCTGGTGCTGACCTATTACTCCGCTTTCAACCGCGGCGACTGGGACGGCATGCTGACGCTATTGACCGACGATGTGGCCCACGACCTCAACCAGGGCGGGCGCGAAATCGGCCGCGAAGCGTTCGCGACCTTCCTGGCGCGCATGCAGGCCAGCTATCGCGAACAGCTGCGCGACATCGTGGTGCTGGCCACCATCGACGGCGATCGCGCGGCGGCCGAATACGTGGTGCACGGCGAATACCACGCCACCGACGAAGGCCTGCCGCCCGCCCGCGGCCAGAAGTACGTGCTGCCCGGCGGCGCGTTCTTCGATATCCGCGAAGACCGCATCGCAAGGGTCAGCAACTACTACAACCTGCAGGACTGGATCGCGCAGGTGTCGGCGTAGATCGGGGCTACGCCCCCGACGCGCGGATCGCGGATTCTGAGCTGCTTCACTCGACGAGCAACAGGTAGTTCAACGCTACCGGCGCCGGCGCACCCTCACCCGGCCTTCGGCCACCCTCTCCCTGTAAGGGAGAGGGACCCCTCCGATTGAGAGGGATCCACCCGATGCGATCATTCGCGACGACGGATCGGTATCGATGAGACGGGCACGGCCGCCACTTCCCTGCCGTCCTCGCGAATAGGCGCGCCCGGCGCCGGCGCCCAGGCGTGGGCGTAGATCACTTCCCAGGTGCTGGGCAGCTTGCCGTCGTCGCGGCGGAACGTTTCATAAGCGGCAGTAGCCGCAGCGAAGCGCGAACGGCCGGTCAATGTATGCCGCCGCGCCTGCAGGGCATTGGTGGCGCCCATCGCCCGCAGTTCGCGCATCAGCGCCGGAAGGTCATCGTAGGTCAGCGTGAAGCGGTCGCGGTCGACCACCGGATCGCGAAAACCCGACATCAGCAAGGCATCGCCGAACTGCGCGATGGGCGGGAAGCGGCTGACATGCGGCGTCGCATCGGCTTGCGCGAAAGCGTCGCGCAATTCGATCAGCGTTTCCGGGCCGAAGGTCGAACACAGCAACAGACCGCCCGGCTTGAGCACGCGCCTGAAACCGGCGAACACCGCGGGCAGGTCTTCCACCCATTGCAGGCACAGGTTGCTGAAAAGAACGTCGACGCTGCCCTCGGCGAAAGGCAACGCGCGCGCGTCGGCGCACACGCGTGCGAAAGGCTTCCACCAGCCCGCATGCTTCTTCGCCTCGCGCAGCATCGGCAGGGCCATGTCCAGCGCCACCACCTGCGCGCGCGGCCATCGCTTGCGCATAGCCGCCGCCGCATGCGCCGGGCCGCTGCCGACATCCAGCACTACTTGCGGCGTGCGTTCGCCCAGGTAGTCCAGCGATTCGAGCAGACGTTTCTCGACTTCGTGCTGCAGGGCGGCGGCCGCGTCGTAACTGGAAGCCGAGCGCGAGAAAGCGCGGCGGATCTGGCGGTGGTCGAAAGGAGTGCTCATTGAGGATGATTCTGATGCAATTTTTATGCGGGCGTAGGAGCGACGCAAGCCGCGACTTGCGTCGCTCCTATGCAGGAAGGGTCGCCATGAAATCGCGAACCTCATCGGCAACCTGGTCGGCATGGCCGAGGAAGGGGGCGTGTCCGCCGCCCGCGATGTCCACATAACGACTGCCGGGCGTCATCGCGGCGGAGGCCTGCATGGCGGCGGGAGACACCAGACGGTCGCGATGTCCGGAGATCCACAGGCTGGGCACCGATATCGTCGGCAGCGACCCGCGCAGATCGCTTTTCTCCAGCAAGGCGAGGCCTTGCTGCAAAGCCTGCGGCGAGGGTTCGCCACGCGCATAAAGATTTTCCTTCAGGGTGCGAAGCTCGGCGCGCGCATGTTCGGAACCTATCGTATCCAGGGCCAGGAAGCGCTCCAGCGTGCCGCGGTAATCCTGCCGCAGATCCTTGCCGAACTGCTCGAACACCGAAGCTTCCACCGCCTGCGGCCAGTCCTCGCCGCGCACGAAGCGCGGCGTGACCGCGACCAGCGCCAGCGCGCGCACCTGCGCGGAGACCGAGGCCGCGTGCAAGGCGAACAGTCCGCCCAGCGACCACGCCAGCCATGCGGCGGGCGGCGTACGCGCAAGAATTTCGGCGACCGTGGCTTGCAGCGTCAGCGGCGTGGAATCCTCGCGGCTGTAGCCATGGCCGGGCAGGTCCACCAGATGCATGCGGAAACGGTCGGACAAACGATCGACCAGGGGCGCGAACACCCCGCCATGCAATCCCCAACCGTGAATCAATACCAAGGGTGGGCCGGCGCCCACTATTTCGATATGCAACGCCATCGAATCAAGCGGCGCCGCGCACGCGCTGAACGGCGTCGCGCGAGCGCGCCAGGACTTCGACCAGCGCATCCACCTCGGCCGCCATGTGCAGCGCCGACAGCGTCACCCGCAGCCGCGCTTTGCCTTCGGGCACGGTGGGCGGGCGGATGGCGGTGACCAGATAGCCGGCGTTCTCCAGCGCCGAGGACAGGGCCACCGCACTGGCGTCGTCGCCGCACATCACCGGCTGGATGGGCGAATCGGAAGGCAGCAACTCCAGTCCGTAGCGTTGCGCGCCGGTACGGAAGCGGCTGATCAGGCCGCGCAATTTTTCCCGCCGCCATTCGTCGCGGCGCGCGTGCTTGACCGCCGTCAGCGCGGCGGCGGCCTGCGCCGGCGGCAGCGCCGTGGTGTAGATGTAAGGGCGCGCGGTTTCGTGCAGGTGCTGGATCAACGCATCGTCGCCCACCACCACCGCGCCATAACCGCCCAGCGCCTTGCCCAGGGTGACCAGTTGCAGCGGCACTTCGACCATGCCCAGGTTGGCTTCGGCCACGCTGCCGCGCCCATCGGGCCCGCGCACGCCCACGCCGTGCGCATCGTCCACGTACAGCAAGGCCTGCTGCATGCGCGCGACCAGGGTCAGCGCGCGCAGCGGCGCCACGTCGCCGTCCATGCTGAAGACGCCATCGGTGGCCAGCATCGCCGCGCCTTCCGGCGCGTGCTTGAGTTGCCGCAGCGCGCCTTCGGCGTCGGCATGCGGGTAACGCCGCAGCCGGCAGCCCGCAAGCAGCGAGGCGTCCAGCAGGCTGGCGTGGTTGAGCCGGTCCTGCACGCACACGTCGCCGTCTTCCTGCAGCAAGGCCTGCTGCACGGCCAGATTGGCCATGAATCCGCTGCCGAACAGCAGGCCGCGCGAATAGCCCAACCACTGCGCGATTTCGCGTTCCAACGCTTCGTGCGCGGCGTGGTGGCCGCTGACCAGGTGCGAAGCGCCCGCGCCGACGCCATCGCGCGAAGCGCCGTCCTGCAGCGCGCTGACCACTTCGAATTGCTGCGACAGGCCCAGATAATCGTTGCTGCAGAACTCGGTCAGCCAGCGGCCGTCGACTTCCACGCGCACGCCGTCGCGACGGGTGATGGTGCGGCGCACGCGCACGCGGCCCTGGGCGATGCGCAGTTTACGCAGCGCGTGGACGCGTTCGTGCAGATTGGGCCGCATGGCTTTAGGCGGCCCGTCCGCAGGCGTGGTTGTGTTCGACGATGTCGGCATGCACGGTTCCCCCTGGCGCTGGCATGGCTGGCTGCACCGGCATGGGCCGCAGGCCGAGGCGCGCGAACAGCGCCTGGTCGCGCTCCACGTCCGGGTTGCCGGTGGTCAACAGTTTTTCCCCGTAGAAGATCGAATTGGCGCCTGCGGCGAAGCACAGCGCCTGCAGCTCGTCGCTCATGGATTCGCGGCCAGCCGACAATCTGACCATAGAGTGAGGCATGGTGATCCGCGCGATTGCGATGGTGCGCACGAATTCGAACGGATCCAGCTCGGCGGTGCCGTGCAGCGGGGTGCCTTCGACCTGGACCAGGCGGTTGATCGGCACCGAATCCGGGTGCGCCGGCAGGTTGGCCAGGGCCAGCAGCAGGCCGGCGCGCTGGGCGCGCGACTCGCCCATGCCGACGATGCCGCCGCAGCAGGTCTTCATGCCGGCATCGCGCACGTGCTCCAGGGTGTCCAGGCGGTCCTGGTACTCGCGGGTGTGGATGATCTCGCCGTAGAAGTCGGGCGCGGTGTCCAGGTTGTGGTTGTAGTAGTCCAGGCCGGCCGATTTCAGCGCATCGGCCTGCGGCGCGCTGAGCATGCCCAGGGTGGCGCAGGTCTCCAGGCCCAGCGCTTTGACTTCGCGGATCATCGCCGCGACCTTGGGGATGTCGCGGTCCTTGGGCGAGCGCCAGGCCGCGCCCATGCAGAAGCGCGAGGCGCCGGCGGCCTTGGCCTGCTTGGCTTTTTCCAGCACCGCTTCGGTGCTCATCAGTTTCTGCGCGTCCACGCCGGTGTGGTAGCGCTGGGCCTGCGGGCAGTAGGCGCAGTCCTCGGGGCAGCCGCCGGTCTTGACCGACAACAGGGTGGAAACCTGGACTTCGGCCGGGTCGAAATGCTGGCGGTGCACGCTGGCGGCCCGATGCAGCAGTTCGGTGAACGGCAGGTCGAACAGGGCCAACAATTCGGACTGCTGCCAGTCGTGGCGGAGGGCGCTGGCGGTGATCGGGGCTGGTGCGGACATCGGGGCCTCGCGGCGTTAAAGTCCGGGCAGTCTGAAAACCGGAAGCAAGGCTGTCAACCGCATGGATGCTTCGAAAGTTGACGGGTGGCTGAGAAAGGCCGCCCGTGCGGTGTTTTCGCCGCGTTGTCTGTTATGCCGCGAAAGTGGCGTTGACGGCCGGGACCTCTGCCGTGACTGCACGGCAACCCTGCCCTGGAACGACAGCGCCTGCCTGCGTTGCGCCTTGCCGCTGCCCGCGCCGGGCACCTGCGGCGCCTGCCTGCAGCGCCCGCCGCCGCTGACCGAAACCCATGCCGCGTTCGTTTACGGGTTTCCGTTGGATAGGCTGGTGCCGCGCTTCAAGTTCCACGACGATCTGGCCGCGGGACGGCTGATGTCGGAACTCATGGCCGAAGGTCTATCCGAGCTACCCAAGCCTGCGGCATTGATACCGGTGCCGCTGCACGATTCGCGTTTGCGCCAGCGCGGCTACGACCAGGCGCTGGAACTGGCCAAGCCACTGGAGCGCACGCTGCAGATTCCCCTGTTGCCGCAGGCGCTCATCCGCACCCGCGCCACTGCGCCGCAGTCCGAACTGGATGCCGGCGCCCGCCAACGCAATCTGCGGCGCGCATTCGAGGTGCGCGCGGACATGGCACTGCCGGATCATGTGGTGCTGATCGACGATGTGATGACCACGGGCGCGACGCTGCAAGCGGCGGCGAAGAGCTTGCGGCGTGCGGGCGTGGCGCGTGTGGATGCGTGGGTTTGTGCGCGAGTGCCCTAGAGCCTGTTCACGATCCGGCGGAAGACGTCATATTTCTCTGCGGAGGATCTGGAGAATGACTCGTCGTCCCCACGAAGGCGGGGATCCAGTGTCTTTCCTGCCGCGACTGTACGGTTTGTAGTAGTTAAACGCTTAAGTCGCTGGATCCCCGCCTTCGCGGGGACGACGAGTTTATTTTTCAGTTTCACGAAATTTTCAAAGATCGTGAGCAGGCTCAGTTAGCCACACGCATCCGCCAGCAAAAGCGAAGGCTGCAGCGCAGGAACCGCCGCTTCGGCCAATGCCGCTCCAATCAGGATCACGCCCGGACTGCCCAAGCCGGCATGGCGGGCGTCGGCGGCCAATCGGCCCAGGGTGGTGAGCAGCCGCGCCTCGTCCGGCTGGCTGGCCGCTTGCACCACGGCGGCGGGGGTATGCGCCGGCAATTGCAGCAACAGCGCTGCGCTGAGCGATTCCAGCCGGTCCATGCCCATGTAGATCGCCAGCGTGGTGCCGGTGGCGGCCAGCGCCGCCCAGTCCGGTTCGCTGTGGTCCTGTGCGTGGGCGGTGACGAAGGTGACGCCGCGACAATGATCGCGATGGGTCAGGGAAACGCTCAAGGCCGCGGCGGCGGCGAAACCGGAACTGATGCCGCTGACGATCGCCACTTCGATGCCGGATTTGCGCAGGAAGCCGATTTCCTCGCCGGCGCGGCCGAACAACAGCGCATCGCCGCCCTTGACCCGGACCACGTGCGCCCCGCGTTGCGCATAGCGGCGCATCAGCCGACAGATGAACGCCTGCGGTGTGGAGCGGCAACCGCCGCGCTTGCCCACGCGGATCACCCGCGCCCGCGGCGCCAGCGACACGATCTGCGGGTCGACCAGATCGTCCAGCATCAGCACGTCCGCGGCCGCCAATGTTCTGACGGCTTTTATCGTCAGCAGTTCCAGATCGCCCGGCCCGGCCGACACCAGGCTGACCTTGCCGCTGCGCGTGCTTGTGGAATGGCTATCAACACTCGTGTTCATCGTTGCACTCTCAGGAAGGACGGGGGCAAGCTCTGTCTAAAATTCCGTTCGTGGCGAGCCTGTCGAACCACGCTCTTTGCGAGCAGTTGGCAGAGCACGGCGGCCTGCTTTTCCCGCGAAAAGCGTGGTTCGACAGGCTCACCACGAACGGGATCCTCGACAAGCTCACCACGAACGGGATCCTCGACAGGCTCACCACGGACGGGATCCTCGACAGGCTCATCACGAACGGGATCACTTAATGAGCGGGTAGGTCGGGGCTACGCCCCCGACGCACGAAACCCCTCCCAAGGCGCGCGTCGAGGAC
>DASVNG010000052.1:0-59397 GCA_036383995.1 Pseudoxanthomonas sp.
AAAGAATATTTCCCCGGTATCGGCCGCATCCCGTTCGAGGGCCGCGCTTCGGACAACCCTTTGGCGTTCAAGATCTATGACGCAAACAAACGCATCGGCGGCAAGACCATGGCCGAGCATCTGCGCTTTGCGGTGTGCTACTGGCACACCTTCTGCAACGCCGGCCACGATCCTTTCGGCCCGGGCACGCGCCGCTTCCCCTGGGAAGCCGGCTCGCCGCTGGCCACGGCCGAGGCCAAGGTCGATGCCGCCTTCGAGTTCTTCAGCAAGCTGGGCGTGCCGTACTGGTGCTTCCACGACATCGATCTTTCCCCCGATTCGGAAGACATCGGCGAGTACGAGAAGAACCTCAAGCACATGGTCGCCCTGGCCAAGGCGCGGCAGGAGGCCACCGGCACGCAACTGCTGTGGGGCACGGCCAACCTGTTCTCGCACCCGCGCTACATGAACGGCGCTTCGACCAATCCGGACTTCGCCGTGGTCGCCCGCGCGGCCGTGCAGGTCAAGGCGGCGCTGGAGGCCACGGTCGAACTGGGCGGCGAGCACTACGTGTTCTGGGGCGGCCGCGAGGGCTACGCCTCGCTGGTCAACACCCAGATGAAGCGCGAGGTCGAGCACTTCGCCCGCTTCCTGACCATGGCCCGCGACTACGGCCGCAGCATCGGGCTGAAGGGCAACTTCCTGATCGAGCCCAAGCCGATGGAGCCGATGAAGCACCAGTACGATTTCGACAGCGCCACGGTCGCCGGCTTCCTGCAACAGCATGGCCTGGAGAAGGACTTCAAGCTCAACATCGAAGCCAACCACGCCACCTTGTCCGGACACACCTTCGAGCACGACCTGCAGGTGGCCTCGGACCACGGACTGCTGGGCAGCATCGACGCCAACCGCGGCAACGCGCAGAACGGCTGGGATACCGACCAGTTCCCGACCGACCTGTACGACACCGTGGGCGCGATGCTGGTGGTGCTGCGCCAGGGCGGGCTGGAAGGCGGTCTGAACTTCGATGCCAGGTGCGCCGCGAATCGACCGACCTGGAGGATCTGTTCCTCGCCCAGATCGGCGCCATGGACGCGTTCGCGCGCGGCCTGGAGGTGGCGCATGCGCTGCTGACCGAGTCGCCGTGGGAACAGTGGCGCGCCGAGCGTTATGCCAGCTTCGACAGCGGCGCCGGGCGCGATTTCGAGCAGGGCAAGCTGGCCCTGGGCGATCTGCGCGCGCTGGCGGCCGGCAACGGCGAACCCAGGCAGATCAGCGGCAAGCAGGAGCGTTACGAGAACCTGTTGAACCAGTATCTGTTGCGCTGATACTTGCCGTCCCCGATCCGTAGATCACTGACCCATACGAGCCGCACTCACCCAAGGCATCCCATGAACAGCATTCCCCTCAGCAAGGCGCCCGCGGACAGCGGCGAGAACACCCGGCTGATCATCCTGATCAGCTGCGTGGCCACCATCGGCGGCTTCCTGTTCGGTTTCGACAGCGGCGTGATCAACGGCACCGTCGACGGACTCAAGCAGACGTTCCACTCCAGTTCCGCCGGAACGGGTTTCGAAGTGGCCTCGATGCTGTTGGGTTGCGCCGTCGGCGCCTTCTTCGCCGGCCGTCTGGCCGACCGCTGGGGACGGCGCGCGGTGCTGATCATCTCGGCGGTGTTGTTCCTGCTCTCCGCGCTGGGCGCGGGAATGGCCAACACTTCGCTGGTGTTCATCGTCGCCCGCGTGATCGGCGGCTTCGCGGTGGGCGCGGCCAGCGTGATGTCGCCGGCCTACATCGCCGAAGTGGCTTCGGCCCGCTACCGCGGACGCCTGGCGACCGTGCAGCAGATCGCCATCATCAGCGGCTTGTTCATGGCTTTTCTCAGCAACTATCTGCTGGCCAAAGCGGCAGGTGCGTCCACCGAAGCCCTATGGCTGGGACACGCGGCCTGGCGTTGGATGTTCTGGATGATGGCGATCCCGTCTTTGATCTTCCTGTTGCTGCTGCTGTTCATCCCCGAGAGCCCGCGCTACCTGGTGGTCAAGGGCCGCACGGAAGACGCGCTGAAAGTGCTGACCCGCCTGTACGGAGCGACGGAAGCGAAAACCAAGCTGGTCGAGATCGCCGGTTCGCTGTCGGCCGACCATCATCGTCCGCGTTTGTTCGATCTGGTCAACAAGGCCACGGGCAAGGTCCGGCCCATCGTCTGGATCGGCATCGGTCTGGCCACCTTCCAGCAACTGGTCGGCATCAACGTGGTGTTCTATTACGGCGCGGTGTTGTGGCAGGCGGTCGGTTTTTCCGAAAACGACGCGCTGCTGATCAACGTCCTGTCCGGTGCGCTCAGCATCGGCGCGTGCGTGCTGGCGCTGATCCTGATCGACAGGATCGGCCGCAAGCCGTTGCTGTGGATCGGTTCGGCCGGCATGGCGGTATCGCTGGGACTGGTGACCTTCGCCTTCGCCAGCGCGGGGCTGGATGCGCAGGGCAAACTGGCGATGTCCGATTCGATGGGCATGCTGGCGCTGGTGGCGGCCAATGTCTATGTGGTGTTCTTCAATATGTCGTGGGGCCCGGTGATGTGGGTGATGCTGGGCGAGATGTTCCCCAACCAGATCCGCGGTTCCGGGCTGGCGGTGGCGGGCGCGGCGCAGTGGACGTCGAACTTCCTCATCACCGTCACTTTCCCTATCCTGCTGGCCAGCATCGGCCTGGCCGGCGCCTACGGCATCTACACGGTCGCCGCGGTGATCTCGGTGTTCTTCGTGCTGAAGTACGTGTACGAAACCAAGGGCCGGGAACTGGAACAGATGGAAGGCTGACGCGATCGGCCTACCCGGTTCGGAAGCGGAGCAGGGTCCGCCGGTGCGGCGGGCCTGCATTTGATCTTATCCATGCATGACGGAGTCACGACATTGAACACACTCGCTGAGCCTTCCCGTTTCCGTCCCGCGTTGCGGGCGGGCTTGCTGTTGGCCGTTCCCGTGGCATTGGCGTTGTCGATCGCGGCCTGTCGTGACGAAAAAGCGCCCGCGGCCGCCGCCACCACGGCCGGAACCGCTTCGCCGTGGCCCGCGGTCGCCTGGCCGCTGGCCGAAGATCCGGCCCTCGAAAAGCGCATCGACGAGCTGATGGCGAAGATGACGGTGGAAGAAAAGGTCGGCCAGATCGTGCAGGGCGACATCGCCAGCCTGACGCCGGAAGACGTGCGCAAATACCGGTTGGGTTCGGTGCTGGCCGGCGGCAATTCCGATCCGGGCGGCAAATACAACGCCACTCCCGCGCAATGGCTGGCGCTGGCCGATGCCTTCTACGAAGCGTCGATGGATACATCGCAGGGCGGCAAGGCCATTCCCATCGTGTTCGGCATCGATGCGGTGCACGGCCAAAGCAACATCGTCGGCGCGACGCTGTTCCCGCACAACATCGGCCTGGGCGCGACCCGCAATCCGGACCTGATGGAGCGGATCGGCAAGGTCACCGCGGTGGAAACGCGTACCACCGGCATGGAATGGGCGTTCGCGCCGACTGTGGCGGTGCCGCAGGACGATCGCTGGGGACGCAGCTACGAAGGCTATTCGGAATCGCCCGACGTGGTGGCCAGCTTCGCCGGCAGGATGGTCGAAGGACTGCAAGGAAAAGCGGGCGCGCCCGACTTCCTGGACGGCTCGCACGTGATGGTGTCGGTGAAGCATTTCCTGGGCGACGGCGGCACTACCGGCGGCAAGGACCAGGGCGATACCAAGATCGACGAAGCCGAGCTGGCGCGCCTGCACGGGGCCGGTTATCCGCCCGCCATCGCGGCCGGTGCGCAGACCGTCATGGCGTCATTCAACAGCGTCAACGGCGAGAAGATGCACGGCAACCGGCATCTGCTGACCGAAGTGCTGAAAGAGCGGATGAAGTTCGGCGGCTTCGTGGTGGGCGACTGGAACGGCCATGGTCAGGTCAAGGGCTGCACCAACGACAACTGTCCGGCCACCATCGTGGCGGGTCTGGACATGGCGATGGCGCCCGATAGCTGGAAAGGCTTTTATGAGACCGCGGTAGCGGCGGTGAAAGCCGGCACACTGCCGATGGAACGGTTGGACGATGCGGTGCGGCGCATTCTGCGGGTGAAGTTCCGCCTTGGCCTGTTCGAGGCCGGCAAGCCTTCGCAGCGGCCGCTGGGCGGCAAGTTCGAATTGCTGGGCGCGCCCGAACACCGTGCGGTGGCGCGCCAGGCCGTGCGCGAATCGCTGGTGCTGCTGAAGAACCAGGGCGGCGTGCTGCCGCTGGATCCGCACAAGACGCTTCTGGTGGCCGGCGACGGCGCCAACGATGTCGGCAAGCAGTCCGGCGGCTGGACATTGAACTGGCAGGGCACGGGCACCACGCGTGCGGACTATCCGAATGCCGATTCCATCTGGGAAGGCTTGCAGGCGCAGGTGAAGGCCGCCGGCGGCAACGCCGAACTGGCGGTGGATGGAAAATACAAAAACAAACCCGATGCCGCCATCGTGGTGTTCGGCGAAAATCCCTACGCGGAATTCCAGGGCGACATTCCCGATCTGTCCTACAAGCCCGGCGACGACAGCGACCTGCAGCTGATCAAGCGCCTGAAGGCCGAAGGCATTCCGGTGGTCGCGGTGTTCCTGAGCGGCCGGCCCTTGTGGGTGAACCGCGAGATCAACGCTGCCGATGCGTTCGTGGCGGCGTGGCTGCCCGGATCGGAAGGCGCGGGCATCGCCGATGTCCTCTTGCGCGATGCGCAAGGCAAAGCGGCGTACGACTTCAAGGGCAAGCTGAGCTTCTCCTGGCCGCGCACCGCCATACAGTTCGCCAACAACGTCGGGCAGAAGGATTACTCGCCGCAGTTCGCTTTCGGCTATGGCTTGACCTATGCCGATAAAGGCGACGTCGCGCCGTTGCCGGAAGTGTCGGGACTGTCGGGCGAACAGAAAGTCGCCGGCGTCTACTTCGCCCGCGGGCGCGCGGCGCCGGGCACGGGCCTGCGCCTGGAAAACGCGCAGGGCCATGCGACCAAGGTCACTACGCTGCCCGCCGCGGTGCACGACGACAGCCTCCGCGTCGCCGCGGTGGACCACAAAGCGCAGGAAGACGCCTTGCGCTTCACCTGGTCCGGCACCGGCAAGGCCAGTGCGTTCCTGTTGGCCGACGCCCCCTTCGATGTGCTGCGCGAATCCAACGGCGACGTGATGCTGGTGCTGACCCTGCGTGCGGAAACGGTGCCGCAAGCGGAGGTGAATCTGGGCGTGGCCTGCGGCGAGGGCTGCGCTGCGGCGTTGCCTCTGCGCGATGCATTGGCGGCGTTGCCGAAAGAGCAATGGACCACGCTGGGAGTGCCGTTGAAGTGCTTCGGCGCAGCGGGCGCCGATCTTACGAAGTTGAACCAGCCGATGCGGCTGGAGACTGCGGGCGCCTTGCAATTCTCGCTGTCGCGGGTGGCGTTGGGTGCGATCAACGAGGCCGACCACGTGTTCAAGTGCCCCAAACCCTGACGATCCACGACGCGCTTCCTTCGCCGGCATCGCTGCCGGCCCTTGCCGACCAGATTTGCAGTTGAGGCTGAAATGACACTATCCCCGATCGATATCGGTATCGTTTTGGCCTACCTGGTCGGCATTTTCGTGCTGGCGCAACTGGTTTCGCGCGAGAAGGGCGGGCACCAGAAATCGGCGAAGGATTATTTCCTCGCCGGAAAATCGCTGCCGTGGTGGGCCATCGGCGCTTCGCTCATCGCAGCCAACATCTCGGCCGAGCAGATCATCGGTATGTCCGGTTCCGGCTACGCCATCGGCCTGGCGATCGCCTCCTACGAATGGATGGCGGCGATCACTCTGCTCATCGTGGGCAAGTTCTTCCTGCCCATCTTCCTGCGCAACGGCATCTACACCATGCCGCAGTTCCTGGAAGAGCGTTACGGCACCAGGATCCGCACGCTGATGGCGGTGTTCTGGCTGGGGCTGTACGTCTTCGTCAACCTCACCTCGATCCTGTGGCTGGGTTCGCTGGCCGTCGCGCAGGTCACCGGCATGGACCAGATGCTGGCGCTGGCGTTGCTGGGGATTTTCGCGCTGGCCTATCAGCTGTACGGCGGGCTGAAAGCGGTGGCGCTGACCGATATCGTGCAGGTGTCGCTGCTGGTGCTGGGCGGTTTGCTGGTGTCGGCGCTGACGCTCGGCAAGATCGGCGATGGCGCCGGCATCGTGGCCGGCTTCGGCAAGCTGTGGCAGGCGCACCCCGAGCATTTCCACATGATCCTGTCCAAGGACAGTCCCTTCTACAAGGATCTGCCGGGACTGAGCGTGCTGATCGGCGGCATGTGGATCATGAATGTCAGCTACTGGGGCTTCAACCAGTACATCATCCAGCGCGCGCTGGCGGCCAAGGACATCAAGGAGGCGCAGAAAGGCGTGGTTTTCGCCGCCTTCCTCAAGTTGCTGATGCCGGTGATCGTGGTGCTGCCGGGCATCGCCGCGGTGGTGCTGGCCAAAGATCTGCCGCGCCCGGATCAGGCCTACCCGACCATGATGGCGATCCTGCCCAGCGGCATCCTGGGCCTGGTGTTCGCGGCGCTGGTCGCGGCCATCGTGGCGTCGCTGGCGTCCAAGATCAATTCGGTCGCCACCATTTTCACCCTGGACTTCTACGCCAAGCAGCGCAAGAACCACGACGAAACCAAACTGGTGCGCGTCGGCCGCATCGCGGCCACGGTGTCCATCCTCCTGGCCATCCTGACCGCGCGTCCGTTGCTGGGCAGTTTCGACCAGGGTTTCCAATACATCCAGGAATACACAGGCTTCTTCACTCCGGGCATCGTGGTGATTTTCGTGCTGGGCCTGTTCTGGAAGCGCGCCAACGAGGCCGGCGCGCTGGCCGCGGCGATCGGTTCGTTCGCGCTCTCGGTGGTGTTGAAGCTGGCGTGGCCGTCGCTGCCGTTCATGGACCGCGTCGGCCTGGTGTTCCTGCTGGCCCTGGCGCTGGCCATCGTGGTGTCGCTGGCGGGCAAGGCCTCCGGCGTCAGCGACCGCATCAAGACCGGCGACGTCAGTTATGCGACCACCGCCTCGTTCAATATCGCCAGCGTGGCGGTGGTTGCGATCCTGTGCGCGTTGTACGCGAGTTTTTGGTGAAAGAGCGGGTGCGGATAAGCATGGATCGCGCTGGATGAACCGTTCGACTCGATGCGCGCACTCGTTGCGGCGGTAGAAAGGGTCATGGCCCGTCCCGCGTGCGAAGTTAGGGTCAGTTTCCGCCGGCGAAATCGATCTGCCGCCAGGCTTCGAACACCACCACGGCGATGCTGTTGGAAAGATTCAGGCTGCGGTTGTCCGGCCGCATCGGCAGGCGCAGGCGCTGTTCCGGCGGCAGGCTTTCCAGCACCTCGGCAGGCAGGCCGCGGGTTTCGGGGCCGAACAGCAAGGCGTCGCCGGAGCGGTAGCTCGGCTGGTCGTAACGTTGGGTGCCGCGGGTACTCAAGGCGAACAGGCGTCGCGGCGCGATCGCGGCCAGGGCGGCTTCGAGCGAAGCGTGCACCTGCAGCGTGGCGTATTCGTGGTAATCCAGGCCGGCGCGTCGAAGCTGCTTGTCCTGCAAATCGAAACCCAGGGGTTCGATGAGGTGCAGCCGCGCGCCGGTATTGGCGCAGAGGCGGATGGCGTTGCCGGTGTTCGGTGGAATCTCCGGCTGGTACAGCAGCACGTCCAGATCGAGTGCGCGTGCGGTGTCGTTGTTGCTCATCGCACGGATTCTACGGGGCGCTGGCTCTATCGGCGCGCTGCCGTACTGCTCTCGGCGATGCTTGAAGCGGGTTATTGCATTAATGCGGGGTGTTGCGCTTCAAGCGATCAACGCGAGGCCAGCTGCTGGGCCAGGCTGGCGGCACCGACGACGACGATCTGGGCATCTTCCACCGACGGACGCACGGTCACGACCGGCATGTCGACGATGCGTGCGGTGTTGTCGGCCAGGAAGTAGGCCAGGTCTTCGGCGGCCGGGCGTACCGTGACGGCGGCCAGGTCGACGATCTTGTTGGCCTGGTAGTACGCCGCGTCTTCGAACGCCGGGCGGACGGTGACGGTCGGCAGGTCGACGATGTGGCTGGCGACCGGCGCGGCCTTGGCTTCGTTATAGGACTGGCTGGAGATCAGCATGGAGCCGGCGCAAACGGCGAACAGGGCGGCGGCGGTCAGCGGCAGGAGGGTCTTGGTGTTCATGGTGTTGGGCCTCTTTAGTGTCGTTGTTGGGTGGTGTGGTAGTAATGTAGTACACCTAATCAGATCGGTCAAGTAGAACTTGCATTTGCAGTTCTTTTGTTCAGCTATTAGTCAGATTTGGTTGGGTTGGCTGTGCTTGCAAGGGAGTAATGCAGACGCCGTGCCAACTTCAAGTTATTGATTTAATTGCAAATGCGTCGTGGAGAAAGGTGTCCGTCCGTCCGCCCGGGTGTCCGGTGGGTGACCGGATCGTTGTCAAAGACGTTCGATCCCGTCGCGTGTGACCCCCTTTTACGAGCGAAGGAAAGTCACCCGGCCAGCTTTCTGGACAGTGGTTGTGATGCGCTTAAGGGAAAAAAGGTTGAACCCGGATCGCCGATCCGCCTCACCAGGGCAGGGTTTGCCCTTGCCAATCGAGAAAAGCGCCGGAGTCGCGCGCTTGCAGTCCGCCGATCACCTGCAACAAGCCGTGCGCCGACTCCTGCGGGCTGAGCGCGGCGCGCTCGGTGCCCATGTCGGTGCGCACCCAGCCCGGATGCAACGCCACTACCAGAATGCCGCGCGGCGCCAGGGCCTGCGCCAGCAACGAGGTCGCCATGTTCTGCGCGGCTTTGCCGATGGCGTAGCTGGGCGTGCGGAATTCCTGGCGCAGGCCGATCGAGCCGATTTCCGAAGAAATGTTGGCCACCCGCGCTCCGTCGGCCAGTTGCGGGGTGAGCGCCTGCACCAGCAGGAACGGCCCCAGCGCATGGGTGCGGAAGCTGGTTTCCAGATCGGAGGCCTGCACGCTGCCGTAGCGCTCGCCGCCGCGCAGTACGCCGGCATTGTTGATCAGCAGATCCAGCGGCTCGCCATCGGTCAGCAGCGGCAGTTCGCGGGCCAGGGCCGCATGGCTTTTGGGTTCGGCCACATCCAGGGGCGTCACATGCAACCGCCCGGGATACTCGCCGGCCAAGGTATTGAGCGCGGTGGCCTTGCCCGGGTGACGGCAGGCGGCGACCACCCGGTCGCCCCGCGCCAGCAGTTGCCGGCACAGTTCCAGGCCCAGTCCGCGGTTGGCCCCGGTGACCAGACAACGTTGCGCGCCCGTCCTGCCTTCCATACCAGCACCCGCCTTACGACCATGCCTTGTGGCCTAGTGTAATGACCGGCCGCGCTCGCTAGCATCACGGGCTACCCGCAGACCCACCATCAATAAAGGAATATCAGATGCGCATTTCCCGCCATCCGCGTGCCGCCCTGCTTGCCGTCGCCCTCTCGACCGCGCTGACCGGACTGGTGGCCTCACCGCAAACTGCGCAGGCCAAGCCTGCCGGTGGTGCGCAGGTCGAGATCAAGTACGACGAGTTCACCCTGCCCAATGGCCTGCGGGTGATTGTGCATACCGACCGCAAGGCGCCGGTGGTGGCGGTGAACCTGTGGTACCACGTGGGCAGCAAGAACGAACAGCCCGGCCGCACCGGCTTCGCCCATCTGTTCGAGCATCTGATGTTCCAGGGCTCGGAGAACCACAAGGCCGAATACTTCGAACCCTACGAACTGGTCGGCGTGACCGACCAGAACGGCACCACCAACCAGGACCGCACCAATTACTTCCAGAACGTGCCCACCACCGCCCTGGACATGGCGCTGTGGATGGAATCGGACCGCATGGGCCACCTGCTGGGCGCGATCGACCAGAAATCGCTGGACGAGCAGCGCGGCGTGGTCCAGAACGAAAAGCGCCAGGGCGAGAACCAGCCCTACGGCCGCCGCATCAGCGCCAAGATCTTCGAAGCGCTGTATCCGGCCGGCCATCCTTACAGCTGGCAGACCATCGGTTCCATGGCCGATCTGGACGCGGCCACGCTGGACGACGTGAAGACCTGGTTCAAGAGCTGGTACGGCCCCAACAACGCGGTGCTGGTGCTGGCCGGCGATATCGACCTGAAGACCGCCAAGCAGAAAGTCACCGAATATTTCGGCGATATCCCCGCCAGCGCCACCTTGGCCGACATGCCGACCAATATCCCCAAGCGCACCCAGGACACGCGCGAGACCGTGCCCGACCGCGTGCCGCAGGTGCGCATCTACCGCGCCTGGCCGGTGGCCGAACTGGGCAGCAAGGACGCCACCCTGCTGGACCTGTTCGCCCAGGTGCTGGGCGGCAGCGCGTCCTCGCGCTTCGACACGCGCCTGGTCCACAAAGACAAGATCGCCGACAACGCCAGCGCCTATGCCTGGAGCAGCGAGCTGAGCGGCACCTTCTTCCTGGTGGCCACGGTCAAGGACGGCGTGGACGCGGCCAAGGTCGAGAAGGTGATGGACGAAGAACTGCAGCGCCTGATCACCGAAGGCCCGACCGCCGAAGAACTCGAACGCGCCAAGGTCACCACGCGCGCCAGCTTCGTGCGCGGCATCGAACGCATCGGCGGCTTCGGCGGCAAGTCCGACGTGCTGGCCCAGTGCGCGGTCTATACCGGCAAGCCGGACTGCTACAAGACCGACCTGGCCGACATCGACGCGGCCACCCCGGCCAGCGTGCAGGTGGTGGCCAGGAAGTGGCTGGGCGTCGGTTCGCACACCCTGGTGGTGCAGCCCAGCGAAACGCCGGCCTCCTCGCTGCCGGAAACCGTGCAGGCAGCGCCCGCCAGCAAGCCGGCCGCGGTTCCGTCGGTCGATCCGAAGTTCAAGACGGTCAAGACCGACATCGACCGCAGCACCGGCGTACCCAAGACCACCAGCTTTCCCGCGCTGAAGTTCCCGGCGCTGGAACGCGCCACGCTCTCCAACGGCATGCAAGTGGTGCTGGCCGAGCGCCATGAAACGCCGGTGGTGCAGCTGTCGGTGGAATTCCCGGGCGGCTACACCGCCGACCTGGGCAAGAAGCTGGGCACGGCCAACTTCACCATGCAGATGCTGGACGAAGGCGCAGGCAACTACACCGCGCTGGACTTGGCCGCGCGCCAGGAAGACCTGGGCGCGCAGATCGGCGTCGGCGCCGGCCTGGATTACTCGTCCGTCGGCCTGTCCGCGCTGAGCGAAAAGCTGCCCGAATCGCTGGACCTGCTGGCCGATGTGCTGCGCCGTCCGACCTTCGCACCGGAAGAAGTGGAGCGCGTGCGCGCCACCTGGATCGCCGGCATCAAGCAGGAGAAGGCGCGGCCGCAGACCGCGGCGATGCGCATCATGCCGCCGCTGTTGTACGGTCAGGGCCACCCCTACGCCATTCCGTTCACTGGCAGCGGCACCGAGGCCTCCATCGCCTCGCTGACCCGCGACGACCTGGTCGCCTATCACGACAACTGGCTGCAGCCGGACAAGGCCCGCATCGTGGTGGTCGGCGACACCACCTTGAAGCAGGTCCTGCCGCTGCTGGAAAAACGCTTCGGCGACTGGAAGACGCCCGCCGACGCGCCGGCCCTGCCGTCGGTCTCCAAGGTCGCCGCGCCTGCGGCCAACCACGTCTATCTGATCAACCAGCCGGGGGCGACCCAGTCCAACGTCTACGTCGGCCAGCTGATCCCGCCCACCGGCGATGCCGGCACCATCGACTTCGATTTCGCCAACGGCGTGCTGGGCGGCGAGTTCAGCTCGCGTCTGAACATGAATCTGCGCGAGGACAAACACTGGGCCTACGGTTCCTACAGCAACGCCAGCAACACCCTGGGCCAGCGCCCGTGGTTCGCTTCGGCCGCGGTGCAGACCGACAAGACCGCCGATTCGATCAAGGAACTGCGTTCGGAAATCACCGCCTTCGCCAGCGGCCAGAAGCCGGCCACTACCGCCGAGATCGCCAAGATCCGCGCCAGCAACACGCTCAGCCTGCCCGGCGGCTACGAAACCGCAGCGGCGGTGCAAGGCCAGATCAGCAGCAACCTGCGCTACGGCCGCCCGGACGACTACATCGTCCAGTACAAGGCCCGCAACGATGCTATGACCGCGGCCGATGTGACCGCTGCGGCCAAGACGCTGGTGCCGGCTTCGCTGATGTACGTGGTGGTCGGCGACCTGTCCAAGATCGAGGCGCCGGTGCGCGCCCTGAATCTGGGCGAAGTCAGCGTGCTCGATTCCGATGGCAAGCCGGTGAAGCCCGCGAAGTAAGCTCTGCCCCCGGTAGGTCGGGGCTACGCCCCCGACGCACGGGAACCGGAACTCCCCGTGCGTCGGCCACGTAGGGCCGACCTACTTCGCGCTCCTTATCTTGCGAAGCAAGGGAGGAGACCAGCGCGGTTCATAACTCCCGCCACATACTCCAGCGCGCACCCCGCAAACAGGATTCTCCCCATGCGTCTGCCCCTGATCGCCGCTTCCCTGGTCCTGATCCTTTCCGGCTGCACCTGGGTGCAGATGGCCCCCGAAGCCAGCGGCGTGCGAGTGATCGCCGCCGGCGCGGCGCCGGCCGAGTGCGAGAAGCGTGGCGAGGTCTCGGTGTCGGTCAAGGACAGCGTGGCTTTCTACGAGCGCAACGCCCTGCGCGTGCGCGACGAGCTGGAAACCCTGGCCCGCAACGAGGCGCCGGGCATCCAGGCCAACACGGTGCAGCCGCTGGGCGACCCGGCCAACGGCGAACAGCGCTTCGCCGCCTACCGCTGCAGCCGCCGCTGAAGTAGGTCGGGGCTACACCCCCGACCATCGGAACCCGAATCCCCCGCGTGTCGGGGGCGTAGCCCCGGCCTACCTTGGGGCGAAAGGTGCGATAAGGCACGGAAGCCGGTACCCTTGTCGCCCCTCCGGCCAGCCTCGGCGCTTACCTAGATGCTCTTCCAGAACGTCTCCATCGCGGGACTGGCGCATATCGATGCGCCGCACACCCTGACTTCCAAAGCCATCAACGAACAGTTGAAGCCCACCATGGACCGTTTGGGCATCCGCACCGACGTGCTGGGCGACATCGCCGGCATCCACGCGCGCCGCCTGTGGGACGACGAACAGCAAGCCTCCGACGTGGCCACCCTGGCCGCGCGTCTGGCGCTGGAAGACGCCGGCGTGACCGCCGACCAGATCGGCCTGCTGGTCAACACCTCGGTCAGCCGCGATTTCCTGGAACCGTCCACCGCCAGCATCGTGTCCGGCAACCTGGGCATGGGCGAGAACTGCCAGAACTTCGACGTCGCCAACGCCTGCCTGGCCTTCATCAACGGCATGGACATCGCCGCCCGCATGCTGGAACGCGGCGAGATCGATTACGCGCTGGTCGTGGACGGCGAAACCGCCAACCTCGCCTACAAGATGACCCTGGAGCGCATGCAGTCGCCCGACGTCACCGAAGAGCAGTTCCGCAACGAACTGGCCACCCTGACCCTGGGTTGCGGCGCCGCGGCCATGGTCATGTCGCGCAGCGACCTGACCCCGGACGCGCCGCGCTACAAGGGCGGCGTGACCAAGGCCGCCACGCAGTGGAACACCCTGTGCCGCGGCAACCTGGACCGCATGGTCACCGACACCCGCATGCTGCTGATCGAAGGCCTGAAGCTGGCGCAGAAGACCTTCGTCGCCGCCAAGATCGCGCTGGGCTGGGTGGTGGACGAGCTGGACCAGTTCGTCATCCACCAGGTCAGCCAGGTGCATACCCAGGCCTTCATCAAGGCCTTCGGCATCGATCCCAAGAAAGTGCTGACCATCTTCGGCGAGCACGGCAACATCGGCCCGGCCAGCGTGCCGATCGTGCTGAGCAAGCTCAAACAGCTGGGCCGCCTGAAGAAGGGCGACCGCATCGCGCTGCTGGGCATCGGTTCGGGCCTGAACTGCTCGATGGCCGAAGTGGTCTGGTAAGCAGACCGGCGATTGATTACTGGGGCCGGTTCGCCGGCCCTTTCATTTTGGGACGCTAGCAGACGATGAATCTTCCCGGTTATCCCTTCACGCCGAAGAAGTTCGAGGTGCGTCCCGGCCTGTCGATGAGCTATCTCGACGAAGGTCCGCGCGAGGGCGAAGTAATCGTGATGCTGCACGGCAATCCGTCGTGGAGCTATTACTGGCGCAATCTGGTGTCGGGGCTCAGCGACCCGGCTCTTGCAAAGCGCTACCGCTGCATCGTGCCCGACCACATCGGCATGGGCTTCTCCGACAAGCCCGACGACCGCGATTACGACTACACGCTGCAATCGCGTGTCGACGACCTGTCCACGTTGCTCGACCACCTGGGAATTACCGGGCCGGTGACGCTGGCCGTGCACGATTGGGGCGGCATGATCGGCTTCGGCTGGGCGCTGACCCACGCCGCGCAAGTCAAGCGCCTGGTGATCACCAACACGGCTGCGTTTCCTTTGCCGTCGGCCAAGAAGATGCCGTGGCAGCTGTCGCTGGGGCGCGATTCCAAGTTCGGCGCCTTCATCATCCGCGCCTTCAATGCGTTTTCCAGCGGCGCCTCCTACCAGGGCGTGGAAACGAAAATGCCGGCCGACGTGCGCCGCGCCTACGTATCGCCGTACAACAACTGGGCCAACCGGATCAGCACGCTGCGCTTCATGCAGGACATTCCGCTGCATCCGGGCGACAAGGCCTGGGCGCTGGTGGAAGCAGCGGGGCAGCGCCTGCCGCAATTCGCCGACCGTCCGGCCTTCATCGGCTGGGGGCTGAAGGATTTCGTGTTCGACAAGCACTTTCTCGCCGGTTTCAAGAAGGCCTTGCCGAACGCGCAGACGACCGCCTTCGAAGACGCGGGCCACTACGTGCTGGAAGACAAGCAGGTTGAGTTGGTGCCGGCGATCCGCGAATTCCTGGATACGCATCCGCTGGCATGAGCGAGACCTGCAACATCGCCGCGGTGTTGCCTGGGCTGGCCCGCGAGCGGCCGCAGCAGGTGGCGATACGCTGCCCCGGTTCGCGCGGCGGCGATGGTTTCGCCAACTACGATGTCGCCCTGACCTACGCCGAACTCGACGCGCGCAGCGATGCGATCGCCGCGGGTCTGGCCAAGCACGGCATCGTCCGCGGCACGCGCACGGTGATCATGGTGCGGCCGTCGCCGGAGTTCTTCCTGTTGATGTTCGCGCTGTTCAAAACCGGCGCAGTGCCGGTGCTGGTCGATCCGGGCATCGACCGCCGCGCGCTGAAGCAGTGCCTGGATGAAGCGCAACCGGAGGCCTTCATCGGCATCCCGCTGGCGCACATCGCGCGGCTGATCCTGGGCTGGGCGCGCAGCGCGAAAAAACTGGTCACGGTGGGTTCGCGTTTCGGTTGGGGCGGAACCACGTTGGTTGAAGTCGAGCGCCTGGGCGCCGACGCGGGTGCGCAGCTCGCCGACACCCAGCCGGACGACATCGCCGGCATTCTCTTCACCAGCGGTTCCACCGGCGTGCCCAAGGGAGTGGTGTACCGCCATCGACATTTCGTGGCCCAGATCGAGCTGCTGCGCAATGCGTTCGGCATGCAGCCGGGCGGCGTGGATCTGCCGACCTTTCCGCCGTTCGCCCTGTTCGATCCTGCGCTGGGGCTGACCTCGGTGATTCCCGACATGGATCCGACCCGGCCCGCCAGCGCCGACCCGCGCAAGCTGCTGCATGCCATCCGCAAGTACGGCGTGACCCAGCTGTTCGGCTCGCCCGCGTTGATGCGCGTGCTGGCCGATCACGGCGAGAAACTCTCCGGCGTAATGCGCGTCACTTCCGCCGGCGCCCCGGTGCCGCCGGAAGTGGTGGAGAAGATCCGCGCGCTGCTGCCTGAAGACGCGCAGTTCTGGACGCCCTACGGCGCCACCGAATGCTTGCCGGTCGCGGTGATCGAAGGCCGCGAACTGCAAAGCACGCGCGCGCAGACCGAAGCGGGCGCCGGCACCTGCGTCGGCCGCCCGGTCGCGCCCAATGAAGTGCGCATCATCGCCATCGACGATGCGCCGATAGCGCGCTGGTCCGACGCATCGCCGGTCGCACAGGGCGTGGTCGGCGAAATCACCGTCGCCGGCCCCACCGCCACCGACAGCTATTTCAATCGCGAAGCGGCCACGCTTGCGGCGAAAGTGCGCGAGTCGTTGCCCGATGGCGGCGAGCGGGTGGTGCACCGTATGGGCGACGTCGGTTATTTCGACGAGCAGGGCAGGCTGTGGTTCTGCGGACGCAAGACGCAGCGCGTGGAAACGCTGGCCGGGCCGCTGTACACCGAACAGGTCGAACCGGTTTTCAACACGCATCCGGATGTGAAGCGCACGGCGCTGGTCGGCGTCGGATCGCAGGGACGGCAGGAGCCATTGCTCTGCTATGAATTGCAGCCGCAGGTTCCAGCAAGCCACCGTGCCCGCATCGTCGATGAGCTACAAGCGATTGCGGCGGCTCACGCGCACACGAAAAGCATCGAACGGTTCCTCTGCCACCCGGCTTTTCCGGTCGACATCCGTCACAACGCCAAGATCGGGCGGGAGAAGTTGGCGATGTGGGCAGCGACGCAGGCCTAGCCCCTCCCCCTGCGAAGGCAGGGGGAGGTTGGGAGGGGGTGAAGCCGTCACCGGGTGGTTTTCTGACAGATCCCACGGCAGCCCGCTGCTAGCTTGGAAGCATCTCAACTCCGGAGCGCAGGGATGCAGCCCATATGGAACAGCGCTCGTAACCTGCGCAACGACTCTACCGACGCCGAACGCAAACTCTGGCAGCATCTGAGGGGCCGACAAATCAACGGAGTCAAGTTCAGACGGCAGTATCCGGTCGCTGGATATATCGCTGATTTCGCTGCACCCTCCATCAGGTTGGTGATTGAGCTGGATGGAGGACAACATCTGCTGCAGACCGAGTACGACCAAAGGCGGACCGAACGGATGCAATGCAATGGCTACAGAGTTCTGCGTTTCTGGAATGATGATGTGTTGCTGAGAACAGAGCAGGTTCTTTCGGAAATAATCCGGGCGGCCGACTCAACCCCTCCCCAACCCTCCCCTGCATTCGCAGGGGAGGGGGCCAAAGGCAGAAGCGAAGCATGAAAATCCTTGTCACAGGCGGCGGCGGTTTCCTCGGGCAGGCGCTATGCCGCGGCCTGGTCGAACGCGGCCACAAAGTCATCAGCTTCAATCGCGGCCACTATCCGGTATTAGCCGCGCTTGGCGTCGGCCAGGTGCAGGGCGATCTGGCCGATGCGCATGCGCTGACCCATGCGGCCGATGGAGTGGAAGCGATCTTCCACAATGCGGCCAAGGCCGGCGCGTGGGGCAGCTATAAAAGTTACTACTCGGCCAACGTGACCGGCACGCAGAACGTGCTCGACGCCTGCCGCACCCACGGTATCGGCAAGCTGGTCTACACCTCCACGCCCAGCGTCACCCATCGCGCCACCCATCCGGTCGAAGGCGGCACCGCGTACGACGTGCCTTACGGCGAGGACTTCCAGGCGCCTTACGCCGAGACAAAAGCCATCGCCGAGAAAGCGGTGCTGGCCGCGAACGACGCCACGCTCGCCACCATCGCATTGCGCCCGCGCCTGATCTGGGGGCCGGGCGACCAGCAGATCCTGCCGCGTCTGGTGGAACGCGCGAAGTCCGGCCGGCTGCGCATCGTCGGCGATGGCAGCAACCTCGTCGACACCACCTACATCGACAATGCCGCGCAGGCGCACTTCGACGCTTTCGAGCATCTTGCCGTCGGCTCGGCCTGCGCCGGCCGGGTTTACTTCATTTCCAATGGAGAACCCAAGCCGATGGGCGAATTGCTCAACGCGCTGCTCGACGCCGCCGGTGCGCCGCGCGTGGAGAAGCATCTCTCGTTCAAGGCCGCTTACCGCATCGGCGCGATGTGCGAGACGCTGTGGAAAATACTGCCGCTGAAAGGCGAGCCGCCGATGACGCGCTTCCTCGCCGAACAACTCAGCACCGCGCACTGGTACGACATGGCCCCGGCCACGCGCGACTTCGGTTACCGGCCACGGGTGAGCTTCGACGAAGGCCTCGCAAGGCTGAAGCACTCCCTGCGCACAGGCGCCACCTGAAAGCGAGCCCCGGGCCGCCCGTGCCGAGCGGTTAGAATGCCGGCATGGCTACTTCTCCGTTCGATTCCCTCAAACCGCTCGCGGGCCGCGCGCTCGAAGCCGCGCTCAACCGCGCCCTGGCGCTGGACCCCGATACGCGCGAGGCGTTGAAGCCGCTGGACGGCCGCAAGATCGAGCTGTCGCTCGAGGCCCCCGCACTGGCTTTGCGGATCGGCGTGGCGGGCGAGCGCCTGCAGGTGGGTCCGGTCGAGCCTTCGGAGGAGCCCGATCTGGCGGTCCACAGCACGCTGGGCGGTCTGCTGGGACAACTGCCGGCCTTTATGGGAAATGCGCTGCGCAAGGACAACGCCGCTCCGGTCGGGCGCGTGCGCGTTTCCGGAGACGCCGAACTGGCCCGTCGCCTGCAGACGCTGGCGGAGCGTTTCGATCCCGACTGGCAACAGCCGTTCGTTTCCGTGTTCGGAGAAATCGTCGGCGTGCAGATCGCCAATGCCGCGCGCGGCGCATTGCGCCAGTTGCGTAGCGCGGGCTTGAATCTGGCCCAGAATGCCGCCGAGTTCGTCACCGAGGAGTCGCGCGACGTGGTCGGCCGCGCGGAACTCAATGCCTTCCACGACGATGTCGACGCCCTGCGCGACGACGTGGAGCGCTTGCAGGCAAAGGTCGAGCGTCTGCGCGGGAGCGTCGCGTGAGGGCCGCGCTGCGCGCCAGCAAGATCGGCCGGGTGCTGTTGCGCTACCGGCTGGACGATCTGTTGGACGACACCCCGGCCGAGCGTTGGCTGAAACTGGCGCGTCCGTTCGTGCCGCGCGCGTCCGCGGCCATCGCCGCGCAATCGCGCGGCGCGCGTTTGCGCCTGGCGCTGCAGGAGCTTGGCCCGATCTTCGTCAAGTTCGGCCAGATCCTGTCCACGCGCCGCGACCTGGTGCCGCCGGACGTGGCCGACGAACTCTCCCAATTGCAGGACCGGGTCAAGCCCTTCGACGGAGAAACCGCACGCGCCATCGTCGAACAGGCGTTGGGAAGGCCGGTCACCGAGGCCTTCGAATCCTTCGACACCACGCCGCTGGCGTCGGCTTCCATCGCCCAGGTGCACGCGGCGACGCTGGCTGGCGGGCGCGAGGTGGTGGTGAAGGTGCTGCGCCCGAAGATCGAGAAGCAGATCGCCGCGGACATCTCGCTGCTCAATTCCGTGGCTGCATTGGTCGACCGCGCCCACCCCAGCGCCGACAAGATCCGGCCGCGCGAGATCGTGGCCGAGATCGAGACCACGCTGGCCGCCGAGCTCGACCTGCAGCGCGAGGGCGGCAACGCCAGCGTGATGCGGCGCATGTGGCTGGACTCGGACGATCTCTACATCCCCGAGATCATCTGGAGCCACACCGCCGAGCGCGCGCTGACCATGGAGCGCGTGCGCGGCATTCCCTCCGACGACATCGCCGCGCTCGACACCGCAGGCATCGACCGCAAGGCATTGGCGGCCAAGGGCGTGCGCGTTTTCTACACGCAGGTGTTTCGCGACAATTTCTTCCACGCCGATGCGCACGCCGGCAACATCTGGGTCGACAGCGACCCCGCGCGCAAGTCGAACCCGCGCTTCATCGCGCTGGACTTCGGCATCATGGGCCAGCTGTCGCAGGAAGATCAGTACTACCTGGCCGAGAATTTCATGGCCATCTTCAACAAGGACTACCGGCGCATCGCCGAGCTGCATGTGGAAGCGGGCTGGATGCCGGCTACGGTGCGCATCGACGAACTGGAAGCGGCGGCGCGTTCGGTGTGCGAGCCGTACTTCACCCGCCCGCTGTCGGAGATCTCGCTGGCCGAAGTGCTGGTGAAGCTGTTCCGCACCGCGCAGAAATACGAACTCACCCTGCAGCCGCAACTGATCCTGCTGCAGAAGACGCTGTTGAACATCGAAGGCGTCGGCCGCCAGCTGGACCCGCAGCTCGACATCTGGGCCGTGGCCAAGCCGGTGCTGGAACGCATTCTGCTGGAGCGCTACAGTCCGCAGCGTGCGGTGCAGGAACTGCGCAAGCGGCTGCCGGAAATCATGACCCACGCGCCGGACATGCCGCGCCTGGTGCATGCCTGGCTCAAGCAGCAGGTGGAAGGCAAGCATGAGCTGGCGCTGCGTTCGCGCGATCTCAACGAACTGGCCTCGACCATGAAGGGCATGCAGCGCCGCATCGTCGCCGCCATCCTCGGCACCGGCCTGCTGATCGTGGCGGCGGTGCTGTACGGCTTCGAAGCGGGCGGTCCACGCATTCTCTCGATCCCCGCCTCGTCGTGGATCGCCGGTCTGGGCGGGCTGTGGGCGCTGCTGGCGGCGTGGCCGCGACGTTGATTCCTTCCGGGGGCGGCGCCGCGGGGCGTTCTGTCCGGACAACGAAAACTTATCGCTGCCCCGGAATATCGGTATAGCATTGCCCCCTTGCCCCAGGGGATCGTTGCGATGGCCCAGGCGTCCTTCGAGATCGTGTTCTCCACGCATCCGTTCGGATTGAAGGCGCGGGTCAAGGGCGAGGCCACGTTCGACAGCACCGTGGCCTACTGGCAGGCCATCGTGGCGGAGTTGGACAAACGGCCGTCGGCCGGCTTGCTGCTGATAGACGAGATGACCGGCGCTCCCTTGTCCGAAGAGCACTGGCGGCAACTGGTCGAAATGATGAAGGGCGGGCCGCTGGAACGGTTGCGGATCGCGCACGTCAAACCGATGGGGCTGGAGCGGATCGAGTACTGCGAAATATTCGCCTTGGAAGCCGGCATGCACGCGCGCGTGTTCACCGACGAGGCGGAAGCGGTGATGTGGTTGCGGCACGGCCTCACCTAGCCGATCGAACGGCCTACAAAAACAACAACGGCCCGAATCCGGGCCGTTGTCGCGAAGACGATGCGCGTTACTTGGTGGCGGCGGGAGCGGCCTGCGCCGCCTTGGCGAAGTCGCCGGCGTTGCAGACGCTCAACGCTTCCGGTTTCAGGTATTTGCGTATGGCGGCATTCACCTGTTCCAGAGTCAACGCCTGGTAACGCGCATCCAGCGCTTCGGTGAACTTCATGTCGCGGCCGTAATAGAGCTGGTCGGCCAGCATGTCGGCCACGCTGCCGTCCTCGGCGCGCGCCTGCTGGCGCTCGGTCAGAGTGCCGGATACCGCATCGCGCAACTCTTCGGCGGTAATGCCATCCTTCACCAACCGGGCCAGTTCCTCGCGCATCGCCGCTTCCACTTTGTCCATGTTCTGCGGCGCGGCGATGGCCTGGATGCTGAAGCTGCCGGCGTCGTCCTGGCGGTCGCGGCTGTCGTCGGCACGGATGCCGCTGGCCACGCCGTAGCTGAGGCCTTCCTTCTGACGGATGCGATCGCCCAGGCGAGACTTGAGCGCGCCGCCGCCGAATACGCGATTGGCCACCATCAATGCCGGATAATCCTCATCGGTCACTTTCAGCGGCAGGTTCTGCCGCGCCAGCAACACTGCGTTGGGTTTGTCGGGGGTCTCGAAGCGCTCGCGCTTGGCCGCCACCGCAGAATAGTGCGTGTCGATGGGCGCGAAAGGCTTCGGCGAGCGCCAGCCGGCGAACAGGGTTTCCAACTGCTTCTTCACTGCAGCAGGATCGAAGTCGCCGACGATCGCGATCTCGCCTTCGGCCGTGCCGTAGAAATCCCGATGGAAGGCGGCCAGTTCTTCGAGTTTCATCGCTTTCATCGCGGCCAGCGATTCCTCCAGCGTCTGCACATGCAGCGGGTGGCCGACCGGCCAGGGATCGAAGTGCCGCGCCAGCGCCATGCCGGCGATGCTGTCGGGCTCCTTGCGCGAAGCTTCCATGCCGGTGATGGCCTGCAGGCGCAGCTGCTCGAATTCGCTTTCGGCGAAAGCGGGGTTGCGCAGCACTTCCGCCGCCAGCGCCAACGCATCGGCCAGTTGCGCGCTGCGCGTCTGCAGATTGATCGTCGCGCCCTGCAGGCTGCCGCCGATGTTGGCCTGGGTCTTCAATGCCTCGAAGCGTTGGTCGATCTGCTGGCGGGTCATGCTCTTGCTGCCGCGCATCAGCATGGCGCCAGCCATGCCGGCCGCATTCTGGCGGCCGGTGACCGAGGCCACGTCGCCGAAGCGGAAATTCGCATTGACCACCACGGTCTCGCCGCGCGTCTTTTTCGGCAACAGGGACACTTTCAGGCCATCGCCCAGGGTGAACGTCTGGGTGCGCGCCTGCAGGTTCTGCGGCGAGGGATCGAAGTTTTCGCCCGCGGCCATGACGGCGCGGCCCTTGTAGCCTTCCACCACCTTGGCCGCGTCCGGAGCGGCCGGGATCTCGGCGCGGTCCGGCTTCTCGGTGGGCACGAAGCGGCCCAGCGTGCGGTTGCTCGATTTCAGGTAAGCCGCAGCCACGCGGTTGACGTCGGCCGCGGTGACCTTGTCGATCGCGTCGCGCGTAGTGAACAGCAATCGCCAGTCGCCGGCCGCCAGGTATTCCGACAGACCCATACCCACCGCGTTGACGTCGGTGAAATAGAGATCGAAGGAATTGGCGATGCGCTGGCGCGATTCGTCCACTTCGGTCTGGGTCACCGGTCGTTCGGCCAGTTTTTCCACCTGTTTCAACAATTCGGCCTGCGCCTTGGCGCTGTCGCCGTCCTTGGGCACCACCACGTAAGCGCCGAACAGGCCCGGGTCGCGCATGGATTCGACGAAGGCGCCCGCGCCTGCGGCCAGCTTGGTTTCCACCAGCGCTTTATGCAGGCGCCCGCCGGGCGTGTGGCCCAGCAGATCGCCGAGCACGCTCAGCGGGGCGTTGTCGGCGTGGGCGACGGCCGGGACGTGATAGGCCACGGCGGTCAGGCTCAGATCGCCGACGCGCCGCACGGTCACTTCGCGTTCGCCGTCCTGGGTGGGCTCGACCGTGTAGTAGCGCGGCAGCACGCGCGTCGGCTTGGCGATCTTGCCGAAGTCTTCTGCGATCAGTTGCAGGGTCTTCTCCGGATCGATGCGCCCAGCCACGATCAGTGTCGCGTTGTCGGGCTGGTACCACTGGCGATAAAACGCCTGCAAACGGTCGATCGGCACGCCTTCCACGTCCGAGCGCGCGCCGATGGTGCTCTTGCCGTAGTTGTGCCACAGGTAGGCGGTGGAGCGCACGCGCTCGAACAGCACGCCGCCGGGATTGTTCTCCCCGCTTTCCAGTTCATTGCGGACCACGGTCATTTCGCTGTCCAGGTCCTTCTTGGCGATGTTGGAATGGACCATGCGGTCGGCTTCCATGCCCAGCACCCAGGTCAGGGTGTCGTCGTTGGCCGGGAACGAGGAGAAATAGTTGGTACGGTCCAGCGAAGTGGTGGCGTTGAACTGGATGCCGCGCTTCTTCATCTCGCCGCTGATATCGCTTTGCGTGGGCGTGCCCTTGAACTGCAGGTGCTCCAGCAGGTGGGCCATGCCGGTTTCGCCGTAGTTCTCGTTCACCGAGCCCACGCCATAGACCAGGTTGACGGTGACGGTGGGTTTGGTGGCGTCGGGAAACAGCAGCACGCGCAGGCCGTTGGGCAGCGTGTATTCGCTGATGCCTTCGATGCTGGGGCCCGTGACCATGCCCGCCTTGGCGGGCGGTGCGGTACGGGAATGGGCGGGGCCGGTTGCGGACAGTCCCAGCGTCAATGCCAGGGCGAATGCGAGAATAGATCGAAGCGTTTGCATGCGGATTTCCTTGGAGATCTTTTTTGACATACAGGCGCCGGTTGCGTCCATCGCTTCCGTGCGCTGTCCATGAGTGTCTCAGATTTGAACGACCCATAGCCCGGAAAGAAGAAACTGTGCAACAACAAACACTAAAGCTGGCGACACTATTCTCCGATCAATGGCTGGCCGTGATCGACAAACCAGCCGGGCTGATGGTCCACGACAGCAAGCTGGCGCGCGGCGAAACCGATTTCGCCGCCGACCGCCTGCGCGAGCAGTTCGGCAGGCCCATCTTCCTGATCCATCGACTGGACCGGGCCACCAGCGGTTGCCTGCTGCTGGCGTTCGACCGCGAAACGGCCAGCGCGCTGGGCAAGACGCTGATGTCGCAGGAGGTGTGCAAGGAATACCTCGCGGTCTGCCGCGGATGGCCCGCGGAAAGTTTCACGGTCGACCATCCGCTCGATGGCGGTCCTGGCAAACCGGTCAAGAAGCCGGCGGTGACGCATTTCACCCGCCTGGCGACGGGCGAGCTGCAGGTTCCTTCGAACGGGTTCGAGACTTCGCGCTACGCCTTGCTGCGTTGCGAGTTGGAGACCGGACGCTTCCGCCAGATCCGCCGGCATCTCAAGCATTCGTTCCACCACATGATCGGCGACACCAGCCATGGCGATGGCCGCCACAACCTGCAGTTCCGCATGCGCGGCGTGCATCGCATGCTGCTGCATGCGTCCAGGCTGTCCTTCGCCCATCCTGCGACCGGCGAGCGCATCGCAGTGTCGGCGCCGCTGGATGCGGAATGGAAGAAGGTGTTTGCTCTATTCGACTGGAACGAAGGTATTTTGTAGGAGCGACGCAAGTCGCGATGAAGCCTTCCCGGTAACCCTTTGCGACTTGCGTCGCTCCTGCATCGCTTCCTACATCTTCAGCGCGGCCATCACGATCAGGGCTATGGCGCTTGCGAAGCCGACCAGCCACACCAGGCTGCGCAGCGCCTGCACGTTGGTCACGTAGAACACGCCATGCAGCACGCGCGCGACGACGAAGACGATGGCGAGCAGGTTGATGGTGGCCGGGGCCACACCGGCCAGTTGCGCCATCAGCACACCAGCCACGAAGACGGGGAAGGATTCGAAGCCGTTGAGGTGGGCGGCATGGGCGCGATTGGAGCGCGGATTGGTCTGCTTGGCCTGCCAGTCGCGCGGATCGCGGTTGTTGTAGCGCTCGCCGGATTGCTTGGCCACCGACACCCACAGGTACGGCAGCAAAGCGGCGATCAGGATGCACCAGTAGGCGATGGCCATGCGTTTTCTCCTTGAGGTTGCGCCATAGCCTAGCCCAAGCGCCCGCAAATAGAGACGGCGCCTTGCGGCGCCGTCGGTGAGACTCTTTCCCCTTCAGGGGGAAGGCTTTAAAGCTTTACTTCGCCGGCGCAGTCGCCGCCGGCTTGGCCTTCAGCATCGCGTCGCGCGCATTCTTGAACGGATTGCCGGCATACCAGTTCGGCCAGCGGTCGCCGTCGGCGATTTCCAGGCCCACGCCGTACACCGCGGACAGTTCGTCCATGGTGCCGTCCAGCTTCCAGGTCGCCGCATCGAACTGGTCGCCGGGCTTGTGGTAGCGGTTCTCGTTGTAGTCCTTGGCCGCCGCATCGCCTGCGGCCTTACCGCCGTCGATCAGGTCGTCGCCTGCGTCCACGTACAGCGCGGGCACGCCGGCCTTGGCGAAGTTGAAGTGATCGGAGCGGAAATAGCTGCCGGCTTCCGGGCGCGATTCGGAATGCAGGGTGCGGCCCTGTTTTTCGGCGATGGGCTTGAGGATGTCTTCCAGCTCCGAGCTGCCCATGCCGACCACGGTCATGTCGCGGGTCTTGCCGGCCACGCCCATCGCGTCCAGGTTGATCACCGCCACCGTCTTGTCCAGCGGCACCACCGGGTGGGCGACGTAGTACTTGGAACCGAGCAGGCCCGATTCCTCCAGGGTCACCGCCAGGAACACCACCGAACGCTTCGGCTTGCCGAGCTTGGCGAACTGGTCGGCGATCTCCAGGATGCCGGCCACGCCGGTCGCGTTGTCTACCGCGCCGTTGTAGATGTTGTCGCCCGGCTCGTCGGGATGCTTGCCCAGGTGATCCCAGTGCGCCATGTACACCACCGCTTCATCGGGCTTCTCGCTGCCGGGCAGGATGCCGACCACGTTGCGCGACTGTTTCTCGGTGCTGGTGCTCTTCAGGTCCACGCTCATCTTGGCCGGCAGCGGCACGGGCTTGAAGCCGCGCTTGTTGGCGTCGGCGCGCAGCTTGTCCAGGTCCAGGCCGGCGTCGGCGAACAGCGCCTTGGCCTGGTCGCCGGTGATCCAGCCTTGCAGCGGCACGCGCGGGGCCGGGTCGTCGGCGGCGCGCAGATCGTACTGGGTGCCCGACCATGAGTTCTTCACCACATCCCAGCCGTAGGACGCGCCTTCGGTGTCGTGGATGATGATCGCGGCGCGTGCGCCTTTGCGTGCAGCTTCTTCGAATTTGTAGGTCCAGCGCCCGTAGTAGGTCATGCGCTTGCCTTCGAACAACGACTCGTCCTTGGCGTGGAAGCCCGGGTCGTTGACGAACATCACCACGGTCTTGCCCTTGACGTCCAGGCCGGCGTAGTCGTTCCATTTCTGTTCCGGCGCGTCCACGCCGTAGCCGACGAACACCATGTCGCTGGCGTCCACCTTCACTTCCGGCTGGCCGGTACGCGTGCCCACCACCATGTCGGCGCCGAACTTCAGCGTGTGCGTCTTGCCCTTGACGTCGATGGTCATCGCCGTGTTTTCGTCGGCGGTGGTTTCCATCATCGGCACGGTCTGGAAATAGCTGTCGCCGTTGCCGGCCTTCAGGCCGATGCGCTCCATCTGCGCCTTGATGTATTCGACGGTCTTGTCTTCGCCGGGAGTGCCCGGACCGCGGCCTTCGAACTCGTCGGAAGCCAGCGTCTTCACCAGTTCGGAGAAATCGGCCGCGTTGATGTCGGCGGCGAAAGCATGCTCGGGCGCCGCAGGGGCGGCCGGCGCAGCGGGTTCGGGCGTCGCGGTTGCGGGCGTCTCGCGCTTGCAGGCCGATAAAGCGGCCAGCAGGGCGAGGGACAACAGAAGAGGGGATCGCATTCAGGGTTCCTCGTTTCAGGAACCCCCGATTCTAGCGCCTGCGATCCCGGCGCGTAGGTGCCGGCGGGGACGGACCGGGCGATCCGTCCCCGTCTCGGTTAATCCTTGGGTGCTGTCGGGCCGTCGAAGGTTTTGGCGGTGGCGCCGGTCACCGGGCCGATCTTGGCGGTCTTGTGCACATATAGCGTGACCGGGCGTTCGAACACCAACGAGCCTTCCACCACCGCGTTGGGGCCGATGATGATCACCGGGTCGCGCTTGGGTTCCATGTTGAACATGCCCTGCGACTTGCGCACGGCCAGACCGCCGCGCACATGCGAGTCGATGCCCACGGTGACGTTGCCGCGCACGGTTTCGATGCCGCCGCCCACCTGCGTGGCGACCAGGCCGATCGCGCCATTCACGGTTTCCACGCCGCCCTTCAGTTTGCCGCCATGGTCGATGAAGATGCTGCCGTTGACGGTTTCCACGCCGCCATTGACGGTGACGTCGCGTTCCAGTTTGATGCTGCCGTTGACGGTTTCCAGGTCGCCAGTGACGGCCTTGTCGCCCACCGCGATGCTGCCGTTGACCGTGCCGGCGTTATCGGTGGTCGCGCCGCCGCCGATGCGGATGCTGCCGTTGACCGTCTCCAGGTCGCCATAGGTCTGGCCGGATTCGGCGGTGATGCTGCCGTTGACCTTGGAGACGTCCTCGGCGGCCAATGCGCTGCCCACGCTCAGGGCCAAGGTCAGGAAAAGTGCGGTGCGTGCTGGGGACATGACGGGTTTCCTTTCTGGGTGATGGCGATTGTGATGCTTTAGATACGGCCAGGGTTTAAATGCCGTCCGGTAATTTCCGCGTGACGGAGCGCAGGAGGCCGCCTGGCGGCAATCTCGCCGGCGTCCAGTAAGCCGGGCTTCGCTACAATCCTTGCTGGTCGAAGTCACTAGCCTGCCACTGGAGCTCTATCGTGTCCGCTTCCCCCGCGCGTCCCAAGCCCGTCGTCCTGTTGATCCTAGATGGTTGGGGCCACCGCGAGGATCCTGCCGACAATGCGCTGGCCCAGGCCACGTTGCCCAACTGGCAGCGCCTGCTGGCCACCGCGCCGCACACGCTGATCCATACCGAAGGCCGCCACGTGGGCCTGCCGGACGGGCAGATGGGCAATTCCGAGGTCGGGCACATGAATCTGGGCGCCGGCCGCATCGTCTATCAGGACCTGACCCGCATCGATGCGGCGATCGAGGACGGCAGCTTCTTCGAGAATCCCGAACTGGTCGGCGCTTGCGAAGACGCCAAGGCCGGCGGACATGCCTTGCACGTGTTCGGCCTGTTGTCCCCGGGCGGTGTGCACAGCCACCAGACCCATATCTTCGCCATGCTCGAGCTGGCCAAGCGCCGCGGCGTGGCCCGCGTGGCCGTGCATGCCTTCCTCGACGGACGCGACACCCCGCCGCGCTCGGCCGAAGCCAGCCTGCAGGCATTGCAGTCGGTGTGCGACAAGCTGGGCAACGCGCGCATCGCCTCGGTCAGCGGCCGCTATTACGCCATGGACCGCGACAAGCGTTGGGATCGCCTGCACCTGGCCTGGGACGCCATCGTCGAAGCGAAAAGCGAACACCATGCGCCCGATGCGCTATCCGCGTTGCAGGCGGCGTACGCGCGCGGCGAGAACGACGAGTTCGTGCTGCCCACGGTGATCGACGGCGCCCAGCCCATGCGCGACGGCGATGCGGTGGTGTTCATGAATTTCCGCGCCGACCGCGCGCGGCAGATCACCTCGGCATTCGTATCGCCGGGTTTCGACGGCTTCGACGCCCGCCGGCCGAAGCTTTCGCGCTACGTCTGCCTGACCGAGTACGACGCCAAGCTGCCGGCGGCCGTCGCCTTCGGGCCCGACGACCTGCGCCACACCCTGGGCGAACTGCTGGCGGAAGCCGGCCTGACCCAGCTGCGCATCGCCGAAACCGAGAAATACGCGCACGTGACCTTCTTCTTCAGCGGCGGCCGCGAGGAGCCTTTCGCCGGCGAAGAACGCATCCTGGTGCCCAGCCCCAAGGTCGCCACCTACGACCTGCAACCGGCGATGAGCCTGCCCGAACTCACCGGCAAGCTGGTGGAAGCCATCGGTTCCGGGCGCTTCGACGTGATCGTGTGCAACATCGCCAATCCGGACATGGTGGGCCACAGCGGCGACCTGCAGGCGGCGATCCTGGCCGCGCAGGCGGTGGACATCGCCATAGGAGCCGTGGATGCGGCGGTGCGCGCGCAGCACGGCGCGCTGATCATCACTGCCGATCACGGCAATCTGGAAATGATGCGCGACCCGGATACCGGACAGCCGCATACCGCCCATACCGTGGGGCCGGTGCCGCTGGTGTATGTCGGCGACCGCACCGCGACGTTGCGTGCTGGCGGCGCGCTGCGCGACGTATCGCCGACACTGCTCGATCTGCTGGGCATGCCGCAACCTGCGGAAATGACCGGCCGCAGCCTGTTCGAAAACGCCGGATGAGACTCGCTTCATGAGATCCCGTTTCGTCCTTGCCTGCCTGGCGCTGGCGATCGGCCTGCTGGCCGTTTCGCCTTCGCCGGCGCAGAGCCAGCGCGAGGCGGAGAAGAAACTGCAGAAGCTGCGCGGCGAACTGAAGAGCATCGCCCAGGAACGCCGCAAGCTGGAGAGCGCGCGCGGCGAAGCGGCCCGCAAGCTGCGCGAAGCCGACGAGCAGGTCGGCAAGTCCAGCCGCTCCCTCAGCGACACCGAAACCGCGCTCAAGCGCGAAGAAGCCGCGCTCGCGCAGTTGCAGCGGCAACGCGACGACATGCGATCGCGCCTGGACGCGCAGCGCCGGCAACTGACCGCGCTGGTGCGCGCTTCTTACCAATTGGGCGGCGACGCGCCGTTGAAGGTGCTGCTGTCGCAGGACAAAGTGGCCGACGCCAACCGCGCGCTGGCCTACCACCGCTACCTGCAGCGCGACCGCGCCCGGCGAATCGCCATGCTTTCCACCGAACTGCAGGCGCTGGACGAAGTGGAGCGCGAGATCGCCCAGCGCCGCGCCCAGCTCGACGCCACCCGCAACCAGCAGCGCGCCAAAGTCGCGGCGCTGGCCAAGGATCGCAAGAGCAGCGCCGCGTTGACCGCCGATCTCGACCAGCGTTACCAGGACCGCAGCGCGCGCGAAAAAGCGCTGGGCCAGGATGCGCGTTCGCTGGAAAGCCTGCTGGCCAACCTGCGCGCCGCCGCCGCGCGCGCGGAAAGGGAACGCCGCGCCGAAGCGCGCCGTCTTGCCGCGCAGGAAGCCGCCGAAAAGAAGGCCGCCGCCATGCCGCGCAACGCGGGCGACAGAACGGCCGCCGCGCGCACGCCGCCGCGCCCTGCCGTGGCCAATGCGCCGGCGCTGAAAGTCGGTGGCCTGGGCTGGCCGTTGTCGGGCAACCTGCTGGCGCGCTTCGGCGGACGCATGCCCGACGGGCGCACCAGTTCCGGCGTACTGATCGGCGCGCCCGCCGGCAGCACGGTCACCGCGGTGGCCGACGGCAGCGTGGTGTTTTCCGAATGGATGACCGGCTACGGCCTGATCCTGATCATCGACCACGGCAACGGCTACATGAGCCTGTATGCGCACAACGAAAGCCTGTTGCGCGACGCCGGCGACCGGGTCAAGCGCGGCGACGCGCTGGCCAAGGTCGGCACCTCCGGCGGCCAGGGCACGCCGGCGCTGTATTTCGAACTGCGCCGCAACGGTCAGCCGGTCGATCCCTCCTCCTGGTTGCAGCGGCGCTGAAACGCGTAGCCCCCTTTGTAAAGGGGGCTACGGGGGATTTGCTCTTGATCTTTGCCGGGTGAGAAGCAAGAGCAAATCCCCCTCGATCCCCCCTCTACCAAGGGGGAGGCAGAAGCGACAGCCGCGCACTGCGGAAATCGTTAACAGGCTTTCCCGCATAATCGGGTGAAACTTCGCGCCCCGGTGCGAGGTCGGTCATTCGAAGCCTCCCCGGAGCGATTGCATGCGTTTTCCCTTGGTCCTGTTGTTCGCTTTGTGCTGCATGCCCGCCTTCGCCCAGGAGGCGGAAAAAGAGCCGCCGCTGGCCGCTTCCAGCGACGACCCCGATGCGGCCGAGACCGCGCCCTCGAAGGTGCCGCTGGACGAGATCCGCCGTTACGTGGCGGTGTACAACGCGGTCAAGGACGCCTATGTCGAGCCGGTGGACGACAAGAAACTGATGCACTCGGCCATCCGTGGGCTGTTGCTGGACCTGGATCCGCACAGCACCTATTTCGACAAGGAAGACGCCGAGGCCTTCGACGAACAGGCCACTGGCGCCTACGACGGCGTGGGCGTGGAGCTGTTGCAGCAGCCCGACAACACCTTGCGCGTGATCGCGCCCATCGACGACACGCCGGCGGCCAAGGCCGGCATCAAGTCGGGCGACGTGATCGTGGCCATCGACGGCAAGCCGATCAGCAGCGAAGACGGCATGGAACCGTTGCGCGGCGAGCCGGGCTCCAAGCTCACCCTGACCATCGCACGCGAAGGCAAGCCGAAACCGTTCGACGTCACCCTGACCCGCGAAACCATCCGCATCGCCAGCGTGCACAGCCGCCTGCTGGAGCCGGGCTACGGCTACGTGCGCATCAACAGCTTCCAGGCCGATACCGGCGCCGATTTCCAGCGCAATCTGGACAAGCTGCAGGAAAACGGGAAGTTGAAGGGACTGGTGCTGGATCTGCGCAGCAACCCGGGCGGTCTGCTGATTTCGGCGGTGCAGGTAGCGGACGATCTGCTGGAGAAAGGCAACATCGTCAGCACCCGCGGGCGCATCGCGATCAGCGATTCCAAGTTCGACGCCACGCCCGGCGACCGCCTGCAGGGCGCGCCACTGGTGGTGTTGGTCGACGCCGGTTCGGCGAGCGCCGCAGAAGTGCTGGCGGGTGCGTTGCGCGACAACCAACGCGCGCGCGTAGTCGGCAGCCGCACTTTCGGCAAAGGCTCGGTGCAGACCGTGCTGCCCCTGGACAACGGCGACTCGGTGAAACTGACCACCGCGCGCTACTACACGCCCAGCGGCAAGTCGATCCAGGCCAGCGGCATCGTGCCGGACGTGGTGCTGAAGCCCGACACGCCGGCGGCCAAAGAATCCACGTCGCCCTACGACTACAGCGAGGCCACCTTGCCCGGCCACCTGCGCGGCGACGACGAGGGCGCCGAAGGCTACAGCGCCGGCGACGTGCTGGACGGCGACAAGCCGATCGATGCGGCGCTGGCGGAGCTGAAGAAGAAGGCGACCGTGGCGCCGCCCGCCATAACGAATCGTTGAGGCCGTCCTGCCGAGGCAACGGCGGCGATGTCAGAACGCTTCAGTGCTCGCCGCGATCGAGCTGGCCGCGAATCTCGCCAGCCGGAAACAGCGACGAATGCACGTTGACGTAAGCCACGCCCTTGCGGATGGCGGCGACGAGTTCGCCGAATTCGCCAGCGGTGATTCCCTGGCCGCTGGGGCCGATGATATTGGCTGGCGATAGCATCCCGACGACCTCGCCGGACGCAGGACAGGTTGGGGCCAGGCCGGTGGGATCGGGATTGGCCGCGGTCTGGCACAGGAATACGCTGACCCCGCCATTGACACTCATCTGGCCGAGATGGATATGCGCCTGCCGGACTTCGCCCTGCAAACCTTCGTAGCTGAGCCGGTAGGCGATGGCGCCGTTGTCGATGCGGGCGCGGAACATGCCGCGGGCGCCGGAAGAGACAGAGGGCACTTCCTCGAAACTCCGCAACTGGATGCTGATGTTCTGGGCTTTCGAAACGACCGGAGCGCAGTACAACACCAGGATGCAGGCGGCGCGGGCGAACAGTGTCGTCTTCATGGTCAATTCCTCCATGCGTTGCATCGGATCCCCCATGCGCCGTGGAATACGCGCGCCGACGTTCGGCAACCGTGAAAGCGCCGGTTTTTCCGATCAACGGGGCTCGCTTCGACGAAAGCCCGCTATCGGGGTTTCGATGGCAACGGAAACGGAGTCACTACCCGTTCGCCGCTCTCCGCATCGCGGATCACCGACTGGCCCTTACGCTCCACTTCCTCGATGCGCACGATGCTCTGCATCGGCAGATGCAGCACCTTGGTGCCGGCGAATTCGTCGCGCAGGCGTTCCTCGGTAGGGTCCACCACGATGCCATCGTGCACGTCGAACACCAGTTCCCCCACTTCGGTGAATCCCCACAGGCTGCTGGCGGCGACATGCCGGCCGTACAGCTGGTAGATCTTGCCGTGGTTTAGGAAAGTGATTTTGTAGAGGGACTTGGCCATGGACCGATTATAGAAGCCGGCCGGCTCGAAAACTTTGCGCGTGTCGCGCCTGCTATTGGATACGCGGTGATTCCCACGAACGGGTTCGAAGTTGGCCGCTTTCCCTAATACCCTTGCCGTTTGCGCAATCTACGCGCAATCGCCGCGCGCACGAACAGCGCGAACACGATGCCGAACAGGAAGCCGGCGATGTGCGCCGACCACGCCACCGCGCCGAAGGCCGGGCCGATGTAGGCGAAGATCACCTGCAGCAGCGCCCAGATCCCGATCAACAACGACGCCGGCGCTTTCACGAACTCCAGGAACAAACCCAGCGGCACCACCACGCCCAGCTTGGCCCGCGGGAACAGCGCCAGATAAGCGCCGATCACCGCCGACACCGCGCCGCTGGCGCCGATGATCACCCGGTCCGGCGCGCCGATGGCCAGCACGGCGGCCAGATTGGAGAAGGCTCCGCCCAACAGAAACAGGATCAGGAACCGCCACGGGCCCATGGTGCGTTCGGCGGGCAGTCCGAAGATCAGCAGGAACACCAGATTGCCCAACAGGTGCGCCCAATCGGCATGCAGGAACAGCGCGGTGAACAGGCGCAGCGCGCTCCCGTCGCGCACGGCTGCCACCCAGTCCTGAGGCGTGGACAGGCCGCCGGACAGAGCGCCCCAATCCAGCAGCAGGCCGTCGTGGGCCGCCGCCGGCCGCGTCGCCGCCCATAGGAAAACCACCCACAGCGCCGCGAACAGAACAGGCGTGGCCCAGCGCAGGGAAGGTTTCTTGCGAGAGGGGAGCGAGACGAACATGGCGGAAATGTACCCGTTCCGCAAACCCAGCGCTGCCAGGGACTTGCATCACAACCATGAACCCAAGACTAACCAGCGCTAGTGCGGATTGTTAGCTTTTGGTTATCCCCTGAATGTATACTGCATACGGCGTCGTATGTCGGGAGGGGATTCCGGCACGTGGTCGAAGGGCGAAAAATAATCGCCCTCTGCGCGGCGCAGTGAGCTTTCCCACGTCCTTCCGGAGCAGAGACATCATGGAATTCGTAAGCAAAGTAACCCGCATCTCGGCATTGGCCCTCGGCATCGCCGGCGCCCTCGCTTGTGGCCAGGCCCAGGCCTCGGCTTTCCAGCTGAAAGAAAACAGCGTCAAGGCGCAGGGTCGCGCGATGGCCGGTGCGGCATCGGCCAAGGGCGACGCCTCGGTCGTCGCCAACAACCCGGCGGTCATGTCCACCTTCACCGAAAAGGCAGTGCAAGCCGACGTCACCGGCATCGATCTTTCGTTCAAATTCGACGGTGGCGGCAGCGCCGCCGCGGGCAGCCCGCTGGCGCAGCCGCTGACCGGCGGTAATGGCGGCGATGCGGGCGGCTTGACCGCCGTACCGGCCGCTTCGTTCGTGCTGCCGCTCAGCGGCGACTTCGAATACCTCACCGTGGGCGCCATGATCAGCGCGCCGTTCGGTCTGAAGACCGAATACGACAACGGCTGGGTCGGCCGTTACCAGGCGTTGAAGTCCGATGTGGAGATCATCGACCTGACCCTGGCGGCCTCGTTGGAACTGAGCGACACGTTCTCGGTCGGCCTGGGCATGATCTACGAGCACTCCGACGTCACTTTGTCCAACGCCCTGGACTTCGGCACGGTGATCTGCCAAGCCAGCGCCGCGCTGTGCGCCAGCCCGGCCTACGGCCCGCAGCAGAACGACGGCACGGTGTCGGTCAATGGCACCGACAACAGCTTCGGCTGGATCGTGGGCTTCAACTGGCGTCCCACCGACAAGTGGTCGCTGGGTTATTCGCACCGCTCCGAGATCGATCATGAGGTCCGCGGTTCGGCAGATTTCACCGTGCCGGCCAACGTCACGCCGATCTTCGCCGCCAGCGGCCGCTTCGTCGACACCGGCGCCGGCGCCAAGCTGACCACGCCCAGCGTGGACACTTTCAGCGGCACCTACTACGCCACCGATCGCTTCACGGTGATGGCCGAAGTGGCGCGCACCGACTGGCACTCGCTGGAAGAGATCCGCATCACCTTCGACAACCCGGCGCAGCCGGATTCGGCCGAGAACTACCTGTGGAAGGACAGCTGGTTCTATTCGTTGGGCGGCGAGTACAAGTTCAGCGACCGCTTCACCTTCCGCGCCGGCGTGGCCCGCGACGATTCTCCGATCAGCTTGCCGCACCGCACTCCGCGCATGCCCGACCAGGACCGCATGTGGTACTCGCTGGGCCTGACCTGGAACATCTCGGAGCAGCTCGAACTCAACGCCAGCTACGTGAAGATCGACCTGGTCGACACGCCGGAAGTGAACATCGGTTCTTCGACCGGCGCGCGCCTGGTCGGCGAATACGACGGCGGCGCCGACCTGTACGGCATCTCCGCGCAGTACCGCTTCTGATCGCGGTCGCATCGGGCAAACGAAAAACCCCGCTTCGGCGGGGTTTTTCTTTGGGCGTTCGGGTGGAGTAAGCCTCCAGCGATTGTCATCCCGAATGCAGCGGGGGATCCGCTCCATCAACCGGCGAACGCATCGCTCAGACGTGCAACCGCACCTGCACCTGGTTGCGTCCCAGCCGCTTGGCTTCGTACAACGCTTGATCGGCTATGCGCATCAGTGCCGGAAACACCTGCGGTTCGCGCGATGCGCCCACGCCCGCGCTGACCGTCACCTTCACCTTCACCGAAGAATCGTGCGCGGCGAATTCCAGCGCCGCCACTTCGGCGCAGATGCGTTCGGCCATGTGCTGCGCGCTTTCGGCACTGCTGTCGGGCAGCACCACCACGAACTCCTCGCCGCCGATCCGCGCGAACAGATCGTCGTTGCGGATGCAGGCGCGCACGGTGTCGGAGAAGCCCTGCAGCACTTCGTCGCCGGTTTCATGGCCGTGCACGTCGTTGATGACTTTGAAGTTGTCCAGGTCCATCACGATCACCGCTAGGCCCTTGCCGACGGGGGCCGATTCCACGTGCGTGCGCAATTCGCTGCTCAGGCCGCGCCGGTTGAGCGCACCGGTCAGCGGGTCGAACAGCGCGCTGAGCCGCAGCGATTCGCCGGCGCGGAAACTGGTCAGCATGAGCATGCAGAAATTGAGCAGGAACCAGATCGAGAGATCCAGGTTGACCCAGGCGTCGTTCGGCCCGTACCGGTTGGTGAACGCATGCAGCAGGTCGCGCGAGTACAACACCAGCAGTACCGCGCAACCCGCCATCATCAGGCGCGCGGGCACGCGGTCGGGCGCGGTATTGAGGTGGCGCAGCTGCGCGATCAACAGCAGCAGCACCAGTACTTCGGTGGCGCTCATGGCCGCGCCCTGCGCATCCACGGTGCCCCAGAACCACCAGCCCGCCAGCGACAGGCCCAGGCATAACGGCATCAGCGCCCATTCGTAGGCGCGCAGCGGGCGCTGGCCCACGAACTGCATCATCGACCAGGCCAGGCCCACCAATCCCGCACAGGCCAGAAGGCCGCCGAGGCCCGCGGTCCAGTACGCCGAATGCCATTCGCCCGAGCGTTCCAGTTCCTGAGTGGTGCCGTCCAGCATCGCCGCGCCCAGCGAATACACCAGGTGGGCCGCGCCCCACAGGGCGATGCCGCGCAGGCCGCGCGAAATGCGTTCCAGATACCAGAACAGGCCCAGCAATACGACCGCCAGGCCGCAGTCGCTCAGCAACAGGTTGTAGAAGTCGGTGGTCATCGCCGCCGATAGTATCGGCGGTCGCGGCCGACCGTCACGGTTGCGGCTGATTTAAGCCACAAGCCGCCCAATGAGGCCAAACAGGCCCTAGTCGCCCAGGGTCAGCAGCGAGGCGTTGCCGCCGGCCGCGGTGGTGTTCACGGTGACGGTCTTCTCGGTGGCGAAACGGGGCAGGTAGTGCGGGCCGCCGGCCTTGGGGCCGGTGCCGGACAGGCCCTGGCCGCCGAACGGCTGCACCCCGACCACCGCGCCGATCTGGTTGCGGTTGACGTAGACGTTGCCCACCTTCACCCGTGCGGAGATGCGGTCGATGGTCTCGTCGATGCGCGAATGCACGCCCAGGGTCAGGCCGTAGCCGGTGGCGTTGATGGCATCGATGACCTTGTCCAGTTCCTCGCCTTTCCAGCGCACCACATGCAGCGCCGGGCCGAAGATTTCTTTATGCAGCTGGTCCAGCGAATGCAGCTCCCAGGCGCCGGGCGCGAAGTAGGTGCCGTGCGCGGCGGAAGCGTCGGTATGCGCGCGCTTGATCGGCTTGGCTTCTTTATCCATGCGCTCGGCATGGTCCTGCAGGATCTTCAGCGCGTCGGCATCGATCACCGGACCCACGTCGGTGGAAAGCAGGCCGGGGTCGCCCACCTTCAACTCGTCCATCGCCCCGGCCAGCATGCCGACCACCTTGTCGGCGATGTCTTCCTGCACGAAGAGCACGCGTGCGGCCGAGCAGCGCTGGCCGGCGGAGGTGAAGGCCGAACCGACGGCGTCCTTGACCAGTTGTTCCGGCAACGCCGAGGAATCGGCGATGAAGGCGTTCTGCCCGCCGGTCTCGGCGATCAGCACGCCGATGGCGGCGTCGCGCGCGGCCAGGGCGCGGTTGATGGCGCGGGCGGTGTCGGTGGAACCAGTGAAGGCCACGCCGGCCACGCGCGGATCGCGGGTCAGCGCGGCGCCGACCACGGCGCCGTCGCCGGGCAGGAACTGCACCACGTTCTCCGGCACGCCGGCTTCGTGCAGCAGCTTCACCGCCGCATGGCCGATCAGGTTGGTCTGTTCGGCCGGCTTGGCGATCACGCTGTTGCCGGCCGCCAGCGCAGCGGCGACCTGACCCAGGAAGATGGCCAGCGGGAAATTCCATGGGCTGATGCACACGAACACGCCGCGCCCGTGCAGCTGCAGCTCATTGGATTCGCCGGTGGGGCCGGGCAGGCGTTCGGGCGCGCCGAACTGGGCGCGCGCCTGGGCGGCGTAGTAGCGCAGGAAATCCACCGCCTCGCGCACTTCGGCCACGCCATCGGGAATGGTTTTGCCGGCTTCCTTGACGCACAAGGCGATGTATTCGGGCATGCGCGCTTCCAGCAAGCCGGCGGCGTGCTCCAGGATCGTCGCGCGGCCGGCGGCGGGGGTGCGGTCCCAACCTGGCTGCGCTGCGACCGCGTTCTGCAGGGCTTTCTCGACGATAGCGGCATCGGCCGCATGCCATTCGCCCACCGTCTGCCGGCGGTCGGCCGGATTGGTCACCGGCAGCGCACGCGTGGACAGCACCGCGCCCGGCACCAGCGGCGCGGCGCGCCAGCCATGCGGGCCGGCCTGTGCGAAAGCGGCGTTGACCTGCTCGGCGAGCGCGCGCAAATCCTGATCGTTGGCGAGGTTGGCGCCCATGGAGTTCTTCCTGTCGGTGCTCAGGCTTGGCGCCTGGTTCTGGAAAAGTTGCACCGGCAGCGGGATGCGCGGGTGCGGGATGGAGTCGAACGCGGACACGGTTTCCACCGGGTCGCGGATCAGGTCTTCGATGGCCACGCTTTCGTCGGTGATGCGGTTGACGAAGCTGGAGTTGGCGCCGTTCTCCAGCAGGCGCCGCACCAGGTAGGGCAACAGGTCCTCGTGCGAACCGACCGGCGCGTACACGCGGCAGGGCACGCCCAGGCGGTCGGCGGGAATCACTTCGGCGTACAGGTCGTCGCCCATGCCGTGGAGTTTCTGGAACTCAAAGCCCCTCTCCCCTCGGGAGAGGGGTTGGGGTGAGGGTACGGCGCGGGCGCCAGCAGCTGGATGCTCCGTACCCTCACACTCCAAGGGTGCTTCCTTCGGGGCGTCCGCCCTACGGGCACCTTCTCCCGACGGGAGAAGGGATAAAGCGCGAATCGCCGCAATCGTCTGCGCATTGTGCGTAGCGAACATCGGATACAGCGCATCGATGTTGGCGAACATGCGCCGCGCATTGGCCAGATACGACACGTCGGTATTGGGCTTGCGCGTGAACACCGGATAGCCCGGGTGGCCTTCGACCTGCGCACGTTTCACTTCCGCGTCCCAGTACGCGCCCTTGACCAGACGCACCGGCATGCGCCGGCCGGCGCGGCGGGCCAGGTCGGCGAGGAAGTCGATCACGTACGGGGTGCGCTTCTGGTAGGCCTGCACGGCCAGGCCGTAGCCCTCCCAGCCGTCGAGCGATTTGTCCGAGAAAGTCGCCTCGATCAGGTCCAGCGACAGCTCCAGGCGGTCCGCTTCCTCGGCGTCGATGGTGAAGCCGATGCCGTAGGACTTGGCCAGCTGCGCCAGTTCCAGGATGCCCGGGGCCAGTTCGGCCATGACGCGCGCGCGCTTGGCGTGTTCGTAGCGTGGGTGCAGCGCGGAAAGCTTGATCGAGATGCTGGGGGCGGCGAAGACTTCCGGGAAGGGCCCGGTCTTTCCAATCGCATGGATAGCCTGGCGATAGGCCTCCAGATAACGCGCCGCATCCTTCGAGGTCAGCGCGCCTTCGCCCAGCATGTCGAAGGAATAGCGGTAGTTGGCGTTGTCGCCCTTGCGGCTGCGGGTCAGCGCTTCGCCGATGGTCCGCCCCATCACGAACTGGTGGCCCATGATCCGCATCGCCTGGCGCACGGCCAGACGGATCACCGGTTCGCCCACCCGGCCGACCAGGCGCTTGAAGGCGCCGCGCACGTCGTGGCGGGTCAGGTCGTTCAGGCTGACCAGCTTGCCGGTCAGCATCAGCCCCCAGGTGGAGGCGTTGACCAGCACCGAGTCGCTTTCGCCCATGTGCTTCTTCCAGTCCGCATCGCCCAGCTTGTCGCGGATCAGCTTGTCGGCGGTGTCCTGGTCGGGGATGCGCAGCAGCGCCTCGGCCACGCACATCAGCAGTACGCCTTCCTCGCTGCCCAGGTCGTACTGGCGCATGAAGGCCTCGATGGCGCCCTGGTCCTGCGCGCGGGCGCGGACCCGGCCCACCAGGTCGGCGGCCAGCGCCTGGGCCTTGGCCTGGTCTTCGGCGGGCAGGCGGGCCTGTTCCAGCAGTTCGCGCACATGTTCAGTTTCGTCGCGCATCCACGCCGCGGTGATGGCCTGGCGCAGCGGGGTAGGTGGGGGCGGCAGCTCCGGGCCGATCAGCGAGTCGGCGAGGGGCGGCACGTTGGCCGCGCCAGCGGGCAAGGAGGTCATAGGACACGCTAGTGAAATCCGGGAGCCCAATAGTGTAGGGCTTGCGCCGCCGGCATATCACCGCAGGACCTGCTGAATCCGTGGCGCGGAGCCGCCGAATATGCCGTGAGCGGCGCCGGGCAAGGGTACGTTCCGCCACCGAGGAGATCATCGAAGCTTGCCGCTTGGGGGTGCGGCGGCTACCATTTGCAGGGTTTCCTGCGGCCAAAAAGCGCAGTTGGCGACATGATCGAAGTGGTTCCGTCTTTGCCTGTCGGGCATGGCGCAAGGCTCAGCCTGCGACCGCCCCGGGCGCTGACGGCCCCTCAGTTCAGGGCGCTGTTCGCGGTACTGGCCGGAACGATGTGGTTGGTGGCCAGCGCGGGCTGGCTGGCCGGCAACGTGTTCGCGCCGGCCTTCGCGTTGCTGCATAGCGCGATCGTGGCGGCGGCGCTGCGCTGGTTATGGCGCAGCGGCGAGCGCGGCGAATGCATCACCATCGATCCCGAGGTGGTGGAAGTGAGCCGCAGCGCCGGAACCGGGGCAGAGACGCAAGCGATATTCCGGGCGCATCCCTACTGGGTGCGACTGCTTATCGAAGAAGAAGGCGAAAGGATTTCGCTGGTTTCCAGCGGCAGGCGGGTCGAGGTGGGCAACTTCCTCGGTCCGGCCGAACGCCGGGAGCTGGCAAGGCAGTTGCAGGATTTACTGGCGGCGGCAAGCCGCTACCGATGACGCACAAGGGTCTAGGCAATGACGCAAGCGAAAGGTTTCTTCAAGCGGGTCACATGGTCTTTGGGTGCGGCTTGCGCACTGTTGCTGGCGCCGGCATTGGCCTGGGCGCAATCGGCCGACCCCAAGCCCTGGCAGCTCAACATGGGCAGGGGCGTCACCACGTCCGCGCAGCACGCCTACGACGCGCACATGATCGCGCTGTACGTGTGCGTGGTCATCGGCATCATCGTGTTCGGCGCCATGGCCTACGCCATGTTCAAGTTCCGCCATTCCAAGGGCGCGGTCGCAGCGCAGTTCAGCCATAACACCACGGCCGAAATCATCTGGACGGTGATCCCGATCCTGATCCTGATCGTGATGGCCTGGCCGGCCACGGCCAAACTGATCGCCATGTACGACACCCGCGACGCGGAAATGACGGTAAAGATCACCGGCGTGCAATGGCTGTGGAAATACGAGTACCTGGGCGAGGACGTGCAGTTCACCAGCCGCCTGGACCATGAATCGGACCGCATTCGCCAGAGCAAGGCCAAGCCCACGTTCGAGGCCAATCCGCACTACCTGCTCGACGTCGACAACCAGCTGGTGCTGCCGGTCAACACCAAGATCCGTTTCGTCATCACCGCCGACGACGTGATCCACGCGTGGTGGGTGCCGGCGCTGGGCTGGAAGCAGGACGCCATCCCCGGAATCATCAACGAGGCCTGGACCGACATCCAGACCCCGGGCATTTATCGCGGCCAGTGCGCCGAGCTGTGCGGCAAGGACCACGGCTTCATGCCGATCGTGGTCAAGGCCGTGTCCAAGGAAGAGTTCAAGACCTGGCTGGCCTCGCGCAAGCCGGCTGCGCCCGCGCCTGCCGCTCCGGCTCCTGTCGCCGAGCCGGCGCCGACGCAAGCGGCTCCCGCCGCCGCACCGGCCGAGGCCGCTCCCGCAACCACCGAACCCGCCAAGGTCTGAGCGCTTAACGCGCCGATCTTTCGCCAGTCCGCATTCGATTTTTTGAGGTAGCACCCCATGGCCCATTCCGAAGTCGCCCACCATGACGATCACGGCCACAAGCAAGGCTTCGTCGAGCGTTGGTTCTTTTCGACCAACCACAAGGACATCGGCACGCTGTATCTGATCTTCGCCTTCATCATGTTCATCATCGGCGCGGGCATGTCGGTGGTGATCCGCCTGGAGCTGATGACGCCGGGCCTGCAGTTCGTGAAGCCCGAGTTCTTCAACCAGATGACCTCGGTGCACGCGCTGGTGATGATCTTCGGCGGCGTGATGCCGGCGTTCGTGGGCCTGGCCAACTGGATGGTGCCGCTTCAGATCGGCGCGCCGGACATGGCGCTGCCGCGCATGAACAACTGGTCGTTCTGGATCATGCCGTTCGCCTTCACCCTGCTGCTGCTGACCCTGGTGCTGCCGGGCGGCGCGCCGGCCGGCGGCTGGACGCTGTACCCGCCGCTGTCGCTGCAGGGCGGCTACAACGTGGCCTTCACCGTGTTCGCCATCCACATGATGGGCGTCAGCTCGATCATGGGCGCGATCAACATCATCGCCACCATCCTCAACATGCGCGCCCCGGGCATCGACCTGCTGAAGATGCCGATCTTCTGCTGGACCTGGCTGATCACCGCGTTCCTGCTGATCGCGGTGATGCCGGTGCTGGCCGGTGCGGTGACCATGCTGCTCACCGACAAGTTCTTCGGCACCTCGTTCTTCAACGCGGCCGGCGGCGGCGACCCGGTGATGTTCCAGCACATCTTCTGGTTCTTCGGCCACCCGGAGGTCTACATCATGATCCTGCCGGCGTTCGGCATCGCCAGCGAGATCCTGCCGACCTTCAGCCGCAAGCCGCTGTTCGGTTACCAGGCGATGGTGTACGCCACCGCGTCGATCGCGTTCCTGTCGTTCATCGTCTGGGCCCACCACATGTTCACCGTGGGCATGCCGCTGGGCGGCGAAATCTACTTCATGTTCGCGACCATGCTGATCGCCATTCCCACAGGCGTGAAGGTGTTCAACTGGGTCAGCACCATGTGGCGCGGCTCGCTGTCGTTCGAGACGCCGATGCTGTGGGCCGTCGCCTTCGTGATCCTGTTCACCATCGGCGGCTTCTCCGGACTGATGCTGGCCATCGTGCCGGCCGATTTCCAGTACCACGACACCTATTTCGTGGTCGCGCACTTCCACTACGTGCTGGTGACCGGCGCGCTGTTCGGCATCATCGCCGCGGTCTACTACTGGTGGCCGAAGTGGACCGGCCGCATGTACAGCGAGTTCTGGGGCAAGTTCCACTTCTGGTGGAGCATCGTGTTCGTCAACCTGCTGTTCTTCCCGCAGCACTTCCTGGGCCTGGCCGGCATGCCGCGCCGCATCCCGGACTACAACCCGGTGTTCGCCGACTGGAACCTGATCAGCTCGATCGGCGCCTTCGGCATGTTCGCCACGCCCTTCATCATGGCGGCGGTGCTGTGGTCCTCGCTGCGCAGCGGCGCCAAGGCCGAAGCGCGCGCCTGGGAACACGCGCGCGGCCTGGAATGGACGGTGCCTTCGCCGGCCCCGCACCACACCTTCACCACGCCGCCGGTGATCCGTCCGGGCGACCTGGCCCACGACGACGTGACCCACTGATCCCGCCATGGCCGATCCGGTTCGCCCCGCCGACGACCTAGCCCTGCGCCGCAAGCGCGCGGGGCGTACGGCATTGGTGATCGGCGGGATCGCGCTGGCGATCTATCTGGCCTTCATCATCTCCGGCGTGGTCGCGCAATGAGCGCGGCCAAGTCCAACTCGGCCGGGCTGTTCAAGCTGGTGGGCGTGTCGCTGGCGGCCTTCGCCTTCACTTTCTCGCTGGTGCCGCTGTACCGCATCGCCTGCGAAAAAGTCTTCGGAATCCGCCTGGAGCAAGGTCCGGGCGAAGCCCGCGCCGCCGCGCTGGACAAGAAAGCGCGCACGGTGACCGTGCAGTTCGACGGCGGCGTGAATTCCAAGCTGCCGTGGGCGTTCCATCCGGAACAGCTGACCATGCAGGTGGTGCCGGGCGAGTTGAACGAGGCCCTGTATTTCGCGCGCAACGACGGCAAGAGCGCCATCGTCGGCAGCGCGGTGCCTTCGGTGGCGCCGGCGCGCGCGTCGGGTTATTTCACCAAGACCGAATGCTTCTGCTTCACCGCCCAGACCCTGCAGGCCGGCGAGAAGCGCGACATGCCGGTGCGCTTCATCGTCGACCCCGACCTGCCGGCCGACGTGAAAACCATCACCCTGTCGTATACCTTCTTCAAGAACGATGCCCTGACCGCGCGTCTGGGTTCGGGCAAGACCACGTCTTCGCCGCTCGCGGCTCCGTAAACACCACAAGATCAGCAACAGGAACGACCCCGCCATGGCCCAATCGCATTCGCCGGACGCCAACGTCTACTACGTACCGCACCACAGCAAGTGGCCGTTCGTGGGCTCCATCGCCATGTTCACCACCATGCTGGGCGTGGCCAGCTGGCTCAACGAGACGGCATGGGGCAAGTGGGCGTTCTTCGCCGGCATCGTCATGCTCTGCGCCACGCTGTTCATGTGGTTCGGCGATGTGATCCGCGAATCGATCACCGGCAGCTACAACAAACAGGTCGACGTGTCCTTCCGCATGGGCATGGTGTGGTTCATCTTCTCCGAAGTGATGTTCTTCGGCGCGTTCTTCGGCGCGCTGTTCTATGCGCGCAACCTGGCGCTGCCGTGGCTGGGCGGCGAAGGCGACGGCGTGATGACCAATGCGCTGCTGTGGGACGGCTTCAGCGCGGCTTGGCCGACCGCCGGTCCGGCGCAGGTCGGCGGCGCGTTCCAGACCATCCCCGCCTGGGGCCTGCCGCTGGTCAACACCCTGATCCTGCTGAGCTCGGGCGTGACCCTGACCATCGCCCACCATGCGCTGAAAGCGGCCAATCGCAAGCAGGTGCTGATCTGGCTGGGCCTGACCGTGGTGCTGGGCTGCCTGTTCTTGACCTTCCAGGCCGAGGAATACATCCACGCCTACAAGGAATTGAACCTGACCCTGGGTTCGGGCATCTACGGTTCCACCTTCTTCATGCTCACCGGCTTCCACGGCGCGCACGTGTTCCTGGGTACGCTGATGTTGCTGATCATGTGGCTGCGCGTGCTCAAGGGCCACTTCACCAAGGACAACCATTTCGCGTTCGAAGCGGCCGCGTGGTACTGGCACTTCGTCGACGTGGTGTGGCTGGGTCTGTTCCTGTTCGTCTACGTGCTTTGATGCATTTCCTTCTCCCTTTGGGAGAAGGTGCCCGAAGGGCGGATGAGGGAATGGCTCATCCGCGCTAATGCAAGTTGGAAGTCTGAAAGGATTCCAAAGGGCTATCGCAGTAGCGTAGCCAGGTTCGGGAACCTATTTGCTGAAACTCCGCTACAAGCTGACCATCCATTCCCTCATCCGGCGCTACGCGCCACCTTCTCAGCCTTGCACACCCTGCGGGCGCCGGTGGGAGAAGGGGAAAGACATCAGCCGCCGATGCCGTGCGGCTTGATCACCCCGGTATAGATTCCCAGCGCCACCAGCAGGATCAGCGCCACCGAGAACGCGATGCGCCGGGTCAACGCATTGACGGTACGCTTGCTCTGGCCCTTGTCGACCAGCAGGTAATACAGGCCGGCGCCCAGGTTCCAAAGGATCACTATCAGGAACGCGATGATCAGCAGGGTTTTCAGCGAGTCGTTCATGGTGCTTTCGTCCAGCGGTGAGCATTCGTCATCAAGGCCCGCATTATCGCAGGCGCGGGGCAAGCGCGCGTGAGCCGGACCAGCAACGGTCTGTTCGGTTGGGCGCTCGCGGTGCTGGCGATGGCGCTGTTCTGCAGTCTGGGTTTCTGGCAGCTGGATCGCGGCAAGCAGAAGCAAGCGATGCTGGATCAGTCGCAAGGCGTGCTGGCTGCGCGCAAGGCCTTGCCGCTGCGCGCCGCTGCCGATCCGGCGCGCGCCGAGGGTTACGACTGGGCGCAAGGGCAGGGCCGTTTCCTGGGCAAGCCCGCGGTACTGCTGGACAACCAGACCAGCGAAGGGCGTTCGGGCGTGCGCGTCTACCGCGTGTTCCAATCTGGCGTGCCCCAGGGCGATGCCGCCGCCACACCGCCGGTGCTGGTCGAGCTGGGGTGGCTGCCGCTGCCGGGCGATCGCACTCTTCCGCGCATCGAATCCTTTGCCACCACCACGCAGGTGGCCGGTCTGCTGGCGCCGCCGCCCTCGGCCGGCCTGGCCGCCGCAGTGGTCTCGCCGCAGGCGGACGGCACTCTGCTGGCGACCAGTCTCGACCACGCCGGGCTCGCGACCGCGCTCAAGCTGCCCACGCTGGCGCCGCGCGTGCTGCGGCTGGATCCGGCGCTCAAGGTCGGCTACCTGCGCGATCTGAATATCCTGCCCAACACCCTGCCGCCCGAACGCCACCTGGGCTACGCGGTGCAATGGTTCGGGCTGGCGCTGGCCGTGCTGATCACCGCCCTGGTGCTGACGCTGCGCAAGCGCCGGCGGCGTTGAACGGCTGCGCATGAGAAAATGCCGGACATGAATTCGACTTCCCCTCTCCAGACCCCCTCCGAGGCGGCGCGGATCCGCCGCGGACGCTGGATCCTGGTGCTGATCTTCCTGCTGTTCTTCGGCACCATCTTCGGCGCCGGCGTGCTGCGCTTCAGTGGCTGGCAGCCGCAGGGCACCAAGGCCCATGGCGAGATGCTGCGCCCGGCGGTGGATGCGCGCGCAGTGGTGCCCAAGCTGAAGGACGGCGGCGACTACGCCTGGCAGCCGGCCGAACGCATGTGGCGGATCGCGGTCGCGCCGCCGGCCGGCTGCGCCAGCGACTGCCTGAAGCTGGCCAAGGATCTGGACGTGGTGTGGCAGCTGTTCGGCAACAAGGCCGATCACGTAGAGATCCTCTGGATCGGCGTCCACCCCGCCGGCGCTCCGCAAACGCCCGCACTGCGCGTGCTGCAAGCCACGCCCGAGTTGCTGGCCGCGTTGCCGCGCGTGAACGACCCCGCCGGCGTGCCGCTTTACGTGATCGATCCCAACGGCTTCGTGATCCTGCGCTACGCGCCGGGCACCGACCCGGGCTTCATCCGCACCGACGTTTCGAAATTGCTCAAGTTGATCTGATGAACCTGCTCGCCCGTCCCGCCGTCTACAAGCATTTCCATCGCTTCGCCTGGCTCGCCGTTGCGCTCACCTTGTGCGTGGTGGTGTTCGGCGCTTTCGTGCGCTTGTCCGATGCGGGCCTGAGCTGCCCCGACTGGCCGACGTGCTACGGACGAGCCGCCTGGCCGCAGGCCGCAAGCGAAGTGAACGACCACGCCGCCAGCGCGATACGTCCGTTCGAAACCCACAAAGCCTGGCGCGAACAGGTGCACAGGATGCTGGCCGGTTCGCTGGGCGTGCTGGTGCTGTTGCTGGCCGTGCTGGCCGCGCGCAAACGCCGCTACGGCATCGCCCAGATCGTGGTCGCTTCGTTGCTGGTGGCGACTGCGATTCCGCTGTACATGCGCGGCAATCACCAGGCGGCTTCGGCGCTGGCGATCGTCGGCGAAGTCATCCTGTTGTTCGCTGCGCTGCGCTGGTCGAACGTGGATCTTTCGCGGGTCGGTGCGCTGACCCTGGCGGTGATCATCTTCCAGGCCTTGCTGGGCATGTGGACGGTGACCTGGCTGCTCAAGCCCATCGTGGTCATGGGCCATCTGCTCGGCGGCCTGACCACTTTCGCGTTGCTGACCTGGATGGCGTGGCGCGCGATCGAGCGGCCGATCATCGTGGTCGAAGCGATCGCGTTGAAGCGCTGGGTGATCGTCGGACTGGTGCTATTGGGGCTCCAGATCGCACTCGGCGGCTGGGTCAGCGCCAATTACGCAGCGTTGTCCTGCGGCGCGGGCAGCTGGTCGGCGGACAACTTCCCCAAGTGCGTGGGCCAGTGGTGGCCTCCGCACGATTTCCGTGAAGGCTTCGTGCTCTGGCGCGGCGTCGGCGTGGATTACGAAGGCGGCGTGCTGGATGGAGCTTCCCGCATCGCCATCCAGATGGCGCACCGCATTGTCGCCGTGGTGCTTGCGCTGTACCTGCTGGCGTTCGCAGTGCGCCTGCTGCGCACGCCTGGCATGCGCGGCTGGTCCACGGCATTGATCGTGCTGGTCGTGAGCCAGGTTTCGCTGGGCATCCTCAATGTCAAGCTTGCCTTGCCGCTGCATGTGGCGGTCGCCCACAACGCGGGCGCTGCGCTGCTGCTGTTCGCGCTGGTCTCGCTGCTGGCGCGCCTGCGCAAATTGGAATGACGATGTCGGTCGTGCGCCAGTACTGGAGCCTCACCAAGCCGCGCGTGGTCGCGCTGATCGTGTTCACCGCGCTGGTGGGCATGCTGCTGGCCATCGACGGCATGCCCGATGCGCAACAGCTCAAGCAGGGCGCGCTCGGATTCCTCGGCATCTGGCTGGCGGCGTCCAGTGCGGCTGCGATCAACCAGATCCTGGATGCGCGCATCGACGCCAAGATGGCGCGCACTTCCTGGCGGCCATTGGTGGTGGGGCAATTGCAGCCCTGGCAGGCGCTGGTGTTCGCGCTGGTGCTGGCGGCGATCTCGATGACGGTGCTGGTGCTGTGGGTCAACACCATCACCGCGGTGCTGACCTTCGCTTCGCTGATCGGCTATGCGGTGGTCTACACCGTGTTCCTGAAACGGGCCACGCCGCAGAACATCGTCATCGGCGGCATCGCCGGCGCGGCGCCGCCGCTGCTGGGCTGGGCGGCGATCACCGGCATGACCGGGCGCTGGGACTGGGCCCACGCGCTGCTGCTGGTGCTGATCATCTTCGTGTGGACGCCGCCGCATTTCTGGGCGCTGGCGATCTTCCGCCGCGAAGACTACGCGCGTGCGCTGGTACCGATGCTGCCGGTGACGCACGGCGTGACCTATACGCGCTGGCAGATCCTGTTCTACACGGTGCTGCTGGTGGAAGTGACGGTGCTGCCGTGCATCATCGGCATGAGCGGATTCTTCTACCTGGGTGGGGCGCTGGTGCTGGGCGCCGTGTTCCTGTGGTACGCGTGGCGTTTGCTGGACCCGCCGGACGAATTCTTCCCGATGCGCGTGTTCAACTATTCCATCGTCTACCTGATGGCGCTGTTCGCCTTCCTGCTGGCCGACCATTGGCTGATGCCGCTGCTGCAGCCGGCGGCGTTGATCGAGTTCGTGCCGCAAGCCTGAGTGCGGGCTCCGCGCCCGTATACTCGGTAGATCGACACCAGGGGAAATCGCGAAATGATCAATCGGCGCAGGTTTGCTTCGAATACCCTCTTCTTCGCCATGGCATTTTCCGTCAGTGCGGTTAGCGCACAGGATGCGCCGACCGGCGAAACAGTGTGGGTCACCGCCGACCGCATGCTGGACGTGCGCAGCGGCCGCCTGATCGACAACCCACACGTGCTGGTGCGCAACGGCCGCATCGTCGAAACGGGCAACGGGGCTGCCGCGATTCCGGCGGGTGCCCGGCATGTGGACTTGAAAGGCATGACCCTGTTGCCGGGATTGATCGACATGCACGTGCACTTGGACAGCGATCCCAGCTATGGCGGCTACACCGGCCTGCAGTTCAGCGATCGATTCTGGTCGGTGCTGGCGGTGGTGCATGCGCAGAAGACCTTGGCTGCCGGCTTCACCACGGTGCGCAACGTCGGCGCCGATGCCTGGAACGATGTCGGCCTGCGCCAGGCGATCGATGCGGGCAAGGTTCCCGGCCCGCGCGTGGTCACCGCCGGCCATTCGTTCGGCGCCACCGGCGGCCATTGCGATTCCACCTTCTTCCCGCCGTCGATGGAGCAGAAGAGCCCGTTCAACGCCGACAATCCCGAGGAAGGCCGCAAGCGCGTGCGCGAACTGCGCAAGTACGGCGCGCAGGTGATCAAGATCTGCGCCACCGGCGGCGTGTTCTCGCGCAATACCGAGCCCGGCCAGCAGCAGCTGAGCCTGGAGGAAATGAAGGCCATCGCCGACGAAGCCCATCTGCAGGGCCTCAAGGTGGCCGCGCACGCGCACGGCGCCTCGGGCATCAAGGACGCCATCCGCGCCGGCGTCGACACCATCGAACACGCCAGCCTGATCGACGACGAAGGCATCGCCCTGGCCAAGAAGCACGGCGCCTGGCTGTCGATGGATATCTACAACACCGACTACACCCAGGCCGAAGGCAAGAAGAACGGCGTGCTGGAGGACAACCTGCGCAAGGACCGCGAAGTGGCCGATATCCAGCGCGAAGGTTTCCGCCGTGCCCACGCCGCCGGCGTGAAGATGGTCTACGGCACCGACGCCGGAGTCTATCCGCATGGCCTGAACGCCGGCCAGTTCAAGGTGATGGTCCGCTACGGCATGACCCCGGTCGAGGCGATCCGCAGCGCGACCCTCGATGCGGCCGAGGCGTTGGACCGCAAGGATGTGGGAGCGATCGAGAACAACCGCTGGGCCGATCTGGTCGCCGTCAACGGCGATCCCACCCAGGATGTCAGCCTGCTCGAAGCGATTCCCTTCGTGATGAAGGGCGGGGAAGTGGTGAAGGACCTGCGCTGAGCGGCGAAGGTCCACACCGCAGCGCTTACTTCAACAAATACTCCTGCCAGAACCGTATCGCCGCCGCGCCGAAGTAATCGCTGTTGGTTTTCTTCTTGAAGCCGTGGCCTTCGTCGGCATACATCAGGAACCACACCGGCTGGCCGTTGCCGCGCACCGCCTTCACGATCTGCTCGGCCTCGGTGTAGGGCACGCGCGGATCGTTGCGGCCCTGGGCCACGAACAGCGGCGATTTGATCTTGCCGGCATGGTTCAACGGCGAGATGCGGTCGAACACCGCCTTCATCTCCGGCACGCGCTCGTCGCCGTATTCGGCGCGGCGCAGATCGCGGCGGTAGCTTTCGGTGTTGTTGAGGAAGGTGCCGAAGTGCGAGATGCCCACCGTGTCCACGCCGGCACGGAGGCGGTCGCCGTAGTGCATCAGCGAAGCCAGCACCATGTAGCCGCCGTAACTGCCGCCGGCCACACCCACGCGGCTGGCGTCCAGTTCGGGCTGCGCGGCGATCCAGTCGAGCAGCGCGCCGATATCCTTCACCGAGTCTTCGCGCTTCTCCGCGTTGTCCAACGTCAGATAAGTCTTGCCGTAGCCCGAGGAGCCGCGCACGTTGGGCACCAGCACCGCCACGCCGAGCTCGTTGGCCATGAACTGGAAACTGGGAGTGAACGTGGGCAGCGCCTGGCTTTCCGGACCGCCGTGGATGTTGATGACCACGGGCAGTTTGCCATTGGCCGGCAGCTTGGCCGGACGGTAATAGAACGCCGGGATGGTGCGCGGCTTTCCGTCCACCTGATCGAAAGTAGGGAAGCGCACCAGCGTGGGCGCGATGAACTTCGACGCATCCAGCCCGCCGACTTCGCTACGCGTCCACTGTGTACGCTGGCCGCTGGCCAGGTCGATCACGTGCACGTCGCTGGGTGAGGTGGCGGTGTTAAGGCTCAACGCCAGGCGCTTGCCGTCGGGCGAGAAACCCAAACCTCCGATCACCCCGATCGGCAGTTCGGGCAGCTTCACCGGGCGATGGCCGGGCAGCGACAGCACGTGCAATTTGCTTATTCCGTCCTCGTTGGTGACGAACGCCAGGTGCTTGCCGTCTTCGGCGATTTCCAGCCCTTCCGCATCCCACGGAATGTCGCCGCTCAACTGTTCGAACTTGCCGGCGTCCGGATCGTGAAAGCGCAAGGTCCGGAACTCGCTGGGCTTGCCGCCGAAAGGCTCGTCGGAAATGAAGTACACCGACTTGCCGTCCGGCGCGAACTTGAAGCCGGCGAACGCCGCCTTGCCGCCGTCTACGGGAAACAGCTCCAACTTGCCGCTGGCCACATCGACCACGCCGGGATACGACTCGTTGGCCGACACGTACTTCATCACCAGCAGCCGCTTGCCGTCCGGCGAGAAATCCATCGCGTTCCAGCTGCCGCCCGCCGTCACCAGCGGACGCGAGGCGCCGGTACGGGTGTCGCGCACCCACACGTCGCGGTCGGTGCCGTTGCGCGCAGTGCTGGAGTAGGCCATCAATCCGCCATCGCGGCTGATCGATGCGCCGCCGTTCTGCGTGCGCTTGCCATCGGTCAACAGAGTGATGGAGCGAGTCGACTCGTCGAACCAGTACAGCTGCGAGAATTCGTCGCCGCCCTTGTCCTTGGCGAAGACGAAACCCTGGCGCCAGGCCTCCGTAGGCGAAGGGGTCAGTCCCGAAATGGGTTCGGGATAGAAGGTCAGCTGCTCGCGCATGCCCATCGGCTGGCACACGCGGTGCGCCTGCGCGGTCTCGGCGAAACGCGTGCTGATCAGCATGCAGCCGTCTTTCGTCCAGCCGGAAAAGGAAGCGCCGCGCGTGTTCTGGTAACGGTCCAGCCGTTCGATCAGCTCCGCGGGTATTTCAGGGACGTTCTCGGTGATGCGGTTGCCTTGTTCCTTGCGGACCACTGCCTCGCCGGTCGCCGCATGCGACAACAGAGGCAGGCCAAGGCACAACGAAACCACGGCAGGCAATACAAGTCGCGAAGCGCGCATCGTCCGAATCCCCATTGAAGAGGGGGCCGAGCTTAACGCAGGGACCGACCGTCCACCCAGTCCCATAGGTCAGGCGGGTTGCTTGCCTCGCCGGCGCTGCGCCTGCAGCAGGGTCATCAGTTCGTACTTGTCGGCGACATCCAACGGGCCGGCGCCCATCTTCGCCTGCAACTCGGTCAGGCGCTGCTGGATGGCCTGGTCCTCCAGTTGCTCGGCCGCATCGACCAACGTCTGCCGCCAGGCGCTTTCATTGCCGGGCACTACTTCCGACGCCAGCTTCTGCAGCGCAGTGAGGTCTTCACGTTCGGAGAAATGCTGCAACAACGCACCGGTGGTGATTTCAGGGCGCGCGTGCACCAACGACAAGAGCTCCACCAGCAATCCCACGCCTGGCTGATTGAGATCCTTGAATCCGTAAGGCGGCTCCAGCGCCAACGCCAACGAAGGCTGCTGCAGCAAGACGGTGATCGCACCGCGCACCAGGCTGCGCTTCTGCGCTTGCGCCGGCACGCGGGACGCCACTTTGGGTTTCTCGGGCAGGGCGGGCTGTTGCTGCACGCCCACGCCGGTGATTTCGCCCAGCCGCTGCCGCATCAGATCGCCGAACGCACCGTCCGGTATCTGCGCCAGCAGAGGCTTGGCACGCTCGGCCAAACGCGCCTTTCCATCCAGCGTGGACAGGTTCACGTCCTTGCCCAGCTCGTCGTAGAAGAACTGCGACAACGGCGTGGCCTGTCGCAAGCGCGTGTCGAAACCCGCCGCGCCTTCGCTGCGCACGATGCTGTCCGGATCCTCGCCATCGGGCAGGAACAGGAAGAACGCCTGGCGTCCGTCCTTCATGCGCGGCAGCACCGACTCCAGCGCCTTCCACGCCGCGCGTTGTCCGGCGGCGTCGCCGTCGAAACAGAAATACACGTCCGGCGAATTGCGGAACAGCAGCTCCGCGTGATCGGGCGTGGTGGCCGTGCCCAGCGTCGCGACGGCCTGCGTCACTCCGTACTGGAACAGCGACACCACGTCCATGTAGCCCTCTACCACCACCAGCCGTTCGATCTTCTGGTTGGCCTGGCGCACCTGCCACAGGCCGTAGAGTTCGCGGCCCTTGTGGAACAGCGGCGTTTCCGGCGAGTTGAGGTACTTGGGGCCATCGTCCTTGGCCAGCACGCGGCCGCCGAAGGCGATCACGCGGCCGCGGCGGTCGTGGATGGGGAACATCACCCGATCGCGGAACTTGTCGTAGACGCGGCCGTTGTCGCTGCGCGAGAGCATGCCGGTCTTGTCCAACAGCTTGACCCGGCGCTCGTCGGTGCCCAGCGCGTCCTTGAGCCCTGAGAATCCATCCGGCGCGTAGCCGATGGAGAACTGCGTGCGGATGGCGTCGTCGACGCCGCGCCGGTCGAGATAGGCTTTCGCTTTCTCGTTGCTCTCCAACTGCCGCTGGAAGAACTTGGCGGCCGCGTCCAGCGCCGCGTACATGTCGCGGCCGTCGTCGGTCTCGTTGCGCGTCCGCGTTTCCTTGGGCACTTCCATGCCCACGCGCTTGGCCAGCTCGTCCACCGCATCCAGGAATTCCAGGCGGTCGTAGTTCATCAGGAACGAGATGGCGGTGCCGTGCGCCCCGCAACCGAAGCAGTGGTAGAACTGCTTGGTCTGCGACACGGTGAACGACGGCGAACGCTCGTCGTGGAACGGGCAGCGCGCCGAGTACTCCTTGCCCTGCCGTTTCAGCGGCACGCGCGTGCCGATCACCTCGACGATGTCGGTGCGCGCCAGGAGGTCGTCGATGAAGGCGTCGGGAATGCGCGCCATGCTGGGGTGGGAAGCCTCGGTTGCGGGGCCGGTGGTACCGGCCCGTTAGGGTAACTGCCGCAGTGGATGCCGGGGGCGCATGCCATTGCGGACATCGGGGTTTTCGGCAATTCAAGTATGATCGATCCGCCACGGGGATCACACCGGAAGCGTGTGCGCCGTGGCCGGTTCAGGACGAGCGGATTGCGCTCGAGCCAAAGCTAAAACACATACTTAGGGAGGTTGTATGGTGAATAGGATGTTGTGTCTTGCGGGCCTGCTGGCCCTGTCCGCGGCCGCACGCGCCGGGACCTGCGAAGACGATTTCGAGGCGGTGGGCGACCCGCGCAACGGCATGTTGTTCATGGGCCAGGTGCAGAAACCGGGCCTGAGCGTCCGCAGCGCCCTCGGCCAGATGCAGAAGATCGCCCTGGAAGAGGGCTATCAGGTCGGCAACGAGTCGATCACCGGCAATTCCGGCGAGCTGCTCCTCACCCAGAACAATCTCCGCACGCCGCTGGTGTGGCGGGTACAGGCCGACAGTTCCGGGCAGGTGTCGCTGGGCACGAAACTGGCCCGGGGCCAGAAGATGGAAGTCGCCGGGGCGCGCGATGAAATCTGCTCGATGCTCGCCAAGCTCAAGACCGGCAAGGAAGGCGAGGCGATCGCCGCCGCCGCGCGCGGCAAGACCGGCGCAGGCCAGGTCATCGACGCCGAGGCTCCGAAGCTGTCCGCGGAAATCGGCCGCGACATCCAGAAGACGATGGCGGGGGTCAACAGCAAAGGGGTGTTGGGCAACCTGATGGTCGGCTCCAGCAATTACGCGAGCGATGGCGAACGCAATGAAGCGTTCGCGCCCATCGTCGCCAAATACAAAGGGCGCAAATACCGGATCGACGGACAGATCTATACGGTGTCGGAGAACCAGTTCAGCGGCGAAATGCAGGTCGCCTATCTGGTCACGCAGACCCGTGGCTTGCTCGCGATCCGCCAGAGTTCTTCGGACAACAACAACAACTTCACCCTCCAATGCATCCTAGCGCCGGACCAGGCGAAGTTCTTCACCACCCTGGCCAACGGCGACTGGGTCAAGCTAGCGGGCACAGTGAGCCAGATCGAGACGCACGGCATGGTGCTCAAGGATTGCCGCCAGGCCAACTGAGCCCGGCGTCAATCGTTTGCCATGGGCAGGACTCGCCCGGACCCTAGCGTTCGGGTGGGTCCGATTGCGCGGCCAGTGCGTGCAACCCCGGCCCGCTGAGCCGTTGCACCGTCCATTCCTCCAGACCCACCGCGCCCAGGCTGCGGTAGAAGCGGATGGCCGGTTCGTTCCAGTCCAGCACCGACCACTCGAAGCGGCCGCAGCCGCGTTCCGTCGCCAGCTTGGCCAGATGGACCATCAAGCGCTTGCCCAGGCCCAGGCCGCGGTATTGCGGACGCACGAACAGATCTTCCAGGGACAGGCCGCGCCGGCCGAGGAAGGTCGAGAAATTATGGAAGAACAGGGCGAAGCCGGCGGGCTGGCCGTCGACTTCGGCTATTACGACTTCTGCAGCAGGGTGGTCGCCGAATAATTGTTCGGTCATGCCGGCTTCCGTGGCCACGGCCTCATCAGCCAACTTCTCGTACTCGGCCAGCTCGCGGACGAAAGCCAGGATTTGGGGAATGTCGGCGACTTGCGCTTGGCGCAAATGGATTTTCGGCGGGGAGACGCTAATGGGAGTCATCGAACTACCTGGCATGCACTGGCTTTCCTTCTCCCACCGGGAGAAGGTGGCGCGAAGCGACGGATGAGGGAATGGCAGTGACTCCCCATCCGACTTCCATTACAAGCTGAAATTCCATTCCCTCGCCCGCCCCCGTATCAAGTACGAGGCAGGCTCTGCGGGCACCTTCTCCCGATGGGAGAAGGAAAGCAATTGCTCAGCCCGCGAACTTCTTCTTCACCAGCGCCGACACCAGGCCCATATCGGCCTGTCCGGCCAGCTTCGGCTTCAGCACGCCCATCAGCTTGCCCATGTCGGCCGGGCCGGTCGCCCCGGTCTCGGCGATGGCCGCATCGATGGCGGCCAGGATCTCGGCCTCGCCCAGTTTGGCCGGCAGGTACTTTTCGATCACCACGATCTCGGCGCGCTCGACGGCGGCCAGGTCCTCGCGATTGGCGGCCTCGAACTGGCTGACCGAATCCTTGCGCTGCTTGACCATCTTTTCCATCGCCGCGACCACCGCGGCATCGTCAAGCTCGATGCGCTCGTCCACTTCGCGCTGCTTGATGGCCGCGTTGATAAGGCGCACCACGCCCAGGGTGTGCTTGTCGCCGCCCTTCATGGCGGCCTTCATGTCTTCGACGAGTTGCTGTTTCAGGGTCATGCGGAATCTCCAAAGGCTAAAAACACAAAAAGCCGGCTACGCTCGCGCGTGCCGGCTTCTGGCGAAGCGACGCGGCTCAGTACAGGCGCTGGCGCTTGGTGACGTCGCGCGAGCTGCGACGCAGCTGACGCTTCACCGCAGCAGCGGCCTTGCGCTTGCGTTCCTGGGTCGGCTTCTCGTAGAACTCGCGCTTGCGGGTTTCGGCCAGAACACCGGCTTTTTCGCAGGTACGCTTGAAGCGACGCAGAGCAAACTCAAAAGGCTCGTTTTCGCGGACTTTGACGCTGGGCATGGAATCTCCGGGACACAAACAACCGGGTCAGTCCCGGCGAGCCGCGTATGATAACGGCACCCCGGGCCTGCCTGCAACCCGCCCGGGCGCTGGATTACCGCCCACAAGCCCCCATTTTGAGCCCATGCGCGTCCTAGGTATCGAAACTTCCTGCGATGAGACCGGCGTGGCCGTCTACGACACGGCCCTGTCGGGCAGCGCCGGGCTGCGTGCCCACGGGGTCTACAGCCAGATCGCCCTGCATGCCGAATACGGCGGCGTGGTGCCGGAACTGGCCAGCCGCGACCACGTCCGCAAGCTGTTGCCGTTGGTCAGGCAGACCCTGGCCGAGGCCGATCTGAAGCTGGAAGACCTGGACGGAGTGGCCTACACCGCAGGTCCAGGCTTGGTCGGCGCCCTGCTGGTCGGGGCCGGCGTGGCCCGTTCCCTGGCCTGGGCGCTGGAGGTGCCGGCGGTGGCCGTGCACCACATGGAGGGCCATCTGCTGGCCCCTTTGATGGAAGACGACCCGCCCGAGGCGCCTTTCGTGGCCTTACTGGTCTCCGGCGGGCATACCCAGCTGGTGGCGGTGGATGCCATCGGCAGCTACCGGTTGCTGGGGGAGACGCTGGACGACGCGGCGGGCGAAGCCTTCGACAAGACCGCCAAGGTCATGGGCCTGCCGTACCCCGGCGGGCCGCAGCTGGCGGCCCTGGCGGCGACCGGCCGCCCGGGCGTGTACAAATTTTCCCGACCGATGACCGACCGGCCTGGGCTGGATTTCAGTTTCAGCGGGCTCAAGACTCAGGTGATGCTGGCCTGGCGCGACAGTGACCAGTCCGACGCCACCCGCGCCGACATCGCGCGCGGCTTCGAAGATGCGGTGGTCGACACCCTGGCGATCAAATGCGAACGCGCGCTGGAAGCGGCCGGTAGCGACACCCTGGTGATCGCCGGCGGCGTGGGCGCCAACAAGCGCCTGCGAGAGAAACTGCACGACATCGCCGGCAAGCGCGGCGGCCGCGCCTGCTTCCCGCGCCCGGCGCTGTGCACCGACAACGGGGCGATGATCGCCTTTGCGGGCGCGCTGCGGCTGCAGGCGGGGCAGCACGAAACCGCGGCGGTGAAAGTCACGCCGCGCTGGGATATGGCGACGTTGCCGGTGGTGGGCCAGACGAAGCTGGAGTTCCAGCAGTAGCCGCGGAATAGAAATGCCGTCATCCCAGCGAAAGCTGGGATCCATCTTGATCTTGCTTTTCGTGACCTTCTGCAACTGAAAGCCAAAGTCAAAATGGATCCCAGCTTTCGCTGGGATGACGAGCAAAAACGGTTACGCTTTCGCCACCTCGGTACTTTAAATTGCCTGCCATCTAGCCGCCCATGGACAAAGTCTTCATAGAAGGTCTGCAAATAGACGCCCTCATCGGCATCTACGATTGGGAGCGGCGCATCCGCCAGACTTTGCGCTTCGACCTGGAGATGGGCTTCGACAACCGCAAGCCCGCGGCCAGCGACGACATCGCCGATACGTTGAACTACAAGGCGGTCAGCAAGCGGCTGATCGAATTCGTTTCGCAGTCCGATTACGGCCTGGTGGAAACGCTGGCCGAGCGCTGTGCGGAGATCGTCCTGGCCGAGTTCGGCGTGTCTTGGCTGCGTCTGAAATTGAGCAAGCCTGGCGCGGTGCGTGGCGCGGCGGCAGTGGGCGTCATCATCGAACGTTCGCGCGAATGAATTCCCCATTCGCTGTCATCCCTTGCTGCGCTCGGTACGACATTAAGGTAAGGATGGCAAGTTAGTGGGCAAGGCCTATCTCAGTCTGGGCAGCAACATGGAAGCGGAGAAGAATCTCGCTTCCGCGGTGTCCGCATTGCGTGCGCGCTTCGGCGCGCTGGTCCTGTCTCCTGTCTACCGTACCGCCGCGATCGGCTTCGAAGGCGCCGACTTCCTCAACGCGGCTACGATCATCGAATCCGATCTGGACGTGCATGCGCTCAACGACTGGCTGCATGCGCTGGAGGACGCGCATGGCCGCGACCGCAGCGGCCCGCGTTTCGGCGACCGGCCGTTGGATATCGATATCGTGTTCTACGACGATCTGGTGATCGATGGAGCGGGCAATCTGCGTGTCCCGCGTCCGGAGTTGAAGCATGCGTTCGTGCTCAAGCCGCTGGTCGACATCGCACCTGATTTCGTCGATCCGAAGTCGGGACTCACCTTGGCCGCGCTGTGGGCCGACTCCTCGGAGCGCGAGACATCGTTGGAAATCGTGGGAGCGGCGTCCCGCCGCGAGCTTTAGCTTTTTTTGTAAAGGCTACA
>DASVNG010000053.1:0-49696 GCA_036383995.1 Pseudoxanthomonas sp.
GCTCGCGCCGGGACGGCGCTCCCACCCTCCCGAACCAACCTGCTTTCCGCGTTTGCTAACCTTTGCCCTCCCACGACACTCGAGCCCCCGCCATGAGCCGTCTGCGCATCTTCGAAGAAAACAACCCGGACACGCCGGAATTCGCCAGCTTCGACCCCGACTTCATCGCCACCGAGCTGTACAAGATCGGCGTCACCTTCGAGCGCTGGAAAGCGGCGCACCCGCTGGCGCCCGGCGCCAGCCCGGAAGAGGTGATGGCCGCCTACAAAACCGACATCGACCGACTGACCGCCGAACGCGGCTTCAAGACCGTGGACGTGGTCAGCATCGCGCCGGACAACCCGCAGCGCGAAGCCATGCGCGCCAAGTTCCTGGACGAGCACTACCACAAGGAAGACGAAGTGCGTTTCTTCGTCGCCGGCTCGGGCCTGTTCACTCTGCACGTGGGCGGCAAGGTCTACGAAGTGGAATGCGTGCAGGACGACCTGATCGCGGTGCCCGACAGCACTCTGCACTGGTTCGACATGGGCGAGGCGCCCAGCTTCATCGCCATCCGCTTCTTCACCGAGCCCGATGGCTGGGTAGGCCATTTCACCGGCGAGGAAATCGCCAAGAAATTCCCCCGCTACGAACCCGGTAAATCCTCCTGAACGCGCCGCGCGCCATCCTCACCGATATCGAGGGCACCACCAGCAGCATCTCCTTCATCAAGGATGTGCTGTTCCCGTATGCACGCAACGCCCTGCCCGGCTTCGTGGCCAGACACGGCAAAGAAGAAGAGGTGCGGCGCTGGCTGGACGCGGTGGCGATCGAGCACGGCAGCATCTGCAGCGACGAGGTGATCGTGGAGACGCTGCAGGGCTGGATAGACCAGGACCGCAAGCACACCGCGCTCAAGGCGTTGCAAGGCATGATCTGGGAAGCGGGCTACCGCGACGCCGAGTTCACCGCGCCCATCTACGCCGATGCCGCGCCGGCCTTGCGCCGCTGGCACGATTCGGGGCTGCCGCTGTACGTGTACTCGTCCGGTTCGGTCCCGGCGCAGAAACTGTTCTTCGGCCATAGCGATGCGGGCGATCTGGCTCCTCTGTTCTCGGGCTGGTTCGACACCGAAGTGGGCGGCAAGCGCGAAGCCGACAGCTACGAGACGATCGCTGGCCGCATCGGCCTGGATGCCACGGAGATCCTGTTCCTCTCCGACGTCGTGGAAGAACTGGACGCCGCACGGATCGCCGGCATGCAGACGGTACTGGTGGACCGGCGCGAAGACTATCCGCAACCGCGCGAGGGCGCGGCCGCGCACGACCATCGGCGCGTGACCAGTTTCGCCGACATCCTGCTTCCCGCTTGAGCCCTCGCCCGATGACGTCCCTGAAGGCGGCGACGCTGAGCGGCTTGCTGGCCATCGTCCTGTGGTCGTCGCTGGCGCTGCTGACCACGGCGACCGAAGGGCTGCCGCCTTTCGAGGTCCTGGCGCTCGGTTTCGGCTTCGCCGCCTTGTTCGGCTTCCTGCGTACCGCCTTGCGCGGCCGCGATGGCTGGCGGAAGCTGCGCCAGCCGTGGTCCGCGCTTGCGCTCACCACCGCCGCCCTGTTCGGTTACCACGCGCTTTACTTCATCGCGCTGAAACGCGCGCCGGCGGTGGAAGCCAATCTGCTCAATTATCTCTGGCCGCTGTTGATAGTCGCGTTCGCCGGCTTCCTGCCGGGCGTGCGCATACGCGGACTGCAGATCGTGGGCACGCTGTTGGGCCTGATCGCGGCCATCGTGCTGGTGACCCGCGGCAGCGGCATCGAAGTGCAGCCGCGTTACCTACCGGGCTATCTGGCCGCACTGAGCGCAGCGGTGATCTGGGCCGCCTATTCGGTGCTCAATCGCCGGCATGCGCAGGTGCCGAGCGAAGCCATCATCGTGGCCTGTGGGTTGGTTGCGGTATCGGGCGCGCTGGCGCATGCGGGTTTCGAGCAAAGCGTGGCGCCCACGGCAATGCAATGGGGCGTGCTGGCGTTGATGGGCATCGGCCCGGTGGGCGCGGCGTTCCTGCTCTGGGACCACGGCACCAAGCATGGCGACATCGCTTTGCTGGGCAGCCTGTCCTATCTGGCGCCGTTGTTGTCCACCTTGTTGCTGGTGGTGGCAGGACGCGCGCAACCGCATTGGTCGCAGGCGGTGGCTATCGGGCTGCTGTTGCTCGGCGCTTGGTTGAGCGTACGCAAGCCTGGGGAGCAGCACCTCACCGACTCTTGAATCCGTTCGTGGTGAGTATGGCCCTCAATGAATTTTCTCGCCCTTGGCGAGCATCTCGACGAATTTCTCCGCCCGCGCCAGACGCGTCTCCGGCTTCTTGGCGGTGTGCACCCGCCAGCAGAACGAATAACGGTTGGTCTTGTCGAGCTGATCGAAGAACGCCTGCGCCCGCTTGTTCTTCTTCAAAGCTGCGGCTAGCTCGACGGGCACTTCCATATTGGAAGAACCGTGATAAGCGGCTTGCCAGCGACCGTCGGCCTTGGCGGCCTCGATCTCGCGCAGGCCGCCGGATTGCATGCGGTCCGCAGCGATCAGCCGTTCGGCATGATCGATGTTGATCTTCGACCACAAACTGCGCGGCCTGCGTGGCGTGAAGCGCTGCAGGAAGAACTGTTCGTCGTAGCCGCGCTTCTGCCCGTCGATCCAGCCGTGGCACAGGGCCGCTTCCAGGGCCTGGGCGTAGTTCACCGAGGCTATGCCCGAATCCTTCTTGGCGATCTGCAGCCAGATCCCCTTCCCGCCCGCGTTGGCGATCAGCCATTTCTCCCAGGCTTTCTGGTCCTTGAAATGCTGGATGGGCAAATCGTCGGGCACAGGCATGGCGCTACTCCTCGGCTTCCTGCAAACGATAAGTGGTGGCGGCCGTCCGCTCGCCGCGACCTGGGTCCTGCGCGCGCACTTCGACCCGATGTACGCCCACGGCCAGATCGGTGGGCAAGGCGCCGCGCCACAGGTGCCGCGAAGGCACGGCCTCGGGAGAACGATCATAGCCGCGCAACGCGTCAGCGCCATCGTCGCGGGCGTTTTCCGCCAGCAGGCCCGGATCGGCCTGGCGTACCTGCGACATCGGTTTCCACTGACCCGCATCGACCCGGTATTCCACCTGGGTGTCGTCCTGTCCCATGAACACGTTGGCGTAGATCGCGGATGCGGGATAGGCGTCCTTCCGCAGCACTTTGGGCGCGTGCAGGGACAGGGCGCGGCCGGGATCGCGGGCAGGATGCCAGTCCAGCGAGTAGGCGCCAGCCGCGCGCACCTGCAGGCTGGCGTACCCGTTCGGCGTGCCATCGGCCATGGTGGCGTCCGGGATGCCCTGCGCGTCCTTCACCCCCGACCAGAACGCGCCGCAGACCGCGCCGACGTTGTATTCGTGCAGCGGTGCGCTGCCGTGCCAGCCGCTGGCGGGGCCGTGATACACGTGCTGCTGGGTGTGGCTGTGGCCGCTGAGCAACAACACGTGCGGGAAGTCCTTGAGCAATGCGAACAATCGCGCGCGGTCGGCATGGCGGAAGGTTTCGGTACCGGGTTTGGCGTCGAAGAACGGGATGTGCACGCCCAGCACCAGCAGGCGGTCTTTCGGCACCGTAGGCAGATAGGCTTCGAGGAAGGCGAACTGGTCCTCGCGCAGGCCACCGATATAAGCAGGCTTCGGGCCCGGCATGTACACCACGTCGTCCAAGCCGACGAACACTGCCTGCGCTTCCTCCCATGCGAAGGTGTCGGGCCCGAAGGTGTTGCGGAACGTCAGCAACGAGTCCTCGTCGCGCGCGGCGTCGAAATCCAGATCGTGATTGCCGGCGATGTGCAGCCAGGGCACGCCCAACTGGCGGGTGACCTCGTTCAAGGCGGGATAGAGCGACAGGTCGTCGTTGACCACATCGCCCAGGGTCAGGCCCAGCGTCGCCGCATGCTTGCCGGCCAGGGGTTCGACGATGTCGCGGCGGTAGTAGCCGATGTCGGCAAGGCTCTTGGTCTGGGTGTCGGCGAACAGCAAGACTTCCAGCTCGCCCTTCTCGCGGCGGGCCTTTTGCCGAAGCAGGGGAAAACCCATGCAACGAGGAACGTCGTGCGCCGTGATCGGGATGCCGCCGTATTTCAGCTTCGGCCACGGCATGGGCGAATCGTTGATCCAGAACGACGGCAGGCCGTCGCTGCGCGCGGGGAAGTCGTAACCGGCTGGTTTGATCACGAACAGCGTGCGCCCCTCGCCGCTCGGCAGGGGCAGATCGTACTGGCCGCGCGCATCGGTAACCGCTACGCGACGTCCGTCGGAAACCTTTACCCCAGACAGACCTTTCTCGCCGTTATCCCGCTGGCCGTTGCCGTTGCTGTCCAGCCAAACTACACCGGTCGTACAGGCGTTGTCCTGGGCATTGGCAGACAGAACGAAAGCGAACAGAAGCGGCAGCAAACAGAGATAACGCATGGCGAGGTTCCGGCGGGGATGCCCGATTGTAGGCCGGACCTGTGTCGTCCGTAGGTCGGGGCTACGCCCCCGACGCCCGTCAATCCTCCGAACGTCCCGCCGTCGGCCGCGTAGGGCCGACCTACGCTTTGCTGTGCCGTTCTTGTAACAACGACGACACATCCTGCAACGACAAGCCTCTGGCCCGCAACAACACCAGCAGATGGAATACCAGATCCGCGGATTCGCCCAGCAAGGCCGCGTCGTCCTGGACCACTGCGGCCAACGCGGTCTCCACGCCCTCTTCGCCGACCTTTTGCGCGATCCGGCGTATGCCTTCTTCGAACAACTTCGTCGTGTAGCTCCCGGAGGGCCGTTCGGCCTCCCGCTGTGCGACCAAAGCATCCAGGTCGGCAAGGAACGAAACCGGGGCATAGGAGAAACAGCTCTCGCGCTGCAGGTGGCAGGTAGGCCCGTGCGGACGTGCGAGGACCAGCAAGGTGTCGTTGTCGCAGTCGGCCTGAATGGAGACCAGTTCCAGCACATGGCCCGAGGTTTCGCCTTTCTTCCATAAGCGCTGCTTGCTGCGACTGTAAAAAGTGACATAGCCGCTTGTTCGCGTAGCCGCCAGCGCCTCCGCATTCATGTAGCCCAGCATCAGCACGCGCAGGTTGCTGGCGTCCTGCACGATCGCCGGCAGCAGGCCATCGTTCTTGGTCCAGTCCAGCGATAGCAATTCATCCGACATCGCGCACCTCTATTTTCTGCGAGCGCAAATAGCGCTTGAGTTCCGGGATCGCGATCTGGCCGCTGTGGAAAACGCTGGCCGCCAGTGCGCCATCGGCATCAGCTTGCTGAAAAACCTGGGCGAAGTGCTCCGGTTCGCCAGCGCCGCCAGAGGCCACCAACGGCACCGCGCAGATGGCTCTCGCCGCACTGAGCTGCTCGACATCGTAGCCCCGCCGCACTCCGTCGCTGTCCATGCAGTTCAGCACGATCTCGCCAGCGCCCAGACGCTGCGCCTCGACCACCCAGTCCAGGGTGCGTATCGGCAACGACCGTGTTTTCGATGGATCGCCCGTGTTGCTGCGCACCCGCCATTGACCGTCCGCTTCGCGGACCGAGTCGATGCCCACGACGATGCATTGCACGCCGAACGCTTCGGCCAGTTCCGAAATCAAGGCGGGCCGCTCGAGCGCGGGGCTGTTGATCGATATCTTGTCCGCGCCCGCGTAAAGCACGGCGCGTGCGGTCTCCACATCGCGGATACCGCCCGCGACGCAGAACGGAATATCCAGCAACGAAGAAACACGATTGACCCAGGCCCGGTCCACCGAACGCCCCTCCGGGCTGGCGCCTATGTCGTAGAACACCAGTTCGTCCGCGCCTTCATCGCGGTAACGCAGCGCCAATTCGGCGATATCGCCCATGTCCACGTGATCGCGGAAGCGCACGCCCTTGACCACGCGGCCGTCGCGCACGTCCAGACAGGGGATGATCCGGCGGCTCAGCATGCCAGCGCCTCGGTCAGGTCGAGCTTGCCTTCCAGCAAAGCGCGCCCCAGCACGATGCCCGCGCAGCCCTGCTGCTTCGCCGCCGCCACATCGGCGACTTCGCGAACGCCCCCCGAAGCCTGCACCTGCAGCGAAGGCGCGATTGCCTGGAGATACGCGTAGAGCGCGGCATTGGGTCCGGACAGCATGCCATCGCGGGCGATGTCCGTGCTCAGCAAGTGCTTCAGACCGCCGCTGGCGAAGCGCACCGCAAGCCGATCCAGGGTGGCGGCCGCGGTTTCGGTCCAGCCGTGGACTGGCAGCCGCCACACGCCTTGTTCGTCCTGGCGCGCGTCCAGCGCCACGGTAATCCGCTCCACGCCGAACTCGGCGACCCACTCCAGCACCTGCTCCGGCTGCTGGACCGCCAAAGATCCCACCACCACCCGCGACGCACCCGCCGCGAGTATGCGCGACACGTCGTCGCGCGAACGCACGCCGCCACCGGTTTGCACCTTCAAACCGGTGAACGCGCAGATCTCGCGCAGAAGCGGCGAGAGCGTATAGCCCCCGGCTTTGGCGGCATCCAGATCGACCAAGTGCAGCCACTGCGCGCCTTGCTCGGCATAGCGGACCGCGGCATGCAGCGGATCGTGTCCATAAGTGGTTTCTCGCGCGAAGTCGCCCTGCTCCAACCGCACCACGCGGCCTTCGCGCACATCGATGGCCGGGTAGACCGTGAATCCATTCATGCCAGACCCCGCTCAAGAAAATTCCGCAGCAGTCGCGCGCCGACCTCGGCCGACCGCTCCGGGTGGAACTGCGCGCCGGCTACGCGGCCGCGCTGCGCCACTGCGGCGAAAGCATGGCCGTGATCGCTGGAAAGCACGCAGTCCGTAGTTACCGGCGCCGCGTAGCCGTGCACGAAATAGGCGCGGTCGCCCGCTTCGATTCCTTCGCAAAGCGGGCTTTCGTGCAGAGGTTGCAGAGTATTCCAGCCCATGTGCGGAACACGAATCGCGCTGCTCGCCGGCAGTTTCGCGACTTTGCCGGGAATCAACCCCAGGCATTCCACATCGCCTTCTTCCGAGCCTTCGTACAGCAATTGCATGCCCACGCAGACGCCCAGCAGCGGACGCTCCAGGCTGCGCAGTGTCTCCACCAGATCGAGTTCGCGCAGCCGGCCCATCACCATCGCCGCGGTGCTGACGCCGGGCAGGATCACGCGGTCCGCCTCGCGGATGAGCCGCGCATCGCCGGTCAACGTCGCTTCCACGCCGAGACGTTGCAGCGCGAACAGCACCGACCCGATATTCGCTCCACCGGCATCGACCAGCGCCACCCGCATCAGAGAGCGCCCTTGGTGCTGGGCAGTTCGACGCCTTCGCGCCTGATCGCCTGGCGCAACGCGCGGGCGAAGGATTTGAAGCAGGCCTCTACCTTGTGATGATCGTTTTCTCCCTGCACCTGCAAATTGAGATTCAGGCCAGAGGCATCGCAGACGGAACGGAAGAAGTGAGGCACCAGTTCGGTGGGCAGGTCGCCGACCCGCTCGCGCTTGAATTCTCCGGAGAATACGAAGTACGGCCGACCGCTGAAATCCAGCGCGGCGCTGGCCAGGGTCTCGTCCATCGGCAGGGTGAAACCGTAGCGGCCGATGCCGCGCTTGTCGCCCAGCGCTTCCTTCAAAGCCTGTCCCAACGCCAGGCCCGTATCTTCCACCGTGTGGTGCTCGTCGATGTGCAGGTCGCCGTCGGTCTTCACTTTCAGCGCGAAGCCGCCATGCTTGCCGATCTGCTCCAGCATGTGGTCGAAGAACGGCAGACCCGTCGCGATGGCGGGCTCGGCGATGCGATCCAGGTCGACCTCCACCCGGATCCTGGTCTCCTTGGTATCGCGCTGCACGACCGCGCGGCGCGGCGCGTCGGCCAGTTCGTGGGCGATTCCGGCCCAGTCCCAGTCGCCGCCGAACTGTTCGGTCTTGAGCTGAAAACCGCGAATGCGCAGATTCTCGGCGAAGGCGATGTCGGTGCCACGATCGCCGACCATGGCCGAGCGCGACCAGTCGATGCTGCGGTCCTGCAAGTAGGGCAGCACCAGCCCGATGCCGGGTTTGCGGGTCGGCGCATTGTCCTGCGGCCAGCTGCAATCGATCAGCACGTCGCGGAACACGATGCCCTGGCTCTCGAAGATCTGCAGCATCAGATCGTTGGGGCCGTCGAAGGAAGCGCGCGGATAGCTTTCGCTGCCCAGTCCGTCCTGGTTGGTGACGATGACGAACCGGTAGCCGGCGTCGCGCAGCTTCAGCAGCGCGGGCACCACGTCCTTTACGAAGCGGATCTTCTCGTAGGAATCGATCTGGAAATCGGCCGGTTCCTCGATCAGGGTGCCGTCGCGGTCGATGAACAGGATGGAGGTCATGGACGTCCACCCTTGTCGCGAAGAGCAAATCCTCTCTGCCCCCCTTTTTCAAAGGGGGAGAACCGGCCGCTCATTGCAATGGAGCGCAAAGACCTCCCCCTTTGAAAAAGGGGGACCGAGGGGGATTTGCTTTTGCTTTTAATCCATCCAAAACCACTCACGCCGCCACCTCTACCTTCCGCAATGCCTGAATGACCCTGTCGTTCTGCACCGGCGACCCCACCGTGATGCGCAACGCATCGTCCAGCTGCGGCGCGGCGCGCTGGTCGCGCACCACCACGCCTGCGGCCAGCAGCGAGCGGAACGCGGATTCGGCGTCGCGGAAACGCACCAGCAGGTAATTGCCCTGGGACGGGTAGACCCGCCGCACTTCGGCCATGCCGGCAAGCGCCGCCTCCAGCCGCGCGCGCTCGGAGCGGATCAATGCGACGCGTTGCCGTGTTTCCACCAGCGCAACGGGCGACAGGCCGGCCAGCGCCAACTCCGCGCAGGGCGTGGGAACCGGATACGGGGCCTGGCAGCGCCGCAGCACCTCGATCAACGCCGCGTCGGCGATCACCACGCCGACGCGGGCGGCCGCCAGCGCATGCGCCTTGGAAAGCGTGCGCAATACGGCGATGTTCGGTTGACGCGCCAGCAGCGTCGTGGCCGAGGAGAGATCGGAGAACTCGCCATAGGCCTCGTCGACCACCAGCAACGCCTTGCCCTCGATGCGTTTGGCGAGTCGTTCGATATCGGCAAGGGCAATCGCCGACCCGGCGGGATTGGAAGGCGAACACAGGAACACCAGTTTCGCGTTGCTGTCGACGGCGATGTCGGCGATGGCGTCCAGATCCGCGATGAAACCGCCCGCTTCGTCGCGCAAAGGGACCTCGATGAGCGGCGCATCCTGCAAGCGCGCGCAGACCGCATACATGCCGAATACCGGCGGCGTGACGAGCACCGCGTCGCGCCCCGGATTGCACAGTGCGCGTACCAGCAGGTCGATGGCCTCGTCGCTGCCCCGCCCGATCAGCAACTGCGATTCTTCGCAGGCGTACAGGCCCGCCAAGGCGCTGCGCAGTGCGGCCGGCTGCGGATCGGGATAGCGCCGGCTGGTGGCTTTGGCGTCGGCGGGGTTGGCCCAGGCCGACTCGTTCGCGTTCAACCAGACCTCGCCCTGCAGCAGCTCGCTGCGTGCGGACTTGTAGCCTGCGAAATCGCGCAGGTCTTCGCGCACCAGTTCCAACAATCCGCTCATGCCGCCGCCTCCCGCATCCGCAGCACCACGGCATTGGCGTGCGCATCCAGGCCTTCGGCCCTGGCCAGTGTCACCGCGCAGGCGCCGATGCCGGCGATGCCCGCGCGGCTGGCCGACTGCACGCTGACGAAATTCTGGAAGCTTGAGACGCTGACCCCGCTGTAGGCGGCGGCCGCGCCGCTGGTGGGCAGCACGTGGTTGGTGCCGCTGCAGTAGTCGCCCAAAGCTTCCGGAGTGAAATCGCCCAGGAATACCGAGCCGGCAGCCTGCACCTTGTCCAGCCACGCACGCGGTTCGCGCAGCGCGAGTATCAGGTGCTCCGGAGCGTATTCGTTGCTGATGGCGAAAGCCTGTTCCAACGATTCCACCTTGATCAGCCGCGATGCCGCCAGCGCCTCGCGCGCGATCGCCGCGCGCGGCAGCAGGGCGAGCTGCGATTCCAGTTCCTGTTCGACGGCCGACAGCAATCGAGCGTCGTCGGACAGCAGCAACACCTGCGAATCCGGGCCGTGCTCGGCCTGCGACAACAAGTCCGCCGCCACGAAAGCCGGGTTGGCGCCGGAGTCGGCGATCACCAAGACCTCGGAGGGCCCGGCGGGCATGTCGATGGCCACCGCGCCGCTACGGGCGACCTGCTGCTTGGCTTCGGTCACATAGCTGTTGCCGGGGCCGAAGATCTTGTCGCACTTGCCGATCGTTTCGGTACCGAACGCCATTGCCGCGATCGCCTGTGCGCCACCGAGCTTGAACACGCCCGACACGCCGGTCAGCTTTGCTGCGACCAGTACGGCCGGATCGGCGCTGCCATCGGTGCGCGGAGGCGTGCACAGCACCACTTCGCCGCAGCCGGCCAACCGCGCGGGAACTCCGAGCATAAGCGCAGTGGAAGGTAGGGGCGCGCTTCCCGCAGGCACGTACAGGCCTACGCGCCGTACCGGCCGCACCATGCGCTCGCAGACCACGCCCGGCGCGGTTTCGACCGCATACGGCTGGGCCATGCCCGCGCGGTGGAAGGCTTGGATACGTTCGGCGGCTTCCCGCATCGCGGATTTCAGTTCCGCGGACACGGCGGCTTCGGCGGTTGCGAACTCTTCTTCATCCACCTCGAAGCTTTCCAACGTTACCCTGTCGAACCGCGCGGTTATTTCCCGCAACGCCGCGTCCCCGCGTTCGTACACGTCCGACAGCAACCCGGCGACCGCATCGCGCGTGGCCGCCGATACCTGCTGCACCGGCCGCAACAGCGCGGCACGGCGCGACTGCAGGTCCAGCGAAGACCATTCGAGTCTGTTCACGGCCGGTGCGTTGAGGGCAGGCGCGCTCATGCCAGCGACCTCTCCACGGCAAGCACCATCAGGCCCTGCGCGCCCGCGCGTTCGAGCTCCTCCAAACGTTGCCAGGTCACCAGTCCGTGGCACATGGTCTGCAGCGACAGCGGGCCCTCGGCGTCGGCCTGCAGATAGGTGGGCGGATCGGCATCGGGCAGCAGACGCAACAAAGCGGGCACAGTGGCGCGGTCGGCACGGAACATCAGCAACTTGCTGTCCTTGAGCTTGAGCACGCCCTCCATCCGACGCAGCAGCATCGCGGCCAGATCGGCGCGCTGGTCTTCCAGCTCGCGCGCCGGCCCGGCCAGCACGGCCTCGCTTTCCAGCAAAGTCTCGACCGGCTTGAGCTGGTTGGCCAGCAAGGTGGCGCCGCTGGAAACCAGATCGCAGATCAGATCGGCCGTGCCCAGCTTGGGTGCGATCTCCACCGAACCGGACAGCTCGACCACGCTAGCGCGCACGCCCTGCTTCTCCAGCCAGTCGCCCAGGATCGCGGGGTAACTGGTGGCGATGCGCATGCCCTCCAACTGCGCGGGACCTTGCCAGTCCCAGCCTTCGGGAACAGCGAGCATCAGGCGGCAACCACCGAAACCCAGCGCGTGCATTTCCCGGTAGGCATCGTCCAGGCCGAAGCGCGCACGGGCCGCGGCCTGCTCGTTCAATTCGTTGCGCCCCACCACGCCGAAATCGCAGACCCCGTCGGCGATCAGGCCCGGAATATCGTCGTCGCGCACCAGCAGCAGATCCACCGGCAGCGATTCGCCGTAGCAGAACAGCTTGTCGCGGCTTTCCCGCCAGCTCAGGCCGCAGGCCGACAGCAGCGCGCGCGCCGGCTCGGCGAGACGTCCGCTTTTTTGGATGGCGATACGCAGGCGATCGCGCGTCGCGCTGGCGGCTATGGAACTCATGCGGACTGACTCTCTGAAGGCTGGCTCACTGGGAAGCGGCGGAGGAACGGGACTGCTGGCGTCGCAAGGCAGAGGCGTAACCGCCGGTACCGCTTTCCAGCGTGCGGGCGACCCGCCCGATGGTGGTCACGCTGACTTCGGTCAGGTCGTGGATTTCGCGATAAGGCACCCCTTTGAGCAGCAAAGGCACTACGCGCCAGCGGTCGGCCATGGCCTCGAGCTCGGCGGGGGTGCACAAATCCTGCAGAAAGGCCCTTACGTCTTCGGCCTTGGCCAGGCCTGCCAGGGCCCGGGACAAGGTCTGGAGCGATGCGGAGGCGGCTTGCTCGCTGGCGGCGGGACGGCGTTTCATAGGGTCTTTTCGTATTAATGTATTAATGTGCTATTACATTAACCCATGGCCGAGGAGCCCGTCAATCCTGCAGGGCCGGCGATCCTTGGCCCCGGTAACCGGCTTATTGCGTTGAAGTGATGAAATGGAAAATGAGAAGGGCTCCACGAGTGGCGCGATCCGGCGGGAGTAGACTTCCAGGGCGGCTCTCATGGGGAGCCAATCACGCGAAAACGCGCATGGGAGCGGGCAGGATGCTGTGTTGGCGGAACCGGTTGATTCGGGTCTTTTTGGTGCTCATGGCTCTGACGGCCGCGGACGCGTTCGCGCGAACGGCGCTGGAAATCACCGCCGATTCCTCCCAGCTGTCGCTGGCGCCGCACACCAGCTTCTACCATGACGAAAAAGGCGGCGACGATCTGGCCGCCGCCAACCGCCATCTTCGGCAAGGCGCGTTCAAGTCCCTGCCCGGCGGCGACGGCACCACCTTCGGCTTCCAGGATGGCGCGTACTGGTTCCATGCGGTAGTCGCCAACCGGGACAATCCCGAGGACAAGTGGTTGCTGGTGCAGGAATACGCGTTGAGCGACCGCATCGATGTCTACGCGAAATACGGCGATGGCCGCGTGGTCCATAGCGCCGGCGGCGACCACCTACCCTTCGACCAGCGCAACATCCGCTACCGGCAACCGAACTTCTGGCTGAACCTGCCGCCGGGCCAGTCGGTGGACCTGCTGGTGCGCGTGCAGAGCGAGAGCTCGATGCAGGTGCCGCTGACGCTTTACGCGCCCGATGCCTTCATCGAACAATCGCGTGATGCGCAGTTCGCCATCGGCCTGTACTACGGCATCCTGCTGGCGTTGTTCACCTACAACCTGGTGCTGTGGCTGACCCTGCGCGACGCCAGCTATTTCTGGTACCTGTTCCACATCACCGCTTTCGGCTTGGTGCTGTTCACTTTGAACGGGCTGGGTTTCGAATACCTGTGGCCGAGATCGGCATGGCTGGCCGACCATATGGTGCCGTTGTCCATCTGCCTGGCGCTGATCGGCATGCAGCAGTTCGCGCGGATATTCCTTGAGCTGAAACAGCGGTGGCGGTTCGGCGACCGGGTGGCGCTGGGGATCATCGTGTTCTTCGTCCTGTTGGGCATAGCGGCCACTCAGCTGCCTTACCGCACTGTGGTTCCGCTGGCTTCGGCCGCGGTATTCCCCAGCATCTGCTGGATCCTGGTGGAAACGGTGGTCGTGCTGCGCCGGGGCTACAAGCCGGCGAAGCTTTTCCTGCTGGCGTGGTTCCTGTTCTTGCTGGGCACCGGCATGTTCTCGGCCATCGCCTTCGACCTGCTGCCGAAGAACTTCATCACCGAATACGGCGTGCAGATCGGTTCGGCGCTGGAAATGCTGCTGCTGTCGGTCGCTTTGGGCTATCGCTACGCCGCATTGCGCAACGAGAACGAGCGCATCGTGCGCGAAGCCCGCGACCAGCTGGAGCACAAGGTGGAAATGCGCACCTCGGAACTGCGCACCGCGCTGGTCCAGTTGGAAGACGCGCATCACCGGCTGAGCGAATCCAGCCGCCACGACGGCCTTACCGAGCTCTACAACCGCACGCATTTCCGCGAAGCTTTCGAGCACCTGCTGTCGGAAGCCAGGAACAGCCGCCGTCCCATCTCGCTGCTGATGATCGACCTGGATCATTTCAAGAAGATCAACGACACCTACGGGCATCTGGTCGGCGACGATTGCCTGCGCTGCACCTCCAACACCATGGCCGAGGTACTGGCGCCGTACAACGCGCTGCTGGCGCGTTTCGGCGGCGAGGAGTTCATCGCCGCCCTGCCCGGCATGGACCTAGTGCAAGCCAGCGCGGTGGCCGAGGAACTACGGCGGAGCCTGCATCGCAGGCCTTCGCGCAGCGGCGATCTGGAGATCCAGGTATCGGCCAGCATCGGCGTGCACTCGGTGGACATCGCTGCGCGCAACAGCATCGAATCGGCGCTGCAGGTCGCCGATCAGGCGCTGTACGCGGCCAAGGCCGAAGGGCGCGATTGCGTGCGCACGCTGTGAGCGGCGCGCGGTGATCCGGCGATCCTGCGCATGAGCATCGGGCTCGCCGCCTGGCTGGTGGCCATCAGCGCGGCGATCCTGCTGTTCCTGGGCGTGGTGCATCTGCTGTATACGTTCCGCGGACGCAAGCTTCATCCGCGCGATCCCGCGCTGGAAGCGGCGATGAAGCAGGATCACCCGGTGCTGACCCGGCGGACGACTATGTGGAACGCCTGGGTGGGATTCAACGCCAGCCACAGCATGGGCGCGATCCTGTACGGACTGCTGTACGGCTATCTGGCCCTGGCGCACCCGGCGATGCTGTTCGCATCGCCTTTCCTGCTGGGAACCGGCCTGGTGCTGTTGATCGGATATACCCTGGTCGGCAGGCGTTATTGGTTCAACGCGCCCAATAGCGGCATCTTTGCCGCGACGACGCTGTACGTTGCCGCCTTGATCGTCGCGTTGTTCTGATTACGTCGGTCAGGAAAGCACGCGCCTTGTCGCGTCCAGCAGGCTTCCCGACTCGACCAGTCGCACCGCTGCAGCGACTTCGCCGTCCATCGCGCGATCCCGATCCAGGAACGGTATCTCCGCACGCAGCGCCGCATGCGCCGCAGCCACCGCGTGCCCCGGATGGAACTCCTCCGATTTCGCCAGCTCCGCGCGCAGTCCTTCGACTTCCTCCAGGAACGCGGGATGGGTCGCGGGCGCACCGCCCTGCACCTTGACCGCGAAGGCCGCCGCGTCGGTGCGATCGGACAGGTCGCGCGCGGCGTTGATCATGTCCCGGCGCAGGTCCAGGGCCTGCGCTGCGGTGTAGAGCTCCAGCGCCAGCACCTTGGTCAGGTCGCGGGTCATCGCCAGCACCTGGCGCGCTTCGTTGGCGCCCATCGACACGTGGTCTTCCGCATTGGCGCTGGTGGGAATGGAGAACACCGAAGCCGGATGCGCGCGGCTGGCCAGATCGTTGACGATAGCCGCGGCCGTGTATTGCACGATCATGTGGCCAGACTCGGTACCGTCCTCGTTGCCGATCAGGAAGGCCGGCAAGCCGTCGTTTGTGGCGGGATCCACCAGCTTGTTGAGCCGGCGCTCGCTGATCGAGGCCAGCACCGGAATCGAGGCCTTCACGTAGCTCATCGCCAGCGCCAGCGGCATGCCATGGAAGTGACCGGCCGAGATGACCTGCTCTTCCACGTGCGCGGCATCGGCCTTGTCCGGGAACACCAGCGGATTGTCGGTGACCGAGTTCAGCTCTATTTCCAGCACGCGCTTGGCCTGCGCCACCGCATCGCGCACCGCGCCGTGCACCTGCGGGATGCAGCGCAGCGAATAGCTGTCCTGAGGCTGGTGCTTCTTGCCGCCGCGGAAGGGACGGAAGCGCTGGTAGAACTTCTCGCGGCCATGGCGCTGGTCGGTAGGCACCCAGTCCCAGCCGATGTCGAAGCGCAATGCGCGCGAGGCGTCGGTATCCCAACTGTGCGGCAGCCACTGCTTGAACTTGGGCACCAGATGGTAAGGAATATCGGCCAGCGTGGAGCCGGACAGCAGGTCGCGCAGGCGCGCGGCCACCTGCACCTGGCCGGGATGCGGACGCAAGGCATGCACTTCTTCGGCGAAGGCGCCCAAACGGCCGGCGAAGGCGTCCAGCGTCATCGCCGCGGCAAGATCGGCGGTATCCAGCAACGCGTCGAGCTTGTGCACCGCCAGCACGCCCATCGCCAGCATCTGCGCGGTGCCGTTGTTCAAGGCCAGGCCTTCCTTGTAGGAAAGCTTCACCGGCGTCAGGCCCGCGCGTTGCAGCGCCTGCGCACCGGGCATGCGTTCGCCCTCGAAAAAGGCTTCGCCCCCGCCCAGCAATACCAGCGCCAGATGCGAGAGCGGCGCTAGGTCGCCCGAAGCGCCCACCGATCCCAGTTCCGGCACCACCGGCACGATGCCGGCGTTGAACATCGCCGCCAGCGCTTCCAGGGTCTGCACGCGGATGCCGGAATGTCCGCGCAGCAGCGTGTTGATGCGGATGCCCAGCATGGCCCGCACCACCTCCGGCGCCATCGGCTCGCCCACGCACACCGCGTGGGTGATGATCAGGTTGTTCTGCAACTCTTCATGCAGCGAACGACCGGACTTCACCGCGCCCGGCAGCTCATCGCGCAGCGGATGCGCACCCAGCAGCTTGTCGGCGTTGCTGCCGAAGCCGGTGGAGACGCCGTAGATGGGCTCTTCGCGGCGCACTTGTTCGGCGAGGAAATCGGCGGCGCGCGCCACCGCTTTCAACGCCTGCGGGTCCAGGCCGATGCTGGCGCCATAGGCGATCTCGACCAACTGGTCGCGGGTCAGCGACTTTCCATCCAGACGGATCGGTTTCATCAGCGGCCCGCCAGTGCGCGAGTCTGCTCGAGCTCGACACGCAGAGTGGAAGCGAGCTGGTCGCGGGTGGTTTCGAACTGCTGCTCGCGCGCCAGGTCCTTCACCGTGATCACGCCGCGCGACAACTCGTCCTCACCGGCGAGCACCACGAAACGGATGCCCGCCCGGGAGGCGTACTGGAATTGCTTGGCCAATTTCTTCGGTTCCATCTGCACTTCCGCATTGATGCCGCCCGCGCGCAAACGCCGCGCTATGTCCAGCGATTCGGTCAACTGGTTCTCTTCCATCAGGGCCACCATCGCCTGCACCGAACTCTCGTCGACGCCCGCCACCAGCCCCGCTTCGCGGAGCTGCCAGAACAGGCGGGTCAGGCCGATGGAAATGCCCACGCCGGGCAGCTTCGATTTGCTGTAATGACTGGCGAGATCTTCGTAGCGTCCGCCCGAACAGATGGAGCCGATCTGCGGGTAACCATCCAATTGGGTTTCGTAGACGGTGCCGGTGTAGTAATCCAGGCCGCGCGCGATGGAAAGGTTCAGGCAGTAGGAAGATTCGGGCACGCCCAGCGCCTTCACCAGTTCCAGCACTTCGCGCAGTTCGGCCGCGCCCTCGCGCAAGGTGTCGTTGCTGGTCGGGTGCCGATCGAGGATATCGAGCATGCCAAGCGCATCGGCATGGCCGCTAGATTTGAATCCGACGAACTCGAGGATCTTTTCGACCCGCGCCAGCGGGATGCCGAAGTCCGGCCCGGCGAGCGTGTCGCGCACGTAGTCGGCGCCGCGCTTGTCCAGCTTGTCCACCTCGCGCAGCACCAGCGCCTGCTGCTGGCCGTCGGTCACGCCCTGCGCTTCGAAGAAACCGCGCATCAGCTTGCGGTTGTTCAACTGGATGGTGAAATCGCCGATGCCCAGTTCGGAGAACACCGCATGGATCACCGCCAGGATCTCGGCGTCGAAGCGGATGCTCAGCGCGTCCTTGCCCACCACGTCAATGTCGCACTGGTAGAACTCGCGGAAACGGCCGCGCTGGGCGCGCTCCCCGCGGTACACGCGCTGGATCTGGTAGCGGCGGAACGGGAAGGCCAGCTCGTGCTCGTGTTCGGCCACATAGCGGGCCAGCGGCACGGTCAGGTCGAAACGCAGGGCCAGTTCGGGCAGTTCATGCCGGGAGGCGCCTTCGGCGACTTTCTCCAGCGCTCCCGTGGACTGGGCGAAATACACCTGTCGTTCGGTCTCGCCGCCGGACTTGGTCAGCAAGACCTCGGACAGCTCGAAAACGGGCGTTTCCACCGGCAGGAAGCCGAATCGCTCGTAGTTGCGGCGGATCGTGTCCAGCATGCGCTGGAAGGCGATCTGGTCGCGGGGCAACAGCTCCATGACCCCTGGCGGCGTGCGCGGCTTGATCAAGCGGAAAACTCCCGGGTGGCGGCCGCTGAGCGGCAAACTGAAGGCAGGCCGTCATTTTAGCGGCTGAACGGCCGATGCAGGCGGTCGGACACGCGCTACTTGCCCGGATGGGGGGCGGATGAATACAATACGCGGCTTCATCGGGGTGTAGCTCAGTCTGGTAGAGCGCTACGTTCGGGACGTAGAGGTCGCAGGTTCGAATCCTGTCTCCCCGACCAAGAAGACCAATAAACCGGCCCCGTGCCGGTTTTTTGTTGGGCTGCGCTATGTCCGCAACCCGATTCAGCCGCTGCCTGCGGACGGTTTAGCGAGGTGATCGCGGATCCGCAATGCCGGCTCCCGACCCCCAGCCGGGGGGAGCGCCATTCGCATGCCCTTTACTCAATCGCAAAAACCCGCCATTCCTGCGTTCCTATAAAGCGCAGCAGAAAGGATTTTCTTGAATTTCTCGTAGGCGTCCACGGTCTCCGGATCGCCTCTCGCTATCTCATCGAATCCCTTATCGAATACTTCATTCATTGTCCTGACCTCCTCCAGACGCAGCACCGAGTCCTCAAAATAGGAAAACCGCGCGCCTCGCAACTCGCACTTCTTGAATAGAAGCAGCAGACGCCTATGTTCATCCAGATCAATGGAGCCGAGCCAATTGCTTTCGTCGGGAAAATCAGACCCTCCATGGGCAGAACCGCCTGCCTCGAGAAGATAGATATCAATCATGTTGTCCAGTCCAAATGGCCATTAGTACGTACTGAACCGGCTGCATTCTTTCTGTGGATTTTCGCATTCAACGAATTCGTACCCCGCTCCATTCGAGCCGATATGTTTTCTAGGCCTCAGGGCAGGTTGCGGGTCTGCCCGCTGCCGCGCACGACGAAGCGCTCCACTGTCAGCGCTTCCAGGCCCATCGGGCCGTAAGCATGCAGGCGCGTGGTGGAGATGCCGATTTCGGCGCCGAGGCCCAGTTCGCCGCCATCGGAGAACCGCGAAGACGCGTTGACCATGACCACGGCCGAGCGTAGCGATTGCACGAATTTCTCTGCTTTGGCGGCGTCGCTGGTGGCGATGACTTCGGTGTGGTCGGAGCCGAACTGGCGGATGTGCGCGATGGCCTGGTCGATGTCTTCGACCACACGCACCGCCAGCACCAGATCGAGGAACTCGGCGGCGTAGTCCTCATCGCTGGCCGCACTGCCGGCGCCCATCAGCGCCAGGCTGCGCGGGTCGCCGCGCAACTCGACCCCTTTGTCGGTCAGTGCCTGAGAGGCACGCGGCAGGAAACTCTCGGCGATGTCCCGATGCACCAGCAAGGTTTCCAGCGAATTGCAGGCACTGGGCCGCGACACCTTGCCGTCCACCAGCAGGCGCAATGCCAAGTCCGCATCGGCGCTGGCATCGACGAACAGGTGGCATACGCCTTTGTAGTGCTTGATCACCGGCACGCGCGCGTGTTCGGCGACGAAACGGATCAAGCCTTCGCCGCCGCGCGGGATGGCCAGGTCCACGATGTCGGTAAGCTGCAGCAGCTCCAGCATGGTCTCGCGACGCAGGTCTTCCACCAGCACCAGCGTCTCGGCAGGCAACCCGGTCCCGCGCAACGCACGCTGCAACGACGCGGCGATGGCTACGTTGGAATGCAACGCCTCCGAACCGCCGCGCAGGATCACGCCGTTGCCGGCCTTGATGCACAGCGCGGCCGCATCGGCGGTGACGTTGGGGCGGGCCTCGTAGATCATGGCGATCACGCCCAGCGGCACGCGCACGCGCTCGACGGCGATGCCGTTGGGGCGCGTGTCGCGGCGGGTGACCTGGCCCACCGGGTCGGGCAGCGAGGCGACTTCGCGCAGCGCATCGGCCACGCCGGCCAGGCGCGCCGGATCCAGGCGCAGGCGGTCGAGCATGGCGGTACCGACGCCTTTCTCGGTCGCATTGCGAACATCGATCGCATTGGCTTCCAAAATGCCAGCGGCATCCGCTTCCAGCGCATCGGCCATCGCCCGCAGCAACGCGGCCTTGCCGTCCGCGGAAAGCTGGGCCAACTGCCGGGAGGCCTGCCGGCAGGCCAGCGCGAGTTGTCGGATGCCATCGGCCATCAGAGCACCATCACCAGGTCGTCGCGGTGGATCACGTTCTCGCCATAGTTGTAGCCCAGGATGGTTTCGATATCCCGCGAATGGCTGCGAGCGATACGGCGGATGTCCACCGCCGAGTATTGGGCGACGCCACGCGCGATGGCGCGGTCGCCGGTGCCGTCGCGCAGCCGCACTTCGATCATGTCGCCGCGGCGGAAATCGCCCTCGGCAGTGATGACCCCGCCGGGCAGCAGCGAAGCGCCCTTCTCGCCCATCGCCCGTGCGGCGCCGCCGTCGACGATCACGCCGCCCGATTCCAGCGGCACGTTGCGCAGCCAGTATTTGCGCGCGGCCATGCGGTTCTGCGCGGGGCGGAAGCGGGTGCCGTGGAAACGGTCGTTGGCCAGTGCGCGCACGGTCTCGGCACGGGTGCCGTTGAACAGGAAGGTCTCGATGCCCGCCGCTGCCGCTTTCGCAGCCGCTTCCAGCTTGGTGCGCATGCCGCCGGTTCCGGCGCTGCTGCCGGCATCGCCGGCCATGGCGAAGAATTCCGGGGTCAGCGCTTCCACGTCCTCGATGGGCCTGGCGTCGGCGTGCACGCGCGGATTGGCGGTGAAGAAGCCATCGATGTCGGTGGCGACGAACAACGCATCCGCGTCCACCAGCGCGGCGATCACCGCGGCCAGGTTGTCGTTGTCGCCCAGCTTCAACTCATCGACCGATACGGTGTCGTTCTCGTTGATCACCGGCAACGCGCCCAATGCCAGCAACTCGTTGAGCGTGGCACGCGCGTTGAGGTAGCGACGGCGGTTGCGCAGGTCGTCGTGGGTCAGCAGCACCTGCGCCACGGGCCGCTCGAAGAAACGCTGCCACAACCCGATCAGCTGCGCCTGGCCAAGCGCCGCCAGCGCCTGGCGCTCGGCCATGGCCGCGCCGGCGTGCGCCTTGCGGTGGATCACCGCCCTGCCCGCCGCCACCGCGCCCGAAGACACGATCACCACTTCCCTGCCCGCGGCCAGGCTGGCCGACACGAACTGCGCCAGGCCCAATGCGTGACGCGGGCTCAGGCCCTCGCCTTCGGCCGCCAGCAGACTGCTGCCGACCTTGAGCACCGCGCGGCGCCAGGCAGGCAGGGTTTGTTCGGCGAAGGCGGACTCGGTAGCGTTCATTGCAGGGGGCTCAGCGGGCGTTCCATTCGTAGACGGTCAAGGTCGAGGAGTCCGCAGTGGTCAGCGGATCGTCGGCGGCGATGGCCAGCGCTTCGGCCAGTGTGTCCACGTTCAGCACATAGGCGCCGCCGCTCTTGTCGCTGAAGCCTCCGGTCATTTCCAGCTTGCCGGCCAGACGCAGGCCGTCGAGAAACGCCAGATGCGGCGCCACCACAGCCTCGCTGAAGTTCGGCTTGCGCATCGCCATCACCAGATAACGCTTGATTTCCGACCCGTCCGACATCTCTATTCCCATATTCCCAGCGGTAGGAGCGACGCAAGTCGCGATTTAAACACCCAGCATAAGAATTCCGCTTTCGACAACGTGTATTCCAAACGTGCGTCGTTCCTACGCCCGCTTGTTCAAAGATTCCCATCGGTCGCGCAATTCATCCAGGCGCAAATCCGCCGCCGCGCCCGGCGAGACGCGCGCGGCAAGACTGGATTCGGGGGTTCGCCCCGATCCTGCCTGGTCCGCGGACGCCGCCGCCGCGCGGTAGGCCTCGCGGAACGGCACGCCGGCCGCTGCCTGTTCCACCGCAACGTCGGTCGCGTACATGCCCGAATCCATCGCGGCGCGCATGCGGTCGGGGCGCCATTCCAGGTTCGCCAGCAGATCCGGCAACAACTCTAGCGCCGGCAGACCACGACCGAAGCCATGGAAGATGGCGCCCTTGCTGCTCTGCAGATCGCGGTGATAGCCGGACGGCAGCGACAGCAGCTGCTCGATCTCGGTCCGCGCCGCCGCCACGCTGGCGTGGGTGGCGCGCATCAGCTCGATCACGTCGGGGTTGCGTTTGTTGGGCATGATCGAACTGCCGGTGGTGTACTGCGCGGGCAGCGAAACGAAACCGAATTCGGCGCTGGTGAACAGCGACAGGTCCCAGGCGAGCCTGCGCAGGTCCAGCGTGGCGCTGCCCAGCGCCTCCAGCGCCGCCATCTCGAATTTCCCGCGCGAAAGCTGCGCGTAGACCGGACTGATCTGCAGACGCGCGAAATCCAGCGCCCGCGTGGTGTGGTCGCGGTCCAGCGGCAGGTTGACGCCATAGCCGGCGGCGGTGCCCAGCGGATTGGCATCGATCAGGCGATGGGTGTCGTCGGCACGTAGGGCGTCGTCGATGAAGGCTTCCGCCCAGCCCGCCCACCACATGCCCGCCGACGAAACCACCGCGCGCTGTATGTGCGTGTAGCCCGGGATGGGAAGGTTTTTCTCGGCTTCGGCACGGTCCAGTGCCACTTTGGCGATCTGGCGGCTCAGTTCGGAAACGCGCGCGAGCTTCTCTTTCAACCACAGGCGCGTCGCCACCAGGATCTGGTCGTTGCGGCTGCGGCCGGTGTGGATCTTGCGTCCGGCATCGCCCAGGCGCTCGGTCAGGCGTGCTTCGATGGCCGAATGGCAGTCCTCGAAACGCTCGTCCAGCACGAAGGCGCCGCTGCGGAAATCGTCGGCCAGCGTGTCCAGTTCGCGCTGCAATCCGGACAACTCATCGGCCGAAAGGATGCCGATACGCTGCAGGCCTTCGGCGTGCGCCTTGCTGGCGGCGATATCGTGCAGGAAGAATTCGCGGTCCAGGATCACGTCGTCGCCGGCCAGGAATTTCTGGATGCGGGCATCGACGGTCACGCCGGGCTTCTGCCACAACAGGTCGCTCATGCGTCTTCTCCCATGGGAATGCTGGTGTATTCGTCGAAACCGAAGGCCAGGTTGAGGTTCTGCATGGCCTGTGTCGCCGCACCCTTCAGCAGGTTGTCCAACGTCGACACCACGACCACGCGCTTGCCGCCCGGCGCCACGGTGAAACCGCCGATCTCCACCCCATGCTTGCCTGCGATCCTGCTGACCCAGGGCGCTTCGTCCAGGATCCGGATCAAGGGCTCGCCGGCATAGCGCGAACGGTACCGCGCGCGGATATCCTCCACGTTCATCGCCGCGTCCAGCCACAGATTGACGGTCATGGTGATGCCGCGGAAATGCGGCGCCACGTGCGGCATGAATTCCACCGGCACTCCCAAATGGCGGGAGACCTCGCGCTCGTGCATGTGGTCGGCCAGCGCGTAAGGCATCAGGTTGTCGCGCAGCTTGTCGGTGTCGTTCTTGTCCGAAGGCGTGGTGCCGGCCCCGGAATACCCGGAAACGCCGAAACACTGCGGCGGTCCCGCCAAGCGGTCGAGCAAAGGCGCGATGGAAAGCTGCATGGCGGTCGCGTAGCAGCCCGGGTTGCTGATGCGTTTCTGCCCCGCATAGTTTTCGCGGGTAAGCTCGGGAAGCCCGTAGTACCAGTCCGGGTTGAAGCGGTAGTCGGCCGACAAATCCACGATCAGCGTGTCGGGCGCCTGTGCTTCCAGCGCCGCGACGATGTCGCCTGCCTTGCCGTTGGGCAACGCCAGGATCACCGCATCCACACCGCGCGTGGCGACCTCCTCGTGGCCAAGGTTCTCGTAGCGAAGCCCGCCGGCGAAACCGTCGATATGCGCACTGACCAGTTGCCCGGCGAGTTCCCGCGAAGACACGAACGCCAGCTCCAATTGCGGATGCCGGGCGATGAGGCGGATCAGTTCGGCGCCGGTGTGCCCGCGCGCGCCGACCAGGCCGACGGTCTTACTGGCCATGCAGGCGATCTCCTTGTTCCAGCTTGTGCAGCAGATTGCTTTTCACCCCCGGCCATTCGCCGCCGAGAATGGAAAACACCACCGTGTCGCGCAGGCTGCCGTCGGCATGGCGACGATGGTTGCGCAACACGCCGTCCTGCCTGGCGCCCAGCCGTGCGATGGCGGTGCGCGAGGCATGGTTGGACCAGCTCGTTTCCAGATACACCGAAACACAGCCCAGGCTCTCGAACGCATGGGTGAGCAGCAGCAGTTTGGCCTCGGTGTTCAAACCGGTACGCTGCACCCGCGGCGCGTACCAGGTGTAGCCGATGCTCAGCTTGGGCACCGAAGGATCGACGTCGTAGAAGCGCGTGCTGCCGGCCACCGCGCCTTCGGCGTCGCGGACCACGAACGGCACTTCCAGGCCCTGGGCGTGCTTCTGCAAGGCAGTTGCGACCCAGGCCTCCGCATCGGCCGCCTTGGGCACGTTGGTGTACCAAAGTTCGGAAAGCGCATCGCCGTGCAGGGCCAGCCGCAGCCCGGCGGCGTGTTCGGCGGTCAGCGCTTCAAGGGAAACGTGGCGGCCTTGCAGGCGTGGCGCCTGCCAGTGGGCGGGAAGTAGTTGCAGGCTCATCTCAATCCACCAGCGTGGGCACACGCGTGCGGCAATGCGCCACGCAACGCTCGATGTCGGCGAAATCCTCGATGCCGTACCAGAACACCTTCCACTTCTCCTGCTTGTAGCAGCCGTCGGATTCGGCGTAGTAGAAGATGTTGACCTGGTTGTTGTGGCGCGAGCGCCAGAACAGCTGCGGGTTCTCTTCGCGCATCACATGCCAGACCGCGCGGCCCAGGCCTTCGCCCTGAGCGTCGTCCAGCACGGCGAACTTGTCCAGGTAAGCGAAGCCTTCCTCGCGATTGAGAATGAGCGCGGTGCGGTAGTTTTCGCTGATATAGATGCGATAGGGAACGGTTTTTTCGAAGTAGTCTGCGACCAGCTTGCGGCCGAAGCTGGATTCGATCAGCTCGCGCATCCGCTGCAGGTCCACCCCTTGCCACGAATCGAAGCGCAGCACGCGCTCGCCGCGACGCACCAGGGTGCCGGAGCCCCGGTGGGTGAACAGTTCCTTGGCCAACTCCGCCGGTTTGGTGATCGACACCGACGAGGTCAACGGCAGCTTGTCCAGCAGATCCTTGATCTGTTCGATCTTCACCCGCATGCCGCCATTGATCCAGGGCTGCGCCATCAGTTCGTCGTACTCGGTGGACAGGTTGATCGAATCGATCACCGCGCCCTTGTCGTCCAGCAAGCCGCCGGTGCCGGTGAGGAAGATGATCTTGTACGGCTGCAGCACCTGCACCAACTCGTTGGCGGCGAAATCGGCGTTGATGTTGAGGATCTGCCCGCCCACCGTCTCGCCCAGGCTGGCGATGACCGGAATGGAACCCGCTTTCAGACTAGCCTCTATCGGCGACTGGTTGATGCGCTTCACTTCGCCGACCAGGCCATAGGTCCGCTGGTCCTTGTATTCGGCTTCGAACACACCCGAGACGATGGAGGTAGCGCGAGCTCCCGACTCCTGAAGCGCTTCGACCAAAGCGAGGTTCTGCTGCAGGAACACCTTGCGCACGATCGCCAGGACCTCAGGCGTGGTCACGCGCAAACCATCGACGGTTTGCTTGACGATGCCGGCCGCGGTCATTTCCTCGTCCAGCTGCGGGCCGGCGCCGTGCACGACGATGGGCGTCAGCCCCACTTCCTGCAGGAACGACAGCGACGAGGTCAGCGCTTCCAGATCGTCGCGCAGCACCGCCCCGCCCACCTTGACCACGGCGAAGCGTTTGGCGTCCAGCTGCGAAAAACGCTTGACGTACTGCGAGATCTCCTTCGCGCTGGCCATGCTGGACAGCAGGCGGATGATGGTCTGCCGGGTTTGCTTGTGCGATTCCATGGTTCTATTCGATTCCGAAAATGCGCTGCAACGTAGCGGTGTAATGTTGAAGTTGTTCGAGCGACACCCACTCGTCGGCGGTGTGCGCCTGGGCGATATCGCCCGGACCGTAGACCAGCGCGGTCAATCCCGCCTGCGAGAACAGCGAGGCCTCGGTCCAGAAATCCACCGCATTACCGACGGGTATGCCGAGTTCGTCGGCCAGATCGCGCGCGGCCAACCGGCGCTCTTCCGCACGCGCCACGTCGCCTGAAGGCAGCGAAGGGCCGCGGAAGGTTTCTTCGTATTCGGACAGCGCCTCTGCGTTTGCGAAATCGCGGAATTGGGCATGCAGCGCGTCCATATCCTGCGAAGGCAGCGGACGGAAACCGAAACGCACTTCGGCGCTGGGCGCGATCATGTTGGCCTTGATGCCGCCCTCGACCCGGCCGATGTTGAAACGCAGACCGGTCAATCCGCCGAAGCGGAGGTGGTGCTGTGACTGCACGAAATCCAGCGCCGAGGTTCCCCACCGCATCGCGTTGTGCAACGCGCTGAGCGACAGCGCGTTCTCGGCCGAAGCATGCCCGGCCTGGCCCTTGAAGGCCATCCGCGCTGCGCTGATGCCGCGATGCGCCAGCACCGCCTGGCCCTGGGTGGGTTCGGCGATGATGGCTTCCTCGAAGCCGTGATCGCGCGCCAGGAAGGCGGCGATGCAACGCGGATCGTTGGCCTCTTCGTCGCTGCTGAACAGAAAAGCCGCATCGCCCTGGGTCGTCTGCGCGGCGACAATCAACCCCGCCGCCGCGCCCTTGATGTCGCAGGCGCCCAGACCGATGGCCTTGTCCCCGACGACGCGCAGTTTCAACGGATCGGCCGTCCATGCCGGCGACGACGGCACCGTGTCCAGGTGCACGTTGAATACGCGCCTGGGTTGCCCCCGCACCGCGAACAGCGACACCGCGCCGGCGCCATGGTCGGTCACTTCTATCCTGAAATCCGGAAGTTGCGCACGGATGTAATCGAAGATGCCGCCCGTGGTGATGGCGCGCGGCGGGTTGCGGGTGTCGTGGGACACCAACGCTTCGAGATGTTTTAGAACGGAATTGAGCATTCGGGAGTTGCGCCTATTACCGATAGACTTTCAGTCGTCATTCCAGCGGCAGCTGGAATCCATTTTGCTCTGGCTTCTGCACTTCTGTGCTTACGGGCCACAAGCAAAAATCAAAATGGACCCCAGCGCTCGCTGGGATGACGGCGTTTTTTGTTTTGAGATCTTCTTAACGATTGATCTCGGCCCACAGCGTGCTGCTCATCCCGAACAGCTTGATGAAGCCCTCGGCCTCCTCCACGCCCCAGTCGGCCGACTGCGCATAAGTGGCGCCCTTGGCGTGCAGCAGGTGCGGCGACTTCACCGCCACCGCATCGACGCGGCCGCCGTGCGTTTCCAGCACCACTTCGCCGTTGACGGTGGCCTGCGACGAAGCCAGGAAGGCCTCCAGGTCGGTCTTGACGGGGTCGTGGTAGAAACCTTCGTAGACCACTTCCACCCACTTGCGCGCCACCTCCGGCTTGAAGCGGTTCTGCTGCTTGGTCAGCACCGCTTCCTCCAGCGCGCGGTGCGCGGCGAGCAGCGAGATCAAACCCGGCGCTTCGTACACGATGCGGCCCTTCAGGCCGATGGTGGTGTCGCCGGTGTACATGCCGCGGCCGACGCCGTAGGGCGCTAACAGACCGTTCAATTTCGCCAGCAGCTTGGCGCCTTCCATCGGCTGGCCGTCCAGGCTCACCGCTTCGCCGTTCTTGAAGCCGATCGCGACCTTCAACGCCTGCTCCGGCCATTCGCTGCGCGGCGCGCACCAGCCGCGTGCGCCTTCGCCCGGGGCTTCCCACTTGTCGATCTCGCCGCCGGACAGGGTCACGCCCAGCAGGTTCTCGTTGATGGTGTAGCTCTTCTGCTTGGCGCGCACGCCGAAGCCGCGCGCTTCCAGATACTCCTGCTCGTAGGCGCGGGTCTGGGTGTGTTCTTTTTGTATTTCGCGGATCGGGGCGACGATCAGATAGTCGCCGGACGCCTTCACCGCCAGGTCGAAACGCACCTGGTCGTTGCCCATGCCGGTGCAGCCGTGGGCGATGGCGTTGGTGCCCAGTTCCTTGGCGCGAGCCAGCGCGGCATCGACGATGAGATAGCGGTCGGACACGAGCAAGGGATACTGGCCCTGGTAACCCTCGCCCGCCCATACGAACGGCTTGACGAAGCCCTCCCAGATGGCGGGGCCGCCATCGACGGTGACGTGGCTGGCGGCGCCCAGTTCGGCCGCGCGCTGTTCGATATAGGCGCGCTCTTCGGCGTCCACGCCGCCGGTATCGGCGAATACGGTGTGCACGGCCCAGCCCTGTTCCTGCAGGTACGGAATGCAGAAACTGGTATCCAGGCCGCCGGAAAAGGCGAGAACGATGTCTTTGGGGGAGGCAGTCATGTGGGGTCTCGTAGCGTGGGCCTTGGCCCACGGGTTGTGGTTGGAATTCTTATTTGATCAAGGCGGCCATGATGGCCTTCTGCACGTGCAGACGGTTCTCCGCCTCATTGATAGCGATGCATTGCGGCGAATCCATGACGGCATCGGTGGCCTTGACGTTCCGGCGCAGCGGCAGGCAGTGGCTGAAGACGCCGTTGTTGGTCAGCGCCATCTTGCGTTCGTCGACGATGAAGTGCTTGTACTGGTCGCGGATGGGCTTCTCCGGTTCCCAGTTGCCGAAGTAAGGCAAGGCGCCCCAGCTCTTGGCGTAGACGACGTCGGCGCCGGCGTAGGCGCTGTCGGTGTCGTGGCTGACGCGCAGCGAGCCGCCGTTCTCGGCCACGTTCTGCTCGGCCCAGCCCATATAGCGTTCGTCCAGCACGTACTCGGGCGTGGGGCACAGCAAGGTCACGTCCATGCCCATGCGCGTGGCGATGGTCAGGGCCGAGTTGGCCACGGCGGTGTTCAGCGCCTTGGGGTGGTAGGTCCAGGTCAGCACGTATTTCTTGCCGCGCAGGTCGTGGGTGCCGAAATGCTCTTGCAGGGCCAGCACGTGGGCCAATTCCTGGCACGGATGGGTGATGGTCTCCATGTTGATCACCGGCACCGATGAATACTTGGCGAAGCTCTTCAGCACGATGTCCTGGCGGTCGTAGCCCCAATCGACGAACTTCGGGAAGGCACGCACGCCGATCAGGTCGACGTAGCGGCCCAGTACGCGGGCGACCTCGGCGATATGCTCTTCGGTGTCGCCGTCCATCACCGTCCCCAAGTTGAATTCTATCGGCCAGGCGTCCTTGCCGGGCTGCAGCACCACGGCATGGCCGCCCAGTTGGAAAGCGCCCAGCTCGAAACTGGTGCGGGTACGCATGGATGGGTTGAAGAACACCAGGGCGATCGACCTGCCTTTCAGCGCATCGCCCAGTTTGTGCCGTTTGTACAGTGAGGCCTGCGTCAGCAGAGCGTCCAATTCGGCACGCGACCAGTCCTGCGTATTCAAGAAATGTTTGATTGCATCCGGCTTCATTGCGACTTCCTAAAGGATCCAGAAACGAAAAAACCCAGCGTCAGGCTGGGTTCCGGTTGAACAAGCAGTAACGTCCGGCGACCCAGCTAGATAAGCGGTTCCGGTCGGCGGGCACGAGACGTCATTCCCGAGGCCATCCGGGCGGCGCATGCGTGCAGGTGGGTGTTCATCTTCATGGGCCCGCATCGTCGCATGCAGGGTGCCCCGGCGCAAGGCTCAAGGCGTGGCGAGGTTCTGACCGGGTACGTACGGCATCACAGAAACCCGGATTCGCAGCCGGTTGCCGGGGTCGTCGGCCAAACGCGAGCGGTATTTGAAGCCCTTGTAGACATAGTCGACGTCGTAGGCGATGGGGCGGCGGAACTCGCGCTCCACCGGCACCATGCGGCAATTGGGCTTGGCCGGCTCGGCCTTGGGCGCGGGCTCCGGGTCGCGGGTGAATACGCCTTTCACCGAATCCATGATCTTCGACCAGCGGCCTTCTTCCTGGGGCGGCGCGGGCTTGGGGACCTGTATTTCTTCGCAGCGCATTTCGGTGCGCGAGGCGCGAAGGGTCTGGTAGACGGGCTCGACCGCCAGTACCTGCGCGTAGTCCAGACGGACGTTTTCCACCGGCAGCACCGTGACCGAACCTGCTTCCTGGGCCGTTGCCGAGACCGTTGCGAAGGCCGATAGGGCCAATGCGAGCAATGTGTGGCAATACAGGCGCATGAGGCCGCTTGTCTGGAATCCCGGCCCGCAGTGTGAGGGAGTGCGCCTTGCGAGGGGCTGAATCGATGCTGTCGAAGGCGCGTGGGGCCGGTAGAATCCACAGGCACCCTTTTATCACCCCACCCATGACCCTGAGACTGCACAACAACCTGACGCGGCAGGTCGAACCTTTCGCGCCGCTCGCCCCCGGCTGCCCCACCATGTATCTGTGCGGCCCCACGGTCTACAACTACGTGCACATCGGCAACGCGCGCGGCCCGGTGGTGTTCGGGGTGCTGGCCGCCCTGCTCCGCCGCCGCTTCGGCGGCCTGCGCTATGCGCGCAACATCACCGACATCGACGACAAGATCAATGCGGCGGCCAAGGAGCTGGGCGTGCCCATCTCCACCATCACCGACAAGTACGCCGCCGCCTATCGCGAAGACATGGCCGGTCTGGGCGTGGTGCCGCAGGACCTGCAGCCCGAAGCGACCGCCCATGTTCCGCATATCGTCGCCATGATCGAACGCCTGATCGAGGCCGGCCATGCCTATGCCGCCGAAGGTCACGTGCTGTTCGCGGTGGCGACCTTCCCGGGCTACGGCAAGCTGTCGCGCCGCGATCCGGAGGAAATGCTGGCCGGCGCGCGGGTGGAAGTGGCTCCGTACAAGCGCGATCCCGGCGATTTCGTGTTGTGGAAGCCTTCCACCGACGACTTGCCGGGTTGGGAATCACCCTGGGGCCGTGGCCGCCCGGGCTGGCATATCGAGTGCTCGGCGATGATCGAGGCGATCTTCGGCGAAACCATCGACATCCATGCCGGCGGCGTGGACCTGCAGTTTCCGCACCACGAAAACGAGATCGCGCAGAGCGAATGCGCGCATGGCGGCAAGATATTCGCCCGTTTCTGGCTGCACAACGGCATGCTGAATTTCGGCGGCGCCAAGATGTCCAAGTCGGTGGGCAATGTGGAGCGCGTGCACGAGCTGCTGAAGCAGCATCCGCCCGAGGCGTTGCGTTACGCACTCATTTCGGCGCACTACCGGCAACCGTTGGAATGGTCGGACAGCTTGATCGAACAATCGGTGCGCACGCTGGACCGGCTGTATGGGACGCTGCGCGATCTGGCCGATGTCCGGGCCGAAGCCGAAATTCCGGCCGTTGTGGAAGCCGCCCTGGACGACGACTTGAACACTCCTCAGGCGCTGGCCGAATTGGCGCGCATCGCCGGCGAAGCGCGCAAGGCGGTCGTGGACGAGGACAAGAGGCGCTTGAAGTCCGAATTGCTGGGTGCGGGCCTGGCCCTGGGCCTGCTTCAGCAGGAAGCGGCGGACTGGTTCGGCCGCGGCGCCTCCGGCGATGACGATGCGCGTATCCAGGCGTTGATCGACGAGCGTAATGAAGCCAAGAAGAGCCGCGATTTCGCGCGCTCCGACGCCATCCGCGACCAGTTGGCCGCCGAAGGCGTTTTGCTGGAAGACACGGCGCAGGGCGTACGCTGGAAGCGGGCGTGATTGCTCTTCCCTTCTCCCTCCGGGAGAAGGTGCCCGTAGGGCGGATGAGGGTACGGCGAAGTGGTTTTGGCGGCCATCAGAGAGCTAACGATCAGCTGCTCATTCATACGGCCACGGCGACATCTCCAATTCGCCGTACCCTCACCCCAACCCCTCTCCCGATGGGAGAGGGGCTCAAGTTGGCTGGATTTTTGACATCTCGATGACTGACATTCTCTTCCCCCTCGAATCCACTCCCACCGAAGCCCAACTCGCCATCAAAGAGGAGTTCGGCTTCTTCGGCGACTGGTCGGAGCGCTACCAGTACCTGATCGACCTGGGGCGCAAACTGCCGGCCTTCCCTGAAGAGTGGAAGACGGAAGAAAACCGCCTGCTGGGTTGCCAATCGCTGGTCTGGATCGTGCCGCAAGGTGACGCGGAGCGGCTGGACTTCAGCGCCATCAGCGATTCGGCCATCGTCTCGGGCCTGATCTATCTGGCGTTGCGTGTGTACTCTGGCCGCTCGGCAGCCGAGATTCTGGCGACGCAGCCCGACTACATCGGCGACATCGGCCTGGCCAAGCATCTGTCGCCGACACGCAGCAACGGGCTGGCCGCGATTCTGGCCTTCATCCAGGACACCGCACGCAACCAGGCATGAGCGAGGCCGCCACTCTGCCGGTTTCACCCCTGCGCAACCGTGGCTTCGTCGGCTTGCTGGTGTATCGCCTGCTGGCGATGCTGTCCTATCAGATCGTAGCGGTGACCGTAGGCTGGCACATCTATCAGATCACCCGCGATGCCTTGGCGCTGGGCCTGATCGGACTGACCGAAGTCGTCCCCTACTTCTGCTTCGCCCTGTTCGCCGGCTATGCCGTCGACCACATGCGCCGGCGCAGGCTGGGCATGTATGCCTGCCTGGGCCTGTTGCTGACCACGCTGACCCTGGCCGGCGTGGCCAGCGGACGCATTCCTTCCTTCGGCACTCTCACCATCTACGCCGCCATCGCCGTCAATGGCGTGGTGCGCGCTTTCCTGGCGCCGGTGTACACGGCGCTGTTCGCGCGCGTACTGCCGCGCGAGCAGTACGCGCGCGGCGCGGGCATCGGCAGCGTGGTGATGCAGACCGGCCTGGTGCTGGGCCCGGCCATGGGCGGATTGCTGGTGGCCTGGGGCGGCAACACGCTGGCTTATCTGGTCGCCGCCGGTTTCGCCGCCGCCGCCGCGATCGCGATCGTTTCCCTGCGCGTCACCGAGCCGCCGGCGCCGCCGGAACGCGCGCCCATCTTCAAGAGCATCGGCGAAGGCCTGCGTTTCGTGTTCAACAACCAGGTGGTGCTGGGCGCGCAGGCGCTGGACATGTTCTCGGTGCTGTTCGGCGGCGCGGTGGCGCTGCTGCCGGCTTTCATCCACGACATCCTGCACTACGGCCCCGAAGCGCTCGGCATCCTGCGCGCCGCGCCCGCCGCCGGCGCGGTGCTGGTGGGCTTGTGGCTGGCCCGGCATCCACCCAAGCGCAACGCCGGACGCCTGCTGCTGTATGCCGTCGCCGGTTTCGGCCTGTGCATCATCGGTTTCGCGCTGTCGCGTGAGTTCTGGCTGTCGGTGCTGATGCTGGCGCTTTCGGGCATGTGCGACGGCGTGTCGGTGGTGCTGCGCTCGACCATCCTGCAGTTAGCCACGCCGGACGAAATGCGCGGCCGGGTTTCTTCCATCAACGGCATCTTCATCGGATCGTCCAACGAACTGGGCGCGTTCGAATCCGGAGTGGCGGCCAAGCTGCTGGGCCTGGTGCCTTCGGTGATTTTCGGCGGCTGCATGACCCTGGCCGTGGTCGGCGTCACCGCATGGAAGGCGCCGAAGCTGCGGCGGCTGGATCTGCGGGACCTGCAGTAGTCCGGCGGCGACTCCGGCGTAGACTGGAGCCTCCCCAAAGCCGAGTCCTGCCATGGGTACCGAAACCGTTCGCGGCAAGCAGGTCGTCATCCATTTCGACGGCGCACGCTGCATCCACTCGCGCAATTGCGTGTTGACCCATCCGGATGTATTCGTCCCCAACGTGGAGGGCGAATGGATCCATCCCGACGCGGTTTCCGCCGATGAAGTGGCGCTCACCGCCCGCCTCTGCCCTTCCGGTGCGATCCGCTACGAGCGCCTCGACGGGCAGAACGGGGAACCGGCGCCGCTGGTCAACACGGTTCGCATACGCGAAGACGGACCGTTGGCCTTCAACGCGCCGCTGCGCATCGCCGGCCAGGACCAGGGATTGCGCGCGACCCTGTGCCGTTGCGGCCTGTCGAAGAACAAACCCTATTGCGACAACAGCCACGCCGAAGGCCGCTTCCTGGCCACTGGCGAACCGGCGATCAAACCTTCCGAGCCGCTGGCCGCACGCGCGGGCACGCTTGAACTAACGCCGCAACACAACGGACCGCTGAAGGTAAGCGGCAATCTGGAAATCGTCAGCGGCACCGGCCACACGATCAACCGCGTCAGCGAAACCTGGCTCTGCCGCTGCGGGCATTCCAAGAACAAGCCTTATTGCGATGGCTCGCATAAGAAGGTTGGTTTTCAGGCTGATGGAGCCTGAAGGATGCGCTCGGCTCTTGCTTTTAGCTTCACTATCCCGTGAGACGCGGCAAGCAGGCCGGGTGAAACCCCGTAGGGGCGGCGCACATGGATGTGCGCCGTTTCCGTAGACACAGGATGTGTCTTACGGAAATTCCCGGCCTGCTTGCGGACCCCACGGCTTCATCGTGGGGCGCGACGTAGGGCGGCTTTCTTTTGGTTACTTTTCTTTGCCGTTCAAAGAAAAGTGACTCGCGCGTAGCGCGAAATGCTTTTGCTTTGACAGAAGAGCAAAGAGCAAGAGCACCCCTCCTCAATCCTCCCCTGCGCTGTGCGCAAGGGAGGAGGCAGAAGCAAGAGCAAGAGCAAGAGCAGGATCAAGATCAAGATGGATCCCAGCTTGCGCTGGGATGACGGCAGAAAAAAGCCCCGCGATGCGGGGCTTTTTTTCAGCTGTGCGGCGAACGCGGGGGCTCAGTCGCCCTGCTGCTTCTGCAGATGCTCCCAACGCTCCTGCGCATCGATGGTGCGCTCGGCGGTCAGTCGCGCTTCCAGGCGTTCCAGGCCGATTTCCTCGCCCGTATCGGCGCAGTAACCGTAGTCCCCGCCATCCAAGCGCTTGAGCGTGCTGTCGATCTTGCCGATCAGCTTGCGGTAGCGGTCGCGGGTGCGCAGTTCCAGCGAGTTCTCTGTCTCGCGGGTGGCGCGCTCGGCTTCGTCGCCGACGTCGCGCACTTCGTCCTTCAGGTTCTCGATGGTCTGCTTGGATTCTTCGACCAGATCCGCGCGCCAGGTGAGCAGGCGCTGGCGGAAATACTCCAATTGCAGAGTGCTCATGTATTCCTCATCCGCCGCCGGCCTGTAGCCATCGGGAATGAGGGGGCGGCCGGTGGCGTCATCGGTCTTGTAGGGCACCACCTTGACCTTGCCGCGCGGTGCGGGCGTGGCCGAAGGCTTGGAAACCACAGCAACGGCCACTTTGCCCACGGGACGCGGGATGGGGGCCTTGGCGACAGGAGCCGAAACGGCGGCGACGGATTTGGCGTTTTTATTAGAGGTCTTGGGGGAAGGCACGGGTTTTGTGGGAGTCGGTTGGACGGCTGGCGCCGGTGCCGGGGTTGCAGCAGCCTTGGGAACTGGCGCTTCGGCACGGCCAGCGGCCGGGGGGGCGGTCTTGGCAGGAGTCGCTTTGGCCGTAGCCGGCTTGAAGGCCGGCTTCGGTACGGATTTCACGGGAGTCTTGGACGGGGCAGCGGGCTTTGCCGCTACGGGCTTCGCAGCTGCCTTGGCTGCGGGCTTGGGTGCGGGTTTCTGCGCAACCGGCTTTTTGGCCGGAGCGGTTTTCTTGGCCACGGGCGCGCTTTTGGCCGCGGCTTTCTTGACCGGGGCCGCCTTCTTGGCGACGACCGGCTTGGCCGCAGGCTTCTTGGCGACGGGTTTGGCTACCGGCTTCTTGGCAGGCGCCTTCTTGGCGACAGGCTTGGCGGCCGGCTTCTTGGCCGCAACCGGCTTGGCGACAGGCTTCTTGGCGACGGGCTTGGCGGGTTTCTTGGCCGGCTTGGCGGCCTTCTTCGCAGGTTTCTTTGCAGCCACGAAAAGCGCTTCCTTACAACTTCCCGGGCCCGGGAAGGGGGCGTCTTTATAGCCTACCCGGCGAGGTGCGGCAACCACGTCTTCACCCAACTCGCATATCATCGGTACATGGTCGGCCGTTTCCTTATTCTCATCCTGCGGTTTTACAAGCGCTTCATCAGTCCACTGCTAGGGCCGCGCTGCCGCTTTGCGCCCAGTTGCTCTGAATACGCGATGCAGGCCATCGGTCGCTTCGGTCCGCTGAAGGGCAGTTGGCTGGCGTTGCTGCGCGTCGGCCGCTGCCATCCCTTCCACCCGGGAGGGCACGATCCCGTGCCCGAAAAGCCCGTCCACCCTTCCCCATCCACTGGAACCCCCTGATGCCCGGCACCCTGATAGTCAACGCCCGTCTGGTCAACGAAGGCCGCGAGTTCGATGGCGACTTGCGTTTCGCCAACGGCCGCATCACTCACGTGGGCGGGCAGCTGAGCGCGCAACCCGGCGACCAGGTGATCGAGGCCGGCGGGCGCTGGTTGCTGCCCGGGATGATCGACGACCAGGTGCATTTTCGTGAACCCGGCCTGACCCACAAAGGCGACATCGCCAGCGAATCGGCAGCGGCGGCCGCCGGCGGCCTGACCACTTTCATGGATATGCCCAATACCAATCCGCCCACGCTGGATGCCGACGCACTGCAGGCCAAGTACAACAGCGCCGCCGGGCGGGCCTGGGGCAACTTTGGTTTCTACCTGGGCGCCAGCAACGACAATCTGGAAGCGGTGCGCACGCTGGACCCGAAGACCGCGCCGGGCATCAAGGTGTTCATGGGCGCCTCGACCGGCAACATGCTGGTGGACAACCCGGACACGCTGGACGCCATCTTCCGCGAAGCGCCCACGCCCATCATCACCCACTGCGAGGACACGCCGACCATCGACGCCAACCTGGCGTTGTTCAAGGTGCGCTATGGCGAGGACATTCCGGTGGAATGCCATCCGGACATCCGCTCGCGCGAGGCCTGCGTCAAGTCCACGCGGCTTGCGCTGTCCCTGGCGCGCAAGCACGACACCCGCCTGCATGTGCTGCACATCTCCACTGCCGACGAACTGGCGCTGTTCCCGGCCGGCCCGCTGGTTCGCGCCGACGGCGTGCGCAAGCGCATCACCGCCGAAACCTGCATCCATTTCCTGCGCTTCGACCGCAGCGACTACGGACGCCTGGGCAACCTGATCAAGTGCAACCCCGCGATCAAGGACGCCAGCGACCGCGAAGCGCTGATCCGCGCGCTGGCCGACAACGTCATCGACGTGCTGGCCACCGACCACGCGCCGCATACGCTGGAAGAGAAATCCAGGCACTATTCGCAGGCGCCTTCCGGCTTGCCGTTGGTGCAGTACGCGCTGGTGGCGGCGCTGGAACTGGTGCACGAAAAGCGTTCGACCGTCGCCCAGATCGTCAACAAGGTGTCGCATGCGCCGGCGCAGTTGTTCGACGTCAAGGAACGCGGCTATCTGCGCGAAGGCTACTGGGCCGACCTGGTGCTGGTGGAGAACGATCCGTTCACCGTGCGCCGCGAGGATGTGCTGTCCAAATGCGGTTGGTCGCCGTTCGAAGGCACCACTTTCCAGTCGCGCATCGGCGCGACCTGGGTCAACGGACGCATGGTATGGAATGGCGAGCACTTGGTGGGCACGCCGAACGGGCAGCGGTTGGAGTTCGATCGTTGAGAACGGCTTTCGCATTACTGCTGTGGCTGGCGCTCTTCCCCTCCTCCGTTTTCGCGCAACAGGATCTTCCTCCGCAGGACTCGAAAACAGTCTTTCCGGCCAGCGTGCAACAGGGTGCGCTGGTGCTGGGCAAGGTGCCGCCCGGCAGCAAGGTGCGCTACGCCGGGCGCGGGCTGCGAGTGAGCGGCTACGGCACGGTGGTGTTCGGCGTGGGCCGCGACGAAGCCGGCCCGTTGGAAGTCGAAATCAAGCGACCCGATGGCATCCGCGACGCCGTGCAGATCGCAGTGACGCCGCGGCAATGGCCTGAGGAAAAGGTCGACGGCGTACCGCCGAAAACGGTCAACCCGCCGCCGGAAATCGCCGAACGGATCAAGCGCGAACAAGCCCTGGTCACCGCCGCTCGTGCACGCGACGACGACCGCACCGATTTCGTAAAACCTTTCATTTGGCCCGTGCAAGGACGCATCAGCGGCCGCTTCGGTAACGCCCGCGTCTACAACGGACAACCCGGCGCCGGACATTCGGGCATGGATATCGCCGCGCCTGCCGGCACGCCGGTCAAGGCGCCAGCGGCGGGAGTGGTGACCTTCGCCGCGCCCGACCTCTACCTCACCGGCGGCACGCTGCTGCTGGACCATGGTTTCGGCGTCAGCTCCAACTTCCTGCACCTGTCGCGTATCGATGTGAAGGTGGGTGACCGTGTGGAGCAAGGCCAGATCATCGCCGCGGTCGGTGCGACCGGACGTGCGACCGGGCCGCATTTGCATTGGGGGATGAATTGGTTCGATGTGCGGATCGACCCGCTACTAGTGCTAGAAAGGTAGGTCGGGCCTACGCGCCCAACTCCCGGCCGCGCCGCGCCAGGAAGCCGTCGGGGGTGTAACCCCGACCTACGGCCGTCAGGGATTGCTGCCGCTCACTCGCGCCACCGCATCATGCGGATGCAGACTTTCGAAATGCGACACGGTCGCTTCGTAACGCTCCACGCGGGCATCGCTGGAAAGCACCGACGCCACCCGGCGCGCCGCGTCCTCGCAGAACATCAGGTTTTCGGCATTCAAGCGTGCGAAGGCCTGCTCATCGACGCGCTTGACCGCGGTCTGCACCGGCGTGGCCAGGGCCGCTTCCAATGCATCGATCAAGGGCACCAGCGGCAGTTCGTCGAACTGCGCGCGCAACCCCACCCGTACCTGCGCGCGGCTGCGCTGCGCATGCGGCGTGGCGGCCAGGCCGCGCTCGGATTCCAGCCAGTCGTGCACCACCTCCACCGACAGCGGACGCGCGGCGGCGAAATCCTCGGAGAAGCGCTCTGCGTTGGCCTGGCGCGACAGCGCGGCCGACGCCGGGCAGGTGCTGGAGTATTCCAGCGAGAAGCCCAGCGCCAGATGCAGATGGCCTTCGCTCAAGGTGGCTTCGATCTCCACCGGATAGCGTTTCCAACCGGTGAATTCGCTTTCCAGCGCGCGCCGTTGCAACAGCGCTTCGTAGCGGATCTTCAAGCGTGCCTGCGAAGCCAGTCCCGATTGCGAGGCGATGCTTTCCTGCAACAAGTGGCGCAGTCCGGCGGGAGTGATGGCTTCGCGCGCCAGGCCTTCCTGCAATTGCAGATACAGGCGCGACATGTGGATGCCGCGCGCATCGGGATTGGCCAGGTTCACCGACAGGTCGATGCTGGCGGCGACCTGCATCTGCCCACCCGCGCCATCGGATACGCGCACCGGCAAGGCGATACCTTCCATGCCTACCCAATCCAGTGGGCGCGCCAGAGGCACGGCATGGCCGGCGACATCGGGAAGGTCGGTGCGGGGGGGCAAGGGACGTGAAGCGGACATCTTGGCAAACCGTGGGGGCGGGTCAGGCCTGAATTGTACCGGCTGGGGACCGGCCGCCCCTGCAACGGTCCGTTACGTCAGCGCCGCCTTGCTCCGCGCCACCCCAGCCACAGGGCACGCACGGGCGAAAGCGGCACATAACCCTCGCCGGCCGCGGTGAAACGCCGCAACCGCGAACGGGCCAGGGCCGACCAAAGTCTGCGGGGAATGGCGCCGCCGTTGCGTACGGGCCATTGTTCGAGCAACTCCCGGGACCAGCCGCTCTGGGAGGAATCGGCGTGATTGCCGAAACGGACCGGGACCGCCGCATCCCCCGCTCCGTCCAACCGGGTCGCCAGCCACTGGGCGCCGATCGCCTGAACCAGCGGCTGCCCTGACACGGAGCCGAACAAGGCGGACTCCACCTCGGCGACAGCCGTCGCCAGAGGCCGTACGAGTTCGAATGCCGTCGCCGGATCCTGGGGGCGTTCGCGCAACTGGATCAAAACCGGAAGCGCTTCAGCCAACTCGAACCACGGTGCGCGGTTGGGCTCCAGCACGCGTCCCAACGGATGCCGGGAACGCTGCCTGCTCCAGTCGCGCAATTCCTCGCCCCACCACGCCAGTTTGGCATCGGCCGGCAAGGGATCGCCGGCGATGTTCATCGCATCGGTGAATTCCTGCAGCAAGGCGAACCAGGCGACGGCGAGTTGGCGTTGGGCAACGGGAACGAACACTTCGACCACGCGCCATTCCGACCAACGGGTGCGCCATTTGTCCAGGAAACTGTCGAGTGCGGTGGAGTCGGTCATGGAGTGATTCTAGGAGCTGCGCAAGTTGCGACCGTTGCTTCGGCGCTTCGGAAAACTTCCCGGCAGTCGCTTGCGTGGCTCCTACAAGGACTGCGGCCAGTTGCGGGCGTCCAGCAGATCGGAGGGGTATTGCAGCACCGCGTCCGCGCCCCACTTCGCAGGGTCTTCGTGATCCTGGCGGTATCCCCACAAGGCGGCGACCGAAGGCATGCCTGCGGCGCGTGCGGCCTGGATGTCGCGTTCGTCGTCGCCCACGTAGACGCATTGCCCGGCAACGAAGCCCATGCGTTCGGCCGCCACCAGCAGCGGCAGGGGGTGCGGTTTCTTTTCGGCCAGGGTGTCGCCGCCGATCAGCACCGCACAGCGCGTCTCCCAGCCGAGCTGCGGCAGGATTTCGCGCGCAAGGTATTCGGGCTTGTTGGTGACGATGCCCCAGGCCGAGCCATCGGCTTCCAGCGCCGCCAGCATCGCTTCGATATCCCCGAACAGCACGCTATGCCGGCCCAGTTGCTGCAGGTAGGTTTCCAGGAACTGCGGCACCATCGCCTCGCGTGCGGTCGTCTCGAGATGCGGAAAGGCCGCGGCCAGCATCGCCCGCGAGCCTTTCGAGACATGCGGGCGTATCTGCGCCAGCGGCATCGGCGCCAGCCCATGCGCAGCGCGTAGCAGGTTGGCGGTGGCCAGCATGTCGGGGGCGCTGTCCAGCAGGGTTCCGTCGAGGTCGAACAGCACCGCGCGCGGGAAACGGATCGTCGCCATCCGGGTGCTGGCCGTTTCGGCCGCCGTCACGGAGGACGCCGTCATAGGAATTTCCTGGCGCAGGCCAGGTAGTTCACATCGGTACGCCCGATGATGCGTGCGGCGTTGCGCCAGGGTTCGTAGGCCAGGCCGCTGAGGTCTTCCAGTTGCAGTTCCGCGGCGCGCAACCAAGCCGCCAGTTCGGAAGGCTTGATGAAATCCTGATAGTGGTGCGTGCCCTTGGGCAGCAGCCGCGCCACGTATTCCGCACCGACGATGGCCAGCGCGAAGGCGGCCGGCGTGCGATTGAGGGTGGAAAGGAACAGCTGTCCGCCGGGTTTCAGCAAGGTCGCGCAGGCGGCGACGATGGCGGCCGGATCGGGAACGTGCTCCAGCATTTCCATACAGGTGATCGCATCGAAGCTGCCTGGCTGCTCCGCTGCCAGCGATTCGACCGACTGCAGCCGGTAATCGACGCTGACCTGCGATTCCAGCCTGTGCAGCTTGGCCACCTTGATCAGCTCCGGAGCCAGGTCGGTAGCGGTGACCTGTGCGCCTTCCCTGGCCAGCGCCTCGCTGAGCAGGCCGGCGCCGCAACCCACATCCAGCACCGCGGCGCCTTGCAGCGCGATGCGTTGCTTCACGTAGCCCAGCCGCACCGGATTGAGTGCGTGCAAGGCCTTCTGCGGACCCTGCGGATCCCACCAGCGGTTGGCCAGGGCGCCGAATTTATCCAGCTCGGCCTGGTCGAAGTTTTCCTTGGCGTTGGCGGTGGAACCGGTCATGCGTAGCTTCCTAAATCCGATGGGTCAACGCAGGATGGCAGCGATGCGCGCCTGCCACTGTTTGGCGTTGGCCAGTATTGCGGCCATGTCCATGTCGACCAGCTCGCGCCGGGCCAGCTTGGGCTTGCCGGCGATCCAGACATCGCTGACCTGGTGGCGGCCGGTGGCGTAGATGAGCTGCGACACCACATGGTGCAGCGGCTGGGTTTCCAGCGCAGAGAGATCGACGCAAACCAGGTCGGCCTGCTTGCCGGGTTCTATCGAACCCACCAGATGGTCGAAACCCATGGCCTTGGCGCCGCCCAGGGTGGCCGCACGCAAGGCGCTGAAGGCATCGAAGCCGGCCGCATCGTCGGCCACCGCCTTGGCCAGGATCGCCGCGGTGCGCGTTTCGCCGAACATGTCCAGGTCGTTGTTGCTGGCCACGCCGTCGGTGCCGATAGCCAGGGTGACGCCGGCTTTCTGCAAGGCGCACGCCGGGCAGAAACCGGAGGCGAGCTTGAGGTTGGATTCGGGGCAATGCACCACCGATACGCCGCGCTCGGCGCACAGATGGATCTCGGCTTCGGTCAGCTGGGTCATGTGCACCGCGATCAGGCGGTCGTTGATCAGCCCCAGCCGGTCCAGGCGGGCGATGGGGCGCTGGCCGTGCTTCTGCTGCGACTGCGCCACTTCCTGCGCGGTCTCGTGCAGGTGCAGGTGCACGGGCAGATCCAACTGGTCGGCCAGCATGCGGATGTGTTCGAAATTGGCGTCGGACACGGTATACGGCGCATGCGGCGCGAAGGCGGTGGCGATCAGCGCGTCGTCGCGCCACTGGTCGTGGACTTCGCCGGCGCGGGCGAAGTATTCGTCGTCCGATTTGGCCCAGGCGGTCGGGAAATCGATCACCGGCAGGCCCACGCGCGCGCGGAATCCGAAGCGCTTGTAAGTGGCGGCCTGCACGTCCGGGAAGAAATAGTTCTCGTTGCAGCAGGTGGTGCCGCCGCGCAGCATCTCGGCGATAGCCAGGGTCACGCCGTCGGCGACGAATTCCGGGCCGATCACCGCGCCTTCGATCGGCCAGATGTGCTCCTGCAGCCACACTTTCAGCGGCAGGTCGTCGGCGACGCCGCGCAACAGGGTCATGGGGTTGTGGGCGTGGGCGTTGACCAGGCCGGGGATCAGCGCCGCGTGCGGACGCGACACCGTTTCCGCAGCCTCGAAGCGGGCGTGCGCCTCGGTCCGCGGCAGCACTGCGACGATTTCACCGCCGCGCACCGCCACGGCGTGGTCTTCCAGCACCACGCCGTGCGGTTGCACCGGCACCACGAAGCCGGCTTCGATCAGGAGGTCGCAGGTTTCGGGAGCGGTTTGGGTCATTTGCTTTTGCTTCTGCTCGTCATACCCTCAAAGGCACTGGATCCCCGCCTTCGCGGGGATGACGATTTGGCAAAGCCGTGCGCCATGCGCACGGGCCAAAGCGTCACTTAACCCGCGACTCGTATTCGCCAGTGCGGGTGTTGACCTTGATGATCTCGTCCTGGTTGACGAACAGCGGCACGCGCACCACCGCGCCGGTTTCCAGCGTGGCCGGCTTGCCGCCGCCGCCGGAGGTGTCGCCGCGCACGCCCGGGTCGGTCTCAACGATCTTCAGTTCGACGAAATTGGGCGGAGTCACCTGGATCGGCACGCCGTTCCACAGGGTCACCACGCACTGCTCTTCGCCCTTCAGGTACTTGGACGCATCGCCCACGCCGGCCTTGTCGGCCTGGACCTGTTCGAAGGTTTCCTGCTGCATGAAGTGCCAGTACTCGCCGTCGGCGTAGAGGAACTGCATATCGGTGTCGATCACGTCGGCCGCTTCGACGTCGTCGGTCGCCTTCATGGTCATTTCCACCACCCGGCCCGACTTGATGAAGCGGTACTTGATGCGGGTGAAAGCCTGGCCCTTGCCCGGCTTGACGTATTCGGTCTCGGTGATGACGCAGGGCTCGTTATTGACCAGGATCTTCTGCCCGGTCTTGACGTCGTTCATGCCATAGCTGGCCATGGGGAAACTCCTGAGGTGTGGCAAGCCCGCCGCGTACAGCGGCCGGCCGGATAGAATGGGAAGCCCGCCGGGACCGGCAGGCGCTTGTTTTCAGACCGCCAATGATACCCGCAGCCACCGTTTCCTTACACGCCAGCCCCCCTTCCCCGCTCCCTTCGCCGCCGATCCGCTGGCAACAGTCGTGGCGCGAAGCGGTGCGCGACCCGCGGGAATTGCTGTCGATGCTGGGTCTGGAAGCGCTCTTCGGCCGGATTTCCGAGCAGGCCGCCGCGCAGTTCCCCCTGCGGGTGCCGCGCGGATTCGTGGCCCGCATGCGCAAAGGCGATGCCCACGACCCGCTGTTGCGCCAGGTGTTGCCGCTGGACGACGAAATGCGCGTGGTAGCCGGCTTCGCATCGCTCGATGCCGTAGGCGACGCCGCGGCGCGCGCCGGCACCGGACTGCTGCAGAAGTACCGCGGCCGCGCCCTGCTGGTGGCCACCGGCAGCTGCGCGGTCAACTGCCGCTACTGCTTCCGCCGTCATTTCCCGTACGCAGAGGAGACCGCGGCGCGCGAGGGCTGGCGCGAAGCCGTGCAGGCTATCGGGGCCGACAGCAGCATCGAGGAAGTGATCCTGTCGGGGGGCGATCCCTTGTCCCTGGCCACTTCCAAGCTGGCCGAACTCACCGAGGCGCTGCAAGGCATCCCGCACCTCAAGCGCCTGCGCATCCACACCCGCTTACCGATCGTCTTGCCGGAGCGCGTGGACGCCGGCCTGCTTCAATGGCTGGCCCGCCTGCCCTGGCCGGTGGCGGTGGTGCTGCACGCCAACCATGCCAACGAGTTCGACGCCCAAGTAGACGCCGCGCTGGCCGGCTTGCGCGGCACCGGCGCGCAACTGCTCAACCAGGCGGTACTGCTGCGTGGAGTCAACGACAGCGTCCAGGCTCTGGCCGAATTGGGCGAACGCAGCTTCGCCGCCGGCGTCCTGCCCTACTACCTGCACCAGTTGGACCGGGTGGCGGGCGTGGCCCATTTCGAGGTGCCGGACGAGGAAGCCAAGCGTCTCCATGCCGCGCTAGCCGCTCGCGTATCGGGCTATCTGGTCCCCCGATTGGTGCGCGAGGTAGCCGGGGATACGGGAAAGCGTCCGCTCTGACCCCGGCCGACGCCTAAGCCGCGACTGACCGCCCACTTCGGCGATATCCAAGATGGACGCCTCCGCAGTCATCGTGTATTAAACCCGCTCCCCCGGCGGATACGCTGCATGCAGATCGGCAAAGACACCACGATTCGATTGATGATCGTCGACGACAGCGGCGAAGACGCCGAAGCGGTCGTCAGCGCATTCCGCAACGGCGGCATCGCCATCCGTCCCCACCGCCCGCTCGATATCGCCGAACTGGCCGCCACCCTGGCTTCCCAGCCCATCGACCTGGTGCTGGCCGCCAAATCCTCGCAGACGATCTCGCTCGAGGCCGTACTGGCGCAGGCGGCCGCCAGCGGCAAGGACATCCCGGTGATCGCGCTGGCCGACGCCCTGGACGAAACCGGATTCATCGCCGACCTGGCCCTGGGCGCCCGCGCCGTGGCCATGCGCGGCCGCAACGAACATCTGATCAAGGTGCTGCAATCGGAGTGGGCGGACCTGGAGGCGCGTCGCGCCCTGCGCCTGCTGGAAGCCCAGCTGCGCGAGACCGAGCGCCGCTGCGACGCCCTGATCGCCTCTTCGCGCGACCCTATCGCCTACATCCACGAAGGCATGCACATCCGGGCCAACGAGGCCTACCTGGAGATGTTCGGCTTCGAGTCGTTCGAGGACGTGGAAGGCCTGTCGCTGCTGGACCTGGTCGCGCCGCAGTACGTGGCCGAGTTCAAGCTGCTGCTGAAGAAGCTGAGCAAGGGCGAGGCGCCGTCGCGTTTCGAACTGGAAGCCAGGACGCTGGAAGGGCAAAGCTTCCCCGCCTCGCTGGAATTCGCCACCGCCAGCTACGAGGGCGAGTCCTGCGTGCAGGTGGTGTTCCGCCGCCGCGAATTCGAGCAGGATCCGGAATTGGCGCGCGAAGTCGAAGGTCTGCGCCAGCGCGACATGGTCACTGGTCTGTTGAACCGTCCGACTTTCCTGCACGCGCTGGAAAACGTGGTCAGCGAAGCCGCACGCGGCGAGGGCCAGCATGCCCTGCTGCTGATCGAACCGGACCACTATCAGCGCCTGCTGCAGGATTTCGGCCTGGATTCGGCCGACGCGCTGATCGCGGCGCTGGCCGCGCGCCTGAGCGAGACGCTGGGCGACGAAGTCACCGCCGCGCGCTTCGGCGAACGCAGTTTCGCCCTGCTGCTCAAGGGCGACCACGCGCAGACCGCCGACCTCAGCGAGCGCGTGCGCGCCGCTTTCGCCTCGCATGTGATCAATGTCGGCGGACGTTCGGCCGTCATCACCGCCAGCATCGGCGGTGTGCAGATCGGCGAGAAGATCGCCACCGTCGGCCAGGTATTGAACCGCGCCAGCGAGAGCCTGCAGAACGCCAGCGCGCTGGGCGGCAACCGCAGCGAGATCTTCGACCCGGGCGCAGTGGATCGCGCCGAGGAAGAGCGCGTGCAGAGCTGGGTCACGCTGATGCGCGAGTCCCTGGAGAACGACGGTTTCGCCCTGCACTACCAGCCGGTGGTCAGCCTGCAAGGCGAACCGGGCGAGTTCTACGAATCCTTCCTGCGTCTGGAGAACGAAGGCGAACTGGTGCAACCGCACGCCTTCCTGGGCATCGCCGAAGACGAAGGCATGCTGGATGCGCTGGATCGCTGGGTGGTGAAACGCTCCATCCAGATCCTGGGCGAACGCATGCGCGCCGGCCACGAGTCGCGGATGCTGGTCAAGGTCAGCCCGTTCTCCTTCGCCGACGACCGCCTGTTGTCGCTGATCGAGCAGCAACTCGCCGAACACGGCGTACCGGGCGATCGGCTGTGGCTACAGGTGCAGGAAGCCAAGGTGTTCACCCACCTGCGGCAAGCGCAAGCGTTCCTGGCCGGCGCTACGCGCCTGGGCTGCAAGGTGGGACTGGAGAAGTTCGGCTCCGGGCTGGACTCGTTCCAACTGCTTGCGCACTTCAAGCCGGCGTTCCTCAAGATCGACCGCAGCTTCACCGAAGACCAGACCAAGATGGTCGAGCATCAACCGAAGATCCGCGAGATCGCCGAACGCGCCCGCACCGACGGCATGCACACCATCGCCGAATACGTGCAGGACGCGGCCACCATGAGCTTCCTGTTCGGTGTGGGCGTGGACTACGTGGAAGGGTTCTTCCTGGCGGCGCCTTCCGGGCTGATGAACTACGACTTCTCCTGATCCCCGCGTCGCCAACTAAAGAAAAAGCCCGCCTTGCAGCGGGCTTTTTTCTTGCCGAAACAACCGCCTGGATCAGTTGACGACGCTGGCCTGGTTGCGCAGGGCGGCGATCCGCTCCTGCATCGGCGGATGGCTCAGGAACAGCCTCTTCAGGCCCTGGCCGATGCCGCCGGCGATGCCGAAGGCCTCCACCTGCGCCGGCAGCGTGCTCGGCCGATGGCCGGCCTCCAGGCGTTCCAGCGCGGCGATCATCTTCTGGCGGCCGGCCAGCGAAGCCCCGCCGGCATCGGCGCGGAATTCGCGGCGGCGCGAGAACCACATCGCGATCATGGTGGCGAACAGGCCCAGCACCATTTCAAGCGCCATGACGATCAAGTAATAGGCCAAGCCCGGCCCGCGGCTCTCGCGGTTGCCGGAGATATAGCTGTCGATGATGCCGCCGACCACGCGCGCCAGCACGATCACGAAGGTGTTCAGCACGCCTTGCAGCAAAGCCATGGTGACCATGTCCCCATTGGCGACATGGCTGACTTCGTGGCCCAGCACGGCTTCGGCTTCGTCGCGGCTCATGTTGCGCAGCAATCCCGTCGACACCGCCACCAGCGCATTGTTGCGGTTGGCGCCGGTGGCGAAGGCGTTGATTTCCGGCGCGTCGTACACCGCCACTTCCGGCATGCCGATGCCGGCAGCCTGCGCCTGGCGCTGCACCGTGGCCAGCAGCCACTGTTCGCTCTCGTTGCGCGGCTGGGTAATGACCTGCGCGCCGGTAGCGCGTTTGGCCATGGTCTTGGACAGCAACAGGGAAATGAGGGAGCCGCCGAAGCCGAAGATCGCCGCCATCACCAGCAATCCGCTCATCTGGTTGGGGTTGACCCCCAGCAGCGACATGACCACGCCGGCCAGCAACATCACGGCAAGGTTGGTGGCCAGGAAAAGCGCAATACGGTTGAACACGACAGACTCCGAAAACCAAAGGGCGTGCGACCACGACGGCCTCACGAACACCGATCTGCGGTTGACGGCAGTTGAATTCAAGCGCGTAAGTGACCGACGATTCAGCTTTCCTGGAATCGCCTTCGCATGTCCGACTCCCTTTCCTACCGCGGACGTTTCGCGCCCTCGCCGACCGGCCCCCTGCATTTGGGATCGCTGGTGGCCGCGCTGGGCAGCTGGTTGCTGGCCCGCCATGCCCGCGGAGAATGGCGAGTGCGGATGGAAGACCTGGATCCGCCGCGCGAAGTCGCTGGCGCCGCCGCACAACAACTCGCCGCTCTCCACGACTTCGGCCTGCACCCGGACGGAGACGTGGAATGGCAGAGCCGGCGTTCGGCTCTTTATCAAGAAGCGCTGGACCGGTTGCTGGCCGAAGGCAAAGCCTTCGCCTGCCATTGCAGCCGCAGCGATCTGGCCGCCGACGATGGCGTCCATCACCGGTGTACGGGCAAGGAGCGCCCGAATCCGGCCATCCGCCTGCGCGTGCCGGCAGACACGACGATCTCTTTCGAAGACGGCCTGCAAGGCGTCGTTATCCAGGACGTTTGGCGCGAAGTCGGCGATTTCGTCCTGAAACGGGCCGATGGCTTATGGGCTTATCAGTTGGCGGTGGTGGTGGACGATGCAGCGCAGGGCATGACCGATATCGTGCGCGGGGCCGACCTGCTCGACTCCACGCCGCGCCAGATCCTGCTCCAGCAAGCATTGGGGCTTCCGACTCCGCGCTACCTGCACCTGCCGCTCATCGTCGATGCCAACGGCCAGAAACTATCCAAGTCCTCCGATGCGCCTGCGGTCGATGCGGGCGATCCGCTACCGGCGCTTCATGCGGCCTGGCTTGCGTTGGGACAGGCTTCTTCGGCGGTCGCGGCAAGCTTCGATGCGCCTTCCTTCCTGTCGTCCGCAAGGGAAGCCTTTACCCCCGATCGACTGCCGCGCGTGACATTTTTATCGCTCGCTGCACTGCACAACGCGGCCGACGCCAACGCTGTCTAGAATCCTTGCAGACCGTCGCTTTCCGGCGGAAAAAGGAAACCCCCACATGACAGCACGCGTCGCATTGGTCACTGGCGGCACCGGCGGTATCGGCAGCGCCATCTGCAAGAAATTGGCCGACATGGGCCACAAGGTGGCCACCAACTACCGCAACGAGGAAAAAACCCAGGCCTGGCTGCAGCAGATGCGCGACCAGGGTTACGACATCACCGCCGTGAAGGGCGATGTGTCCTCGCCGGAGGAAGCCGAAGCGCTGGTGCGCGCAGTCGAGGCCAAGCTGGGGCCGGTCGATATCCTGGTCAACAACGCCGGCATCACCCGCGACACCACCTTCCACCGCATGACCTCTTCGCACTGGAACGAGGTCATCAACACCAATCTCAATTCCGTGTTCAACATGACCCGTCCGGTGATCGAGGGCATGCGCGAACGCAAGTGGGGCCGCGTGATCCAGATCAGCTCGATCAACGGCCAGAAAGGCCAGTACGGCCAGGCCAACTACGCCGCCGCCAAGGCCGGCATGCACGGCTTCACCATTTCGCTGGCGCAGGAAAACGCCAAGTTCGGCATCACCGTCAACACCGTATCGCCCGGCTACATCGGCACCGACATGGTGATGGCCGTGCCCGAAGACGTGCGCAACAAGATCGTCGCGCAGATCCCCACCGGCCGCCTGGGCAGCCCGGAGGAGATCGCCTATGCGGTGTCCTTCTTCATTCCCGACGAAGCCAGCTGGATCACCGGCGCCAACCTGTCCGCCAATGGTGGGCAGTACATGGGTTGGTAGCCGACCGTCCGGCGCCGGAAGTCCGGCGGAAACACAAATCCCG
>DASVNG010000054.1:0-42816 GCA_036383995.1 Pseudoxanthomonas sp.
AAAAACAGAAAAGGCGCCTTTCGGCGCCTTCCTGTTTCAAATATGGCGGAGTGGACGGGACTCGAACCCGCGACCTCCGGCGTGACAGGCCAGCATTCTAACCAACTGAACTACCACTCCGCTTTGAAGAACTTTTGCAGCAACCGGGCAAGCCCGGCGACCGCGGTACACCCGAAGGTGGTGGGTGCTGAGGGTTTCGAACCCCCGACCCTCTCCGTGTAAGGGAGACGCTCTACCGCTGAGCTAAGCACCCTAGTGCTAAACCGACACCGAAGCGTCGGCGGCGAGCAGATTAGTTTACGGCATCCTTCAGGGCCTTACCAGCCTTGAACGCAGGATTTTTCGACGCAGCGATGTTGATGGTGTCGCCGGTCTTCGGATTGCGGCCGGTGCGGGCAGCGCGCTCGCGGACCTGGAAGGTGCCGAAACCGACGACGGTGACGCTGTCGCCCTTCTTCAGCGCCTTGGTCACGGAGGAGATGACCGCGTCAACCGCACGCGCGGCATCGGCCTTGCTCAGGTCAGCGGACTCAGCGACGTGGTCGATCAATTCTGTTTTGTTCATGTAGTAACTCCCTGTGCGGAATGACCGCGGATTGAGTAATCGGACTTACCCGGACCGATAGTCTGGGGATCGTCCGATCAAGGGTGCCGTGAAGCGCGTCATGAAATCAGGCGCCCGCGGGTGCTTCATTTATACCAGCGGCCGGATACCCACGCAAGGCGAAAAGCCAATAATGGCGCGGGTTTCGCGGGTTTTACCGGTTGTTATTGTCACCGGATTAATGCTTGACATCGGGCTGCGCGGGCGTCTTTCCGGACTCCCGCACGGGCAGCTTCTCGCCGCCGCCGGACGCCGCCGGGGTCAACGGACGCTCGAGCGCCAGATCCAGCACCTCGTCGATCCAGCGCACCGGCACGATCTTCATGCCCTGGGTGACGTTGGCCGGGATGTCGGCCAGATCCTTGCGGTTCTCTTCGGGAATGATGACCGTGGTGATGCCGCCGCGGATCGCCGCCAGCAGCTTCTCCTTCAGTCCGCCGATCGCCGACACGCGTCCGCGCAGGGTGATTTCGCCGGTCATCGCCACGTTGGCGCGCACCGGGTTCTTGGTCAGAGTGGAGACCAGGGCGGTCGCCATGGCGATGCCGGCGCTAGGGCCGTCTTTGGGCGTGGCGCCGTCAGGCACGTGCAGGTGCACGTCCTGCTTCTGCAGGAAGTCGGTATCGATGCCCAGGCTTTCGGCACGCGAACGCACCACCGACAGCGCGGCCGATGCCGATTCTTTCATCACATCGCCCAACTGTCCGGTCAGCGTCATGCCGCCTTTGCCGGGCACCAGGCTGACTTCGATCTGCAGCAGGTCGCCGCCGACTTCGGTCCAGGCCAAGCCGGTGACCAGGCCGATCTCGTTCTGTTCCTCGGCGCGGCCGTAATCGAAGCGGCGCACGCCCTGATACTTCTCCAGGTTCTTGGAAGTGACGCTGATCGCGGCCGCTTTCTTCTTGGCGGGCTTGGGGCCGGCCAGTGCGATCTCCTTGACCACCTTGCGGCAGATCTTGGCGATCTCGCGCTCCAGGTTGCGCACGCCGGATTCGCGCGTGTAGTAGCGCACGATGTCGCGGATGGCGCTCTCGGCGATCTTCAGTTCCTCCGGCTTCAGGCCGTTGGCCTTCAGCTGCTTCGGAATCAGATAACGCTCGGCGATGTTGAGCTTTTCGTCCTCGGTGTAGCCGGGGATGCGGATCACTTCCATGCGGTCGAGCAGCGGACCGGGAATGTTGAGCGAGTTGGCGGTGGCCACGAACATCACTTCCGACAAGTCCAGGTCGACTTCCAGGTAATGGTCGTTGAAGGCGTTGTTCTGCTCCGGGTCCAGCACCTCAAGTAGGGCCGAGGACGGATCGCCGCGGAAGTCCATCGACATCTTGTCGATTTCGTCCAGTACGAACAGCGGGTTCTTGGTGCCGGTCTTGTTGAGGTTCTGCACGATGCGGCCGGGCATCGAACCCACGTAGGTGCGGCGATGGCCGCGGATCTCGGCTTCGTCGCGCACGCCGCCCAGCGACATGCGCACGAACTTGCGGTTGGTGGCCTTGGCGATGCTCTGCCCCAGGGAGGTCTTGCCCACGCCCGGCGGGCCGACCAGGCACAGGATCGGGCCGCGCATCTGCTTCACTCGCGTCTGCACCGCCAGATATTCCAGGATGCGTTCCTTCACTTTTTCAAGACCGTAGTGGTCGGCGTCCAGCGTGTCCTGGGCGACCTTGAGGTCCTTGCGCACCTTGCTGCGCTTCTTCCACGGCACGCCCAGCAGCCAATCCAGGTAGTTGCGCACCACCGCGGCCTCGGCCGACATGGGCGACATCTGCTTGAGCTTGTTGAGCTCGTTCTTGGCCTTGGTCTCCACCACCTTGGGCATGCCGGCTTCGGCGACCTTGCGGGCCAGGTCCTCCAGTTCGTTGGGCGCGTCGTCCAGCTCGCCCAATTCCTTCTGGATGGCCTTCATCTGTTCGTTGAGATAGTACTCGCGCTGGCTCTTTTCCATCTGCGACTTGACCCGCCCGCGGATGCGCTTTTCCAGCTGCTGCACGTCGATCTCGCCGTCCACGAAACCCACCAGCAATTCCAGGCGGTCGCCGACCTCGATGGTTTCCAGCAGTCGTTGCTTGTCGCTCAGGCGCACGCCCAGGTGCGCGGCGATGGTGTCGGCCAGGCGGCTGGGCTCGTCGATGCCGGCCAGCGTCTGCAACAACTCCGGCGGCAGCTTGCGGTTGGTCTTCACGTATTGCTCGAACAGGCTCATCAGCGAACGCGCCACCGCTTCCACTTCGCGGCCTTCGCGCAGATCGCTGGATTCGATTTCCTCGCCGCGGCCGTACAGCGAGCCGTCGCGTTCGCTCACATCGGTGACGTTCACCCGCGCCGTGCCTTCCACCAGCACCTTGATGGTGCCGTCGGGAAGCTTCAGCAGCTGCAGTACCTGTGCGAGGGTGCCGATCGAATACATGTCGGTGGCCGCCGGGTCATCGGTCTCGGCGGATTTCTGCGCGAGCAGCAGGATGCGTTTGTCGGCTTCCATCGCCTGCTCCAGCGCGCGCATGGATTTGTCGCGGCCGACGAACAGCGGGATGACCATGTGCGGGAAAACCACGACGTCGCGCAGTGGCAGCACCGGCAGGTCGAGGAGGTGGGAATCGGAACGGGCCATGGGGGCTCCAGCAGAGTGCGGACAAGGCGGTGCAAGGCACCATGGCCCCGTTATGGGGCCATCTGCGAAGGGATGCAAGTGGAAAGCCGAAAGCCGTTGGGGTTCAACGGCTTGGACGGCTTATTCGGCCGAAGCGACCTTGGGTTGCGCGGGCGCGTTCTGGTAGATCAGGTACGGCTCGGACTTGTGCTCGATGACCGATTCGTCCACCACCACCTTGCCGACGTTTTCCAGCGAAGGCAGGTCGTACATGGTGTCCAGCAGCACCGACTCGACGATGGTGCGCAGGCCGCGCGCGCCGGTCTTGCGCTTGAGCGCCTTGCGGGCGATCGCAGACAGCGCGTCGGGACGGAACTCCAGCTCCACGCCTTCCATGTCGAACAGCTTCTTGAACTGCTTGGTGATGGCGTTCTTGGGTTCGGTCAGGATCTTGATCAGGGCCGGCTCGTCCAGTTCTTCCAGGGTCGCGACCACCGGCAGGCGGCCGACGAACTCGGGAATCAGACCGAACTTGATCAGATCTTCCGGCTCCACTTCCGACAGCACCTTGCCCATCTCGGCCTTGCGCTCGGAACTCTTGATCTTGGAACCGAAACCGATGCCGCTGGCTTCGGTGGAGCGCTGCTGGATGATCTTGTCCAGGCCGGCGAACGCACCGCCGCAGATGAAGAGGATGTTCTTGGTGTCGACCTGCAGGAATTCCTGCTGCGGATGCTTGCGGCCGCCCTGCGGCGGCACGCTGGCCACGGTGCCTTCGATCAGCTTCAGCAGCGCCTGCTGCACGCCTTCGCCGGACACGTCGCGGGTGATCGACGGGTTCTCGCTCTTGCGCGAAATCTTGTCGATTTCGTCGATGTAGACGATGCCCTGCTGCGCCTTGTCGACGTCGTAGTCGCACTTCTGCAACAGCTTCTGGATGATGTTCTCCACGTCCTCGCCCACGTAACCGGCTTCGGTCAGGGTGGTGGCGTCGGCAATGGTGAACGGCACGTTGAGCAGGCGGGCCAGCGTTTCGGCCAGCAGGGTCTTGCCCGAACCGGTGGGGCCGGCCAGCAGGATGTTGGACTTGGCCAGTTCGACCTCGTCATTCTTGCTGCGGCTCTCGATGCGCTTGTAGTGGTTGTACACGGCCACGGCCAGGGTGCGCTTGGCGCGCTGCTGGCCGATCACGTACTGGTCCAGGACTTCCAGGATCTCGCGCGGCTTGGGCAGGCTGCTGCGCGCGGACTGGGCCTTTTCCTCGAGTTCCTCGCGGATGATGTCGTTGCACAGCTCCACGCATTCATCGCAGATGAACACGCTCGGGCCCGCGATCAACTTGCGGACTTCGTGCTGGCTTTTGCCGCAGAACGAACAGTAGAGGATCTTGTTGCTGTCGCCGGAACGGCTTTGCCGGTCTTCGCTCATGCTTCGGTTGTCCAGTCACCCGACCCGTCGAGCGGGTGTTCGGTTTGAGAATAGCAGTTCCGGCCGCGCGATGGGCGCGCGGGCCGGAAACAGGTGTAAACGTTATATCCCGGGGCTTTCAGCGGCTCTGTCAACTCGTTCAGCCAGCCTGAATGGAGTCTTCCGGGCGGCGTTCCAGGACCTGGTCGACCAATCCGTAGGCCACCGCATCGGCGGCGCTCTTGAAATTGTCGCGTTCGGTGTCGCGGGCGATGGTTTCCAGCGACTGTCCGGTGTGCTTGGCCATGATCTCGTTCAGGCGGGCGCGCATCGCCAGGATTTCACGGGCCTGGATGTCGATATCGGTGGCCTGGCCCTGCGAGCCGCCCGAGGGCTGGTGGATCATGACCCGCGAATTCGGCAGGGCGTAACGCTTGCCGGCGGCGCCGGCCGACAGCAACAGGGCGCCCATGCTGCAGGCCTGGCCGACGCAGATGGTGCTCACATCGGGCTTGATGTACTGCATGGTGTCGTAGATGGCCATGCCGGCGGTGACCACGCCGCCGGGCGAGTTGATGTAGAAGCTGATGTCCTTTTCCGGATTCTCGGCTTCCAGGAACAGCATCTGGGCGACGATCACGTTGGATACGTGGTCGTCCACGCCGCCGACCAGGAAGATCACGCGTTCCTTCAGCAGGCGCGAGTAGATGTCATAGGCCCGCTCGCCGCGGCTGGTCTGTTCGACCACCATCGGGACCAGGTTCAGGGCTTGGGGCTGGATGAGGCTCATGTGTGGTTTCAACCTGGTTGAGGGCGGGAACGCCCGGATGCGGACATCCGGGCACTGGCTGCGTGCTGCTTACTGGCGGATGGCTTCCTGGAAAGACAGCGCCTGTTCGGTGTGCTGGGCGCGCTCGGCGATCCAGTCGATCACCTGCTCTTCCATCACCCGGTTCTGCAGTCCACTCATCAACTGGGGGTCGTTGCGGTACAACTCAATGACCTGTTCCGGTTCTTCGTAGGTCGAGGCGATCAGGCGCAGCGTCTCGTTCAGACGCTTGGGGTCCAGGCGCAGTTGGTTGCTGCGGGCGACCTCGCCGACCAGCAGACCGACCAGCACGCGCTTGCGGGCGGCGTCCTTGAAGCCTTCGTGCGCATCGGCCGGCACCTGGACCTGCTGGCCATTGCGCTGGGCCTGTTCCACGGTCTGCTGGAGCATGGCGCGGGCTTCGTTCTCGACCAGGCGGGGCGGCATTTCCACGTGCGAGTAGGCAGCGATCAGCTGTTCGCCCACTTCGCGGCGCAGGCGGGTCATCAGCGCGCCCTTGAGCTCACGCTCCAGATTGGTGCGGATGTCCGAACGGAACTGCTCCACATCTCCGCCCTTCACGCCGAAGCTCTTGACGAACTCCTTGTCCACTTCCGGCATCACCGATTCGGAAACCTCGGTGACCTTCAGATAGACCTGGACCTGGCGGCCGGCCAGCTGGGCCACGCGCCAATCGGCCGGGAAATTGACCGTGATGTCCTTTTCCTCGCCCTTGGACATGCCTACCAGCGCATTCTCGATGTCGCTGTACATCACGCCCGAACCGATCAGGGTGGCGCCCTTCTCGATGCCTTCGGCTGGCAGGCGCTCTTCCCCGGCCTGCGACCAGGTTTCCAGGGCCACGCGATCACCCTGCTGGGCGGCGCGCTGCACCGGCTGGAAGATGCGGCGCTGCAGGCGCAGGTTTTCGATCATCTGGTCGATGTCGGCATCGACGACCTCGGCGGTGTGCCGGGTCACGTTGAGCTTGGCGACGTCGATATCACCGAAATCGGGCACCACTTCGAAGGTGGCGACCCACTCCAGCTCACCGGCGCCGGCCGGCTCCAGGCGCGGATTGCCGGCCAGCCGCAGCGACTGTTCGCGCACGGCCGAATCGAAGGTTTCGCGCAACAGGCCGTTCAGCGCTTCGCTGCGGACCTGCTCCCCATAGCGCTGCTCGATCACCTTCTGCGGCACCTTGCCGGGGCGGAAGCCCTTGATGCGCGCGGTGCGGGCCAGCTCGCGCAGACGGCCGCCGATATGGGTGTCCAGGCGCTCGGCCGGAAGGGTGAAACTCATGCGGCGCTCGAGGTTGCCGAGCGATTCGACCGAAACTTGCATATCCACTGACTCCTGGGCCACGGAAACGTCCGCGGCGCGATGTTGATGATCTGGCTGGCCGGCGGCCCAGTCGCAGGACTGGCGCGGCACCGGCGCAACGCAATAGTTTCGCCGATTACGGGGTTGGCTGCCAGCCGAGGGCTCTGGAGGGGGCTTGCGGGGCTGGCAGCGCGGGGGTTTGGCCGGGCATCACCGGGCTCATGCTCTGGCTGGGTCTGCGAAAAAGCATCAACTTCGGGCGGCTGGTCGGGAAAACAGCCCTTTACCAAGTATGGCTACGCGCTGCGGCGCGCCTTGTTTCTGCTGCAACTCCGGGCGGCTCGTCGGGAAAAAAGCCCTTTATCAGGCGTGGCTACGCGCTGCGGCGCGCTCTGTTTTCTGCCGCCGCCGTAAGTTGTCCGGGGCGCGGTGCGAAAGGGGGGACTCGAACCCCCACGGGGGTTACCCGCTGGAACCTAAATCCAGTGCGTCTACCAATTCCGCCACTTTCGCTGGTCCGTCGCCATTGTATCCGCCGGCCGGGCAGGCCACAAAAAAAGCGCCCGGTTTGGCCGGACGCTTCGGATTTGGTGGGCTGTGAAGGATTCGAACCTTCGACCTATTGATTAAGAGTCAACTGCTCTACCAACTGAGCTAACAGCCCTGAAACTACGGATATTGTAACAAGTCGCGGCGGCGTCAGGAACCCGCTGCGGACTTTTCGATATGGGGTGGAAGACGGGATTTGAACCCGCGACCCCCGGAATCACAATCCGGTGCTCTAACCAACTGAGCTACATCCACCATAAAAAACGAACTACCAATACAACTTACCGCAGTGGCGCGCCCGACAGGACTCGAACCTGTAACCGCCGGCTTAGAAGGCCGGTGCTCTATCCGGTTGAGCTACGGGCGCTCGGTACGGATTGTCGCATCCAGCCGGTGGACATCCTATCCGTCGGCAGCCACACCTGAAGTGGTCGGGGTAGAGGGATTCGAACCCCCGACCCTCTGGTCCCAAACCAGATGCGCTACCAGACTGCGCTATACCCCGACTCGGGTCCCGCATCGCCGTGCAGGCCAACAAGGCCGCGTATTGTCGGAAGCTGCGTCCCCGCTGTCAAACGAAATGCGGCCCGGCCGCCTGTTTACATAACGCTCATGCGATATCCTCGGAGCCTGGGGACGAAGGTCCGAAACGACAGGAGCAGGCAAGATGATCCGCAGCGGCAATCCGGCACTGAAAGAATCCACTTTCCTCGACCTGGGCAGCGGCGCGGTGGTTTCGCGCGATGCCGGCGCGATGACCCTGAACGGCACCGTCAACAAGACCGGCATCCTGTTGTTGCTGTCCGTGCTGACCGCCGCTTTTGCGTGGAATCAGGTCGAGTTCACCGCCGACGGCGTGACCGGCGGTGGCGTCTACCTGTGGGGCGGCCTGATCGGCGGTTTCGTGCTGGCCCTGATCACCACCTTCAAAAAGACCTGGGCCCCGATCACCGCGCCGATGTACGCGCTGGTGGAAGGCTTGTTCCTGGGCGCCATCTCGGCGATCTACAACAACCTGTACAACGGGATCGTGCTGCAGGCGGTGATGCTGACCATGGGCACGCTGTTCGCCCTGCTGTTCGCCTACCGCAGCGGCCTGATCAAGGCCACCGAGAACTTCAAGCTGGGCGTGGTCGCGGCCACCGGCGGCATTGCGTTGGTCTATCTGGCCACGATCGTGCTGGGCTTCTTCAACATCAACATCCCGCTGATCCATGAATCCGGAATCATCGGTATCGGCTTCAGCCTGTTCGTGATCGTGATCGCGGCGCTGAACCTGGTGCTGGACTTCGATTTCATCGAGACGGGCGTCGAACAGGGCGCACCGAAGTACATGGAATGGTACGGCGCGTTCGGCCTGATGGTCACGCTGGTGTGGCTGTACATCGAGTTCCTGCGCTTGCTGTCCAAGCTCAACTCGCGCTGAGGCTCACGGCTTCAACCGGTCTGGAAAGGGGCGCATTGCGCCCCTTTTCTTTATGCATCCGCGGCTAAAGGCGCCTTGCGGCGATACGGCCACAGCATGAAGGCGATGGTTACGCCGACCAGGAACCAGCAGTAGTGCGCCTTGCCCACCAGCGCCAACGGCGACAGGCCGGCCAGCGAGGCGGCGAGCAGGATCTGCGCACCATAAGGCAACAGGCTCTGCACGCTGCAAACGAAGATATCCAGCAGGCTCGCCGCACGCGCCGGCGGCACGTCGTGGCGTTCGGCGATATCGCGCGCGACGCTGCCGCTGATGAGGATGGCCACCGTGTTGTTGGCGGTGAACACATCGGTGACCGAAGCCAGCGCGGCGATGCTCCACTCGCCGGTCCTGCGTCCATCGCTGCCGCGCGCGAGACGTGAAATCGCCCTGGCCAGCCAGGCCAGACCGCCGCTGGCCTTGATCAACGCACCCAGGCCGCCGATGAACAACGCCAGCAAGGTGATCTCCACCACGCTCTCGAAACCGGCATAGATGTCGTTGGAGAATGCGGCGATGCCGTAGTCCTGCCCGTTGAAGTAGCCGAACAGACCGGCGACGACCAGGCCGATGCTCAGTACCAGCAACACGTCCAGGCCGATCACCGCGAGCACCAGCACCAGCACGTAGGGCAGCACCAGCCACGGAGACGCGGCCTGCGTGGCCTGGGCCGGCGAGGCATCGCCGGCGAAGGCCAGCACCAACACGGTCAGAACCGCCGCCGGCAAAGCGATCTTGAGGTTCTCGCGGAATTTCTCGCGCACGCTGCAACCCTGGGTGCGCGCGGCGGCGATGGCGGTGTCCGAGATCACCGAGAGGTTGTCGCCGAAGGTGGCGCCGCCGATGACCGCGCCGATCACCAGCGCGCGGTCCAAGCCCGAAGCGTCGGAGATGCCCAGAGCGATCGGCGCGACCGCAGCGATGGTGCCCATCGAGGTGCCAATCGCCAGCGACAGGAATCCCGCAATCAGAAACATCCCCGGCAGGATCAACGCCGGCGGCAGCGCGCCCACTCCCAGCGAAACCACGGCATCCACCGCGCCGATCTGCTTGGTGACCATGGCGAATGCGCCCGCTAGCAGGAAGATCAGGCACATCAGGATGATGTTGGAATCGCCGATGCCTTCCAGCAGCGTATCGACGGCCTTCAGCCCGCGCCGATGCGCGATCCACAACCCCAGCGCCAACGCCGGCAGGATCGCCACCGGTGCGTGCAGCTGGTAGAAGCCCATCGCATCGCCCTGCGAGGTGAAATACAGGCCCGCGCCGAAGAAAATAAGCAGGAAGACGAGCAGCGGGGTCAGCGCCACGGCGCTGGGGCGGACATGCATGGGAGAACTCGGGCGGTTGCGGGGAAACAGGATTGTGCGGGGCATCGACCGCAGCCAGAAACCCCATGCCTGGGACAGGCGCAAAACAAAAACGGGACGCTGAGCGTCCCGTTCGGCGAATCAGACGGCAATCGCTATCAGAGGCGCGCGGCGATCGCCTTGGCGAAGGACATCGTGCTGCCCTCGCCGCCCAGGTCCGGGGTCAGCGAATCCTTGGCTTCCAGAGTGGCCACGATGGCGTTGCGCAAGCGCTCGGCATTCTGCGGCTGGCCGATATGGTCGAGCATCTGCGCGGCGCCCAGCAGCAGAGCGCAGGGGTTGGCGATGCCTTTGCCGGCGATGTCGGGCGCCGAACCATGCACCGCTTCGAAAATCGCCGCCTCGGTGCCGATGTTGGCGCCCGGCGCCAGGCCCAGGCCTCCGACCAGTCCGGCGCACAGGTCCGAAATGATGTCGCCGAACAGATTGGTAGTGACGATGATGTCGAACTGTTCCGGACGCATCACCAGCTGCATGCAGGTGTTGTCCACGATCATTTCGTTGCACTGGATCTCGGGATACTGCGCGGCCACTTCGCGCGCCACTTTCAGGAACAGGCCGGAGGTGGATTTCAGGATATTGGCCTTGTGCACCACCGTGACTTTCTTGCGGCCGGTCTTGCGGGCCAGGTCGAAGGCGTAGCGCACGATGCGCTCGGAACCGGTGCGCGTGATCTTCTGGGTGAGCAGCGCGGTTTCGCCGTCTTCCGACACGCTTTGGCCTTCGCCGATATACGCGCCTTCGGTGTTCTCGCGCACCGTGATTAGGTCCACGCCGCTCGGAAAGCGCGACTTGGTGTTCGGGAACGACTTGGCCGGGCGCACGTTGGCGTACAGGTCGAAGCGTTTGCGCAATTCCACATTGATCGAGCTGAAACCCTCGCCTACCGGCGTGGTCAGCGGGCTCTTCAGAGCGATGCGGTTCTTGCGGATGGAATCCAGGGTGGCTTGCGGCAGCAGCTCGCCATGCTTCTCCAGGGCGACCAGGCCGGCATCGGCGTTCTCGTAGGCCAGACCGGCCTTCATGCTGTCGAGCACGTACAGGGCGGCATCCATGATTTCCGGGCCGATGCCATCGCCGCGGATGACGGTGATCGTCTGGGTCATTACGTTGGGGTTCCGAACAGAGGCGAGAGCGCTGCGGATTGCCCAGCGCAGTCGCGGGAAGAAGGGATGCGCCAATTATGCCCGATCGGGGCTCCGGACCCCAAATCTACGATGGTCTTAGGCTTTCCTTCACCCGTGATCGTGGGCCACAGGCGCGGAGGCGCCCGCTTCCAGCTGATCCAGAAAATCCACCGCCCGGCGCAGGTGCGGAATGACGATGGAACCGCCCACCACCAGTCCGACCGAGAAAGTCTCGAAGAACTCCTCGCGGCTGACTCCGGCGTCCTTGCACTGGGCCACGTGGTAGCTGATGCAGTCGTCGCAACGCAGCACCATCGAGGCGACCAGGCCCAGCAGTTCCTTGGTCTTCACGTCCAGCGCGCCGGCCTGGTAGGTCTGCGTGTCCAGCGCGAAGAAGCGGCGCACGACCTGGTTGGGTTCGGCCAGGATGCGTTCGTTCATGCGCTGGCGGAATTGGGTGAACTCGGCCAGGCGGTCGCCGCCCTGGTCTTCCTTGCCGCCGCTCATGCCGGTTCTCCCGTCTGGCCGGCCAGCAGCGGTTCGAGCTTGCCGGCGCGATGCAAGGCGATCATGTCGTCGTAGCCGCCCACGTGGGTCTGGCCGATGAAGATCTGCGGCACACTGGTGCGGTTGGTCTTGGCGATCATCTCCTGGCGCTGTCCGAAATCCAGGTCGATACGCACCTCGGTCCAGACCTGGCCCTTGCTCTTGAGGAAGTTCTTGGCGGCCACGCAATACGGACAGATGGCGCTGGTGTACAGAGTGATTTGCGGCGCGCCGGATACGAGGGGATCAGTCACGGGAATTCTCGACAACAATCATGGTCGGAAGACTATGGTGGCATGGCCGGACGTTGCCAGCCCGCAAATTGGAACGTTGCGGGCCGGAACGCTGCGAGTTAACCGCCTATTCACCCGGCTGCGGACCCCGCAGGTCATCCTGCGTCACGATTCAACGGCCTACCCCCTGGAGTAATGCTTGCGCCCTTCCCTGCTCGCTCTCGCTCTGACGCTGGCAATCGCGGCGCCCCTGGTCCGGGCGCAGGACTCGAAGCTTCCGGATATCGGCTCTTCGGCCGGCGAGTTGCTGACCCCGGCGCGCCAGGCCGAATACGGCGGCATGATGCTGCGCGAGTTGCGCAACTACGGTTACCTGCTGGAAGACCCGTTGTTGAACGAATGGCTGCAGGACATGGGCGGGCGGCTGGGCGCCGACAGCGATCAGCCGCGCCAGCCCTTCACTTTCTTCCTGCTCAAGGACCGGCAGATCAACGCGTTCGCCACCCTGGGCGGATACATCGGCGTCAATGCCGGCCTGATCCTGACCGCCGAGCGCGAGGACGAAGTGGCGGCGGTGATTTCCCACGAAGTCGCCCACGTGACCCAGCAACATGTACTGCGCGGGGTCGAGCGCGCGCAACGCGACCAGATCCCCATCCTGCTGGGCATGCTGGGGGCCATCGTGCTGGCCCAGTCGGCGGGCGGCAATTCCAGCAGCGATGCTTCGCAGGCGGCCATCGCCAGCGCCATGGGACTGATGGCGCAGCGACAGATCGACTACACCCGCTCCAACGAAGCCGAAGCCGACCGCGTAGGCATCCGCACCCTGTCGCGCGCCGGCTACGACGTCACCGCCATGGCCGGCTTCTTCGAGCGCATGTCCCAGGCCATGCGCGGCAACCGCGGCGGCGACCGCGAGCGCACCCCCGATTACCTGCAGACCCACCCGGTCACCACCACCCGCATCAGCGAGGCCCGCGAACGCGCCGAGCAGATCGCCCGGGAAACCACCATCCCGGTCACCACCTCCACTCCCGGCGGTACCCAGTCCGAACGCATTCCGCGCAACCCGACCTATGCCGCGCCGGGCACTTCCAACCCTTTGCTGCCCAGTTCGCTGTTGATGTCGATGGGGACTTTCTCCAAGGGCGCCAGCGGGCAGTTCGACTGGGCCCGGGAACGGCTGCGGGTACTTAGCGCGGACACGCCCACCCAGGCGATCGCCGAGTACGAGCGCATACGCCAGAGCAGCGGCAAGGGCCTCAGCGATGCGCAGAAGTACGGTCTGGCCCTGGCCCGTCTTCGCGCCAACAGCCCGGCCGTTGCGGTCGGCGAGCTGCAACCGTTGATGGACCAGCACCCCGGCAATCTATGGCTGACGCTGGCGCTGGGCCAGGCCGAGTCGCGCAGCGGCAAGGTCGAGGCGGCCAACCAGCGCTTTTCCGCATTGCTGCGGCAATCGCCGGATAACCGCGCCATCGCGCTGAGCTATGCCCAGGTCTTGAACGAGCAAGGCACCCGCGAGTCTGGCCTGCGCGCGCAGGCCGTGCTGCGGCCCTTGCAAAGCAACTCGGCCGACGATCCCGTATTCCAGCAGGACTTGGCCCGCGCCAACGAATTGGCCGGCGACCTCTCCCGCGCCGGCGAAGCCTACGCCGAAGCGGCCTACCTGAACGGTCGCCCCGAACAGGCCCTGGTCCAGCTGCAGAACCTGAAAAAGCGCGACGACCTTGATTACTACGCGCGCGCGCGCATCGATGCCCGCATCGCTTCCATCACCCCGCAGGTGTTGGAGCTCAGGCGCCAGGGCATCCGCGATCCGGACGTGGATAGGCGCTGAGCGCCCTGTTCTGACACCGTTGTGTCACATGACGCTGCCCTGGCACTGGCCAGACGGCCTGCGCTGTCACTTGTCGGTCATAAAAACGTCGTCTACTTGCATGCGATGGCACACAATGCCACGGTAACCGCAGGCAGGACACGACATGCAAAAGCACATCCTCATAGTCGACGACGAGCCGGCTATCCGCGACATGGTTGCGTTCGCCTTGCGCAAGGGCGATTTCGAACCCGTGCATGCCGGCGATGCGCGCGAAGCGCAGACCGCCATCGCCGACCGGGTTCCCGACCTGATCCTGCTGGACTGGATGCTGCCCGGCACCAGCGGCCTGGAACTGGCCCGGCGCTGGCGCAAGGATGCCCTGACCCGCGACGTGCCGATCATCATGCTGACCGCGCGCGGCGAGGAAAACGACCGCGTCGGCGGACTGGAGGCCGGCGTGGACGACTACGTGGTCAAGCCCTTCTCGGCCCGCGAACTGCTGGCCCGCATCCGCGCGGTGATGCGCCGCTCGCGCGAGGACGATGAGGACGGCAGCATCGCCGTGGGCGGCCTGCGCATCGACGGCGCCGCGCACCGCGTATTCGCCGGCGACTCGCCGGTGCCGATCGGCCCGACCGAATACCGCCTGCTGCACTTCTTCATGACCCACCCCGAACGCGTCTATAGCCGTACCCAGCTGCTGGACCATGTCTGGGGCGGCAGCGTGTACGTGGAGGAGCGCACCGTGGACGTGCATATCCGCCGCCTGCGCAAGACGCTGGAGCCGCACGGGGTGGAAAACATGGTGCAGACGGTGCGCGGTTCGGGGTACCGGTTCTCGGCGTCGATCTGATGCGGTCGCTTCGCCCCCTTTGAAAAAGGGAGCTACGGGGGATTTGCTTTTGGTCTTGTTTGGAGCGGTAACAAAGTCAAAAGCAAATCCCCCTCGATCCTCCTTTTCCAAAGGGGGAAGTCGTCAGCCTCGCCGGCTCCCCGATTTCCGCCTGTCTGTCACAAGCCTCTGACACAATTCCCTCAATGCCCCAACACATCCGCTCCGCCTGGTTCAAGACCCTCGGCCAATTGGTCGCAGTGCTGACGGCGGCCGCTCTGGTGGGCTGGTTATTGGGGCACGTCTGGGCGGTGGTCACTTTCGCGGCGCTGGGTGTGGTGGCCTGGCACTACTGGCGGCTGCGCAAGGTGCTGTTGCGGCTGACGGCGCGGCAACGGATGGAGCCGGTGCGCGGCGATGGCGTATGGAACGAACTGGACCGCCTGCTCTACCGCGGCCAATCGGAAATGCGCACCCGCAAACGCAGGTTGCTGGACATGCTGCGTGCTTATCGCGCCGCCGCCGCCGCGCTGCCCGATGCGGTGGTGGTGGTGGACCGCAACACCCAGCGCGTGCAGTGGTTCAACAAAGCGGCGACTACCTTGCTCGGCCTGCAGCACACCGACATGGGCACGCCCCTGGGCGAACGCCTGCAACCGATGGCGCTCTCGCACTGGCTGGCGGCTGGCCGCAACGCCGAACCGATGCTGGACGCCGCATCGCCGGTCGATCCCGAGCTTCGCCTCAACCTGCGCCTGATTCCCTACTCGGACCAGTACTGGCTGCTGGTCGCGCGCGATGTCAGCAAGATGCTGCGGTTGGAACAGGTGCGCCAGGATTTCGTCGCCAACGTCTCGCACGAACTGCGCACGCCGTTGACCGTGATCCACGGCTATCTGGACATGCTGGACCCTACCGATTTCCCGGAATGGATGCCGATCCTGGCCGAGATGCAGCGGCAATCGCAGCGCATGACCCAGCTGGTGGAGGACCTGCTGACCCTGTCGCGGCTGGAGGCGCAGGACAGCCTGCCCGACGAAAGCGTGGCGATGGCGCCGATGCTGGCCACCCTGAAGCGCGAAGCCGAAGCCTTGAGCCATCACCGGCATACCCTGGTGGTGGTGGACGAGGCCGGGTGCGACCTGTGGGGATCCAACAAGGAACTGCACAGCGCCTTTTCCAATCTGGTCAGCAATGCCGTGCGCTACACGCCGGTCGGCGGCACCATCACCCTGCGCTTCGCGCGCGAAGGCGACGGCGCGGTGCTGAGCGTGCGCGATACCGGCTACGGCATCCCGCAATCGCACTTGCCGCGCATCACCGAACGTTTCTACCGCGTCTCGACCAGCCGCTCGCGCGAAAGCGGCGGCACCGGCCTGGGCCTGTCCATCGTCAAGCATGTGCTGAACCTGCATCAGGCCAGGCTGGAGATAGCGAGCGAAGTCGGCCAGGGCAGCACTTTCTCCATCCATTTCAACGCCGAACGCGTGCACCCGCGGGATCCCGCCGCGACCTACCCCCCTTCCCAGAGCCAGATCGCATGACTGCCGCCTACCCCAGCCTGCCCGCCATCGACGCTCCCACCGAGGGCGACCCGTTGCGCGATCCGTCGCTGTACCTCAATCGCGAGTTGTCGCAGCTGGATTTCAACTTCCGGGTGCTGGCGCAGGCGCTGGACCCGCAGGTGCCGTTGCTGGAACGGCTGCGTTTCCTGTGCATCTCCTGCACCAACCTGGACGAATTCTTCGAAATCCGCGCCGCCACGGTGCGCCACGCCATGGATTTCGGAGTGCCCGCCGCCGCCGACGGCATGAGCCCGTCCAGCATCCTCAACAAGATCCACGACCGCGCCGCGCAACTGGTCGATGCGCAGTACAAATGCTGGAACCAGGTGATCCGCCCCTCGCTCAACGAGGCCGGCGTGCGCGTGCTGGGACGCGATTCCTGGAACGCGCGGCAGACGCGCTGGCTGCGCGCCTATTTCCGCGACGAAATCATGCCGGTGCTGTCGCCGCTGGGACTGGACCCTTCGCATCCGTTCCCGAAGATCCTCAACAAGTCGCTGAACATCGTGGTGGTGCTGAAGGGCAAGGATGCGTTCGGACGCGCCGGCCACCTGGCCATCGTGCGCGCGCCGCGTTCGCTGCCCCGCATCATCCATCTGCCGCAGCGCGTGTCCGGCGGCGAGCACGACTTCGTGCTGCTGTCCTCGGTGCTGTCGGCGTTCGCCGACGAAATGTTCCCGGGCATGGAAGTCAAGGGCGCCTACCAGTTCCGGGTGACCCGCAATTCCGAACTGGTGGTGGACGAAGCCGAAGTCGAGAACCTGGCGCTGGCCTTGCGCGACGAACTGGTCGGCCGCGGCTACAACCCGGCGGTGCGGCTGGAGATCGCCAAGGACTGCCCCAAGCCGATCATGCGCACGCTGCTGCAGAACTTCGAACTGCCGGAGAACGCGGTCTACCTGATCGACGGGCCGGTCAACCTCAACCGCGTCACCCAGGTCTACGATCTGGTGGCCAGGCCGGAGCTGAAATACCCCAGCTTCACCCCGCGCACGCTGCGCGGCCAGGATGCGATGTTCGAAACCGTCGACGACGGCGATGTGCTGATGCACCACCCGTTCGACGCCTTCACGCCGGTGCTGGAACTGATACGCCAGGCGGCCGTCGACCCGCAGGTGCTGGCGATCAAGCAGACCCTGTACCGCACCGGCAAGGATTCGGCCATCGTCGACGCGCTGGTGCTGGCCGCGCGCAACGGCAAGGACGTCACCGTGGTGGTGGAACTGCGCGCGCGCTTCGACGAAGACGCCAACCTGGGCGTGGCCGACCGCCTGCAGGAAGCCGGCGTGCAGGTCGTCTACGGCGTGGTCGGTTTCAAGACCCACGGCAAGATGCTGCTGATCGTGCGCCGCGAAGGCCGCAAATTGCGCCGTTACGTGCACCTGGGCACCGGCAACTACCACAGCGGCACCGCGCGCGCCTACACCGACCTGGGACTGATCACCGCCGATCCGGACATCGGCAACGACGTGCACCTGCTGTTCCAGCAGTTGTCGGGGCTGGCGCCTTCCACCAAGCTCAAGCGCCTGCTGCAATCGCCTTTCACCCTGCATACGGGCCTGCTCAAGAAGATCGAGCGCGAAGCCAAACTCGCCCGCGCCGGCAAAGCCGGGCGCATCATCATCAAGATCAACGCCATCAACGAGCCGCGCATCATCCGTGCGCTGTACGCCGCTTCGCAGGCCGGGGTCAGCATCGACCTGATCGTGCGCGGCGCCTGCGCGCTGCGCCCGGGCGTGCCGGGGGTGTCGGAAAACATCCGCGTGCGTTCCATCGTCGGCCGTTTCCTGGAGCACAGCCGCATCTACTGGTTCGGCAACGACGGCGAACCCGAGCTTTACTGCGCCAGCGCGGACTGGCTGGAGCGCAACCTTCTGCACCGCGTGGAAACCTGCTTCCCGATCCTGGACGAAGACCTGGCCGAGCGCGTGTTCAAGGAAGCCCTGCAGAACTACCTGGACGACAACAGCAACGCCTGGGAACTGGACGCCGACGGCGAATACCGCAAGCTGTCGCCCGCCGAAGGCGAGGCGCCGCATTCGGCACAGGCGGTACTGCTGTCGAAGGTCTGATGGTGGGAGACCGCGGGCTATAAGTTAATATTCGCGCATGCCATTTCCCGCCTCCGCCGTCTCCCCACCTCTCCAGGACGGCGACCAGCTTGCCGCGATCGACATCGGCTCCAACAGTTTCCACATGGTCGTGGCGCGTTACACGCTGGGCCAGTTGCGGGTGGTGGATCGCCTGCGCGAAACCGTGCGCATGGCCGATGGGCTGGACGGCAAGGGCGGTCTGTCCTCCGCTGCGCGCCAACGCGGCCTGGAATGCCTGGCGCGTTTCGGACAGCGCATCCGCGACGTCCCTTCGCTGCGCGTGCGCGCGCTGGCCACCAACACGGTGCGCCAATTGGCGTCGCCGCAGAGTTTCCTGGTGCCGGCGGAAACCGCGCTGGGCCATGCGATCGAAGTGGTTTCCGGCCGCGAGGAAGCGCGCCTGATCTATCTGGGCGTGGCCCATGCGCAGCCGCCCAAACCGGGAAACCTGCGCTTGGTGATCGACATCGGCGGCGGTTCCACCGAGTTCATCATCGGCCGCGGCTTCGAACAGATCGAACGCGAGAGCCTGCAGGTCGGCTGCATCGCCAGCACCCGCCGTTTTTTCCCCGGCGGAAAATTGTCCAAAAAGCGCTGGAAGGAAGCCCTGACCGAAATCGGCGCCGAATTCCAGCAATTCGCCGGTTTGTACCGCGCATTGGGCTGGCAGGAAGCGCTGGGTTCTTCCGGCACCCACAAGGCCATCGGCGAGATCTGCGCGGCGATGAAGCTGACCAAGGGCGCGATCACCGCCGAAGCGTTGCCGCAAGTGCGCGACCGGCTGCTGCAGGCTACCCATATCGACGCCATAGAGTTACCCGGCCTGTCCAACGACCGCCGCCCGATCATCGCCGGCGGCGTGCTGGTGCTGGAGGCCGCTTTCGAGGCGCTGGGTCTGCAACGACTGATGGTGAGCAAGGCAGCCATGCGCGAAGGCATCCTCTACGACATGCTGGGCCGCGGCAGCGACAACGATCCGCGCGACGCGTCGGTTTCCTCGCTCACGCAGCGCTACGGCATAGACGAGGCGCAGGCGGCGCGCGTGGAAGGCACCGCGATGCGCCTGTTCGAGCAGGTGGCGGAGAACTGGGCCCTGGACGAGGACGACGCCAAGCAACTCGGCTGGGCCGCGCGCCTGCACGAGATCGGCCTGGCGGTGGCGCACAGCCAGTACCACGTGCATGGCGCCTATCTGATCGAGAACTCGGACATCTCCGGTTTCTCGCGCCAGGAACAGCAGGTGCTCGCCGCACTGGTGCGCACCCACCGGCGCAGCGTTCCCAAGACGGCCTTCGACGCGCTGCCCGACCGCCTGCTGCTCAGCACCAGGCGCAAGGCCGCCTTGCTGCGCCTGTCGGTGCTGCTGCACCGCTCGCACGACTCCGTGCCCATACCGAAGCTGGAGCTCACTGGCAATGGGGATGCACTGCAACTGGTCATTTCGAAGAAATGGATCGAAGCCCGCCCCCTGCTGCGCGCCGATCTGATCAGCGAACCGGAGGATATGGCCGGCCTGAGCGTGGCGTTCCGTCCTTTCGTCGACTGACGCCGTGCAGACCTGCCGCATCCCGCAGACGGACCTGGAAGTTTCCCGCATCGCCTACGGCTGCATGCATCTGAGCCGCGCCTGGAACGATGAAGGCATCACTGCCGCCGAAATATCGGCCGCGACCAGGGCGATAAGCACTGCGTTGGAACTGGGCATCACCCTGTTCGATCACGCCGACATCTACGCACGGGGAAAGTCGGAACGCTTGTTCGGCGAAGTATTGCGGCGGACGCCGGACCTGCGCGACCGCATCGTGCTGCAGTCCAAGTGCGGCATCCGCTTTGCCGGCGATCCGGACGCGAACAGTCCGGGGCGCTACGATTTCAGCCGCGAGCATCTGTTGCGTTCGGTGGAAGGCTCGCTCAGCCGCCTGGGCACCGGGCACTTGGATCTGCTGCTGTTGCACCGGCCCGATCCGCTGGCCGAACCGGAGGAAGTAGCCAGCGCATTCGACGAGTTGCAGCGCAGCGGCAAAGTGCGCCACTTCGGCGTCAGCAACCACAGCGCCGCGCAGATATCGCTGCTGCGCAAATACGTGGATCAGCCGCTGGTAGCCAACCAGATCGAGTTGAGTCTGCTGCACCACTATCCGGTTTCCGAAGGCATTCTCGTCAACCTGCCCGGCGGCGTTCCTGCGCGTGCCGCCGGCACTTTGGATTATTGCCGCGAGCACGGCATCCTGGTGCAGGCCTGGGCGCCGCTGGCGGGCGGGAAGTTCTCCGCTCCCCTCGACGGCATGGATGAGCCGATGCGCTCGGCGGCTACTTTGGTCCAGCGGATGGCTCGGGAAAAAGGCGTTTCCGCAGAAGCGGTCCTGACGGCCTGGCTGCTGCGCCACCCTGCCGGCATCCAGCCCATCGTCGGCACCACCGACCCCGCGCGATTGACGGCTGTCTGCGCAGCGGACGGACTGCAGCTTGCGCGTGAGGAGTGGTACGCCCTGTTGTCCGCCATGCGCGGGCAGGCCGTGCCGTAGAGTCCGAAATCGGCGCAGGCTAGAGAGTCTTGTTCCTGCGAACTCCGCGCTACTCCCTGTTCCTAGGGATATCGCGATGATCGGTTTCGATGGCCAGGGCGTGGGCGCCCGAAAATCCGGTCGAGCCTGAGGGACGGTCCGGACGCTGGATGGGTTCTGCGCGCGCGACCAACGCCGCCACGAACAATGCGCAAGCGGCGGTACAGGCCAGCGTGCGGACGTGGTTCCATGCCGTCCAGCGGGTCAGATAACGCCGCCAGATGGGCAGTGCGGCTTCGCTGTCCGGATCGACGCGTTGCAGCGCGTTGTTCTGCGGCACCTCGATGAACATGGTGCAGGCGAACATACCCACCACGTGGATGACCCCACCGCTGAACATCGCAGCGGCCCCCGGCTGCTCCCACCGCAGCGCCGCGATCACCGCCAGCGCAGCGGCCGACAGCGTGGTTCCCAGGAACAACGGCATGAACAAGGAGCGCAGGATCGCATCGTTGATCGCGTTCATTGCGGCGATGCCCGCTGCGGGCGGAAGTCGGCCCAGCGCCCGCATGATGAAAGCGGAAAAGGCGAAGAACAGACCCGCCAGCACACCGCAGCCGAGCGCGCTGAACCACAGCAGGACCGTCAGCCACAGGGCGCTCACGGGTTCCAGCCCTGCGCTGGCCCGACGGTGGGCTGCGGGATTCCTCCCCGCAACCGGTAACGCATCACGTACAAGTCCATGCCCTTCTCCTTGTCGCGCCTTGCCGACAGGGTAATACGGTCGCTGCCGGACCAGTCGAGCATCGCGCCATAAGTGTCGTCGACGCTGCTGTTGGCCGGCGGCGGCAACCGCACGCCTGCGCCGTACCGTCCCGCCTGCGGCGAGGATACGAATACTTCCACCCTGGCCGCACCGAAATCCGGCGTGCGCGCGAACACCACGGTGGCGCCGTCATGCAGGAAAGTCGCATCGAATTCGTGCGCATCCGTATTGACCGCGCCAGGCAGGCGTTGCGCGGTAGCGAAGGTTCCCGCGGCGGTGCGGCGTGCAGCGAACAGATCGTGCCCGCCGCTGCCGCCGGCACGGTCGCTGGAGAACAACAGCCGGTCGCCGCGTGGCGAGAGCATGGGGGCGAACTCGTTACCCATGCTGTTCACCGCCGCATCCAGGTGCTCCACCGGGCCGAAACCCTTCCGGGTGACCGGTACGCGGTAAAGATCGTCGCCGCCAAGGCTGCCGACGCGGTCGGAACAAAAATAGACGAAACGTCCATCGGACGAAAACGCCGGATCGAAATCGCGTGTTGGGGAATTGAACGGGACCGGCTGCGCTTCCTGCCAGTCGCCATCTTTGCGGCGCGAAATCCAGATGTCGTATCCGCCGGCACCGCCCGGCCGATCGCGGCTGAACCAGATCGCGGTGTCGCCTTGTGGATTCAAAGTCAGGCGGATTTCCGAATACTGGGTGGATGCGATGCCTGGAGCGAACAGGACCGTCTTTCCGACGATATCCAGTTCCGTCGCAGCCGCGCCTCCGACGGCCGAAGCGCCGCCAGCCGATACGAGCGCCACGCCGAGCAAGACGCTGCGCAACAACGAAACCGCTTCCCTGGAATTCATCGCACGAACCCTCCTTATTCCACACGGGTGAATTCGCTGACCCAGTTCGATTCCCATGAGGAGCCGTCGTCGGCCGATCCCGACTGCTCCCAGCGCGCCGAATGCGGCGTGATCCGCGACCAGACCACGCGGCTGCGGACCGGCCGCCCTTGGTGAATGTCGTCGCCGAGAAAAGTGCCCACGCCGTCGACGAACCCTCCGCGCAGTGGCGGCGCGATTTCGCCCGCGTTCCGGCCGTCCAGCCACCAGCTCAGCCATTGCCTGGCTGTCGGATCGAAAGAGCGGATACCGACCCCGCGCACCGTCATGCCTGGAAAACGCATCAGATTGTCGCCGACGTTGCCGTGGCCGCCGAGCACCGGCCAGTTGACCAGCGTGCCGTCGAATTCGTCCCATTCGCCGCCGCCCGCGAACCGCTGCCGCAAGCGGCGATGATGCACTTGCCAGCGGCCGACCAGAAAATCCCAGTCGTGCGGTGCGTCTTCGACACTAGGCAACGGCGTGGGCGTGGGCGAAGTACGGGTGAACCAGTTCCGCCAGTTCACTTCCCAGCTGGCGCCATCGTCGGGCGAGAACGCCTGCTCCCACCACGGCCGCGCCCCGTGGATGTCGCGCCAGCGGAAACGCATCACGATCGGCCGTCCCTTGAACGTGTCGTGGCCGATGAAGGTACCGGTATCGCCTTCGAAACCGCCCCTCACCGGCGGATCGATATGAGTGGGATTGCGTCCGTCCAGCCACCAGATCGACCACGTGCCCGCCGCCGCATCGAAGGCGCGGATGCCCAGGCCTCGATAGACGCCGCCCGGCAGCTCGACGATGTTGTCGTCGATCGTGCCCAGGCCGTCCATCACCAGCCAGACCGCGCTGCGGCCGGCGAATTCTTCCCAGGTCGTATCGCCCTGCAGGCGCTGTTTGAGGCGGCGGTGCCAGACCTTCCAATCGCCGCGTAGCCACGCCCAATCGCTGGCGTGCGGCGATGCGACGCCGGCCTCGGTCGAACCGCCCCATGCGCGAGCCCATCCGGGTAAGCCCAATGCGCTGACGCCACCCATGGCGGCGAGGGTCGTGAGGAAGTCCCGCCTGCGCATGCCGATCTCCCGTTCCGTTCAATCTTCGATGCGCTGGATCGTGGCAAGCGCATGGCCCCTTGACCATCGGAACTTGAGGTCGCAGCCTAAGGCAGACTTATGGTCGCCAGCTCCCGCCTCCCTTCTTTAGCTTCGATCCGCGCCTTCGAGGCCGCGGCCCGCCTCGGCAACTTCGCCAAGGCGGCGCAGGAACTCGATACCACCGCGGCATCGGTCAGCTATCACGTGCGCCGGTTGGAAACGCAGATCGGCGTGCAGTTGTTCCAGCGCCATCCGCAACACGTCGAACTCACCGCCGCCGGTCGGCTGGTGTCGCGCGAAGCCACTCAAGCCTTCGCCCTGCTGCGCGCAAGCTTTGCAGGGGCGGCGGATCTGGATGCCTCGCGGTTGTCGATCACCACCTTGCCCAGCCTGGGCACGAGCTGGCTTACGCCCAGGCTGGGACGCTTCCGCGCCCGGCACCCCGAGATCGTATTCGAGCTCGATCTGTCCGCCGATGCGCAGGATCTGGCATCGGGACGGTTCGACGCCGCGATCCGCAACGGCCATGGCGATTGGCCTGGCCTGCAGGCGGTCGAGTTGTTCCCCAGTGTGTTCATGCCGCTGTGCGCGCCCGCGCTGCTGGCCGCCGCCGCCGACATCGGCGATCCACGCGCGCGGCCCGAGGTGCCGTTGCTGGGGCGCCCCGACTGGTGGGCGCTGTGGTACCGCGCACTCGGTTTCGACGAAGCTCCCGCACCCGAGCGCTTCGGCACTACGTTATCGGCCGAGTATCTGGACATCGCCGCAGCGATCGCCGGGCACGGCATCGCCATCGGCTCGCCGATCCTGTTCCGTCACGAAATCGAAGCCGGCCGGCTGGTGCCCGCGCACCCGCTGGCGGCCAGCGACGGGCGGCGTTTCTGGCTCGTTTATCCGACCGTGCGCAAGAACACCCGCAAGATCGCCCGCTTCCAGGAATGGTTGTGCGACGAAGCCTCCACGGACCTTCGCGCGATACGGCCAATACTGGGTCCGGCGGTACGACAGACCGTTTCTTAAGCAAAAGCGGCTTACGGCAAGCCATGTCATCGTGGCGTCACTTGCCTGCAACAACCGCTTCATGGCCGACGCCCAGCATGCGCAAAACGTGGAGCCACGCATGCGCTACGCCATCGTCACCGAAACGTACCCGCCCGAGATCAATGGTGTCGCTCTCACCGTCCAGGGTCTGGAGCAGGGTCTGCGCGCCCGTGGCCACGAAGTGCTGCTGGTACGTCCGCGGCAACAGGACGAGCTCCGCGCCGACTCGGACACTTTGCTGGTGCGCGGCGCCGGTTTGCCGCGCTATCCCGGGCTGAAGTTCGGCTTTCCCGCTACCAAGAGCCTGCTCGAGCTCTGGACCGCCAATCCGCCGGATGCGATCTATGCGGCCACGGAAGGCCCCCTGGGCTGGTCGGCATTGCGGGCGGCACGAAAACTAGGCATCCCCGCAGCGACCGGCTTCCACACCCGCTTCGACCAGTACATGCGCGACTATGGCATGCCGTTCCTGGAAAGCACCGCCCTGCGTTGGATGCGCCGCTTCCACAACGGCGGCGACGCCACCCTGGTGCCCACCCGCGAACTGGCCGATTTTCTGCGATCGCAGAATTTCAAGCAGCCGGTACGGCTGGCGCGCGCGGTGGACGCCGATCAATTCGCGCCGGACAGGCGTGACGACGCGCTGCGCCAGTCGTGGGGCGTGGGCGACTCCGGGCTGGCCGTGATCTACCTGGGAAGGATCGCGCCGGAGAAGAATCTGGAGCTTGCGGTCCGTGCGTTCCGCGATCTGCAGCGCAGCCGGCCCGATGCCCGCTTCGTATGGGTAGGCGATGGACCCGCGCGGCAGAAACTGGCGCAGGAACATCCCGACTTCATCTTCTGCGGCATCCAGCGCGGCGCCGAGGTGGCACGCCACTTCGCCAGCGCCGATCTGTTCCTGTTTCCCAGCCACAGCGAAACCTTCGGCAATACCACGCTCGAAGCGATGGCCAGCGGCGTTCCCGTGGTGGCGTTCGACTACGGCGCGGCACGCGAGCATCTGCGCCACGGCGTCGATGGAATGGCCGTGGACAACGATGCGGACTTCATCGCCGCCGCAACCCAACTGGCCACCGACGATTCCCTGCGTCAGGCAATGGGCGAGCGCGCGCGGCATTCGATGCAGCGTCTGCATCCGGCGCAGGTGGCCGCCGACTTCGACGACCTGCTCGCCGGCCTGGCGATGGCAAGGAGGCGACATGCGTCCGCTGCCGTTGCGTAAACCGATGCGATTGCACGACGCGGGCTGGTGCCTGCGCGCCAACCGCCTGGGCGAAGGAACCGGCGTGCGCCGCTTCTTCGCCTCGATCAGCCGGCTGGGAGACGGCGTGTTCTGGTATGTGCTGATGGCCGCGCTGATCGTGTTCGACGGAATGGCGGGACTGGCCGCTTCGGCGCATCTGGCCATCACCGGCGTCATTGCGCTGGTTCTGTACAAGTTGCTGAAGCGGTGGACCCGGCGTCCGCGGCCTTTCGCTTCTGATGTGCGCATCCGCGCGTGGGTGGCGCCGTTGGACGAATTCAGTTTTCCGTCCGGGCATACGCTGCATGCGGTGGCTTTCAGCCTGGTGGGGATCGCGCACTACCCGGCGCTGGCATTCCTGCTGATCCCGTTCACTCTCTGCGTGGCGGCTTCGCGGGTGGTGCTGGGCCTGCATTACCCCAGCGACGTGCTGGCCGCCGTCGGCATCGGATCGGGGCTTGCGGCCATCTCGCTGTCGCTGGTGCCCGGCGTAAGCCTGTTCCCGTTGTAGGGGCGGCTTCAACCGCGATCGGATATTTCGAGCACACGGAAGAACCTCCCAGCACACCCCGAATCGCGGCCGCCACCAACGCTTGCTCGGCGTCTGTCTTCGCTCTACCTCCTCCCTTGCGCGCAGCGCAGGGGAGGATTGAGGAGGGGTGCTTTTGATCTTGCTCTGGCTTTTACTTTTTGCTTCGGAGCAAAAAGCATTTCGCGCTAACGCGCGAGTCACTTTTCTTTGAACGGCAAAGAAAAGTAACCAAAAGAAAGCCGCCCTAACGTGGCGCCCGGCGATAAAGCCGCCGGGTCCGCAAGCCCGTCGGCAATTTCCGTAAGGCGCTTCCTGCGCCTCCGGAAACGGCGCACATCCATGTGCGCCGCCCTGCGGGTTTTAGCCGACGGGCTTGCCGCCACTCACGGGGGATGGAGCCGGAACAAAAAGCAGGAGCGAGAACAACAGGAGCAGCAGCGAAAGCAAGACCTAGTGGCATTGCTTACAAAGGTGCACCCATTCCTACGAGGGAATGGAAAGTTTGGCGCGAGCAATACTCGGCGCCAGCTGTCCATTCCAATCGCGGTCGTTGGCCACTTGAGCGCTGGCGCGGTTGGCCTCCAGGGCAGCCAAATCCAGCTCGGCTATCGCCCAGACTTTTTCAGGCCGATCGGCGCGGGTCTGCGCCACGATGCCGTCGGCGGGAAAACCGACATCCATCGGAGCGTAGATCGCGGCCTCTCCGGTATTGGTATCCAGCGCAGGGCTCCACGAAGCCTCTCCGGCAGTCACCGATTGGGCGACGAACATGCGGTTCTCCAATGCCCGCGCCAGACAGCCGATGCGCACGCGACTGGCGCCGGCTTCGGTATCGGTGCAGCTGGGCACCAGCATTAGGCGTGCGCCGCTTTCGTACTGCGCGCGCACCGGCAGCGGGAATTCGGCGTCGTAGCAGACCGAGATGCCGACGCGCGCGTCGACCGCATCGAAGACCTTTAAGGCGTCCCCGGCTTCGATCGCGCCCATGGATCTCTCGAACCCGGTCCGCTGCAGTTTGTCTTGCCAACCGTGCGCACCGTTGGGCGTGAACCAGTCGCTGCGGTTGCGATAGCGGCCTTCACCGTTCGCCAGCAGGAAACTGCCGGCGACCAAATGCAGGCGATGCTCGCGCGCCAACCGCGAATACAGTTCTATCCACTGCCCTCGGTATTGCTGGATCGCCGACAGCGATGCGATCAGGTCGCTACTGATCGCGGCATCGAAGCTGGCGGCCAATTCCAGCGACAGGTATTCGGGCAGCACCGCCACTTCCGCGCCGGCGCGCGCCGCTTCGGCAAGCAACTGCACCTGCTTGCCGGCGAACTCCGCGAAGTCGCGCGGCGCGCCGACCGGGTATTTTGCGACGGCGACTTTCATGCGGCCTGCTCCAGTTCGCGCAACCAGAAGGTGAGCGGATGGTCCACTTCGCCGCGGCCCGCTTCGTTCCAGGGCAGCCGCATGGTCATGCCCGCTCGGCGCCGGTAGCCGCGTTTGCTCCAGAACGTCTCGTTTGACCGGTAGCCGTCAGGCTGTCGCGCGTCCTCGATGTCCCGGTCCACCGAGCAGAATGCCGTCCACTGGAATCGTCCCAATGCGCGCGCATGCGCTTCGCGGCTGTCGAAGAAGGCATGGCCGATGCCGCGCCCGCGGTATTCGGAAAGCAGCACCGACTCACCGAAATAGAAAACCGATTCGACCGCCATGCCCTGCTCCACGAACGGCTGGCTGAATGCGGGCGCGCTGTCGGCCAACGGCATTGCCGTGGACGCACCGACCACTTCGCCGCCGTCCATGGCCAGGACGAGCAGACTTTCCTTCGACTGCGCGTAGGACGCCAGATACTCCCGCTCGCTTTCCAAACTGCCCTCGTAGAGATAAGGCCATTCGCGGAACACGCCGATGCGCAGGCGCGCCGTGTGCTCGAGCCAGGGCAGGATTTCGGGCCCGCGAAAAAGGCCGATGGTGTGCGGAGAGTCCATCCCGGGACTCTACCGCACGCCACCCGGCCGGGGCGAGCAGGTTTGGGCTTGTAGGAGCGACGCAAGCCGCGAAGCTCATAGCCGCGAAACTTCGCGACTCGCGTCGCTCCTACCAGGTCCAGCCTTGCCTAACTAGTCGCGCCAGATATAGACCGCCATGCGTTCGTCCGGAATCACCACCAGCAAAGCCTTTCCATCGGTCTTGGTGGTGAAGCACGCCTGCACCGACCCGCCGAGGGATCGTGGCGATGCTCCGACATGAGGGTGCGATATCGTCGGCATCCAATACCGCGGAATCCATGCCGTGCGCCACTGCTTGTATACGAAAGGGGCGCCCCCGCGACCAAGGCCCTCCCTGGCCCGCGTCGCTTCCTTGAGATAAACCAGCGGTTCGTTTCCCATCGCTTCGGCCATTTCCGTGGATATCCGGAACAACACCGCTCCGTTCGATCTACGTCGCAAGGGAAACAGCATCGCGGCAAGCTCGTTCTGTTCCGCCGTCTCCAGAAGCACGCCGGAGGTCTTGATGACCTCCGGCAGCACCCTAACGGCGCGACGGTGCAATGTCTGCGCATTGACCATGCCTGCCTCAGCGCAGCGACGAGCCGAGTTCGTACCAATCCACCTTGCGCGTGATCCACATGATCGCGGCCAGGATGCCGAACAGCAGCAGCGAACCCATCAGCAAGGCGTTGTCTTCGGAGATCAGCAGGCTGTACAGCACGCCGTAGAGCGCCGTTAGCATCACCGCGAATCCGCTGGCGCGCAGCCAGCTTCTCAAAACTCCCGACAGGTAGACGAACTGCAGCCCGATACAGGCGATCGCCGATATCAGATAAGCCTTCACGAACTCGATGTGCTCGGACAGGCTGAGCAGCAGCAGGAAGAAGATCGCCAGCGCCAGACCGACCAGCAGGTACTGCAGCGGGTGGATAGGCAGGCGCTTGATCAGCTCGAACAGCCCGAAACCCACGAAGGTCAGCACCACGAACAGGATGCCGTATTTGCTGGCGCGGTCGGCCTGCGTATAAACGTCGACCGGATCCACCAGGCTCACTTCCACACTGTCGATCGCGCTGTCGCTGGAGCCGGCAAACTTGGCGGGAGCGACATCCATGGCGTTGTCGCGCTGGGTCAACAGCCCGTCGCCCTTGGCCAGTTGCGATTGCGCCGCGCTGGCGAGCGAGGAAATCTCCCACTCCGCGCTGAATCCGTCCGCCTGGATGCGGCGCTGGTTGGGCAGGAACCGGCCTGCGAACGAGGGATGCGGCCAGGTGGAGCCGAGCGTGATCTGGTTGCTGTCGGCGATGGGCGCGATGCTCAAGGACTGGGTGCCGTTCAAGCGGAAATTCGCATCGACATTGCTTGCGGGCAACAGATCCCCGACGATTTCCGGAAGATTCGCATGCATGCCGTGCAACCGTTCGGACATGGCCTGCGTGCCGGATTCCAGCGTCACCGGTGCGCCATCGACCTTGAAGTCCGGCGTGCCCACCAATCCGCGCACATCGCCCAGACCGAGCACCAGATAGGGCTGGCCGTAACTGCGTCCTGGAACGATGCTCAGCTTCATCGGATCGAAGGCAGCCTTCAATCCCGCCTGCCATTCGAACACGCGTACGTTGTACAGACCGATGCGGCGCACGTCCGGCTTGAGCCCGCCCTGCACGCGCATGGTTTTCGGCGTCTGGAATACATAGCCTTCGACGACTTCGGTACGCGTACCCGGCTTGCCGTCGGGCCCGACCTCGTTCACCACGCGGGGTTCCCGCCAGGGGATCACACGCAGCGGTCCGACCAGTTGTTGCGGCCCGGCCATGCTCTGTGACACGCGCTGCACCGCCTGTGCGCGGTAAGCCTGACGGTCCTGGATGGCGCCGCGAATCATCATCAATGGGATAAGCAACAGCAGCACCAGGCCGCCGACGGTGAGGAAACGCAACAACAATTTGAGTGACTTCATGTTTTTTTGCCCCGGGTTGAACACGGGGATAGCCTGAAGCAGGCTTGTGGGGAAGGTTTGAGGGGAATTTGAAGTCTGTGTGAAGTCCACGGAACCCTGGCACGACCGATATTGGTTCCGACGTCATCCCAGCGAAAGCTGGGATCCATTTTGACTTTGACTTTGCACTTGAAGATCTAGAGCAAGATCAAGATGGATCCCAGCTTTCGCTGGGATGACGTCCGAATAGGGTGAGCCCATGAGAGCGACGCACTACCAGGGCCGCTTCCTATTGAATCAGGACTTAGGCAACCGCAGCGTAGCCAACGCGCCACCGCCCTCCAGCGAGGCGAGTTCGGCCTCGCCCCCATGCAACCGAGCCACCTCACGCACGAACGGCAAGCCCAACCCGGAACTCCGCAGCCCGGTGGAGGGGCGCGCCAGCGAATAGAAGCGTTCGAAGACACGGTCCCGCGCGTAGTCCGGGACGCCGGGGCCCTCATCGGCGACCCGGATTTCGATGTGCCGGTCGACCGTGCTGCTGGACAGGGAAACCGTGCCGCCCGCAGGCGAGAATGCAATCGCGTTGTCCAGAAGATTGGAAACCGCCTGACGCAAGAGATAAGCGTCGCCCTGCGCTGTGGCCTGCGGGTCGTGCACGTCCACCGTCAGCGTCAGGCCGTCGGCCGCCAGTTTCGCGGTCACGCTCTCGCCGGCTTGCGCAAGCAGCGCCGCGATGCTCACCGGCTCCAGCGTCTGCAGCCAGCCGTGCTGCTCCACTTCGGCCAGCGCCAGCAGCTTGTCGATGGTCTCGGTCAGGCGCTGCTCCTGGGTACAGATGTTGTGGGCGAAGCGCTGTCGGTCGGCTTCCGGCAACGGTTCTTGCAACAGTTCGGCCGCACCGCGGATCGCCGCCAGCGGGCTCTTCATTTCGTGGGTCAGCGACTGCACGTACTGCTCGACGTAGGCCTTGCCTTCCAACTTCCTGCGCATGGTCTCCACCGCACGCCCCAGGTCGCCTATCTCATCGCGCCGCGACGGCAGGGGCGGCACGCGTTCGCCTGCACTGACCGCCTGCGCATAACGGTTCAGCCGGTTGATGCCGCGCATCAGCCACCAGGTCATCAACAGGCCGATCAGCGCGGAAAGTCCGATCAGCCATGCGCCCTGGCGCATGATGCTGCGCTGGCTGGCGGCGATGAACGGATCGATGCTGGCGTTGGGCTGGGAAAGAGTCAGCACACCGATCAGTCGTTCGCCGTCGCGGATCGGCGCGGCCACGTGCATGACGGTGTTTTTTTCGTCGCCGGCAACCAGGGGACTGGAGCGTGCGCCGTATTCGCCGCGCAGGGTGCGATAGACGTCGTTCCAGCGCGAATTGTCGCGACCCAGGTCCCTGCCTTCCGAATCGTAGACCACCACGCCGCGCGCATCGGTGATGGTGATGCGGTAATCGATGCGCCGCTTGGGGAATTGCCAAATGGTGGCGCGCAGTTCGCGCCGCTGGGCGATGGCCAGGTCGCGCATGAACTTGCCGTCGGCGATATGCCCGGACTTCATATCCTCGGCCGCCATCACCGCCAGCACGTTGGCTGCGTCGACCAGCGTGGATTCCATCGCCTGGCGCACGCCGGGTTTCACTTCGTTGACGAACACGCGCATCACGAAGAACGCCGCCAGGCCGACGATCAGGAAGAACCCCAGAAACAGCCGCAGGCCCAGGCGCATCAGATTTCCAATGCGTAACCGAGACCGCGATGGGTGCGGATCGGATCGTTCTCGGCGCCGGCCGCGCGCAGCTTGGCGCGCAGCGTCTTGATATGGGTGTCCACGGTGCGGTCGGCGCTGTCGGCGTCGCTATCCCAGCCCCGGTCCATCAGCTGCGCACGACTGAGAATGGCGCCAGGCCGATGCAACAGGGCTGCCAGCAACATGTACTCGTAGCGGGTCAGTTCCAGCACGTGGCCGCGGAAACGGATGCGGTGGCCTTCGCGGTCCAGCTCGAAGTCTCCGTGCTCCGGCCCCTTCGCTTCGGCCTGGCTGCGGCGCAGGCGCGCGCGCACCCGCGCCACCAGCTCGCGCGGCGAGAACGGCTTGGCCATGTAGTCGTCGGCCCCCAGCTCCAGGCCCAACACACGGTCGATCTCGTCGTTGCGCGCGGTCAGGAAGATCACCGGCACTTCGCTGAAACCACGCAATTCGCGGCACACGTCGAAACCGCTGCGGTCCGGCAGGCCCACGTCCAGCACCACCACATCCACCCCGCCCTGGCGCACGCGCGGCGCTATTTCGCGGCCCAACAGGCAGTGTTCGGCGTCCAGGCCCTCGCTGCGCAGCGCGTACAAGACCGCATCTGCGATGGCGGGTTCGTCTTCGGCGATCAGGATCAACGGCATGGCACGCAGCATAAACGTTATGCTCTCCACCATGAACTACAAGCACGCCTTCCACGCCGGCAACCACGCCGACGTCCTCAAGCACATCGTGTTGCTGGCCTTGCTGGACGCACTGAAACGCAAGGATGCGCCGTTCTTCGTGCTCGACACCCACGCCGGACGCGGGCGCTACCTGTTGGCCGCGCCGGAAAGCCGCAAGACCGGCGAGGCCGATGCCGGCATCCTCAAGCTGATGGGCGAAGCGAAGATGCCCGAAGTGGTGGAACGCTATCTGCGCGCGGTGGAAGCCAACAATCCGGTCGGCGCGCTGATCGCCTACCCCGGCTCGCCGCTGCTGGTCGCGCAATCCCTGCGCGAACAGGACCGCCTGGCCGCCTGCGAACTGCAGCCGGAAGAAGCGGCGGCGCTGAAGGAATTGTTCGCCCACGACCCGCGCGTGGCCGTGCATGCGCGCGACGGCTACGCGGCGATCAAGGCCATGCTGCCGCCGAAACTGGGCGCGACGAAATTCGCGCGCGGGCTGGTGCTGATAGACCCGCCGTACGAAGTGCAGGACGAGGAATACCCGCAAATCATCGCCACCGTACGCGAAGCGCTGGAGCGCTGGCCGCAGGCGACCTACGCCATCTGGTACCCCATCAAACAGCGGCGCACCTTGCAGCCGTTCTTCCGCAAGGCCGCCGCGCTGCCGGCAAAATCGGTGCTGCTGGCCGAATTGCAGATCCGCGCAGACGATTCGCCGCTGCGCTTGAACGGTAGCGGCCTGCTGGTGCTCAACCCGCCCTGGCAATTCGACCGGCACATCGCCCCCGCGCTGCCGCTGCTGAAGAAGACGCTGGGCGAAACCGGCGCCGCCACGCGCTTGGAATGGCTGCGCGCCGAAGCCTGATCGCAGGTCCTGTGCGAGAATCGCGGCTCCTTCGTTCGCCGCACTGACGCCCCCCCATGGCCGGATCCAGCCTGTTCGCCCTGATCGACGACATCGCCACTCTGCTGGACGACGTGTCGCTGATGACCAAAGTCGCGGCCAAGAAGACCGCCGGCGTACTGGGCGACGATCTGGCGCTGAACGCGCAGCAGGTCAGCGGCGTCAATGCCGACCGCGAACTGCCGGTGGTGTGGGCGGTGGCCAAGGGTTCGCTGGTCAACAAGGCCATCCTGGTGCCGGCCGCGCTGGCGATCAGCGCGCTGGAGAGCTGGCTGCACGGCAAGGGCTACAACATTCCGTTGGTGACGCCGCTGATGATGCTGGGCGGCGCCTTCCTGTGCTTCGAGGGCGTGGAGAAACTGGCGCACAAGTTCCTGCACGGCAAGGACGAAGACAGCAAGCACCACAGCGAGCTGGTGAAGGCGGTGCAGGACGAAACGGTCGACATGGTCGCGTTCGAAAAGGACAAGATCGGCGGCGCCATCCGCACCGACTTCATCCTGTCGGCGGAGATCATCGTGATCTCGCTGGGCACCCTGGCCGGACGTACGCTGACCGAACAACTGCTCACCCTGGTGGCCATCGCCCTGGTCATGACCGTCGGCGTGTACGGGCTGGTGGCGGGCATCGTGAAGCTGGACGATGCGGGGCTGGCATTGAACCGCGACACCGGGGAAGGCGGCTGGGCGCGTTTCAAACGCAGCCTGGGCACCGGCATCCTGCGCAGTGCGCCCTACCTGATGAAGTTCCTGTCCATCGCAGGCACCGCCGCCATGTTCCTGGTCGGCGGCAGCATCCTGGTGCACGGCCTGCCCCCGCTGCACCATTTCATCGAACCCTACGCCCACGGCACCCTGGGCACGTTGGTGTCCATGCTGTTCGATGCCGCCGTCGGCATCGTGGCCGGTAGCGTGGTGGTGGCGGTGGTGACGCTGTTCTCGCGCCTGCGCGGCAAGAAGCAGGCCGCGTGAATTCCAGGGCGGCGGCCGCCAGGACCGCTAGAGCAACCGTTCACCGCGAATCTGGGAACATATGCCTGTCATGAATGGCCATAAACGTCTCCCGCCCTGGCACGAGCACTTCCGCATGCCCAACGGGCGCGAACTGCTCATCCGCCCCATCCGTCCCGAGGATGCCGAACCCATCCAGGGCGCCTTCGTGCTGCTGGGACCCGAAGAAGTGCGCCAGCGCTTCCTGTACGCGTTGAAGGAACTGACCCCGGAAATGGCGCACCGCCTGTGCCATCCGGACCCGCGCAACGAATTCGCCCTGGTCGCCGCCGAAAACCTACCCCCCGGCGAAGCCTTGGTGGGCGCGGTCGCCCGCGCCTCCATCACCCCGCGTACGCGCGAGGCGGAGTTCGCCATCCTGGTCAGCCATTTCATCGCCGGCCAGGGCCTGGGCCGCCAGCTCATGCGCAAACTGGTGAAATGGGCCAAGACCAAGAAGCTGGACCGCCTGTACGGCGACGTGCTGGACCACAACCATCCCATGCTGCAACTGGCCCAGTCGCTGGGTTTCAAGCGCATGCGCGAAGACGACACCCCCGGCCTGGTGCGGGTGGTGCTGGATCTGAACGAATAAGCGGATCGGCGGCTGGCGGAAACCGCCACGCCTGGAACCGCGTACGCGGCGGCGATTCCCGGTCGCCGACCCGTCCGTCCTTTGTCCGTCCATTCCCCGCAAATGCGTTGCGCCTGATGGGGGGCCTGCGGCAGGCACCGCCGCGCCACTATCGGAAGGGCCGCGCATGAACATAGACGAAGCAAAACTCAACGACTTTCTGGGCAAGGCGGTCGGCGACCTGGGCGCGGCGATCAGCGCCAGCCTGATGCTGGTGGGCGACCGGCTGGGTCTGTACCGGGCCCTGGCCGAAGCACCCGCCACCCCCACCGAACTCGCCGCGCGCACCGGCACCCATGAGCGCTACATCCGCGAATGGCTGGGCAACCAGGCCGCCGGCGGCTATGTGAGTTACGACGCCGATAGCGGCCGATACACGCTGAGCGACGAGCAGGCCCTGTGCCTGGCCGATCCGAACGGCCCGGTCGACCTGCCCGGCGCGTACAACATCGTCGAGGACACCTTCCATACCCTGGACCGCACCCTGGAGAATTTCCGCAGCGGCGCCGGCATGGAATGGGGCGAACACCACCCCTGCCTGTTCCACGGCACCGAACGCTTCTTCCGCGCCGGTTACCACGCGCACCTGCTCGGCGAATGGCTGCCCGCGCTGGACGGAGTGATGGACAAGCTCGCCCACAACGCCAAGGTCGCCGATGTCGGCTGCGGCCACGGCGCCAGCACCGTGCTGATGGCGCAGGCTTACCCGAACTCGCAATTCATCGGCTACGACTACCACCCAGAATCGATCCGCATCGCCAGCGAGCGCGCGGCAGCGGCCGGCGTGGCCAACGCACGCTTCGAAGTCGCCGATGCCGTCGGCTACGCCGACCGCGACTTCGATCTGATCGCCTTCTTCGATTGCCTGCACGACATGGGCGATCCCGCCGGCGCCGCGCGGCATGCCCGCCAGGCGCTGAAACCCGACGGCCATTGCCTGTTGGTGGAGCCGTTCGCCGGCGACAAGGTCGAGGAGAACCTCAATCCGGTCGGGCGGGTCTATTACGGCGCCTCTTCGCAGATCTGCGTACCGGTGTCGCTGGCGCGCCACGGACCCGCACTGGGCGCACAGGCCGGAGAAGCGAGGCTGCGCGCGATCATGGTCGATGAGGGCGGTTTCGGCCGCTTCCGGCGCGCTACCGAAACTCCGTTCAACCTGGTGCTCGAAGCGCGGCCCTGAGCCCCGCACAGCGCACCTATACCGAACCGCCGAAGGGGACCGACGCCTCGGGGCGAGGCAGGATTGCCCCGCCCTGAAGCATCTGCGGACAGGGTCCGAGGTGCGGAGACGCTAAACTGCACGCCCCTCCCTGCGCTGGGTGCGACCGCACCCGGCGCTGCTGCTGTTTGCGTGCTCAATGCCCTCCGATCACAAATCCGCCCGTTTCCCGCCCCCGCCGCTGCCCCGCAGCAACCAGTTGCGCGCCTGGTGGCGTGCTCCCGTCTCGCCGACGGCCCTGGCCTGGATGGTGGCACGTGCCGCCGAGGCCCACGCCGGTCCCTTGCTGGTGGTTGCGCGCGACACCCACGGCGCGCATCAGCTGGAATCGGACCTGCACACCCTGCTGGGCGAAGGCGGCGACCTGCCGGTGTTTCCGTTCCCGGATTGGGAAACCCTGGCTTACGACCGTTTTAGTCCGCATCCGGACATCATTTCGCAGCGGCTTGCCGCTCTGCACGCCCTGCCCGGCCTGAAACGCGGCGTGGTGGTGGTGCCGGTGCAGACGCTGATGCAGCGGCTACCGCCGCTGCGCTACGTGGTCGGCGGCAGCTTCGACCTGGAGGTCGGCCAGACCCTGGATTTCGACCAGGAAAAACGCCGCCTGGAAGCGGCCAGCTACCGCAACGTGCCGCAAGTGCTGGACCCGGGCGATTTCGCCATCCGCGGCGGACTGCTGGACGTGTTCCCGATGGGCGCGAGCGCGCCGCTGCGCATCGAACTACTGGACGACACCATCGACTCGATCCGCGCCTTCGATCCGGAAAGCCAGCGCTCGCTGGAGAAGATTGCGCAGGTGAAGATGCTCCCTGGGCGCGAAATACCGCTGGACGATCTGTCGGTGCAGCGCGCGCTGGATGCGTTGCGCGAACGCTTCGACGTGGATACGCGGCGCAGTTCGCTGTACCAGGATCTGAAGTCGGGCATCGCGCCGGCCGGCGTCGAATACTACCTGCCGCTGTTCTTCGAGCAGACCGCGACCTTGTTCGATTACCTGGATGCGACCACGCTGCCGTTGATCGCCGAAGGCGTGACCGAGGCCACCGAAGCGTTCTGGGCGCAGACCCGCAACCGCTACGAACAGCGCCGGCACGACATCGAACGGCCGCTGGTGCCGCCGGACGAGCTTTACCTGGCACCCGACGCATTGCGCGAGCGTCTGAACCGCAATGCGCGCATCGAAGTGTGCGGGCCGGACCATCCGCGCCGCGAAGAATCGCAGCCGCTAGGCGACCAGCCGGTGCCGGTGCTGCCGCTCGCAGCCAAGGACGTAGAGCCCGCCGCCGCGGTGAAATCGTTCCTGTCCAGTTATCCGGGACGGGTGATGGTGGCGGCGGATTCGCCGGGACGTCGCGAAGCGTTGATGGAAGTGATGCAAGCGGCCGCGCTGACGCCGGACGTCGTCTCCGACTTCAACGTCTTTCTCGCCGGCTCCTCGCGATTCGCGCTCGCCGTCGCACCGCTGGAAGACGGCTTCGCCCTCGATGCGCCGCAGATCGCGGTGCTGACCGAACGCCAGCTGTTCCCCGAACGCGCCACGCAGCCGCACCGTCGCCGCCGCACCGGGCGCGAGCCCGAAGCGATCATCCGCGACCTGGGCGAATTGAGCGAAGGCGCGCCCATCGTCCACGAAGACCACGGCGTCGGCCGTTATCGCGGACTGGTGGTGCTGGAAGCCGGCGGCACGCCCGGCGAATACCTGGAGATCGAATACGCCAAGGGCGATCGCCTGTACGTGCCGGTCGCGCAGTTGCACTTGATCAGCCGCTACTCGGGCGCCTCGGTGGAAACCGCGCCGCTGCATTCGCTGGGCGGCGAAGCGTGGACCAAGGCCAAACGCAAAGCTGCGGAAAAAGTCCGCGACGTGGCCGCCGAACTGCTGGAAATCCAGGCCCGCCGGCAGGCGCGCGCGGGATTGGCGCTGCACCTGGACCGCGCCATGTACGAACCGTTCGCGGCCGGCTTCCCGTTCGAGGAAACGCCCGACCAGCACCATGCCATCGAAGCGGTGATCCGCGACCTGGGCAGTTCGCAGCCCATGGACCGCGTGGTCTGCGGCGACGTGGGTTTCGGCAAGACCGAAGTCGCCGTACGCGCCGCCTTCGCCGCGGCCAGCGCCGGCAAGCAGGTGGCGGTGCTGGTGCCGACCACGCTGCTGGCCGAACAGCATTACCGCAATTTCCGCGACCGCTTCGCCGACTGGCCGTTGAAGGTGGAAGTGCTGTCGCGCTTCAAGAGCGCCAAGGAAATCAAGGAAGAACTGCGCAAGGTCACCGAAGGCAGCCTGGACGTGATCGTCGGCACCCATCGCCTGCTGCAGCCCGACGTGAAGTTCAAGGACCTGGGCCTGGTGATCGTGGACGAGGAACAGCGCTTCGGCGTGCGCCAGAAGGAAGCGCTGAAGGCCTTGCGCGCCAATGTGCACCTGCTGACCCTCACCGCCACGCCGATCCCGCGCACTTTGAACATGGCTATGGCCGGCCTGCGCGATCTGTCCATCATCGCCACCCCGCCGCCGAACCGTCTGGCGGTGCAGACCTTCATCACGCCCTGGGATGCGCCGCTGCTGCGCGAAGCGTTCCAGCGCGAACTGGCGCGCGGCGGCCAGTTGTATTTCCTGCACAACGACGTGGAAAGCATCGGCCGCATGCAGCGCGACCTGTCCGAACTGGTGCCCGAGGCGCGCATCGGCGTGGCCCACGGGCAGATGCCGGAACGCGAGCTGGAACAGGTGATGCTGGATTTCCAGAAGCAGCGCTTCAACGTGCTGCTGTGCACGACGATCATCGAATCGGGCATCGACATCCCCAACGCCAACACCATCATCATCAACCGCGCCGACCGTTTCGGTCTGGCCCAGCTGCACCAGCTGCGCGGCCGGGTCGGCCGTTCGCACCACCGCGCCTATGCCTATCTGGTGGTGCCCGACAAGCGCGCGATGACCGGCGATGCGCAGCGCCGGCTGGAAGCCATCGCGGCAATGGACGAACTGGGCGCCGGTTTCACCCTGGCCACCCACGACCTGGAAATCCGCGGCGCCGGCGAACTGCTGGGCGAAGACCAGAGCGGACAGATGGCCGAGATCGGCTTCAGCCTGTACACCGAGCTGCTGGAACGCGCGGTGCGCTCGATCCGCCTGGGCAAACTGCCCGACGTCGATGCCGGCACCGCGCACGGCGCCGAAGTCGAACTGCATATCCCCTCGCTGATCCCGCACGACTATCTGCCCGATGTGCATACCCGGTTGACGCTGTACAAGCGCGTGAGCAGCGCCACCGACGCCGACGAACTGCGCGACCTGCAGGTGGAGATGATCGACCGCTTCGGCCTGTTGCCGGATGCGGCCAAGCACCTGTTCGCCATCGCCGAGCTCAAAATCGCGGCCACGGCCATGGGCATCCGCAAGCTGGACCTGGGCGAAAACGGCGGGCGCATCGTGTTCGAGTCGCAGCCCAACATCGACCCGATGTCGGTGATCCAGATGATCCAGAAACAACCCAAGCTGTATTCCATGGACGGGCCGGACAAACTGCGCATCAAGCTGCCGCTGCCCGAGGCGGCTGACCGCTTCAACGCGGCCAAAGGACTGCTGGCGGCGCTGGCCAAATCCTAGAGGTGAATGTAGGTCGGGGCTACGCCCCCGACGTGCGCGGTGCCTGATATCTCCTGCGTCGGGGGCGTAGCCCCGACCTACGGATTCAACGACGGCCCTGGGGGTTGTTTCTCTGCTCTAATGATCCCCCGCCGAAGCCGGGAAGGAGATAGTCGTGGACACCGCATCGCTGCTGTGGGGTTTGCTGTTCGGTTCTGTGGGGTTGGGCTACTTCATGTATGGGAAGAGCCAGAAGGCGTTGGTGCCGGCCCTGTGCGGGGTCGTGCTGATGGTCATCCCGTATTTCATTTCCAGCACGCTGCTGATGGTGGCTATCGGCCTGGGGTTGATGGCCATGCCCTATTTCGTGAGGTTCTGAACCTCATGCGGCAACGCGTCCAGCCTGCTCCTCAACGGGAAACCGCTATGGTTTTTGTATTCGGGTACCAACGCCGGCTTCGCCAAGCGCTGACGCGCACGCTCACCGGCGCCGTGCTTGCGGGCATGGCGCTGGCGCTGGCCGCATGCGCTACCGCACCGGCGCGCGACGCCGATGCCGATGCCGATGCCGTTACTTTCATCATCGTGCGTCATGCGGAAAAAGGCAGCGACGATGCGCGCGACCCTTCCCTCAGCGAAGCCGGCCGGGCGCGCGCGCAGCGGTTGGCCGCCCTGCTGCGCGACGAGCCGGTCCACGCCGCCTACGCCACCGCCTACCGCCGCACTTATCAGACCGCGCAGCCCGTCGCGGCCGACCATTTCTTCCGCATCACCACCTACGATGCGCAACTGCCCGCCCCGCAGTTCGCCGAACAGCTGCGCGCGTTGAACAAGACCGGAACGGTGCTGGTGGTGGGCCACAGCAATACCGTGCCGGGCATCGTCGGTGCGCTGTCCGGGCAGTCTGTCGGAGCGATAGGCGACGACGAATTCAATCGCCTTTACCGGGTGCGCATCGGCGCCGATGGGAAAGCAACCCTGTCTCAAGAAACCTACTGACGGAGACGAACCCGGCCGCCTGCACGCGATCCGAACGCGCCTCCGCTAACCTTCGCGCATGGATACCAATCCGCAAGCCGGCGTCTTCGGCGATTGGGACGGCAGCATCGTCGCTGCGCGCGCCTTGCAATCGGAACTTGCCGAACGCGTTTCGCTGCGCGACGATTTTCCGGAACCCCAAGTACTGGCGGGTTTCGACGTAGGGTTCGAAGAAGACGGCGCCATCACCCGTGCCGCGGTCGTGCTGCTCGATGCCGTGACGCTTCAGCCCATCGAATCGCATATCGCCCGCATCGAGACTTCGATGCCGTATGTCCCCGGCCTGCTCAGCTTCCGCGAATTGCCGGCCTTGATGGCCGCATTGGCCATGCTGACGCGAACGCCGGATCTGGTCTTCGTCGATGGCCAGGGCATCGCCCATCCGCGAAGACTGGGAATCGCAGCGCATTTCGGCGTGGCGACGGGCTTGCCGGCGCTGGGCGTGGCCAAGAAAGTGCTGGCGGGCCGCCATAACGATCCGGGGCCGACGCCGGGCGACCGCACACCGCTCGTGCACCGCGGCGAACAGATCGGCTGGGCGCTGCGCAGCAAGGCGCGCTGCAATCCGCTGATCGTTTCGCCCGGCCACCGGATTTCCATGGCCACTGCGGCCGGGTGGGTGATGCGTACGCTGCGGGGTTATCGCTTACCGGAACCGACCCGATTGGCCGACCGCATCGCCTCCCGGCGCGGCGAGTTGCCGGCGGACGGCGCGGCTTCCCTCGGCAATGGCAATCTTTTCTAAGCGCAACAATCCGTTCCCGCCGCCGAACCAAGCATCCGGCTTTCCTGTGCCATCCTGCCGCCATTCCCGGAGGGCTCCATGACCACCATCATCACTCCCCGCACGCATGACCTAGGCGGCGGCTTCGAAGTGCGCCGCGCCGTACCCAGCCTGCAGGCCCGCAGCGTCGGGCCGTTCGTGTTCGTCGACCACATGGGGCCGGCGATTTTCGAACCCGGCCGTGGCATCGACGTGCGCCCGCACCCGCATATCGGCCTGGCTACGGTGACTTTCCTGTGGGCCGGCGCGATCAACCACAAGGACACGCTGGGTTCCGAACAGGTGATCCTGCCCGGCGACGTCAACTGGATGACTGCCGGCCGCGGCATCGCCCACTCAGAACGCACGCCGACCGATGAGCGCGGCCGCGGGCATGCCGTGCACGGCATGCAGACCTGGGTGGCCTTGCCGAAGAGCGACGAGGAAATAGCGCCCGAGTTCCACCACCACAGCGCCGCGGCTTTACCGCAGTTGCGAAGGAACGGCGCCTTCCTGCGGGTGATCGCCGGACGCGCCTTCGGCGAGGAATCCCCGGTGCGGGTGTTCGCCGACACTTTCAATGTCGCCGTCGATCTGGACGCCGACGCCGAACTGACGATCGGCGACCCTTACGCCGAGCGTGCGCTCTACATTCTGGAGGGCGATGCGCAGTTGGACGGCGCCGACCTTCCCGACAAGCATCTGGTGCTGCTGGACCCGGGCACCCGACCGGTGCTGCGCGCCAAGACTCCGCTGAAAGCCATGCTGCTGGGCGGCGAGCCGTTGGATGCGCCGCGCCACATGTGGTGGAACTTCGTTTCCAGTTCCAAGGAGCGCATCGAAGTGGCCAAGCAGGATTGGCTGGATGGCAACTTCGGACAGATTCCTGGCGAAGTCGAATTCATTCCCCTTCCGGAACGCTAACTTCAGACCCGTGGGAGCGGCGTCCC
>DASVNG010000055.1:0-1747 GCA_036383995.1 Pseudoxanthomonas sp.
GCCGATGAGGATGGCCTTCTTGCCCTGCAGTCCGAGGTCCATGCGTGGTTGCTCCTAAGCTTTCAGTTCGTCGCTGCGCGGCAGGCGGAAGAGTTGCGCGCCGCCGCTGACCTGGACCACTTCCCCGGTGATGAAGCAGTCCTCGGCCACGAGGTGCGCCACCGTCGCCGCGACCTGATCGGGCGTGACCAGCGCATCCATCGCCGACTCACGTCGATAGAGCGCATCGAAGTGTGGGACGGAGAGAAAGGCTTCGGTCATGGGTGTGCGCGAGAAGCCGGGGGCGATGGCGTTGATCCGGATGCCACGTGGACCGAACTCGAGCGCGGCGACACGCACGACCTGCTCGAGTGCGGCCTTCGCCGCAGCATAGGCGGCGAGACCAGCGCCGGGGCGCTGTGCGGTGATCGACGAAAACAGGACGATGCTGCTGCCGCGCGGCATCGCCGGAACGGCGTGCTTGAGCAGCAACAGGTTGGCCGTGACATGCATGGCCAGCTGCGTTTGGATCTGTTCCTGCTCCAGTTTGAGAATCGATTTGGCGAGTGCGGTGCCCGCCGCGTTGACCAGGATATCGATCGGCCCGACGGCTTCTACCAGGGCGGCAATATCTGCTTCTTGGGTGACGTCGCAGGCGAATGTTCGCCCGCCGATCCGTTCTGCCAGCGGTGCCAGGGCATCGGGTCGGCGCGAGGCCAGGACCAGCCCGGCGCCGTCGCGCGCCAGCCGGCGCACCACCGCTTCGCCAAGCCCGCCCGGGCTCGACGCACCGATCACCAGTGCCGTGGGTGAGGTCCTCTCCATGGCGGAAGCTTGTGCATAAACTGCGGGTACGCGGCAAGCAAAACATTCATGATTGTTTTATTTTTTTCGTAGGTCTCAGCATTGCAGCATAAGGGGCTACGCGGTATCCGAAAGGGATCTCGGTCGGCTTGACAAACTAACCAGAAAACAATCATGACTGTTTTTACTGAATAGGAGATCCCAGTGGCCCGTGCATCTGCCCGCCTCGGCGCGACCAAGCGCCCGCCGAGGCTTCCGGGAGCGCCGCCGACGCTTCAGTCGATCAAAAGCGCGCAGACCCGGGCCGAGTTGATCGAGGCGACGATTCGCTGCATCGTCAAGGTGGGCTACGCCAATACGACAACTCCGCAGGTCGCGGCCGAAGCCGGTCTGTCGCGCGGGGCGATGCTCCACCATTTCGAAAACGGTGCAGCGCTGATCAAGGCTGCCATCGTCGAATTGCACGAGAAGCGCTTGCGCGCGTTTCGCCGTGCGGCCGATACCGAGAACCACGAAACCGCCAGGCTGGTCCGGACCTATTGGAAGCAGTTGCAGAAGCCGGCTTTCATGGCGTTTCATGAACTGGCGCTGGCGGCTCGGTCAGATCCCGATCTCGCGCGCATACTCCAGCCGCTGCAGATCGAGTTTCGCGAGCGGTTCAACAAGCAGGCTGTTTCGCTCTTCCCCGAATGGGGATCGGATCGTCGCAGTTTCGACGTGGCGATGGCCCTGTCGCAGACGATGCTGGAAGGAATGGCGATCCAGCAATTCACCGGCGCTCTCGACGGGGCGATGGTGGAGCCGCTTCTCGAACTGCTGGAAAACCAGATCCAGGCCATGACCCCGCCGCCTGGCGGTGCGCCAAAAGCCTAGGCCGCATCGCTCAGCCCGGTTCCGGCCGGCCCCAAGCGATGCCCCGTCGCAGCAGTTCGTAGAAGACCGGATAGTTCCAGGCGCACCGCTG
>DASVNG010000056.1:0-75329 GCA_036383995.1 Pseudoxanthomonas sp.
CCGCCGCGAGCTTTTGCGGTCTTAAATCTGAAAGATGTCGGGAGCTATGGGCAGAGCTCGCGGCGGGACGCCGCTCCCACGCGCCGCGATCAGGAAACGGCGGCGATCTCGTGGCCCATGCCGTATTCGCGGATGAAGCGCAGGCAAGCGTCCGGCGCCAAGGCGTGGGAAATCCAGTGGCCCTGGATCTCGTCGCAGCCGTGGTCGCGCAGGAACTGCAGCTGGGCGGCGGTTTCCACGCCTTCGGCGATGACGTTGAGCGACAGCGAGTGGCCCATGTTGATGATGGTGCTGGTGATGGCTTCGTCGTCGGTGTCGTGGGTCAGGTCGCCGACGAATTCCTGGTCGATCTTCAGCGTGGTCAGCGGCAGGCGCTTGAGGTAGGCCAGCGAGGAATAGCCGGTGCCGAAGTCGTCGATGGCCAGCGACACGCCCAGGCGGCGGCACGCGCGCAGAGTGTCGGCGTTCTTCTCGGGATTGGCCATGATCACGCTTTCGGTCAATTCCAGTTCCAGGCAGTGGGCGGACACGCCGGTCTCGGCCAGGATGCGCGCCACCACATCGGACAGATCGCCGCGCTGCAGCTGCAGCGCCGATACGTTGACCGCCACGGTCAGGCCGGGCAGGCCCTGCTGGTGCCAGCTGTGCACCGTGGTCAGCGCCTGCCGCAGCGCCCAGGCGCCGATTTCCAGGATCAGGCCCGATTCCTCGGCCAGCGGAATGAACTGGCCAGGCGAAACCTCGCCGAAATCCTTGCTTTCCCAACGCAGCAGCGCCTCGACGCCGGTGATGCGGTGCTTGCTGAGGGACAGGCGCGGCTGGAACACCAGGGTGAGTTCGTTGCGTTCCAGCGCCCTGCGCAAGGCGCTGGCCAGGATCGCGCGGTGGCGGGTCTTCTCGTCCATCGCTTCCGAATACACCTGGTAAGTGTGGCGTCCGGCGGCCTTGGCCTGGTACATGGCCGTATCGGCGTGCTTCAACAGGTCGGTGGGCACCTGGGCGTGGTCCGGATACAGGCTGATGCCGATGGAGGGCGATACCGACAACTCCAGGCGCTCGCCGAAACTGAGCGGCAGCTTGAAAGCGTCGATGATCTGCTGGGCGATGGTTTCCGCATCCTCCATCGAGCCCACGTCTTCCAGCACCACGGTGAATTCGTCGCCGCTCAGCCGCGCCACGGTGTGCTGCGCGCCCACGGTCTGCTGCACGCGCGCGGCGGCCGCGCGCAGGATGCGGTCGCCGGTGGCGTGGCCCAGGGAGTCGTTGATGTCCTTGAAGCGGTCCAGGTCGATGAACAGCACCGCGACTTTGCCGCTCTCGCGGCGCGCCCGCACGATCGCGCGCGACAGACGCTCGGACAGCAGCGAGCGGTTGGGAAGGCTGGTGAGGGTGTCGTAGTTGGCCAGGTAGCGCAGTTCCTGTTCGGCGCGCTTCTGTTCGGTGATGTCGTTGAGCACCTGTACGTATAGGTTGCGCTGGCCGCTGGCGTCGGGCACCACGTTGGTCTCGACCTTGCACAGGATTTCCTCGCCGTCCTTGCGCAGCCGCCACATTTCGCCGGACCAGCGGCCGTCCCTGCGGATGTCCTCGCGCATGCGCTCGTGCAACGCGGCGTCCTGCTGGCTGCTGTCCAGCATCTCCACGGGTTTACCGATGACTTCGGCGTCGGCATAGCCGGTGATGCGGGTGAAGGCCTGGTTGACGGCGATGAAGTTGTAGTCCCAGTCCAGCACCGCCACCGCTTCGCTCATGCTGCGCATCACTTCGCTGGCGATGCGGTGTTCGTATTCGGCGTTGCGGCTGGCGGTGATGTCGCGGGCGGTGCCGGCGATGCGCAGCGGCCGTCCCTGCAGGTCGCGTTCGACCACGCGGCCGCGCGCGCGCACCCAGGCCCAGGTGCCGTTGCCGCTCAGATCCATGCGGTGTTCGGACATGAACAAAGGGGTTTCGCCCTGCAGATGGCTGCGCAACTGCTCCATCACCAGGGGCAGGTCCAATTCATGGATCGGCGGCACATCGCCCTGCCGGGTCAGCACGGTGATTTCCGCCGAATGCGCGGTGCTTTCGTCCGCGCGCATGTGGTGCAGGCGGCGCCTGATCAGGTCGTAGTCCCAGAAATGTTCGCCGGAGGCCCACAGCGCCAGTTTCAAGTGCTCGTCGCGCTCGCGTTGCGACTCGGTCCTGGGCGGCTCGAATGTGTGCCGCTGTTTGGACTGCCAGTAGCGCCGCGCGGTGATCGCCAGCACCACCGCCAGCACCAGCAGCGCCACCACTATCGCGATCACCCGCGAGCCCGGAAAGGCTGTCGGCATGGCGGTTGCGACCGTAACGGCGGCGGATGCGAATGGCATGACGGGGTCTGCGGGTCCTCGCCGCGCGGAATGCGGCCGGCGGATTGGCGAGTGTAGGCACGCCGAGGACCGGACAACAAGCCGTCCGCGCGGGTTTTCGTTGCTACAATTCGCACCCGGGCTGTCGCTGTCCGAATTGCTTTACGGAATACGTTGAATGGCCGAGCTCCCCCTCATCGACGATGTGGCCCAGGCTTCCCGGCAAGCCGGGCTGGCCGCGGAGCCCTCCGAACTGCACGGCGCGCTGTGCGGCTGGTTGTCCGCCGGCGGCGAGAACGCGGCGAACTGGCCCGCGCGCGTGCTGGCCGACGACAGCCTGCCTGCGCCGGAACCGGACAGCGCGCTGGACGAATTGCGCAAAGCCAGCGTCGCCCAACTGGACGACCGCGGTTTCGGCTTCGAACTGCTGCTTCCGGAAATAGACGATTCGCTCAACGCGCGCGCCGATGCGCTGTTCGACTGGTGTCGCGGGTTCCTAGGCGGCTTCGGCCTGGCCGCGGGCGCGCATCCGCCGTTGTCCGAGGAGGCGGAGGAAGCCTTGCACGACCTGGCGCGTCTGGCCCAGGCGGCGCCGGAGAGCAGCGACGACGACGAAGACGAACACGCGCTGGCCGAGATCGAGGAATTCGTCCGCGTCGCGGTCCTGTTGCTGCATGGGGACTGCGTACTGGCGCCGCGCCATCGCCAGAGCCTGAATTGATGAAAGCCTCGACGGGCATCGCCGCCGCCGAATTCGCGCGGCGCCGCAAGCAGCTGATGCGGATGTCCACCGACGACGCGATCCTGATCCTGGCTGCCGCGCCCGAGCGCGTGCGCAGCCACGACACGCATTATCCGTACCGCCAGGATTCCGACTTCTGGTACCTCAGCGGATTCAACGAACCCGAGGCGGTGCTGGTGCTGGTGCCCGGCCGCAAGCATGGCGAAGCGTTGCTGTTCTGCCGCGAGCGCGATCCCGAGCGAGAGGGTTGGGACGGACCACGTGCAGGCCAGGAAGGCGCGGTGGAAGAATTCGGCATGGACGACGCCTATCCCATCGAGGACCTGGACGAAATCCTGCCCGGCCTGCTGGAAGGCCGCTCGCGCGTCTACTACCACTTCGGCCGCGACGCCGAGTTCGACCTCAAGCTGATCGGCTGGGTCAACCGCGTGCGCGAACAGGTCCGCCACGGCGCGCAGCCGCCGCACGAATTCCTGGAACTGGGCCATCTGCTGCACGAGCTGCGTCTGTTCAAGTCGAAGGACGAGTTGAAGCTGATGCAGCGCGCGGCCGACATCAGCGTGCAGGCGCATGAAGCGGCGATGCGCGCGTGCCGCCCCGGCATCCACGAATACGAACTGCAGGCCGATCTGGAGCGCGTGTTCCGCGCCAACGACGCCTGGCCGGCCTACGGCAGCATCGTCGGCGCCGGCGCCAACGCCTGCGTGCTGCACTACCGCGCCAACAACGCGCGCGCGGTCGAGGGCGATCTGGTGCTGATCGATGCCGGCGCCGAGTTCCGCGGCTATGCGTCGGACATCACCCGCACGTTTCCGGTCGACGGCCGCTTCAGCAAAGCGCAGCGCGCGTTGCACGATCTGGTCGGCGCCGCACAGGCGGCCGCGCTGGCGCAGGCCAGGCCGGGCGTACCCTACGAAGCCGGCCACAACGCGGCGGTGGAAACCCTGACCGAAGGCCTGCTGCAACTGGGTCTGCTGAAGGGAAAACTGGAAAAGAACATCGCCAGCGGCCAGTACCGCCGCTTCTACCGGCACAAGACCGGCCACTGGCTGGGCCTGGATGTGCACGATGTGGGCGAATACCGCCTGGCCGGCGAATCGCGGTTATTGGAGCCGGGCATGGTGTTCACCATCGAGCCCGGTCTGTACGTGTCGTCCGACGACACCACGGTCGATGCGAAATGGCGCGGCATCGGCATCCGCACCGAGGACGATGTGCTGATCACCGCGGACGGCAATCGGGTGTTGACCGACAAGCTGGCGCGGAGTGCGGACGAGATCGAAGCGCTGATGGCGAGGCCCTGATCTGCTCCTTCCTTGCGCTGCGCCCAATTTAACTTGCATTCTTCTTCTTGCCGTTCTTGCTGCTTAGCACGTTTACCTGAAGAAATATGTTCACTGCCTTACGCATTTAAGCTGATCAATAACGTTGGCATGTTGTCTCTTCTGTGTTTTATCGCCGATCAATCCATCCACTGCTTCCGCGTGATAGTTAATGCTACATATCTCGCCTACCTCTGGGATTCTTCTGCTGTCTTCGAAATGTGGATAGAGAACTTCCACGATTGAATCGCTAGCCTTAACCTTAAATACTATCCAGGTACGAATATATCCGGTGTAAGGAGGCACAATAGAACGCTCGACGATGACCGCCTGCTTGAGCTCTTTGCGTGCTTGCTCTGGGAGTGTTGAAGCGCAAGAGCAGCCGGACGCAAGCATCAAGGTCAACCAAAAATGCTTTGTTCTCATCAGGGTGTTCCGTTTTGGTCAAGAAGGAAGTTGTAGGACCTTACCGTTGCCCCACTGGCGTCCTGATATTGAACGCCAAAGTTTGAACCAGGCGTTGGCATTCCAGTGGGGGATGACGAGGTTGAGGTTCTAGTAGTTGCGCCCATTACAGCGCTTTCAGCTGAAAGCCCGGCAGCGTGTGCAGCGGGGAAATTCGCCTGGGTTATTCCGCCTGCTTGCATTGCAGTTGTATATTCGGTCAAGACGTGGGTAAGCGCCGCTGCTCCTAAGTCGTTCGAGGCAGCGGCAAAATTCCCGATATCGTCAACATCCACCTTGCCCGTAGCGTATGAATCAATGAAAACGCTTGGGTCACTACTCACTGCTGTCAAGGAGATTGTTTGTGTGGCATTAATAGCATTTGAAAGTGCGGCCGCAGCACCTGGGGATCCAACGTTAGAGTTCGCGGACTGAATGGTCAGATTGCCTTGACTGTCCGGAGCCACCGTTGTTCCCGTAAGTTGTTGGGTTTGTTGGATGAATTTAGTTTGATCTACAGGGGCTCCCGCCAGCGATACCGCCCGACCGTCTGGGTCTGTAAACTTGTATGGGTTATTGTTGGTGTAGTAGTAACGGTTGAAGTTCTGGCCATTGCTCGAGTCTGCTTGCACCGGATCTACCGATACGAATCGCGCTGCTGCCGTACCGCTGGCCAGAACCAGTGGTAGAGCCAGCGCCATTACCGCTTTGTGACCGTATCGCATCATTTCCCCCTGTGCGCTTTCTCGCGCTCAATCGATTGAAGGTAGCTTTCGTTCTTTGCTTGCGTGGGCTCAGTCCACCCCAGCGCTTCGGCCTGAGCAAACAGACGTAAGTTTTCTTGGCTCAACATTCTGTAGTCCTGACGCTGGTCGATTGGAATGTCGGCCGGCGTGGGATAGCGGCTAACGTAGCGCTCTTGCAGTAATGTGTAATAACCGGAGCCCTTATGTAATAGCGCTACTACATCTTTCGGATTAACTTCCAGGGCGAAATTGGCTATGGCCATCTCTTGCGTGATTTGGCCGTGATTGCGATAGAACTCCATCAATGTGCTGAGCATAACCGCTACTGCTTCACGCTGATCGAGTGGGCGCAAGTAAATCTGGTTGGCGATGGCCTTTTTCGAGATGCCGGTTCTGCGTTCGTAGCCGGCGTTGGTTTCGTAACCGCCAGCCGTGGCCTCGACGTTCAACCACTCTCTGCTGTCGTCTCGATATTTCACCAGCACATGCTCGGGTGCTGTCGCCAAAGTAACAGGAAGTCCCAACTTCTGGCCCAATATGGCGACCAGAATGGGCATAGAAACGCAGTTTCCCTTGCGAGTGGCTAAGTAGGTAGGAAGTAGTTTGTTGCGTATATTTTTTCCGAGCGGGTCAGCCAGGTCGTAGGTGAACGGCTGTCCTTCATTCCATGGGCCGGGCTGGTATAGGAAGATCAGCAGTGCTTCCAGCTTCTGGCGGTTGCTGGCGTTGGGCGGAAAACCAGAGCGAACGATGGCCGCCAGTTCGTCCAACTGCCGCAGTGTTGCCGCTGTGTCGATACTCGGATCTATCAATCGGTCGATTGTGAGTTTGGCCTGAGCCAAGTCCAAATCGGCTGCGGATTTGGCCATCAAATCCCGCACTTGGCGGATAGAGTCAGGAGTGGACGGGGTGGAGTATGCGACGTTAGCTGCGCTAAGCAGGCCAACCAATGCCAGTAAAAATGCTTTCTGGAATCTATTGCTGATCTCTTTCATCAACATAAGCCCCATTCCGTGGAGTTGTTCTTGATCGACGATACGACACATCACTCAAATCGGCAATCGCGAAGAGTCAACTATTAGTGACAACATGATTGATGTGAGTCAACACACATAACCGATGAGGCAGAGTCCTTTTTTGGCCACCAGCCGAGGCCAACGCCGGTCTCTCTATGGTGATCAGGAGCCCTTCGGCAACGGCAACGACGCCTGCCCAAACACATAGCGCCAACCATCCTTCGTGCGTACGTAGGTATCGCTGAACCAAAGCCGGTAATCGAACGGTTTGCCGTCCTTGCTCGTGCCCTGCATCCACAGCTTGGCGGTGACCACCGCGGTATCGCCCCACACGCGCACGGTCTGCTCGCTGTCTTCCTGGCGCGTGTATTCGCGGATGCGGTCCTCGGCTTCCTTCAGCAGGTCCGCCTTGGTGCTTACCGAACCGTTGCCGATGACCAGGATGAAGTCGTCCGCCAGTATTTTCGCCATGCCCGCGGCGTCGTTGGCTTTCACGGCGGCCTGGTATTGCGTGTCCAGTGCGGCGACGGCGGCGATGTCGTCGCTTTCCGAGGCCTGCGCCGCGAACGGCGACAGCACGAGAAGCAATGCGGCGATGCGTGAGGGCTGGGTTTTCATGAAGCGCTCCGGTCGTTGGAAGGCTTTCAGGCTATTGCCTGTGCGGACCTGAAGCTCGCCGTTTTCGGACAAGGTCACCCGGTCCATGGACCCGCTTCAGGAGGAGGGCAGGTGCCTGGGAACACGGGTCTTCAGCAGCTCCACCAGCGCCGGTTCCATATAGTCGAAACGGTCGGGTATCTCCAGGCAGACCACGCGCTTGCCGGCCATCTGCGCTTTGAATTTCGCCGACAGTTTCGAGCGATGTGCGCGTTCCATGACCAGAATCAGGTCGGCCCACTGCAACAGCTCCGGCGTCACCGGATTGTCCGCATCGCGATTGATGCCCGCCGAAGCGGTTTCGATGCCCGGCCACGACGCGAACACCTGTTCGGCGGTGGGGCTGCGCAGCCGGTTGCGGCTGCACACGAACAGGATTTTGCGGGCCGGTGCCAGCTCAGGCCGCCGCTGCGAACGCGGGTCGGGTCAAGTTGTCCGCATCGCCCTGCGTGCACATCACCTCGTCCTCGATGCGGATGCCGCCATAGGGACGGAATGCCTCCACGCGCGCCCAGTCCACGCTGCCGACATGGCCGTTCTTCTTCACTTCGTCCAGCAGCATGTCGATGAAGTACAGGCCTGGTTCGATGGTCACCACCATGCCCGGCTCCAGCACGCGGGTCATGCGCAGGTACGGATGTCCGGGCGGGCGGGCGATCTTGCCGCCGCGGTCGCTTTCGGCGAAGCCGGCCACGTCGTGCACCTGCAGGCCGATGGGATGGCCCAGGCCGTGCGGAAAGAAGGCGGCGCTGACGCCGGTTTCCAGAGCGGCTTCGGGAGAAACCTTGATCACTCCGAAATCCTTGAGGATGCCCATCAGGGTCAGGTGCGCATCGATGTGCAGCTGCTTGTAATCGACGCCGGCGCGCACGCCCTTGCCCATTTCGATCTGCGCGCTGTCCACCGCATCGATCATGGCCTGGAACTCGCCCGACTTGTCGGCCGCGTAGGTGCGGGTGATGTCGCTGGCGTAACCGTAGGAACTGGCGCCGGCATCGATCAGGAAGCTGCGCGACGGAGCGGGCGCGGTACGGCCCAGCTCGGTGTAATGCAGCACCGCGCCGTGTTCGTTCAAAGCCACGATGTTGTTGTAGGGAAGTTCGCCCAGGTCCTGGCCCACGGCGCCGCAATAGGCCATGTGGATGGCGAACTCGCTCTTGCCTTCGCGGAACGCGGCTTCGGCGGCGCGGTGGCCGCGCACGGCCAGGTGCTGGGCCTGGCGCATCAGCGCGATTTCGTAAGCGGTCTTGTAAGAGCGCTGGTATTCCAGGTAATCGACAGTCGCCGGCGGGTTGTTGGCGGCGTAACGCTCATCAGGAGCCGCCCCCAGGGTGCTCTGCGCCTCCCCCAGGATCGCGCAGCGCGCGGCCGGTTTGGGCAGCAGCGCCAACGCTTCTTCGGGCTTGCGGATGAGGTGGATGTCGAAATGCTCCACCCACCAGCCGCTGGGCGCGTCGGGCACCACATGCCAGTAATCGAAAGGCTGGTAGAAGATCACCTTGGGGCGTTGGCCCGGCGTGTACACCAGCCAGCTGTAAGGCACGCGCGTCAGCGGCAGCCAGGCCTTGAACTGCGGATTGACCGCATACGGGTAATCGCGGTCGTCGAAGACCTGGTAGTGCTGCGTGCCGCTGGGCACGACCAGATGGTCGAAGCCGCCGCGCACCAGGGCCTCGTCCGCGCGCTGTTTCATGGTGGCCAGGTGATCGGCGTACAGGGTGTTGAAATCGGGCTGGGTCATTGCGGCTGCTCGTCTGGAATCCCGCAATTTTGCCGCAATTGGCGCTTGCGCGCCGTAGGTCGGGGCTACGTCCCCGACATCGGGTTCTCGCGTGCGTCCGCGTCGGGGGCGTAGCCCCGACCTACCTGGCTTCGGGGCGCGCGATCCATTGCCGCAATGCGTCCAACCGGCTTTCGTCGATGGTCAGGAAGCGCAGGCCCGCCCAACTCTGGCCGGGCGTGTTGGCGCTGCCCACCCAGATCAGGTGCGCACCCACGTCGATCGCGACCGCCCGCCCGGCAGGGTCGGCGATTTCGAACCGCAGCTGGTACAGCGCATCTTCGACCAGGGGCGCGTTGGCCACCAGCAACATGCCCGATTCGGAAAGGTTGCCCAGCCGGCCGATGATCTGTTCGGACATGGTGTCGACCACCATCACCGGCTCATGCACGTTGCGGCGCTGGGTGCGGCGCGAATCGTTGCTCATGCGTTCGCTCCCTGGGCGGCGGCGGGGGCGCCGGTGAAATTGCGCAGCGCGCTGACCGTGGCGCGCCAGGCGCGATCGATCAGGCGGCCCTTGTCCTGGGTGACCACGTGCACTTGGTCGCGCGCCATCAGCCGCGCCAGGCTGTCCATCGACTGTTCGCCGATGCGCTGGCCGCGCTGGTTGACGAACAGCGCGTGGTCGGTGACCGGGCTGTACCAGGACAGGCGCTGGCGGCTGACGTCGCCCTGCTGGTTCTTGACGAACTCGAACCAGGTGCCGAACGGCAGCGTGCGCAAGTAGTCGTGGCACTCCTGTTCCTTGGGCGTGCGCTCGATCTGCTTCTTTTTCGGCGCCTCCACCTGTTCGCCCAGGCGGGCGCGGGCCTTGAGACGCGCGGTCAGCTCGGTTCGCGAAGTGGTCTCGTCGTCTTCGGCGCTGGACAGGCGGCGGGCGATGGCCGCCGCTTCGTCGGCGTGGTAGCCCACCTGCAGCAAGGCAGTTTCGATCTTCGGCGTGAGCTCGGCATCGGCCGCCGCTTCGCCTTGCGCTTCGGCGCCGGCGCTGGTGACCGTGGCGATGCGCTGGGTGATTTCCACCTGCTCGCGCCATTCCTCCGAATCCTGTCCGTTGCGCAGCTGGGTAAGCGTGAGCACGTCGGCCCAGGCCTGGTTCAACAGGGCCTGCACGAATTTCGGCGGCACCTGGCCCTGCAGCGCGGTATCGATGGTTTCGGCGGCCCGGTGCTTGGCGATCTCAAGACGGTCCTTGCCGCGCGCGGCTTCCACATGCCGCCGCTCGGCGACTTCGGCCTTGCGCGCCATGGCGCGGAAATGCGCCTGCACATCGTTGTTGACGCTCTCGAACACCTCGTCGTCGCCGTTGTAATCGGCGAGCACCCGGTCCACGGCATGGTGCAGTTTCTGCAGCAGTTGCGGGTCCGACTCGTCCTCGCCCAGCCAGGCGGCGCCGGATTCGGCCACCGAGTTCAGCAGCTCGCGCGCCGGATGCTGGGGACGCAGGAAGAATTCGCGATCGTGCAGCGCGGCCTGGGCCACCGGCACCTGCAGCCGCACCAGCAGATCCACCGCCGGCGCGTCGCGTTGCACTTCGCGTTCTATTTCGTTGTACAGCAAGCCGAGCAGTTCGAAGGTGTCGGCGTCCTGCTGCACCAGCGCGGCCTGGGGGCCATGCTGTTCGCGGGCCTGCGCGAGCATGGTCTTCTGCACGTCCAGCATGGTGCGTCGCGGCTGACCGGGTTTGGCCGCCACGGGCATGACCTGCAACGAACGCAGCGTGCTCAATACGTCGTGGGTGGGGAGCAGTGTGCCGGCCGCGCGCGTCTCGTCCGCGGAAGAGGCGGTTCCGGCGCCCGGTGGTCTGGCGCCGGCTTGTCCGGCAGGGTCCGTCGATGCCGGTCCCGCCGAGCCGCCGGGCGACATCGCCGCGCGACGCCCTTGCAGCAGCTGTTGCAGAGTGGCGAAAGAAGAAGCGTCGCTGCCCGCTTCCTCGCTGCCGGCATTGCCGATACCCGCGACCGCTTGCGCCCCCTCGGTGCGGCCGGAAACCGGCGCCGCGCCGGCTGCGGCCATGGCGTCCTGGCCGAACGCCGACCAGGCCGAAGGCGAGGAATGCCCGTACCAATCGGTCATGGGACGCGCCGCGCCTTCCAATGAGTGGGGGACGCTGCCGCCCGGTCTGCGGCTCCCTTCCTCGCTGCGCGCGCGCTGCGGCGCATAGACCAGACCCGGCAACACGCCTTGCTGGGCCAGCAGGGTGTTGAGTACTTCTATCCAGCCGGCGTAATCGACCAAGACCTTCTGATCGAAGGCCTTGTACAGCAACAGCTGCGAATCCAGGTCGATCTTGAAAGCGGCGGCGACCGAGGCGCGCAGCACCTTGCACAAGGTCTGCGGCCCGACCGGCAGCTGCGCGACGTCGAACGCGGGCGAACCGGCCAGTACTCCGAAACGCTGGCCCATGAGGTAGAGCGGCGCGCGCGCGCGCGCGTCGTGGCGCCGGGCGATCTCGCGCAGCACGATGTCCTGGTCCATCTCCGCGTCTTCGACCAGGGTCAGGGTCTGGTACTCGATGCGCTCGTGCGCGTCCTTGGCCGGCGCGGCGCGCGGCAGGCGGATGGCGGCGAACTCGCCTTCCAGTCCGGCCAGGAACATCGGCAGCAGGTCGGCGCGGCTGGTGCGCAGCCCGTGCAGGTTGGCGAACTGCTCGGCCTGTTTTTCGTTGCTGCGCGCGCGTTCGGCCAGCTTGAACAGCTGTTGTTCGGACTCGACCAGCATCTGGCCGATGCGTTCGCTGAGATCCAGCGAGACCCGGCCGAAAAAGATGCCCAGGATCTTGCGCACGCGTGGCGGCAGCGACAACGCTTGCGCGATCGTTGCCGGCGTGGAAGAAGGCAGGGCGGGCGGTACGCTGGACATTGTTGATTGACTCCCCTGATGCCGTTTTTAACACATTCCCAGCGGCCAGCGCGGTGGCGCCTGGTCTGTAGCTCTGGTTACCGCTACAAGCCCTAGGCTTCCAGGAACAACTCCACCACATCGTTGGTGAAGCGGCGGCCAAGCTCGGTGGGCACCACCCGGTCGCCCGCAACCGCCACCCAGCCGCGTGCGCCGGCCTGCGCCAGAGGATCGGCGATGCAGTCGCGCTCCAGGCCGGTCCAGGCTTCGAAATCGGCCAGCGAGAAGCCTTCGTTGAGCCGTAGCGCATTGAGCATGAACTCGAACGGCCGCCGCCCCGGGGCGATGCGTTCGTCGCCCCCCAGCGATTGCGGCGTGCCGGCTTCGGCCAGATAGACGGTCGGATGCTTGGTCTTCCAGCGCCGCAGGATGTCCTGATCGGCGCCCAGCGTGAGTTTGCCGTGCGCGCCCGCGCCGACGCCCAAGTAGTCGCCGAAACGCCAGTAGTTGAGGTTGTGCGCGCACTGCCGTCCGGGCCGCGCATAGGCGCTGACTTCGTACTGCGCATAGCCCGCATCGGCCAGCAGGGCCTGGCAGTGTTCCTGCATGTCCCAGGCGCTGTCGTCGTCGGGCAGGCCCTTGGGCGGCCTGGCGAAGAACATCGTGTTCGGTTCCAGGGTCAGCTGGTAATGGGAAATATGCGCAGGTTGCAGGGCGAAGGCACGCTGCAGATCGTATTCGGCCATCGCCAAGTCCTGTCCGGGCAACGCGTACATCAGGTCCAGGTTGAAATTGTCGAAGCCCGCGTCCTGCGCCAGCTTCACCGCGCGCTCGGCCTCGGCGCTGTCGTGGATGCGACCCAGGCGTTTCAGACAACCGTCGTCGAAGCTCTGGATGCCGAAGCTGATGCGGTTGACGCCGGCCTGGCGGTATTGGTCGAAGCGCCCGTGTTCGGCGGTGCCAGGATTGGTTTCCAGAGTGATCTCGAGATTCGGCGCGAAGCGCAAGCGGCTGCTGGCGGCTTGCAGGAAGCGGTCGATCTGATCGGGCGGGAACAGGCTGGGCGTGCCGCCGCCGAAGAACACCGAGTGGATGCTGCGCCCCCACGCCAACGGAAGATCCTGGTCCAGGTCGCGGATCAGCGCATCCACGTAACCGGCGAACGGCAGCGCGCCCTTGCCTTCGTGCGAATTGAAATCGCAGTACGGGCATTTGCGCACGCACCAGGGCAGGTGCACGTACAGCGATAGCGGAGGCGGAATCATCATGGGACGGTGTAACGGCCGATGCGGCATTCGTCCAGAGTCAGCGCATCGCCCAGCGCGTCGATTTCCGCATAACGCGACGCGGCCGCACGCTGGAACGCATCGTAGTGCGCCTCGCTGAGCCAGCGGTCGATGGTGAGGTAGGCGCCGGCTTCGTGGCTGCGCAGCAGTTCGGTGTCCACATAGCCCGAATACTCGCGGAACAACGCGGTCCACGCGCCCTGCGGGCCGTACAGGGCCTCGAAATCGGATTCCGATCCCGGGCGTACCGCGTATTCCCAAATCACCACGAACATCATGCTTGTCCCAAAAGGCTTATTCCAACAGTGCCGATCGCAGGCGTTCGCGCAGCAGCGCCAGGGCCTGGCCGCGATGGCTCAGCCGGTTCTTCAGTCCCGGCTCCATTTCGCCCGCGGACTGGCCGTGGAGCGGATCGAAGAACACCGGGTCGTAGCCATGTCCGCCATTGCCATGGCGTTCGCGCAGGATGCGGCCGTTCCATTGGCCCTCCACGATCAGCGGCTGCGGATCCTCGGGATGGCGCAACAGCACCAGCACGCAATAGAAATGCGCGGTGCGATGGTCGTCGGGCGTGTCCCGCAGAACGTCCAGCAACTTGTCGATATTGCGCGAGGCGTTGCCGTGCTCGCCGGCGTAGCGCGCCGAGTACAGGCCGGGCGCGCCTTTCAATGCGTCCACGCAGATGCCGGAATCGTCGGCCAGGGCCGGCAATCCGGTGACTTGCGTCGCGTGGCGCGCCTTGATCAACGCGTTCTCCACGAAAGTGCTGCCGGTTTCGTCGGCGTCTTCCACGCCCAGATCGGATTGCGCCAGCAGTTCGATGCCGTTGCCCGCCAGCAGTTCGCGCAATTCCTGCAGCTTGCCCTGATTGGAGGAGGCCAGCACCAGCTTCATGCTTTCAACTCCAACAGATCCCACTTGTTGCCGTAGCGGTCGCGGAACACGGCCACGGTGCCGTAGTCCTCTTCGCGCGGGGTTTCCAGGAACTCCACGCCGTTGCCGGTCATGGCGCGGTGGTCGCGCCAGAAATCGTCGGTCTGCAGGAAGAAACCCACGCGCCCGCCGTGCTGGTCGCCGATGCGCGCGCGCTGGGCGTCGTCGCTGGCCTGGGCCAGCAGCAATCCGGTTTCACTACCGCCGCGCGGGGCGACCCGCACCCAGCGCTTGCCGTTGCCGCGGTCGCTGTCTTCCAGCAGTTCGAAACCCAGCGCGCCGGTGTAGTGGGCGATGGCGGTGTCGTAGTCGTCGACGACCAGGGTGATGAGGCTGAGGGTTTGTTTCATGGAGGCGATTGCAGTGTCAGATAAAAGCGCGAATGGGAGAGTGCCTGTGGGAGCGCCGTCCCGGCGCGAGCTCTTGGGTTCGCGGGAAAAGCTCGCGCCGGGATGGCGCTCCCACGTCTGGTGTCAGAGCGCCAGCGCTGCGCGCTGCGCGGCGAACAATTCGCCGATGCCTTTCTCGCCCAGCGCCAGCAGGTCGTTCAATTCGTCGCGACGGAACGCATGGCCTTCGGCGGTGCCCTGCAATTCGATGAAACCGCCACCGTCGTTCATCACCAGGTTCATGTCGGTATCGCAGTCGCTGTCTTCCGGGTAGTCCAGGTCCAGCACCGGCACGCCGCGGTAGATGCCCACCGACACCGCGGCCACCGCGCCGTGGATCGGGTCGCGCTTGATTTCGTTCTTCGCTTTCAGCCAGTTGACCGCATCGACCAGCGCCACGTAGGCGCCGGTGATGGCGGCGGTGCGGGTGCCGCCGTCGGCCTGCAGCACATCGCAGTCCAGGGTGATGGTGCGTTCGCCCAGCGCGTTGCGATCCACGCAGGCGCGCAGCGCGCGGCCTATCAGGCGCTGGATTTCCAGCGTGCGCCCGCCCTGTTTGCCGCGCGAGGCTTCGCGGTCGCTGCGGGTATGGGTGGAGCGCGGCAGCATGCCGTATTCGGCGGTGACCCAGCCTTCGCCCTTGCCGCGCAGGAAGCCCGGCACGCGGTTCTCCACGCTGGCCGTGCACAGCACGCGGGTCTCGCCGAACGACACCAGCACCGAGCCCTCGGCGTGGCGGGTGTAGCCGCGCTGGATGCTCACTTCGCGCATCTGTTCGGGAAGGCGGCCACTGGGGCGAACGACGGTCATGCGCGAATCCGTAAAAGGGCGGGCTAGGTTACCATTCGCGTCCCGTAGCACCGGTAAAGTCCCACGATGATCCGCAGCATGACCGCCTACGCCACCGCCGAGCGCGCCACCGAGGGCGGCACCCTGGCGTGCGAACTGCGGGCGGTGAACCACCGCTTCCTGGAGCTGGGCCTGCGCCTGCCCGAAGAGCTGCGCGTGCTGGAACCGGCGCTGCGCGAGCGCATCTCCGCGCGCATCGCCCGGGGCAAGCTGGATTTCTCCCTGCGCCTGCGTTCGCCGGAAGGCGAGGGCGGGCTGCAACTGAACGCGTCGCTGGTGAGGCAGTTGTCCGAACTGGCGCTGGACATGACTGCGCGCTTCCCGGCGCTGCGCACCGAATTCATCGACCTGCTGCAATACCCGGGCGTGCTGCAGGCCCGCGCCACCGATGCCGAGGTTCTGCAGGCCGAGGCGCTGGCCCTGCTGGATACGTTGCTGGACCAGTTCGTCGGCGCGCGTGAGCGCGAGGGCGAGAAACTGGCCGAAGCGATCCGTGAGCGCGTGGATGCGCTGGCCGCGCGCGCGGCCGAGGTGCGCGAACTGATTCCGACCATCCGCGCCGGCCAACGCGCCAAGCTCGACGCGCGTCTGGCCGACCTGGCCCAGGGCGCCGATCCGGGCCGCGTGGAGCAGGAACTGGTGCTGTGGCTGCAAAAACTCGATGTGGACGAAGAGCTCGACCGCCTGGACAGCCATATCAAGGAAATCCGCCGGGTGCTTAAGCAGACCGAGCCGGTAGGCCGTCGCCTGGATTTCCTGCTGCAGGAATTCAATCGCGAGGCCAACACGCTGGGTTCCAAATCGGTCGACGTGCGCACCACCAATATCGCGGTGGAGCTGAAGGTGCTGATCGACCAGATCCGCGAACAGGTGCAGAACATTGAGTAGGGAAGCGAGCGTATGACCATGCGCGGAACTCTGTACGTGGTCGCCGCGCCCTCGGGCGCCGGCAAGAGCAGCATCGTCAACGCGGTGCTGGCGCGCGATCCGCAGATCGCGCTGTCGATCTCGTTCACCTCGCGCCAGCCGCGCCCGGGCGAACGCCATGCGCAGCACTACAACTTCGTCTCGGCCGACGACTTCCAGCAGATGATCGATACCGGCGATTTCTTCGAGTACGCCAGGGTGCACGGCGACTGGAAGGGCACCGCGCGGCAATCGGTGGAACCGCAATTGAACGCCGGCAAGGACGTGTTGCTGGAAATCGACTGGCAGGGCGCGCGCCAGGTGCGGGCCAAGGTGCCCAACGCGGTCAGCGTGTTCATCCTGCCGCCCTCGCGCGAGGCGCTGGAGCAGCGCATGCGCAATCGGGGCCAGGACAGCGAAGCGGTGATCGCGCAGCGGCTGGCTGCCGCGCGCGAGGAAATGTCCCACTACGGCGAATTCGACTACGTCATCGTCAATGAGGTCTTCGAGACCGCGGTGGAGGAGATGTGCGCCATCTTCACCGCCAGCCGCCTGCGCAAGGAACCGCAAGTGGCCCGGCATGCGGGGCTGATCCAGACCCTGTTGGGGTAGCTCGGCTTGGTCCGGGCTGCGCCCGGAGCGCCTTGGCCGGTTCACGGCATTCACCTAAGTTATTGATTGAAAAGGGTGAAAACACCCAAATACTTGCATGCGCCCGGCTCCGGCCCTACAATCCGCGCCCCTTTCTGTATTAATCGCGCGGCCCCCGGGTCGCCGGGAGCCCGCATGGCCCGCATCACCGTAGAAGATTGCCTGGAAGTCGTCGACAACCGTTTCGAGCTGGTCATGATGGCCGCCAAGCGCGCCCGCCAGTTGGCCAACGGCGTCGAGCCCACCATCGACAACCACGAGAGCGGCGACAAGCCGACCGTGCTGGCGCTGCGCGAGATCGCCGCGCGCAAGATCGACAACGAGCTCATCGACCGGGTAGAGAAGGCCGAGCGCGAACGCGCCGAGCGCGAGGCGCTGGAATGGGCCGCCGCCGAAGTGGTCGCCGACGACGATCTGTCCAAGGGCGACGACTGATCGGTTTTTCGGTCTTCAGTCGTTTATCGAACGGCCCGCCAATGCGGGCCGTTTGTTTTTTCGAGGTCATGCGATCACTGGCGATAGTTCATCGCGACTTACCCCTCCAGTCGTCATCCCAGCGAAAGCTGGGATCCATCTTGATCTTGCTCCTGCCTCTGCCTCTGCCTCCTCCCTTGCGCGCAGCGCAGGGGAGGATTGAGGAGGGGTGCTCTTGATCTTGCTTTGGCTTTTGCTTGTACTTAGAAGCAAAAGCATTTCGCGCTACGCGCGAGTCACTTTTCTTTGAACGGCAAAGAAAAGTAACCAAAAGAAAGCCGCCCTACGTCGCGCCCGGCGATAAAGCCGCCGGGTCCGCAAGTCGGTCAGGAATTTCCGTAAGGCGCATCCTGCGCCTCCGGAAACGGCGCACATCCTTGTGCGCCGCCCCTTCGGGGTTTGCCTGACCCACTTGCCGCGCCTCACGGGACCTTCAAAGCAAGAGCAACAGCAACGCCAGCCAACTGCCCTGGCTTCAGCGTTTCACATTAATTTGCCGTTATATGCCCGCTGGCATAGGCTTGGGGCATGTCCCCCAGCCGCACCGCCAAGACTGTCGCCCATTCCTCCTCCCCCGATGACGGGGTGCCGGAATATTTGCGCCAGTTGGAGCGTGCGGCCAGTTATCTTCCGGCCGAGCAGCTGCCGCTGTTGCGCCGCGCCTGGGAAGTCGGTGCAGCCGCCCACGAAGGCCAGACCCGTAAATCGGGCGAGCCCTACATCACCCATCCGGTCGCCGTGGCCCAGGTGCTGGCCGAACTGGGGCTGGATGTCGAAACCCTGATCGCCGCGATCCTGCACGACACCATCGAAGACACGCCGCTCACCCATGCCGAGATCGCCGAAGGCTTCGGCGAATCGGTCGCCGAGCTGGTGGACGGCGTCACCAAGCTGGACAAGCTGCATTTCCGCGACCGCCAGGAAGCGGCGGCCGAGAGCTTCCGCAAGATGCTGCTGGCCATGTCGCGCGACCTGCGCGTGATCATGATCAAACTGGCCGACCGCCTGCACAACATGCGCACGCTGGGCGCGCAGGGTCCGGAGGCGCGCAAGCGCATCGCCAAGGAAACCCTGGACATCTACGCGCCCATCGCCCAGCGGCTGGGCATGAACCTGGTGAAGTCCGAACTGCAGGACCTCGGCTTCCGCGCCATGTATCCCTGGCGCCACGCCATCATCGACAAGCACATCCGCAGCCAACCGGTGGTGCGCCGCGAATCGATGGCGCAGATCGAAGCGCATCTGTCGCAGCGCCTGACCCGCGACGGGCTGGAACACAGGCTGGTCAGCCGCATCAAGACGCCGTGGAGCATCTACAACAAGATGCACGGCGAAGGCAAAAGCTTCGACCAGGTGATGGACGTGTTCGGCTTCCGCGTGGTGGTGGACAGCGTGCCGCACTGCTACCAGGCGTTGGGTTCGGTGCATGCGCAATACAAACCGCTGGATGCGCGCTTCCGCGATTTCATCGCCATTCCCAAGGCCAATGGCTACCAATCTCTGCACACGGTGCTGTTCGGGCCTTATGGCTCGCCGATCGAAGTGCAGATCCGCACCATGGAAATGGACCTGATCGCCGAACGCGGCATCGCCGCGCACTGGACCTACAAGTACGGCGCGCAGACGCCCAACAGCGCGCAGAGCCGCGCGCACGCCTGGATCATGGAGCTGATCGAGAACCAGCGCGCCGCCGGTTCGTCGCTGGAATTCCTGGACAACGTGAAGGTCGACCTGTTCCCGGACGAGGTCTACCTGTTCACGCCCAAGGGCAAGATCCTGTCGCTGCCGCGCAGCTCCACCGCGCTGGATTTCGCCTACGCCGTGCATACCGACGTGGGCAACCAGGCGGTGGCCTCGCGCGTGGACAAGAAGCTGGTGCCGTTGCGCACCAAGCTGGCCAGCGGCCAAAGCGTGGAGATCATTACCGCCAAGTCGGCTTTGCCCAAGCCGCAATGGCTGGAATTCGTGGTCACCAGCAAGGCGCGCACCGCCATCCGCCACCAGCTCAAACAGCTGGAACACGAAGACGCGGTGCAGCTGGGCCACCGCATGCTGGACCGCGCGCTGGAGGATCTGGACAGTTCGCTGGAGCGTTTGCCGCAGCAGCGGTTGGAAGCGTTCCTGGCCGAGCACCGCTATCCGCGCCTGGAGGCCTTCCTGGCCGACGTGGCGCTGGGCAACTGGATGCCCACGCAGGCCGCGCAGGCGTTGACCGCCTATGCCGAACTGCGCGGCGGCGGCCATTCCAAGCACTCGCAGGAAAAGATCCTGATCAACGGCACCGAGCGCGGCGTGGTCAGTTTCGCCAACTGTTGCCAGCCCATTCCGGGCGACGAAATCATGGGTTACCACACCGCCGGCAAGGGCATCGTGGTGCATCGCCTGGATTGCCCCAACGTGGTCGAATTCCGCAAGTCGCCCGAGCGCTGGATCCCGATCGACTGGGATACCAACGTCACTGGCGATTACGACGCTTCGCTGCTGATCGACGTGGAAAACCGCCCCGGCGTGCTGGCCCAGGTCGCCGCCGCGGTGGCGCAAAGCCAGTCCAACATCGACCGCGTGGAATACCTGGAACGCGACATCAACGCGGCGGTGTTGCGCTTCTCCATCCAGGTGCGCGACCGCAACCATCTGGCCGAGGTGATGCGCAGACTGCGGCGCCTTGGCGTAGTGCATGGCGTGAGAAGGCAGTAAGCGGGTCCTGATCTGTCGTGGAGGCGGGTCGCGGGATTCCGGAAGGCGAGTCAAGACCCGCCCTACCTTAGAATGCGCGCAACCCCGCTCACGGAAATCGCCATGACCCGCCAGATCATCCAGACCGACCATGCGCCCGCCGCCATCGGCCCGTACTCGCAGGCCGTGCGCAGCGGCAACACCGTGTACTTCTCCGGCCAGATCCCGTTGGATCCGGCCACCGGCAATCTGGTGGAAGGCGATATCGCCGTGCAGGCCCGGCGCGCGTTCGACAACCTCAAGGCGGTCGCCGAAGCGGCGGGCGGGTCGTTGGCGCAGATCGTACGTCTGGGCTTGTATCTCACAGACCTGGGCCAGTTCGCCGCGGTGAACGCGGTGATGCAGGAATATTTCAACGCGCCATTTCCCGCACGGTCCACCGTGGAAGTTTCGGCATTGCCCAAAGGTGCGGTGTTCGAAGTCGACGCGATAATGGTGATCGACTGAGGTAGGTCGGGTCTACGCCCCGACGCGCTTGACCGACAGGATCCTGGGAGCGGCGTCCCGCCGCGAGCTTTTGATCTTGCTTCCACACGCTGATTCAGAGGGTAGGTCGGGGCTACGCCCCCGACGCGCTTGACCCGACAGAAACGTGGGAGCGGCGTCCCGCCGCGAGCTCTTGATCTTGTTTCCACAAGCTGTTGCAGATGGGTAGGCCGGGGCTACGTCCCCGACAAGCTGGGCCGAGCGTCGGTCGCGTAGAGCCGACCTACCTGGCTGGTCGCAGGATTACAGAAGAAGCAAAAGCTCGCGGCGGGACGCCGCTCCCACGGGTTCTTGCTTCCAGTTCACGCCATCTGCTCGCGCGCTTCGCTGGGGGTGTGCCCGGTCCAGCGCTTGAACGCGCGCCGGAACTCGCGCGCGTCGGCGAAGCCGATGCCGGTACCGACCTGGCTGATGGTCAGGTTGTGGTCGTGCAGCAGCTCCAGCGCGCGCTCGGTGCGGATGCGGTCGTGCAGGCGGCTGAAGCTGATGCCGTCGGCGGCCAGCTGGCGGCGCAGCGTGCGTTCGCTCAGATGCATGACGCCGGCGATGGCCGAAAGCGGCGGGTTCTCGCGCACGTGCTGGCGCAGGAAGCGTTCCACCGTCGCCGACAGTTCGCTCTGTGGTGAGGCGATGTCGGCCAGTTGCCGCTGGCACAGCTCCAGCACCTGGCGCGCATTGACCGCGTTGTAGGTGGGGAACTCCAGCGCCATCCATTGGCTGTCGATCACCATCAGGTTGCGTGGGCGGTCGAACTGCAATTCGCACTGGAACAGTTCCGCGTACTTGTCGGCATAGGCCGGTGCCGGGTAGGTCAGCTCCAGCCGCAGAGGACGGAATTGGGGCCCGATCAATTCCCGCGCCACCATCAGCGAACTGGCGTACATCTCCTCGCACAGGAACGGCAGGATCGCCGGCACCACGATCGGCGCGCGCGCGGTCATCGCCACTTCGCCGTCGGTGCTGGTCTCGGTGTCGATATCCAGCATGGCGCCGGTGGTGCGCTGGTAGGTCATGCCCAGCAGCACCGCTTCGCCGAAGGTCGGCGCGGTCTTCATGGCCAGCCCCAGCAAACCGAAATTGCCGACGTTCTGCCGGCAGCCTACCTGCAGGCCCAGGTCGGGCTGGTTCAAGGACGCCAGCGCGCGCGCCACGATCTCGCTGGCCTGGCGATAGGACACCCGGGTGGCGGGGTCGTCGATCTCCTGCGGGTCCAAGCGCATGCCTTTGAACCAGGGGCTGCTGTCCATTCCCCGTTCGCGCGCCAGCTGCACCAGATGGCACAGCATGTTGGTCGGAATGACCGCCGCCGCCAGCCGCGTTTCGTTGACCGGGTCTGTGGTGACGCGCATCGAAGCCCCTCCAGCTTGTCCGCTTTGCCCCCCCAAGTATGCCGCTCCTGCCCTCACTCCCGTCAAGGATGGCGAACGAGACTGCATCACCACCTCCGTGTGGATACGCGGCCGTATGCGCCGCCGCCGCCGATACTCCAGGAGATTCCAGATGCGACAGTACGTCGTGGTAGCCGCTGTGTTGCTGGCGCTGAGCGCCTGCCAGAAAAACGAAACCGCACCGGCAAGCGCGGCCGTCGCCGCCGGCGATGCCGGTTTCGCCGCCACCCTGCACGAGCGTCTGCTGGACGCCAAGCCGGGCGATGTCATCGAGATACCCGCCGGCAAGTTCTCTTTCGACCGCAGCCTGACCCTGCGCGCCAATGGCGTGACCCTTCGCGGCGCGGGCATGGACAAGAGCGTGCTCAGTTTCAAGGGCCAGAAAGCCGGCGCCGAAGGCCTGCTGGTCAACGGCGACGATTTCACCATCGAAAACCTGACCATCGAAGATTCCAAGGGCGACGGCCTGAAGATCAGCGAATCCAAGAACGTCACCATCCGCAAGGTCAAGGTGCAATGGACCGGCGGCCCCAGCACCAAGAACGGCGCCTACGGCCTGTACCCGGTGCTGACCAAGAACGTGCTGATCGAGGATTCGGTGGCCATCGGCGCCTCCGATGCCGGCATCTACGTGGGCCAGTCCGACGGTGTGATCGTGCGCCGCAGCCGCGCCGAATCCAACGTGGCCGGCATCGAGATAGAAAACACCATCAACGCCGACGTGTACGAAAACGTAGCGACCAAGAACACCGGCGGCATCCTGGTCTTCAACATGCCCAACCTGACCCAGCAGGGCGGCAACATCCGCGTGTTCAACAACAAGGTGATCGCCAACAACACCGAGAATTTCGGCGCCAAGGGCACGCCGGTGGCCAGCGTGCCGGCGGGTTCGGGCATGGTGGTCAACGCCAACGACGATGTGGAGATCTTCGACAACGAGATTTCCGACAACGCCACCGCCAACTTCATCATCTCCAGCGTGTATTCCACCGGCTACAAAGATTCCAGCATGGCCAAGGATTTCGACCCGTATCCGGAGCGCATCTACGTGCACGGCAACAAGGTCAGCGGCGGCGGCGATTCGCCGGACGGCATGGACCTGAAGGCGCTGAAGCTGGCGATGTTCGGACTGGGCGGCAGTTTCCCCGACGTGCTCTGGGACGGTTACTACAACAAGGACCGCAAGGTCGACGGCAAGACCGCAACGAGTCCTGAGATCTGCCTGCGCGATGTCAGCGGTGTGGTCAACGCCGACGGTCCGGGCGGTTACAAGAATCCCAGCAAGGACGCCAAGCCTTTCGAATGCGACCTGCCGCGGCTGCCGGCGGTGGATCTGGGGCGTGGTTGAGGCCGGATGATGCAGTTGCGTAGTTTGGCAATGCTTGCCCTGGTGTCGCTGCTGTCGGCGTGCGCAAGTCGGGACAGCGGCGTGCGTTTCTTCGCCGAGGGCCAGCCCAAGGCGTTGAGCGAATGGGGCGTGCTCAAGGTAGAAGACGGACGCCTGTCCTTGAACGCGGGCGTGGTGCCGTACGACCTCAACTCGCCGCTGTTCAGCGACTACGCGCACAAGCTGCGCACGATCTGGATGCCGAAAGGCAAGTCCGCGCGCTACGACGCGCAGAACAGTTTCGATTTTCCGGTGGGCACCATCATCAGCAAGACGTTCTATTACCCGTTGCCGGGCGATGGGAAGTGGAACGGAAAATCGGTGGCGCGCACCGCCGGCAACGACGATCTGCGGAATGAAACGCTGGATCTTTCGAAAGTGCATCTGATCGAAACCCGTCTGCTGGTGCGGCGCGAGAAAGGTTGGGAAGCGATGCCCTATGTGTGGAACGAGGCGCAGACCGATGCCACGCTCAAACGCGCGGGCGACCTGATTTCTCTGGAGCTGGTGGACAGCGATGGCGGCCGCGAAGCCGCCGACTACCAGGTGCCCGACCAGAACCAGTGCGCCAGCTGCCACGCCACCGACAACAAGACCCGCGCGCTTCACCCCATCGGGCCGAAGGCGCGCCATCTCAATCGCGATTTCGCTTATGCGGCCGGCAACGAAAACCAGATCGCGCATCTCGCACGAGCCGGTTACCTGACCGGTGCGCCGGATCCGGCCCAGGCGCCGCGCAACGCCGATTGGCAGGACGCCGCCCACGCCAGACTCGAAGACCGCGCACGCGCCTATCTGGACGTGAACTGCGGCCACTGCCATAGCCAGACCGGCCCGGCGATCACTTCCGGCATGTGGCTGGATGCGGCCATCACCGATCATCTGAAACTGGGTTTCTGCAAACAACCGGTAGCGGCGGGCAAGGGCACGGGCAATCGCCTGTACGACATCGCGCCCGGCCAGGCCGATGCCTCGGTACTGGTGTTCCGCATGGACAGCGACGATCCTTCGGTGATGATGCCGGAGCTGGGGCGTTCGGTGGTGCATCGGGAAGGCGTGGAGCTGATACGGGAATGGATAAACGCGCAGAAGGGCGCGTGCGACACCTGACGGAAGTGGGCCAATGAATCCATCACGGCGAGGTCGTTGCGACGGTTCGCCGCACAGCAACTCAACGGGGAGAGAACGATGAAGTTGATCCAACGTGGACTGGTAGTGGGGATGCGGCGCGCCTTGTTCGGCGGATGTCTGCTGGCGGCATCGACGGGGACGGCCTGGGCGCAGCAGGCCGAGGCGGCGCCGGCAGAAACCGACGCGACCACGCTGGACCGCATTCTGGTCACCGCGCAGAGCCGCACCCAGGAGCTGCAGGACGTGCCGATCGCCCTGCAGGTGCTGGACGACCGCATGATCCAGGACGTGGCGGCCGAAGACCTGGGCGACCTGGACAGTTTCGTGCCGGGCCTGCAGATCAACAGCGTGCAGCCCACCCAGCCTTCGATCGCGCTGCGCGGCATCAGCACCGACGATTTCGGCATCGGCACCGACCCGGCGGTGGGCGTATTCATCGACGGCGTCTACACCGGGCGCAGCGGCGGCATCCTGCTGCCGCTGACCGACGTGGAGCGCATCGAAGTATTGAAGGGCCCGCAGGGCACCTTGTTCGGCCGCAATACCGCCGCAGGCGCGGTGTCGGTGATCACCAAGCGGCCCAGCAACGAAACCGAAGCCGCGGCCAAACTCAGGTTGGGCAACTACGGCAAGCAATACGTGGAAGCGATGGCCAACATTCCGCTGAGCGACCGCGCCGCGCTGCGCCTCAACGGCCTGCTCAACACCAGCGACGGCTGGTTGCAGGACGGCGCCACCGGCAAGGACCTGGGCGGCGACAACGTCTGGGCCACGCGCGCGGCCTTGCAACTGGGCCTCACCGACAACACCACGGCGCTGCTGAGTTGGGACCACGAAAGCCTGGATCAGCTCGGGCGGCCCACCACCGGCATCGTGCCGCTGCCTGCGGCGCCCGGCCTGCCGGTGGCGCCGGCCGATCCGCTGACCTATCTGGATCCGCGCGACATCGACACCTTCAACGACACCCGCGCCAGCGCCGAGTGGCGCACTTTCGATGGCGTCACTTTGATCGTCGATCACGCGTTCGAATGGGGCCATCTGACTTCCACCACCGCCTGGCGCCAGTTCGACGCGCTCAACCGCGTGGAAGAAGACGGCACCAACCGTCCCAACCTGTATCTGGATTCCACCAACAGCGAGTCCAACGAAACCAGGTACCAGGAATTCAAGTTCAGCGGCGCCACCGACCGCCTGGACTGGGTGGCGGGCGTGAGCTACTACGAGGAAGAAGCCCGCCAGACCAGCGAAATCAACACCACCACCACCGCGGTGGATACGGCGGTGTCCAACCTGGGTCTGGCGCCGACGCCCGACGGCACCCTGTTCGGCTTCTTCTCGCAGGTGCTGGGCTCGTTCGGCATTCCGCTGACGCTGATGGACCATGCCTGGAACGAAACCTTCTACAACACGCTCAAGACCAAGTCGTACGCCGGCTTCGGCGACGTGATCTGGCATGTCAACGACAAGCTCAACCTGACCTTCGGCCTGCGCTACACGCGCGACGAAAAGGACTTCACCTGGTTCAACGACCTGCGCAACGCGCCGACACTGGATGCCACGCTCAATGCGCTGGAGGCGGCGGATTTCTTCACCTTGGCCGGCGTGCCGAAGGAGTTCTTCATCTTCGACCTGGCCTTCATCGATCCGCCGGCGATGATGAACAAAGGCGTGACCAACCGCGCCAGCAAGGCGTGGAGCGACTGGAGCCCGCGCTTGGTTGCGGACTATCACTTCACCGAAAATTTGATGGGTTTCGCTTCGCTGGCCAAGGGCTACAAGGCCGGCGGCTACAACGCCTTGCAGATCGGCAGCGAATTCGACAACGAGGACGTGTGGAACGCCGAAGTGGGCTTCAAGCACACCCTGCCCGAGGCGCGCCTGGCCTACAACGCCTCGGTGTTCTTCTACCGCTACGACAACCGCCAGTCGATCCGCCTGGACAACACCAGCACCATCCCGCGGTTCGTGGTGGATACCGGCGACGTGGAGGCCTACGGCCTGGACTTCGATCTGCGCTGGCAGGTCAGCAATGCATTCGGCATCGATTTCAACGCCGAATACATCAACTCCAAGTACAAGGACTACAGCGTCAATACCGCTGCCGGCTTGCTGGATCTCAATGGACAACCCACCGGCGAGCCTTCCTGGTCGGCGGCGCTGGGCGGCCACTACACGTGGAACCTGGGCGACGGCGGCGACCTGCGCCTGGCATTGCGCCACGCCTATCGCGGCGCCTGCCGAGGCAACGACTACAACCGCGATTCGGGCGACTGCACCGTCCTGCCCAATTTCTCTACCGGAGAATCGCAGAACCGTACCGACGTCCGTCTGGGCTGGTCCTCCGCGCGCGGCCACTGGAACTGGGCGGTGTACGCCAACAACGTGTTCGACAACCAGTACGTCGGCCAGCTGAACGTGTACGGCCGCGAGGCCTTCGGCACCGTGGGCGCGGTGGTCAGCGAGCCGCGTACCTACGGGATGGAAGTCGGGGTGAAGTTCTGATCCGCGCAGGCCTCGGCGCCTTCACGGTCCGGGGCTCTGTCGCAAGCTTCTGACACGCCAGCGCGGCGAATCCCGACTGGCGTTAATCCGGTGCGGTCGGCATCCTAGTCAGATGCCGTCCGCGCCACGCAGCGAAGAACCCGCCTTCAACCAGCCCATCGCCGGACAACTCGTCGGCGTGGGCCCGCGCGTGGCGGAAAAACTGGCGGCGCGCGGACTGCTGACGCTGCAGGATCTGTGGCTGCATCTGCCGCTGCGCTACGAAGACCGTACCCAGCTCACGCCCATCCGCTCCCTGCAGCCCGGAGTGCCGGCGCAGGTGGAAGGCCGGGTGGAAGCGGTGGAGCGCGGTTTCCGTTATCGCCCGCTGCTGCGCGTGGCGATCGGCGACGATTCGCAGGCCACGCTGGTGCTGCGCTTCTTCCATTTCCGCGCCGCGCAGGTGGCGCAGTTCGCGCCGGGCGCGCTGGTGCGTTGCTATGGCACGCCCAAGCCGGGGCAGAACGGGCTGGAAATCGTGCATCCCAGCTACCGGGTGCTGGGCGAGGGCGACGCCGCGTCGCTGGGCGAGGAGTTGGATCCCGTGTATCCCGCGGTCGAAGGCATCGGCCCGGCCTCGATGCGCAAACTGATCGGGCAGGCGCTGGATCGCCTGCCCGATGACGCTTCATTGGAACTGCTGCCGCCCGAAATGTTGCGCGACCTGCGATTGCCTTCGCTGCGCCAGGCCCTGTTGGGCATGCACCGGCCCGCACGCGATGCCGACATCGCCGCATTGGCGGCCGGTACCCATCCCGCGCAGCGACGGCTGGCGCTGGAAGAACTGCTGGCGCACAACCTGAGCCTGCGCCGGCAGCGCATCGCCTTGCAGCGTCATCACGCGCCGCCGCTGGCCGGCAAAGGCAAGCTCGCAGCGCAACTGGAATCGGCGCTGCCGTTCTCGCTGACCGGCGCGCAACAGCGTGTGTTCGCGCAGATCCGCCACGATCTGGCGCAACCCTCGCCGATGATGCGGCTGGTGCAGGGGGATGTGGGCAGCGGCAAGACCGTGGTGGCGGCGATGGCGGCGATGCTGGCGGTGGAAGCGGGCAAGCAGGCCGCGCTCGCGGCGCCGACCGAATTGCTGGCCGAGCAGCACCTGGCCAACCTGCGTCAATGGCTGGAACCGCTGGGCATCAACGTGGCGTGGCTGGCCGGCAAGGTCACCGGCAAAGCGCGTACCGGCGTGCTGGCCGATGTCGCTTCCGGCGTTGCGCAAGTGGTGGTCGGCACGCATGCGCTGATGCAGGAAGCGGTGGTCTTCCACGATCTGGCCCTGGCCATCGTTGACGAACAGCACCGCTTCGGCGTGCACCAGCGTCTGGCCTTGCGCGACAAGGGCGCTTCCGGCCGATCGGTGCCGCACCAGCTGATCATGACCGCCACGCCCATTCCGCGCACGCTGGCGATGGCGGCGTATGCCGACCTGGACGTATCGGCCATCGATGAATTGCCGCCCGGCCGCACCCCGGTGCAGACCATCGCCTTGAGCGGCGAACGGCGGCCCGAACTGGTGGAACGCATCCGTGCCGCCTGCGCCGAAGGTCGGCAGGCTTATTGGGTGTGCACGCTGATCGACGACAGCGACGAAGTGGTGGCGCAGGCGGCGCAAGGCACTTACGAAGCCTTGTCGGCGCAGCTTCCCGGCTTGCGCGTGGGTCTGGTCCACGGCCGCATGAAGCAGGCGGAGAAACAGGCCACGATGCGCGCCTTCAAGGCCGGGGACGTCGACCTGCTGGTGGCGACCACGGTCATCGAGGTCGGCGTGGACGTGCCCAACGCCTCGCTGATGATCGTCGAGAACGCAGAGCGCCTGGGCTTGGCGCAACTGCACCAGCTGCGCGGGCGGGTAGGGCGCGGCGCCGCGGCTTCCAACTGCGTGCTGCTGTACCAGGCGCCGTTGTCGGGGATGGCCAAGCAGCGGCTGGCGACGATGCGCGAAACCAACGATGGCTTCGTCATCGCCGAGAAGGACTTGGAGCTGCGCGGGCCCGGCGAGTTGTTGGGCACGCGCCAAACCGGCCTGGCCGCCTTCCGCGTGGCCGACCTGGCGCGCGATGCGGGCATGCTGCCGCTGGTGCGCGAACTGGCGGATCGGCTGCTGGCCGATTCGCCCGAGGTCGCCGACCGCATCATCGCGCGCTGGGTGGGCGGCGCGGCGCGGTACGCCTCCGCGTAGCTTTTCCTTCTCCCTCCGGGAGAAGGTGCCCGTAGGGCGGATGAGGGAATGGGGTATCAGCTTGTAACGTAATTTCCGTGAGTTTGAATTCTCCCTCCCTCATCCGGCGCTACGCGCCACCTTCTCCCGAGGGGAGAAGGGAAGCAGAGCCTTTCCTGCAAGCCCTATGCGAAACTGCGGTTCTACACAAGGCGAGAAAACATGACCGACAAGATTCCCTTACTGATCGACACCGACCCCGGCGTGGACGACGCCCTTGCGTTGTTGATGGCGTTCAACGATCCCGATCACGAGCTGTTGGGCCTGACCATCGCGGCCGGCAACGTCGGCCTGGACTACACCGTGCGCAACGCGCTCAAGCTCTGCGAGATCGTCGGGCGGCCGGACGTGCCGGTCTACGCCGGCTGCGCCGACCCGCTGCTGCATCCCTCGGTCGACGCCGCGCATGTGCACGGGCGCGATGGCTTCGGCGATATCGGCTTCGCTCCCGCCCCGCGCCAGGCCGAGGCCGAGCACGCCGCATTGGCGATCCTGCGCCTGTCGCACCAGCATGCCGGCCGACTGCTGCTGGTCGCGCTCGGCCCGCTGACCAACATCGCGCTGGCCCTGAAGCTGGACCCCACGCTGCCCCAGCGCATCAAGCGCTTCGTGGTCATGGGCGGGGCGGTCAGCGCCCACGGCAACATCACCGCGGCGGCCGAGTTCAACGTCGCCTTCGATCCGGAGGCGGCGCATATCGTGTTCCAGGGTTTCCCGCATATCGACCTGGCCGATTGGGAAGCGGTGATGGCGCATGGTTTTCTGCACAGCAAGGCCGAGCAATGGCTGCAGGCCGACTCCCCCCGGGCCCGGTTCTACGACCAGATCTCGCTGCAGACCCGCAACTGGTCGGCCGACCGCCGTGGCGACCACTGGCATTCGGCCGATGCCCTGGCCATGGCCTATGCCCTGCAGCCGCAAGGGGCGCAGGAGCTGCTGGACCGCCCGGTGGCGGTGGAGCTGGCGGGCACCCTGACCCGTGGCGCCACCGTGGTGGACTGGAACCGCCAGCACGGCCGGCCGGGCAACGCCACCCTGCTGATGCGCTACGACCAGGCCCGTTTCGAGGCTCTGGTCCAGGCCGCCCTGGCGGCGGTCTGACCGCCGGGTTGCGCCGGGAGGGGCGGGCGGGCTAAAATGCCGCTCTTCACTTCCCTAGATACTTGGTGCCGCCATGAAGGCCGACATCCATCCCGAATACCGCGACGTCGTCTTCCAGGACGTCACCTCCGATTTCAAGATCCTGACCCGTTCCACCCTGGCCTCCAAAGAGACCGTGAAGTGGGAAGACGGCAACGAGTATCCGCTGATCAAGGTGGAAATCTCCTCCTCTTCGCACCCGTTCTATACGGGCCAGCACAAGGTCATGGACACCGGCGGCCGCATCGACAAGTTTCAGAAGCGTTACCAGCAGAAGTAATTCCCTGCGTTGCGCTGTACCGGACGGCCGCGCCCAGCGCGGCCGTTTTCGTTGCTGCGCTGGAACGGCCTGTTCCTCATCCTTTGGTCTGAGCTCCGCGTTCTTTTGAGCGACGGCTCCAAAACGCGTGTGCGATAATTCGGCGATCCAGCGCCAACATGGCCTGGACTCCCGTCCCGCGCCGCCGGCATAACCGACCGGCGCATCCCCACGAAGGAGCGCACTGTGTCAGAACTCGACCAGGCCACACTGACCGCCGGCGAAAAATCGGTGGTCATGCCGGTACTCAAACCCACGCTCGGCAATAGTTGTGTCGACATTTCCAAGCTGACCAAGGAAACGGGTCTTTTCACCTACGATTCCGGCTACACCGCCACGGCCAGCTGCAAGTCCGCCGTCACCTACATCGATGGCGATGCCGGCGTGCTGCTGTACCGCGGTTACCCGATCGAGCAATTGGCCAAGCACTCCAGCTTCCTGGAAGTGGCCTACCTGCTGATGAACGGCGAGCTGCCCACGGCGGACGAATTCGCCAAGTTCGACCATGAAGTCGCGCATCACACGATGATGCACGAGGCGTTCAAGAACTTCCTCGGCGGCTTCCGCCACGACGCGCATCCGATGGCGATGATGGTGGGCATGGTCGGCTCGATGGCCGCGTTCTACCACAACACCCTGGACCTGGAAGATCCCGAGCAGCGCCGTCTGGCTGCGATCCGCCTGATCGCCAAGGTGCCGACGATCGCCGCCGCCTGCTACCGCTATTCGATCGGCTGGCCGGTGCGTTTCCCGCGCAACAACCACGCCTATGTGGACCGCTTCCTGCACATGATGTTCGAAGTGCCCAGCGAGCCGCTGGAGCTCAATCCGGTCGCCGCCAAGGCGCTGGATCTGTTGTTCATCCTGCACGCGGACCACGAACAGAACGCCTCCACCTCCACCGTGCGCATGGTCGGTTCCACCGGCGCCAACCCGTACGCCTGCGTCGCCGCCGGCGTGGCGGCGTTGTGGGGACCGGCGCATGGCGGCGCCAACGAGGCCGTGTTGAAGATGCTGGCCGAGATCGGCAAGCCGGAGAACGTGAGTTCCGCCGTCGACAAGGCCAAGGACAAGGAATCGGGTTTCCGCCTGATGGGCTTCGGCCACCGCGTCTATAAGAACTTCGACCCGCGCGCGAAGATCATCCGCGAGATGACCCACGAAGTGCTGGCCGAACTGGGCGTCAACGACCCGATGCTGGAAGTGGCGTTGCGTCTGGAAGAGGCGGCGTTGAAGGACGACTATTTCGTGCAGCGCAAGCTGTACCCCAACGTCGACTTCTACAGCGGCATCATCTACAAGGCGCTCAACATCCCCACCGAGATGTTCACGGTGATGTTCGCCATCGCCCGCACGGCAGGCTGGGTGGCGCACTGGCTGGAGCAGCAGGTCGACCCGGAAGCCAAGATCGGCCGTCCACGGCAGATCTACACCGGCTATGCGGAACGCGATTACAAGGGTATCGATCAGCGTTGATCGAACCGGTTGGAGCAAGAGAAGAACGCCCCGCATTGCGGGGCGTTTTTCGTATGCGGGGTACGCAACACCCTAAATGCCGTGGACGGGCCCGCTGCGGCTTTGGGATACCTGTTCCTGCTGGGCCAGGAACTGGGCCTGTGTCTGCGCGTGTTGCTGTGTGGCTTGTTCGAACTGCCGGTAGGAATCCTCCGGCGGCGTCGCGCCCGCCCGCTGCGTCTCGGTTGCGCTGTAACGGGTGGCCGGATTGTTGGGGTCGCCTTGGTAGGCGATGAGGTTGCCATTCAAGTCCGGCCTGCCGGTGGCGTAGTCCTCGCTGAATTCCAGTGCGGTCACCTTGGTCATTCCGGAGCGCCGGGCGTCGGCCATGACGCAAGCGGTGGTGCAATCGAGTTGCTGATTGGTGAGCGTGACGCCCTGTTCGGCATACAGTGATTGCACTTGCTCCCGCACGTTTTGGTTCATGGCATGGTCTGGATGATCAGAGCTGCGCGGGTCACGGGGAGTACTGCCTGCTTGGCTGGGGCCGGATAGATTGATCCCAAGTGTGCCGTTCTCGAAATCCTTTACAACGATCTTCTCGCGCAGCGGAAGATCTGTCGCCATATTGTCCGTAATGGTCAGGTCGCCATTCGCCAGTTCATACATGTAGCGACCATCCGCGCTGCGATATGTATTCTCGGTATCGGACTGCTCACCGGTGCCGCCCGTAAGCTGGCGACCGCCCCATCGCACTTCACCCTGCCGGTCGCTATCCTGGATAACGTCGCCATTGCTCACGACATAGGTATCGTGCCCTTGTCCTCCCTGGAGATGGTCGCTACCTTGCCCGCCAATAAGAACATCATTGCCGCGTGAGCCCTTGAGAGTGTCATTGCCTCCCATGCCGATCAGCAAATCATTGCTGTCTATTTCAACACCACTCTGCGTCCGCGTAGCATCGAGCGTGGCAGCGTGATCGGGGGCAACATCTTGAATGGTAGTGTTACGCTGTTCGCGCCGCACTGCATTCTGCGTTCTAGTGTTGCCAGGATGGTCTCGATCTACTGTGGCAGCATCCTGGCGGTCACGTCCTGGGTCAAGGTAAATGCGGCCCGCATTGAAATTGGCATCGGTTAATCGGTCAGCCAGGTCGGGATGTTGTAACCGCAAATCGTGGAGTAGCGCGGTACGAGCAGGGGCGAGTGCCTCAGCAACTGTGTGCACACGGCCATACTCACCGACCAACCCTGGGTAGTCCCGATTGGCCTCTGCGACCCGATTGCGATGGGCGACCTGTCCCTCGACAGTGGTGCCAAAGCTACGCTCCACGCGATCAATCTCATCGCGGTGAAGTTGGTACATCTGGTACACACTACGAGCCTCTACCGCCGTTACATTGTTTGGATCGTCATAGAGGCCAAAAACCTGCGCTTCCGCGAACCTACGTTTGCGTAAACCACCTTCATTTGAGGCTGCGTTTGGGTACTGATTCTCGAGCCTGTCGCTTCCCCAGCAGTTGTACCGAGCTTGAAACCAAGCCTCGGCGCGGTCTCCATTACGGATTGCATCCATCACCGGGTGCTCAGGAACATTGTTCTGCGGTATGCCACTAAGGTTGCCTGATCCACGATTGTAGGCCAACGACACCACCGCTACTTTCTCGTCTGACAACGGCATGTTCAGGCCATTGGCAGGAGCTTCGTACTCCACCATTGACGACCGCAAGAGGCGATCAGAATCTGCTGCATTAAGCTGGCGCGTGAAAGTTAGGCCTATACGGGTTTTGTCGTCATTAGATGCCGCATCAACGTTTGCCAGCGTTCGCCATTGCTCTTGTGTTAGCTCAATCCCAGCATTGTTCCAGATCGCAACATTGTTATCTCTATTCAGGGTGTAACCCCAGCCTATAGTTGCCTTGTTATCACCGACGTTCTGCACATGCGCATGCAGTCCCTCAGCGTCGACGATCACTAGGCGTAACTTGCGATCGTACTCTGCCTGGTCCAGCTCCCTGTACTCCATACATCCTCCCTCGGTTTATCTTAGATATGAATCACAAGTCTGTCCCGCTTCTAGACGGTGCTCTGAGGACATATGGGGTTCGGGGTCGCGGATGAGCACACTATTAGTAGCTATTACATCAACGTCATTGCTGCCGCGCTTTATCTCGTCAACCGATACCCAGTGCAAGGAGTTTCCTTGCAATGTCGCGCGTACTAAGGCGATGGACTGATTTCGCATGCTCTCGACAGCCAGAATGGCCGTGTTTCCTGCAGATGTTCCCACGATGGTTCCTTCATCGACCTGTCGTAGATTTACTAGCGCACCGCCAAAGTCGCCGCAGATGCGCTCGCCATTCTGAACAAGTGTGATATCGAATCCACCACAATCGAGCTTTGGATCTGTTCTGTCGCACCACTTTACGGACCATCTACCATTGAAATCCGCTTTAGATTCTTGAACCGGCTGATGGGAAGCGCAAGCAGCCAAGCTGGTGCACAAAGCAATGAGCAAGAAGGTGAATTCCAAAAAACGCATTCTCATGTTTGACTCCATCAAACTTTCAGATGTGGAACGATGGTTTGGTTGCCAGTCACTTCCAAGGCGGAGATTCTATTCGCGGTAGGCATTCATATCTCCCTATGCTATTTGATGTACCTCATGGCAGTGCAGTCACCGGAAACTCACTAGAATCAAAATTGTCGATTGGAATTGAGCCGAGATGTCGCGATCTCGATCGATTACTTCTGGAGTTATCTTCTAGCCTTTCGCTTTCGCTACTATTAACTGAATCGAGCAGCCAAGTGTGGAATTTAGTAGAGTACGAGAAGCGATATTCCTGCGACCAAAGCTCACGCGAGCCGCCTTCGAAACGAAGTGTAAATCCGGCTGTATCTATGCTAATTCCTTGGAGAGGGTCGCCCATCATCCCGCCACAAGCCTGGCACAGTATTGCGTTCTCGTTACTAACTTCTTTCTCAAGTTCTCCACTCACGTTGCGCCGTAGTACCAGTAATGTGCGTGGCTTGAATCGATCCTGTGCTTCATTTGAAGTCCGTAGCACCACAAGTACATCTGAGTCACCATCGTGGTCAATGTCGCCATGAATCTCGAGACGAACAGAGGCGCCCTCTGGAATGAAGTAAGAAATATCACCATTCTGCCCGCTGCGATGTTTTTCGCATGCTTCGGTCACTTGCTTGAGAAGCTCTTTTGACTCACTCGTACTGTCTTCCTTCAGTTGTTTATCGTCAGCTATGAAAGAAGGCTCGCCGTTGTCACCATCCTTAATGGTTTCAACAATGGTCCAATCAAGCATCGTTCCAACACGTTTTGCTCTGACCATGTACTGCGCATTGTTCCTCCCACTCGTAACTATAAGAACTGAGCTTGATCCAACCGCTTCTCCGACTACGGATATCGGGTTACCTTCGTCAAGTCGGTTCGACTTCTCATCTGAGCCGTAATGAGTTCCGCAAATGTGGTCGCCGCTCTGATTCAAGTAGACGTTGAAGGTCCCGCAACCAGATTCAGATCCTTGCCTGTCGCACGTCTTTGTTACCCAAGCTCCTGTGAACGGCCTCTCTCTTGCATATGTGGGCGCCAAGTAAACTAGAAGAACTGGAAGTAGCAGAGAGGCGACTAATCGTCTTGTGACTTTCACGTCTTGTCCTTTTCGAGTGGGCTACTGCGACAGATTGTATTTTCGGCATATAGAGACTGTGTGTGCCCTTTAACAGAAAAACTACGCTTCGTGAATTTTCACTTGCGCAGAAGGATCAAGCCGAAGTTTTAAGAATTTGGTCGGAGAACAATCCTTTGGATGGATAAACTTACGATAGATAAAAGAATGGAATGGAGTGACCTGTACAAAGGTAGTTGCCTGCATTAATTTCTTCATCATCTTCTTGTAGGCATCCACTCTGTTTGGTCTGGCAGTGCCGGGAAGGCAAGTTATTCCTCATCTAGGTCTGCGCGCAGGTAAACCATCGTCGGCCAATCGTCTGGAAGAAGCCCCAAGCTATATGGCATTTGAGACACGGCTGAGAGCAAAAATGACTTTCCGTCGAATATCCATGTGCGTTCCATGCCATAGTCGCCAAGCCCGCCTGATTTATAGTACGAGCCGAGTGTTCCTGTGCCAGAAGAGTAATCAGAAAGCATGGGCGCATCTTCACGATTCGCTTCGTCTTCTGTTGGTAGAGAAATGCGCTTGGTACTCCTCGGCTTTCCGCGGAGCATTCGGAAGATCAATGAGCTCTCCGTATAGGAGGCAGCAAAGCATCCGATCTTAATAAGAACTTCTCTATCGCCAAGCGGAAAAGCCGCATCATTCAATATCGCGCGCTCTTCGCAGCGCTCCTTTCTCAGATCAGTTGCTTTCAGTTGCCTAACTTGTGAAGTAAGCGTCCCTTCTTCGGCTTTTGACAGTGTCCAATGTGAAATTGATGGACGCACCAAGGGAAGAGCGTGTGCAGGTGGAATCACGGCGTCCGGAGAATTTCCTCTCTTCACAAAAGCGGTACGAGTTCCGATCCTTCCTTGGACAGAATCTATGAACGCTAGGGAGTCGAGAAGATCTTCAGGGATCGTATTCGGCCCCATATCCTTATTCAATGGAGTGACAAGCAGCTTATCGATCTCAGAGATGGCCTTTTCCTGCTCGCTTCCAGCTGCAATAACTTCAACCTCATGCTCGCCAAGATCCTTCATGATCAATCGTTCAATCATTATTTCTCCATTGGGACCAGGCGCTCGCGTAATCCTGATTGCATTACCGTAGGTGTTGCTGATGTCATCAGTCACCCCATGGTTGAGGCATAGACGAACTGCATCACAAACTACAATCCATTCTCCAAATGTCTTGTATAGCGGTACCCGGATAAGATCATTTGCGGCTAATGGAAAGCTCAAAGTCATGGCGAGTATCGTCGACCCAGTCCGGACCATTCTTTTCATCTACATGGCCGGCTGGGTAGATAGAGATGTATTTTTCATGCTCTTTTCCATCAAAGCTTTAATTGCGAAACGTTTGGTTTTGGTAGCAAGCGCCGAGTGAAATACTTGTCCTGGTAGTACTTGATCTTCTCGCACATCACCGGATGCGGTATGCCTTCGTACAGAAACACCTCCTTGTCGAAGCCCATCGCTTTCAGCTCCTGCGGCAGCATCAACGCCCGGCGCTCCTGCGACTCGCTGCGGGAAACCTCCCGCCCCCGGGTGATGTTCTGCTTGCGTACCGTGGTGTAGCCCAGCATCTCGGAATAATCGTTGGCGTCCTGCTGCTCCCGCGGCGCATAAACGATCTGCAAGGCGTGGTTGGTGATCAGAGTGCGCGAAACATCCCTGCCGTAAGTCGCGTCCAGCTGCGACATGCTCTGGATGATCGGCAGCAGACGGAGGTTGTAGCCGGCCATATAGCTCACCGCACTGGCGATGATTTCCACCCTGCCGATGGCGGTGAACTCGTCCATCAACAACAGGCACTGGTGCTTCAACGCCGGGTTGTTCTGCGGAAGCTCCTTGGTATTCAGATTGATCAGCTGACTGAAGAACAGATTGACGATCAACCGGCTCTCGGCCAGCTTGTTGGGCTGGATGCCGATGTAGATGGTCATCTTCTTCTTGCGTACGTCGGTAAGCAGAAAATCGTTGGCGCTGGTGGCCGCATCCAGTACCGGGTTGATGAAGGCGTTCAAGGGTTCCTTGAACGAGCCCAGGATGGACGAAAACGTCTCCTCGGCCTGCGAGAGCATATTGGCGAAGGCCGTCCTGGCGTGGTCGCTGAGGTAGGGTTCCCGCGACAGGCCTTGCAGATACGTCTTCAGGTCGCTGCCGTCACCGGAGGAAAGCCGATAGAGGTGCCCCAGCGTAGGGAACTGCAGGCGCTTCCTAGGCACTTTGCGCGCCCGTTGGCTATCGAAGCGCTCGAACAGATACAACGCGAACGCGGTGAACGCATTGCGCGCCTGGCTGACCCAGAATTTCTGCGCATCCGAACCGTCCGGATACAGCATGGCGGCGACAGCTTGGAGGTCGGAGATACGGAAAGTAGGGTCCGGCGAGATATAGCTGAGCGGGTTCCAGCGATGGGTGCGGCGATCCTCGGCGAAAGGGTTGAACAGATAGACCTCGTGGCCCTGCGACTTGCGCCAGCCGCTGGTCAGATCGAAGTTCTCCTGTTTCACGTCCAGGACCACCATGGACTCCTGGTAGTCCAGCAGGTTGGGGATCACCACGCCCACCCCCTTGCCGGAGCGGGTGGGCGCAGCGAGGATCACGAACTGCTGCCCCGGCAACCGCACCAACTTGCCGTCGAACTTGCCCACTACGATTCCAGTGGGCGAGGGCTTGAACATGCCCTTGCTGGCCAGATCCCCGCCGTGGGCGAATCGCGCTTCACCGTGCAGGGACTTCGCCTTGGGCTTGAGGGCCAAGACCAGCAAGGCGAAATAGCCCAGCAAGGGAGCGCCGAAGCCGACCGCGCCACCGAGCTTGATCTTGGTGGCATAGGGCGCCCACTGCGGCAGATCCAGCGCCTTGAAATAACCCCAGTAGGTTTGCCACTTCAGGGGCAGATCCTGCTTCAGCAACAGCAAGGTGAGGTAGCCCGACAGGTACAAGCCGGCCAACAGCGCCAGCACTCCCACCGTTAGAAGAAATATTCCCTTCGACTTGCCCACCTCTATCGCCTCCCTGGCAATCACTGTCCAATCGCTGCTTGTCTAATGGCGACAAGCCGTGCGCGCTGATTGAGTGTGTAGGGGAGAACTGGGGACGATCAATATCAAAAGATTTCAAGGGGCGGGCCGCCTCGAAAGGATTAACCCATCCTTGCTTCCAGCAGTCGGTCGTAGACCTCAAGGTCGGTTGCGGAGAAGCAGCAGAAGACGATCTCACGGATATGGACCAGCTGCGGTACTGCCGAAGCGACGGTATCGACCGCCACTTTGGCCGCAAGCTCGATGGGATAGCCGTAGACCCCCGTGCTGATGCTGGGGAAGGCGATGCTGGCGACCGAGCGTGCATCGGCGAGGGACAGGGATTGGCGGTAGCAGGAGGCGAGCAATTCGGGCTCTCTGTTGTCGCCGCCGCGCCAGACCGGTCCGACCGTATGCACGACGAATTTGGCGGGAAGCCGATAGCCTTTGGTGAGCTTGGCCTCGCCCACCTTGCAGCCACCCAGAAGGCGGCATTCGTGCAGCAGCTCCGGTCCTGCGGCGCGATGGATGGCGCCGTCCACGCCGCCGCCGCCCAGCAGGGAGGAGTTGGCCGCATTGACGATGGCATCCACCGCCAGGGTGGTTATGTCGGCTTGCTGGGCTCGGATAAGCATGGGAGTAGACGGTTGCAGTGTCGCGTTGGCCCGAACGGATCGGGTGAAAGCATCCTCACTTGCTGACGGCATTCCCACCGCACTTCGGATAGCCGGGGATGTTCGAGCCAAGCCGAATATCGCGCGTGACTTGCCACCTGCCATTCCGGCGGACTGGCGTAACGATGCCACCGCCGCCCCGACCGGTGCGGTGCCGTTGGATTTCATTGGCGGTCAACAACGGGTCATCGGTGAACATGATGTCGTCGATGTAGTAGGTGGCGCAGCGCGGCTCCAAGACATGCATATGGATATGCGCAGGGACGTCGCGGGTGGGATAGCTGCCCGGGCGAATCGTCTCGAAGGCGTAGCGGCCATCGGCGCCGGACACGACCCAGCCGCGCAGCACGCCATGGCGATCGGAAGCGCGACCTTGCGGCTTGGCGGGAGGCGGATAGATTCCGCGCGCATTGGTTTGATATGCGTAGACAACGACGCCAGGCCGGGGCTTGCCATCCGGCCCGAGAATGCGGCCCGTCACGGTCATCGGCTGTCCAGGCTCGCTCTGCGGAGCGATGCGCGAACGTGGCGCGGGATGGGCGGGCAGGCCGTCGAACACCGCCTCGCAGCCTTCGCAGGGCAAACCGACGATCGGCTCGCGCGCGTACGCGCTGACGGCGATCAGTAGTGCAAAGAGCGCGATAACAAGATTACGCATAACCTGAGATGCGAGCTCGAAAGGTCATAACCGGGAAGCGCTCAGCTCGTACCCCGCAATCTCCTCATCCGCCAGCAACTGCCGCAACTGCGCCAGCGAAGCCCGTTTCATTGGCCGCTCGTCCACCCCCGACAGCGGCGCCTGCCGCAAGGCGTCGTGCGGAAGAACGGTCACGTCGAAGGTCAGTTCCTCGGCGCTGAACACCCACACCGGGAAATCGTCGCTGCGCTCGCGGTCCAGCCGTAGGTGGCGCGTGCGCGCGTCGGCGGGGATGCGGTGCTCTTCCAGAAAGCGCGGCACGGCGTCGGCATCGTCGGTGTACAGCTGCAGATGCACCGACGAATTGGCGTCGGCGGTGCCGTCCAGCACGGGGCCGACCAGGCGCGGGGAAAAACCGGCGAAGAATTCCAGCGCCCGCGATGCGGCGTCGCGCCGCGATTGCACGGCCTGCATTTGCGATTGGCCGACGAACAGGCGCTGGTATTCGCGCAACGCGTCTTCGATCTCGCGGTTGCGTGGCAGCGAAGCGTCGTCGTGTATGCCCAGGCGCTCGGCGGCTTTCAACTTGGCCTGGTGGTAATCGCGGAAGCCGCCTTCGGCCATCAGCCGGGCCGCTTCGTGGGCCAACCGATGGCGGCGTTCGCGGGTGCGGGTTTCGGCATGCTGGCGCGCGTGGTGCATGATGAGTCTCCGCGTCGAAACCTGCGTGGACTGTACCCGATGAATGCGGCAAGTTGTAGGAGCGGGCCGGCCCGCTCCTGAACGGACTCAGAAAATGTCGAAAGCGGCTTCGTCGGCGGCGGCGTTGTCGTCGGTATTGAAGAACTCATCGCTCTGTATGCGGTCCAGGTCCTCGGCCTTGACCCATTCGGTCGCACCGTTGCTGGTCACCTGCACCATGCCTTCCGGCGGATCGTTCTGCGCGATCGCCTGGTCCTTCAACGCCTCGCGCATGAAGTCGATCCAGATGGGCAGCGCGGCCTTGCCGCCGTATTCACGGTAGCCCAAGCTGCGGAAATCGTCGCGGCCCACCCACACCACGGTGGAATAGGGGCCGCCGAATCCGCCGAACCAGGCGTCGCGGTGGTCGTTGGTGGAGCCGGTCTTGCCGCCCACATCTTCCCGATTGAGGACCTTGGCAGCGGTGCCCGTACCGCGCAGGACCACATCGCGCATCATCGAAACCAGCTGGTAGGCGGTGCGCTCATCGATGGCGCGCGGGGCGACCACCAGGTTGGGGTCGACAGGCTTGGGCGCCGCGGCCGGCTTTTTCTGGGCCGTTTCAGCCGGCGCTTTCGGCTTGCCGTCCTGGGCGGGACCGAAATCGAAGCCATCCACCACCGTGCTGGCCTGCGCCGGAGCACCGGCAACGGTGCCTCCGCAGGTGCGACAGGCGGTGGCGGGCTTTTCCTTGAAGACGACATTGCCTTCGCGGTCCTTGATCTCATCGATGAACCACGGCGTGACCCGCGAGCCGCCGTTGGCGAACACCGCATAACCGCGCGCCATCGACAGCGGCGTGAGCGAGGCGGTGCCCAGCGACATCGAAAGGTTGGGCGGCAGTTCGGCTTCGTTGAAACCGAACTGGCTGATGTACTTGCGCGCGAAATCCACGCCGATGCTGTCCAGCAGACGCACCGACACCAGATTGCGCGACTGCACCAGCGCCTCGCGCAGGCGCATCGGCCCGCGGAAGCCGCCGCCGTCGTTCTGCGGCCGCCACATGTGGCCGCGGCGGTCGCGGAACACCACCGGCGCGTCCAGCACGATGGAGGCCGGATTGAAGCCGCGCTCGAAAGCGGCCGCGTACACGAACGGTTTGAAGCTGGAGCCCGGCTGGCGGCGCGCCTGGGTGGCGCGGTTGAACTTGTTGCCGGCGAAGCTGTAGCCGCCGATGATCGCCTTCACTGCGCCGTTGCTGGCATCCAGCGATACCAGCGCGGCCTGGCCGCGGGGGATCTGGTCGATCTGGTAGGTCACTGGCCCGATGTCGGCCGGCTTGACGGGTTCGCCCGGTTTTGCGGCGGCCACTTTCGGTGCGTCCATCTTGATCCGGGCCAGATCGCCGCGTTTGAACAGCGAAGCGGGGCTCTTTCCGGTCCAGCGGCTGGCCGAAACGGGCAGGGTGACTTCGCTGGCATCGGGCAGGACGACGGTAATGCCGCCATCGCCATTGGCCCTGGCCACTACCGTGGCGATCAGGCCGTTCTGGGTGGGGATGCCCGCCACATGCGCGGCCAGGGACGCGGCATCGGCGTCGGCGGTGACTTCGAAATGCTGCTCGATCCCGTTCCAGCCATGGCGATGGTCGTACAGCTTCAGACCCTCGCGCACGGCCACATCGGCAGCTATCTGCATGGTCGGGTCGATGGTCGTGGTGACGTGGTAACCCTTGTTGACCACGTCGCCGCCGAAGCGCGCGATCATTTCCTGGCGCACCATTTCGGCCACATAGGGCGCATAGACCTCGACCGGACGCTCATGCGGCTTGGCGTGCATCGGTTCGGCCGTGGCCTCGGCGGCCTGTGCCGGCGAGATGTATTTGTCCTCCAGCATGCGCTCGATGACATACACGCTGCGCTGGTGGTTGCGCTCGGGATTGCTGATGGGGTTGCCGCTGGAAGGGAACTTGAGCGCGCTGACCAGGGTGGCGGTCTCGCCCAGGGTCAGCTGGTCCAGGGGCTTGCCGTAGTAGTACTCGGCCGCGGCGGCCACGCCGTAGGCGCGATTGCCGAAAAAGCTCTTGTTGAGGTACAGCTCCAGGATCTGGGGCTTGGTCAGCATGCCCTCGATCTTCATCGCCAGCATCATTTCGACCAGCTTGCGGGTGTAGCTGTATTCGGAGCTCAGGAAGAACTGGCGGGCCACCTGTTGGGTGATGGTGCTGCCGCCGGCCACGCGGCCTTCCTTCAGGGTCGCGGTCTGCCACAGGGCGCGGGAAATGCCCTTGGGATCGATGCCGTTGTGGCTACGGAAATTGGCGTCTTCGGCTGCAATGAAGGCGTCCTGGACCTGCTTGGGGACGTTTTCGATGTTGACCGGATAGCGCCGGGTCTCGCCGAAAAGCCCGATCAGACGCCCGTCGCTGGCGTAGACATAGAGGGGCTCCTGGAGTTCGACCGTGCGCAGGGACTGGATGTCCGGCACCTTCGAAGACACCACGTAATAGAGGATTCCCAGGCCGATTGCGCCAAGCAGGAACAGGGCTGTGAAGGTGAAAAATGCCCAGCGCAGCAGGCGGCGGAAACGGGACATCCGGTCAGATTCCGATTGCAGAATACGTGGCGCGGGAGTATAGATGACTCGGGGTAGGGCGGTTACGTTCCGGGGGGAAACAGTGACTTGCCCGACATCTTTAGTGAACCGTGACAAGCCGCACAGGCTGGTTAACGGCTATTGCAAGTGGTGAAAACTTCGTTATTAATGTGAGCCGGGGCGTGATCTTGTCGTCGTGCCTGTCGGAAGGGGAGATACCGTGGGGCTTATACCTAAAAGCCAGTCGCCGCTCATTGGCGTCGACATCAGTTCGACCGCGGTAAAGCTGCTACAGCTTTCCCGGGTCGGCAATCGCTTCCGCGTAGATCACTACGCCGTGGAGCCGCTACCGCCCAATGCGGTGGTCGAGAAGAACATCGTCGAGGTCGAGGCGGTAGGCGAAGCGATCCGCCGCGCCGTGACCCGTGCCGGAACCAAGACCAAGTACGCCGCCGCTGCGGTGGCCGGTTCGGCGGTGATCACCAAGATCATCCCGATGCCCGCCGAGCTGGACGACAACGACCTGGAAGCCCAGGTGGAGCTCGAGGCGGTCAACTACATCCCGTACCCGATCGAGGAAGTGAACCTCGATTTCGAGGTCCTGGGCCCGATGCCCAACAACCCCGAGATGGTGCAGGTGCTGCTGGCGGCCTCGCGCTCGGAGAACGTGGAGCTGCGGCAATCGGCGCTGGAACTGGGCGGCCTGACCGCCCGGGTCATGGACGTGGAGGCTTTTGCGGTCGAAAACGCCTTCGCCCTGCTGTCCAGCGAATTGCCGATCCCGCATGACGGCGTGGTGGCTCTGGTCGATATCGGCGCCACCATGACCACATTGAACGTGCTGCGTTCCGGCCGCAGCCTCTACAGCCGCGAGCAGGTGTTCGGCGGCAAGCAGCTCACCGACGAAGTGATGCGCCGCTATGGCCTGACCTACGAAGAAGCCGGCATGGCCAAGCGCCAGGGCGGCCTGCCCGAGAGCTATGAGGTGGAAGTGCTGGAGCCCTTCAAGGAAGCCACGGTGCAGCAGATCAGCCGTCTGCTCCAGTTCTTCTACGCAGGCAGCGAATTCAACCGCGTCGACCAGATCGTGCTGGCGGGCGGTTGCGCCGCGCTGGTGGGTCTGCCGGAGATGGTGGAAGAACAGCTTGGCGTGCCGACCGTAGTCGCCAATCCGCTGGCGCAGATGACGCTCGGCCCGCGCGTGCAGGCGCATGCGCTGGCCCAGGACGCTCCGGCGTTGATGATCGCCACCGGCCTGGCCCTGAGGAGCTTCGACTGATGGCGAGAATCAATCTCCTCCCCTGGCGCGCCGAGCGGCGCGCCAACCGACAGAGAGAGTTCTACGGCATGCTGGGCCTGGCGGCCGCGGGCGGGCTGGTGCTGTCGTTCCTGATCTGGTTCCACTACAGCCAGCAGATCAGCGGCCAGAACACCCGCAACCAGTTCCTGCAGGCCGAGATCCAGAAGGTGGAGGGCAAGATCAAGGAGATCGAAGCCCTGGACAAGCAGAAAGACCGCCTGCTGGCGCGCAAGAAAGTGATCGAGCAACTGCAAGCCAACCGTTCCCAGATGGTGCATCTGTTCGATTCGCTGGTGCGCACCATTCCCGATGGCGTGGCCTTGGCCAACATCAAGCAGGAAGGCGAAATCCTCACCCTGGAAGGTCGCGCGCAGTCCAATGCGCGGGTCAGCAACTACATGCGCAACCTGGAAGGTTCGGGCTGGATGACCAATCCCGACCTGTCGATCATCGAAGCCAAGGCGGAAGCGGCCGGCGCGGCTGCACCGACTTCCGAAGTGCGTCAGCTTCCGTATGCCTTTACTTTGAAGGTGAAGTTGGCGAACCCGAATGCTCCCGATGCCGAAGGCAACGTAAAGGCTCCTGTAGACGCTGCGGCGGCCGCGGCAGCGACGCCCGCAGGGCCGGTTCCTGCTCCCCAGGCTCCGACATCCGCTAGCCCAACACCAGCACCTGCCAATGCGGCTCCGGCCCCCGGCGCGGCCCCCGCGTCGCCTGCCGCCGCGCCCACTTCGCCGTCCAATACACCGGCTGAAAAGCCAGCGCCGACGAATCAGGGGAGGCCGGCGTCATGAGCCAGAAGAAAGTAAAAATCAGCGACCTCGATTTCAGCAACATCGGCAACTGGCCGCGGAACTACAAGATCGGGTTCTGCGCATTGGTGGGCCTGTTGATCCTGCTGCTCGCGTATTTCCTGCTGATCAAGGGCAAGCGCGAGGAGTTGCAGGGGCTCGAACGCCAGGAGTCCGACCTTCGCAGCGATTTCGAAGACAAGGCCGGTCGTGCCGCCAATCTCGAACCGTTGAAGCAGCAGTTGGCCCAGATGGAGCAGGTCCTGCAGCAGATGCTGCGTCAGCTGCCCAGCAAGACGGAAATGCCGGACCTGATCGTCGATATCTCGCAAACCGCACTGTCCAGCGGTCTGGCCAATGAACTGTTCCAGCCCGGTCCCGAAACCCCCAAGGAGTTCTACGCCGAGAAGCCGATCGCACTGCGTATGGTGGGTAGCTACCACCAGTTCGGCGCGTTCGTGAGCGGCGTGGCATCGCTGCCGCGCGTGGTGATCCTGACCATGCACGATATCTCGCTCAAGCCCCGCGACACCAAGGGCCGGATCACCGACAACAGCGCGCTGGAGCTATCCGGCACGGTCAAGACCTACCGATACCTGGACGAAGAAGAAACCGCCGCGCAGGAGAAGAAGGCTGCCGAAGCGGCCAAGGCCGCCGGTGGCGCGGCTCCGCCCGCAACGCCAGCGCCAGCCGCCGGTGGTGGAGCATGAGCATGGCTCTCGAGAAACCGAACCGCTTTTCCCTCAGGCTCTGCGTGGTGCTGATCGCCATGGCGGCGACCGGCTGCGCACGCAGCATCACCAGCACGCCCGGCGACGCGCCCAACCTCGAGAAATGGGTCGCCGACGTCCAGGCGCGTCCGGCGCCCGCGCTGGATCCTTTGCCGGTCATGCAGCAGTTCGAGACGTTCGAATACGCCGCGCAAACCCTTCGCGATCCCTTCAGCGACGCCTGGAGCAATGCCGATGGCGGTGGCCTGCGCCCGGATCCGAACCGGCGCAAGGAAACGCTGGAGCAATATCCGCTGGATAGCCTGGACATGGTCGGCACGATCGGCAAGGGCGCGGGACTGATTGCATTGGTGATGGCGCCGGACAAAGTCACCTACAGGGTGCGGCCTGGCGCTTACTTGGGGCAAAGCGATGGCCGCATCACCGGCGTCCATGAAGATCGCATTGAACTTGTCGAACTTGTGCCGGATGGTGCGGGCGGCTGGCTGGAAAGGCCTGCGTCGATTGCGCTTGAAGATCAATGATTAGGGGATACACGATGACCGCTTCGAACGTTCACAGCTCGATGCCCTTCCGGCGCTTGGCCACCCATGGGGTCTGCTGCCTCGGCCTGGCGATCGGTTTGCTGGCCGTGGCCAGCGTAGCCACGGCCGCTGCGCCGGTTCCCGCCGCAGTGACGGGCAACGCCGATCCCGCGCGGCAAGCGACGGGCAAGCTGGAGATCGCCAACATCGACTTCAAGCGGGGCGATGGAGGGGCGGGCAGGCTGATCGTCCGTTTCAACGGCAAAGGGGCTATGCCCGACTTGCGCAACCAGGGGTCTTCGGTGGTCGTGGACGTCGGCAATGCCGTCCTTCCCGCCGCCCTGCAGCGGCCGATGAACGTCGTCGATTTCGCCACGCCCGTGCAGCGCGTCGACGCGCACGCTTCGGGCAGCGGCACCCAGGTGGTGCTGAGCACCAACGGCGCGTTCGAGTCCCTCGCTTACCAGACCGGCAACGAATACATCGTGGAAATCGTGCCGCGCGCGGCCCAGTCGGCGATGGGCGCTTCGGCCTCGTCCGCGGTCGCCGCAGGTTCGGCCAGCGTGGCCGCCGCTCCGCGCGCCTACAAGGGACGCCCGGTCACGTTCAATTTCCAGGACGTTCCGGTCCGCACCGTGCTGCAGCTGATAGCGGAGGAATCCAGCCTCAACATCGTGGCTTCCGACACCGTCCAGGGCAACGTCACCCTGCGCCTGGTCAACGTGCCGTGGGATCAGGCGCTGGACATCGTCCTGCGTGCGAAGGGACTTGACCAGCGCCGTGAAGGCGGCGTGGTCTGGGTCGCCCCGCAGCCGGAGCTGGCCAAGTTCGAGCAGGACAAGGAAGACGCGCGCATCGCCATCGATAATCGCGTGGATCTGATAACCGACTATGTCCAGATCAACTATCACAGCGCTACCGAGATCTTCAAGGCTCTGACCGAGGCCAAGGGCATCGGCAACAGTGGCGGCGGCGGCGGCGGCGGAACAAACAATCAGGAAAATGGTTTTCTGTCGCCTCGCGGCCGCCTCGTGGCCGATGAGCGCACCAACACCTTGATGATCAGCGACATTCCGAAGAAGGTCGCGCAGATGCGCGAACTGATCAACATCATCGACCGGCCCGTCGACCAGGTGTTGATCGAGGGCCGCATCGTCATCGCAACCGACAGTTTCGCACGCGACCTGGGCGCCCGCTTCGGCGTGTCCGGCAAGCGCCAGTACGGCGGCAATACGGCCATCATCGGCGACACGGCTTCCGGAAATACGGGTACGGGAAACAACCGGGGCGGCTTCAACGTCGACCTGCCGGCCGGCGGCTTCGTCGATGGCACCCCGGGTTCGATCGCATATACCCTGCTGGGAGCGAACTTCTCGCTGGATGTCGAATTGTCGGCGCTGCAGGAAGAAGGTCGCGGAGAGGTGATCTCCAACCCAAGACTGGTGACGGCGAACCAACGCGAAGCGGTCATCCGACAGGGCCGCGAAGTCGGTTATGTGACCGTCACGGGCGGCACGGCCGGCGCTGCGGCAACCCCCAATGTGCAATTCAAGGAAGCGTTGCTTGAGTTGAAGGTCACGCCGACGATCACCAACGACGGACGCGTCTTCCTGAACCTCAACGTCAAGAAAGACGAAATCGACAGTTTCATCAACATCGGCGATTACGGCGCGGTCCCGCAGATCAACAAGCGTGAAATCACCACCGCGGTTCTGGTGGAGGACGGGCAAACGGTGGTGATCGGCGGCGTATACGAATTCACCGATCGCAGCAGCCTGTCCAAGATCCCGTTCCTCGGCGATATTCCGTTCCTGGGCAATCTCTTCAAGAAGAAGGGCCGCTCGAAGGAAAAGGCGGAGCTGCTGATTTTCATCACTCCGAAAGTGCTGACGGTCGCCAAGCGCTGATACACCGCGACAGCATCGAATTCCGACGGGGCCGCATGCGGCCCCGTTTTTATTTGGCGTGGATGTTGCTGAACAAGTGGGAATATGCGGCCATCGGCAGTGAACCATCGGTTCCCTGATCGGTCAGAATCGGCCGACGCCCTTACAGATCAAGTGCCCATGGACAGCCAGAACGCCGGCATCTCTGCCGATCCACCCGTTATCGCTGGCGATTCCCGGCTCCATCAGGCCTTCAGCGCCTTGCGCGACGGCCTCTCCGAAACCATCGTCGGCCAGTCCGCGCTGGTGGAACGCCTGCTGATCGCACTGCTCGCCGATGGGCACCTGCTGGTGGAAGGCGCGCCCGGCCTGGCCAAGACCACGGCGATCCGGGCGCTGGCGTCGCGCCTGCAGGCCGATTTCGCCCGCGTGCAATTCACGCCGGACCTGCTGCCGGCCGATCTGACCGGTACCGAGGTCTGGCGCCCGCAGGACGGGCGCTTCGAATTCCAGCCCGGCCCGATCTTCCATCCCATCCTGCTGGCGGACGAGATCAACCGCGCGCCGGCCAAGGTGCAGTCCGCTTTGCTGGAGGCCATGGGCGAACGCCAGGTGACGGTCGGCCGCCATACTTATCCGCTGCCGCAGTTGTTCCTGGTGATGGCTACGCAGAATCCTATCGAGCAGGAGGGCACGTTCCCGCTGCCGGAGGCGCAGCTGGACCGTTTCCTGATGCATGTGCGCATCGGCTATCCGGAAGCGGCGGCCGAGACGGAAATCCTGCGGCTGGCGCGCGAACGCGCGCGCGATACCTTGCAGCACACCGCCGAAGCGGTCTCGCGGCTGCCGATCGAGGACGTCTTCGCAGCGCGCGCGGCCGTGCTGGATCTGCACATGGCGCCGCAGCTGGAGCGCTACCTCATAGAACTGGTGTTGGCCTCCCGCGACGCCAAGCGTTACGACCCGCAGCTGGGGCGGCGCATCGCGTGGGGCGCAAGCCCGCGCGGCTCGATCGCGCTGGAGCGCTGCGCGCGCGCGCGCGCCTGGCTGGCCGGCCGCGACTACGTCACTCCCGACGACGTGCGCGCGATCGCGCCGGACGTGCTGCGGCATCGCGTCTTGCCCAGTTACGAAGCCACGGCGGAAGGTTGGGACGGCGACAAGCTGGTCGCTGCGCTGATCGCCGCCGTACCGCTGCCCTGAGCGGCGAGGAAGCAGGCGGATGAAACCGTCCACCGGCGATGGTGTGAAGCCGACCTTGGCAGAGCTGGTGGCGTTGCGCGCTACCGCGCAGCGAAGGCCGCCCGCGCGCAAGGGCAGGCACAACGTCACCGGCCCGGCGCAATCCAGCGCCCGTGGACGCGGCATGGAGTACGCCGAATCGCGCGAGTATGTGGCAGGCGACGATGTGCGCCATATCGACTGGCGGCTTACCGCGCGCAGCGGCCGCACGCACACCAAATTGTTCCAGGCCGAACGCGAACGGCTGACTTTGATCGTGGCCGATACTTCGCCGGCGCTGTATTTCGGCACTCGTGTCCGCTACAAATCGGTGCAGGCCGCGCGGGCGGCGGCGGTGGCGGTATGGGCGGCGGTGCGCGACGGCGACCGTGTCGCCATTCTGCGCGGCAGCCAACAGGAAGCGCCGGTGCCGCCGGCGTCGGGCGCGCGCGGCGCCTTGCGCGTGCTCGATGCGCTGGTGCGCTGGTACTCGCAAGCGCCCAAGGACGATTCGGGTCTGGCCTCGGCGCTGGATAGCGCCACGCGCCTGTTGCGTCCCGGCTCGCGATTGATCGTGTTGGCCGATCCGCGCAGCATCGCGGCCATTCCGGAATCGCGCTGGCCAGCGCTGGCCATGCACCACGAAGTGGTCGTGCTGTTGCTGACCGATGCGCTGGAAACCGAACCCCCCGAGGCGATGCTGCCGTTTTCGCTAGGCGACCACCGGGTCGAACTGGACCTGGGCAACCCCACGCAACGCCAGCGTTGGCAACAGGAATTCGGCCGCCCGGTCGAAAGCGCGCTGCAGAATCTGCCGCGCCGTGGCGTGCGCGCGTATTCGCTGCAAGGCGATGCGCCCAGCGAATCCTGGCTGCCGCTGCTCGGTCGTGCGCAATCGCAGGTGGCCTGATGCAGGCGCAGGAACTGGTGCTTCGCGACGTGCACGTGCCACCGGCGCCTTCGTTGTGGCCGCCGGCGCCGGGTTGGTGGCTGGTGGCCGGCGCCATGGCGCTGGCGTTCGCGATCCTGTGGTGGATCGGGCGGCAGCGCCGGCGCCGGAGGCTCGCCTGGCAGAAATTGTTCGACGACGCTTGCGGCGATGCCGCGCCCGCCGTGCAGGCCGCGGCTATTTCGGAATTGCTCCGTCGCGCCGCGCGCCGCGTGGATAAACAAGCGGACCGTCTGCAGAACGAAGACTGGCTGCGCCTGCTCGATGGGCAGAAGCAGAAGGCTTTCAGCGAAGGCGTCGGACGATTGTTGTTGGAAGGCGGCTACCGCCCCGCGGTGCCTGCCGGTGAGTTCATCGAGGCCAAGGCGTTGGCGCGCGCGCGCTTCCTCGAATTGATGGCGGGCCGGAAATGATCGATTCCTGGTTCGAAACACTGAAGGTCGCGTTCGGCGGTTTCGCCTGGCCGTGGATGTGGCTCGCTTTCCCGCTGCCCTGGTTGGCGGGCTGGCTGTTGCCGCCCCATCGCAATACTTCAGCGTCGCTGAAGGTGCCTTATGGCAGGCGGCTGGATGCCATCGCCACCGTCGGCGGGCGTTCGCGGCGTCTGCATATCGCGGCCCTGGCCTGGCTGGCGTGGTTCCTGCTCTGCGCCGCCGCGGCGCGTCCGCAGCAGCTTGGCGAAGCGGTGGCGCCACCGCAAAGCGGCCGCGATCTGATGCTGGCCGTGGATCTGTCAGGCAGCATGAGCGAGCCGGACATGGAGCTGGGCGGCAATGTGGTCGATCGGCTCACGGCGGCCAAGGCGGTGCTGGCGGATTTTCTCGATCGCCGTGTGGGCGACCGGGTGGGGCTGCTGGTGTTCGGCCAGCGCGCGTACGCATTGACGCCGCTGACCCTGGACCGCGATTCGGTGCGCGACCAGTTGCGCGACAGCGTCGCCGGTCTGGCCGGACGCGAGACCGCCATCGGCGACGCCATCGGCCTGGCGGTGAAGCGTTTGCGCGATCAGCCCAAGGGCCAGCGGGTGTTGATCCTGCTGACCGACGGCGTCAACACCGCGGGCGTACTGGAGCCATCGAAGGCGGCCGAACTGGCCAAGGCCGAAGGCGTGCGCATCCACACCATCGCCTTCGGCGGATCGGGCGGAGGTTTTTCCATTTTCGGCCTCAACGTGCCCATGCCCGGCGGCGAGGACGAGATAGACGAGGAAACGCTGAAGAAGATCGCGCAGGAAACCGGCGGGCAATCGTTCCGCGCCCGCGATACCGAGCAACTGGCGGGCATCTACGCCGAGCTCGACCGTATCGAACCGGTCAAGCAGGAAGGCGCGCGCGTGCGCCCGCGCGTCGAGCGCTACGCATGGCCGCTAGCGGCGGCCTTGCTGGTCGCATTGCTCGCATTCCTGCTGCCGAGGCGGTTGCAATGAGCGGCTGGCTGGACGCGTTGCACCTGCTGCGCCCGCATTGGTTATGGGCGTTGCTGGCCCTGCCTGCCTTGTGGGCGCTGTGGCGCATGCGCCAGCGCAACGACAATGTATGGAAGGGCGTGGTGGATGCGCATCTATTGCCGCACCTGCTGGAACACGGCGGCAAGGCGGTGCGCGGCGCTTTGTGGATGGGCGCGCTGGGTTACGTCATCGCCGTCCTCGCGCTCGCCGGACCCAGCTGGCGCCAGGGCGAGCAGCCGCTGTGGCAATCGCATTCGCCGCTGGTGATCGCACTGGATCTGTCCAGCAGCATCGCGGCTTCTGACTTGCCGCCATCGCGCCTGCTGCAGGCGCGCGCCAAGCTGGCCACTCTGCTGCGCGAACGCGCCGGCGGGCAGGTCGCGCTGGTGGCTTATGCAGGCGAGGCCTTCACGGTGGCGCCGCTCACCGACGATGCGGCCAACGTGGCGTTGTTCCTGGATGCGCTGGAACCGGATGTGATGCCGGTGGATGGACAGCAACCCGGCAAGGCCATCGCCTGGTCGGTGCGTCTGTTGCAGCAGGCCGGTTTCGAACGCGGCGATATCGTGCTGGTCAGCGACCATGCCGATGCGGCGGCCGACAGCGCCGCGGCCGAAGCGTTGCGCCAGGGTTATCGCGTATCGACCCTGGGCCTGGGCACGGCGGCGGGCGCGCCTTACCGCACTGCCGAAGGCCGCATCGCGCAGGCGCGCCTGCAGGCGGGAACGTTGCGGGCGCTGAGCGCGGCCGGTGGCGGCCGCTATCAGACCGTCACTGCCGACGACTCCGATTTGCGCGCATTGGAGCTGCTGGTGCCGCGCGAAACCGATGCCAGCGCCGCGCGCGGCAAGAAGGGTCTGGCCTGGCAGGACGATGGCTACTGGCTGCTGCCGCCGTTGATGCTGCTGGCGTTGTTCGCATTCCGTCGCGGCGGCGCGTTCGCGGCGATAGCGCTCTGCCTGTGCCTGCCCCTGGCGATGCCGGGCACGGCGCAGGCGGCGGAAAACGACTGGTGGCAGCGAACCGATCAGCGCGAGCACGCTCGTATCGAAAACGGCGCCGATGCTTACCGCAAAGGCGACTACGCCGCGGCCGAACAGGCTTTCACCGGCATCGACAGCGCCGATGCCTGGTACAACCAGGCCAACGCGCTGGCCAAACAGGGCAAGTACGACGAAGCGATCGCCGCCTACGATCAGGCGCTCAAGCGGCAGCCGAAGATGGAAGACGCGATCGAGAACCGCAAAGTGGTGGACGCGGCGCGCAAGCGCAAACCACCAGGCGGACAGAACCAGAATCAAAACCAGAACCAGAACCAGAACCAAGACCAGGGCAAGCAGAAGGACCAGCAGCAGAAGAGCGGGCAAACGGGCGACGGCAAGACCGAGCCGAAGCAACCGCCTTCCGACGCGCAGGACAAGGCGCGCACTCCGCAGCAGACTCCGCCGAAGACCGGCGCGGGACAAACGCCCGAGCAACCGCGCACACAGCAACAACAGGCCGCCGACGCCAAAGCGCAGCAGGCCGCCGATGCGGCGCAGCGCCAACGCATGCAGCAGGCCATGGCCCAGGCGGGCAAGCAATCCGCGCAAACGGGCAAGAACGATCCGCAGGCGGCCCGGCCCACGGAAACCCCCGAACAACGCGAGCGCAGGCAGGCCGTGGAAGCCTGGCTGCGGCGCGTGCCCGATGAGCCGGGCGGCCTGCTGAAAACGAAATTCCAGCTGGAATACGAACGCCGGCAGAAGGAAGGACAATGAAACGCAACCTGATCCTGGCGCTGTTCTGCTTGCTTGCTTCGGCCATGGGTGTGGATGCGGCGCAGGCCGCGACCCGTGCCTGGCTGGATAGCAATCGGATCGCGCTGGGCGAATCGGCCACGCTCAACATCGAAACCGACCAGGCCGCCGCGGCTCCGGATTTTTCACCATTGCGCGTCGATTTCGATCTCAGCGGGCAGGCCAGCAGCCGCCAGGTGCAGATGGTCAACGGCGCGGTGACGGCCAAGGTCGTCTACGTCGTCAATCTTTCTCCCCGCCGCGCCGGCACGCTGGCCATTCCCGCCTTGCGCGTCGGCGCGCAAAGCAGCCAGCCGCTGGCGTTGGTGGTCGAAGCCTCCGCGCCCGTATCGCCGCGCGGCAACGCGGCCGCCTTTCTGGAAACCGAAGTCGACGATCCCAATCCTTACGTGCAGCAGTCCGTCGGCGTCACCCTGCGGTTGTTCTACGGAGTGCCGCTGGCTTCGGGCCAACTGGACCTGGATGCTCCCGACGGCGCTTCCCTGCAACGCGTGGGCGACGATGTGCAATCGGTCCGCGAATTCAACGGCCGCCGCTACAACGTGGTGGAACGGCGCTTCATGATGGTGCCCGAGCGCAGCGGCAAGTTGATGATCCCCGGTCCCCGCTTCGCGGGCCGCGGCGTGGGCGGGTGGATGGACGACCTGCTGGGCGGCAACAGCCGCGAGATGCGCGCCAACGGCGCGCCCCGCACGGTGGAAGTACGTGCGCAGCCGGCCAATGCGCCGCAGCCCTGGCTGCCGCTGCGCGACCTGCGCATGCGCTACGTCGGCGCGCCGCAATCGTTGCGCGCGGGCGAGGCGGCGACGCTGGTGGTGGAAGTCGTCGCGCAGGGCGCGACGCAGGCGCAGATGCCCGAGCTGCCCGCGCCGTCGGTGGCCGGCGCGCAGGTGTTCGCCGAACCGCCGCAATACAACGAAACCTTCAATGCCGGATCTCCGCAGGTGAAGCTGACCCGGCGCTATTCGCTGGTGCCCAACGGTGCCGGCAAACTGGTCGTGCCCGGTGCGAAGATGGCGTGGTGGGATGTGCGGAACGGCACGGCGAAGAGCGCCAGCCTGCCCGACCTGACCCTGCAGGTCGCACCCGGCGCCGGCGGGTTCGCGGATTCGACGCTTCCGGCGGCGGCGGACACAACCAGCACTGGCGACAGCTCCCTGCCAGCCGCCGTCAGCGAGCGCATGCGTCTGCCCGACAATGTTTGGGCCTGGCTGGCGGTGGCGTTCGCCGGACTGTGGCTGCTCACCTTGATCTGGGCGCTGCAGCGCCGCGCCGCAGTGCCCGTTGCGCGCCGGTCGCTTGTGCGCGCCGGAGAAGGACCCGTAGAGGCGTTGCCCACGCAGACGCTGGCCGACCTCAAGCGCGCGCTGGACAGCGGCGATCTGGAGGAAGTGGGCGATGCGCTGCGCGGCATGTCCATGCCTCCCAGTACCGACCTCGATGCTCTGATCGCAAGGCTGGAATCGCCTGGGCAACGCGATGCGGTGGAACAGCTGCGGCGCGCGCGCTGGGCCGACGGCGATGGCGTCGCCGCGCGTGCGGCCTTGCGCGAGGCGTTCCGGAATGGACCGGTGTGGCGGGCCGCTTCCAAGCCGGCCAGGGAAGTGCTTCCACCGTTGTATCCGAGATGAAGAGGCCTCTGTAGGAGCGACGCGAGTCGCGAGGCCTTTGATGTTCAAAGATCGAGGGTGTCGTTCCTAGGGCCGTTGCGGGAGGTTTGCTAAGCTGCGGCCTTGTCCGTATAGGAACCACCGCATGAGCGAGACGCCCGTTTCCGGCAGGAAGAAGCTTCCCTTGCACTGGAAGATGGCCATCGGCTTCGGTTTTGGCCTGCTGTTGGGACTGGTGGTGCACGCGACCGGCGGCGGCGACGCGGAATGGGTCAAGTCGGTCACCACTTACGTGACCACCCCATTTTCCAAGATCTTCCTCAACCTCATCTTCATGCTCATCGTGCCGTTGCTGTTCTCGGCGCTGGTGGTGGGCATCGCCGAGATGGGCGACATCCGCGCACTGGGCCGCATCGGCTGGAAGACGCTGGCCTACACCGTGATCCTGTCCTCGGTGGCGGTGATCATCGGCCTGGTGCTGGTGAACCTGCTCAAGCCCGGCGCCGGCGTGGACCCGGCCCTGGCGCAGAGCCTGCTGACCGACAACGCCGAGCGCGCCAAGGAAATCGTCGCCAGCGTCGACAAACAACCGCGCGGCATCGACATGCTGCTGTCGATCGTGCCGGACAACGTCATCGGAGCGGCCGGCAACAACGGCGCCATCCTGTCGCTGATGTTCTTCGCGGTCATGTTCGGCGTGGGCCTGGTGCTGACCGAAAGCGAGAACACCTCCATCCTCAAGCGCGGCATCGAGGGCGTGTTCGAGATTTCCATGACCCTGATCGGGCTGGTGATCCGGCTGGCGCCGTATGCGGTGGCCTGCTTCATGTTCAACCTGGCCGCCATCTTCGGCTTCGACCTGCTGGTGCGGCTGGGCGCGTATGTGGGCGTGGTGGTGGTGGCGCTGGCGCTGCACATGTTCGTGGTCTATTCGCTGGCCCTGAAAGCGGTGGGCAAGTCGCCGCTGGCGTTCTTCCGCGCCACCCAGGAAGCCAGCGTGATGGCGTTCTCCACCGCCTCCAGCAACGCCACGCTGCCCACTTCGCTGCGCGTGGCCGAGGAAAAGCTGCACCTGCCCAACCGCGTCTCCCGCTTCGTGCTGACCGTGGGCGCCACCGCCAACCAGAACGGCACCGCCTTGTTCGAGGGCGTCACCGTGCTGTTCCTGGCCCAGTTCTTCGGCGTGGACCTGACCATCTGGCAACAGGTCATGGTGATGCTGGTCTGCATCCTGGGCGGCATCGGCACGGCCGGCGTGCCTTCCGGCTCGCTGCCCGTGGTCGCCCTGATCTGCGCCATGGTCGGGGTGGATCCGGTCGGGATCGGCATGATCCTGGGTGTGAACCACTTCCTGGACATGTGCCGCACCACCCTGAACGTGACCGGTGACCTGACCCTGGCCACGCTGGTGGCTCATGGGGAAAAGGATCAGCCAAAAGCCCTGGACTGACCTCCCCCTTTGAAAAAGGGGGATTGAGGGGGATTTGCTCTTGGTGCCAAGAGCAAATCCCCCGTAGTCCCCTTTTCCAAAGGGGGCAAGAGCAAGCGCTCTGCGCTCCAACCATGGGACAATAGGGTCGCCCGAGCCACGGGCGACCTCACTGAAATCGCCCCCATGACGACGTCCGCCTCCAACAAGCCTGGCCGCCGCCAGCTTGCCAACGCCATCCGTTTCCTCGCCGCCGACGCGGTGGAAGCCGCCAAATCCGGCCATCCCGGCATGCCCATGGGCATGGCCGACATCGCCGAAGTGCTGTGGAACGACTACCTCAGCCACAACCCCAAGAATCCGAAGTGGTTCAACCGCGACCGCTTCGTGCTGTCCAACGGCCACGGTTCGATGCTGCAGTACGCCCTGCTGCACCTCAGCGGCTACGACCTGCCGCTGGAAGAGCTGAAGCATTTCCGCCAATTGCACAGCAAGACCGCCGGCCATCCCGAGCACAGCGAAACCCCCGGCGTGGAAACCACCACCGGGCCGCTGGGCCAGGGCTTCGCCAATGCGGTGGGTTTCGCGCTGGCCGAAAAACTGCTGGCGCAGCGCTACAACCGTCCCGAACACCAGATCGTCGACCACCGCACCTGGGTGTTCATGGGAGACGGCTGCCTGATGGAAGGCATCTCGCACGAAGCCGCCTCGCTGGCCGGCACCTGGGGCCTGGGCAAGCTGGTCGCGTTCTGGGACGACAACAAGATCTCCATCGACGGCAACACCGACGGCTGGTTCACCGACGACACGCCCGCGCGCTTCGAAGCCTACGGCTGGCAGGTGATCCGCAAGGTCAACGGCCAGGATGCGGTGGAGATCAAGACCGCCATCGACACCGCGCTGAAGACTTCCGACAGGCCGACCCTGATCTGCTGCCGCACCACCATCGGTTTCGGCGCGCCGAACAAACAGGGCAAGGAATCCTCGCACGGCGCGCCGCTGGGCAAGGACGAACTGGCTGCCGCACGCGTGCAGTTGGAATGGCCGTACGGTCCGTTCGAAATTCCGGAAGAAATCTACGCCGGCTGGCGCGCCGATCAGACTGGCGCGGTGCGTGAGGACCAATGGAACGCGCTGTTCGACCAGTACGCCGCCAGCTACGGCAGCGAGGCGGCGGAGTTGTCGCGTCGTTCGCACGGCGACCTGCCGGAAGGTTTCGTCGAATCGGCCAATGCCTTCATCGCCAAGCTGCAGGAAGAAGGTCCCGTGATCGCCTCGCGCAAGGCCTCGCAGATGGCCATCGAAGCCTTCGCGCCGCTGCTGCCGGAGCTGATCGGCGGTTCGGCCGATCTGGCCCATTCCAACCTGACCCTGTGGAAGGCCAGCAAGTCGGTGGCCACCGACGATCCCAACGCCAACTACGTGTATTACGGTGTGCGCGAATTCGCCATGACCGCGATCAGCAACGGCCTGGCGCTGCACGGCGGCTTCATTCCGTTCGACGCCACCTTCCTGGTGTTCAGCGATTACGCGCGCAATGCGGTGCGCATGAGCGCGCTCAACCCGGCGCATGCGATCCACGTGTACACGCACGATTCCATCGGCCTGGGCGAAGACGGCCCCACCCATCAGCCGGTCGAGCATCTGGCCTCGCTGCGCTACATCCCCAACAACGACGTCTGGCGTCCCTGCGATGCGGTGGAATCGGCCGTGTGCTGGCGTGCCGCCATCGAACGCAAGGACGGCCCCAGCTGCCTGGTCTTCAGCCGCCAGAACCTGCCGCACCAGCCGCGCGATGAAGCGCAGGTCGCCAACATCGCGCGCGGCGGCTACGTGCTGGCCGATGCCGAAGGCGGCAACGCTGACGTGATCTTGATCGCTACCGGTTCGGAAGTCGGTCTGGCCACGCAAGCCAAGGCCACGCTGGACGCGGCCGGCATCAAGACCCGCGTGGTGTCGATGCCCTCGACCGACGTGTTCGACCGCCAGCCGGCCGAATACCGCGAATCCGTGCTGCCCAAGTCGGTACGCAAGCGCGTGGCGGTGGAAGCGGCGGTCACCGATTTCTGGCGCAAGTACGTGGGCCTGGACGGTGCGGTGATCGGTATCGACACCTTCGGCGCCTCCGCACCGGCCGAGGCCCTGTACCCGTACTTCGGCATCACCGCCGAGAAAGTGGTGGAAGCGGCCAAAGCGCTGGGCTGAGCCCCTTCGCGCGAACGGACCGGCAAAACGCATCGCCTTCACGGCGATGCCTCGCCACTTGCGCGATAAAGGCGGGGAACTGAGACAGATGAAAAACTGTCGCAGGGTGTCGCTCAAAGACGGTTAGGGGTCATGTTGCGCAGACAGCGGACCATCGATTTCAGGGCGGCCTCATGGCTGCCCTTGCTGCAGCGGGGCAGGCCCTGGTTGCTGGCGGCGGGCGTGATCGCGCTGGCGGGCTTGCTGGCGTTCGCCTTCAAAGGCCTGTGGCAGGAAATCAGCTACGACCAGGTCGTAGCGGCTGTGCGTGGGGTCGACTCCGGCGATTTGGCGCTGGCCTTGCTGGCCACGGCGGTGAGCTACCTGGCGTTGAGCGGCTACGACCACTCCTCGCTTCGCTACGTGGGCGCGTCGGTGCCCTACCGGGTAGTCGCGCAGACCTCGTTCATCGCTTACGCGCTGACCAATACCATCGGCTTGGGCGTGTTCACCGGCGGTGCGGTGCGCATGCGTCTTTACGGGGCCGCTGGGGTGGAAGCCGGGTTGATTTCGCGGGCCATCGCTTTCAATGCGGTGGCCTTCGGTTTGGGCGTCGGTACGGTGGGAGCTTTGGGCTTGCTGTGGGATGCGCAAGTACTCGCTCCGCTGGTGCACGTTCCGGCCTGGCTGCTATCGGCTGGCGCATGGCTGGTCCTGGCCGCGATCGGCGCTCTGCTGGTGTGGTGCCGCGACGGCCGCGAACGCCGTTTGTTCGGGCGCCTGTCCGTGCGCCTGCCGCAGGCCTCGCTGGCGTTGCGGCAGTTGCTGTGGTCGGTGCTGGACATTCTGGCGGCAGGCGCGGTGCTGTGGGTGCTGCTGCCCGATGGCGCGGTGAGCTTCCCGGTCTTCATCGGTTTCTACGCCGCGGCATTGGTGCTGGGCGTCATCAGCCACGTGCCGGGCGGACTGGGCGTGTTCGAAGCGGTGATGCTGGTGGCTCTGGGCGGGCGAGTGCCTGCCGAGGCGTTGGCCGGTGCGCTGGTGCTTTATCGCCTTGTCTATTACGTGCTGCCGCTGCTGCTGGCCATGCTGCTGATGATGCTGCACGAATTGCGCAGCGGGGTCGCGGCACCGGTGACCAGGGCGGTCAGCAGTCTGGCGCCGTTGTTGCTCGCCGCCTATACGCTGGTCGTGGCGGTGGTGGTGCTGGTGTCGGGAGTGACGCCGGCCACCGAAGAAGCCACCGAATTGCTGGCCATGCACGTGCCGCTGCCGTTGGTGGAAGCGTCGCATTTCCTCAGCAGCGTCGCCGGCCTGGCGCTGCTGTTCGTCGCGCGCGGCATGCTGTCGCGGCTGGATGCGGCGTGGTGGGCGGGACTGGGACTGGCGGCGATGACTCTGCTGATGACGTTGCCCAAGGGCATCGCCGTGGGCGAAGCGGTGCTGCTGGTCTCGCTGGTGACCGCGCTGGCCCTGTCGCGCAAACAATTCACGCGCAAGGCCTCGCTGCTGTCGGTGCCGTTCACCGGCGGCTGGCTGCTGGCGGTGGCGGCGATTCTCGCTGCATTGGTCGCGTTGTTGTTCTTCGCGTATCAGGACGTCGACTACACCCGCGAATTGTGGTGGCAGTTCGAGTTCGACGGCCATGCGCCGCGCTCGTTGCGCGCGCTGGTCGGCATCGCCTTGCTGGCGCTGGTGCTGGCGGTGCGCCAGCTGCTGCGTCCTGCCTCGGCGACGGCGGAACCGCCGGATGCGGCAGCGCTGGCGCGCGCGGACGTGATCGTCCGCCGGCAGGACAACGCCGACGGTTTTCTGGCGCTGACCGGCGACAAGCAGTTCCTGTTTTCCGAAACCGGCAATGCCATGGCGATGTTCGGACGCCAGCGGCGCTCGTGGATCGGTCTGTTCGATCCGCTGGGGCCGGAGAACGAACAAGCCGAACTGGTGTGGCGACTGGTGGAGCGCGCGCGCGACGCGGGAGGGCGCGCCTGTTTCTATCAGGTGCGTCCTCAGTCGCTGTCGATGTACCTGGACGCCGGCCTGCGCCTGTTCAAGTTGGGCGAATACGCCTACGTGCCGCTGGCCGATTTCTCGCTGGAAGGCAAACGCCGCTCCAACCTGCGCTACAGCATCAAGCGCGCCGAACGCGAAGGCGCCGTGTTCGAGATGGTGCCGGTGGAAGCGGTGCCGGCGATCCTGGAGGAACTGCGCGCGGTTTCCGACGCGTGGCTGGCCGAACACCGCACCGCCGAGAAACGCTTCTCGGTGGGCGCCTTCATCGACGACTACGTGCTGAGGCAGCCGGTCGCGGTGGTGCGCCATGAAGGCCGCATCGTCGCCTTCGCCACGCTGCTGACTACCGACACCAAGGCCGAGGCCACCGTCGACCTGATGCGCCACCTGCCGAAGATGCCGTACGGCGCCATGGATTTCCTGTTCGCCGAACTGCTGCTGCATTTGCGCGGGCTCGGATTCCAGCGGTTCGGACTGGGCATGGCGCCGCTGTCGGGCATGGCCAAGCATGCGCTGGCCCCGTTCTGGCACCGCGGGGGGCGGTTGTTGTTCGCGCACGGCGAGAATTTCTACAATTTCCGCGGGCTGCGCGCGTTCAAGGAAAAATTCGATCCGCAATGGGAAGCGCGCTATCTGGCGTCGCCGGGCGGCATCGCCCCATTGCTACTGTTGGCCGACATCGCCGCTTTGATCAGCGGCGGTTTGAAAGGAGTCATCGCGAAATGATCAAGCGCTTCGTGGTTTCGCTGTTGCTCGCGTCCCTGTCCGCGTTGCCGACGCATGCGCAAGAGCGTATCTCGCACGGTTCCTTCGACCGCGTCGCGTTGTACCGGCCGCAAGGGGATGCCAGGCAATTCGTGTTGTTCCTTTCCGGCGATGGCGGTTGGGACGGCGCCCTGGACCTGGCCGCCCGCGCCCTGGCCAAGGAAGGCGCGATGGTGGCGGGCATAGACACGCCTGGGCTGCGCAAAGCCCTGGCCAAGGGCGGCGGCGATTGCGTGCTGCCGGACGGCGATCTGGAGAACCTTTCGCACTATCTGCAAGGCTACGCGCGCCAGCCCACCTACCGCACGCCCTTGCTGGTCGGCTATGGCTCCGGCGCTGCGTTGGCCTATGCGATGCAGGCGGTCGCCGACCAGGACACCTTCGCCGGGGCGATCTCATTGTCGTTCTGCCCGCGGCTCGATCTGGGAAAGCCGCTGTGCCAGCGCGACGACAAGCGCTTCCTTGAGGAGGCCAAGGGCGATGTTTCGGTCCTCGCGCCCGTACCGGAGTTGCCGCAACCCTGGGTCGTGCTGCAGCAGACCAATGACGATCGCTGTGCGGTCGCCAGCGTGCGCGATTTCGTAGGTCGCACCCACGGCGCCGCGCTGTCGGCGCTGCCTGGCCGCGAACGGAATCTGTGGGCCGACAAAGGTGCACTGCCGGCGCTACTGGCCAGTTACCGCGTATTGACCGCGGGGCGCGATATCGCGCTTCCGCCGCCGCCGCCGAAACTGGTCGACCTGCCTTTGATAGAAGTACCGGCCGGCGGCGACAGCGACACCTTCGCCATTCTGCTCAGCGGCGATGGCGGCTGGGCCGGATTGGACAAGGAAGTGGCGGGCGCGCTCGTTGCCAAGGGGATTCCGGTGGTCGGTTTCGACTCGTTGCGCTATTTCTGGAAGGCGCGCGAACCCGACGAACTGGCTGCCGACATCGACCGGATCGTGCGTTATTACGCCAAGCATTGGGGCAGGAAACGGGTCGTGCTGATCGGCTATTCGCAGGGCGCCGACGTACTGCCTTTCGCGGTCAACCGGCTGTCCGACGCATCGCGCACGCTGGTGGCGCAGACCGTGCTCATGGGTCTGGGGCAGAACGCTTCCTTCGAATTCCATCTCGCCAACTGGATCGGCAAGGACGACGGCCTGCCGATCCTGCCCGAGGCGGTGAAATTGAGCGAGGCGGACACGCTATGCCTCTACGGTGAGGACGAGGACGACTCGCTATGCCCGGATATCCCGCCCGGGCATGTGCATGCGCAATCGCTGCCGGGCGGACATCATTTCGACGGCGCCTACGACAAACTCGCCGAGCTCATCGTGCAACGTATCGCCAAGCCTTGATCCGCGGATCAGGGCCGGGAGAGAGAACGGGTTTTCGACAGCGCCAGCGATACCAGTCTGGCGTACAGCCATTCGCCCGCACCGGCGGGCCGGTCCAGCGCCATGCGCTGCAGCGCTTCGGTATCGGTCCGTTGGGCGGCGAAGAACAGCGCGCTGCAGACGGTGCGCAATTTGCGCGGTAGCGTGTCCGTTTCCGTTTTCAACCAGCCCAACGCTTTCACCAAACGCTGCTCCACTTCGGTGAAATCGCTGCCCAGCGGATAGTCCGGCAGCGTGCCGTCGCTGCGGAACGGCGCCAGCGCGTCGCGCAACCGTTGCGGCGTGTTGCGTGCCCATTCCGGTTCGGCGGAGAAATCCGTGCGCAGTTTCTTCGACTGCTTCGCCTTCTCAAGCAAGCCGGCCTGGAACCGCGCATCGGCGATCCCCGCCATGGCGATCACGCAGTCTTCGTCGGTCTGTCCCAGCAGGTCGGCGATGCCGTATTCATTGACGTAGATGTCGCGCAGATGTCGTGGGATGGTGGTGTGGCCGTAGTTCCATCGCACGCTGGACTCGGCCTTGTCGCCGTCGCCGCGCTGCGAACGGAACATCAGCACGCTGCGCGCGTCCTCCAGCGCATGGGCCATGGCCACGAAGTTGTATTGCCCGCCCACGCCGGACACGATGCGCCCGTCCTCCAGCCCATCGGACACCGCATCGCCCAAGGCGGTAGCCATCATGCAGGTGTTGAAGAAGCGCGATCCGCTGCGCTGCAGGCGTTCGAGCGATTCGTGCCCGCCGTAGAGCTGGTTGATTTCGCTGATGCGGCGCATGCCGATGCCGCGACGCTGGTCGTCGGGAAGGTGGCGCAGCCAGTCGTAGAACGCCGGCGAACCCAGATAGAAGGCGCCGTGCAGGTATTGTCCGTCGCGTTCCAGTCGGGCCTGGTCGCCAAGATTGGCGGTGCCCTGGGCGATGCGCGTCATCAGCGCTTCGTCGTCCACCACCTTGCGGCGGATGACGCCGGCCTCGACCAGGCGCTTGAAGCCTTCGTTGAGCATCTCGCTGCAGCCGTACAGGCCGACGGCGAACGGGTCCATGCCGCCGCTGGCGATCACCGCCGGGTGGTGCGCCAGTTCCGGGTCCAGCGCATGCAGCACTTCGCGGTATTTTTCGTTGTCGGTGTGGCGCAGCGCCAGCGCATGCGACAGCGCATCGGCCAGCGCGCCGATGCCGATCTGCAGCGTGCCGCCGTCGCGCACCAGGGTGCTGGCGTACAGGCCGATGGCGTAATCCACGTCGCCCACCGGCTGGCGCGGCAACGCGAACAGCTTCGGATACGGGCCGGGCGGCGTTATCACGATGTCGAAGAAGCTTTCTTCCACCGCCGCGGTGCCGTCGATCCAGGGCAGCTGCGGATCGATTTCCGCGACCAGCAACGGGCGCGGCAATCCGAGCGCGCGGATCGCATCGAGGGTGTCCTGGGTGGTGTCGTTGTTGCAGGAGAGCGACAGCCGTGTGCCGTCGGGTTCCAGCGCAACCTTCTGCAGGATCGCGTTGGCCCCGCGTTGCGCCACGCCGGCGGCGGCCTGGGTGTAGTTGAGGCTGGTGTAGGCGCGCTGGGCCTGCGAGGATTTCAGCAGCGCGCCGGACTGCATGTAGAACTCTTCGACTGCGATGTTGGCAGGCAGTGCGTCGCGCTTCATCGCTTCGACGTACTTCAAGCGCGGGAAATCGTCGCCGAAGTGTCGTGCCGCGAATGGCCCCAGGAAGCGCCGCTCCAGGCCCGGCGCGGCCGAAGGCGGATCAAGCGACAGCGCAGTGTAGATCTCCAGCCTGCGCTCGGGCTGCGCTTGCACGCGAGAGTAAAGCGCGTTGAGCAGCCGATGCGGCTTGCCGATGCCCAGCGGCGCGCCGATGCGCAGGGTGCCGGGAATGCGCTTGAGCAGCAATTCCACGGCTTCGTCCAGGTCGCTGAGGCGTACGGTCATGGGCGCAGGGTAACGGCCCGCTGCGCCCGCCGCCATGGGCCTGCGTCAATCCAGCGCATGCACCGCATCGGTCAGCCGCTTCACTTCCTCGGCCGAATGGCTGACGTAGACGATGGGCAGAGTGGTCTCGTCGCGCACGCGTTGCAGATAGGGAATGAGTTCCTCGCGCCGGGCCAGGTCCAGCATCGACAGGGGCTCGTCCAGCAGCAACAGCGCCGGTAGCGAGAGCAGGGCGCGGCCCAGGGCGATGCGCTGGGTTTCGCCGCCGGACAGGTTGGCGGTGCGTCGCCGCAGCAGCGGCCCGATGCCCAGCAGTTCGACCACGCTGTCGAAGCCCGGCCCGGGCGCCGCGTCGCCGACGTGGCGCCCGTATTCCAGGTTGCGGCGCACGTCCAGGTGCGGGAACAGGCGCGCATCCTGGAACACGTAACCGACGCGGCGCAGATGCACGGGCAGGTTGATGCCCACGGCGCTGTCGTACAGCGTGCGGCCATCGACCCGGATATGGCCCGACAGCGGCTTCACCAATCCGGCGATGGCGTGCAGTACGCTGGTCTTGCCCGCACCGGAATGCCCGCTGAGCGCGATCACCCGCGCATCGTCCTGGATGCGGACATGGCGTTCGAAACTTCCGCGGCGAAGCTGCAGATCCAGCGACAGCATCAATGCACCTCATCGTCGCGTTGGCGGCGGGTCAGCCATTCCGACAGCAGCAGCGCCAGCAGCGAGATGGCGACAGCGACGATGGCCAGCCGCCAGATGCCGGTTTCGCCGCCGGGCACCTGCATCAACCCGTAGATGGCCGACGACAGCGTCTGCGTCTCGCCGGGAATGTTGGAGACGAAGGTGATGGTGGCGCCGAATTCGCCCAGCGCCTTGGCGAAGGCCAGTACCGTGCCGGCGACGATGCCCGGGAACGCCAGCGGCAAAGTGATGGTGCAGAACACCCGCCATGGGCTGGCGCCGAGGGTGGCGGCGGCCTGTTCCAAACGACGGTCGGCGCCTTCTATCGACAGACGGATCGCACGCACCATCAGGGGGAAACCCATGATCGCGCTGGCCAGCGCAGCGCCGGTCCAGCGGAACGAGAAATCGATGCCCACATTCGCAAGCATTTTCCCGATCGCGCCCTGGCTGCCGAAATTCACCAGCAGCACATAGCCGACCACCACCGGCGGCAGCACCAGCGGCAGGTGCACCAGCGCGTCGAGCAGGGATTTGCCGAAGAAGCGCTTGCGCGCCAGCAACCAGCCCAGGGCGATGCCGAACGGCAGACTGGCCAGCGCGGCCACGCTGGCCACTTTCAGGCTCAGCGCGATCGCCGTGAGTTCGTCATTGCTGAAGAACGTCATGCGTTCGCAAGGATCAGGGCTTGGTGAAACCGTGCTTGCGGAAGATCGCCGTCGCCGCCGGGCCGGCAAGCCATCGAGTGAAGGCGGCCGCTTGCGGATGCGCGCTCGCCGACAGGCGCGCGGCCGGATACACGATGGGCGGGTGGCTGTCGGCGGGGAAGGTCGCCACCACGCGCACGGCCGGTTCTGCTTTGGCATCGCTGCCGTAGACCACGCCCAGCGGCGCTTCGCCGCGCGCTACCAGCATCAGTGCGGCGCGCACGTTCTCCGCTTCGGCCACGCGCGGCGCCAGCGCGTCCCACACGCCCAGCGAGGTGAAGGAGGCTTTGGCGTACTTGCCCGCCGGCACACTTGCCGTCAACGCCAGCGCCATGCGGCCGTTCGGACCGAGCCGCGGCAGCAGGTCGACGCCGCGCTTCAGCGTCACCGCCTTGGTGTTGCCGCTGGCCGGCGCCACCAACACCAGCGTATTGCCCAGCAGGTTGCGTCGGGTCGCGGTGTCGACCAGCTTGCGTTGCTGCAGGTAGTCCATCCAGTCCAGGTCGGCGGACACGAAGACATCGGCGGGCGCGCCCTGTTCTATCTGCCGTGCCAGCGCCGAACTGGCCGCGTAGGACACGCGCACTTCCTGTCCGGTCTGTTTCCGGTAAGCCACGGCTGCTTCGTCCAGCGATTCCTTCAGGCTGGCTGCGGCGAACACGGTCAGCGGTGCGGAAGTCTCGGCGGCCTGCACCGGAGCCGTCGCCAGGCCCAGCGACAACAGCAAGGCGCAGGTACGCAGTATCGAGGCGGAAAGATTGTTCATGGCGCGGCCACCACGGTGATCGACTGCACCTGGCGCACCCAGCGTGCGTGCCGCGATTCTTGGGGTGCGATCAGGCGCAAGGGGCCGCTGTCGTCGGGCAAGGGCTTGTCGTCGCACTGGTTCACCAGCACTACATTGCTGTTGCCTAGCGTGGGTTCCAGCTCGGCCAGCGAATAGATCACGCGATGGCCGTCGCGAGCGGCCACCAGCACGTAGCTGGCCAGCGCGGGGCCGCGCAGGTGCTCTGCGGACAACACTCCGGCGCGGGTCAGCAGGGCCGAGAGCTTGACGCCGGTGCAGGTCACGGTTTTGCCGTGCGCGGTGACGACCAAGGCCGTGCGTGGAAGCGTGGCCAGCGTCGCTTCATCCAGCGGCACCGACAGCGGCGAAGGGGAAGTGGGCTCGGACGCGTGGCTGTGATCCTGGGCGCGCAGCGATGAAACGGCGCCAAGCAGGACAAGGGCTATCGCGACTCTGCAATACGCTGAAAAAACGGTCATGGCTTTCTCACAACGAATCGAGGGGAATCCGCAGGTACCGCACGCCATTGCCTTCGGGTTCGGGCAAGGCGCCGCCGCGCAGATTGACCTGCAGCGAGGGCAGGATCAAGGCCGGCATCGCGAGTGTGGCATCGCGCGCATTGCGTAGTGTTACGAAGGCGTTTTCGTCCACGCCGTCGCGGACATGGATGTTGCCGCGCCGTTGCTCGCCGATGGTGGTTTCGCAGGCGACTTCGCGGCCTCCGGGCCCATAGTCGTGGCAGACGAACATCCGCGTGGCGTCCGGCAACCCATCGTAGAGCCGGCGAATGGAGCGATACAGCGTCGCCGCATCGCCGCCCGGGAAATCGCAGCGCGCGGTACCGGCGTCGGGCATGAACAGCGAGTCGCCGGTGAACAAGGCATCGCCGATCAGATAAGCCAGGCTGTCGCGGGTATGGCCGGGCACGGGAATGGTGCGCGCCTGCAGGGAACCCACTTCGAAACGCTCGTCGTCGCCGAAAAGCCGGTCGAACTGCGAACCGTGGGTGTCGAGCGCGCCGTCGGGATCCAGCCGCGAAGCGAAGGTTCTCTGCACCTCGCAGATGCCTGTGCCGATGGCCAGCGTCGCCGACGGAAATTGCCGCTTCAACCAGTTCGCCGCGGAAAGATGATCGGCATGCGCGTGGGTCTCCAGCAGCCAGCGCACGTCGTAGGCGTGCTGCTGCACGATATCCAGCAGCTTCTGCGCGGAAACGTGGCCGATGCACGCGGATTTGGCGTCGAAGTCCAGCACCGGATCGATGATCGCCGCCACGCGCGTGGCCGGGTCCGCCACCACGTAGCTCCAGGTGCCGGTATCGGCGTGGTGCAGGGGATGGACGGCGGGTCGCATGGCGTGCGTCAGTCGGTCAGTGTGGCGTTGAGCAGGTCGGCAAGCCGTTTCGCTGCGATCCGCAGCTGGCTTTCGGCCAGCGGCCGCTGCGCATCCAGGTAACGGCCGTCCATCTTGTGCGACTTGGGATAAAGATGCTGCGAATCGAGCAGTTTGCAGGACTCGCTGGCCCAATCGGCGGGGTTGGCGGATTTGCCGGGCAGCTTGGGCGGCCAGGGCAATGCGGCCAGACGATCGGCGTACTGCGAATTGGACAGGCGTTCCGAAGCCAGGATGTAATAGTCCCAGACAGAATGCAGGTTGGTGCCCATCACGCCATCGACGTAGTTCTTCTGCGCATAGGCCTCCGGCTGCAGGTCGGTGCGCAGGCTTATCTGGAAGTCGTTGCCGCCTTTGTCCTTGCGGTTGCCGGCGTGCAGGGGCTGGTGCAAATCGCCGACGAAATGCACGAGGAACTTCAGCGCTTCGCGCCGCGTCTGCAGCGGCTGCGCGCGATCGCCCAGGAGGGCGCGCTGGCGCTCGATCTGGCCCACCACGCAGTTGCCATCGGGGCAGTCGCGCTGGGGGCGGTAGGCGCAGGTTCCGACCGGGAAATTGACGTAATGCCAACGCTCGGTCTTCTTGTAGCTTTCAGGATTGCTCTTGCGCAACGTATCGGCCCACGAGGCCACGCCGGCAAGGCTGGGCTCGGGTTCGCCCGCCAGCAGCGCGGCGACCTGCGCATTGGCCGCGGGCGTCAGGCGCCGTTGGGCGAGTTCTCCCACCAGCCGGTGTCCCTGGTTGGACCAGGCCAGTGCAGGGGCCGTGAAAAGCGGCAGAAACACGAGCAGGAGGGTCTGCAGGGTCTTTAAGTGCAGGCGTGGCATTCAGAAACCTTGGATTGGGGGTTAAAGCGGGTACGCGATGCCGCTAAAATACCGGTCTTTCCCGTCCCCGTCTTCAACCAGGAGTGGCTTCATGGCGATCAAGGTAGGCATCAATGGCTTCGGCCGCATCGGCCGCAACGTGTTGCGCTCGGCGGTGAAGAACTTCGGCAGCGATATCCAGATCGTGGCCATCAACGACCTGCTGGAGCCGGACTACCTGGCCTACATGCTGAAGTACGACTCGGTGCATGGACGCTTCGATGGCGAAGTCTCGGTCGATGGCAATCATATCGTCATCAACGGCAACAGGATCCGCCTGACCCAGGAACGCGATCCGGCCGCGCTGAAGTGGGACGAAGTGGGCGCCGAAGTGGTGATCGAATCCACCGGCCTGTTCCTGGACAAGGCCACCGCGCAGAAGCATCTGGATGCGGGCGCGAAGAAAGTCATCCTGTCGGCGCCGTCCAAGGACGACACGCCGATGTTCGTGTTCGGCGTCAACGACAAGAAGTACGCCGGCGAAGCGATCATCAGCAACGCCAGCTGCACCACCAACTGTTTGGCCCCGCTGGCCAAGGTCATTCACGACAAGTGGGGCATCAAGCGCGGCCTGATGACCACCGTGCACGCGGCCACCGCCACGCAGAAGACCGTGGACGGCCCCAGCAACAAGGACTGGCGCGGCGGCCGCGGCATCCTGGAGAACATCATTCCCTCCAGCACCGGCGCAGCCAAGGCGGTCGGCGTGGTGATCCCCGAATTGAACAAGAAGCTGACCGGCATGAGCTTCCGCGTGCCGACCAGCGACGTGTCGGTGGTGGACCTGACCGCCGAGCTCGAGAAGCCGGCCACCTACGAGGAAATCAAGGCCGAGATGAAGGCGCAGAGCGAAGGCGCGTTGAAGGGCATCCTGGGCTACACCGAAGACAAGGTGGTGGCCACCGATTTCCGCGGCGACACCCGCACTTCCATCTTCGACGCCGACGCCGGCATCGCCCTGGACAGCACCTTCGTCAAGCTGGTCAGCTGGTACGACAACGAATGGGGCTACTCCAACAAGTGCCTTGAAATGGTGCGGGTGGTTGCGGCGAAGTAAGTTCTTTGCCGGGCAAAAAATCTCCGGCCGTCATCCCCGCGCAGGCGGGGACCCAGCGACTTCGAGAGGTTGACGCCAAGGCACGGAGCCCCGCCTGCGCGGGGATGACGAATCGAGGAGCGCCCATGTGGCGCTCCTGTCGTATCCGGGTACAGCAATCCGCTACCGTGAGTCGAGGCATGCCGCACCTGCAGGCACCGTATTGCAAATGGCCTGGCTTTGACTGAGGCTGCGCAAGCACACGCATAAGGACGCGGCACGATGGATGATCTGGCGGGCATACTGATTCTGCTTGGCTTGGTGGTACTGGCCGTACCTATCCTGTTGATCATGGCGTTGGTTTCCGTCAGCGGCTTGAAGCGGCGGGTCGGCGAACTGGAAGAAGCGGTCTATCGCCAGCAGCGAGGTGCCGCAACGCCAGCACCGGCCCGACCGGAGACCGCCTACGCTCCCAGTTACCAGCCCCAGTCGGACGAAGAGGCATTCGAGCCGCCGCCGACCGATCGCGAGCCCACGCTCGCCGAGCTGACCCGCAGGGCCAGCGTGCAGGAGCCGCCCGCACCGATCCGGCAAGCCGAAGTTCCCGATCCGACCGTCGCTGCGTCGCCACCGCCGCCGATGCCACCGCCGTTGCCCGCCGCGCCGCGCATTCCTGCAGCACCGCGCCGTCCGCCGCCGCCTGCCACGCCGGATGTGTTCACCGTAGCCGTACGCGCCATCAAACGCTGGTTCACCGTGGGCAACGTGCCGGTGAAGATCGGCATGCTGGTGTTGCTGGCCGGCGTGGCCGCGCTGCTGAAATACGCCAGCGACCAGGGTTGGCTGACCGTGCCGATCGAATTGCGGCTGGCCGGCATTTCCGCCGCCGCGCTCGCGGGCCTGGTGTTCGGCTGGCGCCAGCGCGAGAACAAGCGCTCGTTCGCGCTGGCCGTGCAAGGCGGGGCCATCGGCGTGCTGTTGCTGACGGTGTTCGCGGCTTTCAAGATGTATGGATTGATCGAAGCGGCGCCGGCCTTCGGACTCAGCGTGGTCCTGATCGCCGGTGTCGGCGTGCTGGCGGTGGCGCAGAACTCCAAGACGCTGGCCGTGCTCGGCATCCTGGCCGGCTTCATGGCGCCGATCTGGCTGTCCACCGGCAGCGGCAACCACGTCGCGCTGTTCTCCTATTACGCGGTGTTGAACGCGGCAATCCTGGCCATCGCCTGGTGGCGTCCGTGGCGCGTGCTCAATCTGCTGGGTTTCGTGTTCACCTTCGGCATCGGCACGGTCTGGGGCGTGCTGCAGTACAACGCCGATAAGCTCGCCAGCACCGAACCCTTCCTGCTGCTGTTCTTCGCCTTCTATCTGATCATTCCGATCCTGTACGCGCGCAAGCAGCCGGCCAGCCGCGGCGATTTCATCGATGGCTGCCTGGTGTTCGGCACGCCGCTGATCGTGTTCTCGCTGCAGGCCGCGCTGCTGATGCCCACCGACCAGAGCCCGCGCATGCCGCTGGCCTGGTGCGCGCTGGGTCTGGGCGCGCTGTACGCGGTGCTGGCGAAATTGTTCATCCATCGCGAGCGCTACGCCGCGCTGGGTGCGTCGTACGCGCTGCTCGCCGTCGGTTTCGCCACGCTGGCCGTGCCGCTGGCCTTGTCCGCGCGCGCAACGGCGTCGGTGTTCGCGCTGGAAGGCGCCGCGCTGGCCTGGCTGGGTCTGCGCCAGCAGCGCTGGCTGCCGCAGGCCACCGGCGCGGCCTTGCAACTGGCCGCGGCCGCAGCGCTGTTCATCGGTGCGTCGCAGTACTGGCCGAACGAACAGGCCATCGCCAATCCGACCTTCATGGGCGCGCTGCTGATTGCGCTGGCCGGTTTCGCCAGCGCGTGGGCGTACTGGCGCGAAGGAAAATCGCAGGTTGCGCTGCTGTATTACCTGTGGGGTCTGTTGTGGTGGTGCGGCAACGCGGTCAACGAGATCGGCGCCTTCATCGCCCCGGCGACGCGCGCCGACGCGTTGCTCGCGTTCGCGGCGGTCACCGGCTGGCTGGCGGCCGAAATACATCGCAGACGGCCGGCACCGGCGCTGGCGCTGACTACGCTGGGTGGTTTCGTCGCCGCCATTCCGTTGGCGTTGGCGCAGATGGACGCGCACGTGCAGCCGTTCGCCGGTTACGGCTTGTGGGCGTGGCTGGTGTTCGCCGTACTCGGCATCCGCAGCCTGCTGTGCCTGCGCGCCAATGCCGATCGATTCGCCAGCTGGGCGCAGTTCGCCTGGTGGCTGGTCTGGCCCACGGTGATCTCGCTGTTGTTCTCGTGGCTGGCCGAGCGTTTCGAACTGGCGCAAGGCTGGCGGATCGCACTGCTGGCCCTGCCATGGCTCGGCGCGGCGACGTTGTCGCTGTTCCGCTGGAGCTGGCTGGCCGCGCCGCAGGGCGAACGATTCGATCCGTATCGAACCGCCCTGCAAACGGTGTACTTCACCTTGCTTGGACTGTGGTGGTTGATCGCGCTGTTCCAGGCCGGCGACAGCGCGCCGCTGGCCTGGGTGCCGGTGTTGAACCCGATGGAGTTGACCCAGCTGGCGGTACTGGCCCTTGCCGTGCGCTGGCTGTGGTCGGAGCAGGCGCCGGATTTTCTGCACCGATTGCGCATCTTCAAGATGGCCAGCGCCGGTTTCCTCATGGTCACCTTTATCACCTTGCGCGCCGTGCATCACTGGGGCGGAGTGGAATGGGGAACGGACATGCTTTCCACCAGCCTGGCGCAGACCAGTCTGACCGTGGTGTGGAGCGTACTGGGCGTGCTGGGCTGGGTGATCGGCTCGCGCCGCGGACATCGCGGCCTGTGGCTGGCGGGCGCGGTGCTGATGGGCGTGGTGCTGGCCAAGCTGGTGTTCGTCGATCGCCAGAACCTGGGCGACCTGCTCGGCATCGGCTCCTTCGTCGCCTACGGCCTGTTGTGCACACTGGTCGGCTATTTCGCGCCGGCGCCGCCGCGCACCGCAACCGAGGAAGCCAACGCATGAAACGTTTCGCCCTGATCGCATCGCTCGCCCTGTTGCCGCTGGCGACTATCGCCAGCTCGCGCGACGACTACGCGCAGCAGTGGCCGCTGACGTTGGGAGAGCAGGACGCCGGCGCCTACCGCGTGGTGCTGGACCGGACCGTCTACCGGCAGCTGCAATCGCCGACACTGAAGGATCTGGTGGTGGTGAACGCCGATGGCGGAGAAATGGCCGCTTCGCTGTTCGATGCCGGACAGCCGCTGGCCAGACCCGCCAACAGCGTCGAGGTGCCGTGGTTTCCGCTGCCTGCCGGCGATGCGCAATCGCGCGACATCGCCTCGATCAGCGAGATCGCAGCCGACGGCAGCCTGCGCCGGGTGGTGATGGCCGATGCCGGTACTACGGCCGAGATGCCGAGCGACGAGTTTTTGGTCGACACCAGCCGCCTGCGTGAACCGGTGCAGGCCTTGCGCATCGTCTGGGCCGAAGGGCAGGCGCCGTTCGACCGGCCCTATCGCATTACCGCCTCGGACGATCTGAAGTCATGGCGCACGGTGCAAGAGGAAGGCCATCTGGTCGAACTGCAGAACAACGGCGCGCGCATCTTCGAGAACCGCATCGCGCTGGATGGCGTGAAGGCGAAATACCTGCGCCTGGAGCCGTTGCGCAAGGACCAGCGCGCGCTCGCGCTGACCCGGGTGACGGCGGAATTCGCACCAGCGCAGGTGGTGCAGGACTGGCAGTGGGAGGAGATCAGCGGCAAGCGCGTGGTCGACAAGGACGGCGCGGTTTCGTTCGAGTACCGCGTCGAAGGTCGCTTTCCGTTCGAGCGCGCCGACGTGGCGCTGCCGGGCAACAGCTCCAACGAATGGATGCTGAAATCTCGCGATAACGAGGAATCGCAGTGGCAGTTCGCCGCGGCGCCGTGGATGGCATTCCAACTGGAAGGCGGCAACGTTTCCAACCGCTCGCCGCCACAGGCGTTGCAGCAGTTGAACCGCGACCATTACTGGCGCCTGATTCCCAAGAACAACGCCAATGAAACCGCGCCGACGCTGAGGCTGGGTTATCGCCCGGAAGTGTTTGTGTTCCTGGCCCAGGGCAAGACGCCGTACTCATTGCTTGCAGGCAGTGCGCGCGCGCAGCGTGCCGAGTCGCCCTTGCCGCAACTGGTCGATGCATTGCGTGCGCAACGTGGGCAGGACTGGCAGCCGGCCAGCGCCACGCTCGGCGAGGTGCGGCCACTGGCCGGCGCCACCGCATTGACGCCGGCGCCGGTGCAGCGCGACTGGAAAGCCTGGTTGCTGTGGGGGCTGCTGGCCGCGGGCGCGCTGATCGTGGCCGGATTCGCTTTCAGCTTGTTGAAGAAGCCCGCAGGCAACAAACCCGACTGAACCCGGGGAGTAAGGTGGGAGCGGCGTCCCGCCGCGAGCT
>DASVNG010000057.1:0-108400 GCA_036383995.1 Pseudoxanthomonas sp.
GGGACGCCGCTCCCACCGACGCCGCTCCCACGTTTCTGCGCGGGTTTGCGTTTCCATGCGGGCCAGCCGAGCGATCTAGCGAAGCGCGTAGACCTGCGCCTGCACCACTGAACCATCCTCAAGCCGGGCTGACACCGGCACGCGTTGGTAGCCTTCGCCTTCGAACCGGTCGAGCCGCAGCCAGTGCGCATCCAGCTCTTCGGAGGAGAAAACGAATCCCGCGACCTCCTCGCCGCGCTCGTCCACCACGATGCCCGGATAACCCATCGCAGCTCCCCAACCCTCCTGGCGCAACACGCCTCTGACCGTGGCGGCCTCCCAGGTGCCGGGAACCTGAGCCAGCACATGCGCGTTCGGGCGGCCGGGTGCGAGCGAGCCGTAGACAAAGAGCCGGTGGGTCATGGAGTCCTCAATCAGGCTGCCGTATCACTTGCGACGGCCAATAAAGGCCGATTGCACGAAACGAAGTCCGGCAATGATCTGATCCACCCGGGAATCGGAAAGGCTGCCAATACGCTCGCCAAGCCGGAACTTATAATTGGATGAGACCTGAGAGACGATTACTACGCTCCGACGCTCGAGATTGCCTTCGTCGAGGTCAAGCAAGATATTGCCGGGTTCGGAGGCGCGGTTGGTATTCGAGCTCAGGGCGCATACAACGACCGTACCGATCCTGGAGTAGTTGAACACATCGTCCTGAACGACGACATGAGGATGGGGCGAGCCCGGCACAGAACCCCTTTTCGGATCCGCAGGCACCCAGAATATATCTCCCCTATCGATCGGGGGATAATTCATGGCTAGCTGCGCTTCTATTTCTCTGTCCACCGCAAAACTCTCGTCTGGCAACCTAACGTTTGAGGCAAGCCGATCCATGAAGCGGGATCGGCTTCAATGGGCCGCTAGTTGCCAGCGCCGCTCACCGTCCACTCCTGAACGGGTACGTCGGTGCGCTCCACGATAAGCTCTTCGATGATCTGCTGTTCCGTGGTCAGTTGCGCCTTTGTCTGGGTAACCGGCTCTATGGCGCTGTCGGCGTCGCGCCAGGCGATGGTGACCCGCAGGTCCCATTGCTCGTTGGTGGCGTTGAAGCGCGGCTTGGACAAGCGCACCCACAGAATCCGGCCTTCCTTGATCTTGGCGCGCAGCAGCGGAGCCCGGTTCTTCTCGAACAAGCCTATGAACTGCAGCTCTTTGCCGGGCTTGATCCAGTAAGTCTGCTCGACGACGAACGGGCCGGGCGAGGCCGGAGCCTGTTGCGCAATTGCGCCCAACGGGGCCAACGCGCAGGCAAGCAGCAGGGAAGTAAGAACACGCGAAGTAAGAGCACGCATGGGGGATACCTTCTCCTTGGCGCAAGCGCCAGAACTTAGCCGATCCAACAACAGATCCGGCTTGAATGGGCCTTCAAGTTTCGCACGGGCTGGACTGGCTGATGCGAAACACATGCCCATCCGGATGGCGGATGTGCATTTCCCTGACGCCCCAAGGTTCATCGGTGGGCGGCCAGGTGACTTCGATGCCTTGTTCGATGCAGGTTTTGTGGATGGCATCCACATCGTCGACCCAAATGGACATCCACACGCCCGACTGCTCGGAGTCCGCTGCGCCGGCTTGGCGCCGATGGCCTTGACCGTCCAGGCACATGAAGATCTCGCATTCGCCCGATCCCACCGAGCCAAAGCTGACGGGTTCACCCCAGTCCCAGCATTTGCTCCAGCCTAACGCCCGGAACCAGGCGAAGCTTCGCTCCATGTCGGACACATTGAGAATCGGAGTTATATGTTTGGCGTGCATGCAAACCCCAAAGCGAGAACTAGCGTCTGAGATAAGCCGACCCGTGGACGGGGTTCGGTTTCAAGGAATTATTACGCTTGCCTTTCGAAGCGCTGCTCATTGACCTGCTTTCCCCACTGGGTACCGGCTTGCTGGTGAACCAACCGGAAGCCATACCTTTCATACAAATGCCTGGCCGCCTCCAAGCCCTCGAAGGTATGCAGGTAAATGCGACCAAAGCCCTGTGCTATGCAATGCTCCATGGCGTGTTCCATCAGTCTGCTTCCGATCCCTGTCCCGCGTGTTTCTTCAGAGGCGATGAACCAGCGGAGGTGCGCGCCTTCTTCCTCGGCATGCGAACCATCTATGGCGATGGACCCCTGTATTTGGTTTCCTTCGACGGCCAGCCAGATTCCATCGCGTCCAGCCTGGTACTGCTCGAAGAAAGCGACTAACCCGCTGGCAACCTTCGCTTCGAAGGGAAGGCCAAACCCGACCAGGCGACTATAGTAGTCGGCGTGGAGTTCGGTAATGCGCCCGATGCAGCCGGATGCATATCCCTGTTGTATGGTTAATGCCATTGATGTGTCCTGTGCAAGCCCAGTGCCTGAGAGGCCGGGTCGCGAGCGGCTTTGAATTGAATGGGCTGTAAAGGATCGCGCTAGTTAGAGAGCACGGCCCCGAATAGCATTGCAAGTAAAACACCCGCGCCTACGACTAGCCAAGTAGGCATTCTTTTGGCCGGCGGACGAGCTTCCTGCTCTTTGGCGGAGAAGGCCCCCAGCTCATGTAAAAGCTCCATGGCGCGGTCCCAGTGCTCGTCATGCAGAAGGTAGATGCGGCATTGACGCATCATGAAGGGCGAACCGAGTCCGGACGTGGCCGGATCGGTATCGGACGAGAAATAGGGGATCTCCTCACGATCGAACGTGAGGCAAACGAGTTGGGTGAAGGAAAGGCTGCTTGTCGTGTAGAGGAGTTTCATGGGGGCTTAGTGTCCAAACTAAGATGAACCGCGAAGCGGATTCGGTTTGCACGGATGGTTAGATCCCTTAGCCAGTTCTTGGCAGCTCTCGGATTTCGACTCTGCCTCCGGCTTCATAGGTTGGATTGCCGGAGAGCAAAGCACGCGCTTCTTCAATCGAATTTGCAGTGACACGAATGTAGCCCGATAGCTCTGCCGTAATGCTGGCGGAGGCCTCTGACTTTGAAGCGCAGAGACCCTCGCCTATAGCGCTTCCGCCGCCGAAGTGGCCACTTTCATCCAGTCTTTCGAGGTACACCCCCCAATCGCTATCAGTCGAGGCGCTGGCGCTTTGGGCAGACTCATACATCAGGAAGATATAGTCGTTCACCGGTGATCCTTATAAGAAGTCTAACGCCGATACTAAGTCGAGCCGAGAAGTTGGTTCGGTTTTGAATGAACTGTTGGAACTTACCACTGGGCTCTCCGGTACTTGTCTAAGCGCTCCACAACAGCCTTATCCACCCGGCTAGTCCAAACACCGTTCAGAAGCAAACGAAATGGCGGGCTCCGCCTAGCAAGAACCTCTATCTCGTCAACATAGGTGCTGCCATGGTGTATCAGCAGGTCCTCCAGGGGGCCTGCGGCCAACACCTGAAAGTGCTTATCTGCTGGATCCGCGGGAATGCGTGAAAGAACTTGGAGAATGGAATCCAGGCAAAGACGTGGATTCTCGAAAGGTAGCTCCCAATCCAAGTCGTTGCCGTCTGAGTCGCCAGAGGGGCCATCAGGCGCTGCCCACTTCTCGATCCAGCGGGTTGCGATATCGGTGGCTACAGGAGTGGTCACGTAATATTTATTGCCAGGAATAAGCCGACCCGCGAAGCGGCTTCGGTTTGAATAAATTGTTAGGCCCGCACCGAGCCGCACGCGGCACAAAAGCTTGCCTTTGGTGTCCGCAACGGTTTGCCACAAGAAGTACATGGCGGTCCGTAGAGGTTGATCTGATGATGCCAGAGAGCGTTGACATTTGTTTCGTTGAAACCCGTGAGCTCGCGATACTTAACAAGAGCGGGTTGATCAACCAAACTCCGCGTTTCAAGAATAGAAGCGTTATGTTCTTGGCGATGTCGCTTAATTTCAGACAGGCTGCTAACAAGCAAAGGGACAACTAGCTCCCACTCGGCTTCATCGAGCATGGGAATCTCCATATCACAGCGCCAGCAGTAGAGGTTCTTTGCCATGCGGGCCTAACTCTAAATAGACCCAAGAATGAGATCTAGCATGATGGTCTCGTGTCGGGTCAGAACCGTCAATCCGTAACCTGATGCGCCTTCTTCGAGAGCACCGACATCTGCGGTTTCTCGTTGCCTTCCTTGTCGGGTTGCACATTGAACGGATAGTCCGTCTTCCACCACGCGCCGCCGGCCCAGTAGGTCCAACCCAGCCACACATCGGCGTTGGTTTCGATGTGCTCCAGCATGGACTCCAGCGCGGCCATGCACACCGGATCGCTGCCGACCCCGAATTCCCCGAGGAAACCTACCTTGTGGTGCTCGCGTAGCCAGGCAGTGAACCCCTGCAGCTTCTGTACGCCGATCTGCTCGCTCTGGCATTGGCCGGAAGTGCCCGAATAGTCCGCGTCCAGATACTGATGCGCTTCGAACGCGATGCGATCGGCCGGATCGGTGATGGCCAGCAGCGCCTCGCCATTGGAGACGCCTCCGTACGAGGTACCGTTCCAACTGTGCGCGCCGCTGTATGCGGTGCCGGGAACCAGCACAAGGTTGCGGGCGCCGGTGGCGCGAATCGCATCCAGGCCGGCTTGCGCGGCATCGGCCCAGCTTTTGGCGTCGATGCCGTTGGGCTCGTTCATCAGGCCGAAAATAACCGAGTCGTCGTCCTTGAATTCGGCGGCGAGCTTGCTCCAGAAGTCGGCGAAGACCGCCACCGGAGTTTCCGCCGTGCCGATGCGCTTGCCGGAATACTTGGCGTAGTTGTGCACATCCAGCACCACGCGCAGGTTCTGCGCCTTGGCCCGCTTCACCGCGGTCCGCAACAAAGACAGCTGCTCGCTGTCCAGCGCTCCGTTGGCCTGCGGTTGCAGCCGTTCCCACAGGAACGGCAAACGCACGATGTTCATGCCCTTGGAGGCGAAGTAGGCGTAGTCCGACTCGCTGGGGTAGGTGTAGTCCTTGTACAGCACGCCGGGTTTTTTCGACGAATTGAACTCGGCGCCGGCCAGATTGACGCCGGCGTATTTCAGTACGTGCGTGGTTTGCGCCGAAACCGGACTCGGATTGGCCGACAACAGGAACAAACAGACGACGATAGCGGTCCGGCAAGGGGGAAGCGCATGCAAGCGCATGATCGATTTCTCCGTTCACGACGCGACGACCTTAGCATCGTGGACTGCGACGGGCAGTGGAGCCCGTCGCAGAGTTCAGGAAAGCAGCATCTGCGCGATGCTTCCGGCCGCATCGCGGCCTTCGGCCACTGCGGTCACCACCAGATCGGCGCCGCGCACCGCATCGCCACCAGCGAACAATTTCGGATGGGTGGTCTGGAACGGCAGGCGTCCGCTTTCATCGGCGATGCCGCCACCGACGACGATGCGTCCGTTCGGGCTGCCTTCCACGCCCTGCGCGGCCAGCCACTCCGGCACCGTGGCCGAGAAACCGAAGGCGATGATGACGATGTCCGCTTCCAGCAACGATTCGCTGCCTTCGATCGGCACCGCGTTGCGGCGCCCGCGTGCATCGGGTTCGCCCAACTTCGTCTCCACCACCTGCACGCCGGCTACGCGGTCCTCGCCATCGCTTTCGATCAGCAGTGGCTGGCGGTTGAACAAGAAACGCACGCCTTCCTCGCGCGCATTGGCCACTTCGCGCGCCGAGCCGGGCATGTTGGCTTCGTCGCGGCGATAGGCGCAGGTCACCTTGGCCGCGCCCAGGCGGATCGCGCTGCGCACGCAGTCCATGCCGGTGTCGCCGCCGCCTAGCACCACCACGCGCTTGCCGCTCATGTCGGGCAGCTGCATGGTGTCTTCCCAACCGGCGATCGGCCGGCCCCAGGGATCGTTGCCGCTGACGATGCGCCCGTTCTGCACCAGGAAGGGCAGTGCGGGCAGCACGCCTTTCAGGTCCTGGCCCGGCAGACCGCCATCGGTGTAGCGATAGGCGCCGGTGCCCAGGAAGACGGCATCGTAATCGGCCAGTAGTTCCTCGATGCCGAGGTCCTTGCCGATCTCCACACTCAACCGGAACTCCACGCCCATGCCTTCCAGCACCTCGCGACGGCGGGCGATGATGCTTTTCTCCAGCTTGAAGCTGGGAATGCCGAACTGCATCAGGCCGCCGATCTGTTCGTAACGGTCGAACACCACGGCGTGGATGCCGTTGCGCGCCAGCACGTCGGCGCAGGCCAGGCCCGCAGGCCCGGCGCCGATCACCGCCACGCGCTTGCCGGTGGCGACCACCGCGCTCAGGTCCGGGCGCCAGCCTTTCTCCAGCGCGGCATCGACGATGTATTTCTCCACCGCGCCGATGGTGACCGCGCCGAAGCCGTCTTCCAGCGTGCAGCTGCCTTCGCACAGGCGGTCCTGCGGGCACACGCGCCCGCACATTTCCGGCAGCGGGTTGGTGGTGTGGCACAGCGCAGCGGCTTCGTCGATGCGGTTTTCCTGTACCAGTTGCAGCCACTGCGGAATGGCGTTGTGCACCGGACATTTCCAGCTGCAATACGGATTGCCGCAATCCAGGCAGCGGCCCGCCTGGTGCTGGGCCTCGGGCAGGGCGAACTTGCCGTACATCTCGCCCCAGTCGCCGGAGGTGCGCAGCTCCAGCGGGATGCGCTGCGGCATCTGGCGGGGGAGTTCTACGAATTGGAAGACTTGCTTGCGGCTCATGAAAATATTTCCGACGTCATCCCAGCGAAAGCTGGGATCCATTTTGACTTTGCTTTTGCTTGTGCTTCTGCTTTTTTCGTTTGGGTCTGCGCGAAGATCAAGATGGATCCCAGCTTTCGCTGGGATGACGTCGGAAAGAAATCGCGCAGGGATGATGTGCAGTGACTCATCACGCCGCCCGCCTCAACGACTCCGTCAACGATTCCAGACTCGCCGCCTTCGGCTTCACCAGCCAGAACTTGCCCACGTAGTCGCGGAATTCGTCCAGGATCTGCTGCGCCCAGATGCTGCCGGTCAGTTCGCGATGGCGCGTGACCAGGGTGTGCAGGTGCTGGCGGTGGCTTTCGAAGCCTTCCGGCGAGATGCGGTGGATGTCGATCAGTTCGTGGTTGTAGCGGTCGACGAAATCGCGATCCAAATCCAGCACATAAGCCAGGCCGCCAGTGAAACCGGCGCCGAAGTTCAAACCGGTGCGGCCCAGGACCATGACGATGCCGTCGGTCATGTATTCGCAGCAGTGGTCGCCGGCGCCTTCGATCACCGCCAGCGCGCCGGAGTTGCGCACCGCGAAGCGTTCGCCCGCGCGCCCTGCGGCGAACAGTTCGCCGCCGGTGGCGCCATACAGACAGGTGTTGCCGAGGATCGCGGTGTTGCGCGCCTCGAAGCGCGCGCCGCGCGGCGGACGCACCACCAGACGGCCGCCGGCCATGCCCTTGCCTACGTAGTCGTTGGCTTCGCCTTCCAGTTCCATGTGCAGGCCGCCGGCGTTGAACGCACCGAAACTCTGCCCGGCGGTGCCGCGGAAGCGCAGGTTCAAGGGCGCGTCGCTCATGCCCAGGTTGCCATGCGCACGGGCGATGGCGCCGGACAGGCGCGTGCCGATGGAGCGGTCGGTGTTGTGGATCAGGAAGCGCTGGTCGCCGCCGGTTTTATCGGCAATGGGTTTGGCCATCAGGCCGTCGAGTTGCGTGGCCAGGCTGTCGGGCGATTCGTACAAACGCTGCGCTGCGCAATGGCCGTCGTCTTGATGCACGTTCTTGAGCAGACGCGACAGGTCCACGTGCACGCCGGGACGCGGTGAGACATTGAGTTGCTGCAGCAGGTCGGTGCGGCCGACGATTTCGTCCAGCGAGCGTGCGCCCAGGTACGACAGCCACTGCCGCACTTCCTCGCTGAGCAGGCGGAAGAAATTCTCCACCCGCTCCGGCAGCCCGGTGAAATGCTTGGCGCGCAGATGTTCGTCCTGGGTGGCCACGCCGGTGGCGCAGTTGTTCAAGTGGCAGATGCGCAGGTATTTGCAGCCCAGCACGATCATCGGCGCGGTACCGAAGCCGAAACTGTCCGCGCCCAGCAGCGCCGCCTTCACCACATCCAATCCGGTCTTGAAGCCGCCGTCGGTCTGCAGCACGGTGCGGTCGCGCAGCTGGTTGGCCACCAGCGCCTGGTGCGATTCGGCCACGCCCAGTTCCCATGGCACGCCGGCATAGCGGATCGAACTCAGCGGACTGGCACCGGTGCCGCCGTCGTGGCCGGAGATGGTGATCAGATCCGCGCCGGCCTTCACCACGCCAGCGGCGATCGTGCCCACGCCGGCATGCGACACCAGCTTCACCGAAATCAGCGCCGAAGGATTCACCTGCCGCAGGTCGAAGATCAACTGGGCCAGGTCTTCGATGGAATAGATGTCGTGGTGCGGCGGCGGCGAGATCAGACCGATGCCCGGCTTGGCGTAACGCAGCCGCGCGATCATTTCGTTGACCTTGTGCCCGGGCAGCTGGCCGCCTTCGCCGGGCTTGGCGCCTTGCGCGACCTTGATCTGCAGCACTTCGGCGTTGACCAGGTATTCGGGCGTGACGCCGAAGCGGCCCGAGGCGACCTGCTTGATCTTGCTGCGCTTGTCGGTGCCGTAGCGTGCGGGGTCTTCGCCGCCTTCGCCGGAATTGCTGCGCCCCCCCAACCGGTTCATGGCGATGGCCAGCGCTTCATGCGCCTCGGGCGACAACGCGCCCAGGCTGATCGCGGCGGTGTCGAAGCGACGCAGCAGATCGCTGGCGTCGGCGACTTGATCCAGTGGCGTAGGTGCGTCGGCCTTCTTCAGTTGCAGCAGATCGCGCAATGCCGAAGGCGGGCGCGCGTGCACGAAGTCGGCGTACTTCTGCCAGTCGGCCGCTTCGCCGGTGCGTGTGGCGTGTTGCAGCGACATCACCACGTCCGGGTTGTACATGTGGTACTCGCCGCCGTGCACGTACTTGAGCAGGCCGCCGATCTCCTGCTTGTGCAGGTCGTTCCAGGCGTTGCGGGTCAGTTGGCGAGCTTCCACGTCCAGCCGCGCAAGATCCACGCCGCCGACGCGCGATGCGGTGTCGGGGAAGCAAAGATCGATCACGTCCGGTTGCAGCCCCACGATCTCGAACAGCTGCGCGGCGCGGTAGCTGGCGATGGTGGCGATGCCCATCTTGGAAATGATCTTGGACAGGCCCTTGTAGATGCCCTTGCGGTAGCTGCGGCCGATCTGCGCCTGTTCGCCGCCTTTCTTCAGGTGCAGAATGCCGCGCCGGCCCAGGTCGAACAGCGTCTGGTAAGCCAGGTACGGATATACCGCAGTGGCGCCGAAGCCGAGCAGACAGGCGATATGGTGCGGATCGCGCGCGGTGCCGGTTTCGATGATCAGGTTGACGTCGCAGCGCAGTCCGACGCGGGCCAGGTGATGGTGAACCGCACCGGTAGCGAGCAGCGCATGCACCATCGGCCGCTCGGCCACCGGGTAGCGGTCGCTCAGCAGCAGCATGACGATGCCGTCGCGCGCGGCCTGCTCGGCTTCGGCGCAGATGCGTTCGATGCCGGCTTTCAGCCCTTCCTCGTGCGAATAGGACAGGTCGATCAGCCGGTTCTTCTCGTCGTACGGCTGCATCTTGAACAGCTGGCGCAGCTTGCGCTGCGAAAGCACCGGCGAATTGAGGATCACGTGGCTGACCGTTTCCGGGCCCGCGTGGAAGATGTTGGTCTCCTTGCCCAACTGCGTGGTCAGCGACATCACGCAGTCTTCGCGCAGCGGATCGATCGGCGGATTGGTGACCTGGGCGAAAGCCTGGCGGAAGTAGTCGTACAGCGGACGCGTCTGCCGGCTCAGCACCGCCATCGGCGTGTCGTCGCCCATCGAACCGGTGGCTTCCTGCTCGGTCTCGGCCAACGGCCGCAGCACGAACTCCACTTCCTCGTTGGTCAGCTGGAACAGCTTGTGATAGCTGCGCAGCGTCTTTTCGTCGAAAGGTTCTTCCACCAGCGACGGGTCGATCAACTCGGTCTGCAGATAGGTCACGCCCTGGTGCAGCCACTGCTTGTACGGCGCGCGACCGCGGTTGATGCGGTCGATGGCTTCGCTGTCCAGCAGGTCGCCGCGCTTGAGGTCGATGGCCATCATTTCGCCCGGGCCCAGCTTGCCCTTGCGGGTGATGCGCTCGGCCGGCAGTTCCCACACGCCGGCTTCGGAGGCGACCAGGAAATGCCGGTCGGAGGTCAGCAGCCAGCGCGCCGGGCGCAGGCCGTTGCGGTCGAGCATGCAGGCCGCGTAGCGCGCATCGCAGGCGACGATGCCGGCCGGGCCGTCCCAGGGTTCGCTGTTCAAACCGTAGAACTCGTAGAACGCGGCCAGATCCGAGTCCTTGAACTCCAGCGATTGGGTGGCCGGCGGCACCAGGATGCGCAGCGCCTGCAGCAAATCCATGCCGCCGGCGATCAGCAGCTCCAGCATGTTGTCCAGGCTCTGCGAATCGGAGCCGTGCATGGAGATGACCGGATCGAACTCGGCGATGTCGAAGCGCGGCGTCTTCCACACCTTGCTGCGCGCCTGCGCCCAGCGGCGGTTGCCTTCGATGGTGTTGATCTCGCCGTTGTGGGCGAGCAACCGGAACGGATGCGCCAGCGGCCAGCGCGGCAGGGTATTGGTGGAGAAGCGCTGGTGGAACACGACCGCACTGGCGGCCAGGTCGTTGCGCTGCAGATCGGGGAAGAAAGTGGTCAGCTTGTCCGGCAGCACCATGCCCTTGTAGCCGATGGCGTGCGGAGTGAGCGTGACTACATAGAAGTCGGCGATGTCGCGCAGGCGTTGTTCGGCGCGGCGGCGCGCCAGAAACAGGGCCAGGGCGAAGGCATCCAGGTTCTGTTCGCTGCCGGCATCGACGAAAACCTGCTCCATGCGCGGCAAGGTGTCCTTGGCCAGCTGTCCGCAGACCGAATCGTCGGTCGGCAACACCCGCCAGCCTTGCAACGAAACGCCGGCGCGCTGCAATTCTTCCGTCAACTGCGCGCGACACCGCTGGGCCTGCTCGGCGTCGTGCGGCAGGAACACCAGGCCGGCGGCATAGCGCTCGCCCACGGCGATGCCGGCTTCCTTGGCCAGCGCGCGCAGGAAGGCATCGGGCTTGCGGATCAGCAGACCGCAGCCATCGCCGGTAAGGCCATCGGCGGCGACGCCGCCGCGATGGGTCATGCGCGAGAGCGCGGAGATGGCGGTATCCACCAGCGCGCGCGACGGCTGGTCGTCGAGTTGCGCGACCATGCCGAAACCGCAGGCATCGCGCTCGTCGTTCGGATCGTAGAGTCCCTGGCTGTGGCTGGGGGCGGCCATCTTCAATTCTCAACCGGATAAGGCTGCCGGCGCGTGCCGGGCAGCGAAGTGACGGCGACACCGCACCCTGCGCAAGCGGCGCTACTGAATGTCTCCGGAAACCCGACTAGAACATAGATGGTGCGGTGCCGCAACACGAAGGCGGCAGTGGATTGTTAGTTACATCGGCAACTGTTTTTCAGGCCTGCGCCACCACCGGGACATCGCTTCCTGTCATCCGCACTCCTGTCGTCCCAAGCGCTCGGGACGACAGTGGTTTTTTGCTCGGCGCGGCCGTTCAGCCGCAGCGGACAGCGGTCACCGTGCCGGTGTCGTCCAGGTCCAGGTTCAGCCGGTTGGCGTTGAATTCCATCGTCACCATCTGGTTGGGTTTGAGCGTGCGCGCGGTTTCTGCGCCGCTGTCCTTGCGTGCCTGCTCCACCTCGGCGTCGGTGACTTTCTTGCCGATCGCCCACTGCGCCTGCGAGTCGTCGCAGGCGGTGGCGGCCGGCGGCGGCGCCGGCGGTGCCGGCTGGGCGGCTTCCTCGGCGCGCTCTTCGGACTGGGCCACGGCCTGTTCCTGCTCATCGGGTTTGGGCGTGCAGGCGGCAAGGCACAGGGTCAGCAAGGCGGCAGCTGGCAGCAGAAGTCGGGACATGCGTAACTCCGAGGAATTAAGAGGGGCTGATTCAAGCATCCCGCATCGGGCATTCGCAAGGCGTTAACCGGTAGGGGCCGGGTGATTGGATAGAAGCCCCTCTCCCATTGGGAGAGGGGTGAGGGTACGGCGGAGTGAGAGTGGCTCAAGCATCATGGGCTTCGCCGTACCCTCACACCCCAAGGGTGCTTGCTGCGCGGCATCCGGCGCTACGCGCCACCTTCTCAGCTCTGCACACCCTTCGGGCGCCGAGGGAAGAAGGAATCTGCGCTTACGGCGCCTCAGCCATCGCCAGCACTTCCTCGCCCGCCTCCTCCACCTCCACCAACCGCACCATCAACAACGCCAGCGTCACCACATCCTGATGGTTATGCGCGGCGACGCGCCGCAAGTTGCGCGCAGACCCGCCGCGCAGGTAGTTCAACCACGCGGCAGGCGCTTCCGAACCCGGCAAATCGTCCTCGCGCACGATGCGCAGCAATTCGCGCTCGATGGTCGCCAGACGGCAGTTCTCCCAGGTTCCGCGATAGCGCCGGCGGGTAGGGAACAGCAGGTCCACATGGTCGAGCGGCGTGATCGGGTCGTCTTTGCGCGCCAGGCGATAGCGCGTCTTCAGTAGCGGCGAGTCGTAGCAGCGGCCGTTGTAGCTGGACAGCACGGTGGGTTTTTCCTGCAGCCATGCGGCGAACACGTCGAGCATCGCCGCTTCGGCCGCCATAGTGGTCATCAGCAACTGCCGCACACGTAGGCCATCGCCATGCCGGCTGTCGATATGCCAATCCGCGGCGCCGATCATGAAGGCGCGGGTGCCGGTGCCGCCGGCCAGGCCGGTGGTTTCGGTGTCGAAGAACAGCAGGTTGCGCGGGTTCACCGTTTCTTCGTGGCGCTTGGCGAAGGCCAGCGAAAGCGCGTAGTCCGGTGCGGGCATCGGCAGGTGGGTTTCGATCAGGCGCAGGCCGGGGGAGATTTCTTCGCCTGGGACTGTGCGGTCGGTGGATCTGACTGCGCGGGGTGCAGGCGGGTTCCTCTCGGGCAGGCCGAGCAACTTGCGCAGAGCGCCGATGGATTGCGAAGCCGGTTTGGCAACCGCAACGCGCAGCGCGTCAGCAAGTGGCGCATCAGCCTCCTCCCTTGCGCGAAGCGCAGGGAAGGATTGAGGAGGGGTGCTTTTGATCTTGCTTTCGCTTCCACCATTGCTCGGCAAGAAGTCTTCGCCTGACACTCCGCCAAGAGCACCCCTCCCCAGCTCTCCCCTTGCTTCGCAAAGGGAGGGGGCAAAAGCACCCACTTCGCGCTTCAGCGTGCGCAGTTTGTCCAGTGTCACGCTCATGCGTTGGAAACGTCCTCCGACAGCAAAGCAAGCACTTCCAAGGCCAGCGACTTCGGCGTCGCCAACGGCTTGCCTTCGCTCGCCGCCAGCACCGGCCCCACGCACGCCGGGCAACCGGCCACGCAATCGCAGCGCTGCACCAATTCGCGCGCGCGCCGCACCAGTTCAGATTGGCGTTGCCACAGCGGTTCGCTCAGACCCACGCCGCCGGGAAAGTTGTCGTACAGATACACCGTGGGCACGAACTGCTGCACTTCCACCGCGCCCAGCTCCGCCATCGGCACCGGCTTGCCCGCGTCGTCCTGCGCCCGGCCGTTGCCCTTGCCGTCCTGGGTGGCGAACCAGGCGCCATCGCCGTTGCCCACCGACTGCTGCAGGTCGCGCGCATCGGCCATCACCGCCACCGTCGCCACCACGTGCAGGGCATAAGCCGCGCCCAGGAAACCGTCCAGCGCGTCCTGCTTGGAAGCGAACGCCTTCAGCAGCACCGTCTGCGGCAACTGCCACCACACGGCGGTGGTGTGCAGTTCCTGGTCGGGCAGGTTCACCGGCCCGTAGCCGATGTTTTCGTGGGTGTAGTAGCGGATCTTCTTGTAGCCGGCCACGCGCCGCACCACGTGCACTTCGCCGTGGTTGGCGTCGCCGTCGCCGGCCTCACAGCCGTCGAAACGCTCCAGCACCTTCAACTTGGTGAAGTCGATGCTGTCGGTGTAGTAATCCACGTGGGTCCGGGTGACGTAGGCCTTGCGGCCTTCCCAGTCCAGGCGCTCCACCTGGTAGGGCGTGGACTGCACCATGTGGATGGCGCCTTCGTACAAGGTGAGCGCGGCGGCCGAATAATCCACTTCGCACAGGATCGTCTGCCGGCCGTCGGTCTTGTCCACCACCACGAAGTTGCCGTCGGCCACCGAACGCAGACTCACCGCTTGCGCCGGATAGCTGTCGGCGATCCATTCCCAGCGTTCGCCTTCGCGGTGCACCACTTCGGTTTCGGCCAGCGCTTCCAGGTACACCGAAGGATCGATCGGGCCGAACGGCTCATCGACCAGGAACGGCAGCTCGAACGAGCCGCAGCGGATGTGGTCGAACAGGATCAGCGGCTGGTCCGGGGCGATGCGCGCGTGTTCCGGCGGCGCGTCGGCGAAGAAATCCGGATGCCGCACCACGTACTGGTCCAGCGGTTGCGAACTGGCCACCAGCACGCCCAGCGAAGGTTGCTGGCGACGGCCGGCGCGGCCGAAACGCTGCCAGGTAGCGGCCACGGTGCCGGGGTATCCGTTCAACACCACTACATCCAGGCTGCCGATATCCACGCCCAGTTCCAGCGCCGAAGTGGCGATGATGCCGTCGATGCTGCCGGCGCGCATGTCGCGCTCGGCCGCGCGGCGTTCGGTGGGCAGGTAGCCGCCTCGATACGCGCGGATGCGCGGCGGTTTGCGCGGATCGTGGTCGAACACGTCCTTCAGGTATTTGGTCAGCACTTCCACCATCAGCCGGGTCTGCGCGAAGACCAGCGTCTTCAAACCGGATTTGATCGCGATGCGCGCGATGCGGTTGCTCTGCGAACGCGCCGAGGCGCGCAGGCCCAGGTCGGCGTTGACCACCGGCGGGTTCCACAGCAGCACGTGTTTGTCGCCGGTGGGCGCGCCTGAGTCGGTGATGGCGTGCACGCGGTCTTCGATCAGCGCCTGGCAATGCGTCTGCGGATTGCCGATGGTGGCCGAGCACAGGATGAACTGCGGGCGCACGCCGTAGAAGGCGCAGATGCGCTTGAGCCGGCGCAGTACGTTGGTGACGTGGCTGCCGAACACGCCGCGATAGGTATGCACTTCGTCGATCACCACGTAGCGCAGGTTCTCGAAGAACTGCGCCCACTTGGTGTGGTGGGGCAGGATGGCCTGGTGCAGCATGTCCGGATTGCTGACCACGATGTCGCCGTGCAGGCGTATGGCCTGGCGCGCATCGCCGGGCGTGTCGCCGTCGAAAGTGAAGGCCTTCACTCCCAGTTCGCCGGCGCGGTTGAGCTCCAGCAACTCGGCCACCTGGTCCTGGGCCAAGGCCTTGGTCGGGAACAGGTACAACGCTTTCGCATTCCCGGTCATGGCTGCGGCCACCACCGGCAAGGTGTAGCAAAGCGATTTGCCCGAAGCCGTCGGCGTGACGATGGCTACATGCTCGCCCGCTTGCGCCGCCGTCCATGCTTCGGCCTGGTGGCTGTACAACCGCTCGATGCCGCGTGCCCGCAACGCGGCTTTCAAGGCTTCCGGCACATCATCGGGAATCGGCGCGTAGTTTCCTTCGCGCCCGGGAATCATGAAGTTGCCGGTGATGCGGTCGGCGTAGCGCTTGGACAAGCGCTCGGTCAGCAGCCGGCCGTCGCGGCTGAGTTGTCCGTCGGAGAGAGTGGAAAGACGGCGCTCGTCGTCTTCGGTTCGTTTGGCCAGGGCTTGGGCAGGCGGCATGACGATGGCTGCGGATGAGGGCCACCAGTTCACCGCGAGGCTTTCTCATCGGGTGAGACTGCAGATGCACTTGTGGGAGCGGCGCCCCGCCGCGAGCTTTTGACTTTTGAGTGGCCCGCAATGAAAGCCAAGAGCTCGCGGCGGGACGCCGCTCCCACGGTCGCAACTCGATTCTCTACTCAGCTTGCGGTGTTCGTACGCCCCACCCGCGCACGCTCCAACCGCCACAACAGCCCAACGCTAAGTAGCCAAGCCAAGAACCACGGCCAGGAAGGCCCATGCCGTTCGCGGGTTTCCGCCAGGGCGGGCTTGTCAGCGCCGCCGATGGATTGCGCCTGCAGCCGCACCGTGGCCTCGCGCAACTCCGCCGCATGCAACCCCGGGGCGGCGTCGGTGGCGTAGACGAAGAACGGCCACGCACTTTCATTCGCGTCAGCCTCAACCTGCAGCAACGAATGCCACCCGGACTGCTGCGGCCAATAAGCGGCGCAAGCGGCATCGCCGGCCGCAGGATCGGGCAGCAGCGCAGTGAGGCTTCCATCGGGCGCAGCCACGCGCGGTTTGCTGGCCAGTCCGCACAGCGTAATGCGCTGTTGCGCGCGTGGTTGCGGGGCGATGCGCGGGGAAGCAGCGCTTTGCGCGCGTGCCAAGGTGGCGAAGGCGTCGCTCCACAACTCCGCGTGGCGGGCGCGCTGACCGGACAGCACCAGTGCGTAGCTGTCGGTCAGACTCCACAGCGCGATGCGGCCGCGCCGCTCTGCGCGCCAGACCGCCAGCACCGCGCCGTCGGCATCGCGCAGCAGCGGAGCGGTGTCGGCGCCGCCCGTATTCAGCGCGCGACGACTCAGCGTCGGTGCTTCGTCCTGCGCCGCATTCAACGTGGTGCCCGAGTCCGTCGTGCCCGGACCGCGACGCGCGCGCAGCGCTTCCTCGTCGATGCTTTCGACAGGCAGTCGCACACTGGCTGCATCGCTGCCGGCACCAAGCGAAAACCCCAGCGCCTGCCACTGGCGTCGCGTCGCGTCGGGCACCGGTCCGGTAACCCGCAACAACAAACCCAGGCCCTGGCGCACTGCCTGCATCAGCGCAGTCCGCTCGTTCGCGCCTAAAGCGGCCCAGCTGCGTTCGTCCAGCGCCACCAGATCGAAACGTTGCAGGGTCGCGGTATCCAGACGTAATGGCGCGTCGCCCAACTGCATACCTCCGCCGACGCTGATCTGGGTATGCAGCGCCATGCCCGCATCGGCCGCCCAGCGACGCAGGTATTTCAGTTCCGGCGACGGTGCGCCGGCCAGCAACAGCAGGCGTGGCTGCGGATCGGCTTTGGTCCACAGCGGCAGCTGCACTTCTTCCACCGTTTTGCGCTGCGCATCGCGCACGCGCACGGTGAACAGCGTCTGCCCGGGCACGCGCGTGGTGCCGCTGAGGATGAACTCGCCGTCGCCCGGCAACGCCAGCGCATCCACGCGCCGGCCGGCAGGATCGATCAGCTCCGCGGTTCCCTTGGTCACACCTTCGACGCGCCCGCCGACCTGGAAAGCGGCGCCCGCCGGCACCTTTTCCGGCGCATCCAGGCGCACCACTCCGCGCGGCAGGGCCGGCGCCGAGAACATCAGCGGCAAGCCGCGCACGGCGTCGCGATCGCGTGGCTCCAAACCTGCGCCGACGATGCGCAGGCGTTGCATGCCCGGATGACGGCGCAAGGCGGTGGCCAGATCGGGCACGCGTTCGGCACCTGCAAGTGTTGGCGCTTCCGGAAGCGCGATCAACGCATCGCCGTTCGCCTGCGCCCCCATCGTTGTCGCACCTGCAGTGGCCACGACCAGCGTTTCCGCTTCGCCCGGCAGCTTGGGCGGCAGCAGGGTGAGGTAGAGCAGCGTCGCGCAAAGCGGTTGCAACAGGAACAACAACGCGATTCGCCAGCCGCGCGAACGCGAATCGGCCGGCGCGCGCCGCTGCCAAAGTCCCAGGCGGATCCAGGCGACGACCACCGCCAACCCCAGCAATCCTGCGAGCAGCCATGACGGATTCATTCGGCCGGCTCCCGTCCCAGCGATTGCAGATAGCGGCGGCCGCTCTCGCCTTCATCGCCGCGTCGCAAGACCGCGGCCGGCGGCCGCGGCAGCACGCTCCATAGCAGGCCGCGCAATGCGCCGCGGCAGGGCGCGCAAGCCGGGTCGCGACGTACGGCGTCGATCGCGGCCACGAAAGCCAGTGGATCGGAAACGCGGGATTGGTTGGCGCCCAGCCAGCGTTCCAGCGCGTCCAACGGCAAATCGTTCGCTGACGAGACAGCAAGAAGTTTCCACGCCTGCGCAGGCGCCGCGTCGATGTCGACGCGGCCGACCGGCAATGCCAGCTCACGGCGCGTCAGTCCGGTGCGATCGCCACTCATGCGCCGGGTTTCGTCGATGGGCGGAAGTTCGGGCCCCACGCGGGCCAGGAAAATGCGCGTAGCCTGCTGCACCTGTTTGATGAAACCCAGCGCCTTGTACGCGTACGGCAGCGCTTGCTTCGGCTGGCCCTGGCGCAGGTGCAGTTCCGATTGCCACATCTGGTCAAGCGCCTGCTTCAGGATGGCGCGCGTTTCCGGGTCGAGCAGAGTAGCCGCTTCGGCGTGGTCGTGGGTGTGGCCAAACTCCTGCAGCACGTCGGCTTCGGCACCGAAGGCCGGCTGCGCGGTGTCGCTGGCCGGTGCATGGTCGTGGTCATCCGGTGTCGCGGCTTCGGCCTGGGTTTGCGCGTGGTCGTCGTCGGACGTTGGCGCGTCGTTGGTCGGCGGCGGTTTGGCGCCGCCTTCGGCTTCCTCGCCCAGGAACTGTCCGTAACGCAGGCGCAGGATGCGCTGGTCCACGCCGATGCTGTCGGAGCGGGCGACGAAGCGTTCCGCATCCAGCTTGCGCTGTTCTTTCAACAGTGCCTCGGCGTCGATGATGATCTGGCGCTGGCTGCGGAAATACGCCGGCATCACCTTCTTGACCATACCTTCCAGCCCGGTGCTCTCCGCGCCCAGCTCCGATGGCCAGCGCAGGATCAGGCTGGGGCTCTTCACCGTTTGCGGCCCCGGCGCACGGTTGTCGCTGACGGTCAGTTGCGCGATCAGGTCGTCGCCGGTGGCGAAGCCCAGCGCGGCCAGATCCAGTTGTGGCGAAAAGCGTTTCAGTTTGCCGCTGCCGCTGCCGCGCACTGGCAGGGTGCGTTCGCGGAAAGTGATGTTCTCGCCCTGTCCCTGGGCCAGGGTGACGCGCAGCTGTGCGTTCGCGGCTACGCCGTAGTCGTCGCTCACTTCGAAACTCAGTGCCCAGTTGCGCTGGCCGGGCGTGACCAGGCTCAGGCTGCGTTCGGGCGCCAGCACTTTCACTTGCGGGGGCGCATCGGCGATCGCATCGAGCCGGTGCAGCGGCGGCGCCGGCTGCTGCTCCGCGCCGCGCGGCACGACACGGTACAGCGCGGATTTGTCCAAGGAACGGGTGACGCTCCAGTCCTCGCCTTCGCGCGCCAGCGAGATGCGGGTGCCGTCATGGAAAACCAGATCGGCGGCGGAAGGTTGCGGCTCGAAATGCAGCGTCCACTGCAGGCGCGAACCTTGCGGCGCTTTCGCATCCAGACTGGCTTCGTCGCGCGCCGGCAGTCCGGTGTAGGAAGGGGGCACGATGCGCAAGCGCTGTCCCACCAGTCGCGGCACACCTGCCACCGCCGGCAGGTTCTCCGCGCTGGGGGAGAGGGTTGTCGCCGTGTGCCGAGCCGGCCAGAAAAAGAGTGTCGCGATGGCTAACGCGCCCGCGATCCAGATGGCCGCGATGCGCGAAGACGACCATGCCGGGCGAAGATCGGGCATGGCGCCTTGGCCCAGGCGCTGCTGCAAACGCGCGCGCTGCAGGGATTGCAGCGGATTGAGCTTCCCCTCGTCGGCGAATAGCAGATCCGCGCTGTCCTCCATGTCGACGCGCCGCGCATCGAGTTGCCGGATCAGCCACTTCCGATCGAAACGACCTGTGTGTCGCCACGCCAGAATCGCCAGCAGAGAAAATCCGGCTATCGCCATCAGTGCGGCGGTCAGCGCGCCATGCCAGCGCCAGACCGCAGCGGCTGCCGACAACGGCAATGGCGACCACAGCAGCAGGTCATCAACCAGGCTGCGGGTGCGTGCCGGCTGCAACAACTTCTTCGCAGTCATGACAGGACCGGCCCCCCTTCAGCCGCACGCAACCCAGCCTCCCCCTTTGCAAAAGGGGGATTGAGGGGGATTTGCTTTTGCTCTGGCTGTTGCTGGTGCTCAAAAGCAAAAGCAAAAGCAAATCCCCCGTAGCCCCCTTTTTCAAAGGGGGCAGAGCAAAAGCCGCGTCCGTGCTGCTGCCGGAGCCTTGCTGTTGCCTCCCCCTTTGAAAAAGGGGGATTGAGGGGGATTTGCTCTTGCTCTTGCCACTGCTGTTGCCGAAGATCAAAAGCAAATCCCCCGTAGCCCCCTTTTCCAAAGGGGGCAGAGCAAAGGCGGCGCCCGATCGTGCAATGCTCGCGGACCGGCTGCAAGATCAACGCATGGAGATTCATGGCGAAACTCCACGACTGCGTCGCGTCGCCAGCCAGCGCTCAACCACCAGCAACACCGCGATCAGCAACGCCAACCACGGCCGCAGGTCCCGAGGCGCCTGTGCATAGGCACCGCCGCCGCTTGCCGGCGCATAGTCCTGCGCAAGCACGCGCGCAGGTTCGGGCGCAGGCGTCGCCAGCAGGTCGCGCAGGTTGCGCGGGAAATCGGGTTGCAGCAGCTGCGGCATCGTCGCCGGTGCAAAGGCGCGGGTGAAGCGCAACACTCTGCCGCGCCCCAGGGCCGCGCCTTCGACCAGCGGCGCACCGACTTCATCGCGCCAGTACACGATGTCCGATGCGGGAAGCTTGTATTCGGCATCCGCCGCCAGCAGCGCCGTTCCACCCTGCCGTATCCAGTCGCCGACCGCCGCAGGCAGAGGGCCGGGCGCAAGCCAGACCAGATACCGCGACCCGGTTGGAATCGCCCGGCTCGCCGGCGCCGCCGAGAGCGCAGGAGCAGTCGCCGCAGGCTGCCACGCGCTTGCCGCCGCGCGCAGATAGCGCAAGCCCTCTTCGCGACCCTGCGCATAACGCACAGTCAGTGCAGGCGCGCCGCGGGAAACCGGCTTGGGTGCCGGCATGGCGCCCGGCAGCACTTTCCATTCGACCGCGCGCGACAACCGCGGCCGCTGCGCATCGGCGCCCTGCAACTCTTCGGGCACCAGCACGCTCAGTTTCACCGCGGCAGGAAGTTCCGAATCCAGCTGACGCAACAGGCTGGAAAAGGCAGGCGCTGCCGCCGTCGGCGCGGGTCGATCCAATTCGGGAAAGCCCGGCGCAAGCCAGTGCAACCGCGCCTTGTCGTCACCGAGACTTGCGCGCGCCTGCGCCGCATCGATGCCGGGCATCACCGCCACCCATGGCGCCTCGCTGGCGCTGCCGAACAGCACAGGCTTGGCCAGCCACAACGCCAACAACGCCAGCAGCAACAGGCGTGCGATCAACAGCGGCCACTCGTCGAAACGCACGCGATGGCGCGGCTTGGGCCTCTGCCGCAACCAGCGCAGCGCCGCGAAGTCGGTGGGGCGTTGCTCGCTGCGGCGCGCCAGGTGGATCAGCAGCGGCAGCAACAGCGCGACGAGCGCGGCCAGCGCCGCCGGCAACAGCAGGGCCGCGTTCATGCGTACTCCGCCGCGTCGCGCGCACCGAACAGACGCCGCAGCGGCACGTCGAGTTCTTCATCCAGGACGTAACCGGCGTGGCGGATGCCGCTGGCGTCGAGCTGGGCGTGCAACGCCTGGCGCGCTTCACCGAAACGCCGCAGGAAATCCGCGCGCAAGGCGACGCCGTCGCCCAGCAGCTCCTCGCCTGTTTCCGGATCGCGGAAGCGGTAACCGCCGCGGAACGGGAAGTCGCGTTCCTCCACGGTCAGCAACTGGATCGCCAGCACCTCGCGCTGCGCCGCGGCCAGCCGCTGCATCAGCTCCAGGCAGCTGGGGTCGAAGCAGTCGCCGAGCACGATCACCAGATCCTGCGCCCCCACGCGGTCCCACAACGGCGTCAGTTGTTCGACGCGCGGAAATCCGCCGCGCGCCGACAATCCGTGCATCTCCAGCAACAAGCGGTCGCGCTGCCGGGCGCCGGCCGCAGGCGCGGCCAGTTGCAGGCCGTCGTCGCGCAGGGCCACCCAACCGAAGCGGTCGCCCTGGCGCATCGCCAGTTCGCCGACACAGGCAGCGAGCGCTTTGGCCGCATCCAGCCGCGACCAGCCGGGACGCGCCGCGTCTTCCTGCGCCATCGACGCGCTGGCGTCGATCAGGATCCACACGGCCAGCGGACTTTCTCGTTCGGCTTCGCGCACGAAGAAGCGGTCCGAGCGCGCGTAGAGTTTCCAGTCGATCTGGCGCAATTCGTCGCCGGGTTCGTAGGCGCGGTACTGGGCGAACTCCAGGCCGGCGCCGCGGCTGCGGCTGTGGTGCAGGCCGATGCCGTGCAAACCGACCGCGCGCCGCGAGGTCAGCCGCAGGTCTTTCAGGCGGCTGCGAACTTGCGGCGGAATCAGTTCGTACGACAACGCAAGCGTTCCGGTCAGGCGACGGGCAACGGCACGCTGCGCAGCAACGCGGCGATGACGTCGTCGGCGCTTTTCTGTTCGGCTTCGGCGGCGAATGAAAGCAGCAGGCGGTGGCGCATGACCGGCGCGGCCAGGGCGACGATGTCCTCGCGCGTGGCCGCCAGGCGACCATGCAGCAGCGCACGCGCTTTGGCCGCCAGCACCAGCGATTGCCCTGCGCGCGGACCGGCGCCCCACCGGACGTATTTGCGCACTTCTTCCAGCGACCCTTCGGCGGGTCTGCTGGCACGAACGAGCTTGGTGATCCACGCCAGCAGATCCTCGCCCAGATGCACTTCACGCACCCGCGCCTGCAAGCCCAGCACTTCGTCGCCATGCATCACCTGCGGGACTTCGTTGCCGCGGCTGCCGGTGGTCTGCGCCAGGATGTCGTGCTCTTCGCGCTCGCTGGGGTAGTCCACGCGGATGTGCAGCAGGAAGCGGTCCAGCTGCGCTTCCGGCAGCGGATAGGTGCCGGCCTGTTCCAGCGGATTCTGCGTGGCCAGCACGAAGAACGGCGCCGGCAGCGCATGGGTCACGCCGGCATAGCTGACGGTGCGTTCCTGCATCGCTTCCAGCAACGCGGCCTGGGTCTTGGGCGGGGTGCGGTTGAGCTCGTCGGCCAGCAGCAGGTTGGTGAATACGGGGCCGGGCTGGAAACGGAAATGGCGATGGCCGGTGCCGTGGTCTTCTTCCAGCAACTCGGTGCCCAGGATGTCGCTGGGCATCAGGTCGGGGGTGAACTGCACGCGCCGGAACTGCAGCTCCAGCGCCTGCCCCAGCGAACGCACCAACAAAGTCTTGCCCAATCCGGGCACGCCTTCGAGCAGGCAGTGGCCGCCGGCCAGCAGGCCGATCAGCAATTGCTCGACGACTTCCTCCTGGCCGACGATGGCCTGGGCGATGGCCTGGCGCAGCTGGCCCAGTCGTGCGAGTTGGGACTGGATGTCGGATTCGGTGAGGGGGGTGGTCATGGTGGTTCCTTGCAAACTTCAATAAGTCGATTGCGAATGGAGGGGAGTAACCCGGTCGTCATCCCAGCGGAAGCTGGGATCCATTTTGATCTTGCTTTTGCCTTTGCTTTTGTTTGGTCTTTGCGTCTCGGTGCGCGATTAGCGCGAAGGTCAAGATGGATCCCAGCTTTCGCTGGGATGACGTCGGAAACAAGATGACGTCGGAGAGAAAATGACGTTGGAGGGTATTCGTTGTGCTGGAGCACCCTCACGCCGTCAACGCGTACATAACGATATTCACCGCGAACTTGGTGTTGTCCTCGGCCAGGAAGCGCTTGTTGCGCCAGTCGTAGTCCCATTCGCAGCCGTAGTCCTTGTTGCTGTAGAGCAGGCCCAGGCGGCCGTCGATCTCGATGCCCTGCAGGTATTCGTGCACCAAGTCGTCGCCCCAGCCGTTGAGTTCGAAGCCGGTGGCGGGCGGACCGTCGAACTTGAAGAAGCTGCGGTAGATAGGATGATTGTTGGGCAGCTTTTTCATCGCCTTGGCGCCGAAGATCGAGGCCATCTGCGCCTCCAACGATTTGGCGAACAGGCCGTCGATGTCGTGGTTGCAGTCGTCCACCAGCACGAAGCCGCCGTTGCGAACGTAGCGCTCGAAGTTGCGGCGTTCGGCCGGGTTGAACTCCACCAGCTTGTGCCCGGCCAGGTAGCAGAACGGCGCGGTCAGCATCTTCGGATCGGCCAGGGCCAGCACGTGTTCCTTCGGGTCCACGCGCAGGTTGGTGTAGTCGATCAGCGAGGTGATCAGATTGGCCGGCATGCGCTGGTCCACGTCCCAGTCGCCGGAGTCGTACTTCAGGCGGGTGAACCAGAAGTCGTAAGCCGGAACCGCTGCGCTTGCGCTGCGCAGCGGTCCGGTGAGCAAGGCGCCGGCCAGGCCGCCGGCCATCAGCCGCAGGAACTGCGCGCGGTTCATGCGCCGTCCCCCGGCTTCATCGATCAGACTGCATCCGACAGGGAAGTGAAGGTGAAATCGCGCAGCTTCATCGGCGGGATCATCATCACGAACGAAGACTCGTCGCCGGCCACGCGCACCGGCTTGCCCAGCTCTTCGATGTTGTTGAGCATGATCACCGGCGATTCGTTGAAGCGGAAATTCTTCACCGGGTACTTGATCTCGCCGTTCTCGATGTAGAAGGTGCCGTCGCGGGTCAGGCCGGTCAGCAGCACGGTCTGCGGGTCGACCATGCGGATGTACCAGGTGCGCGTGACCAGGATGCCCTTCTGCGTGCTTTTCACCAGTTCGGCGGTGGATTTGGTGCCGCCGGACATCAGCAGATTGCCGGCCGCGCCGGTCGCGCGCTTGCCCTGTTTCTGCGCCCAGTAGCGCGAGTACTCCAGGTTGACGACCTTGCCGTTCTCCACCACTGCGGTCTTCTCGCGCGGCAGACCTTCGTCGTCCCACGGCATCACCGGCGCTTCCGGGTGCCAGGGATCGGCGGAAATGTTCACCCGCGGGTCGTAGACCTGTTCGCCGATCTTGTTGCCGCCGCCTTTCTTGGACAGGAAGCTGCGGCCTTCGTCGGCCTGGCGCGCATCGAAGAAATTCATCATGAAGGAAATCAGCCCGGCCGCCGCCGCCGGTTCCAGGATCACCGTGTACTTGCCCGGTTCCAGCGCCTTGGCCGAGGCCGATTCGCTGGCCTTGCGCATCGCCGTGCGCACGTCCTGGCCGGCCTTGAACGGAGTGGCGTCCTGCAGATTGCGGCCGACCCAGCCCGAACCGCGGCCGTCCTCGGTGCGCACCGTGCAGGTGTAGTCCAGGTTGGTGGCTTTCTGGTAGCCGAAGTTGCCCTTGCTGTTGGCGAAGGCGACGAAACTCTGGCCGTCTTCCAGGAAGCCGGCGGCGATCAGTTTCTCCGCACGGCACGGGCCGATCGAATCGGCCGCCACCTGGGCGCGGTATTCCGGGGTGATGGCGGCGGTGGCTTCGCTGAAAGTGGCGCTGGCCTTGTAGGTCTGCTTTTCCACGGCCGGCACGAATTCCGGATTCTCGGGCGCCAGGCGGGCCAGGTCTTCGGCGCGGCGCACCACGCGTTCCAGCGCGGCGTCGTCGAACTCGTTGATCGTGGCCACGCCCACGCGCTTGCCGAAAGCGACCTGCACGGCCAGGTCGGCGTTGTCGACGATGCCGCTGGTGGACACGTTGTTCAGGGCGAAACGGATGTTGCCGGAAATGGAGCCGGACAGCGACGCGGTGCATTCGTCGGCCTTGGACAGGGCGATGACCTTGTCGAGGATGGCCTTGGCTTGCTCTTCGGTGAGGATGCTCATGTTCTAGTGGTCTCCTGGATGCGATCAGCCGAGCGAGCGGGCGGTGTTGATGACGTTGATGCCGTTGAAGCGCGCGGTGCTGGAACCGTGCGACACCGCCGACACCTGGCCGGGCTGGCCCTTGCCGTCGAAGAACGAACCGCCCATGCGGTAGTCGCTTTCGTCGCAGATCGCCGCGCAGGCGTTCCAGAATTCGGGCGTGCGGATCTGGTAGGCCACGTCCTCGATCATCGCGCCGATCTTGCCGTTCTTGATTTCGTAGAACAGCTGGCCGCCGAACTGGGCGTTGTAGCGCTGCTGGTCGATGGAGAACGAGCCGTCGCCGATGATGTAGATGCCGTTCTCCACGTCCTTGACCATGTCGGCCACGCTCAGCTTTTCTTTGCCGGCGCGCAGCGACACGTTGGCCATGCGCTGGAATTGCACGCTGGACCAGGAATCGGCATAGCAGCAACCGTCGGATTCGGCCTTGCCCAGGATGTGGGCCTGGTCGCGGATGGTCTGGTAATCGACCAGTTTGCCGCCGCTGATCAGATCCCACTGCTTGGTCTTGACGCCTTCGTCGTCGTAACCGACTGCGCCCAGGCTGCCGGTCTGGGTCTTGTCGGCGACGATGTTGACCCGGTCGCTGCCGTACTGGAACTTGGCTTCGCGCTTGTCCAGGGTGGCGAAGCTGGTGCCGGCGTAGTTGGCCTCGTAGCCCAGCACGCGGTCCAGCTCCAGCGGATGGCCGACCGATTCGTGGATGGTCAGCCAGGTGTGCGACGGGTCCAGCACCAGGTCGAACTTGCCGGGCTTGACCGAAGGCGCCTTCAACTTCTCGCGCGCCTGCTTGGCGCCGGCGATGGCGTCTTCCTTCATGTCGTAGGACAGACCGTAATTGATCACGCCGTTGGGCGAAACGAACTTGCCCGAAGCCGCGCCGTCCAGATATTCGAAACCCAGGCCCATCGGCGAAGACAGACCGTCGCGGGTGCGGAACTTGCCGCTGGCCTTGTCGATGGCGGTGACCGTCATCGGCGCCCAGATGCGGTGCACGTCCTGGTCGATGTAGGAACCGTCGGTGCTGGCGAAATACTTCTGCTCGTTGACCAGGAACAGCATGGAATTGACGAAATCGGCGCCGGCGTTGGTGGCCGCGGCATTCACGCCCAACAGCAGGTCCACCTTGTCCTTGATCGGCACGTTCATCGCGTTCTTCACGATCGGCGTCTTCCAGCTCACTTCGCCCACGCCCTTGACCGGCGCCAGCTGCACTTTGGCGGTCTGGATCTTGGCGTTGGCCTTGGCGATGGCCGCGGCCTGGCGCGCGGCCCGGGCCACGCCGTTGGTGGTCAGGTCGTTGGTGGCGGCGAAACCCCAGGCGCCGTCGGCGATCACGCGGATGCCGGCGCCGGTGGATTCGGTGTTCACCACGTTCTGCACCTTGTCCTCGCGGGTGATCACGAACTGGCGCAGGTAGCGGCCCACGCGCACGTCGCAGTAACTGGCGCCCGCATCGGTGGCGGCGGCCAGCGCGGCATCGGCCAGGCCTTTCTTGAAGCCGACGTCCAGCGCGGTCTGCAATTGTTCGGCGGCGATGGCCTTGCCGAGGAAGGACGGCACCATCAGGCCGCCAAGGCTGAGGCCGGTGACGGCCAGGAAGTCGCGTCTGTGCAAGGCTGCTCTCCATCGGTAGAGCCCGCGCGCACGGCGCGGGACGGGGACTGAAGCGGACGATCATGGCGCGCATGCGACGCATCGCCATGCCGCCAGCGATCATTGCCGCCGGGACAAACGGCGTCAAATGACTTTTGGCATAGACGAAGCGATGCGTTTGGACATTTGCTTCGCAAATCCCGCGAATGCCGATCCGCTTGCCGGCGCGATTCCCATTCCGCCAACGGAGGTCAAGGGAGGCGGCGCCTCCAGCGGTCGCGGACCGCGAATACGGTCACTCCGTCTGCTTGACTCCGCTCAACCCGGAAACGCCGTTTTCGTTGAAGGCTTCCACGGCTATCGCATACGGCTGGTCGACGTTCAGCGCGCGCAACTCCAACTTAGTGTCCTTGTCGGCGAAGACTTGATAGCTCAGGTTCAACCGGTCCGCGCGCAAACCCCAGCGCACGTTGTAACCCACCGCACCGGCAACGGCTTTCCAGGCCACCACCGCATTGCGGCGATCCTGGTCGCGCTTGACGCTTAGCTGGGCCGGCGCGGCCGGCGGCTTGCCATCGGCGTTGCCGAATACGCGCAGATCGCTGATGGCCAGGTTCGCGGCGCCCACGTGGCCGTGCACGTAGCGGATATAGCGCGTATGCACCGGCTCCGGCAGCTGCAGGTACGCGTTGGGGCGGTCGCGCCGGTCCGGTCCGTCGCCGACCTCGGCCAGCGGAGTCCAGCGCTTTCCGTCGCGCGAGTGCTGCAGACGGAACGAGGTGTAGATATCCGGCGCATCGGCGTAACGCCCGGACTGGTAGTCGGCGTAATTGACCTGCACCGCGCGCACGGTCTTTTCGGCGCCGAGGTCCACAGTCAGCGTTTCGCCCGGTTTGTTGCTGCCGGCGACCCAGAACGTGCGCGGGTTCTCATCGGTGACGCGGTCGGCGGCGAACTCGCCGGTGGTGGACGAAGCCGTCGCCTTCTTGCGGTAAGACAACAGCATCCAACCGGTGAACAGCGATTCCGGATCGTCGACCTTGCCTTCCGGCATCCAGTGCGGGAAATCGCCGAAACGCGCCGATACGCTCATCTGGCCGTCTTCGGCGAACGCCGCGGGAAACATCGCGATACGACGTTCGAAGGTCCAGTTGTAGCCGATCCACGGCGTGCCCGAATTCCACCAGTTGCCGTATTGATCCTGGAAGGTGGAACCGTGGCCGGCGCCCTGCACGAAACCGCCGGGCTTGTAGGCCACCGGGTTGTAAGGCGCGTATTCGAACGGGCCCAGCGGACTGTCGCTGACATAGGTGCCGTTGGCGTAGGCGTTGTACTCGGTGCCGGGTGCGCCGTACTGCAGGTAATAGCGGCCGCGCACTTTGGTCATCCATGCGCCTTCCATGTAATTGCCGATCGGTTTGCCGTTCGGGAAGTTCATGCCGCGGTGATCGGGACCGAAGCGCTCCCAACCATGTTTGGCCGGGTCCAGCGCCAGCATCACTTTCGGCTCGCCGCGGAAAACGAATCCGCGCGGGGCCTTTTCCATTTCTATGCCGTACAGCGGATAGGTGTCCGACGAGCCCCAGTAGAGGTACCAACGGCCGTCGTCGTCGATGAAGATATCCGGGTCCCATGGCCCCGGCGGGGTCTTGCCGGCCGGCAGCGGCAGCAGGTCCTGGCCCGGCGGCACCGCGGTGGGAATGCGCGGCAGCAGGCGGGTGAGGTAGTCGATCTTGCCGCTGGCCGGATCGGTGGATTGCAGCAATGCGCGTGGACCGAACGCCGACTGCATGATGACCAGGCGGTCGCCATCGGAAACCACGGCCGGGGCCACGATGCTTTCCGAAGGCCAGCGGCTGGGCGTGACGAAGCGCCAGTCCAGCAGGTTGGTGGAGCGCCAGTAGCCATCGGCCAGGGTCTGGAACAGGTAATAAGCGTCTTTGTGGCGCACGAACACCGGATCGGCGCCGGTGCGGTAGGAAATGCCCTCGTTGAGCTGTTCGAAGTTGTAGCGGTAGTCCAGGTCGATGGGGTTGGCGTAGGTGCGGCGTCCCGGGGGTTCGGCTGCCGCGCTCGCACCGGCGGTGAGCGCCGCCAGCAGCAACAGGCTGCAAGGAATTGAGGAGTGCTGCATGACGGCCTCACGACGGTCTCTCGAAGGCGGCTACCTTACTCGTTTCCGGCGGCAGTTAAACTGAGCCGACTCCGCGGACGCGAACATGCTCAGACTCACCGACCTGAAACTCCCACTGGACCACGATGAGTCCGCATTGCCCGCTGCCATTGCCGCGCGTCTGGGCATCGCCGCCACCGAACTGGTCGGCTTCGCCGTGGCCAAGCGCAGCTACGACGCGCGCAAGCGCGGGGCCATCGTGCTGATCTACGCGGTGGACGTGGAGACCACGCGCGAAGCGGACATCCTGCAACGCCTGCAGATGGACGAGGAAGCGGCCGACGGCAAGGTCGCGCCCACGCCGGACACCGCCTACAAACCCGTCGCACAGCCTTTGTACGGCGAAGCGCCCGTGCGCGTACCGCTTTCGGTCGCCTCCGAAGACGCACGCGTGGTGGCGACCATCGTCGAGGAAGCCATCCAGGCCTCGCCTCGCCCAACGGCGCTGCGGCCCCTGGTCATCGGCATGGGTCCCTGCGGGCTGTTCGCCGGCCTGATCCTGGCGCAGATGGGCTTGCGGCCGATCATCCTGGAGCGCGGCAAGAACGTGCGCGAACGCACCGTGGATACGTTCGGACTGTGGCGGAAGAAGATCCTCAATCCCGAATCCAACGTGCAGTTCGGCGAAGGCGGCGCGGGCACTTTTTCCGACGGCAAGCTGTACAGCCAGATCAGCGACAAGCGCCACTACGGGCGCAAGGTGCTGACCGAATTCGTCAAGGCCGGCGCGCCGGAGGAAATCCTCTACGTCAGCAAGCCGCACATCGGCACCTTCCGCCTGGTGTCGATGGTGGAGAACATGCGCGCGGACATCGAGGCGCTGGGCGGAGAGATTCGTTTCTCGCATCGCGTCGACGACCTGCTGGTGGAAACCGATCCGTCCGGCGCGCGCGCGGTACGCGGCGTGGCGCTTGCGAACGGAGAGGAAATCCGCGCCGACCATGTGGTGATGGCATTGGGCCACAGCGCGCGCGACACCTTCTTCATGCTGCACGAGCGCGGCGTGTTCCTGGAAGCCAAGCCGTTCTCCATCGGCTTCCGCATCGAGCACCCGCAATCGCTGATCGACCGCGCCCGCTTCGGCCCGCAGGCCGGTCATCCGGTCCTGGGCGCAGCCGATTACAAACTCGTCCATCACTGCCGCAACGGGCGTTCGGTGTACAGCTTCTGCATGTGCCCGGGCGGCACCGTAGTCGCCGCCGCCAGCGAACCCGGGCGCGTGGTCACCAACGGCATGAGTCAGTATTCGCGCAACGAACGCAACGCCAATGCGGCGATCGTGGTCGGCATCACGCCGCAGGATTACGCCGAGTTCGACCCCAGCGGCAGTCCGCTGGCCGGTATCGCTCTGCAGCGGCATTGGGAAGAACAAGCTTTCCTGCAGGGCGGCGAAGACTACAGCGCACCCGGGCAGCTGGTCGGCGATTTCCTGCGCAAACGCGCCTCGCGCGAATTCGGCGCGGTGCTACCGTCGTACACGCCTGGCGTGACCCTGGGCGATCTCTCCGGCGCATTGCCGCGTTATGCCATCGACGCGATCCGCGAGGCGTTGCCGGCCTTCGATAGGCAGATCAAGGGCTTCGCCATGGACGATGCGATCCTCACCGGGGTGGAGACGCGCACTTCTTCGCCGGTACGGATGACGCGCGGGGTGGATGGGCAGAGCCTCAATACGCGCGGGCTGTTTCCTGCCGGCGAAGGAGCGGGGTATGCGGGGGGAATCCTCTCTGCAGGCGTGGATGGCATCAAGGCGGCCGAGGCGGTTGCTCTGCAGATGATCGCAGCCGGCACCGCGCGCGCGGCTTAGCTCCGGTCCCCTCCCTTGCGCAGCAGGGGAGGGCTAGGGAGGGGTTGCTCTTGGCGCGATAGTGGGTGAGTGGATTGAAGTACACCGCTTGTATTTCGTCTAAGCAGGTCATGGCTTTCTAGTTGCACCGCAAAGAGCAACCCCTCCCCAACCCTCCCCTGCTTCGCAAGGAAAGGGGCTGATCATGCGCTCTGCAGGATCGAAGGAGTATGTTGGGATCAATCCTTTGGCACGCCGGGAATCAAGCCCATGAAATCCAGGAATAACGGCAAATCCGACAACGACGACGACCAGCCCCGCCTGGCCGTGCTGATCGACGCCGACAACGCCCAGCCCTCGGTGATCGAAGGCCTGCTGGCCGAAGTGGCCAAGTACGGCGTGGCCAGCGTCAAGCGCATCTACGGCGATTTCACCAGCCCGCGCATGACCCAATGGAAGGCCGCGCTGCTGCGGCACTCGATCAGCCCGGCCCAGCAGTTCGCCTACACCAGCGGCAAGAACGCCACCGATAGCTCGATGATCATCGACGCCATGGACCTGCTGTACACGCAGCGCTTCGACGGCTTCTGTCTGGTCTCCAGCGACAGCGACTTCACTCGCCTGGCCCAGCGCCTGCGTGAGGAAGGCCTGACCGTGTACGGTTTCGGCGAAAAGAAAACGCCCGATGCGTTCGTGCGCGCCTGCGACAAGTTCGTCTACACCGAGGTGCTGCGCAAGGAAGCCGCGGCCAGCGCGCCGGCGAAGCCGGCAACGGCCAAGCCCGCGAAGAAGGCCGCGCCGGCGAAACCGGCATCGGCCGCGGCGCCGGCCCAAGCCGTGCCGGCGGACGCCAAAGACAAATCGGCTGAATCTTTGCCGCTGGCGCTGATCCGTCAGGCCATCGAAGAGGCTTCCGACGAAAACGGCTGGGCGTTCCTGGGGGCGGTCGGCAGCTACCTCAACAAGATCCAACCCGACTTCGATCCGCGTCTGTACGGACACCGCAAGTTGAGCGACCTGCTGAAGCACCAGCCCAAGTATTTCGCCATCGAGGAGCGCGGCGCCAGCGGCTCCAACAAGATGATCTACATCCGTTCGCTGGGTTGAACGATCGTGACGGCTGAAAAACCATTCTCGCCGGCCAGCGAGCGAAATCGAGACCCCATTCTGGAAGTGTTGCGCGGGCATTTCGCGCAGGTGCGCGAGGTGCTGGAGATCGGCAGCGGCACCGGCCAGCACGCGGTGCATTTCGCCGCGGCGATGCCGTGGCTGAGTTGGCAATGTTCGGACCGCGCCGGCTATCTGCCGGGCATCGGCATGTGGCTGGAAGAAGCGGCATTGCCGAACACACCGCCGCCGGTGGAGCTGGACGTCGCGCAGGGACCCTGGCCGGCCCGGTCTTTCGATGCCGCGTTCAGCGCCAACACCTTGCACATCATGGGATGGCCGGAGGTCGAAGCTTTCTTCGCGGGCCTGGACAAGACGCTCGCCGCCGATGCGGTGCTGGCGGTGTACGGTCCCTTCAACTACGGCGGGCAGTTCACCAGCGACAGCAATCGGGCATTCGACGCCTCGCTGAAGGCGCGCGATGGGCGCATGGGCATCCGCGATGCCGAGGCCGTGGACGCGCTGGCGCAGGCGATCGGATTGCGGCTGGCCGACGACGTGGCCATGCCGGCCAACAACCGCTGCCGGGTGTGGCGCCGGAGCCTCAGCGCATAGTCGTGGGAGCGGGCAACGTGGGAGCGGCGTCTCGCCGCGAGCTCCTGCACTAAATCGCAGCGCCTTCAGCTCACGGTGAGATCTACCGCTCAGAGCTCGCGGCGGGACGCCGCTCCCACTTCCGTTTCCACCGTTGCCTGCCGTTGTTCGGCTTCCTCACGCAGGAATTCGCGTTGCACCAACGGCGCCAGCGCGGTGGTGAAGCGTTTGGCGCCGGCCGCGTCTATGTGCGACCACTCCGGCAGCGTATAACCCTGCAGTTGCGGATAATCCTCGAAGTGCACGCCGGGCGCGCCCGTGCGCCGCAGCAGCGCTTCCCAACTGTCCTTGCGCGGCGTCAGCCGCTGTTCCTGCGCCTGCCACGGCCCGCTGCTGGGCGGTCGCACGAACACCACCCGCACGCCGCGCGCGCGCAGCTTGGCCACCGCAGCCGCCACGCGTCCCATCGTTTCCTCGCACAGCTTCCGCCGTTTGGCTTCGGTGTCCACCATCGGTTGCAACGGCAGGTTCAGTTGCACTTGCCAGATACGGCGCGTCAGCGCGTGGTATTCGGGATCGTCGGAAACCTTGTGCCACAGGTAAGTATTGCGGTCGATCTCCTGTACCGACAGCTTGCGCACCAGGATTCGTCGCGGCAGGCCCGGCCGGTCCGGCCAAGCTTGCCTGCGTACGACCACGGGCAAGGCGAAATCGGGATCGTAGAACGCGAACCAGGGCTCCAGGAAACGCCGCGACAACCAATGGCCGCTGCGCTGCGAAGGCGATTGTTCGTGGTAGTAGGGCACCACCGACGCGCGTCGCCCGCTCTGTCCCAGGAACAGGCTGGTCGGCGTGGCGTCGATCAGCAGACGGCCGGTGAAATCCGGATCGTCGGCCAGATCCTCCAGCACCGGCAAAGGCGAAGTGCCTTCCAACGAGAGCTGGATAGGACGCTCGCCGGTGGCGCGTTCCCATTCCGGCAACTGCACGTCGAACAGCAGGCGCGAGCTGCCGATAAGCACGGTCTTGCCGCCTTCGCCGGTGTCGATGCGGCGGCGCTGGTCGGCCCACGCGCCATCGCTGTTGCGGAAAGCGGGCGCGGCCCCGTAGGCGCGCCAATGCCATTCCCAGGCCGCCATCAGCAGCACGGACAACGCCAGCGCGCCGAGCAGGATCCTGCCCCAGGGCTGCGACGGAATATCGCGCTCCGGCACCGGCTGCGCGACGCCGGGCCGGTCCGAGGCGGTGAGCCGTACGAAGCCGGGCCGCTCGAAGCGCTCTTCCAGCGGGATGCCGCCGTCGCTGGCCATCGCCAAGCCGGCCCGCTCAGAATTGGAAATAGATGAAGGCATTGCCCGCTCCTTGTGCGGCGACCACCGCGAACGCCATCACGCCCAGCGCCGCCGACAGCGACACCGGGTGCCGCCGCGCCAGCATCGCTTCCAGCGTGCGGCTGCGCATCAGCCAATGGGCAATCACTATCCCGCCCACGATCAGCGCCACCAACGCCAGATGCGCGGTGGTCAGGATCGGTTTTGCCTCCGGGTTGCCGCCGAACATGCCGCGAAGGACCGTCCACGCCTGTTCGAAACCTTGCGCACGGAAGAACACCCAGGTGATGTTGATCAGCGCATAGGTCAGCAGGCCCAGCCCGAACAGGGTCAACGGTCCGGGCCGGTAAGCGTGGAAGCGCGAACGAAGCGCGCGTTCGGCGGCCAGGTACAGCCCGTGCAAGCCGCCCCAGGCCACGAAGGTCCAGCTGGCGCCATGCCACAGGCCGCCGAGCAGCATCGTGACCATCAGCGCGAAGTAGGTGCGCGCCTGGCCATGGCGATTGCCGCCGAGCGGAATGTAGAGGTAGTCGCGCAACCACGCCGACAGAGTGATATGCCATCGTCGCCAGAAGTCGGAAAAACCGATCGCCGCGTACGGGAAACGGAAGTTGTCGGGCATGGCGAAGCCCAGGCACATCGCCGCACCGATCGCGGTAGTGGAATATCCGGCGAAGTCGCAGAAGATCTGTCCGCTGAAGGCCAGCGTTCCCATCCACGCATCCAGCGTGCCGGGAATGCGGCCCGGCGCGTCGTAGACCGCCTCGGCCGCCGGTCCCAGGAAACCGTCGGCCAGCACGATCTTCTGGAACAGCCCCAACACCATCAGCGCCAGCCCGAAACGCAGCTGATCGGCGGTTGCGCGGCGTTCGCGGGCGAACTGCGGCACCAGTTCGGTCGGGCGCATGATCGGTCCGGCGACCAGATGCGGGAAGAAGGTGACGAACAGCGCGTAGTCGAGGAAGTTGTCCGCCGGCCTGGCGCGGCGAAGATACACATCCAGCGTGTAGGACAAGGTGGCGAAGGTGTAGAAGGAGATGCCGACCGGCAACACGATGTCGAGCTTGGGCGGTTGATAGGCCACGCCCAGCGCGGCCATCGACGCCTGGAAGTTCTCCATCAGGAAGCCGCCGTACTTGAAGTAGGCGAGCATGCCCAGGTTCACCACCACCGACAGCAGCATCCACGCGCGCCGCGCATGCGGATTCTGCGCATCGACCAGTTTCTTCGCCGCCCACCAGTCGACCAGCGTCGATACCCACAGCAGGATCACGAACGGCGGGTTCCAGGCCGCGTAGAACAGATAGCTGGCGATCAGCAGGTTGATCTTCTTGGTGGTCCAGCGGAACGGCATGGCATGCAGCGCCAGCACCAGTGCGAAGAACACCACGAACGTCAGGGAGTTGAAGACCATGCGGCTCGACCTCTCCGGAACGAACGGCCGGACATGATCTGCAACGCCAGGAAGAGGGAGCGGCGGACACGGCGACGATGAACGGTAGTACGGGAATTGTCATGTTGCAGCGCCGGGATTTCGCCGAAGTCGTTGTCCGCGCTTGTCCTTCCCTCACGCCATGCCCAGAATGCCGGCAACCCCTTCCGAAGACGGATGTTGCATGCCGCGTCTGGCGATCTTGTGTTTCTGTCTTGTCACACTCGCATTTCCCGCATGGGCGCAAGTGCAGGCTTCCGCTTCCGCCCTCTCCGGCGAAGATTATCCGGGCGTCATATCGCTCAGCGTCGACGCCACCGATGTGGCACGCCGCATCTACCGGGTGCGCGAAAGCATCCCGGTCCGGCCAGGTCCGCTGAAGCTCTGGTATCCGCAATGGATACCCGGCAATCACGCGCCCACCGGCCCGATCAACCAGTTCGCGGGTTTGGCGATCGCCGGCAACGGACAACGCATCGAATGGCGGCGAGATCCGCTGGACATGTACGCGTTTCATGTCCAGGTGCCGGAAGGCGTGACCGCACTCGATATCCAATTCCAATCGCTTTCGCCCACCGCCGACGACCAAGGGCGAGTGGCGATGACCACCGAGCTGATGTCGGTGCAGTGGTCGCGCCTGCTGCTGTATCCGGCCGGCTACGATGCGCGCCGCATCCGCTTCGAGCCAAGCCTGCGTTTGCCTGAAGGCTGGAAATTCGGCAGCGCGCTCGAAACGGCCGGAACCGATGGCGGAACGAATCGCTTCAAGGCGCTCGCTCTTGTCGATCTGGTCGATTCTCCCGTCTATGCCGGCCGCTATTTCAAGCGATTCGACCTGGATCCGGGCGCGAAAATACCGGTGCGCCTCAACGTGATCGCCGATGCGCCGGAACTGCTCGAGGCCAAACCCGAAATCCTCGCCGCGCACCGTGCGCTGGTGACACAGGCCGACCGTGTATTCGGCGCGCGCCCGTTCGCCCACTACGATTTCCTGCTGGCGCTGTCGGACCAGTTCAGCGGCATCGGCCTGGAGCACCATCAGTCGAGCGAGAACGGCACCTTCCCCGGTTACCTGACCGGCGATGCGCCTTTCACAGACAATTACCTGCTGCCGCACGAGTACACGCACAGCTGGAACGGCAAGTTCATGCGCCCGGCGCTGTTGTGGACGCCGCACTACAACACGCCCATGCAGAACGATCTGCTGTGGGTCTACGAAGGCCAGACCGAGTTCTGGGCCTGGGTGCTGGCCGCGCGCGCCGGGCTGTACACGCCGCAGCAGGCGCAGGAAGTGCTGGCCGCCAATGCGGCCCTGTTCGACCATCGCGCCGGCCGTGGCTGGCGCAACCTGCAGGACACCGTCTATCAGGGCATCGTCGATTTCAACGATGCGCCGCAGGCGTGGGAGAGCTGGCAGCGCGGCTACGATTTCTACGACGAAGGTACGCTGGTGTGGCTGGACGTGGACACCAAGCTGCGGGAATTGTCGGGCGGCAAACGTTCGCTGGACGATTTCGCGCGCGGTTTCTTCGGCGGCAGCACGGGCAGGGCGGAAACGCGGACTTACGCGGTCGACGACGTGGTCGGAGCGCTGCAAAGAGTGCAGCCGCACGATTGGGCCGCGTTCCTGCGCCAGCGCGTGGACAGCCACGGTCCGGGCGCGCCGATGGAAGGTCTGGCGCGCGCGGGCTGGAAGCTGGTCTACAACGAGCAACCCAATGTCGCCATCGCAGCGGCCGAAGGCGACCAGGAGTTCGACGACTTCAGCTACTCGCTGGGACTGAAAATTGCCAGCGCCGATGGAAAAGTAGACGCAGTGCTGTGGAACAGTCCTGCCTATCTGGCAGGTCTCGCGAAAGACATGGTGATCGTGGCGGTATCGGGCATGGCCTACGACGCCGACCGTATGAAGCGGGCGATCACCGCCGCCAAAACTGCGGAACCTGCGATCGAGCTGCTGGTGAGGCAGGGAGACGCCTATCGCACGTTGCAGGTGGAATATCGCGGAGGTCTGCGGTATCCGCATCTGCAGCGCATTGCGGGAACGCCCGACCGACTGGCCCAGTTGCTCGCGCCGGGAAAATGACGGCCGCAGGCGCCGACGGGAAAATCGATGCGGTCGTTCGTTGACGCACCGTTGCGGAAGCATGCGCGATACTCCGGCGAACAGGGACCGGGTCCGCCGAGACGATAGGGAAGACGATCATGAAAACGCTGCTGTGCACTTCGTTGGCGCTCGCGCTCTGGTCGAACGCGGCGCGCGCCGACGACTTGGTCTTCGACGATTGCCTGGCCGGATTGCGCACGAAAGCCCAGGCGATGGGCATAGAGAACGCGGCCTTCGACGCCAACACGCGCGGTCTGGTTGCGGACATGGGCGTGCTGGAGCTGCTGGATGCCCAGCCCGAGTTCACCACGCCGATCTGGGACTATCTGGCCGCGCTGGTCGACGATCAGCGCATCAGCGACGGCCAGGCCATGCTGCAAGCCAATGCCGCCACGCTGGCGCAGGTATCGCAGCAGTACGGCGTCGATCCGCAAACAGTGGTGGCGGTCTGGGGCGTGGAAAGCGACTACGGCAAGACCTTCGGCAAGCGGCCGTTGCTCGTCTCGCTGGCCACGCTGTCCTGTTTCGGCCGCCGTCAGGAGTTCTTCCGCGGCGAATTCTTCGCCACGCTCAAGCTGCTGCAAACCGGCGACCTGAAACCCGAAGGTTTGACGGGCTCATGGGCCGGCGCCTTCGGCCACACCCAGTTCATGCCCACCACGTATCAGCGCATCGCGGTCGACGGCGACGGCGACGGACGCCGCGACCTGGTCGCCAGCATTCCGGACGCGCTGGCCTCGACCGCCAACTATCTCAAGCAGGCCGGTTGGCGCACGGGCGAGCCATGGGGGTACGAAGTGAAGTTGCCGGCGGGTTTCGATGCCGCCCTCGCGGGCAGGAAGAGCAAGCGGCCGCTGTCCGACTGGGTCGCGCGCGGCGTCGTCCGCGCCGATGGCACGCCGCTTACGGCGACCGATGCGCAGGCCGCGGTGCTGCTGCCCGCCGGCGCGGCCGGCCCCGCCTTCCTCGTGTTCCGCAACTTCGATGCGATCTATTCGTACAACGCGGCGGAAAGTTATGCGCTGGCCATCGCCACCTTGTCCGACCGCCTGCGCGGCGGCGGTGCGCTGGTCACGCCGTGGCCGACCGACGATCCGGGACTGGGCCGCGGCGAGCGTAAGCAGCTGCAACAACTGCTGCTGGCGCGCGGGCATGCCATCGGCGAAGCGGACGGCATGATCGGCACGCTCACCCGCCGCGCGATCGTGGCCGAACAGCAACGGTTGGGATTGCAGCCGCAAGATGGACGCGCGGGGAAGAAGATTCTCGATGCGTTGCGCGCCGAAGCACCCCGGCCAACGACGCCACCGGTGCCGTTACCTGAAGAATCCGACCAAGACTCGTCTCGCTAAAGACCGTGGGAGCGGCGTCCCGCCGCTCCCACGTCGAATGCAGGAAGCGCCTTAGGCGGCCTGCACCAGCGGGATCTCCCGCGGGTTGTTCCACTTGTCCAGCAGCGCCGCTTCCCGCGCCTTGGCCTTGTGCAGATGCGCTTCCTTGACATGGCCGTAGCCGCGGATGTGTTCGGGAACGCTGGCGATTTCGGCGGCCAAAGGCAGATTGCCCGCACTGAGCGAAGCCAGAAGTCCGCCGATCGTCTTTTCATAGTCGCCGATCAACTTGCGTTCGCCTTTGCGCTCTTCGGTGTAACCGAAGATGTCGAACACGCCGCCACGCAGGAACTTGAATTTGGCCATCAGCTTGAACGCACTGAACACCCACGGCCCGAATTCCTGCTTGATCAGCCGCCCCTGCGCGTCCTTCTTCGCAAGCAGTGGCGGCGCAAGATGGAAGTGCAGCTTGTAGTCGCCGTCGAATTGCTGCTCCAGCCGGCGCTTGAAATCGCCGCTGGTGTACAGCCGCGCCACTTCGTACTCGTCCTTGTACGCCATCAATTTGAAGAAGTAGCGCGCTACCGCTTCGCTGAGCGCGGTCGAACCCGGCGCGCGCACGTGCTCGGCATCGCGCACCTTATCCACCAACGCGCTGTAGCGTTTGGCGTAGGCGGCGTTCTGGTATTCGGTGAGGAAGGCGACGCGGCGCTGCACCAGTTCGTCCAGCGAGCGCGACAGGCGCAGGTCGTCCAGCGGCAGGAAGGCGACATTGCCGTCGTGGCTGCCGGCGTCCTGCAGGCCGCGCACCTCGTGCTCGTTGTCCGGCGACCGCGGTGCGCTGGGGCTGGCCCACTCGCTGGTTTCCCATTCGCCCGGCGGCAGGATCTGCAGGTTGTGCGGGGTGCGTTCGGATTCGGTCTGGGCGTTGTGGATCACGCCGGCCGCTTCGGCCACGGCTTGCGGGTTGACCACCGCCAGCCGGCCCCAGGCGAAGGCCTGGCGGTTCATTTCGATGGCCGCGCCGTTCAACTCCACCGCACGCATGATCGCTTCGAAGGAAATCGGCACCAGGCCCTGCTGCCAGGCGTAGCCCAGCATGAACAGGTTGGCGGCGATCGCATCGCCCATCAGCGCGGTGGCCAGCACGGTGGCGTCCACTTGCAAGGGTGCGCGTCCGCCCAATGCCTGTGTCACTGCGGACACGATGCCGGCAGCGGGGAATTCCATGTCCGGGCGCGTGGTGAAGGTGCCGGGCATCGCCTGATAGGTGTTCAGCACCACCTGCGAGCGTTCGCCGCGCACTTTCGACAGCACCCAGTAGTCGTTGACCACCACCATGTCGCAGCCCAGCACCACGTCGGCCTCGCCGGCGGCGATGCGCACGGCGTGGATGTGTTCGGGGGTGCGCGCGATGCGGATGTGCGTCGTCACTGCGCCGCCTTTCTGCGCTAGACCGGTCTGGTCCAGCACGCTGGCGCCCTTGCCTTCCAGATGTCCGGCCATGCCCAGCAGCGCACCGATGGTGACCACGCCGGTGCCGCCGACGCCGGTGATGAGGATGTTCCAGGGTTGCTGGAAATCGGCCTTGAACACCGGCGCGGGCAGGTTGGCCAGCAATTCGGCAGGATCTTTTTTCTTGCCCTTGCGCGGCGCGCCGCCGTGCACGGTGACGAAGCTGGGGCAGAAGCCGTTGACGCAGGAGAAGTCCTTGTTGCAGTTGGACTGGTCGATCTCGCGCTTGCGGCCGAATTCGGTTTCCTTGGGCAGCACCGACACGCAGAAACTCTTCACCCCGCAATCGCCGCAACCCTCGCACACCAGCGTGTTGACCATCACCCGCTTCTGCGGATCGGCCAGCTTGCCGCGCTTGCGGCGACGGCGCTTCTCGGTGGCGCAGGTCTGATCGTAGATCAGGATGGAGACGCCCTTCACTTCGCGCAACTGCTTCTGCACGTCGTCCAGGCGCTTGCGGTCGAAGAACTCCACACCCGACGGGAAGATCTCAGGCTTGGACCATTTCTCGATTTCGTCGCTGACCACGACGATGGTCTGCACGCCCTCGGCGCGCATCATGTGCGCGATCTGCGGCACGCTCAGGGTGCCGTCGACCGGCTGGCCGCCAGTCATCGCCACCGCGTCGTTGTAGAGGATCTTGTAGGTGATGTTGACGCCGGTGGCCACCGACTGGCGCACCGCCAGCGAGCCGGAATGGAAGAAGGTGCCGTCGCCCAGGTTCTGGAACACGTGCTCGGTCTCGGTGAAAGGCGCCTGCCCCGACCAGGTCACGCCTTCACCACCCATGTGGGTGAAGGTGTCGGTGTCGCGGTCCATCCAGGTGACCATGTAGTGGCAACCGATGCCGCCCAGCGCGCGCGAACCTTCCGGCACCACGGTGGAGGTGTTGTGCGGGCAGCCGCTGCAGTAATGCGGAACGCGCGGGAAGTTGGCGCGCGGCAGGGCCATCTCCGCTTCCTTCTCTTCCATCCAGCGCAAACGCTGCTCGATGGATTCGGTAGTGAAGAAGCGCTGGATGCGCTTGCCGATCACGCCGGCGATGGTCGCCGGAGTCAGCTCGCCGGTGGACGGCAGTATCCATTCGCCGGCTTCGTCGTACTTGCCGACGATGGACGGGCGCGGGCCCGCGCTGGCCGGCCAGTTGTAGAACTGTTCCTTCATCTGCCGCTCGATGAAGGCGCGTTTCTCTTCGACGACGACGATGTCTTCCAAACCGTGGGCGAAGTTGGCGATGCCCACCGGCTCCAACGGCCAGGTCATGCCGACCTTGTACACGCGGATGCCGATGTCGGCGCAGGCGGCCTCGTCCAGGCCCAGGTATTCCAGCGCCTGCAGCACGTCCAGATAGCTCTTGCCGGTGGTGACGATGCCCAGCCGCGCGCGTGGCGAATCCAGCACGATGCGGTCCACGCCGTTGGCGCGGGCGAAGGCCTGCGCGGCCTTCACCGCGTAACGGTGCAGGCGCATTTCCTGGTCCAGCGGCGGATCGGGCCAGCGGATGTTCAAGCCGCCGGCGGGCATTTCGAAATCCTCGGGCAGCACGATGCGGCGCGCGAACGGATTCACTTCCACCGAGGCCGACGACTCCACCGTTTCCGCAATCGTCTTGAAGCCGATCCAGCGCCCGGTGTAGCGGCTCATCGCCCAGCCCACCAGGCCCAGGTCCAGGATGTCCTGCACGCCGGCCGGATTGAGCACCGGCATCATCGCGCTGACGAATTCGTCCTCGGAACCATGCGGCAGGGTGGAGCTGCGGCAGTTGTGGTCGTCGGCGGCCATCGCCAGCACGCCGCCGTGTTTCGAGGTGCCCGCCGCGTTGCCGTGCTTGAACACGTCGCCGCAGCGGTCCACGCCCGGGCCCTTGCCGTACCACATCGAATACACGCCCTGGACCTTGGCGCCGGGGAACAGATTGGTCTGCTGCGTGCCCCAGACCATGGTCGCGCCCAGATCCTCGTTGAGGCCGGGGGTGAATTTCACCTGCGCCTCGGCCAGGTGCTTCTTGGCCCGCCACAGTTCCAGGTCGAATCCGCCCAGCGGCGAGCCGCGGTAGCCGCTGATGAAGCCGGCGGTGTTCAGGCCCGCGGCCTGGTCGCGCAGCCGCTGCATCAGCGGCAGGCGCACCAGCGCCTGCACCCCGCTCAGGTAGATGCGGCCGTCGGTGCGGGTGTATTTGTGTTCCAGGGTGTAGTCGTTGTCCAGCGTGTCTATCGCCGGGGTGTTGGCGGAAGACGGCGAGGTGAGTTCGGCGGTGCTGGTCATGGCTGGCCCGGGGGATTGGAGGCGGCTGGCGGCGTCGGTACGGGTCCGGCGCGGGATGCGAAATTGTATCAGCGAGGTAATATGTGACCGCTTCCACTCACCTGTTGTGCGCTGCAGCGGGTAGGATGGGCCTGGGGAGGTAAGAAGTGGCAAGGGGAAACTGCGTGAACCGATTCCGTATTTTTCAGGCCGCGTTGCTGGCCTTGCTGGTGTTGTCCGCCGCCGCACAGGGGCAGACGATGACCAAGCCCAAGGAATTCTATTTCGACCAGGATGTTTCGACCGTCCGTAAGATCGTGGTGGCGCAAGGCGAGGGCGAGGCCCTGGCCGCCGAGCTGGTGAAGATGCGCGAGCGCGGCCGCAAGTCCATCGAAGCGACGGCGCAGCTTGGCCACATCGCCCTGTCCGACAACCGCGCCGAGCTGGGCAAGACGCTGTACGAGCAGGCGGTTTCGGGCACCGCCCAGAACAGCAGCATCGGACGGGCGGTGCGCTGGAACTATGCCTGGGACCTGTACCGCAACGCCGACTATGCGCAGGCTTTTGGCCTGTGGAACGACCTGGCGGCCGGTTTCGGCACTCCGGCCTGGGTGCCGCCGACGATGGCGCTGTCTTTGTGGAGCCTGGACCGCAAGGCCGAAGCGGTGCAGTGGTATGCGGCAGCGGTGCGAACCGAGCCGGGCCTATGGGGCGAGGCCCCCAGTTTCGCGCAACTGTTGCCGGAATGGCGCGATCAGGATCGGGCCCGTCTGGCCGAAGTCCACGCGGCCTGGCAAGCGAATCCGCCGGGCTGGCCGTAGTCCGGCGACCGCATGAGAGAATCGTCGGCGTCCGGATCCCCGGACCCTGGCGATCTTTTTGCGCTTCCGGACAATGATCAACAACGAACTCGATATCGGGCCACTGCGGGAAAGGCTTAAAAGCCATCGCCGCCTGCAAATACTGGATTTTCTGCAGGAGCCGGCCGCGGACAGGCTGCACGCATGCCTGCGCGACGAAGTGCCTTGGGAAATAGCCCAGCGCGCCGACCTGCCGGCGCCGACCCATCCCTTGCCGATGCCGGGGGCGCCCGAAGAAGCGGCGCTGTTGGAAGCGGCCTACCAGCGTGCCAGAACGGGTTTCGAATTCGTCTACGACCGCTATCGGATGGTCGATGCGCGCCGCGAAGGCCGCGAGCCGGGACTGGTGCTGCATGTGGTGCTCGACTTCCTCAACAGCCCGGAATTCCTAGAGTTCGCGCGCGAACTCACCGGCGATCCTGCGATACGCATGGTCAGCGCCCAGGCTGCGAGATACCGCCCGGGGCATTTCCTCACCTTGCACAGCGACAAGGCGCAGGACGAGGATCGTGCGTTCGCCTACGTCATCAACCTTACCCGCGAGTGGCAATCGGATTGGGGCGGATTGCTGCAGTTCGTGGAAAAGGGCCAGCGAATCAGCGACACCTTCATTCCGCACTGGAACTCGCTGAGCCTGTTCCAGGTGCCGCAGGCGCATCAGGTCAGTCTGGTGGCGCCCTGGGCGAAGGAGGCCCGCTACAGCATCACCGGCTGGTTCCGGCGCAGCTGATAAGGCCGCCGCCCACAGCACGCCTACTCAAAGCACGCTTACTCAATGCACGCCGGCGCGCCGGTGCCGAAACCGATTTGCGGAGAACGACGATGCGCATCGCGACACTGCTTCTGCTGACTTTGCCGGCGGTCCTGCCGGCCAGCGCCGCCGACCGCATCACCGGGCGCGATTTCGCCACCCGCTCGGAAGTCATCGCGCCGCATGCGATGGCGGCCACTTCGCATCCTTTGGCCACGCAGATCGCGCTGGAGGTGATGAAGCAGGGCGGCAGCGCGGTCGATGCGGCCATCGCCGCCAACGCCGCGCTCGGCTTGATGGAGCCTACCGGCAATGGGGTGGGCGGCGACCTGTTCGCCATCGTGTGGGATCCGAAGACCAAGAAGCTGTACGGCTACAACGGTTCTGGCCGTTCGCCCAAATCGCTGACGCTCGACTATTTCCAGAAGCAGGGCCTGACCGACATCCCGGCGCTGGGTCCGCTGCCGGTCAGCGTGCCGGGCGCAGTGGATGGCTGGTTCGCCCTGCACGAGCGCTTCGGAAAAAAACCGATGAAAGACGTGCTGGCACCGGCCATCCGCTATGCGCGCGAAGGCCATCCGGTCGCCGAAACCATCGCCTATTACTGGGCCCGTTCGGTGCCACGCTTGTCCAAGTATCCGGGTTTCAGCGAGCAGTTCACCCTTGACGGGCGCGCCCCGCGCACCGGCGAGCTGTGGAAGAACCCCAACCTGGCCGACACCCTGCAGAAGATTTCCGACGGCGGCCGCGATGCCTTCTACAAAGGCGACATCGCGCGCACCATCGGCGATTACTTCAAGGCCAACGGCGGTTTCCTGAGTTACCAGGATCTGGCCGCGCACCACGGCGAATGGGTGGAGCCGGTCAGCACCAACTACCGCGGCTACGACGTCTGGGAACTGCCGCCCAACGGCCAGGGCGTCGCCGCGCTGCAGATGCTCAACGTGCTGGAAGGCTACGACTTCTCCAAGATCCCCTACGGCAGTCCCGAACACGTGCACCTGTTCGTGGAAGCCAAGAAACTGGCCTTCGCCGACCGCGCGCGCTGGTACGCCGATCCCGCGTTCCAGCCGGCGCCGGTGGCCAAGCTGATCTCCAAGCCGTACGCCGCGCAGCGGCGCAAGCTGATCTCGACCGACAAGGTGTTGAAGGAAGTGCAGCCCGGCACGCCGGCCGAGCTGGACGAAGGCGACACCATCTACCTGACCACCGCCGACGCCGACGGCATGATGGTGTCGCTGATCCAGTCCAACTACCGCGGCATGGGCAGCGGCATGGCGCCGCCGGGACTGGGCTTCATCCTGCAGGACCGCGGCGAGATGTTCGTGCTCAAGCCCGGGCATCCCAACACTTACGAGCCGGGCAAGCGTCCGTTCCAGACCATCATTCCCGCCTTCATCACCAAGGAGGGCAAACCTTTGGTCAGCTTCGGCCTGATGGGCGGCGCGATGCAGCCGCAGGGCCACGTGCAGATCGTGATGAATCTGGTCGACTTCGGCATGAACCTGCAGGAAGCCGGCGACGCGCCGCGCATCCAGCACGAGAACGACACCGAGCCGACCGGCCAGAACACGGCCATGAGCGACGGCGGCGTGGTCCAGCTGGAAAAAGGCTTTCCCTACGAAACCATCCGCGCGCTGATGGACAAAGGCCATCACCTCGAATGGGCGTTGGGACCGTACGGCGGCTACCAGGCGATCCGTCGCGATCCGCGGACGGGGGTGTACTTCGGCGCGTCCGAAAGCCGCAAGGACGGACAGGCGGCGGGCTATTGATCGTGTAGGAGCGGCCCGTGGCCGCGGACCTTTTGCGATCATGCCGGGAACTCGCGGCCACGGGCCGCTCCTGCTAGGTTCCTGTCGATGGCTTTCGATGCTTTTGCGCTGATCCTGACCATGCTCGCACTGGGCATGCTGTTCGCGCGGCTGAAAGTCTTGCCCGCCAACGCGGCCGAAACCCTGAACCTGGTGGTGCTGTACGTGTGCCTGCCGGCGATGCTGCTGATCTACGTGCCGCGATTGCACGTGGATGCGTCGCTGGCTGGGGCGATCGCCACGCCCTGGCTGCTGGCCGGCGCGACCGTGGCGTTGGTCGCGCTGGCCGCACGCGTACTCGAGTTCCGCCGCGACGAAACCGCAGTCCTGCTGCTGTGCGTGGCCCTGGGCAACACCAGCTTCATCGGCTACCCGATGGTGCGCGCGTTGCTCGGCGAACACGCATTGCCGTACGCGGTGGTCTACGACCAGTTCGGCACGTTCGTATTGCTGTCCACTTTCGGCCTGTACGTGCTGGCGAAGTACGGCGGCAACGCGCCGCCCACCGCGCGTCAGGTCCTGCTGCGCATGGCCAAATTCCCGCCGGTCTGGGCGCTGTTGCTGGGCTTGGCCGCGATGCCGGAACAACCGCCGGCCTGGATCGCCGCCGCGTTGCAGAAACTGGCCGACGCGCTGTTGCCGCTGGTGATGCTGGCGGTGGGCCTGTCGATCCAGCTGAAGCTGCCGCGCGATGAAGTGAAGCCGCTGGCCACCGGCCTGCTGCTGAAGCTGGTGGCGCTGCCAGCACTGGCGCTGCCGCTGGCCCTGTTGTTCGGCATGCGTGGCGCGATGCTGCAGGTCAATGTGCTGGAATCGGCCATGCCCACCATGATCACCGCCGGTGCGCTGGCCATCGCCCACAATCTGGCGCCGCGGCTGGCGGCGGCGCTGGTGGGTTACGGCATTCTGCTTTCGCTGGCCACGTTGCCGGCGTGGGTGTGGGTGTTGCAGCAAATCGCCCGGTAGGAGCGAGGCAAGTCGCGAAGCTGGCGAAAGGTGAAGACTTGGGGCTTCGCGACTTGCCTCGCTCCTACAAGAGCCGCATGCATGGCATCAGTCAATCGGCGGGCACCGTGCGTTCGCTTGCCCACGCGCGCAGCGCCGACACTTGCTCAGCCATGATCACCGACAGCGGCCGCGTGCTGCGGATTTCCTGCATCAGCAGGTCGGTGTCCAGCGCCTTCTGTTCCGCATGGGCGGTGTAGAGGGCGGCGACGATGGCCTGTTCTATCTCCGCGCCGGAGAAGCCGTTGCTGGCCGCGGCCAAGGCGGGCAACGCGAACTCCTCCGGTTCCAGTTTGCGGCGGGTCAGATGCAAGCGCAGCACTTCCACGCGCGTATCGGGATCGGGCAGGTCGACGAAGAAGATTTCGTCGAAGCGGCCTTTGCGCAGCAATTCCGGCGGTAGTTCGCTTACCTGATTGGCGGTGGCGACGATGAACACGCCGGCGCCGGCGGCGCTCTTGCGTTCGGCCATCCAGGTGAGCAGGTAACCGAGCACACGGCGCGATACGCCGCCGTCGCCATCGCCGCTGCCGCCGGCCAGGCCCTTCTCAATCTCGTCTATCCACAGCACGCACGGCGCCAGCTGTTCGGCCGAGGCCAGCGCGCTGCGCAGGTTCTTTTCGGTCTCGCCATGGAACTTGTCGTACAGGGTGCCGAAATCCAGCCGCAGCAACGGCACGCCGAAACCGCCGGCGGTGGCCTTGGCCAGCATCGACTTGCCGCAACCCTGCACGCCCAACAGCAGCACGCCCTTGGGCGGGTCCAGGCCCGGCGGCGCGTTGTCGGACACGAACACCGCGCGCCGCTGTTCGATCCAGCGCTTCAGGCGTTTGGCCCCGGCCACGTCGGCGAAGCGGGCGGTGTCGTATTCGTAATGCAGGTGGCCGCTGCGGTTGAGCAGCTCGAACTTCAGCTTCGACAGCTGCGGCAGATCGGCGGCGCTAAGCGCGCCATCGTCGTAGATCAGCTGGCGGGCGATGCGGCGCGCGTCGGGCAGGCTCAGGCCCTGCAGGTTGCGCACGATCTGCTGCACCGCCTCGCCGTCGGCTTCGACCCGGCGGCCGCCGTTTTCGCGGGCGTAGTCGCTGGCTTCCTCGCGCACCATCTTCAGCAGCGCGTTGCCGTCGGGCAGACGCGGGTTGAAGCGCACCGCCACCGTTTCCAGTTCCGGCGGCAGTTCCACCTTGCCGCCCACCAGCACCACCACGTGCGGCTGGCAGTTGCGGCGCTGGACCAGGTCGCGCAGCTGGCGCTGGCTGTTGGCGTAGCCCAGGTAGGGATGGAAATCGAGCAGCAGGTAGATGCCGCGCTGTTCGGCCAGCTTCATCGCCTGCAAGGCGGCGCTGGCGTCGGGCGGACCTTCGGGCTCGTCCTCGCGGTCCATGTCGATGCGGCGCAGGCCCTCGGTGATCGACCAGCGATACAGGGCGCGCCAGACCTGGGACAGGGCCTGGCGGAACAGCTCCACCACACGGCCTTCGTCCTGGGTCTCGATGACGATCAAGGGGGTGTTGGCGCGGATCAGCGCCGTCAGGTCCTGCAGTTCGCTCACGTTCGGTCCGGGTCCTTGGCAGCGCGCACGATAGCAAAGCGGAAAACGGGATAGCGAAGCGATTGCGCTTCGTTGATTTGCCCCCTTTGGAAAAGGGGGCTATGGGGGATTTGCTCTTGCTCGGCGGCCAACAGCAAAGAATCAAAAGCAAATCCCCCTCGATCCCCCTTTTTCAAAGGGGGAGGTCAGATTGCAGAGGGGGAGGTCGGGCGGCCGTTTCCCCGTTTACCGTGGCCGGTGTACCCTGCGGCTTCCCGGTAACGAGGCGTGCGCATGAAGACGATTCTGGTCGCCAGCTCCAAGGGCGGTGCGGGCAAGAGCACATTGGCTACCAATCTGGCCGCGCATTTCGCGCTGGACGGCAAACGCACCGTACTGGTGGACGCCGATCCCCAGCACTCCTCCACCCGCTGGGCCGAACGCCGCGCCGAGCTGGAAACCGCCGTACTTCCCATCGACGCTAGCGGCAAGCGCGCCTGGCGCACCTGGCTGCCCGAAGACGCCGAACGGGTAGTCGTCGACGCCCCGGCCGGATCCATGGCCGACGATCTGCAGCAATTCATCGAGCATGCCGACGCCATCGTGGTCCCCGTGCTGCCGTCGGCGCTGGATATCGAGGCCACCGTGGGCTTCCTGAATTCGTTGTCCAAAGTGCCGCGCGTGCACAAGCGCAAGCTGCCGGTAGGGCTGGTGGTCAACCGCAGCAAACCGTGGACCAACACCTCGCAGCAGGCGGTGGAGATGCTCAAGACCTGGCCTTATCCGGTGGTCGCGCAGTTGCGCGATACCCAGGCCTACGTGGTCTTGGCCGGGCTGGGCCGCAGCCTGTTCGATTACCGGTCAGCGCAGGTGCGCGACCATCAGGCCGACTGGGACCCCTTGCTGAAATGGGTCAAGAAGGCCTGAGCCGGGTTCCAGCAACAGATTCCATCGAGCTCGCTCCAACCAAAGGGATGCCATGCGTGAACTGATACTCCTGCGCCATGCGCATGCCGAACCCGTCGCCGCCGGGCAGTCCGACCTCGATCGGCCCCTGTCTCCGGACGGGCTGGCCGAAGCGGCGGCCGCCGGCCGCTGGATCGCCGAACAAGGTCTGGTGCCGGACCGGGTGCTGTGCTCGCCGGCCCGGCGCGCGCGCGAAACCCTGGAGGCGGTGCTGGAGGCCACCGGCTACGTCGAGCAGCGTCTGGAAGAGCGGATCTACGAAGCCACCGCCGGCACCCTGGCCGAACTGGCCGACGCCCACCGCGAAGCCGAACGCCTGCTGCTGGTGGGCCACAATCCGGGCCTGGAACGGCTGGCGGCACTGATGCACAGCGGCCAGTCCGGCGACTACCGCGGCATGCCCGTTGCCTCGGTGGTGGTGCTGAAACTGCCGGCGGACGCCAGCATCGAGCCGGGAATCGCGACGCTCTCCGCCTTCTGGTGGCCGTGACGGCTCCAATGTTCGGCCGCAAGCGTTGGTGGTGGTGCGGTATGGCGCTGTTGTGCCTGCCCGCGCTCGCGGCAATGGCCCAAACCTTCGATCCGGTCGCCTCGCGTTTCGGCTTCGAACTGCGCACGCGCTGGGGCATGAAGCTGGAGGGCGAGTTCCAACGCTACGAAGGCGAAGTGAAACGCCTGCACGACGGCCGTCACCAGGTGGTGCTGCGCATGTTCACCGACTCGGTCGAGATCATCGGCCATCCGCGCTATTCCGAGTGGACCCGCGGCCGCCAGTTCTTCGAAGCCGAACGTTATCCGGTGGTGGTGTTCGTTTCCAAACCCTACGACGAGCAGTTGCTGAAGTACGGCGGCGATCTGGCCGGCGACCTGAGCATCCGCGGCATCACCCGGCCCAAGACGCTGACGGTGGCGCCTTCCACCTGCGCGCGCCCGGCGCGGGATTGCGACGTGGTCGCCACCGGCGCGGTGCGGCGCAGCGATTACGACATGGACGACTGGATGATGGCGGTCAGCGACCGGGTGGTGTTCGTGCTGCGTGCGCGCCTTAAAGCCGAGGCCGCGCCATGAATATCCTGCTGCGCGGCCTGGTGGTGTGGCTGGCGCTGTCCAGTACGGCTTGCGTCAGCCTGTCCGAAACCCAGCGCAACCGCGCCGCTTCGATCGCCGTTGCGGCGCGTTCGCACGTCATCGACTGCAGCGCCGCCGATGCCTGCGCGCAGTCTTCGGCCTTGCGCGAACTCAGCGACCGCGCCACTACCGAATCGACCCCGCAGGCCCCGCGTCATTACGCGCTGATCCTGGACCAGGGCCGGGACGCGTTGCTGGCGCGCATCAACCTGATCCGCAGCGCGCGTAGCCGTATCGACGTGCAGACCTACATCTTCGACAAAGACGACAGCGCCCGGCTGGTGCTGGACGAACTGCTGGCCGCCTCGCGCCGCGGGGTGAAGGTGCGGCTGCTGATCGACCAGCTTTCGGCGATCCCGGATCTGGACATCCTGGCGGCTCTGTCGGGCTCGCACATGAATTTCGAGATCCGCATCTACAACCCCAGTTTCCGCAAGGCCAAGCTCAACTACTTCGACTATGCCGGCAGCGTGCTGTGCTGTTTCCGCCGCTTCAACCAGCGCATGCACACCAAACTGATACTGGTGGACGACGCGGTCGGCATTACCGGCGGGCGCAATTACCAGGACGACTATTTCGACTGGGACGCCGAGTACAACTTCCGCGACCGCGACGTGCTGGTGGCGGGGCCGGCCTCGCGCGAGATGGCGGCCAATTTCGACGCGTTCTGGAACGCGCGCCGCAGCATTCCGGTGGAGCGTCTGAACGATGTCGGCCGCAAGCTGCTGAAGGTGGGCGTGCCGGCGATGCCGCCGGACGCTTTCCTGCGCCCCGAGCGGGTGGCGGCGCTTTCGGCCGAAGCCAGCGACCAGACGCAGATGCGCGATCGCCTGGCGCAGGCGGCGATGCCGGTGGGCGCGGTGAAGTACGTCGCCGACCTGCCGCAGAAGCACCGCCGCGAGCGTCCGGCGAATGCGGCCCCTGCGGTGCCGGAATTGAAGACGCTGATCTCCGGCGCGCAATCGGAAGTGTTGATACAGACGCCTTACCTGGTGATGTCCGACGCGGCCCAGGATCTGTTCCGCGAACTGCGCCAGCGCAAGCCGCCGCCGCAGGTGGTCGTGTCCACCAACAGTCTGGCCGCCACCGACAACGCGGTGGTCTATTCGATGTCGTTCAAATACAAGCGCCGCTATCTGCGCGAGTTCGGTTTCCGCATCTACGAGTACAAACCGTTTCCCGAAGACGCTCCGGTCGACTACGCCGCGCTGATGGCCGATGGGCCGCCGCTGGCGCTGGAGTCCGATTCGGGTCCAGTGGGACCGTCCGGATCGATCGGCCCCTCCTCCGGTTCCAGCCGCGGCGGCGAAACGACCCGCAAGTTGCAGCGCACCGAATCGCGCCCTTCGTTCCTGAGCAGCGGCGCGGCCAGCGAGCCCTTGCCGCTGAAGCGCGCGGGCGTGCGCATCGGCCTGCACGCCAAATCGATGGTGATCGACAACCGCATCGGCGTGATCGGCACCCACAATTTCGATCCGCGTTCGGAGAACTACAACACCGAGAGCGCGGTGGTCATCGACGATGCCGCCTTCGCGCAGGCGCTGGCCGCCAGCATCCGCCGCGATACCTCGCCGGAGAACGCCTGGGTGATCGCGCCGCGGGCCAAGCCGCCGGTGCTGTCGGGACTGGACTACAGCCTGGGCAAAGTGTCCGAAGCCCTGCCCCTGTTCGACCTGTGGCCGTGGCGTTACGCCACCAGTTACCAGTTCAAGCCGGGCCCGGACTGTCCGGCGCCGTTGCCGTCGAACGATCCCGCGTTCCACCGTTGCTATGAAGCCGTCGGTGATTTCCCCGAGGTCAACGTTGGGCCAAAATGGCTGTATACGCGCCTGTTGACCGCGTTCGGCGCCGGACTGGTCCCCATTCTCTAAGAGGAGCCGCCCATGGCCTTCCGCAATCCCGTCGATATCGATGCCCTCAATGCGCGCGCGCGCGGTTCCATGGTCGAGAATCTGGGCATCGTCGTCACCGAAGCCGGCGACGACTGGCTGCGCGGCACCATGCCGGTGGATGCGCGCACCAAGCAGCCCTATGGATTGCTGCATGGCGGCGCCTCGGTGGCGCTGGCCGAAACGCTGGGCAGCATGGCCGGCGGGCTGTGCGTGGACATCGCGCGGGAAGCGGTGGTGGGCCTGGAGATCAACGCCAACCATCTGCGCGCGGTGCGCGAAGGCACGGTCACCGGCACCGCCCGCGCGCTTCATGTCGGGCGCAGCACGCATGTGTGGGAAATCCGCATCGAGAACGAAGCCGGCAAGCCGGTCTGCATCTCCCGCATCACCCTGGCGGTGATTCCTGCGCCGTAGGTCGGGGCTACGCCCCCGACGTGCGCTGTATCGATGACGCTCGCCGGCAAGACACCGTGCGTCGGGGGCGTAGCCCCGACCTACGTGCGGCGCTTAGTAGCCGAACTCCAGACCCATCCGGTATTGTGACGGGATGATTTCCCCCCAACCCCACGCCACTTCCGGCGGCGGACTGGGGCGCGCGTTCCGTTACCTATACCGCGTTCCCCTGCTGCTGATCCACATCCTGGTGCTGTTGCCGCTGGTGCTGCTGAGCATGGTGCCGCTGTGGTCGGGCGTGCGCGTGGCCGGACTGCGGGTGGAGCACCTGGCGATCAAGCTGTGGTCGGCCGGGCTGATGCGCATCTTCGGTTTCCGCCTGCGCCGCATCGGCACGCCATTGCCCGATCCGGCGATGTTCGTCGCCAACCACGTCAGCTGGGTCGACATCGAGATGCTGCACAGCCAGCGCATGATGGGTTTCGTGGCCAAGCAGGAAATCCGCGGCTGGCCGGTGGTGGGCTGGCTGACCGCCCGCGGCGAAACCATCTTCCACCAGCGCGGCAGCCAGGAGTCCATGGGCGGGGTGATGCACGCCATGCTCGCGCGGTTGCAGGCCGGCCGCCCGGTCGGCGTGTTTCCGGAAGGACGCACTCGCGACGGTGCCGAAGTCGGCCCGTTCCACGCGCGCATTTTCCAGCCCGCGGTCGAGGCTTCGGTCCCGGTGCAGCCGGTCGCGCTGCGTTACGGCCGCCGCGGCAGTGCGCAGACCGTGGTCGCGTTCGGGCCGAAGGAAAGCTTCTTCGCCAATTTCGTGCGCCTGCTGGGCGAACCGCCGCGCAGCGCCGATATCTGTTTCCTCGCGCCGATCGCGGCCGGCGAGCTGGAAGGCCGCAGCAAGATCGCCGACCTGGCCCGCGAACGCATCGTCGCAGCCATGGATTCGGACGCGTGATCCAATCCGGCATGATTCAATTCGGCACGACCGGATTGGAGGCAATGCTCCATTCCCCGCGCGCATGCTCCAAGCCATGCTGACCGCCGCCGACTACCATCCGCCCAAGTGGCTGCATAACCCGCACCTGCAATCGGTGCTGAGCTCCAGCGGCCTGCGCCGCCGCCGCGGCCTGCGCGCGCTCAACGCCACCGGCGCGGTGACCACCGAGCATATCTTCGATGGCGGCGACGGCGTGCGTCTGCAGGGCTGGCACAGCGCGGTGCCGGGCAACACCGGCAGCGGCCTGGCGCTGCTGTTGCATGGCTGGGAAGGAAGCACCGAATCAAGCTACATGCGCATGACTGCCGCGCGTCTGCTCGAGGCCGGTTTCGAAGTGGTGCGCTTGAACTTCCGCGACCACGGCGGCACCCACCATCTCAACGAAGAGATCTTCCACTCCAACCGGCTGGACGAAGTGGTCAACGCGGCCGTCGACGTGGCCCGGCGGTTTCCGCACCGCAGGTTCGTGGCGGCCGGTTATTCGCTGGGCGGGAATTTCGTGCTGCGCCTGGCCTTGCGCGCGCCGCAGGCGGGTTTGCCGCTGGCGCGGGTGGCGTCGGTGTGTCCGGTGCTGGATCCTTCGGCCTCGCTGATGGGCATGGAGGAAGGGCTGCCGCTGTACCACTGGTATTTCCAGCGCAAGTGGCGGCACTCGCTGGAGCGCAAGCGCGAGCTGTTTCCCGAGCGTCACAACTACGACGACGAAACCCTGGCCAAGAGCGTGCGCGACCTGACCCAATGGATGGTCGAGCGGCATACCGATTTCGGCACCATCGACGACTACTTCGAAGGCTATTCGATCGCCGGCGAGCGCTTGCGCAGCCTTACCGTGCCGGCCGACATCCTCATGGCCGAGGACGATCCCGTGATCCCCTTCGCCCATTTCCAGGCCTGGCAGCTGCCGGCGCTGGCGCGCCTGGAGACCGCGCGCTGGGGCGGGCATTGCGGGTTCATAGAGAACGCCGCCTGCGACGGCTTCGGCGAGCGCTGGGTCACCGCGCATCTGCTGCAGGACAGTGAACCGGGCTGACCGGCTCGGTCGGCTAGAATAGGGGTTTACCCTGAAGTGAAGTGCCGGATTCCATGCAAGAGAAGATCATCCAGGCCCTGCGCAGCAATGCAGCGGAAGAAGCCGTCACCTACGCGCGCGAATGGATCCACCAGAGTCCGGGCGATGCCCAGGCGCATCGCTGGCTGGCGGTGGCCTCGCAGCAGCGTGGCGACCATTCCGACGCCTTGCGCAGCATCGAGAGGGCCATCGAGCTGGCGCCGGAGAACGATGCCCTGCAACTGGTGCGGGCCAATCTGCTGATTGCGGGGAAGCAGTGGGAAGAGGCGAACGCGGCGCTGAGCAAGGCCAGCGACCTCAATCCCAACCAGCTGGGCGCCTACCTGATGCAGGCGCAACTGGCGCTGGGCCGCGGCGACCTGGACGAAGCCGAACGCCTGAACCGTCTGGCGTCGCGGGTAGCGCCGGATCACCCGCAGCTGGCGGTGGTCGAGGGCATGCTGGCCTTGCAGCGTGGCAACGTGGATACCGGATTGAAGAGGGTCTCGGCCGCTCTGCAGCAGACGCCGGAAGATGTGCAGCTGCGTTACGTGCTCGGTTTCCTGTATCTGCGCAAACAGCACTGGGCTTTCGCCGAACAGGCATTTCGTGGCGTGGTCGATCAGATCCCGGACGCCCGCAACCTTCGCGCATTGATCGCCGACCTGGTCAACCGCCAGGGCCGACCGGCCGATGCGGCGGCCGAACTCGCCCCGCTGTTGGCCGACCCGTCGACGGCTACCCCCGTGATCCAGCGCGCCGCCGGTCTGCTGCATGTCGCCTCGCGCCAGTTCGAGCAGGCATTGCCCTTGCTGCGCGGCGCGCTTGCTGTCCAGCCCGCCGATCTGCCGACGTTGCAAGGCTTGGTGGCCGCATGGCGCACGCTGGGACTGGAAGACGACGCACGCGCCTCGCTGGAAGCGGCCCTGGCCACCACCAGCGATGCGTCCGACCTGTGGCGCGCGCGTTTGATATTCACGCCGGATGCTGAGGCCTGGCGCGCGGTGATCGAACGTTGGGCTGCGGCCACGCCCCGGTCGACGCTGCCGCTGGAAATCCTGCTGCAGCGGCAGCAGCAAGACGGTGATCGCGGCGCGGCCGACGCCACCGTGGCGCGCCTGTTGAAGCTGGCGCCCAGCCATCCCGAAGCGCGCCTGCAGATGCTCGACGGGCTCATGGCCCAAGATCCCGGAGCCGCGATCGCCCAGATCGAAGCCTGGTTGCTGACCGCCACCGACCCTTCCGAGCGCCGCTTCCTGCTGGGCCTGCTGGGCTTGAGTCAGGATCAGGCCGGCCAGTCCGCCAAAGCGGTGGCTGCGTGGTCGCAGATGCAGACCGAACTGGTGTCGCAGCTGGTGCCGTTGCCGCCTTTGAGCGCCCCGCGCCTGGAATGGCCGGAGCTGGCGGCCAGCCCCGTGAACCCCGCCAAAGTGATGTTCCTGTGGGGGCCGCCGGGTTCGGGCATCGAAAAAGTGGCGGCGGTCATGGGCGCCGCCGGGGATCCGTTCCGGGCGGATCGCTTCGGTCCGCAACCGCCGCAGGATGGCTTCCAGACCTATGCCGTCATCGATGGGCTGGCCTCGGGCAAGCTATCGGGCCAAGAGGTCGCCGCACGCTGGCGCCAGGCGCTGCCGTCGCGCCAGCTGGCTTCCGACGATGTCTTCGATTGGCTGCCGTGGTGGGACAACGCCCTGTTGATCGCGCTGCGTCCGTACGTGCGCGAAGGCATGCTGATGATGGCCATCCGCGATCCGCGCGACATGCTGCTGGATTGGCTGGCCTTCGGTTCGGCCGCGCCGTTCGCCATGCCGTCGGTGGACGAAGCCGCAGCCTGGCTGGCCGGCTCGCTCAGCCAGGCCGCGGCGTTGTTCGAGAACCGGTGGTATCCAAACCGCGTGGTCCGCACCGATACGATCGGCAGCGATCCGCGGATCGCGGCCGAGCTGGTCGGTGAAGCGCTGCTGCTGTCGATGCCCGAGCCGCTCTCCGTCGGCCCGGCGCATTTCCCGGCTGGCCATTGGCGCCATTATCGTCAGGCGCTGGGCGACGCATTCGCCGTGCTCGCGCCGATCGCGCAGCGGATGGGTTATCCGGAAACCTGATCGACCACAGGAGACGAGAGATGCGCATCCACAGCGACAGTTTCGCCAACGGCAAGCCGATTCCCGCCGAATACGCGATGGGCCGGGCGGACGGGTTCGCGGGCAACCGCAATCCCCACCTGGCCTGGGACGAGGTGCCTGCGGGCACTCGCTCGTTCGCGCTGCTGTGCATCGATCCGGATGCGCCCACGGTGCCGGAAACCGTCGGGCGCGACGATCTGGAAATTCCGGTCGAACAGCCACGCGGTGATTTCATCCACTGGACGATGATCGACATCGCCGCCGGCGTGCGTCTGATCGGAGCGGGCAGCTGCAGCGACGGTATCACGCCGAGAGGCAAGCGGAATCCGCCCGGTCCGCCGGGCGCGCGCCAGGGATTGAACGACTACACCGGCTGGTTCGCCGGCGATGCGCAGATGGGCGGCGACTACTACGGTTACGACGGCCCGTATCCGCCATTCAACGATTTGCGCACGCACCGGTATTTCTTCCGACTGTTCGCGTTGGATGTGGAGAAGCTGGAAGTCGCCGAGCGCTTCACCGCTGCCGACGTGCTACGCGCGATGCAAGGGCATGTGTTGGGCGAGGCGCTGGTGCATGGGACTTATTCATTGCGCGCGAAGCCGTAAGTCCGCAGCGTGCGCGGAAAAAACTCTCGCCCTACGCATCAAGCGGATCGTCATCCCAGCGCAAGCTGGAGGCGCTTTTCAACAGCCGAATGGCTGGTCATCCGTCTTGATTTTCGCGCAGAGCCCAAAGCACTCGCTGCGCTCGCTCCCCCCTCATCCGCCCTTCGGGCACCCCGTATCAAGTACGGGGCAGGCTCTTCTCCCACAAGGGGAGAAGGACGCTTTGGCTACCGGCTACCGGCTACCGGCTACCGGCTACCGGCTACCGCTTCACGGTTTCCGATTCGACCACCATGTCCAGCGCGTACGCCAGCGAACTGGCGTCCGCCGGCGGGTTCTTGATGGCGTAGCGCTTCACCCGCAGCACGTTGCGGGTGCCGGGTTGGTGGGTATAGCCCTCGATGCCTTCGTAGAAGTTCTGGAATTCGCCGTCCGTGCCGGTCTTGATGCCTTGCGCGTCGTACTTGATCTCGCGCACCTGCAAGCACTGCATGTCGGGGATCAGCGGGTGGTTGCAGGCTTTGGTCTGCGCGGCGACTTCGAGGAAGACGGTTTCGCCCGGGCCGCCGTAGCGGGTTTCGGCGGTGGGCTCGCCTTGGAGCGTCAGCGTGTCGCCGTTGCCACCGGTCAGCGTCAGCGTCGGCGTATCGCCCGTTTGCAGCGCGAAGGTCGACTCCGCTTCCAGGCGCTTGCCGATCTCCTGATCCAGCGCCATCAGTTTGGCGTCGGTGCAGGCCATCAGGGTCGAGGCCAGCCGGTCGAACTTCAGCTTGTCTCCTTCGACCGAATAAGCGCCGCCCATGCGGTTGCAGGTATTGCCAACGCTGACGCGCCCGTCTGCGAAATCGAGCTGCACCGGCTTGTCCGCGTTGACGAAAAGCGCTTCGATGCGTTGGCCCTTGGCGTCTTTCGCGTCGGTCAGTTTCCAGTGATAGGCAGGCAGTGCCGCGGTGTCCGCAACCGCGGGCTGCGTGGCGGGCGCCGGCGCCGTGGCGGCGGGCGGGGTGGCCGGTTCGCCTTGCGGCGGTTTTGCGCAGGCGGCGAGTGCGAGCGGCAGGATCAGGAGCAGGCGACCTTTCATTTCATTCTCCAGTGACGGATTCGGGCAAACGCATCGGTGCAACGAACGGGGTGAAACTCCGTGCCGCGGTAGGAGCGACGTCCCCCAAGAGGACATCCTTCGGGCGTGAGTCGCGAAACAATCAGTCTGGTCAACTACCGGCAGGCACCATCAACAGCAACACCGCGCCCAGAATCAGGCGATACACGGCAAACGCGGTGAAGCGGTGGCTCTGGATATAGCTCAGCAGCCATTTCACCGCGATGAAGGCGGTGACGGCCGAAGCGACGAAAGCCACGGCGAAGGCCGTCCAGTCCTCGTTCGCCGCCTGGCCCGAGCGCAGCACGTCGATCAGTTCGTAACCGGTGGCCGCGAACATGGTCGGAATGCCGACCAGGAAAGCGAACTCGGTCGCCGCGGCGCGGTTGGTGGTGCCGGCGAGCAGGGCCACGAAGATGGTGGCCGAGGACCGGGAGGTACCGGGAAACACGCCGGCCACCACCTGCGCGATGCCGACCAGGATCGCAACGGTCCAGCCGATCTCGCTGCGTTCGCCCAAAGCCTGGGCGCGGCGGGCGGCGAAGTATTCGGCGGCCATCATCCAGATGCCGCCCAGGATCAGCGCCCAGGCGATCGGCGTGACTGCGGTCGGAAGTTCGAAACCCAGCTTCTTGACCAGCACGCCGAGCACGGCGGTCACGCCGAAAGCGGCCGCCAGTTTCAGGGTGTAGGTACGCGCCTGTGCCGGGTTCAGGGCGATGCCGGCAGGGTCGTGGCCGGCGGGCGCACCGCGGCCGAAGAATCCCATCGCCAGATCCCACAGCCGCTGCCGGTAGATCAGCACCACGGCCAGGATCGCGCCGGCCTGGATGCCGATGTTGAACAGATCGCTGCGGTGGCCCAGCCAGCGTTCGGCGATCAGCAGATGCCCGGTGCTGGAGATGGGCAGGAATTCGGTGATGCCTTCGATGACGCCGAGGAGGAGGGCTTTGAGCAGATCGATCATGGATTGGGGGTCTGATTGGGAGGCTGATTGGGCGCCTGAAGACATTCGGATAAGGCCCGCAGCCGCTATAGGGAATCGTCATCCCAGCGAACGCTGGGATCCATTTTGACTTTGGCTCTTGGGTGGTGAGTTCCCGCCAAGATCAAGATGGATCCCAGCGTTCGCTGGGATGACGACGATTTATTTCTGGGGCCAGACGGCCCCCTGGAGGCCCAAAGAATAGTATGGATTGATAAAGCACCATAAAGGTGCGCAAGGCATTGATTATTCCCCACAAGAGTGCGAACTCAGTCCTTCTGTGACGCACTGCATCATATAAATCAGCCACTTACAGTGCATCAAAGCTTGGCATGCGCCTTGCAATAAGAACCTCACTCAATTCCAAACCCGAGGTTCCAAGATGTCTGCGGACAAAGTCGAAAAGCTGATCAAGGACAACAAGGTCGAGTTCGTCGACCTGCGCTTCGCCGATGTGCGCGGCATCCAGCACCACGTGACCTTCCCGGCCAACATCGTCGACGAGTCGCTGTTCGAGGACGGCCGCATGTTCGACGGCAGCTCCATCAGCGGCTGGAAGGGCATCAACGAATCCGACATGGTCCTGCTGCCCGACGCCAGCACCGCCTACCTGGATCCGTTCACCGCCGACCCGACCGTGGTGCTGACCTGCGACGTGCTGGACCCGGCCACCATGCAGGGCTACTCGCGCTGTCCGCGCGGCATCGCCAAGCGCGCCGAAGCCTTCCTCAAGTCCAGCGGCATCGCCGAGCAGGCGTTCTTCGGCCCGGAACCCGAATTCTTCATCTTCGATTCGGTGCGCTACGCCAACGACATGGGCCACACCTTCTTCAAGATCGATTCGGAAGAAGCGGCCTGGAACACCGGCACCAAGTACGAAGGCGGCAACAGCGGCTACCGCCCGGGCGTGAAGGGCGGTTACTTCCCCGTCGCTCCGGCCGACACCCTGCACGACATCCGCGCCGAGATGTGCAAGACGCTTGAGCAGGTCGGCATCGAAGTGGAAGTGCACCACCACGAAGTGGCCACCGCCGGCCAGTGCGAGATCGGCACCAAGTTCAATTCGCTGGTGAAGAAGGCCGACGAACTGCTGACCATGAAGTACATCGTCAAGAACGTGGCCTTCCGCAACGGCAAGACCGCCACCTTCATGCCCAAGCCGCTGGTCGGCGACAACGGCAGCGGCATGCACGTGCACCAGTCGCTGGCCAAGGGCGGCACCAACCTGTTCACCGGCGACGGCTATGGCGGCCTGTCGCAGCTGGCGCTGTGGTACATCGGCGGCATCTTCAAGCACGCCAAGGCCATCAACGCCTTCGCCAACTCCGGCACCAACAGCTACAAGCGTCTGGTTCCGGGCTTCGAGGCGCCGGTGATGCTCGCTTACTCGGCGCGCAACCGTTCCGCTTCGTGCCGCATTCCGTGGGTCTCCAACCCGAAGGCGCGCCGTATCGAAATGCGCTTCCCCGATCCGCTGCAGACCGGCTACCTGACCTTCACCGCGCTGATGATGGCCGGCCTGGACGGCATCAAGAACCAGATCGATCCGGGCGAGCCGTCGGACAAGGATCTGTACGACCTGCCGCCGGAAGAAGAGAAGAACATCCCGCAGGTCTGCTCCAGCCTGGACCAGGCGCTGGAAGCGTTGGATGCCGACCGCGAGTTCCTCAAGGCCGGCGGCGTGATGAGCGACGACTTCATCGACGGCTACATCGCGCTGAAGATGCAGGAAGTGACCAAGTTCCGTGCGGCCACCCATCCGCTCGAATACCAGCTGTATTACGGGAACTGAGCCAGCTTTCGCCGAGTGTTTTAGCGGCGATAGCGACGGAATACCCCTCCCACCCGTCGCTATCGCCGCGTTTTCCCTTTGTAACTCCACCCAAGCAATTAAAGAAGAAAAGAAACAGCAAACCGCAGCTCCCTTTCCCACGTCGAATGCGGTTTCTGTTTTGTGTACGAAACCCACCGGTCGCTTTGCGAGGCCGGTTCCATCCACCCACGGGGAATGCGCATGAAACTGATCACCGCCATCATCCGGCCGTTCAAGCTAGACGAGGTTCGAGAATCCTTGTCGCAAGCGGGCGTGTCCGGCATCACCGTCACCGAAGTCAAAGGCTTCGGCCGGCAGAAGGGCCATACCGAGTTGTATCGCGGCGCCGAGTACGTCGTCGATTTCCTGCCCAAGATCAAGATCGAAACCGTGGTCACCGACGAGCGCCTGGATGCCGTGATCGAGGCCATCCAGCAGGCCGCCGGCACCGGCAAGATCGGCGACGGCAAGATCTTCGTCACCGCCGTCGATCAGGTCATCCGCATCCGCACCGGCGAAGTCGGCGCGGACGCACTCTAACCAAACTCGGAGCCCCCTTATGAAGACTCGTCTCTCCGGGTGGAAAACCCGACTGCAAGTAGTGAGCCTCGCGGCGCTGTGCTGCGTGGCCCTGGGCACCGGTTTCGGCGCGATGGCGCAGGACACCGCGGCGCCCGCGACCGAAACCGCCGCCGCACCCGCCGACGTCGCTGCCGCGACCACGCCCGCCGAAGCCGTCGTGGCGCCTGCCGCTGCAACACCGGCCGCAGCTGAAGCGGCGCCCGCCGCCGAAGCGCCTGCGGAAGCGGCACCGGCTCCCAGTATCAGCAAGCCCGACACCGTCTGGGTATTGATGTCGGCGGCGTTGGTGATCTTCATGACCCTGCCCGGCCTGGCGCTGTTCTACGGCGGCCTGGTGCGTTCGAAGAACGTGCTGTCGATCCTGGTGCAGAACCTGGCGGTGTTCTCGCTAGTGGCGGTGTTGTGGGCGCTGTACGGCTACAGCATCGCCTTCACCGAAGGCTCGCCCTTCATCGGCGGCTGGGACCGGTTGTTCGCCAAGGGTCTGGATGCGGCGTCGATCGGCGCGACCTTCACCAAGGGCGTGTACATCCCGGAGCTGGCGTTCTTCGTGTTCCAGGGCGCATTCGCCTGCATTACCTGCGCGCTGATCGTCGGCGCTTTCGCCGAGCGCGTGAAGTTCGCCGGCGTGATGCTGTTCACCGTGCTGTGGTTCACCTTCGCCTATCTGCCGATGGCGCACATGGTCTGGTTCTTCCCCGGTCCGGATGCGTTCACCGATGCCGATGCCGCGACCGCTGCGTTGTCCAAGTCGGGCTTCCTGTTCGCCAAGGGCGCGCTGGATTTCGCTGGCGGCACGGTCGTGCACATCAACGCGGCCGTCGCCGGTTTGGTGGGCGCCTACGTGATCGGCAAGCGCACCGGCTACGGACGCGAAGCGATCAAGCCGCACAACCTGACCCTGACCATGGTCGGCGCTTCGATCCTGTGGTTCGGCTGGTTCGGCTTCAACGCAGGTTCGGCGCTGGAAGCCGGCGGCGTGGCCGCCATCGCCTTCGTCAACACCTTCCTGGCCACGGCCGCGGCGGTGGTGGCCTGGACGCTGCTGGAATGGATCGGCAAGGGCAAGCCTTCGCTGCTGGGCGCCGCTTCGGGCGCGGTGGCCGGCCTGGTGGCCATCACTCCGGCGGCCGGTTTCGTCGGCCTCAACGGCGCGCTGGCCATCGGCGCCATCGCCGGTGTGCTGTGCCTGTGGGGCGTGACTGGGCTGAAGAAGCTGCTGGGTGCGGACGACAGCCTGGACGTGTTCGGTGTGCACGGCGTCGGCGGCATTACCGGTGCGCTGCTGACCGGCGTGTTCGCGGCCCCCTCTTTGGGCGGTGCGGGCATCTGGGATTACGTGACCGAAACCGCACTGCCGGAGTACTCCATCGGCAGTCAGGTCTGGATCCAGGCCCAAGGCGTGCTGACCACTATCGCGCTGTCCGGCGTGGTGGCGCTGGTCGCCTTCCTGATCGTCAAGTACACCGTCGGCCTGCGCGTCAGTGAAGAAGCCGAACGTGAAGGCCTTGATATCTCCTCGCATGGCGAAGCGGCGTACGAGGCTTGATGGCCTTCTGGGGGCGGCATTGCACTAAACTGGTGCAATGCCGCCCCTGGCCCCCAAAACCGTGTTGAAAGACGGACCCGCCGCCGACGTGCTCAGCACGGCGGTGGCCTGGGCGGACGCCGAGGGTTCGATCCTGGGCGTCAACCCGGCTTTTGCGCGCTGGATGGGCGTCAGCGCACGACGCCTGCTCGGCCAACCCCTGGCGGCATTGGAAATGGATGGCGATGCCATGGCGCGTTTCCTCGAAAATACCGATCGCGATGTGCTGCGGCTGCACCGCATGGCGCTGGGCCTGCCCGGCGAATCGCAACGTTTCGCCGAAGGCTGGCTGTCGCGGCTCGACGACGGCGGCTGGTTGCTGGAGGCGCATCCGCTGGACGAGTTCCCGGCGCTGGACCCGGCGCAGGTGCTGCCCAGCGCGTTGGGCGCGGCCTTGAAAGGCCTGGCCCACGAACTGCGCAATCCGCTGGCCGGCCTGAAAGGCGCGGCGCAGCTGCTGGCGCGACGCGCGTTGCATCGCGACGACAACGAAGACGAGCGCGAACTGATCGGACTGATCGAAGCGGAGACCGAGCGCCTCAACGGCTTGCTCGATCAATTGCTTTCTCCCGCGCCGCAGCGCCCGCACACCGCGCTCAACATCCACGTGGTGCTGGAGCGTGTACTGCGCCTGGCCGAAACCGAAGGCGGCTGGTCGGTGCGCGTGCAGCGCGACTACGACCCCAGCATTCCCGAATTCCCCGGCGATGCCGACCGCATGACCCAGGCGATCTGGAACCTGGTGCGCAACGCCATCCAGGCCGGCGCCGCCAGCGTGACTTTGCGCACCCGCGTCGAACACGGCGTGCGCATCCACGACCACCCGCATGCGATGGCGCTGCGCGTGGAGATCATCGACGACGGCAGGGGCGTGCCGGAAGAACTCGCCGAGCACCTGTTCCTGCCCTTGGTCAGCGGCCGCGCCGAAGGCAGCGGCCTGGGACTGGCGCTGGCCCAGCAGGTGGCGCGCGAGCACCGCGGTTCGCTGACCTATCGTTCGCGCCCGGGGCATACCGTTTTCACCTTGCTGCTGCCGCAACCCGAAGAGCATCGCCTCGAGGAGCAGCGCCATGTCCATTGATCCGGCCTCTTTCGCCCCGGCGCCCGCGAACGCGCAGCGCATCTGGGTGGTCGACGACGATCGTTCGGTGCGCTTCGTGCTGGCCACCGCCTTGCGCGATGCCGGTTATGCGGTGGATGGTTTCGACAGCGCCGCCTCCGCTTTGCAGGCGCTGAGCGCGCGCGGCGCGTCCGGTCTGCCAGCTCCCGATCTGATTTTTACCGACGTACGCATGCCCGGCGACGACGGGCTGGCGCTGCTGGACAAACTGAAACTGGCGCATCCGCAACTGCCGGTGATCGTGATGTCGGCCTATACCGACATCGCCAGCACCGCCGGCGCGTTCCGCGGCGGCGCGCACGAGTTCCTTTCCAAACCTTTCGATCTGGACGATGCCATCGCGCTGGCCGCGCGCGCGCTGCCCGATGTCGCCGCGAGCCGGGCGCCGGAACCGGTTTCCGAATCTCCCGGGTCCGTCGGCAGCACCGAACTGATCGGCGATACGCCGGCGATGCGCGCGCTGTTCCGCGCGATCGGGCGGCTCGCACAGGCGCCGTTGTCGGTGCTGATCACCGGCGAAACCGGCACCGGCAAAGAGCTGGTGGCCAACGCGCTGCACCGCGAATCCCCGCGCGCGCGCAGGCCGTTCATCGCGCTCAACACGGCGGCCATTCCCGCCGAACTGCTGGAAAGCGAATTGTTCGGCCATGAAGCGGGCGCCTTCACCGGTGCGCAGCGTCGCCACATCGGGCGCTTCGAACAGGCCGACGGCGGCACGCTGTTCCTGGACGAGATCGGCGACATGCCGCTGCCCTTGCAGACCCGGCTGCTGCGGGTGCTGGCCGAAGGCGAGTTCTTCCGTGTGGGCGGGCGCGAACTGATCCGGGTCGACGTGCGCGTGATCGCCGCCACCCACCAGAACCTGGAAGCGCTGGTCGCCGAAGGGCGCTTCCGCGCCGATCTGCTGCACCGGCTCGACGTGGTGCGTCTGCAACTGCCGCCGTTGCGCGAGCGCCGCGACGATGTCCCCCAGTTGGCGGAGAACTTCCTGGCCATCGCCTCGCGCAAACTCGGCGCGCCGGCCAAGCGTTTCGCAACGTCCGCATTGGAAGCGTTACGCGCCTACGATTGGCCCGGCAACGTGCGCGAACTGGAAAACGTGTGCTGGCGCCTGGCGGCGATGGCGCCGGGCGAAACCATCACTGCCTTCGATCTGCAAGGCGCGCTATCGGTCAATGCCGTCGTTTCCACGCCGCAGGCGATGGAATGGCATCAGGCGCTCGCCGCATGGGCGCATGCGCGCCTGGACGAAGGCGCCGAGGGTTTGCATGCCGAAGCCCGCGAACTTTTCGATCGCACCTTGCTGGAAGTGGCGCTGCGGTTCACCCATGGCCGCCGCGCCGAAGCGGCCACGCGCCTGGGCGTCGGCCGGAACACGGTTACCCGCAAGCTGGGGCCGGGACGCAAGCGGCGTTGAACCAGACCACGTAGAACGAGTGGATGCAAGCAGATGAAAACAATCGTGCGAGCGGCGCGTGGGAGCGGCGTCACGCCGCGAGCTTTTGCTTCACGCCTCAGACGCTGGATCCGGGACGGTTTGGACTTCTCTGTATCTTAAGAGCTCGCGGCGGGACGCCGCTCCCACGCGCCGTGCTCCCACGTGCCGCTCCCACCGGCACGCTTTCGATCGGGGGTTGTTTCATCGCCGGTAAACGGCACGGCCTTTACGGTGACATAGACAATCCAAGGAGCATTCCCATGCGTATCGCCCTGATGGCCGCCGCTACCGCTGTTTTCCTGACCGCTTGCGGCACCGCCCCGCCGCCCAAGCCCGCCAAGGTCGAAGTGCCGACTCTGAGCACCGCCAAACAAGCGGTGGTGAACCTGGCGTCGGCCTCCGGCAGCCTGGTCAGTGGCAAGGCCACGCTGACGCCGATGAGCGGCGGCGTGCATATCACCGGCATCGTCGGCGGATTGCCGCCCAACAGCACGCACGGGTTCCATATCCATGAAAAGGGCGATTGCAGCGCCGCCGACGCCAGCAGCGCCGGCCCGCATTTCAATCCTTTCGCCGCCGCGCACGGCAAAGCCGAAGCGGGCGCGCACCATGCCGGCGACATGGACAACGTGGTCGCCAACAACGAAGGCGTGGTCAAGCTGGACATACACGTCCGCGGCGTCACCCTGGGCGGTGGCGCGGTCAACGACGTCGCCGGCCGTGCGCTGGTGGTGCATGCGGCGCCGGATGATTACACCAGCCAGCCCGCGGGCAACGCCGGCGCGCGCGTGGCTTGCGGGGTGATCAAGGTGACGCAGTAGTTCTGGCTTCCCTTCTCCTTCGGGAGAAGGTGCCCGCAGGGCGGATGAGGGAATGGGTTATCAGCTTGTACTGAACTTTCCCCGGCGAGTAATTTCCATTCCCTCATCCGTCGCTTCGCGCCACCTTCTCCCGGAGGGAGAAGGAAAATCAAACGCTGAGCGTTTCGCGCGCGTCCTCTGCACCCGAACAATACGCAAACGTCACCGGAATCCCATGCGCTTCCAGCACCGCAGCGATCTGCCGCTGCCGCGCCTGGAAATATTCGTACGCGCGCTGCAGTCGTTCCACGTCGTCCGCCAACTGGCCCGCGTGGCGCTGTTGCCACGCCGCCGGATCCAGCAGCGCAATCTGTACGCCGCCTTCGGCATAGCGCAGCAACGGCTCCGGCGGCTGATCCAGCCATTCTTCCTCGCCCGGCGACAGCAACGCGGTTTCGATCACCGGCCATAGCTTCTGCAAGCCCTGGTTCTGGTACTGCATGGCCATGATCGCGGTCAGGTCGTGCACGGTCAGGTAGCGCGCATGTTCGATGCGTGCGCCGAAGGCTTCCTGCGCCAATAGCGCGGTATCGGCCCCGGCCATGCCGCGGTCCAGCAAGATTTCCTCGAAGCTGTCGCGCAGCGTATCGATGGTTCCGGCCGGGCCGCTGAGCAGGAACGGCAGCACCCGCATCTGTCCGCCCGCCAGCCCGGCGTCGGCCACCAAAGGCAGCGGGATATTGCCCTGTTCGTCGGCGCTGAACGCGATGACCCGAGGGCCCTGTTCCTGCCCCGGAGCGCGCTGGCGCAACTCGTCCAGACGGCGATGCAGGGGCCAGCCGGGGCGCAGGACCTCGGCCGGATCGAAATGCGCCGCGCCCAGGCTCAGCTCCAGAACGGTGGCTCCGGGCACCAGCTTGCCCAGGTCGCGGGCCAGCAGTTCCAGCAGGTGCGAGGCCTGCGCCTGCGGCAATGCGGCCGTCGCCGGCACGCTGCCCGCGGCCAGTTCCAGCGCAAGCACGCCCATCACGGAGGCATCCATCACAGATGCACCCATCACAGATGCACCCATCACATGAACACCGGAGTCTGCTTGCGTCATCGTCAGGTTGGCCCCGCGCCTTGTCGGCATTACACTTTCGCATTATGCCCGGCGTGCGTTACGGGCCGGTCATACCGCCTTATCTCCGCGAGGTTCCCCATGCCAGCAGCCCGTCCCGTCGCCATCCTGGGCGGCGTCCGTATTCCATTCTGCAGGCAGAACACCGCTTACTCGGACGTCGGCAATCTGGGCATGTCGGTGCGGACGCTGGGTGCGCTGGTGGAACGCTTCGGCCTGCACGGCCAGCAGCTGGGCGAAGTGGCGATGGGCGCGGTGATCAAACATTCCAGCGACTGGAACCTGGGCCGCGAAGCCGCGCTCTCCTCCGGCCTGTCGCCGCTGACGCCCGGCATCACCTTGCAGCGCGCCTGCGGCACCAGCCTGGATTCCATCATCACCGTCGGCAACAAGATCGCGCTGGGCCAGATCGAATCGGGCATCGGCGGCGGTTCGGACACCACCTCCGAAGTGCCGATCGTCTACGGCAAGAAGCTGCGCGCGCGCCTGTTGGCCGCCAACCGCGCCAAGACCACCGGCGACAAGGTCAAGACGCTGCTCAAAGGCTTCAAGTTCGCCGAGCTCAAGCCCGAGTTCCCCGGCGTGGCCGAGCCGCGCACCGGCAAGAGCATGGGCGACCACTGCGAAGACATGGCCAAGGAATGGAACATCTCGCGCGATTCGCAGGACGAACTGGCGGTGGCTTCGCACAAGAAACTGGCGGCCGCCTACGAGCGCGGTTTCTTCGAAGACCTGATCGCGCCGTTCCGCGGTCTGGAGCGCGACAACATCCTGCGCGCCGATACTTCGCTGGAAAAACTGGCGACGCTGAAGCCGGCTTTCGACAAAACTTCCGGCCGCGGCACCCTGACCGCCGCCAACTCCACCCCGCTGACCGACGGCGCCGCCGCGGTGCTGTTGGCCAGCGACGAATGGGCCCGCGCGCATGGGCATGAGCCGATGGCCTACCTGCGCGACGCGCAGGTGGCGGCAGTGGATTTCGTGCATGGCGAAGGGCTGCTGATGGCGCCGACCATCGCGGTGCCGGAAATGCTCAAGCGCCATGGCCTGACCCTGCAGGACTTCGACATCTACGAAATCCACGAGGCCTTCGCCGCCCAGGTGCTGTGCACGCTGCGCGCCTGGGAGAGCGAGGAATACTGCAAGAACCGCCTGGGCCTGGACGCGCCTATGGGCAAAATAGATCCGGCCAAGATGAATCCCAACGGCTCTTCGCTGGCCACGGGGCATCCCTTCGCCGCCACCGGCGCCCGCATCATCGCCACCGTGGCCAAGGAACTGAAACAGCGTGGCGGCGGACGCGCGCTGGTGTCCATCTGCACCGCCGGCGGCATGGGCGTGGTGGCTATCGTCGAACGTTAGGCATGGAACATTTTTCGTTGCCCGTGGGTTAACCCCGTTCGCGCGATTGCGCCGTTGTAACCTTGCAAGATTCGCGGCAGCGAAAGCCGCGCCCGGCCCTGTGGGCCCACTTGCCAAGGAAGCAGCATGAATACCGGAAAACCGTTCCGCATCGCGTTTTTTCTGGCGATGGGCCTCGCACTGTTGGCTTGCGCCAAGAAAGAGTCCGGCCATCAGGCCTCGATGGAAGCGGCCAGTCCTGCAGCTGCCGAAGTCGCGGCCGATGCGGGCGGTGCAGCCGCACCCCCTGCGCAAAGCCAAGCGCCTAGCGAAGCCCAGCTCACGTCGAGCGCCGCCACCTACACCGACGCGCAACGCAAGTTCATCCGCACCGCGCAGGCCAATTTCCGGGTCAAGGACGTCTACGAGGCCGCGTTGGCCATCGAGGATGCGGTGGCCGCGCAGGGTGGTTTCGTGACCGGCAACGAGATCACCGCCGACGTGCAGGACGTGACCCGCCAGCCCATCGGCGGCGGCAAGCTGGTGGAGCTGGCCGAATACACCGTGCGCGGTGAACTGACCGTGCGCGTGCCCAGCGACAAGACCCAGCCCTTCCTGCGCTCGATCGCCAAGTACATGGAATTCCTGGACCGGCGCAACTTCGCCGCCGCCGATGCCCAGTTCGAGCTGCTGCGCCAGCAGCTGGCCTACCAACGCAACCAGGAAGCGCAGCAGGAGCTGGGCCAGGCCAAGGACGAAGGCGGCAAGCTGGGGCAAAAGGCGGCCGTGATCTCCGCACGCAACGAAGCCAAGTCCGGCCGCGACGAAGCCTTGATCGCACAGAAGGAATTCGAGGATCGGGTGGAGTTCGCCACCCTGAACCTGTCGCTCTATCAACTGCCGAAGCTGCGTCGCACCGAAATGGCCGACATGGAGGCGGCGGTGCGCGACAGCGGTCCGGGCTTCTTCTCGCGCCTGGGCGACTCCTTGCGCGCAGGCTGGTTCGTGCTGCTGGAAGTGGGGCTAGTGCTGGCCGGGCTGTGGCCGTTGTGGCTGGTGCTGGCGGCGGGCTGGTTCGTGCTGCGGGCGCTGCGGCGCAAACGCGCATGACGGCGATCGAACTGCGCGATGCGCGGCCCGCCGATTTCGCTGCGGTGGTCGCGCTCAATGACTCCGAGGTCAGCCATACCAGCGCGATGGACGAAGCGCGCCTGCGGCAACTGCACAGCTACGCCTGCTACCACAAGGTGGTGGAGATCGACGGCGCGGTCGGTGCGTTCCTGCTGGCGATGCGCGAGGGCTGCGGCTACGTCAACGCCAACTTCGAGTGGTTCGCCGCACGCTATCCATCGTTCCTGTACGTGGATCGCATCGTGGTCGGTGCCCGCCACCAGGGGTTGCGTCTGGGCAAGCGGCTTTATCTGGACCTGTTCGACTACGCCCGCACGCAAAACATTCCCGTAGTCGCTTGCGAATACAACTTGGCGCCGCCCAACGAACCGTCGCGGATATTCCACGACAAGTTCGGCTTCCAGGAGGTCGGCAGCCAGTGGCTGGACGGCGGTGCCAAGCAGGTGTCGTTGCAGGTGGCGCCGGTTTGATTCAATGGCGAAGGTAGCCGCTATGGTTGCTGCTATTGTTTGGCTATGCGGGATACTGTCGTTTCAGGAAGAAACAAGCTTGAGGGGAATGCTTAATGAGTGAGCAGAACACGTTCTTTCGATGGGTCTACCGTCTACTCGCTATCGGTGGGCTGTGCTTGTTGCTGGCGATCGCCTATATCTGGATAGCAGGATCGATCAACAGCCGCCAATGGCGCGGACGCAATACCGTCGAAGTCGAGCAGGCCGGACGCAACGGACAGAAGCGGGTGCAGACACTGCGTTTCAACGATCTGGAATCCATCAAGGGCTCGGCCACCCAGCTTATAAAGGTTGAATCCGAGGACGAGGCCGGCAATAAGGTGGGCTTTTCATCGGGCGGTTATGGCGCGGCCTTCACCACGCGAAACCTGATTTTCCTTGAAGCAGGGAATGGCATGGCGCGTTGGTTGTTCCCGGACAACGATCAGTTCATAGGAAAAGTGAGCAAGCTTTGCGTTTGCGAGGAAGACAAGCAGAGCGATGTGCTCGCGATCTACCTGGAAGTCGCGCGCGGCAAACCTGGAGAAGCCAGCGTTGCATCCAGGGTAGTGCCGGCACTGACCCGCGCCGACGGAAATGGCTACACCGAACTCGGAAAGCCGGTATCGCGTGTGTTGGACAACGTCGTCAGCGACGATGGAAAAACCCTGGGATTATTGGTCGAGGACAATGGAAAATTACTGTATAGGCAATTTTCCCTGGAATCGTTCGCGCCTCTATCGGAGCGGTTGGTCACGCAACTGGATCGCCGGTAGCCTAGGGTTTGCTCGATGCATCAGCCGCGCAGTCGCGGCAACCCATGTTCGTCGCGTTCTTCCAGCACCGCCTCGTCGAAGATCTTCTGCTTGAGATCGCGCCCGGGCAGCTCGGTAGCGGCCACGCCGCGCTTGGCGTTCAACGCATTGGCGTAGCTGCGCCGCGCCAACTCTTCCTGCCCCGCAGCAGCGAAGCCGTGGCCGAGTTCTTCCCAGGCATCGGCGCTGGCGCCCTGGGCCAGGGCGCGGTGCAGGAATTCCTGCGCCTGCGGCCATTGTCCCTGCAGACGCGTCAGCTGGGCCAACGTGACCAGCAGCGCAGGACTGTCGGGGTGCGTCTGCAGCCAGCGTTGCGCGCTGGCACGGCGCGAATCCAGCTTGCCGATGGGCAGGCGACCGTATAGCGCGATCAGCGATTCGTCCCAGCGCGCATCGATGGCCTGCTCCAGACTGCGCGCGGCGGCGTCTTCCCAGCGTAAGGCGGCCGCGCGTTCGGCATAGGCGGCGACGATCGCGGCATCGGCACGCAGCGGTTTGGGCAGGGTCTCCCAGCGTTCGGCCAGGACGTTGGCGTCGCCGGCTTCGCGGATGGCTTGGGCGGCGAGTTCCGCCTCCAGCGTCGCGTATCGGCTTGAGGACAACGCTTGCTGCTGTTTCAGCGGCCCCAGCATGCCGTAGGCGTCGCCGGCCCGGCCGTTGTCGGCCAGCGCCTGCGCGCGCAAGGCCAGGCCGCGTGGCGGCAGAGGTTGTGCGGCCAGCGCATCCAGCGCGGCCAACGCTTCGGCCGGTTGCTGCCGCGCCATCGCGCGATCGGCCGCCGCCAGCGCATGCGCGGTGGCGCTGCGCTGGGCCAGTGCGGTCAGGTGCGACTGCACGGCGGCTTCGTCGCCGCGCGCATCGGCCGCGCGCAGCGCCGCGGTACGGGCGATGGTGCCGACTTCATCGTCTTCGGCGGCGAGCAGCAGCAGTCTTTCCGCGCGCTGCCAGTGTCCGCCGTGCAGCGCTTCCAGGCCTTCGGTCAGCCGCGCGCGCGCCTGCTTGCGGCGATAGCGGCCCCAGGCGCGGAACGGCAGGGTCAGCAGTTTCCAGCAGATCCACAACAGCAATACGCCCGCCGCCAGCGCCAGCAGCGCGCCGGGCAGGGTCGCGCTGAAATCGTAGCCGCCGGCGCGCACGAGCACTTCGCCCAGATCGCGGGCGCCATCGCGGGCCAGCCATTGCGCGCCCAGCACTCCCGACAGGATCAACAGCAGCAGGACGATCGCGGTGCGGAATATTTTCATCGTTCGACCTTCGGAGCGGAGGGCGACGGCGTCGCGACGGTTGGGGGAAGCGGAAGCGAGTAGCCCGAATTCCGCAACTGCCGCAGTTGCTGCAAGGTACTCCCCAACACCGGCAGCGAAGGTTGCAGTACGGCGACGCGCAACGCCTGCAGTTCGTCCCGGCGCTGTCGCAGGGCCGGCGAATCGGGCCACAGCTGCGGCAGCCATCCTTCCATGCGCACGACCGCGGCGCGGAAACCGGCCGCGTCGTCGCGCTCCAACGCCGCACGCGCCAGACCCAGCTCGATCTGCAGGGCGGCTTGCCCGGCGGCGCGCTCGGTCGGGGCGATGATGGTCTTGCTTTCGGTGCGCCGCACGTCCACCAAGGGGGAAAGCAGGCGTTGCCAGGCCGCTTGCTGGCCCTGCGCGGCGGGCGCACGGTCGGGAAGTTTCGCCAGCCCGGCAGCGAAAGCGTCCAGCCGCCGTGCGATGGCGGCGTGCGGACCATTGCCCAGCGTATCCAGCGCGGCGCGCTCCTGCGCCAGCGCCTGGCGCAGGTTGAGCAGGCGCGGATCGTCGATTCCCCGCAAGGCGCCGTCGGCGAGGGTGTAGGCGCGACGGGCGCCGTCCAGGTCGTCGGCGATGGCCAGGCGCTGCTGGGCCTGGCTCAGCAGCAGCTCCACCTCGTCCAGGCGCAAGGCCTGGGCGCCGTGGCGGGTGGGGTCGGCGAGTTTGGAGACGCTGTCTTCCAGCAGGGCGCCACGCTGGCTCAAGCCCAGCACCTCATCGCGCAGCACGCGGTTGGTGGCGGCGGCATCGAGGATGCGCTGGGTCTGTGCGCGCTGGTCGCGTCGCAGGGCGTCGATGCGCTGCTCCAGCGCGCCGATGCGCTGCTCGGCCTCCGCCGCACTGGCCCGCGCACGGGCTTCGCGCGCCTGCCACATCGCCCAGCCGCGCCAACCCAGCAGGCCCAGCAACAGCAGCGCCAGCAGCAGCACGATCAATCCGGTGCGGCCGCGTCTGGGGGTGGAAGAGGTCGTTTCTTCGGTCACGCCAGCGTCCCTGTCAACAAGCAGTCATATTGCAATGCGAATGCTAACGGAAGCGGCGCGCCATGGCGGCAATCAGTTGCGCCGGCAACGGACCTTCCGCCAGCTCCACTTCAGCAAAGCCGGCATCGCGGGCGAGCTGTTGCAAGCGCGCGCTGGCCGCCACCACCGGCTGGCTCCGAAGCCGCTGCAGCAGGTCGACCGGCGCGCTGTCCAGCAGCTGTTGCAACGCTCCACCGCTGCTCAACGCCAGCGCGGCGGGCGCGTCGAGCGCGCGCAACTTGCTCAGCGTCCGGGCCGACGGCGCGATCGGTTCGCGCACGTAGACATCGGCACGAAGCACTTCGGCACCCCGCTGGCGCAACGCCGGTAACAGGACTTCGCGACCTTCTGGCGCGGTCACCAGCCCGACCCGGGTTCCCGCCAGTGCCTGCAACGAGGGCAGCGCCAGCAATCCTTCGCTGTCCATGCGCGAGGGAAAATCGACCTGATCGATCCCGGCTTTGCGCAGCGCGGCCGCCGTTCCGCTGCCGACCGCTATCCAGACCTGGTCCGGCCCGCGCGCCAGCGGCAGCAGTGCGGCCGCGGCACGCACTGCGCTGGGGCTGGTGAAGAGGATGCGCGGCGCCGACAAGGCTTGCGTCAGCGCCTGGCGTGCCCGGCCGTCGTCGCGCGCGATCACGCGCCATGGAGACAAGGCGATCAATCGCGCGCCCTGTGCGGCGGCGGCGCGGCGCAGCGCCGCGTGGCCGCCCTGCGGGCGCAACGAGATGACGTACCATCCGGGCGGTTCGGCGAAAGCCATGAGTGGATCATCTCAGATGGATGCGGTTTTGAAGCAGGCGACCAGGCGCGAATCGGCCCTGGAGGCGTTGCGTACCTATACCCGCGAACTGGTGCCGCTAGCTGCGATGCAGGTACGCGTTGCTGAATACGATGGCTTGCGTCTGCGTATGCAGGCGCCGCTTGCGGTCAACATGAACGACAAAGGCAGCGCATTCGGCGGCAGCATGACTTCGTTGATGACCTACGCCGGCTGGGGGCTGGTGACCCTGCAGCTGCATGAAGCGGGGCTGCAGGCCGACGTGTTCGTCGCCGACAGCGCGGTGCGCTACAAGAAACCGCTGTACGCGGATCTGCACGCCGAAGCGGAACTTGCGCCGGAGGAAGCCTGGGCGCCGTTCCTGACCACGCTGGTCCAGCGCGGCCGGGCCCGCATCCAGCTGCAGGCGCGGATCGTGTCTGAAGGCGGGCTCATGGCCGACTTGAGCGGCCGCTATGTGGCTATCGCGAAGGGTTAGGATGCGAGCCTGGGGAACGAAGGGGTTGGATATGCGCAAGTGGCTCAATCTGTTGGCGGTGCTGCTGTTGGCGCTGATGGTCGCGGCGCCGGCCAGCGCGCTGGGCAAGCGCAAGAAAGGCAGCCAGCTCGAAGCGATGCAGCTGGCCTACGCCACAGCGATCCGCTGGGGCGAATTCGAAGAAGCCTGGCAACTGGTCGATCCGGCCTACCGCGACGCCCATCCGATGACCGAACTGGCGTTCGAGCGTTACCAGCAAGTCCAGATTTCGGGCTACACCGACAAGAACAGCTCCGTCTCCGAAAACGGCAACGTGCTGCGCAACGTGGAGCTGCGGGTCATCAACAAGCACACCATGGCCGAACGCAGCCTGCGCTATCGCGAAGAATGGCATTGGGACCCGGAAGCCAAGCGCTGGTGGCTGGTGGTGGGATTACCCGATTTGTGGGACGGGGAATAAGCCCGCCGCCCACCAGACACCAATCTTGTCCCGGGCCTATGCGACAATCGCGGCCCGTTTTGCAGCCGCCCATACCGTGAACTTCGAACAACTGCAGGCTTTCGCCAGCTCCTCGCCCTTGTTGTCGCTGGCCCTGGTCGGATTGACCCTGGCCATCATCGTCACCGAGATCGCCCGCCTGTTCCGCGGCTACAAGGCGCTGCGGCCGGCCGAGCTGACCGGCCTGATCAACCGCGACAACGCCCTGGTGGTGGACCTGTCGGCCAGCGGCGACTTCGAAAAGGGCCATATCGCCGGTAGCCGCAACATCGCCCCCAGCCAATTCGATCCCGAAAACAAAGTGCTTTCCGCCGCCAAGCAACTGCCCGTGGTGGTGGTCTGCCGCAACGGCCAGGCCTCGGCCGCGGCTGCGAAACGTCTGAAGAAGGCCGGTTTCGAGCAGGTGTACTGGCTGGACGGCGGCGTCGCCGCCTGGCAACAGGCCGATCTGCCCCTGGTCAAGGGTCGCTGAATCTTGCGGCTATCCGGTCCCGGCCCTTGAACCCGGGCCGGCGCGCCGCCATCCCATGCGATAATCGCCTCCTTTCGCATCCACTTTCCATACAGATCCACGGAGTACGAACATGTCCGACGAAATCACCAACGGCGCGGTCGCGCCCGCCGAAGCCAACGGCCCCGCCTTCACCGTGGAAAAGATCTACGTCAAGGATGTGTCCTTCGAAGTGCCCGGCGCGCCCGCGATCTACAGCGAGAACGTGCAGCCGGAGCTGCAGCTCAATCTCAACCAGCGCGTGCAGCGCCTGAACGAGAACGCCTTCGAAGTCGTGCTGGGCGTGACCCTGACCTGCAAGGCCGGCGACAAGGTCGCTTACGTGGCCGAAGTGCAGCAGGCCGGCGTGTTCGGCCTGGTCGGCCTTGAGCCGCAGGCGGTCGACGGCCTGCTCGGCACCCAGTGCCCGAACATCCTGTTCCCGTACATCCGCCAGCTGCTCAGCGACCTGATCCAGGCCGGCGGCTTCCCGCCGTTCTTCCTGCAGCCGATCAACTTCGACGGCCTGTACGCGGAAACCCTGCGCCAGCGCGCCGCCCAGGGCGAAGGCGAACTGGCCAACACCGAGCCGGCCGGCAACGCCTGATCATAGCGACACGATCCTGTGGTTGAATCGCTGCGGTAAGCAGCGATCTGGCGGGCCGTAACCGGCCCGCCGTTGTTTCCAGGAGCGACAGCTTGGCCGAATCCTTGAAAATCGCAGTGCTGGGCGCGGGCTCCTGGGGCACCGCGCTGGCCGCGCTGATGGCGCGGCATGGCCATGCCGTGGTGCTGTGGGGCCGCGATGCGCAGGCCGCCTCGGTCATCGACCAGGGCCACGAAAACGTCCGCTACCTTCCCGGCATTCCATTGCCGCAGACCCTGCGCGCCACCACCGACCTGGCCGCCGCCCTGCACCAGGCGGATCTGGTGCTGGTGGTAGTGCCTTCGCACGCGTTCACCGAAACCCTGCGCCTGCTGGCGCCGCTGCGCCCGGCCGCGGCTGGCGTAGCCTGGGCGACCAAGGGTTTCGAGACCGGGTCGGGGCGATTCCTGCACGAAGTGGCCGAAGACATCCTGGGCCCGGCCGTGCCGCTGGCCGTGGTGACCGGTCCGTCCTTCGCCAAGGAAGTGGCGATGGGCCTGCCCACCGCGGTGACCGTGCACGGCAGCAATGCCGAATTCGCCCAGCGTGTGGCCGACGTGCTGCATGGGCCGGCGTTCCGTGCCTATACCGGCGACGACATGGTCGGCGCCGAGCTGGGCGGCGCCATGAAGAACGTGCTGGCGGTGGCCACCGGCGTGGCCGACGGCATGCAGTTGGGCCTCAACGCCCGTGCCGGCCTGATCACCCGTGGGCTCAATGAAATGCTGCGCCTGTCCGCGGCGATCGGCGCCAAGCCGGAAACCCTGATGGGCCTGGCCGGTCTGGGCGATCTGGTGCTGACCTGCACCGGCGATCTTTCCCGCAACCGCCGCCTTGGCCTGGCTTTGGGCCGTGGCCAATCGCTGGAAGACGCCGTGCGCGAGATCGGCCAGGTGGTCGAGTCGGTACAGACCGCCGACGAAGTCATGCGCCAGGCCGATCGCCATGGCATCGATCTGCCCATTTCCAGCGCCGTGCGCGCCGTGTTGCACGGCGATCTGGCGCCCGCCGCCGGCCTGCAGCAACTGCTGGCGCGCGAACAGAAGCCGGAATATCCGGAAACGCTGTTCAAGGATTGATCGCGGCAATCGCAATCGCTCCATGCCGCATTCGATGCGGTCTGTCGACAGCCGAGCTTGCCTAGTTGGTGCTTTGCCCTCTTTGGCAAAGGGGCTGCGGGGGATTCGCTCTTCGCGCCAAAGGCAAATCCTCCTCGATCCCCCTTTTTCAAAGGGGGAGGCAAAACAAAAAAAGCCCGGCGCTAGGCCGGGCTCAGGGTGCGACGCGGAGAGAGAGGGGACGCGTCGCCTTACGCGTTGATGGAGTGATACCAGAACAAAGGTAGCTCCATGTGAAGCAACTGCAATCAAATCATTACCAGGTGAAACGCGGGCCCACGAACCACTGGGTGTCGTTGTCGGCGAATTTCACGTCGGCCGACAGGCCCCAGTTCTGGTTGAACTTGGCCTGCGCGCCCAGGCGGCCGTAGAAATCGCCGTCGTAGTCCTTGCCGTCTTCGTAGCCGGCCATCGCATAGCCTTCCAGGTGCGGGATGAGCGCCGCACGCACGCCCACTTCGGCGCTGTAGCCGTCCAGGCTTTCGCCGGGGAAGCGCACGTCGCCGACGGTGAAGCTGTCGGTCTTGAACTTCTCATAGGCCACGCGGGTGACCAGGTCGACCTTCTGCGAGATCTCGTGGTTGTAACCCACGCCCAGGCGCCACTGGTCGTAGCCGTAGTTCACATCCTTCAGATCCTGGTTGTTGTAACCGGCGAAGACATGGAAGTTGGGAGCGATGGCGACCGAGCCGTTGAGGCCCCAGCCGTCGGAATCCGATGAATCTTTCAGGTTGCTGGCGGAATAGCCGCCTTCGACGTAATTGTAGGAAACGCCTTCGGCCGCAGACGCCGCAGCGCTCGCGGTCAGGGCGGAAAGGAAGGACAGGGCGAGCAAGGACTTCTTCATTGCAAAAAACCTCTGAGATTTATGGTTATTAGCCAGCGCTGGGGCGTGTGCCGTTCGCAGCCGGTGTGTGAAGTATCCGTAAAGCGCTGCAATGCCCACTGAATATCAAACTGACCAGTACATAAATTAAGGCGGCAGCGGTGGAACTTTTCGCGCCGGGTCGCATACGCGCCGCATATCGAATCCGGCGGCATTGGAAATCGCCGATCGAATCGCGCATCGATCGCCGATGCGTGCGCCGCACTAGCCAGGGTCTCCGGTCGACATGACGATGCCGCTCGTGCTCGATAGTGCTGGCGACGTACCGGTTTCATGCATGCCATTGCAGTGGTTCCCCCAGACGGATATACCTTCGACTGTTGGCTGTCGCGTATCCGGGCAGTCCGGCGATAGTTCGCTCTCAACAAACGAAACGGGGGAAGGCAACATGAGCGTTCGGAACCTAGGCGAATGAAGACGCCTCTTCTGCTGCTGGCGTTGTGCTTCAGCGTTTCCGGCCCAGTCCGCGTGCACGCGGCCGAAAGCAATCCGGCATCCGAGGCGACCGGCAAGGACGCCCCGGTCGAAGAACGCATGCGGTGGTTCAAGGACGCCAAGTTCGGGGTGTTCATCCACTGGGGCATCTATGCAGTGGATGGAGTCAGCGAGTCGTGGTCGTTCTTCAACGGCGAGATTTCGCATGCCGAATACATGAGGCAGCGCAGCGGCTTCAACGCCGGCAGGTACGACCCCGGCGCATGGGCGGCATTGATCAAGCGCAGCGGCGCGCGCTATGCGGTGCTGACCAGCCGCCATCACGACGGCGTGGCGTTGTGGGAATCGCGCCGGGGCATCAACGTGGTCCGCGACACTCCTGCGCGTCGCGATCTGGTCGCGCCGTTGGTGGACGCGCTGCGCAAGGACGGGCTCAAGGTCGGCCTTTACTACTCGCTGCCGGACTGGTCGTACCCCGACTACGACGTATTCACGCGCAAAGAAAAGCGCTACCTGCTGAAGGACGACCCGGCCCGCTGGCAACGCTATCTGGACTATTACCAGGGCCAGCTCAAGGAAATTTCCGACCGCTACAACCCGGACCTGTACTGGTTCGACGGCGATTGGGAACACGACGCATCGGAATGGCAGTCGGCCAAAGTGCGCCAACAGCTTCTGGCGCACAACCCGAATGCCATCATCAATTCGCGCCTGAACGAATACGGCGACTACGCCACGCCCGAGCAGGGCGTGCCCGTGCTGCGGCCTGCGTCCAAGTACTGGGAGTTGTGCCTGACCATGAACCAGTCCTGGGGCTACCGGCCGCGCGACGACCAATACAAGAACGCCAACCAGCTGATCCACGTGCTCGCCGACACCATCGGCATGGGCGGCAACCTGCTGCTGGACATCGGCCCGCGCGCCGACGGCAGCATCGACGAAAGACAAGTGCGGATACTGGAGAAGATGGGCCGCTGGACCGGCAAGCACGCCGAGGCGATCTACCGCAGCCAGGCGGGCATCCCGCTCCAGCACTTCCATGGGCCCAGCACGCTTTCGCCGGACCGCAAGACGCTGTACCTGTTCCTGGACGGCAAGCCCAGCGGCGAAGTGCTGGTCAAGGGTCTGGACAACAAGGTGCTGCGCGCGCGCGTGGTCGGCAGCGATACGCCGGTCGGCCATCGCGTGCTGGGCAAGTACGACTGGAGCAAGGTGCCGGGACTGCTGTACCTGGACGTACCGGCCGACGCGATCGATGCGGACATGACCGTGCTGGCGCTGGAACTGGACAAGCCGGTGGCGTTGTTCCAGGAGGAAGTCAAAGCGATCGAGAGCAACTGAAGCGATCGCTCCAACGCCTGTCGCGTCGATCTTTTTTGTGTCATCGGCAGGCGGGTATGCTTGAGCGGTGGAACCGGCAGGGCTCGTCGCCGGATCAGAAGCGCGACCTAATCTCCAGCAATCACAAGGCCCGGCAACCGACATGAAGCCAAACCCGCAATCCTGTTCGCGCTTCGTTCTCGGCAGCTTGTTGTGGCTGGCGGCGACGCTCGCGCACGCGGCCGACGACCGGGGCGAGACCCGCAACGTCGTCCTGGTCACGTTGGACGGAGTGCGCGTGCAGGAAATGTTCGGAGGCCTGGACGCCGACGTTTTGCGCAGCACCCTGGCCGAGGGCCAGGAGCTCGCCGAACATCCGGCCTACCAGCGCTATTGGGCGAACACGCCGGAGGCGCGGCGCGAAAAACTGATGCCGTTCTTCTGGGGCACGCTGATGCGTCGGCACGGTTCCATTGCCGGCAACCCGCAGCGCGGCAGTCGCGTGCAGCTGGGCAACAGCATGCGCTTCTCCTATCCGGGTTATGCGGAGCTGCTGACCGGTCGCGCGCACGATGAAGTCATCGACAGCAACGATAAGCGCCAGCAGCCGTTCCCGACCGTGTTGGAGTTCGTGCGCCGCAAGCTCGATCTGCCGCGCGAAAAGGTCGCCGTATTCGGTTCCTGGGATCGCTTCGCAGTGATGGCCGAACAAAAACCGGGATCGCTATTCGTCAATGCGGGCTTCATGCCTTATCCGAGTCAGGATCCCCGCATACAAGCGCTCAGCGACGTGCAGGAAGAAGCAAGCGCCTGGGACGAAGAACGCTTCGACGCGTTCACGCGCCCATTCGCTCTGGCCCACCTGCAATCGGCGCAGCCCCGTCTGCTTTACGTGGGCCTGGGCGACACCGACGAGTGGTCGCACGCGCGCGACTATTCGCGAACCCTCGCAGCGCTGCACCAGACCGACGAATTCCTGCGTGAGCTTTGGACCTGGCTGCAATCGCAGCCGCAATACCGCGACCGCACGACCCTGATCGTCACCACCGATCACGGTCGCGGGCGGACCGCGAAGGACTGGAGCGACCACGGCCCGGGCCTGGAGGGAGCGCAGGATCTCTGGATCGCAATCGCAGGTCCTGGGCATCGGCGCCGTGGCGAGTGGAGCGATGCGCCGACGCTGCGGCAGGGGCAAGTCGCGGCGACCATCGCCGCCGAGTTCGGGTTGGATTATTCGGAACACGATGCCAAGGCGTATCCGCCAATCCACGATGCGCAGTAACGGCGACGGCTAAGGCGTCTTCGGCTTCCTTCGCCAACAAGCCGGATGCAGCCGAAAAAACGCTTCGCCAGCCAACGCTCCTTACGCGGGGATCAGCGATCTCGACAGACGGTGCATTCCGTAGGCCGCCAGATTCTCGGAGTGCCGCTGCACGCCCATTCCCAAAGCCACCAGGGTCCTGGCGTATGCGTCGATCAAACGATCGTTGCCTATGAGGTGCACCTGCGCGGGTCGCGGCGTCCGCGAGAACAATCCGGAGGCGCGCACCTCGTGTCCGATCAGCAGGCCGGAAAGGTACGAAGGAAGCGCGGCCTCGGAGAATCGGCCGAACAGCCCCAGCGTCCGCACGCCGAACAAATGGTGCAGCAGCCCGCCGGCATCGGCGCTGCGGCGCAGGCCGGCATCGAAGGCGTAGGCGTCGAAGCGCGAGTCGTCCTTGCCCATCAGTTTGCCCAGTACCGTATGCCGGCGCATGGCCGCATAGGCTTCCCCGGTCATCGCAGTCGCGATCGAGACTATCTTTCCGTCGCGCACGCTTATCCATTTGCTGTGCGTGCCGGGCAGGCACAGCACGTGAGTTCCCTGGCGCATCAGGTCGAGCAGCGCGCACGCCTGGGTTTCCTCGCCGCGCATGACGTCGGGCACTTCGGTCGAATTCCGGTCCGCGACTCCGGGCACGAACCATAGCCGTCGCCCCGGAAACTCCGGCACTTCCATCGGCGCCATCGCCGCCGCCAATTCATCGATGCCGGCGGGGCAATCCTGATAGGGCTGCTCGAACCAACCGTCGCGGCTGCCGATCATGCCGCACAGCACTATGTGCGCATCGCTCCAGGCCGCGATAAGCGGGGCGAGCGCCGCTGCGAAGTTCCCATCGCACGCCAGCACGCCGCGATCGCTGCGCTGCTGTTCGACCACCGCGCCGGCGGCGTCCAGACGGTACGCACGCAAGCTGCTGCTGCCCCAGTCGATCGCGATCATGCCAGCTCGATCCTGCTTTCCGGCAGGCCGAGCGCGCGCGGCAGCGGGATCTGCCAGATTCCCCCCGCGCCGGGCGTGCGCGCCAACTCCTGGACGCTGTTGTCGACCCGCGCGCTGCTGACATACAGGCGGTCGTAAGCGGCGCCGCCGATGCTGCAGCAGGAAGGATTCTTCACCGGCAGCAGCATGACCCTGTCCACGCTGCCGTCGCTGCGATAACGCACGATGCGGCCAGCGCCCCATTGCGCGTTCCACAAATAACCATCGGCATCGATGATGGAACCGTCGGGCGATGCGTCGGCGTCGTCCACTTCGGCAAAGATGCGCGAAGCCGATACCTCCGCGGTGTCGGCATCGTAGTCGCAGCACAGGATCCGCGGTTCGACCGAGTCGCAGTAGTACATCCTGCGGCCATCGGCGCTGAAGCAGATCGAGTTGGGAATGGCGGCGGCGGGCAGGTCCAGCCGGCGCAGACCGCGCCGGCCGGAATACTGGTAGAACGCGCCGATGGGCGCATTGTCGCTGCGCTCGCTCTTGGTGCCGAAGACGAAATTCCCGTTGCGGTCGCTGCGGCCGTCGTTGATGCGGGTTTCGGCGTTGTCCGCTTCCACATCGATCAATTTTTCCAGCGCAAGCGTCGTTCCCTCCTGCGCGGCATCGGGGTCGGCCAGATACAGTCCCTTGGCCATGCCCAGCAGCAACTGGCCGGTCTGGCACAGCGCCAGCGAGCCCAGGCGGTCCGGCAAGACCCAGTGACGGCTGGCGCGCCCATATGGCCGATGCATCCATAAATGCGAGGCATCGATGTCGGTCCAGAACAGCGCGGCGCGCCGTTCGCACCAGATCACGCTTTCTCCCAGCGCACAACGACTGTCCACGACCAGGCTGGGAACAACGCGGTCCAGGTCGACGTAGGCGTTCACCGCATCACCACTCCGCTATGCTGCCGTCGGCATGGCGCCAGACCGGATTGCGCCACGCCGGGGGATTGCGGCTGGCCTGGATCAGCCGTTGCTCATCGATCTCCACGCCAAGGCCCGGTCTGGGCAACGCCGCGATGTCGCCGTCGATGCACTGGAAGTCTTCTTTGTTGAGCACATAGTCCAGCAGGTCGGCGTCGCCGTTGTAATGGATGCCGATGCTCTGTTCCTGCAGCACCGCGTTGTGGGCGACGAAATCGACCTGCAGGCAGGCGGCCAGGGCCACCGGGCCCAGCGGGCAATGCGGCGCGAAGCCGACGTCGTAGGCTTCGGCCATGGCCGCGATCTTGAAGCATTCGGTGATGCCGCCGGCATGGGACAAATCCGGTTGCAGGATCGACAGACCGCCGCCGGCCAATACCGATTTGAATTCGAAACGCGAATACATGCGCTCGCCGGCGGCCAGGGGGATGGAGGTGGCGTCGGCCAGGCGCGGATAGTATTCGGCATGCTCGGGCAGCACCGGCTCTTCGACGAACAGCGGGTTGTGCGGCTCCAGCTCGCGCAGCAGCACGCGCGCCATCGGCACGCTGACGCGGCCATGGAAGTCGACGCCGAAGTCGATGGTGTTGCCGAACGCCTCGCGGATCTCGGCGACCTTGGCCACGGCCGCATCGATATTGCGCGGACTGTCGATCAACTTCAGTTCTTCGGTGCCGTTGAACTTGAACGTGTCGAAGCCCAGCGCCTGGTAGGACTTGATCTGCGCGATGATGTCGGCTGGCCGGTCGCCGCCGACCCAGCGATAGGTTTTCATGCGGTCGCGCACGCGGCCGCCCAGCAATTCGTACACCGGCACGCCCAGGACTTTGCCCTTGATGTCCCACAACGCCTGGTCGATGCCGGCGATGGCGCTCATCAGGATCGCGCCGCCGCGATAGAAGCCGCCCCGGTAAAGCGTTTGCCAAAGATCGTTGATGCGCGATGGATCCTTGCCGATCAGGTATTCGGACAATTCGTGCACGGCCGCTTCCACGGTCTGCGCACGGCCTTCGATCACCGGTTCGCCCCAGCCGCTTATGCCCTCGTCGGTTTCTATTTTCAGGAACAGCCAGCGCGGTGCGGCATGGTAGGTGCTGAGACGCACGATCTTCATGGCATGGATTCCAGATAGGCCTGCTTGAAAGCGCGCGCGCCCTGGCGCGTGCGCTCGACCGTTTGGCCTGGTTTATAGAGCTCGCCGCCGATGCCCGCGCCCGCGCTGCCGGCGGAGAGGAAATCGGCAAGGGTAAGGGGCGTGACGCCACCGACGACGAACAGGGGAATGGAAGGCAGCACCGCGCGCAGCGCGCGCACGTGCTGCGTTCCATAGGTGGAAGCGGGAAAAAGCTTGAGCATCTGCGCGCCGGCGTCGAGCGCGGCGAAGGCTTCGGTAGGGGTGGCGAAACCCGCCACCACCTGCAGCCCGAGTTGCACCGCGTGGCGTATCACCGCCGGATCGGTATTGGGAGTGACGATGAAGCGCGCCCCCAGTCCATGCAGAACGTCGACATCGTGCTGGCGCAGCACGGTGCCGCCGCCTACCCAAATGTCGCGGCCCGCTTCGCCAGCGACGATGCCGATGCTGTCGGCCCAGCCCGGCGAATTGAGCGGAATTTCGATGGCGTCGTAGCCTTCTTCCACCAGCGCCCGCGCATGCGCCGACGCTTCATGCGCAGGGATGCCGCGCAGGATCGCGATCAGCGGCAGGCGGAAAGGAGAGGTGGCGGCCTCGGTGCTCATGCGCGGGTCGGTGGCCTCACTCGTGGTAAAGCTGCGAGCGGCCGCCATCGATCAGGATGTCGGTGGCGTTGATGAAGCGCGCCTCGTCGCTGGCCAGGAACAGCGCGGTGTGCGCGACCTCCTCCGGCGTGCCGATGCGTTTGGGCGGCAACAACTCCGTCTGCGCGCGGCGTGCGGCCTCGGGGTCGGGCTGCGAGGCGAACCAGGCTTCGATGCGCGGCACCAGGATCAGGCCGGGCGAAATGGAATTGACGCGAATGCCGCGCGCGGCGTATTCGATGCCCAGCGAGCGGGTCAGGCCGATCAGGCCGTGCTTGGCCACCGGGTAAGGGAACGCGCCGGGAATGATCTTGTGGCCATGCACCGAGGCGATGTTGACGATGGAGCCGGCGCCCTGTTCCAGCATCGACGGCAGCACGGCGCGCGCCATGTTCCAGGCGCCTTTGAGGTTCAACGACAGGCAGCGTTCCCAGTCGTCGTCGCGCAACGACAGCGGCTCGGAAAACACATCGGCGCCGGCGTTGTTCACCAGCACGTCGATACGGCCATGCTGGCCCAGTATCTGCGCCACGGCGATGCCGATCGATGCGGCGTCGGTGACATCGGCGATCAGATGAGCCGGATTGTCCGCGCGTTCCGGCGAAGGGTTGCGATCCAGGCCGAATACATGCGCGCCGTGCGCCGCGAACAGACGTGCGGTGGCCGCGCCGATGCCGCTGGCCGCGCCGGTGACCAGCGCTACCTTGCCTTTCAGCCGCGCGTTCATCGCAGCATCCATGCGGGTTGGAATAGCGGCAAGAGGCGCCCGGGCGTCTTGCCTGGATCGGTTTGCGCCATGGGCCCTCCCGGCTTGCAACGATGGTTCGGCGCCCGCGCCCTTGCCTTGTGCCGGAAGGTGCCGCGCGCGACTCGTGATAACGGTTCCACTGCCAGTCGTAGCTGCACCCATGGAACGGCGCAGCAACGCGGGATCAGCGTGGCATAGGGTTGCCCGCGTTAGCTATGTACGACAAATGAAATTTTCGTCATATGCTATTCCCCGTACATATAGCTTGCTGAACGCTCCAGGGAGAGTCCCGTGGTCCAACCTTCAACCAGCTGGTTCAACGCTTCGCGGCTCAAGACCCGCCATCTGTTGCTGCTGCTGCACCTGTACGAACAGCGCTCGGTGCTGCGGGCGGCCGAGGCGGCCAACATGACCCAGCCGGCGGCCTCCAAGCTGCTGTCGGAAATGGAAGGCATCCTGGGGGTGCCGCTGTTCGAGCGTCATGCGCGCGGGGTGGAGCCCACCTGGTATGGCCAGGTGCTGATCCGCCGGGCGCGCTCGGCCTTGTCGGAAATCGGCCGCGCCCACGACGAGATAGCGGCCATGCGCAACGGCCGCATGGGCCAGGCGTCGATCGGCACGGTGGTCAATCCGGGCACCACCCTGGTGCCGCAGGCCATCGCCGCGGTGAAGCGCGACTTCCCCGACATCCTGATCCGGGTGGAAATGGACTACAGCCGGCCGTTGGTGGCCAAGCTGCTGGATGGGCAGTTGGACATCGTGATCGGACGGATCCTGGGGCCGGAAGGGGCAGGCGATCTGGAATTCGAACCGCTGGCCGACGAACCGCATTCGGTGATCGTAAGGACCGGGCATCCGTTGACCCAGCGCGGCGTGGTGACCCACGCCGACCTGATCGAATACGGCTGGATCATGCCGCCGGCAGCCAGCGTATTGCGCACGCGCTTGGATTCGATGTTCCTGGAGCATGGCCTGGCGCCGCCGCAGAACATCATCGAGACCGCGTCGCTGCCGGTCATCATCCATTTGCTGCGGCATAGCGATCTGCTGACCGCCCTGCCTGCCGAATCGGTGGCGCCTTACCTGCAGACCTCGCAAATGCAGGTGTTGCCGATCGATCTGGGCGTGCGCATGGAGTTCTTCGGCATCATCCGCCGACGCGACCAGCAACTGTCTCCGGGCGCCGAGCGCGTGCTGGAGGCGCTGCGCGCCACGGCGCGCCATTTATATCCGGCCCTGTAATCGATTCCATCGCCTGAATGCCGGAAGCGGCCGGTTTTGTATTCAAAAACAGCATAGCTTCCTCCCAATATTTCATTGGTATGGCATGTTGAGAGCAGCCTATGCTCGCCACGCAAGTCACATTAAAGCGTGTTTTTGTTAGCGCTACCATGTGACGGCAGTAACAGATTCGCAATGTGTCGGATGCCGACGGCAATGGCGTCGCGACAACCCGAGAGGACAAGGGCAACAAAGCGCGGGGAACCGGCACAGGCCGGGGTCGGACCCGGAAACATTGTCAAAGGAAATCACCTCACAACCAAGAACCCGAACCCGAGGCACAAAGATGCACATGGGTTCGAAAACCAGCCAATCGTTCGCCAAGGTGTCCTGGGAGGGAACAACCATGTCAACGCGCCAAAGCCGTACCCCGGCAAGCCGGGTAACAGGCCGTACCAATTTCCGCAGATTGCAGCGTTCGGCCATCGCTTTGAGCATCGCCGCGCTGCTCAGCGCCAATGCCTATGCGCAGGAGTCCCAGGCCGCCCCGGAAGGCGCGGACGAGAAAAAAGAGGCCGTCGACCTGGACGCCGTCGTCGTCACCGGCATCCGCGGTTCCATCTACAAGGCCCAGGACATCAAGCGCGACTCCGACACCTTCGTCGATTCGGTCACTGCGCTGGATATCGGCGCGCTGCCAGACCGCAGCGTCACCGAAACGCTGTCGCGCATCCCCGGCGTGACCATCGACCACTTCCTGTCGGTGGGCGATCCGGAGCACTTCTCGGCCGAAGGCAATGGCGTGCAGGTGCGCGGCCTGACCCAGGTCCGTTCCGAACTGAACGGCCGCGACAGCTTTTCCGCCTCCGGCGGCCGCAACCTGAGCTTCCAGGACGTGCCCTCCGAACTGATGGCCGGCGTCGACGTCTACAAGAACCAGAAGGCCGACATGATCGAGGGCGGCGTGGGCGGCAGCGTGGATCTGCGCACCTTCATGCCCTTCGACTTCGACGGGCAGAGGATCAGCGGCAGCGTCAGCGAGAACTACGGCGACTTCGTCAAGAAATACAAGCCTTCCGCCTCCGCGCTGTACAGCAACACCTGGGACACCAGCGTGGGCAAAGTCGGCTTCCTGGTCGACCTCGCCCATTCGGAACTGTCCACCCGCACCGACGGCCTGTTCGTGCGGCCGTTCTTCAAGAACGACAACAACGATCTGAACAACGACGGCGTCAACGAGGAACTCTGGCTGCCGCGCGGCGCCGACTGGCGCACGCTGGAGTACGAACGCAAGCGCGACGGCGCCTATATGGCTCTGCAGTGGCGTCCCAGCGACATCGTCGAGCTCTACGCAACCGCCTTCCAGAGCAAATACGAGGAGCTCTGGAACGAAGATGCCATCTTCGTCTCCAACGATCCCCTTCAAGTAACGCTCGACGCAAGCCAGCCTTACGAACTGGATGGCGATGTATTCCGTTCGGGGCGGCTCACCCAGCCCGGCGGCGTCCCCATGGGAACGGATATCCGCGCCTCCAAGCGCAAATCCAAGACCACCGATTTTTCCTTCGGCTTGAAGTGGTCGCTCAGCGACAACACCGAACTCACCACCGATTTCCAGTACATCAAGGCCACCACCAAGGGTCTGGATTCCACGGTGTCCCTGGGCGTCAACGTGCCGTATATCGACGTCACCCTGGGCGGCTTGCCGTCCATCGGCGTCGACGAGCAGTTCACGGGCAATCCCGATAACTATTATTGGGGTTTCACCATGGACCATCAGGACGACAACGAGGCCAAGGAAATGGCCTGGCGCGCCGACCTCAAGCACAGCTTCGACAGCGGCTTCGTCAAGTCGGTCAAGTTCGGCGTGCGCCTGACCGATCGCGACGCCACCAGCATCGATACCGGCTACAACTGGAAGCCGGTGTTCCAGACCTGGATGCAAGGGTGGGCGCTGCCGGCCGGCGCGATGCCGTCGCTGGATCTGAACGGCACGGTCAACTCCAGCCTGGTGCACCTGAATACGTTCGACAACTTCTATCGCGGCGACGCCAATACGCCGGGCGGCTTCTATGCGCCGGTTCTGGCGACCGCGCTCGGGTTTCCTGGCAGCTACCAGGCTATCCACGATGCCGCCGCTCCGTACTACAACTGCTGCATAGGGTACGCGCAGACGGAACTGGACGATGTGCACACCAATGTCCAGTCCGAGACCACCGAAGCCGCCTATCTGATGGTGAACTTCGGCCTGGACAACGCGCGTCTGGACGGCAACGTCGGCGTGCGCGTGGTGCGCACCGAAAATGCCGCCAGGGGTTTCCTGATCTACCCGAATGCTGCCTATGCGCCCTATCTGGGTACCGGCCAATCGGAGCCCATGACGGCCGAAAATTCCTATACGGACGTGCTGCCCAGTCTGAACCTGCGTTGGGAATTCGCCGACAACCTGATCCTGCGCTTCGCCGCCTCCAAGGCCATCGCCCGCCCGAATTTCAGCGACATGCAGGCCTACCAGGTACTGAACGTCGATGTGCGCGACGGCGTCACGCCGCCGGCCGACGGCAGCCCGCTGCCGCCCAGCGATCTGGAGCTGACCGGCAGTTCCTTCGACAACCCTTACCTGGAGCCGATGAAGGCCAACCAGTTCGATCTGTCGCTGGAGTGGTACTTCGATCCGGATCGCGGCGGCATGGCCTGGATCAACCTGTTCCACAAGGACGTCAAGGACTATTTCCGCCGCCAGACGCAGCTGGTCGCCTTTCCGGGCGTCGACGGCAACGACTACGACTACCTGATCACCCGTCCCGTCAACGTCGGCACGGCGCGCATCCAGGGTGCGGAGATCGGCTGGAACCAGTTCTTCGACTTCCTGCCTGCGCCCTTCGACGGATTCGGAATGTCGGCGAACTACACCTACATCGACAGCTCGACCAAGGTGCCGAACAATCTGGATACGCAGCCGGTCGACACCGACGGCTCGGTGTTCGGCGATCTGCCGGCCGACGGCCTGTCCAAGAATTCCTACAACGTGGCCGCGTTCTACGAGAAGGGACCCTGGCAGATCCGTCTGGCCTACAACTGGCGCAGCGAGTACCTGCTGTCGATCGGCCCCAATGGCTACAACGGCGGCGACGGCGGCATTCCCTGGAAGCTGCCGGTGTACAGCGACGCTTACGGGCAGCTGGATGGTTCGATCTTCTACAAGTTCAACGATCACGTGCAGCTCGGCCTGGAGATGAACAATCTCAACAACGCCGAACAGCGCACGATCATGGACCAGAACGGAGCCGGCCGCCGCGTCACTTCCTGGTACGTGAACGACACGCGCTACGCCGCGACGCTGCGCGTGACGTTCTAAGCGCACGATGCTCTAAGCGCGCGATGTTCTAAGCGTGATACGGCTGGGAAGGGGGGCTGTTTGCTCCTCTTCCTTCGGCCCGCTGGACGCCTCGCTGTTCGGGGAACGCGCCACTCGCACGGTTCATGGTGCGGGTGGCGTGCTCGGTTTTTTCCCCGGCGCATTGCCGCCGGTCAATGCGGACGGCCCTTATCCATGCAGGACAAGCGAACCAATAAGCCCACTCCAGCGACGTTCGCTCTGGTGCTGCTTTTCTTGGTCATGGCGACCCTGCCGGCGCGGGCATGGGAAGCGCCGGCCGACGACGCGCAGCCTGCGCAGGCCGAGCCGCCGCGCACGATGAACGGCCTGGCGTTGACGCCGCCGATGGGCTGGACCAGCTGGAACAAGTTCGCCTGCAACGTCGACGAAAAACTGATCCGCCGCATGGCCGATGCGATGGTGTCCTCGGGCATGCGGGACGCCGGCTACCGCTATATCGTCATCGACGATTGCTGGCATGGGGAACGCGATCGCGACGGCTTCATCCAGGCGGATCCGCAACGCTTCCCTTCCGGCATGAAGGCGTTGGGCGACTATATCCACGCCAAAGGCCTCAAGTTCGGCATCTATTCCGATGCGGGCCGCAAGACCTGCGGCGGCCGGCCCGGCAGCCAGGGCTACGAATTCCAGGATGCGTTGCAGTACGCGCGCTGGGGCGTGGACTACCTGAAATACGATTGGTGCAACACCGGCACCCGCGATGCGCAGGAGGCCTACACGCTGATGGCCGACGCGCTGCGCGCCAGCGGCCGCGACATTGTGTTCTCCCTGTGCGAATGGGGCAATCAGAAACCCTGGCTGTGGGGCAAGACGGTCGGCAATCTCTGGCGCAGTACCGGCGACATCTACGACAAGTGGCAAGGCCGGCACAAATACATGTTGGGCATGCTGGACATCGTGGATATCAACGAGCCGCTGTGGCCGTACGCGGGCCCCGGACACTGGAACGATCCCGACATGCTGGAAGTCGGCAATGGCGCCATGACGGAAACCGAATACCGCACCCACTTCAGCCTGTGGGCGATCATGGCTGCGCCGTTGATCGCCGGCAACGATCTTTCGCGGATGGACGAAGCGACCCGACGTATCCTGCTCAACCGCGAAGTGATCGCCGTCAACCAGGACGCGTTGGGTGCGCAGGGTCGCCGCGTTGCGAAGAACGGCGACCAGGAAATCTGGGTCAAACCTCTGGCGGACGGCGCGCGTGCGGTACTGCTGTTCAACCGCGGCGAGCGGTCGGCGGAGATCGGAGTGGGGTGGGAGCAATTGGGATATCCGCGGCATCTCAACGCGAGCCTGCGCGATCTCTGGAAACAGCGAGACCTGCCGCCGCAAACGGGGCGCTATGCGACCACGATCGAACCTCACGCGGCGGTGATGCTCGTCGTGCGGCCCTGATCGCGATGCACGCAAGGCTCGCCGTAGTGACTTGCCGGATCGTTCGCGGCAAATGGAAGCGCATCGTCGGATCGAACTGGGGCGCGAAGATATGCCTAGCGAATGACGCGATGCAGCATTCAAGAACGATATAGATCGAGGTGAATATTTCATTTGTATGGAATGTCACTGCCACCTATGCTGCGCGCAATCTCAGGGATAGCGCCGTGTTTTTTTGTTAGCGCTACCATCGTCGCGAATTCCACCCAACAGAGAGGATCCTCAGGAGTAGGCGAAGCGTCGTGCGTCGTGCCGTTGCGATCAGTGTCGGTGCGGTGGCGATGAGTTGCCTGGGTTACGAATCGCGCTTGCGCGACTTCGCTATCAACCAAGTCGCTACGGCATCACCTTGCGAGCCCGTCTGTAAGCGCCGAAAGGCGGTTCCGGACCCGTCCCACGCCTCCCCGCGTGGGACGGGATTATCGGAGTCCGTAGTCACCCGATCGTTTCCATCCCGTGCGTCATCCGCTTCCTGGAGATCGTTTCCCGATGCATGCAATCCGTAATCGGTCTGCACAGGCGACGCGACAGAACGCGTTGGGGTCGCGAGGGTTTTCGTTCTTCGCGGGCGCGCTCTTTTGGAGCCTGTTGGCCTGTTCCGGCATCGCGCAGGCTTCGCCGGCCGCCGAGGTCGCCTACCGCTGGAACAACGTGGCCATCGGCGGCGGCGGCTTCGTCACCGGGCTGGCGTTCCATCCCGCCGAGAAGGGATTGGCCTATGCGCGCACCGATGTCGGCGGCGCCTACCGCTGGGACGACAAGGCGCATAGCTGGATACCGTTGACCGACTGGCTGGGCGCCGAAGACACCAACCTGCTGGGGATAGAAAGCCTGGCGGTGGATCCTTCCGATCCCGAACGCGTCTACCTGGCGGCGGGCACTTACTTGAATGAGCGGGTGGGCAACGGCGCGATCCTGCGTTCGTCCGACCGTGGCCGCAATTTCCAGCGCACCGATCTTCCGTTCAAGCTGGGCGGCAACGAAATGGGACGCGGCAACGGCGAACGCCTGGCGGTCGATCCCAACGACGGCAAGGTGCTGTTCTTCGGTACGCGCGCCTCGGGCCTCTGGCGCAGCCAGGATGCCGGGGCCAGCTGGTCGCAACTGAAGTCGTTTCCCGATATCGCCCGTTCGCCTTCGGCCGGCGTGCAGACTTCGTGGGCGGGGCTGCAGCCGGTGGGCATCGTCTTCGTCGCATTCGATCCGGACAGCGGCCGGAAAGGCGCGCCGACGCCCAAGCTGTACGCGGGCGTCTCCACTCGCGAAACCAGCCTGTACGAATCCAGCGATGGCGGCGCCAGCTGGCGGCCGGTGGCCGGACAGCCGTTGGGCCTGCGCCCGAACCATATGGCGCGCGCGTCCAGCGGCGATTATTACCTGAGTTACGGCGACGAACCCGGCCCCAACACCATGAACAACGGCGCGGTGTGGAAGTTCGCGCCCGCATCGGGCCAATGGACCGACATCACTCCGGCGCCGCAGTCCATCGATGGCGAAAAGGACGGCTTCGGCTGGGGCGCGGTCGCGGTGGATCCACGCAATCCGCAAGTATTGCTGGCGACCACCTTCAACCGCTTCGTTCCGCACGACGAAATCTACCGCAGCACCGACGGTGGCCGGCATTGGCAACCGGTGCTCGCGCGTTCCGAATTCGACCACACCGCCTCGCCATGGACCGCGCACGCCGGCCCGCACTGGATGGCCGACATCAAAATCAATCCGTTCGACGGCGACGAGGCGATGTTCGTCACCGGCTACGGCATCTGGGCCTCGCGCAACTTGAGCGCGTTCGACGATGGCCGGTCGAAAGTGAAGTGGTGGTTCAAGAACACCAATCTGGAAGAAACCGTGCCGCTGGATCTGGCCAGCCCGCCGCAAGGCGCGCACCTGCTCAGCGCGGTCGGCGATATCGACGGCTTCCGTCACGACGATCTGGCGGTGCCGCCGTTGCAGTTCGTAGGACCGCGCCTGACCAATGGCGAGAGCATCGCCTACGCCGGACAGGCGCCGCAGATCGTGGTGCGCAGCGGCACCGTCCGTCACCGCAACAACAACGAAGTGCGCGCCGCCTATTCGCTGGACGGCGGCGGCAGCTGGGCTTCGTTCGCCAGCGAACCGCCGCAGGGCGAGGGCGCCGGACATATCACCCTCGCCGCCGACGGCAAGCGCGTGATCTGGACGCCGTCGAAATCGGGCGCATGGATCACCGCCGATTTCGGCAAGCGCTGGCAGAAGGTTAGGGGCGTGCCGGACACGGTGTTGATCGAAGCCGACCGGGTGGACGAAGGCATCTATTACGGATTCGACAACCTCACCGGCAAGTTGTACGTCAGCGGCAACGGCGGCGTGGAATTCAAGGAGGCCCAGGGCGCGGTGGGCGAATTCGGCGACTGGTTCCGTCCCGAAGTGCATCCCGATCCGCTGCACAGCGGGGTGGTCTATCTCACCGCTTCCTGGCGCGGCTTGCTGCGCTGGTCTGCGGGCAAGCTGGAGAGATTGCCCGGCGTGGAGAACGCGTATTCGCTGGGATTGGGAAAAGCGAAAGAAGGCAGCGACACGCCGGCGCTGTACCTGTTCGGACAGATCGCCGGCAAGACCGGCCTGTTCCGCTCCGACGACGACGGCCGCCACTGGGCGCGCATCGACGACGCTGCGCATCGCTACGGCAAGATCTATCGCGTCACCGGCGATCCGCGCCTGTATGGCCGGGTTTATTTCGCCACCGGCGGCCGGGGAATCGTGTATGGCGATCCGCGCTGAATCCACCGGGCCGCGTCTGCTGCGCCGGCTCGCGGTCGCGTTGCTGGTGTGCGCGCCGTTGCTGGCGAATGCGCAGGGCTACACGCCGCGTCCCCAGGAGCGCGCGAGCGGAACGCCGGTGTCCGCGCCTGTTGCAGAGCCTGCATCCGCGTCGCTGACCAACCTGCCGGGGCGCCAGCGGCGCAGCCTCAACGGCAGATGGCAGGCGTTGGTGGATGGATACGCCGACGGCATCAGCGATTGGAAGGCGGTCTGGAAGGACCGCGCCGCGACCGGCAAGACCCAGTTCTTCGAATACGGATTCGACGATAGCGTCACCCTGGAAGTGCCGGGCGATTTCAATACGCAGCGGCCGGAACTGACCTGGCTGGAAGGTTCGGTGTGGTATCGCAAGTCGTTCGAATACAACGCCGTTGCCAGCGGTGAAGGGCGGCGTTTGTTCGTCCATTTCGGCGCCGCCAATTACCGCGCCGACGTTTTCCTCAATGGCGAAAAACTCGGCAGCCACGAAGGCGGGTTCACGCCGTTCCAGTTCGAACTGACCGGACGTGTGAAGCCGGGCGAAAACCGTCTGCTGGTGCACGTCAACAACGAACGCCGCAAGGACGGCATTCCGGCGCAGGGCTTCGATTGGTTCAACTACGGCGGGCTGACCCGCGATGTGGATCTGATCGAAACGCCGGCAACCTATATCCAGGATTATTCCCTGCGACTGGCGCCGGATTCGCTGCGGCGCGTCGAGGGCTGGGTACAACTCTCCGGCGCCGCGCCACGGCAGCCGGTGCGCGTGCGCATTCCCGAACTCGGCGTGGACGTGCGCTCCCAAGCCGGCGCCGACGGTCGCGCGCCGCTGCGCTTCGAGGCGCCGTTCGCGTTGTGGTCGCCAGCGCGGCCCAAGCTGTACCGCGTGGAGGTCTCCACGCCGGAAGAGTCGCTGCAGGAAGACATCGGTTTCCGCAGCATCGCCGTGCGCGGCGACGAGCTGCTGCTCAACGGCGAGCCGCTGTTCCTGCGCGGCGTCAATTTCCACGAAGAGATCGACGGCCGCCGCGCGCATTCCGAAGCGGACGCGCAGCGCATGCTGGAACAGGCGAAACAACTGGGCGCCAATTTCGTGCGCCTGGCGCATTACCCGCACAGCGAACACCTGGTGCGTCTGGCCGACCGCATGGGCCTGCTGCTGTGGCAGGAGATTCCGGTCTACCAGGGCATCGACTTCGCCGCCGCCGGCATGCAGGACAAGCTCGACGCGATGCTGGCGGAAATGATCGGCCGCGACCGCAACCGCGCCGCGGTCATCGTATGGGGCATCGCCAACGAGACTTCGCCCGCTCCTGCGCGCAATGCGGCGCTCGCCGCGCTGGCGCAACAGGCGCGCCGGCTGGATCCGACCCGGCTGGTCAGCGCGGCGTTCTATGCGCCCGGCTTCGATGGCGGCACGTTGACCGTCGCCGATCCGCTGGTCGCCTCGCTCGACGTGGTCGGCATCAACGAATACTTCGGCTGGTACACGCCCTGGCCGGTCGAACCCGAGCAGGCCGTGTGGAAGCCGTTCGGCAAGCCTCTGCTGATCACCGAATTCGGCGCCGAGGCGCGTTATGGCCATCACGGCGCGGACGATGTGGCCAGCGCCTGGAACGAGGAGTTCCAGGCCGGGTTCTATCGCAAACAGCTGCGCATGCTGGCGCGCATTCCGTTCCTGCGCGGTACGGCGCCCTGGGTGATGATGGACTTCCGTTCGCCGGTGCGGATGCATCCGTTCCAGTCCGGCTACAACCGCAAGGGACTATTGTCCGAGCGCGGCGAGCGCAAGCTGGCCTGGCAGGTTATCCACGACTATTACGCGGAGGTTGGACGTTGAAACGCACCCTTTTTATCGGACTGGGACTGATGCTGCTGGCGGCGCAACCGGTGCAGGCGAAGATCGCGCTGCCGCTGATGTTTTCCGATGGCGCCGTGATGCAGCGCGACCAGCCGTTGCCGGTCTGGGGATGGGCGACGCCGGGCGCGAAGATCGAAGTCGCGTTCGATGGCCATAGCGCGGAAGCTACGGTCGCCGGCGATGGCGCGTGGCGGCTCGAATTGCCTGCGCACGCAGCGGGCGGACCGTATCTGTTGAAGGTACGCGAGAACGGCGGCGACGCCACCATTGTGCGCGATGTTCTGGTCGGCGACGTGTGGCTGGCTTCGGGCCAGTCGAACATGGAATGGCCGGTCGCCCAGGCCAAAGACGCGGAGCGGGAAATCGCAAGCGCGGGCGATGCGCGCATCCGTCACTTCAAGGTGCCCAAGTCGTGGTCGGGCCAGCCGGAAGCGCGCTTGACCGGCGGCCAATGGCAGGCGGCTTCGCCGCAGACGGTGGGTGCGTTCTCGGCGGTCGGGTATTTCTTCGCGCGCGAACTGCGGGCGAAGACGGGCGTGCCCATCGGCATCATCGACAGCACTTGGGGCGGCAGCCGCATCGAGACCTGGACCGATGCCGCCACCCAGGGACTGGACGCGCAGGCGGTCGTGCGACAGGCCCGTGAAGCGCAGGCGCGCGATCAAGCCTCAGTGGCCGAGACCCATGCGCGCCTGGCGCGCTGGCCGCAGAAGGGAATCGATACCTCGCGCTGGAACCAGGCCGATTTCGACGACCGCGACTGGGACCGCATTGCGGTGCCGGGCTTGTGGGAAGGCGGCGGCTACAACGGCATGGATGGCGAGGCCTGGTATCGCGCCAGCTTCACTTTGAGCGAGGCCGAAGCCAAGACGGGCATCGTGCTGGGCGTCGGCCGTATCGACGATTCCGACATCACCTGGGTCAATGGCCGGCAGGTGGGCGAAACGCGCATGCAGTACAACCTGCCGCGCCAGTACTCGGTGCCGCCGCAGGCGCTGCACGCAGGCGTCAATCGGGTCGCGGTGCGGGTGCAGGATTTCGGCGGCGGCGGCGGCATCCACGGCGGTGCCGGCGAAGTATTCGTGCAACCGCAAGGCGCGGCGAAGCGGCCGTTGGACGGCGCCTGGAAATTCCGCCCGGCGAAGGTGTCGGTGGCGATGATCGACGACAAGAACCAATATCCCGCGCTGCTGTACAACCAGATGATCCGCCCGCTGCAGCCTTATCCCGTGCGCGGAGTGATCTGGTACCAGGGCGAAGCCAATGCGACCGCGGCCGACGCTTACCGTTATCGCGACCAGTTCGCCGCGATGATCGGGCAATGGCGCAGCGACTGGAAACAGCCGGCCTTGCCGTTCCTGTGGGTGCAGCTGGCCAACTTCGTTTCCGGCGCGGACGTTTCCGGCGACAGCGCCGGCGCCGGCAGTCCGTGGGCCCTGCTGCGCGAATCGCAGTCGCACACGCTTGCCTTGCCCGCTACCGCGCAGGCGGTGGCCATCGATATCGGCGATCCGAACGACATCCATCCGCTGAACAAGCAGGAAGTCGGCCGCCGCCTGGCGCTGGCCGCACGCCATGTCGCTTATGGCGAATCGCCGGTGTATTCCGGGCCGGTGTATCGCGCGGCGCAGTTCGATGGACACCAGGCGCGGGTGGAGTTCGATCCCTCCGCCAGCGCACTGGCGGTGCGCGGTGGCGGCGGCGAAGCGCATGGTTTCGAACTGGCCGGCGCCGACCGCCGCTTCCATCCGGCCCGTGCCGTGCTCAAGGGCGGTGCCGTCGTGGTGACCAGCGATGCGGTCGCGCAGCCTCAGGCCGTGCGCTACGCCTGGAGCGACAACCCCGAACGTGCCGACCTGATCAATCGCGACAACTTGCCTGCGTCGCCGTTCCGCAGCGATAGCTGGTGATCAAGGAGAACCATCCGATGACGACACGAACCCCGACCGGCATTGCCGCTGCCCGCCTGCTGCGATCGGCAGCGGTATTGGCGCTGTTCGCGTTGTTGGCGGCCTGCAAGCCATCCGATGCGCCTGCGGACGCAGCGCCGGCCGAAACCAAAAGCGAATCCAAGCCGAAGACGCAGAGCGGGGAAGCGCATATCCCGAAACTGGTGAGCGAAAACGGCCGCCACGCGTTGCTGGTGGATGGCGAACCATTCCTGTTGCTGGGCGCGCAGGTCAACAATTCCAGCAACTATCCATCGGCCCTGGAAAAAGTCTGGCCCGCCATCGACGTGCTGAAGCCGAACACGGTGATGGTGCCCATCGCCTGGGAACAGATCGAAGCGCAAGAGGGCAAGTTCGATTTCTCCTTCCTCGACACCTTGCTGGCGCAGGCGCGCGAGCACGAGGTGCGGCTGGTGCTGTTGTGGTTCGCCACCTGGAAGAACAACGGACCCAACTACGCGCCGGCCTGGGTGAAGCTGGACAACAAGCGTTTCCCGCGCGTGGTCACCGCCGACGGAAAGACGCTGAACTCCCTGTCGCCGCTGGCCGCCGAAACGCTGGAAGCCGACAAGAAGGCTTTCGTGCAGCTGATGCGCCATCTGAAGCAGACCGACGCGCAACGCACCGTCATCATGGTGCAGCCGGAGAACGAACCGGGCACCTATGGCGCACCGCGCGATTTTTCGCCGCTGGCGCAGAAGGCGTTCGATGGTCCGGCGCCGGAAGCGCTGCTCAAGAAGTTGGGCAAACAGCCGGGCAGCTGGAAGCAGGCGTTCGGCAACGATGCCGATGAATTCTTCCATGCCTGGCATGTGGCGCACTACATCGACCAGGTCGCCGCGGCAGGCAAGGCCGAGTATCCGTTGCCGATGTACGTGAACGCGGCGCTGCGCGATCCGTTCACGCCCGGCCTGCCCGGACAGTACGAAAGCGGCGGCCCCACCGACAACGTGCTGGAAGTCTACAAGGCGGCCGCGCCCAATATCGATCTGCTGGCGCCGGACATCTACCTGCGCGAATACGACAAATACACCACCGTGCTGGACCGCTATTCGCGCCCCGACAACGCATTGCTGGTGGCAGAAACCGGCAACGACGTACCGTTCGCGCGCTATTTCTTCGCCGCGCTCGGCCAGCAGGCCATCGGCTGGTCGCCGTTCGGCATCGACTACACGCGCTATTCCAACTGGCCGCTCGGCGCCAAGGACATGTCGCCCGAATCCATCGAGCCCTTCGCGCTGAATTACCGCTTGGTGCGGCCGGCCGCTCGGGTGCTGGCCAAGCTGAGTTTCGAGGGCAAAGTGCACGGCACCGCCGAGCAGGCCGGACAGCCCGTGCAGACGCTCAAGCTCAACGAGCGCTGGAACGCGGTGATCACCTACGGCGTGCCGCAGTTCTGGTTCAAGGGCGAAGCGCCGGGCAATCCGGAACCGATAGGCGCGGCCTTGATCGCCGAAACCGGTACCGACGAGTTCCTGGTCACCGCTTACCACGCGCGGGTCAACCTCGTCGCCGCCGATCCTGCGGTCGCGGCGCGGCAGATCTACGACCGCGTCGAAGAAGGCACCTACGAAAACGACCAATGGAAGTTCCAGCGCGTCTGGAACGGCGACCAGACCGATTACGGATTGAATTTTTCCAGCGCAGACCAGTTGTTGAAGGTCAAGCTGGCGACGTATTGAATCGAATGCTTGAAAGGTACAGGCGGCGTTCGGCGATCGTTGCCGGATCCGTAGCGGCGGGCCCGGGTCCGTCCCACACGAATCGAAAGTAAGGAGCGGAAGATGCGTAATTTAATGGGGCTGACCCTGCCGTTGCTGGCTTTGCTGGCCGCTTGCGGCGACAAAGCCGGAGAGGCTTATGAGAAGACCGACAGCGGCATCATCGTGCATCCCTCGGATAAAGGCGCCGCGGCAGTGCGCCTGCAGGTGGTGGATGCCGGCATCATCCGGGTCAGTGCCGATCCCGACGGCGATTTCAAACGCAGTCCCAGCTTGATGCGGGCCGAGGCCGGCACGACACCGGCCGCCACGTTCGATGTCGCAAGCGCCGACGGCAAGCTGCGCCTGTCCACCGACAAAGTGACCGCAGAGGTTTCGCTGCAGAGCGGGCGGGTCAGCTTCCTGGACAAACAAGGCAAGCCGATTCTGGCCGAGGTCGAGGGCGGCAGGAGTTTTTCCCCGCTGGAAGTGGAGGGCAAGCCCTATCTCAGCGTCCGCCAGCGTTTCGAATCGCCCGATGACGAAGCCATCTATGGCTTCGGCCAGCATCAGCAAGGCTGGATGAATCAGAAAGGCCACGATGTCGAGCTGCTGCAGCACAACGTGGATATGGCGGTGCCGTTCCTGGTGTCCAGCCGCAACTACGGGTTGCTGTGGGACAACAACGCCATCACCCGCATGGGCGATCCGCGCGGTCTGCAGCCGTTGCCGAAGAGCCTGAAGCTGTACGACGCCAAGGGCGAAGCAGGCGCGCTGACCGCGCGCTATTCGGTCGGCGGCGTGCAGAAGGTCGAGCGCCGAGAAACCGAAGTGAACTACCAGTACATCAAGGATCTGGCCAATTTCCCGGCCGAAGCCAAGAGCAAGGATCAACCCATGCAGGTGACCTGGGAGGGCGAGATCGAAGCGCTCAGCCCTGGCCGCCATACCTTCTCTCTGTATTCCAGCGAGTACGCCAAGCTGTGGATCGACGACAAGCCGGTGATCGACCGCTGGCGCCAGAACTGGAACCCGTGGCACCACGAGTTCGCGTTGGACCTGCAACCGGGCCAGCGCCACAAGCTGAAGATCGAGTGGAAACTGATCGACCCCAGCTACATCGCATTGCTGCATCGCGATCCCTTGCCGGCCGCCGAAGCCAAGGACTTGTCGCTGTGGTCCGAAGCCGGGCAGATGATCGACTACTACTTCGTATCCGGCGGCGGTGACGACAAGGGCGCGGCCGATCGGGTCATCGCCGGCTATCGCCAGCTGACCGGAAAAGCGGTGCTGCTGCCGAAATGGGCCTACGGATTCTGGCAGAGCCGCGAGCGCTACAAGACGCAGGACGAACTGGTCGGTGCGCTGGCCGAATACCGCAAGCGCCAGCTGCCGATCGACAACATCGTGCTCGACTGGTCGTACTGGCCGCAGGACGCCTGGGGTTCGCACGATTTCGACAAGACGCATTTCCCCGATCCCGACGGCATGGTCAAGCAGGTGCACGACCTGCACGGGCAGATCATGATCTCGGTATGGCCCAAGTTCTATCCCACCACCGCCAACTACAAGGAACTGGACGCCGCCGGTTTCATGTACAAGCGCAACGTGGAAGTGGGCGAGAAGGATTGGATCGGCGAGGGCTACCTGAACTCGTTCTACGATCCGTATTCTGAGAAAGCGCAGGCCATCTACTGGCGGCAGATCAACGAGAAGCTCAACAGCAAGGGCTTCGACGCCTGGTGGCTGGACGCGGACGAGCCGGATCTGCATTCCAACCTCGATGTCGGCGAGCGCAAGGCGCGCACCACGCCGACGGCCGTGGGCCCGTCTACCGAGTTCTTCAATTCCTACCCGCTGCCGCACACGCAGGGCGTATACCGCGGCGACCGTGCGGCCGATCCGGACAAGCGCGTGTTCATCCTGTCGCGCAAGGGCTATGCCGGCACCCAGCGCAATGCGGTGGCGGTATGGAGCGGCGATATCGTTTCGCGCTGGGACGACATGCGCGATCAGATTTCGGCCGGTGTCAATCTGTCGATGTCGGGCCTTCCGAACTGGACCTTCGATATCGGCGGCTTCGCGGTGGAGAAGCGTTATGAGCGCCAGGATCCGGCGCACCTGCCGGAATGGCGCGAGCTCAACACCCGCTGGTACCAGTTCGGCGCATTCGTGCCGCTGTTCCGCTCGCACGGCCAGTTCCCGTACCGCGAGATCTGGAACATCGCGCCGGAAGGCACGCCGTACTACGCCAGCATGGCCTACTACAACCGTCTGCGTTACACGTTGCTGCCCTACGTCTACACGCTGGCCGGCGATACCTATCATCACGACGGCAGCATGATGCGCAGCCTGGCGATGGATTTCCCGGGCGACGCCAAGGTCCGCGACATCAACGACCAGTACCTGTTCGGGCCGGCGTTCCTGGTCGCCCCGGTGACCACGTTCAAGGCCACGCAGCGTGCGGTCTATCTGCCGGCCGGCAGCGCCTGGTACGACTTCTACACCGGCCAGCGCCACGACGGCGGTCGGACTTTGCAAGCGGCCGCGCCGCTGGAGCGCATGCCGCTATTCGTGCGTGCCGGTGCGATCGTGCCGACCGGCCCGGTGCAGCAATACGTGGACGAGAAGAAGGACGCGCCGCTGACCGTGGTGGTCTATACGGGCGCCGACGGCGAATTCTCGCTGTACGAAGACGATGGCAAGGGCTACGGCTACGAGAAGGGCGAGTTCAGCCGCATTCCGCTTAAGTGGAACGAAAAGACCGGCGAGCTGAGCATCGGTGCGCGCCAGGGTGCGTTCCCCGGCATGCAGGCCAAGCGCGAAGTCCGCGTGCGCTGGATCAGCGGTCCGCGCGCCGATGCCGGTACGCTGGAGCCGGCCACCGACGCCACCGTGCAGTACGACGGCAAGGCGATCACGGTGAAGGCCGCCAAGACGAACTGACATGAGCGTCGATCTGACCCGCCGCGAATTGTTCAAGGGAGTAGGCGCAGGCCTTGCGATCGCAGGCCTGATGCCGTCCGCCGTCGTGCACGCGGGGGCGGGCGAGACAGTCGACGGCGATGCGCTGAAGCTCTGGTACCAACGGCCGGCGACGCGATGGGTCGAAGCGTTGCCGTTGGGCAACGGGCGCCTCGGTGCGATGGTGTGGGGCGGCATCGGGCACGAACGCCTGCAGCTCAACGAAGACACGCTGTATGCGGGCGGTCCGTACGAAGCCGACACTGCCGGCGCGTTGGAGGCCTTGCCGGAAGTGCGCCGGCTGATCTTCGCCGGCCAATACGCGCAGGCCGAAGATCTGGCCAACGCCAGGATGATGGCGCGGCCGCTCAAGCAGATGCCCTACCAGCCGCTGGCCGATGTGGTGCTGGATTTCCGCGATATTCCGGACACCACCGAGTATCGCCGCGAGCTCGATCTGGATACGGCGATCGCGCGCACGCAGTTCCAGACCTGGAAAACCGCGCATACGCGCGAAGCCTTCATCTCGCCGGTTGATCAGTGCATCGTGGTGCGCTTGTCGACCGACCGCCCCGGCGGCATCGACTTGCGGGTATCGCTGGACAGCGATCAACAGACCGAAGTGTCGGCCGAAGAGGGCGCTTTGCTGCTGCGCGGCCGCAATCCGGCGCGGCACGGCATCGAGGGCAAGCTGAAGTTCGCCACGCGCGTCCGTGCGATTCCCCGCGGCGGCTCGCTGCAGGTGCGCGATGGCCGCATCGAGATCGAAAAAGCGGACGAGGTGGTGCTGTTGGTCACGGCGGCTACCAGCTATCGCCGCTACGACGATGTCGGCGGCGATCCGGAGGCGATCACGCGCCGGCAACTGGCTGCGGCGCAGCAGCGCGGTTTCGAAGAGCTGCGTGCAGCGCACGTGGCCGAACACCAGCGTCTGTTCCGTCGCGTCGCCCTCGATCTGGGAAGCAGCGAAGCGGCGAAGCTGCCCACCGACGAGCGCGTCGAGCATTTCGCCAACGATGGCGATCCCGCGCTGGCCGCGCTCTACCACCAGTACGGCCGCTATCTGCTGATCTGCAGTTCGCGACCCGGCACGCAGCCGGCCAACCTGCAGGGCATCTGGAACGATCTGATGGACCCGCCGTGGGAAAGCAAGTACACCATCAACATCAACACGGAAATGAACTACTGGCCCAGCGAGGCCAACGCATTGCCCGAATGCGTGGAACCGCTGGAGGACATGCTGTTCGATCTGGCGGAAAAAGGCGCGCGCCGGGCCAGGGAAATGTACGGCGCTCCAGGGTGGGTCGTGCACCACAACACCGACTTGTGGCGGCAGACCGGACCTATCGATGGCGCGCAGTGGGGCCTGTGGCCCATGGGCGGTGCATGGCTGCTGCAGCAATTGTGGGACCGCTGGGACTACGGCCGCGACGAGGCCTACCTGCGCAAGATCTATCCGCTGTTCAAGGGCGCGGCCGAGTTCTTCGCCGCCACGCTGGTGCGCGATCCGGCTACCGGAGAAATGGTCACCAATCCCTCGATCTCGCCGGAGAACGTGCATCCGCAGGGCGCCTCGCTCTGCGCCGGACCGGCGATGGATTCGCAACTGCTGCGCGATCTGTTCGCACAGTGCATCCAGGCCGCCGGCCTGCTGGGCGTGGATGCCGGTTTCGCGCAACAGCTGAAGCAGCTGCGCGAACGGCTGCCGCCGGACCGCGTCGGCAATGCGGGCCAGCTGCAGGAATGGCGCGAAGACTGGGACATGCAGGCGCCGGAAATCCATCACCGCCACGTCTCGCATCTCTACGCGTTGCATCCGAGTTCGCAGATCAACCTGCGCGATACGCCGAAGCTGGCCGCGGCCGCGAAGCGATCGCTGGAAATCCGCGGCGACGACGCCACCGGCTGGGGCATCGGCTGGCGCTTGAACCTATGGGCGCGGTTGGGCGACGGCGAACACGCGCTGAAGATCCTGCGCATGCTGCTGGCTCCGCAGCGGACCTACCCGAACCTGTTCGATGCCCATCCGCCGTTCCAGATCGACGGCAACTTCGGCGGCACCGCAGGCATCACCGAAATGCTGCTGCAGAGCTGGGGCGGTTCGATCTTCCTGCTGCCGGCGCTGCCGCAAGCGTGGAAAGCCGGATCCGTGCGCGGTCTCAAAGTGCGCGGCGCGGCGGGCGTCGATCTGTCGTGGAAAGCGGGTCGCCTGACCACGGCCACGCTCACCAGCGTTCGCGGCGGCCGTTACAACATAGTGCTGGGAGAACAGAGTCTGGATATCGAATTAGAAGCGGGCCAATCGCGCCGCATACGCCTGCAAGACGGCAAGCTGGTGGCGGCATGAGCCTGTACGCCGGCATCGATGCGGGGACCCAGAGCATCAAACTCCTCGTCTACGACGCGCGGTCCAGGCAGGTCGTGGCCACCGCCAGCGCGCCGCTGGAACTGATCAGCGGCGAAGACGGCAGCCGCGAGCAGCTGGCTTCGTGGTGGATCGAAGCCGTGCATGCCTGCTTCGCGCAACTGGATGCGCCGGTCCGCGCGTCCATCGCCGCCATCGGCGTCTCCGGACAACAGCATGGCTTCGTGCCGCTGGGCCGCGATGGCCAGGTGCTGGCGCCGGTCAAGCTGTGGTGCGACACCAGCAGCGCGCGCGAGTGCGGACAGATCATGCAGGCGCTTGGCGGAGAACAGCGCTGCATCGAGATCGCGGGCAATCCCATCCTGCCAGGCTATACCGCTTCCAAGTTGCCGTGGACGCGCCTGCACCGTCCCGAGGTCTACCGCGACCTGGCGACCATCCTGCTGCCGCACGACTATCTCAACTTCTACCTCACCGGCGAACGCTTCACCGAATTCGGCGATGCCTCCGGCACCGGCTGGCTCGATGTGCGCACGCGCCAGTGGTCGCCGGAACTGCTGGCCGCCATCGACCCCGATCGCGATCTTTCGCAATACCTGCCGCCGCTGGTCGAACTGGGCAGCACCTTCGCGATCCTGCCGGCGATTGCCGACGCGCTGGGGCTGGCGCATGCGGTTCGCATCGCGGTCGGCGGCGGCGACAACATGATGGCCGCCATCGGTACCGGTTGCGTGGTGCCGGGACGTCTGTCGATGAGTCTGGGCACTTCCGGAACCCTGTTCGCCTACGCCGATCATCCGGTGGTGGATGCCAACGGCGGCTGGGCCGCGTTCTGCTCCTCTTCCGGCGGCTGGCTGCCGTTGATCTGCACCATGAACTGCACGGTCGCCACCGAAACCATCGCGCGCCTGTTCGGTTTCGGCGTCGATCAGGGCGAGGCCATGATCGGCGAGACGTCGCCGGGCGCCGGCGGCCTGACCTTGCTGCCTTTCTTCAACGGCGAACGCACGCCGAACCTGCCCGATGCCCGCGCCGCGATGCTGGGCATGGACCCGCTCAACGCCACGCCCGCCAACTTCTACCGCGCGGCGATGGAAGGCGCGACCTACGCCTTGAAGTACGGCTACGACGCACTCGCCGCGGCGGGTCTGGATTTCGACGCCATCGTGCTGACCGGCGGTGGCGGCAAGAGCGCGGCCTGGCGGCAGATGATCGCCGACGTGTTCGATCTGCCGGTGGAAGTGCCCCGCCAGACCGAAGGGGCCGCCTTCGGCGCCGCGCTGCAGGCGTTGTGGTCCCATCTGCATCAAAACGGGGATGGCGTCGGATTGCCCGAACTGGTGACGCGGCATGCTGCCGTGGATCCATCGCTTTCGACCCGGCCCGATCCTGCGCGTGTCGGCCAATACCGGACGCATTACGCGCGTTTCCTGCAACACCTCGATGCCGTGCGCACGCAGCACGCGGCATAGCACGCCCCCGCACAACAGAACGGAAGACAGACCATGAGCAATTCCCACTTCATCGGCGCAAAAGAATATTTCCCCGGTATCGGCCGCATCCCGTTCGAGGGCCGCGCTTCGGACAACCCTTTGGCGTTCAAGATCTATGACGCAAACAAACGCATCGGCGGCAAGACCATGGCCGAGCATCTGCGCTTTGCGGTGTGCTAC